>CAWDKL010000071.1:0-278160 GCA_963802745.1 uncultured Alphaproteobacteria bacterium | reverse complement strand
TGAGCGCGTTTCCTTTCCTGTATCGTCGAGTTAGCCGAAAGGTGTGCGTCAACTTCGCGCACATCGTCCTCGTCGCCATATATGAAACTTGACATGCGGCGACGCGGATTTGGCAGCCCGAATACGTGCAGCCCGGTCGCATCGGCGACACTACGATCGCACTTAAGGCTGCATCGGCGGTCCGAGACAGACGTATTCAGCCAAGAATAATCGCGGCGAAAGCCGGTCGTCTATATCAGCCAGCAAACGTGCTGGCTAAAGTTCAAGCCCACAGCCGGGGTGACTCGCTGCCATTCGTGGGCGCGGCCGCCAACCAGATTGCACAGTAAACGATTGAAGGCTCCGACCTTGGCCAGAACCCATCCGCAAGGCCTGCAATGGCGTTGGTCACGCATTTGACAAGCGTAACGGGTGCCACGTAAATTTCTACCGGATCGACAATCGACCGGCTGGCGCGGACCATGTTCCGGTGGCGCCGGTCTGCCCCAAAACGAGGCGGGAGGGAAGCCATGGCTGCCACAGGTTCTCGTCGCGACGTGCTGCAGCTTGGCGCAAGCACGGCGGCCGCGGTGGGCGTTTCGGCGGGTGTCGGTGCGCTCGGCCCGGTGCGGGCGCGCGCGCAGGGCGCGCCCGCGAGCAACGCAGCCGCAGAGGATTACTTCTACCGTGACGACTGCTTCGGCGAGCCCTGGCGCAAGCCCGAAACCGCCATCCTGATTCACGGCAACGCCGAATCGAGCATCGTGTGGTACGCATGGATGCCGCGCATGGCGCAGGAATTTCGCGTGCTGCGGCCCGACCTGCCTGGGTTCGGCCGATCGCGTATCCCTTCGGGTTTTGAATGGTCGCTGCCCGGCCTTTCGGGTTTCGTAGCGCAGGTTCTCGATAAGGCGGGGGCTCAATCCGCGCACATCATCGGCGCCAAGGCCGGCGGCGCGATCGCGATGCAGTTCGCCGCCGATTATCCCGCGCGCACCCGCACGCTATCGGTCGTCCATGTGCCGGCGGCGGTGACGAATGCGGGCGGTCCCGACTCCGTGAACGCCGTCCCCGTCTCCTCGGCGCAGCGCGCCAGGCTTGGCTCGGCCGCTTCGAAACAGATGGTCGATTTTTGGGAGAACATGTTTGCGACGGCGCCGGAAATCCCGACCAAGGGTCTGCTCGCCGCGGCTTCCAAGGCGGACCTGGCGAAAAACGGCGTCCTGCAGCGGATCAAGGCGCCGACACTGCTTATGACGGCCGACCGCGGCCAGCCGCAATCGGTCGAAAAGGCACGGCAGTACCAGACGCTCATTCCCACTTCGCGGCTGGTGGTTCTGCGGAGCGATGCCTACCATATCGCCGCCGCGAATGCCGACGAGTGCGTCAGCAACGTCCTCGCCTTCATCAAGGAGGCGAGACACAGGACTTAGCCGAACGCTGCGACCAGAAACGCAAGGAATGATAGACACCCAGGCCTCCGGAGTAGCCGTTGCTTCATCTCGGGGTTCGTGTCGGCAATATGAGAGCGGGGGCGGATATGAGACGGCGTGAGCGTGTAGCAGCTCTTGCAATCGCGGTATTTGGTTGCCAGATAGCCGTGGCTCTCGCGGCGTATCTTTGGGCGCTTTCACCGTGGGGTGTCGCTTATTCCTGGGCGCAAGGCATCGCGCCGCCGCACTACGAGGTCGATGTCACCTTCCCGCAGCCGTTCCCGGACCTGTGGGTCACGGGCGGTTTCGGCGGCCACTGCATCGATGCGCAGGACCATGTGCTCCTTCTCAATCGCCAGGACGTGTTGGATGGCGAACTCAATTCCGGGCATCCGGCGCCGCTGATGATCGAGCTCGACCCGACCGGCAAGGTGGTTCGTTCCTGGGGCGATCCCGATCTCATCGAGGGTACGGTCGCGGGCCTGCGTAATGGTCCGATCCAATTTCGGCTGCACACCTGCCATTTCGATCCGGACAACAATGTCTGGATCGCAAGCTCGCCGGGCGCCATGATACAAAAATACACCCATGACGGCAGGCTGCTCCAGCAGATCGGCCGCAAGGGAGTGTTCGACACTTCCGACGGCACCATCAAAGGCACGCCGCTCAACTCGAACGCCGCCCGTTTCACCTCGCCCGCGAGCATTCAGGTCGATCGGCAGAACGGCGACATCTATATCGCCGACGGTGAAAGCCGCGGCGGCAACAGCCGCGTCCTGGTGCTTGATGCGAACGGCAATTTCCTGCGCCAGTGGCGGATCACCGGCATGGACTCGGTACACTGCATGGCGTTCGCGAATGACGGCACAGTCTACGTCTGCAATCGCTACGGCAATCAGATACGGGCCTATGACAAGATGGGGAATTTCAAGAGGACCATCGATTACCCGTGGCAGCCCGCGACCGTGCCGGCGGGCGGCAAGATCGAGCAGAGCGGCGGTGCCACCGTTGCGCTCGCTTTCTCCCGCGATCCTGCGCAGACCTTCATGTTCGTGGTGAACCAGAACAATTCCCGCATCGACATCGTCGAGCGCCAGTCCGGCAAGATCGTCTCAACGCTCGGCCAGATCGGCAATCTGCCGGGCCAGTTCAATCAGCCTCACAGCATCGCCGTGGACTCGCAAAACAATCTTTACGTCGCCGAGAACCGTGGCCGCAGGATTCACAAGTTTACGCAAAAGCCCAACCCGTAATCCCGTAAGAGGGGCAAAAGTGGTGGCGTTTGCCACGGGTCATGGCCGGGCTTGTTCTGGCTTGTCCCGGCCATCTCGATAATCGGCACACCATGTCTTGCTGAACGAGAAAGCCCGGCGATGACGAATGGGCCGCCACGACCTTTGCCCTTCTTACGTAATCCCGTCCTGAGGACACGCCGGGAAGTACCAAAGAATGGAGCTCACCGGCATGACTCGGCGCGACCGCAGCCGTGGTCCGTCACTTGTCGAACATCGCCGCCACCGCCTTGACGCGGGTGCGGGCGTATTTCGGCAGGCCGCCGCTGATCGAGTTGCCGGTATTGAACGAGCTGTTGCCGGCGAGCACCTGCGCGGGCACCAGATTGCGCAGGATCGGCACATGTTCGAGTTCCTTCTTCTTCTCGAACAGCTCGCTGTCGACCGCGAGCGAGATGAAAACGGTTGCGATCGAACGTTTGGCGTCGGCCGGATCGGGCTGCAGCACCGCCAGGAATTTGCCGAATTGCATGACCTGGTTGACGTAAAAAATATTCTGCTCGATCGCGCCCGCGATCGGCGCGTCGATTCCGGTGGCCTTGGTGAGGACAGCCGGATTGATCTCGGCTTGCGGGATCAGGCGCAGCTCGCTTTGGAATTCCATGAAATCGTAGATTCGCCGATGGCTTTCGCGCAGCTTGTTGACCAGCGCGATGCCGAGCGGGAGGCGCCCCTCAAGCTGGTATTTCGACTGGATGCAGATCAGGTTGCCGCCCTCGCACCACGCCCGCGCGGGGTTGCGGTTGGGTGACTTTTGCTCCTTGTTGGGAATGGCATCGGCGGCGGCGATCAGGCGATGTTTGATGGAAGAGTCGAGCTGTTCGATCATCGGCAACGAGATGGTTTTTGCCAGGTCGATCGATGCCGCGGGTTTCGCCAACGCAAAGCGTGCCTCCGCGATATAGACATGCAGCCGGCGTTTGCGGGTTTTCGACCCCGCTTCGGTACTGGCGACCGTCGGTTCTTCGAACCCGGGGAACAGGCTTAGCAGCTGCTTCTGTTGCGGGCGGGCGCGTTCCCAATCCGCGAAACGCACGAGTCCGGTGGCTGGATCCGCGATATCGTCCTTGCGGTGATCGGTAAACATGATGGTTCGCGGCGCCAGTGCGCCGGCGAGCGGCGCCAGCGCCGGAACTTCCTGCATCTGGAATTCCTGCGCCTGTACGCCGACCGTCGCCCCGGCCGCCAGCGCCACGACCCCAAAGATCGCGGCGGCGCACGCAGCGGCGAGGCTGTTTATTGTCATCGGATCACCGTCCTGATCGTGGTACCGATAGCGCCTCAATAGCGTTGCCATAATACATCCGGGTCGACCCGGCGCGGCTGCGTCCAGCGCCGGTCGTCGCCGCGCTGGCGCTGATCCCCATATGCGCCGTAATAGGCAGGGGCTTGGCGTTGCGGTGGCGCGAACAAGCCGCCGAACAGACCTCCGGCAAATAAGCCGCCCGCCGGCGGAGCGTTGGTGTAGCTCCCCGCTCCGGCGGCATAATAGCCGGCCGCCGGCCTGGGTGCGATAACCCGGCGGTGTACCGGCGGGCTCGGCCGGTACCTGACTTCGTTATCGTCATCATCATCATTGTCGCCGACGTCATCGCGCGAGACCAGCTGGTACTGGGTCTCCTCCACCCGTCCGTGCCGTGCGCGAAAATATTCCGTAAACCCGCGGCCGCCGCGTTCGCTTAGTTGATTCCCGCTGTTGAGGTCGATCGTCATCGCCACCAGCTCCTTCCTGGCTTCGGGCGAGGGCGGGTTGAGCGGGGTCTTGCCGGCGTAGCTCGCCCACGTCGCCTGGACGATCCGTTCGAAGATCGGCACCGCCAGGTGGCCGCCGGTTTCGCCGTGGCCGAGCGTTCTTCGAATACCTTCGGCGTTATCGTAACCAACCCATACGCCGATCGTCACATCGTTGGTGAAGCCGATGAACCAGGCGTCGTTCTCGTCATCGCTGGTACCGGTCTTGCCTCCCACGAAGGATGACAGATGTCCGATCGCCCGCGCGGTACCGCGCGCTACCACGCCCTGCAACATGGTACGCAGCTGGAAGAACGCCGGCCGATCGCCCGAGGCAAGCCATTTCACCTCCGGCTTGTGCGTATAGATCGCACGGCCATTTTGTTCGATCGATTCGATGCCATAGGGCGTCGGTCGCCGGCCCTCGGTCGCGATCGCCGTATAAAAAGCCGCCAGGTCGATCAACCGGGCCGGCTGGGCGCCGAGCACGAAGGGATAATATGGGACGCATTCCCGATAGATTTGCGCATCCCTTGTCAGTTCGCAGACCTGGGATAGGCTTTGGCTCGGGTCGGAGTCGATGCCACCATCGAGCAGGTGCGCGGTAACGAGGTTTTTCGAGTTTTCCAGGCCGCGCCGCAGCGTGGTGATACCGCTGCCGCCGCCATCCGCATTCTTGGGCGACCAATAATCCTTCTCGCGCACGCGGGACGCGTAGCCGATCGGCGGCAGCGTCAAAGGTTCGTCACGCACCAGCGTATTGGGTTGAAGGCCGGCACGCAACGCCGCCAGATAAGTGAACGGCTTTAACGAGGAGCCTGGCTGACGGACTGCCTGAGTAACCCGATTGAGCTGGCTCATCGGATACGAGAAGCCGCCGACCATCGCCAGAATGGCGCCCGTCTTGTTGTCGAGGACGACGGCACTACCCTGGACCGTGGGCCGCACGCGCAGGTCGGCGTAAGCCTGCTTGCCCTGATCGACAAGCTTCACCAGCACCACGTCGTAAAGGCTTAGGCCGCGCCGTCCGGCCCGTCCGACCGACGACAGCGGCAGCACGCGGCCGTCCGCAAGCCCAACCCGCGATCCACCCGCCGCGAGGACGACGGCGGGCGTCCAGTGCACATCGTAAAGCGGTAGCCGCGCGGCCGCGAGCGCCTGCTGCCAAGCCGGCTTGACCCTGTTGGCCGGCGGCGTGGCGGCCGGTGGGCCGCCGGCGCGACGCGCGCCCGCAGGCGCTGCCGCTGCCCCGGCGCGTGCCCGAAACGGATCCACAGCCGGCGGTTTCGCTTCGAACGGCGCCGCCGGTTCCGCTACTGCTGTCAGGCGCGCGGCCTCGATGCGCCGGATCGCTTCGGCGAGGTTGGCTTCGGGGCCGTGCCATTCGGTGCGGGCATTGCGGATTTCGTATTGTGCCAAGCCTTCCTGCAGGGCTGCTTCGGCCGCGCGCTGCAGCTCCGGCCGGATCGTCGTGCGTACCGTCGTGGCCGACGCGCCGAGCAACCCGATGCCGGCGGCAGTTCGTGCCTCGCGCGATATATGGTCGAGAAAGTAATAGCCGGAATCCCGCTGCGCCGGCGGCGTGTAGGCGACCATGCGCGGCAGCACGACGGCGCTGCCATCTACCGCGCCAGTCCCTTGATCACCGTCCTCCTGCATGCGGCTCAGCACATAGGCGAGCCGCTCCCGCGCGCGGTCGGGATGCCGATCGGGACCGTAATAGGTGGGTCCCTTGGGCAGGCCGGCCAGCATGGCACCCTCCTGGAGCGTCAGCGCGGAAGCGGATTTGCCGAAGAAATTGCGCGCCGCCAGTTCGATGCCCCACGCACCGCGGCCCAGATAAATCGAATTGAGGTAGAGTTCGAGAATCTCCGACTTCGACAGGGTGCGTTCCAGCCGCGCCGCCAGGATCATCTCCCGCATTTTGCGTTCATAGGTGACGTCGTCGCCGACCAGCAGATTTTTCACCACCTGTTGGGTAATGGTCGAACCGCCCTGCGGCCGGCCGGGGCTCGCCAGGTTGGTCACCATGGCGCGAATCAGGCCGCGCTCGTCGATGCCTTTATGCTCATAGAAGCGCTTGTCCTCGGCCGCGATGAAGGCCTTCTGCACAGGAACCGGAATGTCCTTTAGCGGCACCCAAATACGGCGGTTACTCTCGGTCAAGTCGGCGAAGCGTTCACCTCTGCCGTCGAGAATGCCGGCATTGCCGGCAAGCCGGGCTCCCTTGAGGCGATTTTGGTCCGGCAGGTCCGCGACCGCGGCATCGTAGAAGCGGATCACCTCGCCGAGATCGACCGGCGAATTGGGGATGGTTTCGTTCTTGCAGAACTGCCGGTACACGGCGATCAAGCTATCGAATTTCAGCCCATGGAGGGCCTTGACATCGGTCGAAATCGCTTCCGGATCGTCCATCGCGGTCTTGATGAGGTCGTCGAGATCGATCGATTCCACATCGAAGGCGCGGCGCATGTGAGCGCAGCCATCGCGCATAATCTGCGCGACCTGGGGGACATCGCGCACCGGGTCGAACGTGGTCTTGATCGAATCGGGCCGCGTGGCCACCTGGCTAAGCGTCAAAAACGCAGCCAAGAGTTTGACGAGAATCGTATCCATGAAAGCTGCCGGTCCGTTCGTGGCGTCGTTGATGGTCCTAAATCATGGTAACGAGAGGGATGAAGCTTAGGCACCGCGGCGCTTTTACCGTAAACCGGCCGCTCGCCAGCGACCTGGCGTCAACCCTATTTTTTCCTGCAGTCATCCGCTCATTCCCCACGATGCGATTTGACGACGCAACCCCACATACGCAATCGTAACATAATAGACCCGTCAACCGCCAGCGAATCGCAGCCGCATCTTTGACGCAGGACATTTGGCCGGTTTCCTCCGGTCTTCCGCAATGATACTTTCGTGTCGTTCACCTCCGCCGAAGGGTGGAGGCGACACGGCCGGTCGCACAGGGACGGTATAGAGATGATTCCAGTGAAGACGGGCCACGATCATATCGCGAGCCTGCGCGACCAACGCGATGTTTTTATTCATGGCGAGCGTGTCGCCGACGTGACATCCCATAGAGCGTTTCGCAATGCGGTGGCTTCCGCCGCCGCGCTCTATGACTTCCAGTCGCAGCCCGACCACATCGAAGCCATGACGTTTGCCAGTCCGGCGACGGGGCGCCGCATCAACCGGTGCTGGCAGCTGCCGGGCAGCTATTCGGAACTGCTGGAACGGCGGCGCGCACTCGAGACCTGGGCGGGCCTGCATTTCGGCTTCATGGGGCGCTCACCCGATCATGTGGCGTCGTGCATCGGCGGCATGGTGATGGGGCTCGACCTGTTCGAGGCTTATGATCGCAAGCGGGCCGGCGCCCTGCGCGACTATTATGCCTACGCGCGCGACCACGACCTCTTCCTCACCTACGTGATCATCAACCCGCAGGCCGACCGCTCGCAGCCGGCGCACCGGCAGGCCGACCCGCACCTTGCGGCCGGCGTGGTCGATGAGGATGGCCATGGCCTGACCATCCGGGGCGCCAAGATGCTGGCGACCTCGAGCATCATGGCGAACGAAGTCTTGGTGACCTGTATCCAGCCGCTGGTCGCGGGCGACGAGAAGCAGGCGGTGTCGTTCGCGGTTCCCGTGAACCAGAAGGGTTTGCGGGTGCTGTCGCGCAAATCCTACGAGGAAGACGCCGGCTCGGAATTCGACAATCCGCTGTCGAGCCGGTTCGATGAAAACGATGCGGTGCTGTATTTCGACGATGTGAAGGTGCCTTGGGACCGTGTGTTCGTGAATCAGAACATCGAGATGGTACAAAAACAGTTCCACGCCACCCCGGCGCATGTGTACCAGAACTATCAGTGCCAGATCCGGCTGGTGGTGAAGATGCGGTTCCTGGCCGGGCTCGCGCACCGCATCGCCGAGGCCAATGGCATCATCGGATTTCCGCAGGTGCGCGAAACGCTCGGCCAGATCGCCGCCGAGGTCGGGCTGGTGGACGGCCTGCTCCATGGCATGGAGGCCAAGGGGCGCGCAGCCGGCGGCTATTTCGTGCCCGACCGGCACCTCCTCTATTCGGCCCAGACCCTGACCCAGCAGCTCTATCCGAAAGTGATCACCGCGATTCGGGAGCTGGCCGGCGGCGGGCTGATCATGCTGCCTTCAGGCGTGGCGGATTTTGCCAACCCGCTCATCGCCGGGCTGATCGACAAAACCCAGAGCTCGCCCGCCTTCGCGCCGCGGGAACGGGTAAAATTCTTCAAGCTGGCCTGGGACGCGCTCGGATCGGAATTCGCCTCCCGCCATGTCCAATATGAAATGTTCTACGCCGGTGCGTCGTTCGTCACCCGCGGACACGCGTATCGCACCTTCGATTGGCCGGCCTGCACCGGGCTGGTGGATGAGATGATGGCGAGCTACCCGACGCCGGCGGGGTCGGTGTAGGCGCGACTTCGAAGCTTTACCTTTTATTTTGTGAGTCTGCGAACCATCCCTCGAAAATGTGAATGATGAGGGTGGTGAAGGCTACAAACATCGCCACAACGAGCACCTTGCTGTTCTTGTCCGTGATCGCTGTGGCAAGCGCGTGGTCGAAGGCAAGCGCCATCCCGTACATGGGTATGATGCAAACGGTAATGCGTTCGCTCAGCATATATGCAAGCGCAGGGGCACTAAAATACGGGCGTCTATCTCTCACGATGCGGATGACCAATTCGATGAGTACAAATAAAAAGCCGATCACGAATGGCAAGGTTTCGTACCACTGCGCGCTATCGGTCGTCAGCAAGGATGTCAGCGATCCCATGGAAAAGATCAGCCGACGTGAAAGACCGCCAAGACATTCAAGACATTGCTCCAAAATTTGGGTGCGAACGTTTCAACAGCCAAGGTGAGGTACGCGACGGCCGCTACGGTATATGCAGCCGTGCTCAGGATCGCGAATAGCGAAGACATCCGATCCGTTCTGTGCGACATGTGTGCACCATTCGTGCGGCAACCAACACTGGCCGCGAGTCCAGAGGACTAACGTGTCCGCCGCCGGAGTTCTACTGATGCAATTATAGCTGATCGCAGGTCTCTTCAACCGCAAACCGAAAAAGCTCGCCGCCGCCCTACATCGCAGCCCCCTGCCGCCGCCAGCCACCGAACAGCCATGCCGTGTAAACTCCGACCAACACGGCCGCGAGGCCGAGCCACGTCAGCGCGTAGCCGAAGTGATTGTTCGGCAGGGTGGGGTGAAGCCGGCCGGCCTGCGGCAGCCCGCCCGGCGGCTCGGGGCTTTCCAGTTCCACGTAGAATGGGGCCGCAGCGATACCCAGTGCGGCCGCCATCGCGGTGGAATCGCGGGCGAACCACGTGTTGCGGGCTGGGTTGGGATTGGGGGTAAACAGCCCCGGCCGCTCGGGCCAGCGCAGGACGCCGACCAGCTCCACCGGGCCGTCGATCAGGCTATCGGGGCGCGCGGCGTGCGTCTGCTTGCCCTCCGGCACGAAGCCGCGATTGACCAGCACGACGGCGCCGTCCGCGAGACGCGCCGGGGTGAATATCCAATAGCCGGGGCCGCCGCTCGTCTCCCGCAGCGTCGAACCGCCGGTATAGACCAGCACCTCGCGGTCGTTGGCAAATTCGGCACGTAACTTCACCCGGCGGAACTCATCCTCCGCGCGGCGTGAGCCGAGCCCATTCGGCGGACGGCGGCAAGGCGACCGGCGGCGCCGACAGCCGCTGCTCGAGCGTCTCGATCAGCGCCTCCTTCCAGGCCTTGCGCTCGAGCTGCCACAGACCGAGCGAAATCAGGATCGCCAGCGCCACTGCGGCGGCGAGGCTCGGCACCACCACGCCGTGCCATCGGGATGCCGATCCGGGTATCACGGAGCTTGCCGGAAGCGGGGCCATCAACCCCCCGGCCTGCGTTCCAGGCGGCCTTCGGCGGCCTTGTGATGATATTGCAGGGCGACCAGCAGCCCCTTGAAGGGGCGTAGCGGCCCCAGCGTGGTGAGCAGGATCAGCGGGCCCCACAACAGGGCGTGGAGCCAGAACGGCGGCTGATACATCGCTTCGACCAGCAAGGCGCTGCCGACGACCACGAATCCGGAAAAGAAGATGACGAACACGGCCGGCCCGTCGCCGGCGTCGATGAACGCATAGTCGAGCCCGCAAACCTCGCAACGGTCCGGCAGGCTCAGAAAGCCGCGAAACAGCCGTCCCTTGCCGCAGCGCGGGCACCGGCACATCAGGCCGGCGTAAAGCGGCGACACCGGAGGGTAGGAGCATTCCTGTGCCATCTGCGCCTCCTGAAAAAACCGAAAGGGCGGACAGTGCCGCCCCCGGTAGAACGAAGCTCGTCGGGTAAGCCAGGACGGCGCGAAGACATCGCGCCATTTCCATCCTACACGCGAGGCTAGTGCGCGGCGGCGTGCGACGCCCCGGAGCCCCAGACATATATGCAGGCGAACAGGAACAGCCACACCACGTCGACGAAGTGCCAGTACCAAGCGGCGAATTCGAAGCCCAGGTGCTGTTTCGGGGTAAATTGGCCCGCCAGTGCCCGGATCAGGCAGATGATGAGGAAGATCGAGCCGATGATGACATGGGCGCCGTGGAACCCCGTCGCCATGAAGAATGTCGCCCCGTAGATGTTCTCCGAGAAGTGGAACGGCGCCTCGGAGTATTCATAAGCCTGCACGCAAGTGAAACTCAAACCCAACGCAATGGTGAGGATGAGCCCCCATTTGAGGCCCTGCCGATCATTATGCAGCAGCGCATGATGCGCCCAGGTGACCGTCGTGCCGGAGGTCAGGAGAATCAAGGTATTGAGGAGCGGCAGATGCCACGGATCAAAGGTTTGGATCCCTTTCGGCGGCCATTCGTGCCCGAGGAAATCGGCGCGCATCACCTGGTGGATGTCGTTCGGAAACAGGGCGGTGGAGAAATAGGCCCAGAACCATGCCACGAAGAACATGACTTCGGACGCGATGAACAGGATCATGCCGTAGCGGTGTGAAATCTGCACCACGCGGCTGTGGAACCCGCCATGCTCGGCTTCGTTCACCACATCGGTCCACCATGCCAGCATGGTGTACAGCACCCCGATGGCACCGACGCCGAATACCAAAGGCGCTGCCTGGAAGGAATGGTGCATCCAGCTGACCGCCCCGACCGCCATGATGAAGGCCGACACCGAGCCGAACGCCGGCCACGGGCTCGGATCAACCAGGTGATAGTCGTGATGCTTCGCGTGCGCGTCGGCCATTTTGAGTCTCCCGTCTCGTACTTCCGTCGTTGGATGCAACACCCCCGCGGCGCTGATCCGATGTTGATTCTAGATGCCCGGTTACCCGAGCAGACCTTGCGCTATGTCATGCCGGTCCCGACCTAGATTTTCGGCCCGGTCCCGGCGGGCGCTGCACGGTCCGCGACGCCCGGCCGCGACGGCCGGAGCGCAAAGAACGTGTAGGACAGCGTGATGGTGTTGAGACTGTCCTGATCGGAGTCTTGGATCAGCGCCGGGTCCACATAGAACACCACCGCCATCTCGCGTTTCTCGTGCGGCGCTAGACGCTGCTCGGTAAAGCAGAAGCAGTTGATCTTGTCGAAGTAACTGCCCACCGTGGTCGGCGCCACGTTATACGCGGCCTGTCCGGCGGTGTCATGGTCCGATAGATTGGTTACCGTATAGTATATCGTCACCACCTCGCCGAGCCTCAGCTCGATGGAGGTCTTCTCCGGCTCGAATCGCCAGGGCAGACCGGCCCCCACATTGGCGTCGAACCGCACCGTCATCGTTCGATCGGATATCTGTTCCGGGCCTGCTTTCACGATCTGCGGGATACCGCCGAACCCCGTCGCCCGGCAGAACCAGCTGTAAAATGGAACCGCAGCATAGGACATACCGACCATGAACGCCACGAACACCCCGCACGCCACCGCAAGAGTGATGTCGCGCGAGCGTGCCGGCGGCGCGGGAAGACGATTCGGTAGATTGGCGTTCATAGACGCATCCTCAATTCCTCAAAGCCCCCGCCAGTTTACGCCGTGGCCGAGCTTTACGATGGTAACTATGTAGAACAACAGCATCAGCGCGCCGAGTGCGAGCGCGATCGCGATCGATCGTGCGCGGCGGCGGCGCTTCTGCTCTTCCGTGAGGACGATGCCCTCCTGGCCATTGTCTTCCATGCCGGCATCAGGCTCCCCACAACAGGATGCGCCCCGGAGCGCCCAACCGGTCGTCGATCAGCAGCACGGCGAACAACGAAAAGAGATAAAGGATCGAAAAGCCGAACAACCGCTTGGCGGCCCGATGGCCGATATCGGCCTCGCCCAGCCGAACGATCGCCACCGCCAACCGCACCATCTCGGCACCGGCCACAACCGCGGCCGCGCCGTAAATCAAGCCGGCATAACCGAACAGCCACGGTGCGGCGCCGATCGGCACCAGGGCAACCGAATAAATCAGGATCTGCCGCCGTGTTTCCCGATAGCCGGCAACGACGGGGAGCATCGGGATGCCGGCGCGGGCATAATCCTCCGCCCGCCACAGCGACAGCGCCCAGAAATGCGGCGGCGTCCAGAAGAAGATGATCAGGAACATCAGAACGGATTCGAGCCCGATCGCGCCGGTGGCGGCGGCCCATCCGATCATCGGCGGAAACGCGCCGGCAGCGCCGCCGATGACGATGTTCTGCGGCGTCCAACGCTTCAGCCGCATCGTGTAGATCGCTACGTAGAAGAAAATCGTGAAGGCCAGGAGCGCGGCGGCCAGCCAATTGGCGACGAGCCCCAGCACCGCGACCGAACCGATCGCCAACGTCATGCCGAAGGCCAGCGCCTCCCGGGGCAGTACCCGCCGCGCCGGAATCGGCCGCTGTGCGGTGCGCGTCATCACGGCATCGACATCGGCATCGAACCACATGTTGAGCGCGCCCGCAGCGCCTGCCCCGATCGTGATGCACAACAGGGCCGCAAATCCCAGCACCGGATGGAATTGGCCGGGCGACACCATCAGCCCGACGAACGCGGTGAAAACCACGAGGTACATCACCCGCGGCTTCATGAGCACCACATAGTCGCCGACCGAAGCTTCGCTGATGGCAAAACCCGCGGTTGCGGGTGTCGGTCCGGCGGCAGAGATGTTTGACATTACCTTATCGACTCAATCATGGCCGGTTGCGCCCGGCGTCCTTAGCGGACGAGACACCGACGCGGCCAAGGCCGCGTCGGGAAGGTGGACGAGGTCACCGACGCCCTCACTTGATCAGCGGCAGCACTTCGAATTGGTGGAACGGCGGCGGCGAGGACAGCGTCCATTCGAGCGTGGTCGCGCCCGGCCCCCACGGATTGTTGGCCGCGCGTTCCTTGCGCCGGAACGCAACCACCATGCCGTAGAAGAAGATCACGACGCCGACGGCCGAAATGTAGGAGCCGAACGAGGAGATCATGTTCCAACCGTGGAACGCATCCGGATAGTCAACATAGCGGCGCGGCATGCCGGCCAGGCCGAGGAAGTGCTGCGGGAAGAACACCAAGTTCACACCCACGAACGTCACCCAGAAGTGCAGCTTGCCGATCCGCTCGTCGTACATGTAGCCGGTGATCTTCGGGAACCAGTAGTACCAGCCGGCAAAGATCGTAAACACGGCGCCGAGCGACAGCACGTAGTGGAAATGCGCCACCACGTAGTAGGTTTCCTGCAGGACGCGGTCGATCGCGGCATTCGCCAGCACGACGCCGGTGACGCCGCCGACCGTGAACAGAAAGATGAACCCGATCGCCCACAGCATCGGGGTCTTGAACTCGATGGAGCCGCCCCACATGGTGGCGATCCAGGAGAAGATCTTCACCCCCGTAGGCACCGCAATCACCATCGTGGCGGCGACGAAATACGCTTGCGCGCCGCTCGACATGCCGACCGTATACATATGGTGCGCCCACACCACGAAGCCGATCACCCCGATCGCCACCATCGCATAGGCCATGCCGAGATAGCCGAACACCGGCTTGCGGCTGAAGGTGGCGATGATCTGGCTCACAATGCCGAAGCCCGGCAGGATCAGGATGTAGACTTCCGGATGTCCGAAGAACCAGAACAAGTGCTGGAACAGGACCGGATCGCCGCCGTAGTTGGGATCGAAGAAGGCGGTGCCGAAATTACGGTCGGTGAGCAGCATCGTGATGGCGCCCGCCAGCACCGGCAGGGCAAGCAGCAGCAAGAACACCGTCACCAGGATCGACCACACGAACAGCGGCATCTTGTGCAGCGTCATGCCGGGCGCGCGCATGTTGAAGATCGTGGTGATAAAGTTGATGGCGCCGAGGATCGAGGAGGCGCCGGCGAGATGCAGCGAGAGGATCGCGAAATCGACCGCCGGTCCCGGATGGCCCACCAGCGACGACAGCGGCGCATAGATGGTCCAGCCGGCCCCGACACCGTTCGAACCCGGCGCGCCTTCAACGAAGGCCGATGTCAGCAGCAGGGCGAAGGAGGCCGGCAGCAGCCAGAACGAAATGTTGTTCATGCGCGGAAACGCCATGTCGGGCGCTCCGATCATCAACGGCACGATCCAGTTGCCGAACCCACCGATCATCGCCGGCATCACCATGAAGAAGATCATGATCAGGCCATGCGCCGTGGTGAACACATTGTAGGTCTGGGTGTTGTGGAAAATCTGCAGGCCCGGGTCCTGCAACTCCAACCGGATCGCGATCGACATCGCCCCGCCGATGACGCCGGCCATCATGGCGAACACCAGGTACATCGTACCGATGTCCTTGTGATTGGTCGAATAGACGAAGCGTCTCCAGCCGGTCGGATGACCGTGGTCGCCGTGGGGGACTGCGTGCGCGGTCGCGTGGTTATCCATCGTATCTTCCTCAGGTGTCTTCGATGACCCGGCGCCGTGGTGGCGCGCGATCGAGGGTTGGCGGAGCTATTGAGCCGATAAGCTCGCAGTTACAACCCCGTCCGGCGTTCCGTTGCTGGCGAACTTCTTTTTCGCCTCCTCGACCCAGGTGGCAAACTCGGCGTCGGTGACTACGCGCACCGCGATGGGCATGAAAGCATGATCCTTGCCACACAGTTCCGAACACTGCCCGTAGTACCAGCCCACCTTGGTGGCCTTGAACCAGGTTTCGTTCAACCGCCCCGGAATGGCATCGATCTTGATGCCGAAGGACGGCACCGTGAACGAATGGATCACGTCGAATCCGGTGACCTGCATCCGGATCACCTTATTGACCGGCACCACCATCTCATTATCGACCGACAGCAGGCGCGGCTGGTCGGCCTTGCGCTCCTTGTCCTGGAGCATGAGCGAATCGAACTCGAAATCGCCGTTATCCGGATAATCGTATTTCCAGTTCCAGGTCACGCCCGTCGCTTTGATGGTCAGATCGGCGGGCGGCGTGTTGAGCTGGAAAAACAAGATGCGGAACGACGGCAACGCGATGATGACAAGGATCACCACCGGAATGACGGTCCACAACACCTCGACGAGCGTATTGTGGGTGGTGCGCGACGGCACCGGATTGGCGGCGGCGTTGAACTTGATCATCACGTAGATCAGCAGCCCCAGGACGAACACCGTGATGCCCGTGATGATCCACAACACGAAGGTGTGGAAGCCCACCACGTCCTCCATGACCGGGCTTCCCGCTTGCTGCAGCCCGATCTGCCAGGGCGAGGGCTGCCCCAAACCGGCAAACGCCGCACCCTCGGGCAAGAGCAAGGCTGCGGCCAGCGCCGCAATAACTATCGTTCGCAAGAACACCGGCATTGTCGTCTCAGCTCCTTGGATGGCGGTCGCGCGTGCGCGGCCGGCATCATAGCTCCGCGAATTAAGGTGCGATTTGGGCATTCTGCCGCAGCGGGGGCCACGGCGGGCGAATTCCTGCTCGGGGCAGCGCGGCCGGAACACGCAGGCGCCATGAACCACAATTCCGCCGCACTCGCAATGTGCCTGGCAGCATGATTTTGCGATTTGAACGGACGGACGCTCTAGCGGCAGGTCGTGGTAAATACGGACGGCCACGCGGCTTGCAGGCGGGCAATGCATCGGCATCATGGCCTCGGCCAAAAAACACCGGCGGGTCGCCGAACATTCGGAGGATGGCATCATGAAGATGACACCGCAACCGCCGCTGGGTCGAGGCCCGAGCGGATGGGTCGTCGCCTCCGTCTTGTCATGGCTGGCGGCGGCGATCATGGCCCCCGTCACGGCCCATGCCCAAGGCGCCGTAAGGTCCGTGCACGGCGACTGGCAGATTCGCTGCGAACGGCCGGCGGGTGCGCAAGGCGAGCAATGCGCGCTCTTCCAAAGCGTGGTCGCCGAAGACCGGGGCAATGTCGGCCTCACCGTGCTGGTACTCAAGACCGCCGACCAGAAAGCACGCCTGATGCGGGTGCGTGCGCCGCTCGGAATTTTTCTGCCAACCGACCTCGGGTTGAAAATCGATGAGACCAATGTCGGCCGCGTCCGTTTCGTGCGCTGCCTGCCGCCCGGCTGTTACGCCGAGGTGCCGATCGACGATGCGCTGCTGACCAAACTGCGCAGCGGCCAGACCGCGATGTTCTATATTTTCCAAACTCCGGAGGAGGGGATCGGCTTTCCGATCAGCCTGAAGGGCTTCGGCGACGGATATGATAAGCTGCCGTAAGGCAGGCGCGGTTGGCTGGGCGGGATTCGGCTAAACGGCGCGCCATATGGGAACGGCGCTTCATGCCTCGGCAACGGACACCCGGTGGCACCGCGGTCTTTACGTGGATCGCAATGGGAGTGGTTACGGCGGTCCCGCCGGCCGGCTCGGCGCAAGAGGCGATCCGATCGATTCACGGCGACTGGCAGATCCGCTGCGAAACACCGGCCGGCTCGCCGGCCGAGCAATGCGCGCTGTATCAGAGCGTGGTCGCCGAAGATCGACCCAGTGTCGGCCTCACGGTTATGGTGTTCAAATCCGCAACCCCGCAGGCACGCCTGTTGCGGGTGCGGGTGCCGCTCGGAATCTATCTGCCGAACGGACTGTGGCTCAAGATCGACGATGCGAATGTCGGCCGGGTCGGTTTCGTGCGCTGCATGGCGCCCGGCTGCTTCGTCGAAGTGCCCATCGACGACGCCGTCCTTGACAGGATGCGAAATGGGCAGACCGCCACCTTCTTCGTGTTCCAAAACGCGGAGGAAGGGGTCGGCTTTCCGATCAGCCTCAACGGCTTCGGCGAGGGCTACGACAAGCTGCCGTGAGCGGCCCGCAACCATCTTCAGCCGGATCTCAATGTTTCGTTCGGCGCGGGGCGCCCGCCTGGGTCTTGGGAGCCCAGGCGGGCTATCAGATCGATGCGGGGTTGGATAGGGGGCAAGCATCGATCAGATATCGGAAGCGTTTTATTCGGTTCGTCCGGCGCCGGCCGGGGATGTCGGGCAGCCATGCCGGCCGAGATGAGATGTTCGTTGGTGTGCCGAATCCGGGGTTCGGTTCAAGGATTTGTTAAAATTTCGAGCCGGTCGCGGTCCGGCCATTTTCCGAAATGAATTCAATGCGCTTAGACCGAATTCCACAGGGGCAAAAGCTTGTGGCAGACGGAGCGCGGGCGTCTCGCCCGCCCGGCACCGCTGACCGATCGAATATGATCTGAACGAAGCGCGGGCAGGACGCCCGCGCTCCAGCCCGCAAGGAAAACCCAAAGGACGCCCCATGGCGACACCCAGCAAGGTCATCATCACCTGCGCCGTGACCGGCGCGATCCACACCCCGTCGATGTCGCCGCACTTGCCGATCACCGCGCAGGATATCGCCGACGCCGCGGTCGGCGCGGCGGAAGCGGGCGCCGCCATCGTCCACCTGCATGCCCGCGATCCGCAGACCGGCCGGCCGGACCAGCGGCCGGAGGCGTTCGCTCCCTTCCTGCCGATCATCAAGCAGCGCTGCGACGCGGTGATCAATCTGACCTCCGGCGGTTCCCCGACCATGCGGGTCGAGGAACGGGTGCGCCCGGCCGAAGTGTTCAAGCCGGAGGTCGCGAGCCTCAATATGGGCTCGATCAACTTCGCGCTGTTCCCGATGCTCGGCCGCTACAAAAGCTTCAAGCACGATTGGGAGGAGCCGTATCTGGAAGGCACCCGCGACCTCATCTTCCGCAACACCTTTCGCGACATCGAATTCGTGCTGAAAACCTGTCAGGACAACGGCACCCGCTTCGAGTTCGAATGCTACGACATCGGGCACCTGTACAATCTCGCGCATTTTCTCGACCGCGGGCTGGTCACGCCGCCGCTGTTCGTGCAGTCGGTGTTCGGCATCCTCGGCGGCATCGGCACCCACCCGGAGGATGTGATGCACATGCGCCGCACCGCCGACCGCCTGCTCGGCCGCGACACTTATCGCTGGAGCGTGCTCGGCGCCGGCCGCGCCCAGATGCCGATCGCAGCCCAGGCGGCCGCCATGGGCGGCAATGTGCGGGTGGGCCTTGAGGATTTGCTCTGGATCGGCCCCGGCCAGCTGGCGCAATCCAATGCCGAGCAGGTGACCAAGGTGCGCCGGATCATCGAGGCGCTGGGGCTAGCAGTCGCCAGCCCCGCCGAGGCCCGCGGGATGCTGGGGCTCAAGGGCGGGGACAAGGTGGCGTTCTGATGGAAGGCGCTACACGCACCGCGGATGCGCGTGCCTCGGCACGCGGCGCCGGGGTGTGCGCGTCCCCCCTCCCCACGGCGTTCTTCACGCCGTGGGGAGGGGGTTAGGGTGAGGGGCAGGGGCAGCGCGCGTGAGGGCGTTTGGGGGCATTGCTGCCTTCCCCGCCGCCGCGGCAAAATGATAGCTGGAACCGTCCGTGCCAGGACCGGCCCCTCACCCCAACCCTCTCCCCATCGTGAAGAACGATGGGGAGAGGGCGCGCGCTTCCCTCTCGGCGGGCCGTGCGGTGCCACGGTGGCGCCGGGTTCCAAGCCGTTGCGGGGCGAGCGCCTGGCTTCGGGCCTTGCACCGCTTCCGGGCACCCCCGCGGGCGTGGTAGGTTTGCTTCGCCGTGGTGGTTCGTTGACCACGGATTTTCATCGGGTATTGGGGCCGGTCATGACGCGTGCGCTCGTTGGTCTCGCCGTAGTGTTGCTGCTGGGCCTTGCCGGCGCCGCGCTCGGCCACGCGGAAAAGCGCGTCACGCCGCATCGCGCCGAAGCCGCCCGGCGGCTCGTGGACTTGGAGCTAGGACCACAACCCGGTACGCAGACCGCGGCGGTGGCGCCACCGGTCGCCCCGTCGGTACCGCCAGTGCCGGCGGTGCCGCCGGTGTTGCCGGCCGATCCGTGCGCCGGGCCGGTGACGGCGTTGTTCGCGTTGCGCTGCGGCGCGCCGCTGTCGGGGGCGCAGGAACGCGGGCTCAAGCCGAAGGACAGCTTCCGCGAATGCGCGAACTGCCCCGAAATGGTGGTCGTGCCGGCTGGGAGCTTTATGATGGGCTCGCCGGAGAATGAGGAGCAGCGGAACAACAACGAAGGACCGCAGCATCGGGTGACTATTGCGAAGCCGTTCGCGGTGGGCCGGTTCGCGGTGACGTTCGACGAATGGGATGCCTGCGTCGCGGCCGGCGGCTGCAACGGATATATCCCCCCGGATCAAGGCTGGGGCCGTGGCCGGCGGCCGGTCATCAACGTATCGTGGAACGATGCCAAGGCCTACGTCGCCTGGCTGTCGGGCACCACGGAAAAGAGCTACCGGCTGCTGAGCGAAGCGGAGCGGGAATACGTCGCCCGCGCCGGCACGGAGACACCGTTCTGGTGGGGATCTTCGATCACGACCCAAGATGCAAACTATAATGGTAACTACACCTATGCCGGCGGCGCGAAGGGCGAATACCAGCAGCGTACCTTAGCCGTCGAGTTGTTCCAGCCGAACCCATGGAGACTATACCAGGTTCATGGCAATGTCTGGGAATGGGTGGAAGACTGTTGGCACGATAGCTATGCCGGAGCTCCGGCGGACGGCACGGCCTTTACCGCTGTAGATTGCCGCGTCCATGTTGTTCGCGGCGGTTCCTGGTTCAACGTTCCAAGGCTCCTCCGCGCCGCCTTCCGCCTCGCGAACGTTGACCGGGGCAACAGATTCGGCTTCCGGGTGGGACGCACGCTGACCCCTTGAATCTATACCACGTTGCCTCTTTGGTCCAGGGGCGAAACCCCCAAAGGAGCGCGATCATCCCTTCACCGGTGGGCGATCGTATTACGCATCCCGCCGGACGAGGAAGTCCACGCTCGAGCGCAGCCAATCGAGGTCCGGGCTTGCCGGCACGCCGGCGAAGGCCGACGTGTCGAATTCCCGCGCCGCGGCTTCCGCGAAGGCTAACGCTGCCTGCCGCGCCCATTGGATGCTGCCGCCATCGGCCAGAATTTGATGCAGCCGCAGCACCTCGCGCGGCAGGCGGCGCTCCCGCGGCCGGGCCAGGAAGCCGCTGATCCAGTTCCGGTCCGCCGGGCTTGCACGGCCGACCGCGTGCGCCAGCACGAGGGTCCGCTTGCCTTCCCATAAATCGCCGTTGATCTCCTTGCCGTAGCGCGCCATGTCGCCGTCGAGGTTCAGCACGTCGTCGGTGATTTGAAACGCCAGCCCGAGCAGATAGCCGAAGCGGTCGAACCGGCCGAGATTGCCATCCGCGCCATTGGCGACCAGCGCGCCGATCCGTAACGGATGGATGAAGCTATACCAGGCAGTCTTCTTGAGGACGAGCCGCAGGTAATCATCCGCCCCGACGGTGAGGTCGTTGTCGCGCATCCACCCCAGTTCCATCGCCTGGCCTTCCAGGGTTTCGATGAGCAGATGGTTGACTTCGTCGAGAATGCGCAGTGCCGTGGCCGGGCCGAGCGTTTCGCCGCTCTTGCGAAACAGCCGCATGGCAAGCGCGTTCATGGTGTCGCCGGTGTTCACGGCGACCGGCACCCCGACCCGGCGATGCATGGTGGCAACGCCGCGCCTTGAATCGCTGCCGTCCTCGATATCGTCATGCACCAGGAAGGCGTTGTGCAGCATTTCAAGCCCGGCGGCCGCCGGGAACGCGTTTTCGGCGCGGCCTCCCAGCGCCCGGGCGGTGGCGATGCACAGCGCCGGCCGCAGGCCCTTGCCGGAGCGATCGACGAAATCCTTGACGAGCCCGTAGAGATGCCGCTGCGGCTCCCATGCCGGTATGCCTGACGCCAGCGTATCGGCCAGCATCTCGCGGTACCAGCCGAGGCGATCCAGGAACCCGGCCGGTCCCACGACCTCGCCGCCGCCCGGCACCGTGTCGGCGACGTCGAGCGGGGGATATTGCGGCGTCGGCACATAGGCGGAGCCGCGCTTGACGGTCGGATCGAGCTGGCGCCAATCGGTAGCGCTCACAACGGCGCCGCTGCTCGCCTCGATCGCATCCAAAACCGGATCCGCGAACGGCGCGACCTGTTCGAACAGCGGCCGCACCTGATCGAGCAGCGGCGAGGCGCCGCGCATGGCATGGGCTGCGACCTGCATGAGGGAATCGTCCCACGGCAGGCCTGCCTGGTATCGCGCGGCGTCGTGCAGCCGCCACGGTGCGAGAAACTCAGGCTCGTGCAACGGCCACACGTCGCACCGCGCGCCGGCGAATTTCACGGCCTCGAGCAACCCGTTCACGGCGCGGCGCGCCGCCTCGTTGGCGCCCTCCATGGTGGCAAGGTCGGTGTAGGTACGCACATAGTCCGACGCCAGGAACAGATTGGGAATCGCCGTGGTGGCTTCGGGGCGCAGCGCCCAGGTACCGACGAGGTTCACCAGCAGCGGCTCGGAATTATTCAAAAAACCGGCGCGGATCGGATCCTTCTCGATGTCCGGGTCGAGGAACCAGGAGTGGAGGTCCTCGTCGCGCAGCACCTCTTCGCCGATATTCATCGAGCGCTTGAGCTGCATCCAGGTCTCGCGAATGACCTCCTCGCGCGAGCATTGCATCGCCGGGCGTCCGTTCGATCCCGGCGCCGTCCAGTCGGACACATCGACCGAGAGGATTGCCCGCACGTCGCTGTCGCCGAACTGCTCGGGCGCGATGCTGCGCCAGAACTGGAGCTGCGAAATACTTGTCAGCGCCCATTCGGTGTCGATGTGGATGACGTGTCCGTGCGCGGACGGAATCTCGCGGCGCAAATAATATTGTACGCCGTTCATCCACTCGACGTTTGGAGCGAGTGCGCGCAAGTTGGCCAGGGTCGGGTCGGCGGCGAGCAGGCTGCCGTTCACCATCGGGGCGATGCGCTCGAGCGGGAGCGCCGCCACATAATGGTCGCCGCGCCACACGGTCCGTTTGCCTTGCCGGAGCGCTACGACGCCGCTGATCCGGCCGCCGTCGCACAGAATCTCCACGATCTCCGCGTCGGTGACATATTGCACGCCGCTGGATTCCAGATAGGTGCGCCACGGATCGATCCAGACGAGATTGGTGGGGCCGTCGAACACCTGATCGGTCGAGCCGGCGGTCGGATTGACGATCGTGAGGATCAGCTGCACGAACACGTCGCCGATGGTGCGCGTGCTCGCGGTGCGCGCCTTGGCGGCCACCAGCGAGCGGGTGATGCCGGCGGCGAGGAATTTCTGATACGACGCCGATCGCTGCTCGGCGCCGACGAAATCCCACCATCCCGTCCTTTCATACTCCCCGAGCCGGCGCTCCTTGCACGACGTCAAAATCTGCCAAATGCGGGCGCCGAAGAAGGCGAGATCGTCGGGCGTGAGGTCGGTGATCGGTCCGAAGGCCAGGAGAATGTCGCGCAACACCGTGCCGGCGTCGGCCGGCGTGCGCGGAAACGCCGCCGGGATGACAAACGTCGGCTTGCCGTATTGCGTGATGCCGACGCGCGTGGTCGGCACCAGGTGATCCGCCACCTTGCGCCCATCGAACGACGGAATGCGGCGCATGGTGTCGATGACGTGCTTGTAGAACCCGGGGAAAAACCGGAATCCGTGCTCGCCGGGCAGGTTGTGCTCGACCGAAGCAATTCCGGTGTCCGCAACTTGATGCCCGCTGCTGCCGGTGCCGTCGTCTACGACCGGAATGCTGCGCGCCTTGCCGCCCGCGATGTCGCGCCGTTCGAGCACCACGACCTCGAAGCCGCGCTCGATGAGTTCTTGCGCGGCGCTCATGCCCGCCACGCCGCCGCCCAGAACGATGACTCGCGAGGACATGGGTCACCGGCGAATTGGCGAATGATCGCGCGATTTCATCGACGAGGTCCTACTTTTTCGATTTCGGTGCGGGGGCATTGGCCGGTGCCTCGGGCGGGACGACCAGCATTCCAGCCGCGCCGCTTTCCTTGACCCGGAGTGCTATTTTTTCATACACGCGGAACACAAATTTCGGGTCTTCGGTTACGTGCAAAAAGCCGACGGATACGTCCTTGGCGACGACCAGTTCGATGGGCTCACCGCCAAGCGCGATGACCACACCACTGTTTTCGGGAAGCGTGGACGAACGAAGCAGCGGCCCACCGCCCAGGAACGGAATAATTCGGTCCTGAGGCAACACCAGTGAGCCGGCGTTGGGAGTCTGGGCGGCGGTAAAAAACTTTTGGTCAAGGACCACCGCGAATGGCCCGAAGTAGCCGTTGCCTTCGAGTTCACCGATTTTGGAGGACACCGCAGCCACCAGCTCGTTGCCATTGATCCCTTGGCCGAATTGGGGGTTGTTTCCAAGCACGCCCCCATTGTTCGACCCGCCGGTGATTTTCCAGATAGCTTGCTGCGGCGCGCCGCGCGGCGGTCCCTGATCCTCGCCGGACTGGCCGTTAAATACAACGGCATCCTCAAGACGTGCCAGTATGTTCGCGGCGCGGCGAAACATCTGCAGTGCGCTCGTCAAATCGGGGTCCGCCAACTGCGCGGACCGTAGAAACACCTTAACCTGCAGTGTCGCGAGTGGGATAATGGTTTTGTCGTCGATGGTTATGCGTTGTTCAGGCGGAGGCAGCGTTTCTGTGGAGTAGCCAATGCGGTTGGCTCTGACGAAGTCGGTGTCCGGCGGCAGCGGGCCATACAGCGGAAGGAACGTTGCGGCCACGCGTGCGCGGCTGGCTTCCTCCTGGATTACCTGGTCGACGCGCGCCCATTGCTCGTCCGTCCACGGCACTTGCGGATTGTTTTGTGTCATCTCAGCCCTCCAGCTTCATCAGAATATCGAAACGCTTTCTTCGCGGTTGCGAGTAACCGACATGCACGGAACACACCGGCGCAATGCCAAGGCCTCGTTTTTGTTGGCCAACAATCGCGACGTTACCCCACCTCTTTGCGTCCGCCCACCTGAATAATATATACGTCGGCTTCGACGCGCCGAGCGGCCATATCTACGCGACCCACCCCAAGGCATTGGGCGCGGTTCAGCCACGCGAGACGATTGTCGGCCGTCAAGTAGTTTGGAGTGATGACAAGCGCAGGCAACGGGTCAAATTCGTCGCGTTGCGCGCGTGCAAAGCCGTTCGGACCAAGGTCGAAGATGCCTGCATACGAGGCGAAAATGCGGGCGCCGTCGGGCGTCTCCATGCATGCCGTGACGTTCACAATACCAATTCCATCCGGACGGATACGCATCCAGTCCGTGCCGCCCGGAAGTATAACGGCTTCGAATCCGGGGCCAACAAAGCTCCCGTCTTCGACATGCCAATCGATTCTCAGACCATCGGGTGTGGCGCCGACCACTTCCTTCCGCAGCGTCGCTCCGAGTGTCCCCATGAACTTTGCGTTCCAAGCCCAGTGGGGCTGACTGCCGCTCTTTGGGGCTGGTAAACCCCCGTCGGGTACCGCTCCAGCACGCCCTATCTGGTACCGAGACGCCTTGGTTGTCTCGCCGAGACGCGGTGAAATCGATTGTCCGGCGAAATGTAACACCGGCAGAAACTCCACCATTCCACTTGATTGGCCAGGGAGGAGGGCCCGAAATATGCGCGCGTTCACGTCGTGGACGCGCAAGTCCGGCACGGCAGTCGCCTCACGAACTGGGCCGCCATTCACTCTATAGTTCACCGTGACGGCGTGACCCGGCCGGACTGGAGAAACCGCCACTCGGACAGGGGCGGTGGTTCCTGGTGCAACCAAAGGCGGCGGTGCAGGTGTATCCACCCCACCCCACCAGAATGTTGAGCCGTCTCGTGCATGCTGCATGAACGGCGCGGACAACGCGTCGCCAATCGCAACCCCCTTAATCACGCGCGCCGGGGGAGAACTTGTCGTTGGCTTGCTAGACGACATGAAAGCTTCTTCCAAGTTTCAATGACGAAGTCGCGTGAGCAACTCGCGCGCCGCGACCAGATCGGATTGATCGGGCGCACACGCCATGGCGGTCACGGCCCGCGACAGCTCGGCGGGTACGTCGCCCGGATGTCCGTGGCAGAGCCGCAAGTCGAGCAGTGATGTCAGCGCCCGGAGTTCCAGCGAGCGAGCGCACTGGGAGCGGGCGCAATCCACAGCCTGGCGGTATGCCTCGTCCGCATCTACAAAGAAGTTGCAATCGCGCAGGATGTCGCCCCTGGTCCGAAATATCTCGGGCTGCATAACGCGGACGGCGCACGCAGTTGCGCGTCGTTCTCCCTCTCTGCTCACGACGAGCGCCTCCTTTGAGCGCCCAGCCAAATGCAGCATCTCGGAAAGCATACTTGCGTAGGAACCCTCAATAATCCTGGCGGCCTCCGTCCTATCAAATATTTCGGCCCATTCAAAAACTTCAGCCAAACCGCTTTGCACGTGGCCCAGCGCCACACGCGCGCGTCCTCTGTACATTCCCGCACATGCAGTCCACATGGCGAAACCTTCCATACGCGACAGATCGTAAGCCTCTTCTGCCAGCAGCAACATGCGCCGCCAGTCGCGACTGTATAAGTTGAAGTGTAGCAGAAACGAGAGCGCGGCGGCAACGCTCGGCGGGTGCCGCAGTAAGCGCGCACGGGCGAGCATTTCATCCATAAGAGCGATGCCCTCATCCTGGCGGCCCAGCATCCAGAGTGAGCCTGCCTTAGCCGTCATGCTACATATCGACGACGAGACCTGGAACGTCTGGGCTATAAGAAGCTCCAAATCGTAATCGTAATGACTAAGGCCGATTTGCGCGTCCGCGACAGAAGCGTTGTACTCGCCACGGTAGAAGTGGGTATAGGAAGTGGCGTGCCGTGCGGTTATCTCAAGCATCGGGTCTGTGGTGGCCGTTGCCATAGACAGAACCTGATTGGCAGTCCCCATCGCCTCCTGCAATCTCCCTCCGACGAACTGGTTAGTCCAGAGCCCCCACAGCAGTGGATACATTCGATCGCTCGCACCAAGCCGGCTCGCCAGATCGATGGCGCGCTTGCACGTCTCACCTACTTGTGGAGCCGCCCAGCCGTACACTGCCATTAACACTGGGGCTAGCGCCGTCAGAACGGATAGCTCCATATCCATCCGCGTCGCATCTTCCGGCAATAATTCAAGGTCGGCGAGTGCGTGCCGCAAATGGGCCACCGCTTCGTTCACCGCACTCCGGCTTGCCGCGCGTTCACCGGCATTCCGCCAATGGTTTGCCGCCTCATGATGACGCCGCGCGCCCGAAAGGTGGTGCGCAAGAAGTTCGGGCCGGCTGTGCGCGACCTCCTGGAAGCGCTCGGCCAGCACCTCCGCGATGCGCTCATGGTAGCGTTGCCGTGTTGCGCGAAGCAGCGAGTCGTAGGCGGCATCGCGGACCAGCGCATGTTTGAAGCTGTAAATCGGCGAAGCATGGCCGTGCCGATAGACGAGGCCGGACGCCAGCATCACGTCGAGATGGCGCCGCACCACGGTTTCCTCCGCCTGCGCCACCGCCACCAGCAACTCATGCGAAAATTCGCGCCCCACCGTCGCGGCAAGCTGCAGGGTCGCCCGTGCCTCGCCGAGCCGCTCCATGCGGGCCATCAGCGACGCCTCCATCGAGGCCGGGACCACGTCGGCCGATAACGTCCCGACCAGTTCCCAGGAATAGTCCCGCTCGGCGAGCGCATCGGATTCCATCACCGCGCGGGTAATTTCCTCGAGAAACAGCGGATTGCCCGCCGCTCGCTCGCGAATCCGCCACGCCACGTCCGGCGGAAGCGGTTTATTCCTCGCAACCTTCCGGATGAATGTTTCGGCGTCCGCGGAATCGAGGGCCTCCAGCGCGATCTCGGTCACATTGGTGGCGGTTGCCCAGGTCGGCCTGAACTCCAGACGTGCGGTCAGCAGCATCATCAGGCCGGCGCGCCGCGGCGCCGCGATCATCAGGCGCAGCAATTCGACCGTGGAGGGGTCGGCCCAATGAATATCTTCAAGGATGAACATCACGGGAGCGTGACGCGCCAGCCCGTGATAAAGATCGATGAAAGTTTCCATCGTCCGCTGACGGGCGCGCACCGGCGACAGCTCCGGCGCCGGCCACAGTGCGGGATCCACCGGAATGGAGAGAACGGCCGCGAGCAACGGCACGGCTGTCCTGGGGTCAGCGCCGAGTTCCTCGATGCGATCGGCTAAACGCGCCACCTGCTCTTCCGGCGACAAGCCGGCGAGACCGAGTCGGGCGCGCATCAACTCGATAACCGGGTAAAATGCGGTGTCGGTCGTAAAAGGGGTGCAGCGCGCCACCAGCACGTCGGTGAGGTCGTCAACCAGTTCGGAGCGGATCATGTTGACCAGCCGCGACTTGCCGATCCCGGGTTCACCGCGCACAAGCGCAAACTGGGCGGCTCCGGACCTAGCACGCGTCCACACCTCGCGGACGCGCGCACACTCGCCGGCACGGCCGATGAAGGGAGTCCGCGGGATGTTGAGACCGGCGGCCTCGCCGCCCGACGCCACCACCTTGAACAGTTCGACCGGCCGCTCGATTCCCTTAAGCCGGCGAATGCCTAAGGGTTCCACGGCGAACGTGCCCGGCAGAAGCCGCCACAGCGAATCCGAGATGACGACTTCACCGGGCGCAGCCTCAGCATGAATCCGCGCCGCGACATTGGGCGTATCCCCAACGGCCAGCCGTTCGGACCGCCCGCTGCCTCCCAAGGCACCCACCACCACGCGCCCGGCGTGAATCCCAATACGGACCCGCACGCTCGCGCCGTTCGAGGCCGCAAGCTGCTCCACCGTCTCCGCCAATTCAAGCCCGCACTTTACCACACGGGAGACATCATCCTCGTGGGCATGCGGGTAGCCGAAATATACCAGGATGCCGTCGCCCAAATACTGTGCAACGAAGCCGCCATGCCGAAGCACGACAGCGCCACACGCGCGCTGATACGCGCTCAGCAATTCCCGCAGGTCCTCCGGGTCCAGCCTTTGGGCTAGCGGGGCGAAATTAACCAAGTCGCAAAATAATACACACACATGGCGGCGCTCGGCCTCCGGCACGACGCTGCCACCGGCCGTGAGGGGCTTGCCGCAACCGCCGCAGAATTGCGCAGCCGCCACATTCGCGAAGCCGCAGGCGGAGCATTCCGCTAAAAGTTCCCCCGCAAGGCTTTGATGGCCTAGCGCGCCCGCCACGTTTCAATCTCCTCCGCCAGAATGGCGAGCGCCCGTTCCACCAAAACGGCCGGGTCCGCCGCGGCGACCTGCTGGGCCGCAGGCGCCCGCGGCTGCAGCGGCCGGGTCTTGCCGCTGATTCGGCCGTTTGCCGCACCGACCGAGCCCTGCAACTTGTTCAACCGGACGCTATCATCCATGGGGGGGTCGCCTCGCCGCACGGCCACAAGACGGCAACGCCCGCCAGGGTGCAACCGCACGATGAGCAACCGCTGCAATCCGCATCGCTTCCAACCCGTCCCCCAATGGTTTGGCCAACGCCGCCGATTTTCGTTTGGACACGGTGAACGCCGCTCGCGGCCTTGGCTGGAACTCGACAACTGTTTGTTAGGTACGCTCCGGCGGTTTCCGCAGCGGCTCAAGATGCCTAACAACAGCCGCTTGCAGTTTCTTTCTAATCTTGCGGGACAAGAAGCACAAGCGGCGAGGTATCATCTGCGAGATATTCGAGCGGCTCGGGTGGGGACAAAGTGGCGTCCCGCTAAGGCGCTGTGCAACCCTCGCGCGGCCTGGTGTTGATGTACATCGGGGAGGCAGGTTCGCGGCGGCGTCCGGTGCGATGTAGCGGAACGCCCGCTCACGCCGGGCCGAATGAACCGATCACGCGGCGGCGCGGCGCTCGGTTGGTCGTACGGTGAGGTGCAGCCGCTGGCCGAAGCGCAGCACGGTCAATTCCACCGCGCGATCGAGGCGCGAGCCGTCGAGCAGGCGCACGAGGTCATCGACGCCGGTCACGGTTTCGCCGTCGAGCTTGACCACGATGTCCTGGGTGACGAGGCCGGCCAGGGCCGCGGGACTATCGGTCTCGATACCGGTGATCAGCGCGCCAAGCCGGTTTTCCAGGCCGAATTCGAGGGCATAGCGGCGCGGCACCGGCACGGTTTGCGCCGATACGCCGATAAAAGCGCGCCGCACCCGGCCGTGGCGGATCAATTCGCCGAGCACGAATTTCGCCGTGTTGCTGGCAACCGCGAAGCAGATGCCTTGGGCGCCGGCGATCACCGCGGTGTTGATCCCCACCACCTCGCCGCGCGTCAACACCAGCGGGCCGCCCGAATTTCCCGGGTTCAGCGCTGCGTCGGTCTGGACCACGTCATCGATCAGGCGGCCGTTGGAACCGCGCAGCGAACGGCCGAGTGCCGAAACCACGCCGGTCGTGACGGTGAATTCGAATCCCAGCGGATTGCCGATCGCGATCACGATCTGGCCGCGGCGCAGCAGCTTCGAATCCCCGACCGGTGCCGCGGTCAGCTGCCGGGCGGCGGTGACGCGCAACAGCGCCAGGTCGGTGTCGAGATCCTCGCCGATCAGCCGCGCGTCCATGACGCGGCCCTCGGTATCGGTGAGGCGAACCTCGCGGTGGCCGTGGATCACGTGGCTGTTGGTGAGCACGAGCCCGTCCGGCGAGATCACGACGCCCGAACCGATGCCGCCGGGCTGGCTGCGGCGGGACGTAGCCACGCGAACCACCGCCGGACCGATCCGGTCCACGATGGCGGCGATGCCGGTTGACAAGGCGTCGAGCGATGCGACGGCGTCGGCTGCGGTCGGCCGCGTTTCATCCCGGTTTTCCGGGGCGGGTTCACCGTCGTGGGGAGCGCTGGGGGCGATGTCATACATGGGGGTTACCGAACCCTGATATGGGTTGGGCCGCGACATTTTCAAAGTCCGCGGCTCATCCATATGGTCGCGTGCGAGGATCACACCATCACCAGGCCGTTGCGCACCGCGATGGCGATGGCTTCAAAACGATTTTTGGCGCCCAGTTTTTCGGTCAGCGAGGCCAGGTGAAATTTGACCGTATGGACCGACAGTCCGAGCGCGCGGGCGATCGCCTTATTCGATGCGCCTTCGCAGAGGAGGGCGAGCACTTCATGCTCCCGTGCCGACAAGGCAGCCTGAAATTCCTCCGCTACGGGATATTCCATTGCGATCGCGCCGCGTGCCGGCTCCTCGGCGTCCGCGGTCTCGCGCTCGGCCGTATCGGCGAACTTGGCATAGGCGCGCGGTAACACCATAAGCCCCGCCGCCACGACTTCAATGACCGCGCCGAGCGTTTCGGTTTCGATGTCGTCGGGCACGATCGCGCGAATATCGGCGGGGCCGATGCCGTTCCAGCCGTCGCGCAAGTCGTCGCGTGCGCTGTCCTCTCGGCTCGTCCCGATGAGGATGGTCGGCGTTCCGGTTTCGGCCGCATGGTCGGTCAGGACGATGCCGGCGCCCCCGATCGCCCCGTCGGAAGCGGCCACCGCAATCCCGATCTCGGTACAGGCCGCCGCGATGCGTTCATGCAAACTGCGGTTCGCGAAACAAAGCGCCACGCGAACCGGCCCCGCAAAGCGTCGCGACCGCAATGTCACCGCTCAGGTCCGCGGCCGGGCCGTGACGGTGACCTCGATCGTCATGCGCGCCCCGGCCCGGATCAGCGCGACCGCCAAGGAGCGCCCGACGGCGTCCGGACCGAGCTGCTGGTACAAGCTGCGCACGCCGGTCACCGGGGTGTCGCCAAGCGCAAGGATAATGTCGCCTTGCAGGATGCCGGCGCCGTGGGCCGGTCCGGACGGATCGACGGTCACCACGATCGCGGCCGGCCGCGCCTCGGTTTCGGCCGTTGCCGGGACCATGACCCGCTGCAGTCCCACGCCGAGATAGCCGCGCCCGACATGGCCGCTATCCCGGATACGCGGTACCATGCGGGCGAGCGTCGCCGCCGGGATCGCGAGGACCCGCCGGCGCGGTCCGAACACCGCCATGCCGATCAGGGCGCCATCCGCCGCGACCAGCGCACCGCCCTCGGTGCTGCCCGGCAGCCGGGCATCGATCACCAGCCGGGCATCGATCAGTCCGCCATGGCTGCTGTGCCAGGCTCCGCCCGCCCGCGACACCATGCCAAGGGTTGCGACCGGGTCGGCGTCGGCGCGCCCGATCGCGAGGGCGAGATGGCCCGGGCGCACAGCCATCGCATGCGGGGCGGCGGCAAAGCCGCTCATCGTCGGCACATCCGCAGCGTCGAAACGCAGCACCGCGATATCGGTCGAGGAATCCCGTCCGGCAAGTTCGGCGGCGACGCGCCGCCCGTCCGGCAGGACGATGGCGAGATCGCCGTCGCGCTCCACCGTTTCCTCGGCGGTAACCACGATTCCGGGTTGCCATATGATGCCGCTCGACGGGCGGCGGCCGCCGCCGCGCACCGCCACGATCGATGCGGCCGCGGCATCGACGATTCCGGCGAGGTCATGGGAAAGCCGCAAGGCGGGTGGAAATTGTGATGGCGCGGACGAAGCCGCGGCTGTGGGCATGGGGTCGGTCATGGTTGCCTCCGTTGTGTCACGAAGGTGGGTTTGGGTAACGCGGCGAACAACTAGCCAGATGGCTAGGTGCGCTCCGGCAGGCGGCTTGCCTAGCCGATGACCTTGTCCCAAAAGCCTGCTGCGGTTGGCGGCGGGTGATGTTCCCGGAAAACGCGGTGCAGGAGGCGGACATGGTGGATTATCGGACGGCACGCCGGGCCATGGTGGATGGTCAGGTGCGCACCAATGATGTGACGGATCTCCGGCTGATCGCCGCGATGCTCGAAATTCCCCGCGAGGCCTTCGTGCCGGAAAATCGCACCGGGTTGGCGTATCTCGATCGCGATGTGCAGCTGACCGAAGCTTCGGCGGCTAGTCCGGCGCGCTACCTCGTCAAACCGATGGTATTGGCGAAGCTGATCCAGGCCGCCGATCCGGCACCACACGATCGGGTGCTGGTGGTGGGGGCCGGCACCGGGTATTCGGCCGCGATCCTGGTCCGTTTGGCCGCGTCGGTGGTAGCGCTCGAACAAGACACGGCGCTCCTAGCCCAGGCCCGGTCGATCCTGCCCACGCTTGACGGCGGCAAAATCACCATCGTGGACGGTCCGCTCACCGGCGGTGTGCCCGGTTCGGCTCCCTATGACGTGATCCTGATCGATGGGGGGGTCGAGTTTGTGCCCGAGGTCCTGCGCGGGCAATTGTCCCCGCATGGGCGTCTCGTCACGGTGGTGGGGTCGGGGCCGAGTTGCAAGGCGACGCTGTTTGGACCCGGCACCCGAAATACCTGCGGCCAGTTCCTGTTCGACGCGGCCGCGCCGCTGCTGCCTGGCTTTGCCGATTCGCCAGCCTTCGTTTTTTGACACGGCGCGGCGCGGCTTGTCGATCGGCGTAGACCGTTGGGGCTCGAGAAATGTGTTGCAGTTTTGCTCCAGTTAGCGACTTTCCCAATTCCGCATTGGTAGTTAGAGGCGGTTTGTTCGTGACCTCAGTTGCGTCGGAATCGATAAGATGGCGTATTGCTAGTCGGGGCGTGCGATTTGCACGGTATAAACGTGGTGGGGCTGCCTTGGGGAACGACCGTAAACGACATTCGGTAGGGCTGGGCGGTGCCATGTTGGCGTTCTACATCATGGGGATCGGCCAGCCCAATGCCGACACCATGGAGTTCGCGCTCACGAACGCCTATCGTACCAATCCTCAGCTGAACTCTCAGCGCGCCGTGGTGCGGGAGACCGACGAAACCATTCCGCAGGCGCTATCTGGGTATCGGCCAACAGTCAGCGTGACCGGCACCGTCGCGCAGGAATATACCAGCCAAGTCGCTAAAGTTCCGGTGCCCTCCAAGGGCGGGCCGGACTATCCGCGACTCGGCTACGGCTACAATCCGAGCTCCATCGGGGTCACCGGAACGCAATCGGTTTTCAACGGCTTTCAGACCGCCAACCGGGTGCGGCAGGCCGAATCCAACACTTCCGCCGCGCGCGAAACACTGCGCGTGGCCGAGCAAACGATTTTGCTGAATGCCGCCACCGCCTATATGGATTTATTGCAAAATGGTGCATTGCTTGAATTGCAGCGCCGCAATGTCGAGGTTCTGCAAGAGCAATTGCGGCAAACCCGCGACCGTTTCATCGTCGGCGAGGTGACGCGGACCGACGTTGCGCAGGCGGAAACGCGCTTGGCCCAGGGCCGGGCCACCGTGCTGAGTGCCGAGGCGGTCTATGTGAGGTCGCGAGCGACCTACCGGCAGGTTATCGGGGTCGAACCGGGCAATTTACAAATCGCCTCGCCGGTCGATCGTCTGCTGCCGCGCCGGATCATCGATGCCATCGAGATCGCCCGCGCCCGGCATCCAAGCGTCGGCGTGGCCATGTTCGGCATCGACGCCGCGGTATTGCAGGTCAAAATCAACGAGGGTACGCTTTATCCAAAGGCCAATCTGGTCGGCACCGTTCAGCAGTTCTGGGAGGTGAATAATACCAGCAACTTGCAGCAGTTCAACGCCTTCCTCCAAGGACAGTTGACGATACCGCTTTATCAAGGGGGGGCGGAATATTCGCAGATTCGGCAAGCGAAGGAAACGGTCGGCCAAAAGCGCATCGACCTTGATACCGCCCGCGACCAGGCTCAGGCCAATGTGGTGACGTTCTGGGGGCAGCTTGACGCCGCCAAGGCGCAAATCCTTGCCACCCAGGCGCAGGTTGCCGCAGCCGAGATCGCGCTCGACGGTGTCCGCGAGGAAGCGCGCGTCGGCCAGCGCACGACGCTCGACGTGCTGAACGCGCAACAGGATCTGGTTACGGCCCGTACCGCGGCCGTTCAGGCGCAGCACGACCGCGTGGTTGCGTCATACTCGGTGCTGTCGGCGGTCGGAGAGCTGAATTTGCCGAAACTCGGGATCAAGATCCCGCTGTACGATCCGGTCGTTCACTATCAGCAAATCCGCGACGCTTGGATCGGCGTGCGCACCCCGGACGGCCGCTGACAGGCGGTGCGCGAGTGCGTGAAATTCCTGCTGGGCGCCGAAGCGCTGGCCGTGGCGCATGCTTGCGGGCTCTGCGGCGGACGGCCGCAGGCTAAATCTGTTGCGACGCCCCGCCGGTCATGAATTCGCCCGGCCTGGTATTTATCCCGTGAACTTGCTGCGGGGCATGCGGAACGAATGGTGGCAGAACCATTGTCCTTCGCCCCAACGGGAGACACGCATGTCCAAGATTTACAAACCGGTTTCGCCAGGCTTCGCGTTAACGGCGGTGGCGATCATCGCCGCGATTACGGCGGCTTCGCCTGCCGCGGCGCAACAGCAACGTCCGCCGCAAGCGCCGCCACCGAGCCAGCAAACGCCGAGCGCCGCGCAGCTCAAGCCCTACGCGCCCATCGCCGTTACCTTGCCCAAGCCGTACGCGGATGCGGGATTTGAAGCCTTCCGCAAGCAGTTGGCCGCGATCGCGGCCAAGAAGGATCGTGCGGCGCTGGCCCGCCTCGTCACCGGTGATTTCTTCTGGATTACGGAGCGGGGCGACAAGGCCAACAAAAAGAAACCCGGCATCGACAACCTGGCCGCGGCCATCGGCCTGGACGCGGAAGGTGCCCCTGGGTGGGAGCTGCTCACCGAAGCCGCCGATGAGACTACGGCGGAACCGTTTCCCAACCACAAGGGCGTGATGTGCGCCCCGGCGACCCCCGTCTTCGACGCCAAAGCCCTCCAACAGCTCGTCAAGCGCACCGGCACCACCCCGGACGACTGGGGTTATACGGGAAAGCCCGGCGTCGAGGTGCACGATGCCGGATCCGCCACCGCGCCGGTCATCGAGCGGCTCGGCATGTTCGTTGTGCGCGTGCTGTCCGATCCGCCCGCCCCGGGGGCGAAGCCTCCGGAATTCTTGCGCATCCTGACCCCGGCAGGCAAAGTCGGATTTGTCGCTTTCGATGCGGTTTCGCCGCTCTTTGACGAACAGCTCTGCTATCGCAACGATGCGGGGGCTTGGAAAATCGCCGGGTACGGGGGCGGGCAGTAGTTTGCGAATCGGCGGTTCGTATTGCCGGACCGCGGTGGTGCAAGACACCACCGAACCGCGATTACGGGCGCGCGCGACTTAAACTTCCCGGATTGCGGTCACCTCGGGGCAACTGGAAGTCATGGCCGGGCGAAGTCCCGGCCATCTGCGTCTGTATCAACCGCAGCAAGGAAGACGTGGATGCCGGCGACAAGCGCGGCATGACACCGAGGCGATGATTCGACGCGACCGGAACGGGGCCTGACATCACCAATCCGGCCGGGGTGTCCACCGCCTTCAAACCGGCCGGGTCTTCAACCCGAGAACAAACCGGCCATTTTGATTTGCTGCCGGAGGTCGCATCGCATGCGCCGCATTCGGGAGCCGAACTTGGCCGGTGACATACTGTGTCGCCTATGGTCTATTTGCCCAACAGGGAGCGCGGCTGCGGGCCGGTTCGATCGGCTTTGGTCGGATGGCTTGTCCGTCGCCGCGAAGACACATTTCGCCTTGCCGCCGTCATGCCGGCCATGACATCGGCGATGCGCCGGGGAGGCAACCATGAAGGGGCACGATCGCCGGTACGATCGCCGGGCGGGCGCACGCAGGAGCGGCTATCTGTTGGCCGCCTGGGTGGCCATCGCGGCTATGCCGTTGCGGCCGGCTTTGGCCCAAGAGTGGCCGACGCGAAACATCAGCGTCATCGTGCCGCTCGGGGCGGGAAGCGCATCCGATGTGATCACGCGGCTGGTCATGGACCAGGTGGCCAAACAGGTCGGCCAGAACGTGATCGTCGAAAATCGCCCCGGGGCGGGCGGAACCATCGGCGCCAATGTGGTGGCGAAAGCCCGGCCGGACGGCTACACCATCCTGGCCTACGGGGCGCTGGCGATCGCCAACGCCCTCTACGCAAAGCTCCCCTACGACACGGCGACTGATTTCCTTCCCGTCATCGGGCTCGGCCAGCAGCCGCTCGCCGTGGTGGCGTCGCCGTCGCAGGGCTACAAGACGCTCGGCGATTTGGTCGCCGCCGCCAAGGCCAGGCCCGGCGCCCTGAATTACGCCTCGGCCGGCATCGGCTCGGCCTCGCATTTCGCCCTGGAGCGGTTGCGTTTGAGCGCCGGATTTGCGGCGCAGCACATCGCCTTCAAGGGCGCCTCCGACGCCATCACGGAGGTCATCGCCGGACGCGTCCAATTCACCGAACAGCCGTTCGCGACGACGCTTTCCCTCATTCGCGACGGGCAGCTGGTGGCGCTCGCCGTCAGCACACCGAAGCGGGTCGCCATGATGCCGCAGGTGCCGACCACGATCGAAGCCGGATTGGGCGCCGATTCGATCTATCCGTTCTATGTCGCGCTCTACCTGCCGGCGAAGACCCCGCGCGACATCGCGGAAAAGCTCGCACGGGAATCCCAAAAGGCCATGCAGACGCCGCTGGTGGAGGCGCGGTTCGCGACCCTTGGGTTCGAGCCGATGCCGATGACGGTGGACGAGTTCGGCAAATTCTTCCGGGAGGATGTCGCGGCCACGACGGCGTTGGTGAAGGCGGCCAACATTCCGCGGCAATAGTTTTTGTCGCGGCAGTCGTTTCGCCGCCGATGGCGGCTTCCCGGTCTCGCGCGACGATTTCAGTCAGCGTCTACGGGTTGTCTTCCGGGGCGCAACGAAGCGAGGTCATGGTTTCCGCGCTGTCGGCTTTCAGCCGAGTCCGGAATGGCGCCGAACGGGGTCGATACAGTTGCAGCGGCTGTGCCTGCGTTACGCGCCGGAAAAGCCTCATACAGCAGGGCTGTGACCGCACAAACCGTGCTCCTGTTACCGTCGCCGGGGAGACATCTGCGGCCTTGACGGTAGACCGTCGCCATCGATACGAGGGGCCGCCATCGCGATTGCGCGTGGGGAAATAGGGTCGGGGGCATGCTGCAGAAGCCGAAATGTCCGGTCATCGCCATCGAGGAGCACTATTGGGACGGCGAAATGGCGTCGCATTTCACCGGCATCGAGGCCGGCTTTCCGGGCGACACGCGACGCCGCCTCGACGATCTCGGCAGCTTTGCGTATCCGCGAGATGGATGAGGCCGGCATCGATATCCAAGTGCTGTCCCACGGCGCGCCGTCGGCACAGCGGATTGCCGCCGATATCGCGGTGCCGCTGACCCGGCGTGTCAACGACCGGCTGCATGCGGCAATCGCCGCGCATCCGACCCGGTTCGCCGGCTTCGCGGCATTGCCGACGGCCGACCCGGAAGCGGCCGCCGATGAATTGGAACGCTGTGTCATCATGCTCGGCTTCAAGGGCGCCATGATCCACGGCCTGGCCCACGGCAAATTCCCCGATGACCGCCGGTTCTGGCCGATCTATGCGCGTGCCGAAGCCCTCGACGTGCCGATCTACCTGCATCCGTCGCTGCCGCATGCAGCGGTGACGGAGGCCTATTACGCCGACTATGTGAAGCAGTTTCCCATGGTGGTGCGCCCGGCCTGGGGCTTCACGGTGGAAACCGCAACGGCGGCGATCCGCATGGTGCTGAGCGGCGTATTCGACGCCCATCCGCGCCTAAAAATCATCCTCGGCCATTTGGGCGAAACGCTGCCGTTCATGGTGTGGCGCATCGACCAGGCGCTGGCGCGTCCGGGACAGCAATCGCTGAGCTTCCGGAAGGTATTTTGCAACAATTTCTATATCACCACGAGCGGCAATTTCTCCAATCCGGCGCTGCTGTGCTGCATCATGGAGATGGGGGTGGACCGCATCCTGTTCGCAGTCGATTGGCCGTTCGTGGAAAACCCGCCCGCCACGCAATGGCTCGGCGCCGCGCCGATCTGCGACGAGGACAAGGCGAAGATTTTCAGCGGCAACGCGCGGCGCCTGCTGCGGATGTGAAGGAGGTGTGCAATCACGCTCGTCCGGTGAGACCAGGGTGGCCGGATAAGCCGCGCGCGAACGCATCGGCGGTCACCGGTCCGGGCCTCCGTGCACCCGGATGATAAATTGGTTCGGATGCCACCGCACTCCGGTACATCATGCACGAGCGGCGGCAGCCTGCCGCGGTGGTCGCAATCGGTGCCCACTTTTGCTAAATATGGTGTAAGGACATTGCCAGGGGCCCGTAGCTCAATGGTCAGAGCTAGCGGCTCATAACCGCTTGGTTGGAGGTTCGAGTCCTCCCGGGCCCACCAATGAAATCATAAACCGTTGAAACCACGGAAGTTTTCGGCCTGCTGTCTAACCTGATCCCATGGGTTAGACAGTTTTTGCCTCTTTTTGTACGCGACCGCGCCCGCCATAGCTTCCGCCGCGAGCCTCTTTCTGTTTGTACTGCGGGTGTACCGCTACACTTCGGCGATCGATTTGTGACCCGTGACAGCCGCGATTTGGTGTTCAGTCTTACCAGCGTCCGCGAGCATAGTCGCGCGGGTCTTGCGAAGTCCGTGAGCAGAGAAGCCGCCCTTGCCTCCGGGCAAGCCCGCTTCGTTGCAGCGGTCGCGGAACCAATTTCCAAAGCCTGCCCTGGTAAAGGTCGCGCCGGTCTTGTCTGCCACAAGGAATGCAAGCTGCCCCGATGGATGCGCCGCAATCGCTTCGGCAAGACGCGCCGTGAGCGGTATCTCGACCGTCGCGCCGGTCTTCGATTGCGTCAAGCACAAGATGCCGTCGTGGACGTGCTGACGCCCCATGATATGTACATCGCCGCGCCGCTGGCTGGCCGGTGTCCAGCAAGAGCATTAGCTTGGCCCGAGGTAGGCCTTGGTGCCGAGGCGGATGGCGGGCGATGAATTGGTCTACATGGCATTGTTCCCAGGCACGATATCCGGCCGATCTTCACCCGCTTGACGCCGATCGTGGGATCATCCGGCACCATACCGCACGCCATGGCCCAACCGAACATCGCGCGAAGGGTATTCAGAAAATTACGCTGGCCCGACGGCGTACTCGCCTTCTCGTTGACGATCTTTTGCATGTGCTCACGGGTCAAGAGCATGACGCGATTGCCGCCTGCCGCAGCGTAGTAGATCGGCTTTGCGCCGTGCGCCTTGGCGAAGTTCTCCAAGATATTGCGCCTGGTGCGCCGGGTTTCATCCGCAAGCGCAGCGAATGGCCCGGAGGCGAGATAGCCCTTGACGACGTGATCGACCGTGCCCGCCGGACTCCTCTTCGCGGCTATTTCGATCGGCGGCGCGGTCTCACCCGCAAGCGCGGCGTGGTATTTTGTTACGAAAGCGGGTGATCCCAGTGCACCAGGCAGCGCGACCGACGCCTGACCCGCCCTGAGAAAGTAGTGCCGCTCATTTGCCGTGCCTGTCGCGGTACGTCTTGACGTGCTTCGCGGCCGTTCGCCGTCAGAAATCCGGCTTATCCGCCCGCGGCACGGCGGCCTCCTTTCCTGAGTACCACTGGATGTTTTCGGCACAAACCGCCTCCACCCAGTCGCCGCGGCCGCGCCCATAAGTCATGGTCGCGGTCCATGGAGTTGTGAAGGCGCCTTCATCGTTGACCGTGAATTGGAGCTGCAGGTAGTTGCCCCTGTAGTTCGGCGCTGGCTGGCCGCGCCAATTCTCTTTTGCGTCCCGTTCCCAACCTTCTTTTGCCGCTTCGTAATCGATGAGCCGATATCGTTCGACCACGTGCAAAGCTTCCGTGTGCGGCGTGCCGTACCAATCCACCGTGGCAAAGGGGCCGACCTTGATTCCCAAAGTGTCTATGACCAGCGTGTCGCCTTCGTAATGGCCCACGGAATCGCCATACCAGGTCGGCGTCACCTGGGCGGGATGGGATTGGTTCAAGCGCACGTGGCGGACCTGATGATCGTAGTTGTAAAGGATGGCGATCTTGTCCGGCTGCTGCAGGATCTGGATTGCGCCACTCGTAAAAACAAAAGGCACACCTCCGGGCCAACACTGGTTGCGTGGGCTTGGAAAACCCACGCCGACCAACGACATCTCGCCGAACCTCTTCACGACCTCCGCGGCCCAAGGCTGCAAGATCGGATTGGCGTAATCACCGACAAGTTCAAGGAGGTTGCTCACGTCTTGCCGTGGCGGCTGCTGGGGGCCTGGCCAGTTGACGGCAAGATCCCGGAGCAGTTGTGCGATGGAGCGCCGCGAGCGATTGACGAGCGAAGTGGGCCCCGACGGTAGCGGCTCAAAGCCGGGGATGGAGCCGTGGACCCACATGCCGGAGAAATCCGGGATGGATGCGGCTCTTTCCTTGCCGCTATTGGCTGGCGCATCCGTGGGAACCACCGCTTGCCCAAAGGCGGGCGTCGCGACCGCCAGTGTCACTACGCAAAGAAAATCCCGCCACTGCAAAGCCATTCTCCCCTCCCTTTTTCTTGGAGTTCCGAAGCTCTCACATGAAGCTACACCCTTTACGTCTGCGCTTGGAAGGGAGCGTCATCCGTCTGCTGACCTGAGGCTGCGGTGCCGGCCAGCCGCTGATCATGCAAGTCGTGGAGGCTTTCGATAGAGCTGCCATCGGGCCCTCATCGGCCGTCAACGTTGAAGATGGCCCTCCGATCCATCGTGCAGCGCACAAATCTCTGGAGCGATCGAAGGGACACCGGACACGGCGCCGGCGATCCGGCGCTCGCCGCCCATCTTGGACATTGATCCAGGCTCGGCAGCGATCTGCAGTTCGGCGGAACCTCATGGATCAATGAGAACGCCGGGATTGAGTAGGCCCTGTGGGTCGAGTGTTTTCTTCACGGCCCGCAGCGCTTCGGCGAACAAGGGCGGGCGCTGCTTATCATACCATGGGCGGTGATCGCGCCCGACCGCGTGATGGTGGGTGACAGTCCCGCCATTGGCAATGACGGCGTCGAGCGCCGCGCTCTTGATTGCAAACCATTGCGCGCCGAGCTTTCCCGGCTCGCCGAGCGCGTGGATCGTGAAATAGGGCGCGGGTCCGTCGGGATAGATATGCGTGAAGCGGCAGGTGACTTGGCCGTCGCGGCCGGTCGTCTCCCGGATCGCGGACCGGGTCGCGGCCGTGATCGCATCGTGGAATTGTTCAAAGCGCTCCCACGTGATCGCGGTCTCGAACGTATCGTTGATCACGGCGCGCAGGATCAGTCGTTCCATCGCGTAGGGCATCCGGATGAAGGCGTTGCGCCAGAGGCCGGCGGCGCCTTCACGGTGCGGCTCCGCGCCGCTCGCCTCAGGAATACCACCATGATCCGCGCAGCACTCGCGCGCACGCTTCATCCATGGCGCGACATCGTGGTCGGCCGACTCGAATCCCAGCACCATGATAGCGACCGAGCCCTCTGCTGCGCCAGTGTTGTAGGCTTCGGACGGATCAAGGATCCGGCAGTTGGAGGGATAGAGGCCGGCCTGCGAGATCGCCCGCACCGCGCGTGCTGCAGAAAAGAAATCGCCGAAACGCACGGCCCCGCCGTCGCGGAATTTCGGGCGATCCTGCAAGCGCATCCACGCCTGTGTGATGATGCCGAGAGTTCCTTCCGAGCCTATCATTAGGCGATCCGGGCTCGGACCCGCACCGGACCCGGGCAGGCGACGGGTTTCGATCACGCCCCTCGGCGTGACGGTGCGCAGCGATTTAACGAAATCATCGATGTGGGTATAGAGCGTCGCAAAGTGGCCGCCGCCACGCGTAGCAATCCATCCGCCGAGCGTTGAATATTCGAAGCTCTGCGGGAAATGCCGCAAGGTGAGCCCATGCGGACGAAGCTGCGTTTCGAGCGCCGGGCCGTAGGTGCCGCCCTCGATCAGCGCGGCGCGCGATGTCTTGTCGATCTCCTTCACCTTACCCATTTGTCGCAGGTCGATCGTGATTGCACCCTTATGGCCGTTGCGCTTTGGTTCGACGCCGCCGCACACGCTCGACCCGCCGCCGAACGGCGTCACGGTCGCGTCGGCGCCGCCGGCCCAGTCGAGCAAAGCCTCTACGTCCGTCTCATTGCGCGGATAAGCGACGACGTCCGGGGCGCTCGCATAATCGCGTGCAAGGCCGCGGGCGAGCTCCGGGTATGATTTGCCGTAGGTGTGTGCGACCCGATCGTAGTGCTCGCTGGTGCAGAACGGGAGCGAGGAAGGCGCCGCGACGCGAGGCGGTTCGAGCCTGATATCTTCGAGGCGGGGCGCGCACGCGCTTTCCTTTAGCGCGGTGCCGAAGCGCGCTTCCATACGCGCCATCACGAAGGCTTCTTCTTCCGCTGAGAGGCCCTCGCCCTCACGGCCCCAGCCGAAGTGTTTCAGTCGTGCTACTGACATCTCCATTTCTTCCGGCGCTATGAAGGCGATCCCAAGGCAGAGGCGAGTTCGGAACCGAGTATGTGCCCAGGAAAGGGACCGACCAAGCTTCTCAACCCTCCGGTGTGAAGCCGGATGCCTTCACAATCGGCCCCCATCTCCAATATCGGGATATCCGCATCTTTCATCGTCGGTGACGATGGGAAGCTCCGCGCTTCGCTCAGGCATTGGTGACCGTCAGGCCGGCTGCGAAGATCCCGTGCCCTGACGCGTCGGTACTTTAAAACAGCTGTCGCGATCGCCCCTCGATTAGCGCGGCGGCTTATGACTCCGCACTTCGGCTCAGCGTTTGTGCGTCCGCAAGCCCGACGAGGATCCGGTCTGAACATCGTTCGAAGGCGCAGCCGACGCGCGGTTAGCGCAGGGTTAGTAGACCGACCACCGTCGGCTACTCGGCAACGTCGCCGGTGATGGCAAGCACCGTTGGCGGCACTCCGACACCGGGCGTCCTGCGAAACCGCCGCCGCGCTCTTGCCTCCAGATTGATTTTGTCTCGAAGGCGGTCGTGCCGACTATTTATAGTAGCCGACGCCGCAACCCTGGCCACCGACGCGCGTCACAAAGGACACCTTTGGGACGTATTCGGTCGTTCCGGGCTTCGGGAAGTTATACTCATTTATGCCGAGGCCTGCTTCCGGCAGACCCTTAGAAATGTCGTAGCCTCTTTGTCCGAGCGGGTCGTCCCTATCCTTTATGGTGCGAACGTCCGTGCCCATCAGGGCGGGATTTGTGTGCGCCGTGAATTTGCCGTCGGACATATCATAGCAGAAAACGTAAAGGTCTCGATCGTGGAACTGCTTATTGTTCTTATCGTTGAATTGGGCGAGTGCCGTGGCCTGGTTGGCTTTGAGCGCGACAACCGCGCGATCGAGCATGGCTTTCGCTTCCGTCGCCGTACCGGACTGTTGGGCGCTAGCCAATCCGGCACTAAACACCACTGCCAGAAATGCCGATGCGAACAAGCTCCTGTTCATAGCGTTTTCCTCCAGTTGATGCTCCGAATGATCGCCCGCCGCTGGCACCAACGCTACCTTTCAATTTATGGGACTACGGCAAGGCCCTGCTGGTAGCTCTGCATTTGTTATACTAGTGTTCTGACTCATTCAATTGGTACCCATCGCGGCTACCTGGGTCAGGACTTGGCGAGCGCGGGCATTTTTCTGCAGGATGGTGTCGGCTTTGGCCGTCCACTTGAAGGGCTTTGGCTTGGTGTTGCGCTCGGCCAACCAGGCGTTGATGGCGGCGATGAGATCGGGCACGCTCTTGAACACGCCGCGCCGGATGCGCTGGCGGGTGATTTCGGCGAACAACCGCTCGACAAGATTGAGCCAGGACGATGAGGTCGGAATAAAGTGCAGTTTGAAGCGTGGGTGCTTCGCCAGCCACGCTTGCACCTCCTTGGTCTTGTGGGTTCGATAGTTGTCGCAGATCGATTGGTGCAGCGGCTTATGACCGGTCGCGCCCACCAGCTACGCATCAATATTGCCGGGCCTTCCCCGATCATTACATCCGACAGGAGGGCGGGTTCTCACGATGCAAAAAAGGACCCACATTTTCGACGTTCCCAATTGCAGCAGAGGTTATTGATTTTGCGGCGCCCGGACCTTCGGCGACTTGGACAGGAGTCCATCCATCTGTTCCGCCGTAAGCACAGCCCAGTATGACAGTTTGACAAATCCCGCTGCATTTACCGCAGTGACGAGCACTGCCGGGGCCATTTCGCTTTGGCAATCGACCCCACCAAAGGCCACGCTGTTAAGAGGGTCGAAGTACCAATATCCCTGCTTGCAGCCGACCGACTCTGTGGCCTTGATGATGTTCGCCCGGAGACCCACAGCGGTGCGCCTTTGAAGGTCCTTCACGCCCTCGACCGTCAGTTCCGGACGGTAGAGGAATTTGTGTCTCGACTGTTGCGCACTCGCGGTAGCCGGCAGTGTAAGAACGCCCAAAAAGGCAAAAGCGACGCATCGCGTCATGATTCTACCCCCTTGTGGTCAAGGCGGACTGCGAAGGCAGCTCGCGGACAAAGCATAGCACAGCGCCTTGGAATGACCGGATCTGGCCCCTTGATCCGTCGAGCCGCGCACAAAATTCCGGAGTGACATCGGACACGGCGCCGACCGCCTCGTTCGGTCGCTAATGACCCGATGCTGCCGTGGCTGATGCAAAGCTTTTGCGGTGCGAAATTTCTTTTGAATAACTGTTCAGCACACAGACGCCTCAAGAATGAACGTGTTGAAGCCAATATCGATCACTCGATCCAGGCTGAAGCCGGCACCGGCAAGTAAATCCTTGAATTGTTGTTCGGTTCGTTCCTTACCCCCAAGCGTCATAAGCATGATGAGATCCATGAACAGGGTCCAGCTAGGCGTTCCATCTTCCGGCATCAACCACTCCACAAGAAGGAGCTTGGCATGCGGGGGCGCGGCGCGCCGAACTGCTTTGAGAATCTTGTCCAATTCCTCGTCCCTCCAATCGTGGATGATCTGCATCATCAAGTATGCATCGCACACAGGAAGGCTGTCCTCGAAAAAGTTGCCCGCCTGCAATTTCAACCGATCGGAGGCCACAGACGAGGTGTGTTGGATCACGTGCGGCAGGTCGAACAATATACCTTCCGCATTCGGAGTGGCCGCCAACACGGCCTGGAGCAGATGGCCGTTCCCGCCGGCAATATCGGCGATGGTATGGAAATTGGAAAAATCGTACGCCGCCAGGATACCGGCGGTCTGACCATGTGTCTTACCCGTCATGGCGCCGTTGAAGAGACGGCTGTGTTCAGGGTTATCGGCGAGGTAGCCCCAGAAGCCTCCGTTCGGCAGCGCCTTCTCGGCGGCGGAACGGCCCGTGCGAAGCGAGTAATCGAGGTGGGCGCCGATATTCCATAGCGCGGGGATTTCGAACATGCGCACGAACGAACGCATGGATTGCGGATGATCGGAGCGCAGCAAGAGCGAGGCGGGTGTGTGGGTCCAAGCACCATCACTCAGCTTGAAAATGCCGTAGGCCGCGAGCAGGCGAAGCGCCCTGTAGAGGGCCTCCGGGTCGGTACTGGTGGCAGCTGCCAATTCCGTGGCGTTCCGGGGCGCTTCGTCCAGTTTGTCGGAAATCCCGAGTTCTGCCACCACATGCAGGGTTCGCGACAGCGTGAAGCCCTGGGAGATTTCCATAATCAGGTCGATAGGAGACTTGGCCATACGATTTTACTCCTTGTTTGGCTCTGCTGCTCACCTCTCATGACCGCCGCGCGAGCGGACTGCGCTGCAAACCGCGCGCTTGCGGGCCGTCGGTCCCAGTCAGAAATCCGGCTTATCGGCATACGGAACCGCGGGGTCTTTTCCTGCATAAAATCCATGCGGGTTTTCGGAGCAGACATAGTCAAACCAGTCCAGTGCGCGCCGATAAGTGACAGTCGCCAACCATGGCATCGTAGAGCCTCCTTTAAAATGCTCGGGACCTCGGCGCGGGCCGATGGCAGCTCAAGCACCAATTACCTGTGCATCCAAAAGGGATGGGTAATGACCAAGCCTTGTGATGTCAATGACTTCTGAGGTTTTCTAACTCAGTAGTACCTTAACGATCCTAAGGTCGCGCCCTCGGGTCAAATCCTGCTGCGCATCGCGAAGCGTCTGGGTGGCTGAGCAGATCAAAACCAAGTCCCAGGTCGTGGTCGCGGGAACCAGCGTGAGTACGTTGGCCAAGGACACAAGCCCAGGGATGGTGGTGGTCGTTCTGAGTGTCCTGGTCGAGATTCCTGGCCATCCAGGGGCGAAGTTGGTCGGGCCGCTGCCGGACGAGTTGCAAGTTCGGGCGCGCTTTTCGGCCGCACTGGGAGCGCGTCCCCGGGACGAAGTCGCGGCCCATGCGTTCCTACAAGCTCTCGCCAGCGCCGAAGCCAAGCAAGCCTACGTCGCAGCTGGATTTGAGGTCGAAAAGTAGGCGTCAGCTTGAGCAGTGAATGCTCGGATCCCGCCGCACTGGCGAGGCTCTCCGAAAACGTCTCCTATAACCCGCAATTGCGCACCCCCCGTGCGCGCGGGAGAAGCGTCTCCGGATCGATCTTGGAGGGCTGCTCGCGCGACAAGTAGCCGATGGCCTCTCACCCGAGTTGGGCCGACCAGAACCGATGCCGCGATCACGCAAATCAATAGCCAATGGCTACACCATCCAACCGAGGATCGGAACCGCCGCAGAGGGTTCCAAACGCCGGATCGATGACGATGGCTTGAGCGCTTCCCATGAAGCTGTGCAGGAAGTCATGCGGATGGACCCAATCGGTCGGCGGTTCTTCGCCCGGAACGATGTCGTGTCCGAACGAAGCCAGGCGAGCGATGACGTCGGGCGGAAACATCGATTCGACCGAAATGCGCTTGCCGCCGAGCACGCGAACGCGGGAGGCGTCGATCGCTTCTTGCGGGTTCATTCCACGGTCAATGATGTTGAGCAAAATCTGCACTTGGCCCTGCGGCTGCATGTTCGCGCCCATGCATCCGAATGTCATGTGTAGGTCGTCGCCTTGGAACACCATGGACGGAAGAATGCTGTGGCGTGGACGCTTGCCCGGCGCAATTTCGTTCGGATGCCCGGGCTCAAGCGAGAACTCGGCCGCTCGATTGTGCATGATGATGCCGGTGTCTCCTGCCACCATGCCTGAGCCGAAACAGCCTGCGTGGCAAACAACTCCGAAAGAGCGGTCGAGAGCCAGAAGGTCGCAATCGTGAGGATCGCAATTGCGCCAGCCACCGGATGGATGATTTTGGTCATGGCCGCCCCCATTCCTGCTTACGCGACGCAAATGTCTGGTACCGTGACCTTCTGGAACAGGTGCGGGGCAGCAACGGCCGAGGCGGGATAGGCTGAGAGTTTGGCCTGAAAATCCGGATGCGAGAACGCTGCGCGGAAAGCCGCCGTCGATTCCCAGACTGCATAGTTCAGATAGGTGGGGCTTTCGCCGATTGCGCGGTGAAGCTGGGTGGAGATGAAGCCCGGCTGGCGCTTCATGAAAAGCGCATCGTCCTGCCAAGTTTTGAGAAAGGCCTGCTCGTCAGCCTTGTCGAGCATGAACACGTTCACCAGCACGACCGGACTGGTATCAAGCACGATCTGACGTTCGATCGGGAAGGCGGGGTCGAGTGGGCGCAGTAGCGACATGACGTTGCTCTCCTGTTGGCCTTATGATGTCAATCTGGTACGATAAAGACATAATCATCTTGACATGATGATGTCAATCACGTTTTATGGTGACACATGGGGAAGATCAAAAGAACGCCAGCCGGAACTGCCTTGACCGATGTCATTCTCGATCTGTTCAGGCTCAGCAGCCGCATGCTTGCGGCGGGAGACCGGCTGGTCGCTGGTCTGGGATTGACGAGTGCCCGTTGGCAAATCCTCGGTGCTATCGTCGAGGCGGATCGACCGCAGCCGGTCGCTTGGCTTGCGCGCGATCTGGGAGCCAATCGCCAAAATGTGCAGCGGATCATCAACGACCTTCACAAGGAAGGACTTGTCGCTTTCGAGCCCAATCCGCATCACCAGCGGGCGCAACTTGTGGTTCTAACCGATAAAGGAAGGCGAGCCTTTGAAGCCGCTATGGACTTACAGGCACCTTGGGTGAACAGCTTGGCGGACGGGCTTTCGGTCAAGGATATAGAAACAGTCCACCGTATGATAACGGCAATTCAAAAAAAGCTGGAGGCGACAAACCTGAAGACCGAGGCCGATTGATCGCGCCTCAACGAATTCAAAAATTTTGCACAAAATCTGTTCCTTGACGGACAAGGGCTTGTGCAGAAATGACGTGCAGAAGTCGAGCGTGATTAGTAAATGCAAAGAGCCCGGCGCGACGGCCAGGCTCTTGGGTGGATGGGAAAAGAAAAGCGCGGGGACGGTGCTCAGCCGCCCCGCGGACTGCACTTACTCGGCCGCTTCGGCGAACCGCTGCGGTTCCTCGAGATCCGCCGCGGTCTCGCCGTCGTCGCCGCCTTCGGCCAAGAACGCCGGCAGGTCTTCGCCTCCGACCTCGCCTTCATCGGCGGTCTCGATCGGCTGCACATCGGGCGTGCGCGCGGCTCAGGGGCCCATCGCGTGCCCGCCAGCAACCGCTCGGCTTCCCGCGCCATATCGGGCTTCTTGAGATGGTCGATCAGCTGCACCGCCGGTTCGCCCTTGGCTTCCCGCACCGCTTGCCCGCCTCGCGGACGGGACGCACGCAGATGCTCTGCAGCAGGCCGCGGCGGGCGATGTCTTCGGCCAAGTCCTCAACCGAAATCCCGGCCTTGATGCGCCGGACATTGGATTGCGACAGGACGAGCTTGTGGAACGGAATATCTTCGGACCGGCTGAGCGTGATCTTGGGCTGGGCGTTCTTCATGGGAGTGTCTCCTTTGGTAGGCGGGCCGGCCGAGAGACACTCTCTCGACCTCCAACCAGCCGCCCCAGTCCCAGCTGCCCTTTCACTCTCTATCTGCCCCAAGCGCCGCCGGCCGGGCTCCGGGTGTGCTGCCCGATCCCAAGGGGCTGACCCAACGACCTCAGAGCACGGGACCTGCCCCCGTTTCGGATCCCTCTGGCCGACGCAGCGGTTCTGATGGTGCAAAGGATCGGCGTTCGAAACAACCTGCTCGGAACTTGATCCTGCTGGATGCCTCACGACCGCGTGCAGGCGGTGACGCCATGGGGCGCCAGCCCCCCTTCTTCGAAAAAACGGCGCATCAGCCGGAGCGAAGCGGAGGCCATTCGCCGCCCCGAGACCGGTTAAAAAGGCAGCCGTAGGAGCGTCAGCATAGCGCCGCCGTCTTCGGCGGGACGCGGGACCGACTGCCTCCGGCGAGGGGTGCCGTCCCTCTTGCGTTAGGGATGGAAGCCCGAAGGGCGGAGACGCGACAGCCGCTCCGTGCGCAGCACGACAGCCCGAGCCCGAAGGGGGAACGCCAAGATATTGCCTATGTCCTTGTTCTTGATAAGGAGCAGAAGATGTCGGTAGCAATCAGTCATTGCGTCGCTCGGAAAGCCACTGCCGTACCGAAGCTCGCCAAAGGGGCGCCTTTCGATCCTTGCTTTGAAGCCGCTTGCAACAAGGAGACAACGACCCATGCTGTATGTAACCCAAGGGACGATCAAAGTGACTCTTGACATTACAACCGGGACACCAAGGTGTGAGCTCAGGGTGTGCCCTAAAAACGAATATAGGGTGACACATAACAACGCCATCTATACGGTGTCGGTCAATGAGGTGGACCCGGCACAGTCTCACCTTTGTACCGCTAATACCCTTTTCGATGCCGATACTGCGCTTTTCCCCCATCTTTTTCTTGTTGAGTTAGCACTCCGACAGAAGCGCGGTCAGGCGACCCGGCGCAGATCGCCGGCTATATCGGTTCGAGTTCCCGATTCGCCGACGCACTCGCCGAGTTTGCGGTTGAGTACGCGGACCAGAACGAGCGGGACTATCTGGCCTTCCTCAAGGGCGTTCGGGACGGCCGCATCGAGACCGTTGCCGAAGGCTGAACCTCGGGATCTTTGTTCCGAATGAATTTTTATTCAGCGGACACCCATTGGATCTGGGGGCTTGCGCTCACAGTATTGTGCGTCACCATCCACGTTGCAGGCGTGGTGTCACTGGCCCTCGCCGGGATCCGGCTTCGATCGCGCATACAAGTGCGACACCTTGGTCTGCTGTCTGTCATGCCGATCGTTATCGCCGTGCTCGCGGCGATCGGGCTGATGCTGACGATTCTGCATCTCGTGGAAGCGGCGCTGTGGGGGGCTTCGTATCTGCTGATCGGTGTCTTCGACTTACCGTTCGACGCGATGCTTTTCTCGCTCGGCGCGATGACGACGGTCGGCGCGCCGGGGCTGGTGCTACCGCGCCCCTGGCAGATGCTGGGGGTGCTCGAGGCCGGAAACGGCGCTCTCCTCTTCGGCATTAGCACGGCCTACATTTTCGGTGTCATGCAGGTCTATTGGCCGTTGCTTCATCGTGACCCCTAGGCGCACGGGTTCGGTGCCGATCTGGTATCGGTAAGGCCTCCAATTTCGGGGTGATGCGGGCTTAATGGCCACTCCTTCACGCTGACGGTCGATATTGGTGTTTTGGAAGCCGTGCCAGGGCACCCCAGGGCCGAGCGGGCCGCCTGCGCGCGCTCCTTGCGCGGCGGCATGCCCGGCGGGGCAGGGGGGTAGTCGGCAATGAAGCGGCGCAGCGGTTCTGAGGTCGTGATCGCCGTCTGCCCCGCTGCGACCAACAGATCGACATCGTGCGGCTGAAGGGTCAGGCCCCTCGGGATCGCCAGCAGTTGCGTCTTCTCGGGACCATCGGGCATGTCGCTCAGCGAGATGTGGATCGTATCGTATCACAGAGGCGGCGGCGCGTCATGATGACGGCGGCTTGTCCTTGCGCGGGTTGATGTTGCGCTGCAAATTGGGACAGACGAGCTCGATCGTCGAGAATTGCCGATCGACCATGAGAAGAAAAGTCATTCGCGAATGGATGGCGCTTCCGCGCGACAAGCGGGAGAACAAGGAGCAAACTGCGGACTTTGCTGCGAGGGCGGTACAGGAGCATAAGCTTCCACGCAGCCGCCGTGATCCGCGTGAGGTTATGATGGACTGGTTGCTGCCGCGGACTGGGAAGCCCTGACACCGCCTACGTCTACGGTGACGTTAGAAGCTTTTCGAGCTGCTGCAGAAGTTCGCCGTATTTGGTATAGTTGCCCGACGCATATTGCCGCTGCATTTCTTGAAACACTGTGCGCGCGCGATTGAGCCGGTCAATATCAATCTCCGCATCAGCGGGTGGAGTGCTCGACCGAATAGACGCTCCAACCAAGCGGTCCTCTGCGTCCTTGAGACTCTTCGCCCACTCAATCTTGCGGTCGTCCGGCAACAACTGTGCCAGCACGATGCGTGCGAGCGTCGGAATTTTGGTCTGCTCGGCTTCGATGTAGACCGGCTCGATGGCGATAAGCTGGTTCCCATTGAGTGGCAGCACAATCAGGTTGCCCCGGATCACCTGAGAACCGTGCTGATCCCAGAGCGTCAGGTCGCCGGAGAACCGGCTATCGGAATTGATCCGCGATTCGACTTGCGCGGGACCGTCGATGAATGTCCCCTTTGGAAAACGAAACGCCACCATCTTTCCGTAGTTCTCGCCATCCGACAGACCCGCGAGCCAACCTGCCATCTGGTTCTTCCCCGCCACCGACAGCGGCAGCATCAGCAGGAATTCCGGGCTTTCGGAATTCGGAAGTTGCGCGATGACGTAATAAGGCCTCACCGCGATCTCGGTATCACGATAAAGCTCATGCGGCACCTCCCACCGGTCCTCGCGATTGTAGAAGGTCGTGGGATTGGTCATGTGGTAGGTACCATACATTTCTGCTTGGACGGTGAATAGGTCCTCGGGGTAGCGAATGTGGCGCTGAAGATTCTGCGGCATCTCGCTGCGGTCCTTAAAGAGACCGGGTAACATCCGCCGATAGGCCGTGATGATGGGATCGTGATTGTCAAAGAGGTAGAACGTGACGGACCCGTTATAGGCGTCGATCACTGCCTTGATGGAATTGCGCAGGTAATTGCGATCATGAAGCCACGGCAGCGACCCGCGATAGGCGTCGCTGTAGGGATAGTTGGTCGAGCTGGTATATGCATCAATAATATAAGAATAATGGTCCCCATCGGCCACAATATAGGGATCGCGATCAAAGATGAGGAAGGGCGCGAGCCTTTCGACCCTTTCAACGATATTCCTGCGCAACAGCACCCGGCTCTCCGGGGTGAAATATTCGGAGATGAAGAGTCGCATGCCGTCGCCATCGTGAGCAACGACCAGCTTGCGCCAGAAATTGGACAAAGAAATTCCGCCAGCACCTTGGTAAACCGTCTCGGCATTCGCCTGCCCTTGCGGAAAGTCGAATTCCTTTTCGGATGTTCGAACGTAGATTCGGTCTCGCGTAAGGGCACCGTAGTAGATCGCGCCCTGCTTCACCGCGAGGTCGCCCTTGGCCGTAACGGGAATATCGTGCGCCCACAGGAGGGGATTTCCCCTGCTATCCATTTCATTGACCGGCACGGCAACGGCACCGTAACCGTGGGTGTATTTGAGGGCGAGATTTACCCACACTTTGGCTTGGTCCGGGAGCTTTTCCACGTTGAGCTCCCGGGCCGTAATCATGACCTGCCGTTCGGCGCCATCGATCATGTAGCGGTCGATGTTGACGCCGGCAAAGGTGTAGTACGGCCGCAGGCCCTGGATCTGCTGGAGTTGGGGTTCGAGCGCTCGCCAGTCCCAAATGCGGGCGTCTTGCAGCGTTGGTCCGTTCTTGTCCAAGTCCTCGCGCGTGAGCGGCGCGGCCGAGACCGCAAATTCGCGCTCTTCGACCGACGCCCCATCAAGGTTGTAGGCTTCCCGGGTGCCCGCGATGCTTCTGAGCAAATAAGGCTGCTCGAGGGTTATCTGGTTCGGACCGACATAGAGACGTTCGACAGCGGGCGGGAGGATAACGGCTCCGAGGTAGAGGGCGGCAAACAGCCCGCAGGGGACAACCCAATGGGACGGCCGCATGAGCAACCAAGTGCGGATTGGGGTTACGTAAGCTGCCGCCAGCAAAATGAAGGCGGCAGCAGACCAACCAACCACGATCACGTTATATGCCGGGATCCAAAAATAGACATCGGCAAACGAGGCGCCGGCAACGACCTGCGAATGGCCAGCGATGATAAGATGATATCTGTCAAGGAAGCGGGACGCTCCCGATGACAAGCAGAGAAGCATTCCCAACACCAAACCCTGGCGCAGCCATCGCTGCCAGGTCACGGCGCTTCGCGCCTGAGAATCTGCATCGTCAGCATCAATCACGCGCAGCGATTGGACGCTGCGCGATCTGAGATGGTACTCGGCCAAATGATCCCACGGGCTTCCTGAGCGGGGGTAGAGCCCGAGGCCGATCACCGCCCAAAGCGCAATCGTGATGACCAGAACGGTAATGATCAATCCGACCACGGCATCATACCACGGTAACGCCAGCAGATAGAACGAAACGTCCTTGCCGAAGACTGGGTCGGTGGTTCCGCTCGCGGTCGCACCGAGGAATCCCAGCAGCGGTGTCCAAAGTGTCGTCGCGGTGAAACCGATCACGGCGGAAAGAGCGAACGCCGCGAACCATGGAGCACTCTTCGGCACCGCCGGCAACGGCCGGCACAATGCCCACAGATTACATCCCACGAAGGTACCGACAGAGATGAGGACGGCGAGGAAGATCCCAAGCCGAAGCCCAAGTGCCAACCAATAGCGGTAGCGCTGGCCAAGTTCGTCGAACCAATAATTTTGCAGAGATATCGTCAACACTGTCTCGAAACATATGATGCCGAGAACGGCAGCCGCAATGTAGGCAAGATCTCGATAGAGGCGGTGCAAGAATGCGACCGGCGAACCGCCTCTCTGCGTCAACACTGTGCGGCCGAGTGGAAGCGCGGCGAGAAGCACCAGGAGGACATAGCCAAACAAGAACATCGCATGTTCCTTTCAAGAAAACGCTAGCATACTCCCAGTGGACCAAAACGGACGGTTGCCGTCTAAATAAGAGCAGCGCGGGGCGCGGTCATTGATCTTTCACAACTCGCGGCAGGACCGCGCGCCGAAGGCGATGCACAACGTAGCGACGATGCCGATCGCCGCAGGCTTGGCGTTGGGCATGATCTGCGGATATAGACCGGACCAGTCCTCAAGCCGGGTCGGCGAGCGCGGCGGCGCTCAAGGCACCCGCAAGAATGCCGATCAGCGTCATGCCCATCTGGACAGCTGCGAGAAACCGGCCTGGATCCTCTGAAAGTGCCAGTGCGGTGCGCGCATCGGAACGGCCGGCGTCCGCGAGCTGCTCGAGCCGACTGCGGCGCGAGGACACGATCGCAATCTCCGCCATGGCGAAAAAGCCATTGACCATGAGCAGGAGGACGATGACAGCGCCTTCGAGAACGGCCATACGGTTCACCCCGCGAAATTGGTGCCAAACCGCAGAGGCTGCTCCCGGCGCTCGCCTTCGCTGATGGCAAGACTTCTTATTCCGCGTATATAAGAACGGACCTGACTTCCTATTCCGCGCCTATAATAATGGGTCATGCTTCACCTCGAGTTCATATGATTTCCACAATATACATGATATCGTGCATCGCAATCGAGCCCCCCTAGATGCGGATCCATGTCTGAAAAGCCATTACACGCTACTTGTCCACCGACACGAACCGAGAGGCGCGAAGTGCTTGTGATCATCATGCTTCTTCTCTTGGTTGGTTTCTTCGGCCTGTTTGCCGGACTGGTATTCTTTTCGGAGGGCGTGATCGAGCCCGAATCGAAATCGTGAGCTGGCCGCGACGGCGACCAGCGCGCTAGATGATCGATTCCAAGAAACTCATCACTTGCCGGTTTCGTAAGCCACTTCTGAAAGCGCTGTGTCAGAGGGAGAAGTCTTATAACAGACGACTTTTCGATATGAATCTAACCAAGGAAACGTTGGTCTAGGAATACAAAATGGCCCTGTACGTGCTGTTGGCGCTGGTCGTCGCTCTCGTCATCTATCTCTTCTACGCGGTGATCCATCCCGAGAAGTTCTGATCGCCACCGAGGAAACGCTATGACATCCCAAGGCTGGCTGCAGATCGGATTAACGCTGCTGATTGGGCTCCTGATCAGCATCCCGGTGGGGCGTTACCTGGCCTGGGTGACGACCGGCCGGAAGACCCCGTTTGATCGCCTGTTCGATCCGATCGACAATGGCATCTACCTGCTGATCGGTCGGCGGATCTGCGGCCAGGCGATGGACTGGAAGGCCTATACGCTGCACATGCTGGCGACCAACTTTATCATGGCCGTGATCATTTTCCTGATCCTGGTGTTCCAGGATCATCTGCCGCTGAATACCCGGCACTTCGCCGGCATGGAGCCCATGCTCGCCTTCAACACGGCGGTGAGCTTCATCACCAACACCGACTGGCAGGGGTATGGCGGCGAGACGACGCTGTCGAACTTCAGCCAGATGGCGGCCATCACCTTTCCGATGTTCACCTCCGCGACGACGGGGTTCGTCGTCGCCATGGCGTTCATCCGCGCTTTCACGGTGAAGGACGGCGGCGCCAATCTGGGTAACTTCTACAGGGATATGATCCGCTTCACCACACGCGTGCTGATGCCTGCGTCGTTCGTGCTCGCGTTGCTACTGATTCAGCAGGGTGAGCCCCAAACTCTCGCCGCCGATGTCACCGCGCATACGGTGCAGGGGGCAGACCAGACCATCGCGCTGGGGCCGGTGGCCTCGTTCGAGACCATCAAGCACATGGGCACAAACGGTGGCGGCTTCTTCAGCGCCAACGCCTCCCATCCCTATGAGAATCCGACCCCTATCACCAACCTGGTGCAGATGCTGCTGATGATCGTGCTGCCGAGCTCGATCGTGCTCTGCTTCGGCGAGATGATCGGCAACCGCCGCCAAGGTTGGGTTCTTTACGGGGTCATGGGCGCGCTGCTGCTCCTGTTCCTGCCGGTCGTCATCGTGCCGGAACAAGCCGGCACGCCGCTGCTGGCGAAGGTGGGCATCGAGACGGCGGCCAGCTCGACCCAGCCCGGCGGTAACATGGAGGGCAAGGAAGTGCGTTTTGGCATCGTCCAGAGCGGACTATTTGGCCTCGTTACCACCACCTTCACAACGGGCAGCGTGAACTCTATGCACGACAGCTTCACTCCGCTCGGCGGCATGGGCACCTTCATCGGCATGATGCTGCAATGCGTGTTCGGCGGAAAGGGCGTGGGGTTCCTCGCCGCCCTGGTCTACGGCATCATCGCTGTCTTCATCGCCGGCCTCATGGTCGGACGAACGCCGGAGTTCCTCGGCAAGAAGATCGAGAAGCCCGAGATCGTTCTGGTCTCCTTGACGCTGCTGATCCATCCACTGGTGATCCTCGCGCCTACCGGCTGGTCGATGGTCGCGCCCTACGGCGTTGCCTCGCTCGGCAACACCGCAATGCACGGCTATTCCGAAGTGCTTTACGCATTCACCAGTTCCGCCGCCAATAATGGATCGGCCTTCGCCGGACTGAATGCAAACACCCCTTGGTACAATTTGGCCACTGCCGTCGTCATCCTCATTGGCCGCTATCCACCAATCATCTTCATGATGGCGGTGGCCGGATCGGTGGCGGCGAAACCCACGGTGCCGGTTACACGCGGCACGCTGCGCACGGACAGCTTGAAGTTCGGGATCTTCTGGCTGGTCACCATCCTGGTGGTGGGTGCGCTCACGTTCTTCCCGGCGCTCGTCCTGGGACCGATCGCTGAGTTCTTCGCCATGCAGAGCGGCCTCCTCTTCTGATCCCACGCTCCACGCTCGGGCCTGGAATAACGAACATGAACGATACGCCGGAAGTGAGCCTGCACAGAACGTTTCGCCGCAAGGCGCCTCGCGTCGCGCCGGGCATTGAGGCTTATGGGACCGAACTATGGCGGCAGGCTGCAGTCGGTTCGCTCAAGAAATTTGATCCCAGGACCCAGGTGCGCAATCCCGTGATGTTCGTGGTCTGGCTCGGCGCACTGGTGACCGCCGCGCTCACGATTGATCCGGGTCTATTCGGACCCTCAAGCGCATCCGCAACGTACAACGGCGTCGTAACGGTCATTCTGCTGTTGACCGTGTGGTTTGCGAACTTCGCGGAGGCGCTCGCGGAGGGGCGAGGAAAAGCGAAGGCCGTTTCACTGCGGCGGACCCAGACCGAGTTGATGGCTAGACGAGTCCTGAGCTCCGACGAAATCGAGCAGGTGCCGGCGACCAACTTGCGCAAGGACGATATCGTCCGGGTGGACAAGGGTGAACTCATCCCGACCGACGGCGAGGTGATCGAAGGTGTGGCCTATGTGGATGAGTCGGCCATCACCGGTAAGTCGGCGCCGGTGAGAAAGGAGCCGGGAACCGACATGTTCTCCTCGGTGACCGCGGGCACTATGCTGGTCTCGGATCATTTGCTCGTTCGCGCCACGACCAATCCAGGGGAAAGCTTCCTCGATCGCATGATCCACCTCGTGGAAGGCGCCAAACGGCAGAAAACTCCGAACGAGATGGCGCTGACCGTTCTGCTCGCCATATTGACGCTGATCTTCGTCATCGTGGTGGCGACCATGGCGCCCGTTGCGGTCTATTTGCAGGCGCAAATCAACATCGCCGACCTGATTGCACTCCTGGTCGCGCTGATTCCGACCACCATCGGCGCGCTGCTGTCCGCCATCGGGATCGCCGGGATCGATCGCACCTTCCGGTTCAATGTCCTCGCGACGTCTGGAAAGGCCGTTGAGGCCGCCGGCGACGTGCACACCCTGCTGCTGGACAAGACCGGCACCATCACGATCGGCAACCGGCAAGCGACCGAGTTCATTCCGCTTGCGGGAACCAGCGCGGACGCGCTCGTTCAGGCCGCCTACCTTGCCTCCGCTTTCGACACGACGCCGGAAGGACGCTCCGTGATCGTCTTCGCCGAAAAGCTCGGGGCTAAACGCAATTCCCTGCTCGATCGCAGCCGGCGCCTCGATTTCTCGGCGGAGACGCGCATGAGCGGCGTCGATCTGCCCGACGGACGCGTGATCCGAAAAGGAGCCGTCAACGCCGTAGCCTTGCATGTGGCCGAAGCCTATGGCGCCACGGAGCCGCCCGACCTCAAGGACACGGCAGAGCGGGTGGCGAAGAAGGGAGCAACGCCGCTCGCAGTTTCCGTCGATGACAACATCTTTGGCGTGATCGCTTTGTCGGACGTCCCCAAGCCCGGCATACGGCTGCGCATCGAGCAATTGCGCGACATGGGCATTCGCACCGTCATGGTCACCGGCGATAATCCCGTGACCGCTGCTGCGATCGCGGCACAAGCGGGCGTGGACGATTTCGTAGCGGAGGCCAAGCCCGAAGAAAAACTGAAGCTGATCCGCCGCGAGCAAGCCCAGGGTCGCCTGGTCGCAATGACCGGTGACGGCACCAATGATGCGCCGGCCCTCGCGCAAGCCGATGTCGGCGTGGCCATGCATTCGGGCACCAACGCGGCCAAAGAAGCCGCGAACTTGATCGACCTCGATTCCGATCCGACCAAGCTTCTTGACCTCGTGGGTATCGGCAAGCAGATGCTGATGACGCGCGGAGCTTTGACCACCTTTTCGATCGCCAACGATGTGGCCAAATATTTCGCCATCATACCCGCCATGTTCATCGTCGCGCTGCCAGGGCTTTCGGGCCTCAACGTCATGGGGCTGGCGACGCCGCACAGCGCCGTGCTCTCGGCGTTGATCTTCAACGCGCTCATCATTCCTGCGTTGATTCCGCTGGCATTGCGCGGTGTGCGGTTCCGGCCCACCAGCGCAGAGGATACGTTCTACCGAAACCTCGTTGTCTATGGCCTCGGCGGTCTGATTGCGCCGTTCATTGGCATCAAGGCGATCGATCTGTTGTTGTCGCCACTGCTTTAGAGGGCTGTGACATGCGTGACATCATCGTGGCCGCGTTGCGGGCTTCCCTGGTCACCTGGGTGCTGTGCGGCATCGCTTATCCGCTAGTGCTCGTCGGTCTGGGTCAGTGGCTGATGCCGGTTCAGGCGAACGGCAGCCTGGAAAGGAATCCCGATGGCACCATCATCGGCTCGCGCCTGATCGGGCAAGCGTGGAAAGGCCCGGAATGGTTTCATGGCCGTCCCTCGGCGACCACCGATGTCGACCCGGCTGATCCAACCAAAACCGTGCCCGCGCCCTACAACGCGGCGAGTTCGACCGGCTCCAATCTCGGTCCGACCAGCAACGAATTGCTGCAGCGCCTGTTAGCGGACCGCGGCGTGCTGGAAACGATGCAACCAACCCTTGCGGGCGCCATGCTTCCCGCAGACATGCTAACGACGTCGGCCTCGGGTCTTGATCCGGATGTCAGCCCCGCCAATGCGGCGATGCAAGTCGCCCGCGTAGCGCAGGCGCGCGGCGTCCCGGCAGCGGACATCGCTGCCCTCCTCGATAACCACGTCACCAGCCGAAGCTTCCATATCTTCGGCGAGCCGCGCGTGAACGTTCTTGACCTCAATCTCGCGCTGCAGCGCGCTTATCCGAGGCCCAACTGATGCAGCGAAGACGTATTCCCGGCTGCCATTGAAAGGGAAACATTATATGTACAAGCATATTCTTATTCCCACTGATGGCTCGGAATCTGTCCAAAGGTGCCATGCAGTATGGTATGTCCTTGGCAAAGGCGGTCAATGCCAAGGTGACCGGGGTTACAGTCTCGCCTCCGTTCCACGTCCTTGCAGCGGTTACGAACACATCCGAATCGTATAAAAACGAATGGCGACCATCGCAACAGAGCACCTCGAACAAGTGAAGGATGCCGCGAAAGCGGGCGTAAATTGCGATACCCTCCACGTCGAGCACGCACATCCTTTTCAAGCCATTATCGATACAGCGAAGATGAAAGGATGCGATTTGATCGTGATGGCCTCGCATGGGCGGCGCGGACTCTCTGCAATTGTGCTGGGCAGCGAGACAGTGAAAGTCTTAACCCGCAGCGCCATCCCGGTCCTCGTGTATCGGGAATCTCCTACAAAACTCCTTTGAACCTAAATCCTGCAGTTGAACCTGCTCAGCGTGTTCCTCTCGTGTGGCACCGCGCAGGACGGCTTCTTTTGTGGGGATCCCCGCCCGCGCGGGACCTTCAAGGCCGCTCGCTTCCGCGCTCCGAGCCCAAAATTTTCCTAGGATTTCGACTGGCGCCGGTAGTCTTTGACACTCGGAAGATTGGAGAAAAAGATTTGGCTGCGGGCCGTCTCGACGGCGTCGTCCATCTCCCGCGGGGCCGCCTGCGCCTCGGGATGGGTTTTCATAGGCAGCGAAAGCGATTTTTCGAGAGCAGGATGTCCTTGAGAAGAGCCTCGGTTTCCAGGACGCGCACTTCGAGCGCGGCGGTGTCCAAGGACCCTCATAGCGGTTCAGTGGCCTCCGTTACCGGTCGCTCCCCGACCTGCACCTAAGGCAGGGGATCAAAAATTTCGAAGGCATCCCGGACCCTTACAGGCGAAATGCGCAGCTACCAGAAAAACAACGCGGCAGGTCCTTCACCACGCCCGCGGCGATAACCTTCGATCGCTTCCAAAAAGAACCGCAGCTTCGGATCATCTCGCCTGCCGGTAGCAGCCTAAACGGCCGCAAAACTCACTCCGCCAAGGTATGGCACAAGGTGTGGCAGGAAAAAACGCGGTCGAAGTTAAGTCATTGGAAATATTTGGTCGGAGTGGCAGGATTTGAACCTGCGACCCCCTCGTCCCGAACGAGGCCGGCTACTTGGCCCTCCTCGAATAATCAGCGATTTGCTGCACCTTCGTTTGCGTCTGTTCATGTTCCTTCGATGCCAAGGTGAGGTGGAGGTGCGCGGACGGCCTGGCACACCCGTTGCTCTGCGCGAGACGACGCCGAGACCGATAAGCCATCGTGGAAACCACTGGGGAGATACAGATGACTATGCGCATAAAACGAGTGCTGTATTCTGTAGTTGCATCGTGCGCGCTCGCTGGTGCGTTGTACGTGCCGGCGCGCGCCGCAGGATTGAACATCGAGACGGCGACAATCGCCGACGTGAATGCGGCGTTTGCCGACGGAACGTTGACGTCCGAGCAATTGGTGAAGGCGTACCTCAAGCGGATCGAGGCCTACGACAAAAAGGGCCCGGTGATCAACGCGATCATCACGCTCAGCGAAAAGGCTCTCGACGAAGCGCGACAGCGAGATGCCGAACGCAAGAGCGGCAACGTGCGCGGACCGCTGCATGGGAGCAGGTGGCGAACAGGCTATGAAGCCGGTACCGAGGGTTACTTCGTGGCGGATCGTTGCGGGTGTCAGGGTGCGACTGGTGTCACGATTTGAAGGCGGGTATCGCAGATTAGCACCTTCTGCATGCCGCCGAAGAATGTCGGGCCATCCAACTGGGCATCGATCCAGTCGGGCATCGCCTCGCTGTCATTGTACAGAACGCAGGAGTTGGCGGTTGTTTCCCGATCAACCGGTAATTTGGTAAACAGCACAGTGTTGCCCGGTAAATTTGAGTGCTCGAAACACAACCTTCCAAGCTGATGACGAGGAGCACTCCAGACTTAGTGCCTTGATTCCTAATTACGGTGCCGTATTTTTCGTGCCGAATGATGGGGCAACGGCGGCGGCAAGTCTTTCTGGCGCGCCTGCGAGCGTCGGAACAATACGTCATCGCACTTATGAGATTCGTTACTTAGGCACCTAATAGGCGCGGCCGAACCAGGTCGTCCCCGATCTCCGGACCCTGGCAACACCGTGAGTGCGACTATGGGCGGCGCGACCAGGCAATTGGGTCCCCTCAGATCAGTAGGGCGATATGCCCCGCGTACCGGCGCGTCCACCACACTGCCGCACCTGCAGATTGCGCTGCGGGGCTCACCCGGGCTCGGTCCGCCTGTCGTGTCGGCGTCGTGCGCGCGAACCGTTGACAGCGCAGCTGATGCTCCGTACTCGAAAAGCGCAGAAATGAATATCCTTCCACTCGATGGAATATTCGGATCGTCGTCGGGGAACCGGGATAAATGGAAAATCGCGCTTTTGACGTTGTCGTCGTCGGCGGAGGCAACGCGGCTTTATGCGCGGCGCTCGCCGCCGCCGAGAAGGTTACTCGTGTTGCGTTGATCGAGCGTGCACCGGAGCTAAAGCGCGGCGGCAATTCGAAATTCACCGGCGGCGGCTTCCGGATGGTGCACCACGGTGTGCGGGATATCAAACGCGTCGTGCCGGACCTGAGCGATGCCGATATCGCACGTACCGATTTCGGCGAATACACCGCTGAGAACTATCTCGACGATCTCGGCCGCATCACCCAGTATTACATCGATCCCGATCTTGCCGAGACGCTGGTACGCAATAGCACCGACACCGTGCACTGGTTGATGGGCCGCGGCGTCAAATTCCTCCCGAACTATGGTCGTCAAGCCTACAACCACGAAGGCCGGTTCAAATTCTTCGGCGGCGTGGTGATCTACGCCAATGGCGGCGGCGCCGGCCTCGTGGAATCCGAATACAAGGCCGCCGCCAAGCATGGCGTGATTCTGCGATACGGTGCGCGCGCCACCGCGCTCCTGCGCGGCAAGGGCGGGGTCGAAGGCGTGCGGATCCTGGTCGATGGCGCGGAGGAAGTCGTCCGGGGCCGCGCCGTTGTGCTCGCCTGCGGCGGCTTTGAGTCGAACCGGGAGTGGCGTTCACGCTACCTCGGTCCCGGATGGGACATGGCAAAGGTGCGCGGCACCCGTTACAATACGGGCGACGGCATCCGCATGGCGCTCGACATCGGCGCGCAGTCCTACGGTCAATGGTCGGGCGCGCACGCGGTCGCCTGGGAGCGCTACGCCAACGATTTTGGCGACGTCGACGGCCAGCACAGCGCCGGTTACCGGCACAGCTATCCGTTCGGCCTGATGGTGAACGCGAATGGCGAGCGTTTCGTCAACGAAGGCGCGGATTTTCGCAATTACACCTACGCGAAATATGGCCGCGCGGTGCTGGAGCAGCCCGGCGGCTATGCGTGGCAAGTATTCGATTCGCAGACTCTCTATCTTTTACGCGACGAATACAAAATGCGGGGTGCCACGAAGGTCCGCGCCGATACTTTGGAAGAACTGGTCAACAGGATGCAAGACGTAAACCCCGCCGGTTTTCTCAGGACCATGCGGGACTACAATGCTGCCGTGAAACGTGACGTGAAGTTCGATCCGAACATCAAGGACGGCAAGGCCACGGTCGGCCTCGCGCTCGACAAGACGAACTGGGCGAACACCATGGAAAAATCGCCGTTCGAAGCCTACTCCGTTGGGTGCGGCATCACCTTCACCTTCGGGGGACTGAAGATCGACACCTGCGGCCGTGTGCTCGACATCGAGGATGCGCCGATTCCCGGGCTCTACGCCGCGGGTGAATTGGTCGGCGGCTTGTTCTATTTCAACTATCCGGGCAGCGCCGGGCTGATGGCCGGCGCCGTATTCGGACGCATCGCGGGCCGCCAGGCCGGGGAGTTCGTGCAACAGCCGTGAGGCGGGTTATGGTCAATCAATCCGGTCGGCCCGGCGCGCGATCGTTTTCAGCGTCGGCAATGCGCGCGCGCCGCTCGTCCAATATCCGGCGCGTGTAGTTCGCGATGCCGCCATCCTGGATCAACCTCACCAACTCCGGCGCCATCGGCGGCAGCCGCGCCTCATATCCCGACCGCAAGTTACGCAGGCGCGCGTTGGCGAGATCGATCTCGATCACGTCGCCCTGCATAATATGCTCGTCGATGTGCGGCAAGGTCACGATCGGCAATCCGACATTGATGGCGTTGCGCGTAAACAGCCGCCCGAAGCTGGGCGCCACCACCGCGCCGACGCCTGCCTCCTTCATCGCGGCGGCCGCCTCCTCGCGGCTTGAGCCGCAGCCGAAATTCTGTCCGCCGACAATAATATCCCCGCTGCCGACTTTGAGCGGAAACATTTCGTCGATGCCGACCATGAGGTGGCTCGCCATCTCGCCCGGTTCATAGGCCGGGCGAAACCACATCTTCGGAAAGATGAGATCGGTATTCACATTGCGCCCGAAGGTCCAAGCCTTGCCCATGATATACATGTCGGGCCTTCAGTAATTCGTTGCGTTTTGAGGAGGAGCAACGACCCGGCCGGCAATCGCCGACGCCGCGACGGTTGCCGACGAGGCCACATAGGTATTCGCCTCGGGACTGCCGAAGCGTCCCTTGAAGTTGCGGCTGGCATTGGTAATCGCGTTTTCGGCGGGTGCCAGCATCCCCTGGTGGCATCCGGAGCAGGGGCCGCAGCCCGGCACGCCGATGGTGGCTCCGGCCTCGACCATGATGTCGATAAGGCCTTCGCGCATCGCCTGAAGGTAGGTTTCGCGCGATCCGGGATTGACCATCATCCGGGTGTGCGGTGCGAGTTGCTTGCCTTTCATGATCGAAGCCGCCACGCGGAAGTCATCAATGCGGCCGCCGGTGCACGTGCCGAAAATAGCTTCGTCGATTCGCACGTCCCCAAGATCGGCGGCCTTGCGTATGTTGGAAAGATCGTGCGGCAGAGCGACCAGCGGCTCAATTTCGGACACATTGAGATCGGCGATGCGACCGTAGTCGGCCTCGCAGTCCGTGGTCTCGGCGGTCCACTGGCGGCCCGGCGCGCGAAGCGCCATCCAGCGCGCCGTCGTCTCATCGGGCTGGATGTAGCCGGTCTTGGCGCCGAAATCGATCACCATGTTGCACAGCACGAGCCGTTCCGGCATCGCCATCGTGGTGACCAACGGGCCAGCGAATTCGACGCCGAGATAAGGTGCCGCGTCCTCGCCATAGCGTTGGGCGATCCGCAGCGCGACGTCCTTGGCAAACACGCCGGGTCTGAACTGGCCGTGCAGATCGAAGCGGATGACCTCCGGAACCTTGAGCCAGTTGTAACCGAGCGCCAGATACGAGGCGATGTCCGAGTGGCCCATGCCGGTCGCGACGCAGCCGAGCGCGCTGTTGGTCACGGTGTGCGAATCGGTGCCGAAGATCAGCGCCCCGGGGAACGCATAGCCTTTTTCCGGGAAGATCACGTGGCCGATACCCTCGCCCGCATGGAACTTTGCAATGCCCTGCTGCTTGATCCACGCGCGGGTCTTCTGTTGCGACACCGAATCCTGCTGACGAATTGGCGGATAATGGTGATCAAATACCACGATGACTTGAGACGGATCAAATACCTTTTCGCCGCCCATCTGGCGGAAAAGATCGGCAGCGCGCGCCGCGCCGCGATCGTTGAGCATAACGTAGTCGGGCACGACGTTGACGATTTCGCCGACTTCGACGCCCTTGCGGTTGGCGTGGCGCGCGATGATCTTTTGAATGGCGTGCATCCGTATGCATCCGTTGCCTAGAGAATCTTTACTTCCCACTTCTCCGTGGTCTTCTTCTCCAGCGTACCGACGATGAGTCGCTCGGTGGCATAACCGACGACGCCGATGAGGATCATTGCCATCATCAGATCGGTGGCACGGAACTGATAGCGCGCCTCCATCAGAACCGACCCGATGCCGGATTGCGACGCAAGCATCTCGCCTGCGACGATCATCCGCCAAGCACCTCCGAGCGCGATGCGCATACCAGTAATTATATAAGGTATCGAAGCCGGCAGGATCACCCGGCGGAGAAGCGTGAGGCGCTTGGCGCCGAAGCAGCGCGCGGCGTTGACCAGGATCGGATTGATGTTGCGTGCCCCAGCCTCTGTATTGAAATAGAGCGGAAAAAATTCCGCGATACAGACGACGAAGATCACCGCGGTGTTGCCGAGTCCGAACCACAGGATTGCAAGCGGAATCCACGCAATGCCGGGAATCGGATAGAGCAGACGAATGACGGGATCGACGAATTCACGCACGGCGCGAAACCGGCCGACGAAAAGGCCGAGCGGAATCGCGAACACCGCCGCGATCGAGAAGCCCGAGACCGCCCGCAAGAAACTCGACGCCAGTTGCTCGTAGATATTGGCGCCGTACAGCCAATGCTCCGAATTAAGGGTCAGCGTGTTGAAGATGGTGCGCGCAACATCGAGCGGCGGCGGCAGGATCTGCTCAAGGTCGTAAGCGACCGCCATGATCTGCCAAATCACGAGCAGCGTCGCGACACCGATTGTCCCGCGGATGATTTTGCGCAAACGCTCGCGTCGGCGCCGTGCGTGGCCAAAGGCTGTCAGTCTTTCGCCAACGGTCGGCTCCGCGATCGCCAAAGTCGCGGCCGCGTCAGAGGATGGTGCGGGCGACTCCATTTAGGCTGACAGCGGTTGCAGGCTGAGGTCGAACACGTCGGGGAACGGCTTTAGCTTCGGGCTGAGCTCGCCGCGCTCGACCATACTTTTGCCGATGAAATCCCACCATTTCTGCGCCTCCGCCTCGGTCAGGCGCGTGGTCGGATTGATGCGCTCTTGCGCTGCCACGACGATCTTTTCGTCCTGGCCGCTCCATTCGGCGACCAAGGGCGTCATCATCTCTGGTGCCTTCCTATATGCATCATTCGCGTCAAAAATGGCGCGCATGAACCGCTTCGCAAGCTCGTTCTTATCTTTGATGAAAACGCGCCGCGAGCTCATGAGAGTGGCGGGCGGTGGCGTGGGTCCCATGTCGCCTCGCGCGGCTTGCATGAACAGATGACCGGCCTTGTTCACGATGGCGAGCGTTGTGGTCGGCTCGGAATGCAGGAAGCCGTCGATCTGTCCGGTGAGCAGTGCCGGAACCATATTGCTTCCATCGATGCCCATGAACCGCCAGGGAATGCCCCTGAGCTCCAGTTTTTTTTCGGTCAGGAGGTAGCCGCGGAAAAATGCCAGGTGGACCGACGACAATGACGACACCGCAATGCGCAGCGGCTGCTTCAGAATCTCATCGATCGTCTTCGGCTGCAGCTTGCTTGAGAGCACGAGGCTGGTATGGCCGGGATTAGCGGCGCTCACCACCGCAAGAGGAGCCGGCTTACCGGTTTCGATCAGACGCGAATTGAGGCGCGGCACCTCGGGCGCGCCGCCCATGTAGAAATCCAGATTGCCGCGCCAAAGCTGCTCGACGCCCTCGACGGTCTGGCCGGACTTGAACCGTGTCTCGACGACCTTGAGGTTGTGGCGCTCATAGCAGCCGGTGCGTTTGGCGATCTCGTGGATGACCGTCGTCAGGTTGGGATGGAGCACGCCAAACCGGACTACGTCGGCGTCGGCGGCACGCAGAACGCGCGGGTTCGCGACCCCCGCCATAGCCGATGCCAAAAGATGCCGGCGACTGATCATCATCTTCTCCCCGGTCATGCGCATCAATCCGTCCTTGGTCATGTCGCTGTCACACGATCTCTGCGGTTTCCCAGCCGGCGCATGATGTCGGTCAAGTCGCTGCGCAATTGATTGGCTTGTGCGGAATTGCGATCGCGTGGCCGATCCATCTCCACGGTCACATATTGCCCGATACGACCTGGTGATGGCGTCATGATTGCGATCCGATCGGCAAGATAGACCGCCTCATCGATATCATGGGTAACGTAGATGACGGTGCGAGGCTCCTCTAGCCAGGCGTCGATCAGATATCTTTGCAAAGCCATTCGGTTGACGGCGTCGATTGCGGAGAACGGCTCGTCCATCAGCAGCAACGACGCGCCCGTGAGCGCCCAGGCGCGGGCAACGGCAACGCGGTGCCTCATGCCGCCCGAAAGCTGATAGGGATAAAGGTGCATCGCGGCCTCGAGCCCTACAATGCGCAGAACCTTCGCGGCGCGCTCATTCACGGCGTGCTTGTCCATGCCGCTCATCTCAAGCCCAAACCCCACGTTGCGCAACGCGGTCAGCCAGGGAAACAACGCCGGCTCCTGGAATACGATCCCGCGGTCGAGCCCCGGCTCTTCAATCCGCTTGCCGTTAAGCAGGACCTCGCCCTCGACCGGCTTCATCAGCCCGGCGACGATGCGGAGGAACGAGCTCTTGCCGCACCCTGAGGGGCCGAGCAGGCAGAGGAACTCGTTGCGCGGGATCGCGATCTCGAAATCCTGAAGCGCGCGTACCCAGCCGTCCTGTCCTTCGTAAGCGTGATTGACTCCACGCGCCTCGATGACGAATGGTGGAGACGAGGTTGCACTCTGCGTAGAGGCGGCTAACGTCGCGAGCAAGGGACCACCTCACGGCCAGTTCCGTCCGATGGAACGTGATTTCATTGTCAAATTATCGTAGATCGTGTTGCTTTGAAATGGTCAAGCAGATGCCGTCGGACGGGCGAAAATGAGCATGTTCCCATCTTCAAGCGAGCGGCGTCCGACCACACGGCTGCGGGAATTGATCGACCGCACGGATCGCGTGCTCGCAGTGCTGCACCCGCCGAGCGCGGCCTTGGCGCGAATCATGGAGAAGGCCGGCTGCGAGGTCGGCTTCGTCGGCACCGGCGGCGTGGTGGGAGCCTATACGGGATTGGCCGACGTCGGCACGCCGACCATGCTCGAATGCGTACAGATCGCAGGCTGGATCGCGCAGTCGGTAAAATTTCCGATTATCATGGACGGCGATACGGGCCACGGCGGGATCATGGCGGTTCGCCGCATGGTGCGCGAATGCATCCGCGCCGGGATCGCCGGCGTGCGGATCGACGACCAGCCGATCGAGGGCAAGCGGCGCACCCAGCGCGCCGGCGTGACTGTTGTGCCAGTCGAGCAGGCGATCGCCCGGTACCGCGCCGCTGTCGACATGCGCAACGAACTCGAACCCGATTTCGTCATCATGGCGCAGTGCTATGCCCGAGACGCAGAGAACGGCAGCCTGGACGACGCGCTGACGCGGCTAAAAGTTTACAAGGAGGATGCCGGCGTCGATTGGGTGCAGCTCGAATCCCCGCATTCGACCGACGAGATCAAGCAGGCGCGGGCGCTCGTCAAAGGCCCGTTCTCCTTCATGAAAGGCAAGCTGCCCCGATATCTGTCGCTGGAAGAGCACCAACTGCTCGGCGTCAATATCGCCTGGTTTCCTGCCTTCACCCATCACGTGCTCTGGGCCGCGCTATGGGATTTCGCGAACGACTTTCAGTCACGCGGCATCGCGGCATGGGAAGACTTTCAGGAGCGGCGGCGCGACAAGCCATACCCGGAGCCGAACGTCGGCGAGGACGGCGAAGGCGCCGCCAAGCAAGAACGGCTCGAAAAGCTCTATTTCGGTCGCTGACATGCGTATCGAGCGGATCGAGATTCGCGTCACCGATCTGAAGACACGCCTGCAGCGTCAGCGGTCCACCGGTCCTTACGATACCGGTGCGCCCGGAGCGCTGCTCGGTAAACCTGTGCTTGTCAAACTCTACGCCGGGGGCGTGGTTGGCTACGGCCAGATCCGCCCGCTCGCGCCGCATCATGTGATGCCCGACACCTATGCGAGCATGATCTCGACAATCAAGGACGTTTGCGGGGCACGCCTGATCGGCCAACGCATCTTCGACGTTGAGACCATTCACTGCCTGTTCGACAGCGTGGCGCCGGCCAACTACATGGCGCGTGCGGCGGTCGATGCTGCGCTCTACGACGCCATGGGCAAGGCTGTGAACCAGCCTGTCTATAATCTGATCGGTGGTTTGGCGCAGCCGCGCATCCCGCTCGAATGGTCGATCAGCATGGCGTCAGATCCGAGAAAAATGGTTGCCGACGCCGAGCGCGCGCTCAATGAATTCGGCATCAAGGTCTTGTGCATCAAGGCCGGCCATCCTGGCGGATGGACGGAGGACGCAAAGAACTTTCGCGCCATCCGCGAGGCCGTCGGTTCCGACGTCACGATCGGCATGGACCCGAACACCGGGTGGACCGTGCCCCAGACCTTGCAGGCACTGCGCGCGTTACAGGAACACCGTGTCGACTATCTCGAGCAGCCGGTGCAACGCCATGATCTTGCCGGCATGGCGGCGATCCGGCGCGCGTCGACCGGCGTGCCGCTCATGGCCGACGAGGCGTGCCTCTCGATCCACGATGCGCACGCGATAGTCGCGGCGCAAGCCGCGGATGTGCTCTGCATCAAGCTCTATAAGCACGGCGGCATCACGCCGGCGCGCAAGATCGCCGCGATCGCGGAGGCGGCCAGCCTCAAGATCAACTGCGGCGGGCTCGCCGTGCTCTCACAGCTCGAAGCCGCCGCCGGCGCGCATTTTTACGCCAGCCGGCCAGCTGATCACGTCATGCCGGCGGGCGAATTCATCTTCGGCCTCGGTGTCATCGGCCCCGATCCGCTGGTGCCGGAGACCGACTTCACCGTCAAGGATGGCTATGTAACGCCCCCGAGCGGGCCCGGCCTTGGCATCGAAATCGACGCGCGGGCGCTCGATGCGCTCACGTTGTTTCAAGAAGTCGTATCATGATGGATACGAAGCCCGCCTCGGCCAGCGTCACGCCACGCCTGGGACAATGGGTGTCCGAACTGACGCTGTCCGCGGTGCCGGCGGACGTTGTCGGTCACCTCAAGCTATGCGTGCTCGATTCGATCGGCTGTGGGCTTTACGGCGCCGCACAACCGTGGGGCAGGATTGCTTCCGATGTTGTGGCGCGTTTCAGCGGCGGCGGCCCGTCCTCACTGTTTGCCCGAGACGAGAAAGTCAGCCCGCCCGATGCCGCGCTTGCCAACGGCACCGCCATCCACGGCTTCGAGATCGACGATGCGCATGTATCGTCATCCCTTCACCCCGGCGCCGTTACGCTGCCGGCGAGCTTCGCCGCCGGGGAGGCGACAGCGACCTCGGGCGCGGAGCTGCTCACGGCGCTCGCCGCCGGCTATGAAGTTGGCCTGCGCATCGGCGTTTGCGCCGGCCTCACTCACTCGACGAGTGGATATCACGTGACTGGGACGGTTGGCGGTGTCGGTGCGGCCGCCGCCGCCGCACGAATTCTGCAATTGCCGCCGCTACAGGCCACGCATGCGCTGGCCATCGGCGCGACACAGGCAGCCGGCCTTTATGCCGCTCGCTTGGGCGCGATGACCAAGCGCTTCCACGCTGGCCGCGCGTCGCAAAGTGGGGTGCTTGCCGCTTATCTCGCGCAACAGGACTTCACCGGCAGCCTCGATGCGATCGAAGCACCGTTTGGCGGCTTCATGACGACGCTGCGCGGCCAATGGGATGCCACCACGATCTTGGCTGACCTCGGGGAGCGCTGGGAAATCGCGTCCGTCGGTTTGAAGGCCTATGCCGCCTGCGCCAGCGCGCACACGACAATCGATGGCATGCGAGAACTGCGATTGCGCGGGCTCAATGCCGACAACCTTGCGCGCCTCACGATCCGGGTCGGCAAGAAGAGCCACATCAATATTGGCTGGCCATACGCACCCGAACAGGTGATCACCGCGCAGATGAATGGTTCGTATGCCGCGGCCGTGTCGCTTTTGGACGGCGACGCCTTCATCGACCAGTATCAAGAGAAACGTCTCGCCGACCCGAGGATTCTGGCTCTGACGTCGCGGATCGCGTTCGTACATGATCCCGAACTTGACCGTGCCGGGGCCGCAAAACGCCATGCCGTGAGGATCGAAGCCGTGCAGAAGGATGGCACCTTGATGACGACGATGGTCGAGCAACGCCGCGGCTCGGCCGATCATCCGCTGTCGGTCAAGGAAATCGAGCAAAAATTCCGCCGGCTCGCCGGCATTTCGTTAGCTCCATTGGCAATTGACGATCTGATCGGCATTGTCTTCGAACTCGACCGCGAAGCTGATCTCAAGCGCCTGGGCGCTTTGATTACCGCGTCGGCATCTCGGGCCCACCAAACAAAATGAATGACTTGGACGGATCCGAGATTGCTCAGCGGTCTCCGAGATCTTATGCTCGTTGCCAACGTGCCGCGCTTCGCGTGTGACGCGGCCAGTTCAGTGGCGACTGATTCCAATGTTTGGAAGCTCACCACCTTGACCAACGCGTTGCCATGAGGTGTCCGGGTCGCTATTTTGGTGTCTATGCCCGCTCCAGAGAAGCTTACACCGAATCGAATTCAGGCCCAGAAAATCGAGCAGTGGTATCTTACCTTGCGCACAGCGATCCGCGGCGCGTGCACCGTGGCTGTTTTCTACTTTGGGTTTGAAGCTCTAAAGCAGTTTGCCGGAGAATCCACAAAGGTGGATGTCGCTCTATCACTATTTTTTTCAGCTTTCGCCGAGCTGAAGGTGTTTTTATTGCTGTCCCTGGCGGGTGCCGCTTCGGCATGGGGATGGTTGGAACGGACATTGCGTCACAGGAAGGTTGAACAACTCCAAGGAAGAATTAAAACACTTGAAACGATGATTGATCCAAATCGATCGACTTCTGGACTGACGCCAGCTGGCCGTACCAATCCAGAGGACCGGAGGAACTGACAATGGCCGCGGATGGGTTTATCTCCTTGCTCGCCATGATCCTTTTGATTTGCCTCTTTTATGGGCCCTGGCAGGCTGTATGCACCGACTGGGGAAGGCAGATCATATTTGAAAAGCGGGATCGGCTTTTTGACTTGGCAGCCAACGGCTTACTCGAATTTTCCTCCGAAGAGTACCGCACTGTACGAGCCGGCCTGGAGGGCATGATCAGGTTTGCGCACGAACTGACTTGGCCGCGGCTATTGTTCCACGCGATGTTGCGGGGACGAGTGGGCATTGAGGATAAACACCTCATGAGCGAGGCGATCGCCGGCATCAACGACCCCGCTGTGCAACGGCAGGTGACCGAGTTGATCGTGGAAGCAACGTTTGGGTTGATCTACATGATGCTACTCAAGTCCATCGTCGTCGCCCCGATCGCGTTTGTCACACTCATCATCACGATGTGCTCCACCGGGTTCAAATATTTCGTTCGAAAATTCAACGATACCCGGCCGGTGCGGAGTCTGTGTGAGACCATCCAGGCTGAAGCTCAATTGGCTTGACCGAACCTACCCTGCGCACCGTCGCGCAATTGCGCGATGCCGGCCTGGTGCCGGCCGACCGTGCGGCCGCGCTCGAACCGGTTGCGGCGCGCTATGCGGTGGCGATCACTCCCACGATGGTGGACCTGATCGGTCGCGGCAATCCCGACGATCCGATCGCGCGCCAGTTCGTGCCCGATCCGGCCGAGCTTGAGATGCGCGCGCCGGAGCGCGCCGACCCGATCGGCGACGATGCGTTCAGTCCGGTCGAAGGGATCGTGCACCGCTATCCGGACCGGGTGCTTTTGAAGCTCGTGTACACCTGTCCGGTGTATTGCCGGTTCTGCTTCCGCCGCGAGATGGTGGGGCCGGGCGGACGGGCCGGCCTGACGGCGCCGCAGCGCGCCGCGGCCTACCGGTATATCCGCGAGCACCCCGAGGTCTGGGAGGTCATCCTTACTGGCGGCGACCCTCTGGTGCTGCCGGCCTCGCGGTTGCGCACCGCCATGCGCGCGCTGGCAATGATCGACCATGTCAAGATCGTCCGGTTCCACACCCGCGTGCCGGCGGTGGCGCCGCAGCGCATCACGCCCGAATTGGTGGCGGCGCTGCGGGTGCCCGGAAAGACCACCTATGTGGCGCTGCACGCCAATCATCCGCGCGAATTGACCGCGGCGGCCCGCGCCGCCTGCGCGCGCATCATCGATGCCGGCATCCCGATGCTAAGCCAATCGGTGCTGCTGCGCGGTGTCAACGACGACATCGAGACGCTCACGGCGCTGATGCGGGCCTTCGTGGAATGCCGGATCAAGCCCTATTACCTGCACCATGCCGATCTCGCGCCCGGCACCGCGCATTTGCGCACCACCATCGCTGAAGGCCAGGCGCTGATGCGGCAATTGCGCGGGCGCGTATCGGGCCTGTGCCAGCCGGCCTATATGCTCGACGTGCCGGACGGTGCCGGCAAGGTGCCGATCGGTCCAAGTTACATTGCGCCGGTGGACGGCGGACCGGAGGCTGGGCGCCACGACGTGCACGCGATCGACGGCAGCGTGCACCCCTACCCACCGCGCCGATGAGGCGGGATTTTTTGCCTCCTCGTCTTGGGAACACACCCATCCCGTTCCGATTCCCATCACGCTTGCCTGGCCGGGTTGCCCGGCTATGGTGACCGGCGGCGCCGCCGGCATCGGCGTTTCGCTCCCCACCGCCGGATTGTCGTCTTCCGCATGAACTCCCTCACCGACCGGCCGGCGCGTGACGCCGCCAAGGCGCGCCATGCCCGCCTCATCGGCATTGCGCTGATGTGCGCGGCGGTCGGCACGTTCGCGTGCCTCGACACCACCGCGAAATATCTCGGGCGGCAGATCGACGTGATGCAGGTGGTGTGGGCGCGCTATACCTTCGCGTTCCTGCTGGCGCTGATCGTGTCGAATCCGCTGAGTCGCCCCGGCCTGATGCGCACCGCGCGGCCGGCGCTGCAGATCACGCGCGCGGCGATTCTGCTCGGCTCCACCATGCTGAATTTCTTCGCGCTAAAATATCTGCGGCTCGACCAGGTGCTCGCCATCACCTTCGCGGCGCCGTTCATGGTGGCGGCGCTGTCGGGGCCGGTGCTCGGCGAATGGGTCGGGCCGCGGCGCTGGGCCGCGATCGGGGTGGGCTTCCTCGGCGTGCTGGTGGTGACGCGGCCGGGATTCGGCATCGTGCATCCGGCCGCGATCCTGGCGGTGCTCTCGACCTGCGCCTATGCGTTCTATTTTCTGGCGACGCGGATGCTGTCGCGCACCGATGCCAATGATACGATTTTGTTTTATTCGAATGGCGTCGGCGCCGCCCTGATGCTCCCGGTGGTGCCGTTCTTCTGGACCGCGCTCACGGCGCGGCAGTTCGCCCTGCTGGTCATGGCGGGCGCGCTGGCGAGCATCGGGCACTACATGCTGATCGCGGCGCACCGGCACGCGCCGGCGTCGCTGTTGTCATCCTTCATCTACAGCCAGCTCGTGTGGGTCGTGGTGCTCGGCTATGCGGTGTTCGGCGACCTGCCGGACGGCTATACGCTCGCCGGCGCCGCCATCGTGATCGGCTCCGGGCTCTATATTTTGCACCGCGAGCGCGTGCGCGGACCGCGGGCCGCCGGGGAGGCGTAGCGATGCCGGACGGTTCGCTTGCGGCGGCCGGCACCGCGCGTAGCGCGCAATAAGCGCAGCGCATTGCGCCGCTTCAACGTGGATGCTGCGTAAACGCCGGAGAAATCGTCGTCGGCCGATCCTACGGATCGGTGCGGCGCAATGCGCTGCGCTTATTGCGCCCTACGCACCGCCTTCGCGGCTGGCGTCTCACCTCTGCCCGCGCCGAAAATACTTCAAATCCGGCGGCGCCTGGTCCTTGCGGGTCGGCATCAGTAACCCATCGGCGCTGAGCATGTAATCCTCGTCGGCGATGGTGACGTGGTTGTTGGATTCGCCGCAGTTCTCTTCCGTCCAGTCGGGGAATTGCTGGCTCTCTCGCCGATAGTTCTTCATAACGGTCCACGGCCGGGTCAGCGCGTGGTCGATCACCGTCACTTCGTCGTGGGCGATGTTGGGATCGGTCTTGTCGATGAAAATCCTCTCCTTGATCACGGTCTCGTTGTCGGCGTGGAGCGGCAGGCCGCTGGCGTCGAACGAGCGCGGCCCGCGCAGGCCGCGGGTCTCGGCTTCCAGCACGTCGTAGCGGCCGTCGCCGTCGGTATCGACCCAGTGGCCGATGGAATAGCCCAAAAGGCTCGGCGTGATTTCGGCGGGCCACGGGCGGCCGTCGGTGAAGATGCGGCGGTTGTCGTAGATGTGGTCGACCAGGATGTGGAAGGTTTTTGGCGTCACCACGAACTCGATCTCACCGTAGCCGTTGGTGACGCGCGGCATGCCGGGCGAGAAGCAGCGGTAGGTTTTGGTCGTGCCCTGACCGCCGAGCGCCTGCTCGCGGGCATTGGCCTCGAAGATCGCCTGATATTCCGCCGTCAGCGGTGCCTGTTGGCCACGCCCGGCGGGCTTGCTCACGTCGAACCGGCCGGGCCCGCCGATGGCGCGCCACTGGCCATCGAAGTTCGGGTATTTGGCATCGTCCCAGGCGAGCGCGCCGTCTGCCGTGATGCACAGGGCCGCGAATGCGGCCGCGATGATTATCGTTCGGTTCATGTCATTGCCTCCCAGCGTTGTTGGCATAACGCGGACTTTACCAGACATTTCGACGTCATCGAATCGCTGTGCGGCCGGTCGGCAGTCAAGTCGTCGATGGCCGGGACTTCGCACGGCCATGACTGCTCGATGCTTGCGTGTAACCGGAAACGGCGTGATGACGCTATTCCTTCACCGCCCCCGTCAAAGCCGCCACATAGTGCTCGACAAAGAACGCGTAAAGAATCACCAGCGGCAGCGAGCCGCATAGCGCGCCCGCCATCAGCGAGCCCCAGCGGTAGATATCGCCGTCTACGAATTCATTCACGATGGCGACCGGCACGGTTTTGTTCTGCCGTCGAGGAGATGAAGGTGAGCGCGTAGATGAACTCGTTCCAGCACAGCGTGAAGCAGAAGATGAAGGCCGAGATCAGCCCCGGCACCGCCAGCGGCACGATTATTCTCGTGAGGATCTGCCAGCGGCTGGCGCCGTCGATCAGGGCGCATTCCTCCAGTTCGTACGGGATCGCCTTGAAATAGCCCATCAGCAGCCAGGTGGAGAACGGGATCAGGATGGTCGGATAGGTGAGGATCAGGGCGAACGGCGTATCGAACAGCCCGTATTGGAACACGACCGCGGATAGCGGGATGAACAGGATCGACGGCGGCACCAGGTAGGCGAGAAAAATCGCGCCGCCGACCCAGCTGGCGCCGCGGAACCGCAGCCGCACGATCGCGTAGGCCGCAAACACGCTGGCGATGATCGAGAGCGTGGTGGCGCAGACCGCGACCAGCATGGTGTTCCACAGCCAATGCGGATAGGGGCTGCCGAACAACAGCTTCGTGATGTGTTTGAGCGTCGGCGCCGTGGTCCAGAACGGATTGAATTTTTCGAGATCGAGCAGTTGCTCGTCCGGCTTGATCGCCGTCAGCGCCATCCAATAGAACGGAAACAGCAGCACGATCATGATGATGCCGAGCGGCAGGTAGAGCGTGACGAGGCGCCGCGGCAGCGTTTCCAGATAGCTCATGCCCTCCGCATGGTCGGCGCGTCCGGAACCCGTCGCTTGCCGGTATTGGGCCTCGTGCCCGCGATGACCTCATGGGCTGAGTATTCCCCGACCTCATCCTGAGGAGCCCGCGTAGCGGGCGTCTCGAAGGATGGCGGCAAATCTCTGCCGTGGGCCCATCCTTCGAGACGCCGTGCTGCGCACGGCTCCTCAGGATGAGGCTGGGGGTCGGTTCTAGCGCAACGTCAGTCATTGCTTTCGCCCTGCTGCCATTTGCGCCGCTGCAGGCCGAACCACGACACCAGGATTGCGCGCTAGCAGGAACGGGATCATGGCCGAGGAGATGGCGGCGCCCTCACCGAGATGGCCGCCCAGGATGGCGCGCTGATAGGACAGCGTCGCCATCAGCTGCGTGGCGTTCACCGGCCCGCCGCGCGTCAGCACCCAGATCAGCTGGAAATCCGTGAACGTGAACAGCACCGAAAAGGTCATCACGATGGCGATGATCGGGGTGAGGATCGGGTAGGTGATGTGACGGAAAATCTGCCAGCGATTGGCGCCGTCGATGACGGCGGCCTCGTAGAGCGAGGGCGGCACCGTCTGCAGCCCGGCGAGCAATGTAATCGCCACGAACGGGATGCCGCGCCAGATATTGGCAAAAATCACCGACCAGCGGGCATTCCACATATTGCCGAGAAAATCGATATTACCGGAGATCAGCCCGAGGTGGCGCAGCGACCAGGAAATGATCGAGAACTGCGCATCGAACAGCCACCAGAACGCGATCGCCGACAGCACGGTCGGCACGATGAAGGGGATCAGCACGATCGCCCGGATGATCGCCTTGAACGGCATGTGCTCGTTGAGCAGCAAAGCGAGATAAAGTCCGATGGCGAATTTGAACACGCTGGCGACCGAGGTGTAGAGCAGCGTGTTGAAGACCGAGAGCCAAAACACCGAATCGTCGGCGAGCCATTGGTAGTTTTCGAGTCCGACGAAGTCCCCGCCGCGGCCAATTCGTGCATCGGTGAAGGAAATCCAGATGCCGAGCGCCAGCGGATAGGCGAGGAACAGGATCAGGAACGCCGCCGCCGGCAGCATGAACCACAGCGCCAGCCAGCCGCGGTGCGTCGAGAGCACCGCCCAGGCGCTGGTGCCGGCGCCGGCGCTTGGTGCAGTGGATTTGAGGGCGATGTCGGTCATGGCTGCGGTTTAATGGCCTTAAGAGGCGTGTGCTTCTCCCTCCCCCGTCCTTTACGGGGAAGGGTAGGGTGGGGGGCCGCTTCAACACGTCCCGGGCGGCGGATGAGAACCCCACCCGGCCGCGCTCTGCGCGGCCACCCTCCCCGAAGCCGGGGAGGGAAAAATCATCGCTGCGTCCGCACGGCGAAATCAACTCACCGATAAATCCGCTGCAGCTGTCGCTCCGCGCTCCGCATCGCGCCCTTGGCGTCCTCGCGGCCGGTGCAGTAGCTCGCGAACATATCGACGAGCACAAAATCGAAGAACGCGTTTGCGGCCTTCTCGCCGACCGAGCCCAAACCACCAATCGTCAGCGATCGATCGGCAGAATCGCGGAAAGCGGTGCGCTTTGGATCTTCGATCCATACCGGGTTGGCAACATAAGCCTTAAGCGGGTGCGAGATGTAACCCTGACAGGCATATAGCCAGTTGTTGTACTGGTCAGCGTCCATGATGAACGCCATCAGCGCCTTGCACGCCTGCGGATATTTTGTGTAGGCCATTGCGAGCAGCGGGTCCACGATATGAAATTCGGTTGAATGTCCAATTGGACCAACGGGCCAATCGGCGTGATCCATATCCTCGGCGATTTCCTTCTTGGTCGGATCCCGCGTCGCGGCGGCGTAAATCGAGATGGTATTGTTAGTCCAATGGATTTCATTGGCCAGGAACGCCCTATTGTTGGAAGCGTCGTTCCATGACAAGCACGCCAGGAGATCATCTGTTCGTAAGAGCTGCTTTGCAGAACACCAACGCCTTTTCAGTCTCCGGTGAATTAAGGATTACGCTTGATCGTCTTTATCCACAATATTACCGCCGTGCGCCCATAGCCACCAGTAGACCCAACCACTAGCATCTGCAGTCGCGTGACCGAGGGCCATACCTCCCGGTGTGTTGTTAGCTTTCATGGCCTTGGCGTAATCCAGGAATTCCCCTGTCGTGGCAGGAAACTTCGAGTATCCAGCCTTTTTCAGCGATGATATACGATAGTTGATGATCGATCCCGCATAAAACATCGGCATATCGATCCAATTATTTTCGCCTCCCTTTCCATAGAGAACAGCGCTCGGCGCCCAACCACCGTATTTCTTGCCAAGATAATCTGCGACATCGCTGATATTGAGACACTTATTGGCAAACAAATGTGGCAACGAGTATAAGCCCCAAATCAAGTCCGGACCACCACCGATATTGGCCGCAACCGATGCCTTCGGTTGCACGTCGTCGTCCGATTCGCGGATGATGCTCATCTTGACGCCGGTGACCGCGGTAAATGCATCCATCATCGCCACAAATGCCACGTCTTCCGCCTGCACGAAAGTCTTTCCAGCGCAGCAGCGACAGCTGCGCGGCGCTCTCCGGCTTCCATGGCGCCGTCTGTGCCCAAGCTCTTGGCCCATTGGAGCAACGCCGGGCCGGTCATGCACCCGCCGCGCCTACCGCGGTTCCGCCCCTTACGAGTATGCGGCGCGTCAGACTGGGTCATCACGTACTCCTCTGGTTAAATGCGTTGTCCTATTCATTGCTCTCCACTTTGGAGGAGAGTATTTCATCCGGCTCCTACCGATATATCCGCTGCAGCTGCCGCTCGGCGGTCCGCATCGCGCCCTTGGCGTCCTCGCGGCCGGTGCAGTAGCTCGCGAACATGTCCACCAGCACGAAATCCGCGATGGCCGAAGCCGCCTTCTCGCCGACCGAGCCGAGGCCGCCGACCGTGAGCGAACGCCGGGCGACGTCGCGAAACAGCGTGCGCTTGGGGTCGGACGTCCACACCGGGTTGGCCTCATAGGCCGCGAGGCCGGGCGACAGATAGCCGCTCGCGGCCTCGATCCACGGATCGAAATTGTCGGCTTCCATCATGAACGCCATCAGCGCCTTGCAGGCCTGCGGATATTTCGTGTGGTTCATGGCCAGGATCGGGAACATCAGGTTCAATTCGGTCGGCTTCCCGACCGGCCCGATCGGCCAATAGGCGTGGTCCATGTCGTCGGCGATGGCCTTGACATTGGGGTCCGGGCTGGCCTTGGCGCCGGCGTAAATCGACACCGCGTTGGCGGTCCAATGGATTTCGCCGGCCAGAAACGCTTTATTGTTGGAGGCGTCGTTCCAGGCGGCGACGCCCGGGATCATGGCTTCGTAGAGCTGTTTGGCGAAATTCAGCGCTTTCTCGGTTTCCGGCGAATTGAGGATCACCTTGTCGTTGCGGTCAACCAGGTTGCCGCCGAACGCCCACAGGCACCAATAAACCCAGGCATTGGCGTCGCCGGAGGCATGGCCAAGCGCGAAAGCCGCCCGGCGTGCCGCTGGCCCTGACGGCCTTGGCATAGGCGAGGAACTCGTCGGTCGTCTGCGGAAACTTGGTGAACCCGGCCTTTTTCAGCGACGAAATCCGGTAGTTCATGAGGACGCCGGTGTAGCAAACCGGAATCGCAATCCATTTATTGCCGCTTTTTCCATAGGCGACGGCGGAAGCCGCCCAGCCGCCGTATTTCTTGCCGAGATAGTCGGCGACGTCGGTCACATCGACGCATTTCTGCGGAAACAAATGCGGGAGCGAATGGAGGCCCCAGACCAGGTCCGGCCCGACGCCGGTATTGGCCGCAACCGACGCCTTTGGCTGAACATCGTCGTTCGATTCCCGCGCCACCGTAACCTTGACGCCGGTTGCCTTGGCGAAGGCATCCAGCATGGCGACGAACGCGTCGTCCTCCGCCTGCACGAAATATTTCCACCGCAGCAGCGATAGCTGCGCGCCACGTTCCGGCTGCCACGGCGCCGTCTGGGCCCAAACCTTCGCCCAGTCGAGCAAACCCGAAGCGGCGAGCGTGCCGACGACAGCGGTTGCGGCTCCGCCTCGGACCAGCGTCCGGCGCGTGAAGCTTTCCATACCTCGACTCTCCCAAATTTACATTTATAATTTTTTTATTAAATACGCCGACGCGGACCGGATGTCTAGCCGTTGAGGCGCTTCCCCGTCGCCGGGTCGAACAGGTGCACCAGCGCGACATCGGGTTTCAGCCGCACGCGGTCGCCGGGGCGGAACGGGTGGCGTTCGCGAAACACCGCGACCATCTCCTGCCCGCCGAGCTTGGCGACCAGCTGAGTCTCCGAGCCGGTCGGCTCGACCACCAGAATTTCCGCCTCGACGCCGTCGTCCGCCAGGGTGAAATGTTCTGGCCGCACGCCATAGACGGCGGGCCGGCCATCCGCCGCATCCCCGGCAACCGGCGTAGGCCCGAGCGGCAGGCGCACGCCGCCGGGGCCTTCGAGACAAGCGCTGCCGTTGCGGCGGATGGTGCCGGGGAAGAAATTCATCGCCGGCGAGCCGATGAAGCCGGCCACGAACTGGTTGTCGGGCCGGTCGTAAAGGTCGAGCGGGGCGCCGATTTGGGCGACGCGACCGTCATGCATGACCACGATCTTGTCCGCCATGGTCATGGCCTCGATCTGGTCGTGGGTGACATACACGGTGGTGGTGCGCAGCCGCTGATGCAGCGCCTTGATTTCGGTGCGCATCTGCACCCGCAGCTTGGCGTCGAGATTGGACAAGGGCTCGTCGAACAAAAACACTTTTGGGTCGCGCACGATGGCGCGGCCCATGGCGACGCGCTGGCGCTGGCCGCCCGAGAGTTGGCGCGGATAGCGGTCGAGATAGGGCTTCAACCCCAAAATATCGGCGGCCTGGTTGACGCGCGCGGCGATCTCGGCGGCGGGCGCACCGCGCAGCCGCATCGAGAAGCCCATATTGGCCGCAACGGTCATGTGCGGATAGAGCGCGTAGTTTTGGAACACCATGGCGGTGTCGCGCGCCTTCGGCGGCAGGGCGTTGACCACCCGGTCGGCGATCAAAATTTCGCCGCCGCTGATGTTTTCGAGTCCGGCGATCATCCGCAGCAGGGTCGACTTGCCGCAGCCGGACGGACCGACCAGCACGACGAACTCGCCGTCGGCGATCTCCACGGTGACCTCGTGGATCACCTGGACGGCGCCGAATGCTTTTCGCACGCCGCGGATCGCGACCGACGCCATGGTCCTGCTCCCTATCGCCGCCCGTTGACAGGTTCGCGCCGCCCGACCGGGCGGCGTGCGGTATTCTACCGCATTTTGGCCGGCTTGGGGATGGCGTTTACGCCGCCTTGAGCGCCGCCGTCAGGTCGGCCGCGATGTCGTCGGTATGTTCGAGCCCGACCGAGAGCCGCACCAGCCCGTCGCCGATGCCGAGTTCGGCGCGCGCGGCCGGGGTCAGGCGCTGGTGCGTGGTGGTCGCCGGATGCGTGATGAGCGACTTCGCGTCGCCGAGATTGTTGGTGATCCGCACGATCCGCAACGCATTGAGGAAGCGGAACGCCGCCGCCTTGCCGCCCGCGATCTCGAAGGCGATCAGGTTCGAGCCGCCGCGCATCTGTTTTTTGATCGTGGCGGCCTGCGGATGGTCGGCGCGGCCCGGATAGATCAGCCGCGTAATTTTGGGATGCTGCGCCAGCAGGTCGGCGATGACCGCGGCGTTCTGGGTCTGCTTCGCCACCCGCAGCGGCAGCGTTTCCAGACCTTTCAGCAGCACCCAGGCATTGAACGGCGACATCGCCGGGCCGGTCTGGCGCAGGAGATTATGGATATGGTCCTGGATGAATTTTTCCGACGCCAGGATGATGCCGCCGAGGCAGCGGCCCTGGCCGTCGATATGTTTTGTCGCCGAATAGACCACGCAATCGGCGCCGAGCGCGAGCGGGGATTGATAGAGCGGCGTGGCGAATACGTTATCCACCAGCAACCGCGCGCCGGCCCCGTGGGCGATGCGCCGCGATTGCCGAGATATCGAGCACTTCGAGCGTCGGATTGGTCGGGCTCTCGAGAAAAAACACTTTGGTGTTCGGCCGCACCGCGGCGCGCCATTCGTCGAGATCGAGGCCGTTGACGAGGGTCGAGGCGACGCCGAACCGCGGCAGAAAATCCTCCACCACCCAGCGGCAGGAGCCGAACAGCGCCTTGGCGGCCACCACATGATCGCCGGCCTTGACCTGGCCGATGACGGCATTATGCACGGCGGCCATGCCGGTCGCGGTGGCGCGCGCGGATTCGGCGCCCTCGAAGGCGGCCATCCGGGTCTCGAACATGTTGACGGTCGGGTTGGAAAACCGCGAATACAGGAAGCCCGGTTCGGTGCCGATGAAGCGGGCCTCGCATTGTTCGGCGCTGTCGTAGACGAAGCCTTGGGTGAGGAACAGCGCCTCCGCGGTCTCGCCGAATTGCGAGCGCAGGATGCCGGCGTGGATCAGGCGGGTTTCGGGATGCAAGGTGTGGGGATCGAGATCGGAACGCGAAGCGGACATCGGAGCCTCCTTAATGCCCAACGACAAAAAACCCGGCCGAGGGAGAATCCCAAGACCGGGCACACGCGTCCCCGGCCTTTTAGCGACTTGTTTAACGTGGCTGCAAGCCGGCCGGCTCAAATGACCACGAGGTGGCGTTGTTGATAAGCGGCGCGCCGCTTTCCGTCAAGGCGGCGATCGGGTAAAGTGGGAGCGGTCGAATTCGCAGAATTGTAGCCCGGATGAGCGTAGCGACATCCGGGATTGCGGCCCCCGGATATCGCTACGCTCATCCGGGCTACGGCGCTACGGCTCCATCAACCGGAACGCGCACGTGCCGCCAAGCCTTCATGTCGACAAAGGCATCCTGCCCGACCGCATGGTTGCCGCGCTGGTTGCGAGCGGCGCCGTCATCCCGGCGGTCCCGCTCGACGCCGACCAGATTCAGCCGGCCAGCATCGACCTGCGCCTGGGTGCGGTCGCCTACCGGGTGCGGGCGAGTTTCCTGCCCGGACCGGAATCGACGGTCGGCCAGCGCATCGACGAACTGAAACTGCACGCCATCCCGCTTCACGCCGGCGCCGTGCTGGAGACCGGCTGCGTCTATATTGTGCCGCTGCTGGAAGGTCTCGCCTTGCCGCCCGAGATCGCCGCCGCCGCCAATCCGAAAAGCTCGACCGGGCGGCTCGACGTATTCACCCGCGTGATCGCCGACCGCACCCGCGGCTTCGACCGCATCGACGCCGGCTATCGGGGCCCGCTTTATGCGGAGATCAGCCCGCGCACCTTCCCGGTGCTGGTGCGCGAAGGCTCGCGGCTGTCGCAGCTGCGGTTCCGCCACGGCCACGCCGTGCTGGCCGCCGACGCGCTCGCGGCGCTGCATGCCGCCGAGCGGCTGGTCGATACCGACGCTCCGGATTTGCACGATGGCGTTCCGGTCGGCGTCGACCTCGAAGGTTTCGGGGCCGACAAATCCATCGGCTACCGGGCCAAGCGCCACACCGGCCTCATCGATATGGACCGCCGCGCCGCTTACGACGTGGCCGAGTTCTGGGAACCGATCCGCGCGCGGCGCGACCGCAGCCTGATCCTCGACCCCGGCGAGTTCTATATTCTGGCGTCGCGGGAGGCCGTCCAGGTGCCGCCGGACTACGCCGCCGAGATGGTGCCGTTCGACCCGCTGATGGGCGAATTCCGCGTCCACTACGCCGGCTTCTTCGACCCCGGCTTCGGCTATGCGGGCGCCGGCGGCCGCGGGTCCCGCGCCGTGCTGGAGGTGCGCTCTCGCGACGTGCCGTTCATCATCGAGCACGGCCAGGTCGTCGGCCGCCTGGTCTATGAGCGCATGCTGGCGCGGCCCGGCACGCTCTACGGCCAGGGCATCGGGTCGAACTACCAGGCGCAGGGGCTGAAGCTGTCGAAGCATTTTTGCGGGTGAAAGGATCGCGGCCGGACAGGGCCGGTCACACCCGACCGGCGGGGCAGGCCTGAACCCTCAGCGGCAAAGCGCCGACCAAGGGAAGCAATTCAGCCCCCGCAGGATCGCCCATGCCGGCTTGCGATGACGACGTCAACGACGACGACGAAGATGGATTGGCCGCCTGGCTCAAGCGCGAGGCGTTGCACCGCGCCGCCGGCGAAGGCGATCTCGCCCGCGTCAAGGCGCTGTTGGCCGAAGGCTATCCGATCGACCGCTTCGACGATCTGAGCTGGACGCCGCTCCATCATGCCGCGCGCAACGAGCACCTTGAGGTCGTGCGCCATCTCATCGCGGCCGGCGCCGACGTCAACGCGCACGAGGAGCAGCGGATTGGCGATACCGTGCTCAAGCATGTCGCGCCCAGCTGTTCGCTCGACCTTGCGCGCATGCTGCTCGATGCCGGCGCCGACCCGACCATACCGGGCTGGATGGGGCTGACCGCACTCGACAAAAGCGAAGACCGCAAAAGCCCGCAAGGCCGTGCCGTGCGGCAGTTGCTGCTCGACGCCGCGACACGGCGTAATCCGACCTGGCCGCGGCTCGCGCAGTTCTCGCAGAAACCCAAGAAAAAGCGCAAGGCGCGGCGGCCTAAACAGTCTAAACGTTAATACCTAAGCCCAATACCGTTCACTTAACCTGGGGATGCGCGCATCCCCCAGGTTAAGTGAACGGTCATTGTGCCTAGGCTAAGCCAAATCCGCCCATCCGTTTCGCTACCTCTCGACACGGAGCAATTCATGTCGCGCTCGTTCATGGCCCCGGCGCGGTAATTCGACCGCCGGGAAATTTGCTATAGCCTCACCCGATGGATGCCATTCACCCCGACGCTTCCGAGCCCCTGCCCGCGCCTGACGACAGCCGCGTCACGCCGCTGATGGAGCAGTATGTCGAGATCAAGGGCGCGCATCCGGATCATCTCTTGTTCTACCGGATGGGGGATTTCTACGAGCTGTTCTTCGAGGATGCGGAAGCCGCGAGCCGGGCGCTCGGCATCGTGCTCACCAAGCGCGGCAAGCATCGCGGGCGCGATATCCCGATGTGCGGCGTGCCGATCCACCGCTCGGACGAGTATCTGCACCGGCTGATCGCGCAAGGCTTTCGGGTTGCGGTGTGCGAGCAGACCGAGGACCCGGCGGAGGCGAAGAAGCGGGGCCCCAAGAGCGTGGTGGCGCGCGACGTGATCCGCCTCGTCACCGCCGGCACGCTGACCGAGGAGACGCTCCTCGACCCCAAGCGCAACAATTATCTGCTCGCCGTGGCGCGGGCGAAGACCTCGTCATCGTCGGCGTCTCCGGCGGAGGGCGACAGCCGGTTCGGGCTGGCCTATCTCGACATCTCCACCGGCGAATTCCGCATCGCCGAATGCGATCGCGCTACCCTGCCGGCCGAGATCGCGCGGCTCGAGCCGGGCGAGATCATCGTCTCCGACGCGCTCTATGGCGACCCCGAGCTGATGCCACTGTGGCGCTCGCTGCCGGTGGTCACGCCGCTCGCCCGCGACGTGTTCGACGGCGCCACCGCGCCGCGCCGGCTCGCCGCCTATTTCGCGGTGGCGACGGTCGATGCCTTCGGGGCGCTGTCGCGGCTCGAACTCACCGCCGCGGCTGCCTGCATCACCTATGTGGAGCGCACCCAGCTCGGCAAACGCCCGCCGCTGTCGCCGCCCGCGCGCGAGGCCGCCGGGGCGACGCTCGCAATCGATGCCGCCACGCGCACGAACCTCGAACTGATGCGCACGCAAAGCGGCGAGCGCACCGGGGCGCTGATCACGGCCATCGATCGCACCGTGACGGTCGCGGGCGCAAGGCTCTTGGCGCAGCGCCTCGCCGCGCCGCTCACCGACCCGCAGGCGATCGGCCGCCGGCTCGATGCGGTCGGCAATGTTTGCGGCGGAGACGCGGCCTGCGCACGGATGTGCGCGCGCGGATTGCGGCGGCGCCCGATCTCGCCCGCGCGCTGGCGCGGCTCGTGATCGGCCGCGGCGGCCCGCGCGACCTCGCCGCCATCCGCGACGGCCTGCGCGTCGCCGCGGAGCTCGGCGAACGGCTGGCTGCGGAATCCCTCCCCGGTTTCGGGGAGGGTGGCGAGCAAAGCGAGCCGGGTGGGGTGCCTTGCCGCGAGCAGGCCCCTCCCGGCGCGCGCCACGCGGCGCGCGCCACCCTCCCCGAAGCCGGGGAGGGATTGGCCGCTGCGACTCCTCAGGATGAAACTGACGTCAACTCGGTCGCGGAGATTGCGGAAGCGGTGGCGGCGCTGCGCCGGCCCGATCCGGCGATCGCGGCGGAACTCAGCGCGGCGCTCGGCGCCGACCTGCCGCTGTCGCGCCGCGACGGCGGTTTCATCGGGGCGGGCTACGACGCTGCACTCGACGAGACGCGGGCGCTGCGCGATGAATCGCGGCGCGTGGTTGCGGCGCTGCAGGCGCGCTATGCGGAGGAAACCCAGGTCAGGGGCTTGAAAATCCGCCACAATAACGTGCTCGGCTATTTCGTCGAAGTCACGGCGCAGCATGGCGATAAACTCATGGCGGCGCCGTGGAACGCGACCTTCATCCACCGCCAGACGCTCGCCGGCCAGGTCCGCTTCTCCACCACGGAACTCTCCGGCCTCGAGGCCCGCATCGCCAATGCGGCGGACCGGGCGCTGGGGCTGGAACTGGCGATCTTCGATGCGCTCGCCGCCAAAGCGATCGCCGCCGCCGACGCCATCAAGGCCGCCGCGGGCGCGCTCGCCGCCGTCGATGTCGCCGCGGCGCTCGCGGCGCTCGCGGTCGAGCGCGCCTATGTGCGCCCCGACGTCGATGCCAGCCGCGATTTCGTGATCGTCGGCGGGCGCCATCCGGTGGTCGAACAGGCGCTGGCGCGCGAGACGGCCGAGAGCGCGCCCACCTTCGTCGCCAATGATTGCGACCTGTCGCCGCCGGCCGGCGCCAAGGCGGGTGCCAAGGGCAGTGCCGATGGCGGGCGCATCTATCTCGTCACCGGCCCCAACATGGGCGGCAAATCGACTTACCTCCGCCAGAACGCGCTGATCGCGGTGCTGGCCCAGATGGGGAGTTTCGTGCCGGCCAAATCCGCGCGCATCGGCGTGGTGGACCGCCTGTTCTCCCGCGTCGGCGCGGCCGACGACCTCGCCCGCGGGCGCTCCACCTTCATGGTGGAAATGGTCGAGACCGCCGCGATCCTCAACCAGGCGACCGCGCGCTCGCTGGTGATCCTCGACGAGATCGGCCGCGGCACCGCGACCTTCGACGGGCTCTCGATCGCCTGGGCGGCGATCGAGCACCTGCACGACACCAACCGCTGCCGCGCCCTGTTCGCGACCCATTTCCACGAATTGACCGCGCTCGCCGCCAAGCTGCCGCGCCTCTTCAACGCGACCGTGCGGGTCAAGGAATGGCACGGCGACGTGGTGTTCCTCCACGAGGTGGTGCCGGGCGCCGCCGACCGCTCCTACGGCATCGCGGTGGCAAAACTCGCCGGCCTGCCGGCGCACCGTGATCGACCGCGCCAAGCGCGTGCTCGCCCAGCTCGAGGCGGCAGACCGCGCCACCCCGGCGCGCCGCCTGATCGACGACCTGCCGCTGTTCTCCGCCGCCGCGCGGGCGGTGCCGCCGCCGCCGGCCAATCCGGCCGCGGAGGCGGTGGTAAAGGCGCTGGGGGAGATCAACCCGGATGACCTGTCGCCGCGCGAGGCGCTGGAGGCGCTGTATCGGCTCAAGGGGATGGTGGGGTGAGCAGCCGCAGCGCCGGATGGAGGTACCGCCTATTTGCGGTCCCTTGCGGGATCACCGCGGCCGTCCCCAGATTGCGGGCGCAAGTGCGCCCTCTATCCGGACTGCGGGGGCTCACGGCGAGCCCGGCGCGGCAGCCGTGCCCATGCGCCGCAGCGCGCTGTCCTCGCCGGCGGCCGCGAGCACGCAGCCCAGTCCTCGGGCGGATCGCCCTTGTCGAGCATTTTGCGGAATACCGCATAGGCGTCCGACGTCGCGCCATAGCTGCGCAGTGTCGTTTCGTCGTTCACCCACGCAAAGATGATGATCTTCGCCCTCGTGCTGTAGCGGAAGACCAGGCGAAGCCGCCCCGCGCCGAATTTTGCCCGGAACCAGTGCTTGCGGTCTTCGCGGAGCGTTCCCCCTTGGCGATAGTCCGACCGGGAGGGGTCTTGCGGGATCGTCTCGAATACGAGCCGGCGCAACGCGGCCAACAGTTTTGCGTTCGCGGTCTGGCGGTAGCCGCGCGCATCCTTCGCACGCGCACGTTCGACCGCCGCCGTCAGTATCTCCAACTGGTCGAGAAACAGCGGATGCGCAAACAGCTCCCACCCGTTGACGGCGACCATCGTCAGAGATCGACATCGCCATCGATGGGCGCGTCGAGATCGACGGTGACTCCCAGGGTCAGCGCCGCGATCCGTTCCGCCAGCGCCGGCGACACGGCCGTTCCACACCGCTGCGTTCTGGCTGATGCACGGCGTGCGCGCCGCGATCCGCGGACGAGCCCGCTTGCCAGTGCCGAGTTCGCCACGTTCCGCGACCGCCTGATCAAGAGATCGGGGCGCGCGTGATCGAACACATCGCCGGGCGCGCTGTTCCGCGCCGCCGCGCAAGGCCTCATGTCGGCGGGTCCATAAGCCGCGGGGCCGGGGGCCCCGACGAGCCCCCCACAAGGGCACATCAATCCCGAACGCGTTGCACAGCGAGTGACCCCACACCGATCCACCCGGACGGATCGCGCCCGCGCGCCCGCCGGCCAGACCAGCAAAAATCCTCTGCCTGATGCATGATCCGGGTTAGTAGGCCTTACACCCAACTTCCACGAAACAGCCAATGCACTCGACAATATAATCAATCTCACCATCGCCAAGGCCGGGATAGACGCCTAGCCAGAAGGTGTCGCGCATCACCTTGTCGCTGGCATCCAACGCTCCATGCACGCGGTAATTTCGGCCTTTCATGTAAGGCTGGCGGACCAGATTGCCCCCGAACAACAGCCGCGTGCCAATTTTTTTGTGGTCGAGATATTTGAGCAGCTCGTCACGCGCGAACGGCGCATTTTTGCGCATCGAGATTGGAAAACCGAACCACGAAGGTTGCGCTTTTGGCGTTGCTTCCGGCAAAATAAAAATGTCTTCGTGCTTTTTGAGGCGAGCTTTAAGCCGGTTGAAGTTCACGCGGCGGCGCGCGATGAACTCATCAAGCCGGTCAAGCTGCGCGCAACCGACCGCCGCTTGCATATCGGTGATCTTGAGATTATAGCCGAGATGCGAATAGGTGTATTTGTGATCGTAGCCATAGGGTAGCTCACCCAACCGCCATTCAAAGCGTTTTCTACACGCATTATCGCGACCGGGGTCGCACCAGCAATCACGCCCCCAGTTCGTAAAGATTCAACGATACGCTTGAGCGTCACGCTATTGGTAAACACAGCTCCACCTTCGCCTGTTGTGATGTGGTGCGCGGGATAAAAACTTACGGTGGCGATATCGCCGAAAGTGCTGACTTTTTTGCCATTATAGGTCGCGCCAAGCGCATCGCAGCTGTCCTCAACTACGAACAGATTGTGCTTCTTGGCGACGCTCATGACCGTGTCTAGATCGAAGGGATTGCCGAGCGTGTGCGCGACCATGATGGCGCGCGTTTTAGATGTAACCGCCGCTTCTATCAAGTCTGGGCGGATGTTGTAGGTCGGAATATCGACATCGATGAACACGGGAACGAACCCATTTTGCAACAGCGGATTGACGGTGGTCGGAAATCCCGTCGCGCAGGTGATGACTTCGTCACCTGTTTTCAAAGCGCAGTCACCCAGCAGATGGCTTGTTAACGCTGTTGCTGCGAGCAGATTGGCAGAAGAACCAGAATTGCAGGTGATCGCGAAATGCACGCCGAGGAATCTGGCAAGGCGTTCCTCGAACATATTGTTGAAACGGCCTGCGGTAAGCCAAAAATCCAACGCGCTATCGACTAACGCCTGCATGTCGGAAACGCCATATACCTTGCCTGAAACCGGAACTGCCGAGTGCCCTGCCACAAAGGCCTTCGGCGCATGCGCGACTTCGGCGTAGCGACCGACAAGATCGAGAATTTGTTGGCGCAATTGTTCGCGTTCATCGGTGGCAGGACTTTTATCAATGTATTCTTTCATAGATCATTCCTTTTCTTATTTGAAACCATAAGCTTCACCGTGCCTCACCGTCACGTCGCGCATGATGTCGCCGTTGCGATACGCTTTGAACCAATCGACGGTCATCGTCAAAGCTTTGGCTAGCGAAAGACGCAGTTGCCGGATGCGCCGCTAGATGCAGCACAATATCGGACCTGAAGGCCTGCATGGCTGCCGACACAGTCACCGCATCACGGATATCAGCGATCTGGTGCTCGATCCCTTCGCCGATGCGCGCGAGGGCGAGGAGCTTCGGCTCGGTCGGCCGCTCCAGCGCATAACCATGAACTACCGCGCCCATTTGCTGAGGCCAAAGCGCAAGCCGGCCGCCCTCGAAGCCGGTGTGGCCGGTCAGGAAACCGCGCTTGCTGCGCCAAAAATTCCGGGAAGAGCACCCGTCACGAAACCTTTGATCCATCAATTATCTTTTCTCTAATCAGCACTCTACGCACTTCTTCGAATACAGATGAAATTTTTCCTGCAGGGAAACGGATTTGTCCCAAACCATCTATATTTGAGAACGCTTCGCACTTTTCCTCAAGCAGAATGATACTTTTGGAAAAGCCTAAACGCCCTTGAAAAAGCCCAACCTCATGAATTACGTTCTGGCGCGCGCGAAGTGTCCCATCATGCTGCTCATCTTCGGCGGTCAGCACTATAAATGCAATAGCTGCTCCGTTGAGCATTTCAGATAATCGTTCGACATTCGTTGAACCTGCAACAGGAACACGATTAAACTCATCATACAACAAACCAAGGCTATCTTTTATAAAATCCTTCAGTTCACGCCACATTAAGGACCGGCCATGGCCAATAAATATCTTTTTGTCAGATTTACAAGAAGGCATTGGCTCTTGTCCAGCTTTGAGGAACCTTCGGGATGCACCATCGATCGGATAATAATAACGCAGCAACTCAAAATATTTTTCGAGCGATGTAATATCCCAAAAAAAACCGTCGCGCTCGTCTATATAATCTGCCACAATTTTTATTGTGTCATTTTTTATTGCTATATCTATCATATATCCAAATATAATTTCTTTATTCATTGGTGTTGTTTTTAAAAGTGCTGATTTTTTACCTAGTTCGGCGTGCATGAATTCTGTAAATTTTTTATTCCAAGCCACCACAGCCCACGCGTTATCAGGATTTCGTGGGAATTTTGGCGATGCATGATCAAAGTGACCGGTCACAATTTTTGTAACCCTGTCGAATTCAATCCAACCGCCTTTATTTCTATAGTCAGTTGCGAACACACCAATCGCGATGTCCGCTTTATTGTAACGTAGAATATGTAATATTCTTGTAAACGCGTCAGCAGGCTCAATGATAGTATCAGGTAGCCCCATTATAACGGTATCATATTCTCTCACTTGATAATATTGACTATCTAATGTATACGGCATACCGGCGGTTTCTAGATCCTCTCCAACATAATTCACGTTGAGTCTCCCATTGAACTTATTATTTACAGAAAAATATTCTGCCACAAAACTCTTATGCCGACTTATTATTAAGTGTACAGCTTGCGCCCCAGCCGCTATAATCTTATCAATTATCTGTTCCCCACTTACTATAAATTTAGCTCTATCATGTTCGTCCATACCGATTGGCATCAGTTCCTTAAAAAACCCGTAAATCCTTCTAGCCCGTCCACCCGCTGGGACAATGCCGACAATTCGTTCGGTCATGGGCGCGATCTCATAGAAGCGGGATGTGTTGCTGTCGTACAAACTTGAGGGGTCATCAAGTTGCCAACTGTAAGCGCGTAAGGGTAACTGACTACGTCAAGTGGCGTCAGTCAGCTCAACCTGTTACCACGACGTATCTCCTCCGTCCATCCCAACTGCCGCAGCTCACAACAACAGCGGCCCCGAAATCTCAACAATACCAAGCGAGCTGGCATGTTCGCCTCCGATTTCTGTGCGTACCACATTAGATCACTTTAGCGGCGCTGGCTAGGCTCGTTGACAGTTCCGTCTTGACGATGCTGACTGCAGCGGACGCGCAAGCTACTGGAGCAGGGTTGCTAAACCAAAATCCGCTCGAACTCATCAAGGCTCATCTCGTCGCGGCAGCGACCGTAAAGCTGCGTGGTACGGATCGAAGCATGGTTGGCCATAGACGCGGCCTTCCCCAGCGTGCCGCCGTTCTTCAAATACGCTGTGATCCCGGTTGCATGAAGCTATGATTGGGGATCGCCGTGGCGACGCCGGCCGCCCTGGCGCGGCGGCGGATCATGGCGTGGGCGTTGGCTAGATGCATCACCGTGCGGGTCAGCGGCCGTCTCGGAACGCGCGCCAGCGACGCGAACTACGCCCGCTTGGGATCGTCGCGCAATCCGGCGCCGTCAAGATACGCCGCAAGATACTCCTCAAGATGATGGTAGCACGGCATGACGTGCGCCTTGCCACCTTTCTCGCGCAACCGCAGCCAGGCCGCAGCTAAAGCTATTCGGCGATCGACGGTATCACGCATACTCGGTGGCGAGCACGGCGCTACGCTGGTGTGGGAAACGTCGCGCCCTCGAGGCCGTGAAGGCAACCTTTGCGCGTTACCGCGGCCGATGCGGTCCGCCGCACCGCGACCGCGCTTGCAGAGATCGATGAGATTTGTTCCTACATCGAGAAGGGCAAGTTTCGGGTGTTGAACTGGCGCTTAACGCTGCGCCTGCAGCCGCACGCCGCCCGGTCCGATCAGACCCGGATAGGGCGCCTTAAAGCGCCAGATCGTGCCGCTGACGGCCCCTTCCATATAGATATACTGGTTATCGGGGCCGCCAAACGCAAAGTTCGTACCTGCCGCATCGCCGTTCGGCAGCGGCACGTAACCGAGGATGACGCCGCGTGGATCATATTCGATGATCCCGCCGATGCCGAGCATCGCCCAGAGGTTGCCGCGCACATCGTAGTGGATGCCGTCCGGACCACCGGCGCCGGGATTATAGCTGCCGGCTCTCACGTTCCCCCGCTGGAACCCGTAGTAAAGCACCCGGTTGGACGCAAAATCGCCGATCGCGAGCGTGTTGTTGTCCGGCGATACCGCAATGCCGTTCGGAAAGCTCCCCGTCGAGAGGATGCGCCGGAGCATGCCGTCCTTGGAGTACTGATAGACGGCCCCCGTCATGTCGGCCGTCTCAGGCCCGGCGCCGGTGCCCCAAGGATCGGTGAAATAGAGGTTCCCGTCAGCGTCGAAGTCGAGGTCGTTCGGTCCCTTGAAGTTTTGATTGCGATACGACGTCACCAGCGGGCTGACCTTCTTGGTCTGCGGATCGTAGACGATGATGCCGATGTGGCGCGTGGTCAGATAGAGCTTTCCTTCGTGCCAGCGGGTGCCCTGCGGCTCGCACTTGATGCCCAATTCCGGCGGCGGATCGCAGTTGAAGACAGGCACCAGCCGCTTGTCCGGCGTGAGGTAGGACACCCACCCGGTATTGATGGCGACGAACCAGAAATTTGCCTCGGTGTCGAAGGCGCCGCCTTCGAGAAACTTTCCCTGTGGCGTCTCATGAATGTCAGCGAACAGTTCGACCGGACCGACCCCGGGCGGTGGTGGCGGCAGCCCCCACGGCTGAATTGCCTCAGGCGCGAGCGCTCCCGGCGGTGTCGCCGCGGTCTGCGCCGACACTGTGCCGGCAGCGAAAATCGCTCCTAAACACGCACCGGCAATTACTCCCAGCCTCGATATCATGCCGCTCCCCTCCCCGGCGCATTTTTGCGCCGTTTATGAGTTTTGAAAATTAGACGCTGCGGCGGATTTACTGTCAACAAGGAAGACCCCTCTCCGGTCGAACGCTCGCAATGGTCGTGACGGTCAAGCTACTGCACAACAGCCACGCCATTGACAATCAAGGGCTTTTTTTGTCCGGAAAATAACATGCAAAATTCCGTGACCCGCAAGAGCGCCGTCGATCGACCTTTTGCGCCAATCGTCCGAAAGCCTTGCCGGCCGGAAGCCCGCTACGCGCCTCGATCCTACCCGACCGCTTGCTCCAACCTCCGCCGTCCCGCTCCGCGCGACGGCGACCTCACCGGCAGGGAGAGGTATATGGAGCCGCCGCAACGATATGTGTGAATTTGATAGCCCGGCGCCGTGGCACAGTTATAGTTGCGATAGTCTCGTATAGTTGCGATAGTCTCGGTGAAACCGGCGAGGAACGCGTTGCAATGACCAGATCATGCCGTGCCGATCACGCGTATCGCGCAACCATATCCGGCCTCGCCGTCGCGCTCGCCTTGCTATTCGACGCCGGGATGCCGGAGTTCGCCGCCGCGCAGGTCACGCAGCCGGTGGACCTCGTCAAACAGGCCGTTGACGCGATGGGTGGCGGCGAAGCACTGCGCAGCCTGCGGCGCATCGCCGTCAAGGGCGAGGTCAGGCACTGGGAACCGGAGGAATCCTGATGTCGCTGGCGGTGCTCCGGTCTTTACGGATCACTCGACCTTTGCGATGGTCTGGAATTTGCAGACCGGCATGGCCCGCACCGATTGGGACCGTGCAATCCAGTTCCCCGCCGTCACCCACGACATTTACAGCGAGATCGTCACGCCGGCATTCGGCTATGCGGATGTCGCCGGCAGCGATCTGGCCATTACCCAATCCGACCTGCCGCCGAAGGGCAAACAGGCGATGTCGGCGATCCGTCTTGCCGCGCATCTGCGCGAACTCGCGCGCTCGTCGCCGGTGCTGCTGCTCAAGGCGTTGGACGCACCGGAGATGTTGCGCGCGCTGCCGGACCAGCAACTTGGGGGTGGCGTCTTTCAGGGCGGCTTCGGGGGCGTTTTCCCCGCCGTATCGTTGCCGGCGGTCGCGTTCGTCGACGGGGCAACGACGTTCACGATCCTGTTCGACCGCACCACCCATTTGCCGGCGGCGATCCGCACGCTCGACGATGACGCCCTCCTGGGCGACCGGCCTTACGACGCAATTCTATCGGATTGGCGGCCCGTTGGTGGCGTTAAGGTCGCCCATTCGCTGACCTATACGCTGGATAATATGAGGATCGCCAAAGTCACGTATACCGAGGTCGTGCCCAATCCGGCGATCCCGGAGGCGACCTTCAGCCTCCCCGACGCCGTCAAGGCGTCCGCGAAACCTCCCGCAACGGACGCGGTGCCGTATCAATGGGTGTTGCGCCGGCTCAATTTCAACCGGTTCCCGGACAGCGATGCGGTCAATTTCATGCCGGGCGGGGGTCTCAAGCTGGTCGAATTGGCGCCGAACGTGCAGCACGTCGTCGGCGGCTCGCACAACGGGCTGATCGTGGCGATGAAGGATTATCTGGTGGTGTTCGACGCGCCGATCAACGAATGGCAATCGCGTTTTACCATCGATGCCGCCAAAGCGAAATATCCCGGCCGGCCGGTCAAATATCTCGTCATCACGCACCACCATACGGACCATGCCGGCGGCGCCCGCGCCTACGTCGCCGAGGGCGCGGCCGTCATCGTTCCGCGTCCCGACGGCGCGTTCTTCGAGCAGGTCTTCAAGGCGCCCCATGCGGTGATCCCGGACGCGTTGCAGAAGAATCCGCGGCCCGCAACCGTCATCGAAGTCGCCGACCGGATGACGCTGAGGGACGACGGCGGCGAAATCCAACTCTTCAACATCGCCAATCCGCATGTGGAGGGGATGCTGATCGGCCATCTTCCGACCGCGGGCATTGTGTGGGTGACCGATATGTATTCCCCGGCTCGCGATTCCCGCAAAAGCCCTGGGGCGGTCAACCTCTATCAGGTCCTGTCGCGGTTAGGGATCAGACCCGCGCGCCTTGCCGGCGGCCACGGGGGTTCCGCGAGCTATGCGGAGTTCGAGGCGCTCGTGAGGTGATCGCGGCGGCCCGCGATCACGTTCTGCCGTTGCCGCGCAAAGCCCCGGTGCCTCAAGCAAGCGGCGTAGTGGCGCAATAAGCAAAAGCGAATTGCGCCGCCCCGTCTCCCTGCTTGCAACGGATACACCGCGCTTCATGCGCCCTGTGAGCGCCGCCAGGTACCAAGCGGCAGGCAGCTTCGTAGCCCGGATTTCAGGCCAAGCCGCAAATCCGTGGCGGCGGCGCCATGGACGATGCCCGTCCCGGGTTTGCGCTTCGCCTACAACCCGAGCTACGATTCATGTGCCAAGCCTCGAAAGTGACAAGCGACTGGGTGGTGAAAGGCTGCCACATCCATATCGGAGCAATCGAACTCGTCATCTTCCCCGACCACACGGGCGGCCTCGGTTTCAAGCCGTTCTTCGCGGTGACCGCGAGAAATGAAGAGGCAGTCGCCATCGCGCTCAAGACGGCGGAGGAAAAATGCTTGCCGGATCCGCAGGTGCGGAAACGCTGGATCCGGAGCCTCGACCAAGCGATGACCTACATGCTGTCGTTCGACGGCGAGCCATCTACCCTCGCAAACGGTCGGATGCTGGAGTTCAGGTTCCTGATCATCGCATTGGAGCGATACACGGAGTAAGACATGGCGACGCTCGCTCAGTTTCTGAAAACCGGCTCTATTGGCCCCGTTGTCCTCGGTATGGACCCGATTGATGTCGTCGAGCAGGTTGGTGACCCCGAGCAGGAGTTGCGGAAGAAGAACCCGCTGACCTTGAAGTATGGGTCGCTTCAGCTTGTTTTCTGGAAGCACGGTCCCAAGTCGCAACTGCGCGACATCGCCCTCAACTTCCTCCCGGAGTTCGAGCGGCTTCCGCCTCCGGTAGCCCTCCAAGACTTCCACCCGCAGGGTCAGCCGACCGAGCGGGACTTCCGGAATTTCATGCAAGAGATCACCGCCGAAGGCAGAGGGATGTCACCGATATTTTCGCGATCGACGCGATCAACGCGTATTCCGTAATCATTTCTGAGCGGCTCTATCCGTCACTGTGGGCTTTCCTAATGTCGAAGGGGCTCCATGGCCGAACCGAGTTCAATGCCATTGATGGCGATGAGCCGCAGCACGACATTCAGATCAAAAAGACCATCCCATTTAGAGAGTTCAACCGTCTGGTGAACGAGTGGAAAGAGAGCTACATTAATAGTTCGCTCGTTAGTGCAGCCCTCCTTGCACGACGACTCTCGCTCAGGAAGGCATCCCGCCGATGCCTGACTCCAATCCGATCCTCAAGCCTGAGGTGGCAACGAACGCTTGCAGACCGCAAGGGCAAAGGGAGACCATATGTGTGAGCGATTCTTCCGCACGGCCATCATGGTCGTTATCGCGGCTATCCCTGCCGCTTCTTCCATCGCGCCGTCGGCGGCGCAGGCTCCGGGTCCCACCGCGGCGCTGAAAACGCCGTGGGGCGAACCGGACCTGCAGGGAATCTGGACCGACGAATTCGATACGCCGCTGCAGCGCCCCGCCCGCTATGCGAACCAGGAATTTTTCACCGAGGCGCAGCGGCTTGAATTGGACAACGAGCGATCGGAACTGCTCGGCCGGCGCGCCACCGATCGCGACTTCGCCGGCGCCTACAATCTCGCGGCGTTCACGTCCTCGAAGCATACCGGACCGCGGACGTCGCGGATCGTCGATCCGCCCAATGGCCGGGTCCCGCCGCTGACCGCGTCGGCGCAGCAGGCGGCCGCCGCCGACCGCGAATATCGTCTTGCGCTGCTGCGGGCGACGGACACCTGCAAGAACAAGCTGCCGCAGTGCGGCGGCGGCACCTACGATCCGGTGCCCTCGCCGCGGCGCGCGGAAGCGCCGCCGCGCTATGTGGCGGGCAATTTTGGCCGCATCAATCGCTACGACGGTCCGGAGGACGGTTCGTTGTCGGACCGCTGCTTGCACCTAGGGCTGCCGGAATTCGGCACCGCCTTCGGCGGCAGTTTTCGGCGCATCGTGCAGACGCCCGGCGGCATCGCGATGTTCTACGACGTGGGCCAGGGCGAAAGCTGGCAGCGCAACATCGTCATGAATGGGAGCCCGCATCTGCCGGCCACGATCCGTCAGTGGTACGGCGACTCGCGCGGCCATTGGGAGGGCGATACGCTGGTGGTCAACGTGACCAATTTCACGCCGAAAACCGATGTGTTCGGCTCGCGCGAGAATCTTCACCTGGTCGAGCGCTGGACGCGGACCGGCCCGAACACGCTCGCCTACGAAGTCACGATCGCGGATCCGACGGTGTGGACGCAGTCTTGGACCGTCCGGCAAGAATTTACCAAACAGAGCGAGCAGGAAAATCGCATCTATTACGAGCCGCGCTGCCTGGAAGGAAACTACGCCTTGCCGTCGATGCTGCTGGCGGCGCGCCGGGATGAGCGGGCCTTTGCGGAGGGACGCGGTCCCGATCCGGCGACCAAGGACAATGTGACGACGCTCGTGGACATCGATACGTCGGTGGTTCGGGATCGGTAAGGGACCCGCCCCGGATCTTCGCGCAGCCTGCCGGGCCAAACCGCGCGGGCGTCCCTGACGGTCCATATCATCGAGAAGAGCAAGCCGCCGGCTCGCCCGCCGGCTCCGAGCCCCGTTTCCCGGCGGTCCGAACCGCGATATACTTCGCCCATTCACCCCTGCGCGCGCATCGGCCGGCTTGGGCTCCACCGGGCGTGCGCGGATGGCGCGGCGGGCGTCGCGCCCGTTGCGCTCCCGCATTGGTCCACGATCCGCGCGGCTGCTGGTCGCGCGGAAAACCCCGAAGGACAGGTCGGCATGAACAAACACCTTAGCCCTCTGGTACTCCTCCCCCTGGCGATGGCGGTCGTGACGCCCACCCTGGCGCAAACCGCAACGCCGGTTGCCGGAGCGTCCGGCGGGGCGCCAAATGCAACCGCATCGATTCCGAACTTGACCGGTTCCTGGAATCATCCGGCCTTTCCGTGGTTCGAGCCGCCGGCATCGGGGCCGGGCCCGGTGACGAATCTGGTCCGCGGCCCGCAGCGGCTCGGCGGCGCGGCCGGCTCGGCGGCATCGCCTCCGACCAAGGAAGGCGTGAGCAATTACGATCAGCTGGTCGGTGATTACAACAATCCGATCCTGCAGCCCTGGGCGGCGGCGGTGGTGAAGAAGTTCGGCGAAATCTCGCGCGCCGGCATCACCTATCCGAACCCGTCGAACCAGTGTTGGCCCGAGCCGATGCCGTTCATCTATAAGCAAACCCCGGTGGAGATCATCCAGCAGCCGGACAAGATTACGTTTCTGTACAGCGGGATCAGCGACGTGCGCCGCGTGCGCCTCAACCAGCCTCACCCGAAACCGCTGACGCCGTCCTGGTACGGCGATTCGGTCGGCCATTATGAGGGTGACACGCTGGTCATCGATACCGTCGGCGTCAAGACCGACCGTCCCTACGCGATGATCGATCTTTTCGGCACCCCCTACACAAAGTCACTTCACGTGGTCGAACGCTATCGCCTTCGTGACTATGACGATGTGAAAGACGCCATCGAGCGGAACATCAAGGAGAATTGGCTATTCGCCGGCGATGTCTTCAGCAAGCACCGCGGCAAGTTCCTGCAACTGCACCTGACGATCGACGACGAAGGCGTCTTTACGACGCCTTGGACCGCGACCCTGACCTATGTGCCCGGTCCCGATTCGTGGCCGGAAGCGGTGTGCGCTGAAAATACCCATCAATATTATACCAACGATGAGGCCGACGTGCCGCGCGCCGACAAACCGGACTTTTGAAAGCGAACGCCGCTTGTCATCCGGGAATGTGCGTCGCGCTAGACCAGGGGGCAAGGATCTAAAGGGTCCTAAAGGCAATGGCCGTTCACCGGACCTGAGGTTGCGCGCTTCCCCTCTCCCCGCGGCGTTCTTCACGCCGTGGGGAGAGGGCTAGGGTGAGGGGCAGGGCCGCGCCCCAACCCTCTCCCCATCGTGAAGAACGATGGGGAGAGGGGACGCGCGCATCCTCAGGTTAAGTGAACGGCATTGGACCTAAAGGCAAAGACCTAACCGGAGGCACCGGCTCAAGGAACGCCGTGCAAATGAGCTTCTCTGCGCGAACAGAACGGCGTTACACTCGACCAAATATATCGGGTTCGGTTCACGGTGCGCCCCCGGCAAGGCAAAAGGAGATCATCATGCGCGACTGCTTATCAAACTCGACACTGACGGCTGCTATCGCGGCGGTCGCCGTTAGCGCTGCGATTTCGGTGGTCGCCACCGAGGCTCTGGCGCAGGCACCGGCAGCTTCCGGCACGACGCTGAAAACGCCGTGGGGCGAACCGGATCTGCAGGGCATTTGGACCGACGAATTCGACACCCCCCTGCAGCGCCCGGCCAAGTATGCGACCCAAGAGTTCTTCACCGCGGCGCAGCGGGAAGAATTGGACCGGCAGCGCGGCGCGCTTTATGGCGACGACCCGCGGCAGCAGCGCGGGAGCGCCATCGATGTCGGCGGCGCCTACAACACGTCGTTTTTAACCGTCAAGCATGCCGGCCCGCAGAACATCGATGATTGTCGATCCACCCGATGGCCGGATTCCGCCGCAGACGCCGCAGGCCCAGCGGGCCGCCGCCGCCGATCGGGAATTCCGCCTCGCTTTGCTGGCATCGACGGAGGCGTGCAAGACCGGGCTGCCGGTCTGCGCCGGCGGCAAATACGATCCAATCCCCTCGCCGCGCTTTGCCGAAGTAGCCCCTCGCTATCACACCGGTAACTTTGCCCGGCTCAATCGCAGCGACGGTCCCGAGGACGACGGGCTGGCGGACCGCTGCCTGCACAACGGGCTGCCCGAGTTCGGCAGCCTGTTCGGCGGCAGTTACCGGCGCATCGTGCAGACCCCCGGCGGCGTGTCGATATTCTACGACGTGAACCAAGGCCAAGGGTGGCAGCGCAACATCGTCATGAACGGCAGCCCCCATGTGCCCGCCGGCATCCGCCAATGGTATGGCGATTCGCGCGGCCACTGGGAGGGCGACACGCTGGTGATCGACGTGACCAACTTCACCCCGAAGACCGATGTGTTCGGCTCGCGCGAAAACCTGCACCTGGTCGAGCGCTGGACCCGCACCGGGCCACGGACGCTCGCCTACCAGGTCACGATCGAGGACCCGACCGTGTGGACGAAGCCTTGGACCGTCAAACAGGAATTCGGCCGGCAGAGCGATGCGGAAAACCGCATTTATTACGAGCCGCGCTGCATCGAAGGCAATCTCGGCTTGCCGGGACTGCTGCACGGCCGGCGCGTGGAAGAGCGTGCCTTCGCGGAGGGGCGTGGTCCCGATCCGCGCACCATGGACACCGTCGGCGGCGTGGCGTCGGTTCAGCTGGATCCGCTGCAGTAGCGCACCAGGGCTTGGCGAACACGCTTTTCGTTACTTTCCGGAAAAGGGAAGTAACGACGCGGTTTTTCGATTGCAGGGGCTGCTCTTCGAAGGAAAGCGGTATGCCAGCGGCGTGCGCGCAGGTGACTTGGTAAGCATTGATGCCACCCAAACTTGGGCAGATGACCTATGAGAGGGGAAAAGATTTGCGGTGGTCGGAGCGGGCGCGTCCCGCCCGCCGGGTAACGCTGCTCGTTCGGATGCGATTTACGAACCCGAAGTGATTGAAGGAAGGGCGGGCGGGACGCCCGCGCTCCGGCGCCAATGCGCAGGCGCAGGCCTACTTGATCTTGGTCTCGCGGAATTCGACGTGTTTCTTCGCCACCGGATCGTATTTCTTCTTCACCATTTTCTCGGTCTGGGTGCGAGAATTCTTCTTGGTAACATAGAAATAACCGGTATCGGCGCTCGACAGGAGCTTGATCTTGATCATGGTCGCTTTGGCCATGGCGCAAACCTCGATTGACGTTAGGGCTCATCCCCAAGGGGTTGCGGGGAACCTAGCGGCGGGCCGCGAAATGTCAAGGAATTCGGACTGATGCTGCCGAACGGTATTGGTCGGTGCTGCTTGCCGAGGCATTGGGCCGGCGCACCGGCCGTGCTAACGACGCCCATGCCCGCTCCCGTCCTCCCGCTCACCGATCTGCCGCCGCATTTGCCGCCGCGCGGCGCGCTCATCGGCCTCGATCTCGGCACCAAGACCATCGGGGTTGCGACCAGCGATCCGGACCGCCGGCTCGCCACCGGGGTCGAGACGGTCGCGCGTACCAATTTTTCCGCCGATGCGGCGCGCCTGCTGTTGCTGGCGGCGCAACGCAAGGCGGCCGGCTTCGTGCTCGGCCTGCCGATCAACATGGACGGCAGCGAAGGGCCGCGCGCCCAGTCGACCCGCTCCTTCGCCCGCAACCTGGCACGGCTGACCGACCTGCCGATCGCGTTCTGGGACGAGCGGCTCTCCACCGCCGCGGTCGAGCGCGAACTGATCGCCGCCGATGTGAGCCGCGGCAAGCGCAAGGCGGTGATCGATCAGCACGCCGCCATCTTCATCCTGCAGGGCGCGCTCGATCGGCTACTGCGGATGGCCTGACGCGGCGACGCTGCTTTCGTCAGCTTCGCGGCTTGCCGTAACGTCCCAACAGGGCGGATCGCCAACGAGCCTTGACCTCAGATACCGCTCCCCGGCCCGCGGCTGCGCAAGTTTCACAAAGCGTTTGCGGCCAGCCGGCGCCGGCTCGTCGTCTTGCCTAATCAAGATCCATTGCCGAGCCCACAGGGTCGGACGGGCAGCGTCGGCGGCTGCTCGGCCGGCAGGCAGAGGATGCGTTTGATGTTTCAGAAATTCCGGGACAAAATCACAAAAACGATGGGAGGAAGTCATGGCGAGCGAACGGAGCAGCATCCACCGGGCGTTCACCCGCCGCGCCATGCTGGGCGCGGCGGCGAGTGCCGCCGCATTGCCGGCGGTTGCCGAGGAATGCCACATCGGGCTGCAGCCGCACCCAAAGGGCCCGCTGGTTTTTCAGGACTACGATCAGGTCGAACTTGACGCCGCCTATGAGAATTCGGTCTACGAGCCGAATCTCCGCCAGATCAGCCGGCGGCTGGCGGCCGTCGCGGACGACGTGCGCGCCCGGCTTGGCGAACCGCGGCGCGTTTCATACGGCCCGACCGCGATGGAGAAGCTCGATATCTATCGCACCGACCGGCCGCGGGCGCCGATTTTCGTATTCATCCATGGCGGCACCTGGCGGACCGGATCGAGCCGGCGCGCCGCTCACCCGGCCGAGCTGTTCGTCGATCGCGGCGCGCATTACGTGGCGCTCGACTTCATCAACGTGCTCGATGCCGGCGGCGATTTGCGCGTGATGGTGGACCAGGTGAGGCGCGGCATCGCCTGGGTCTACCGCCATGCCGAGAGTTTTGGCGGCGATCCCGATCGACTCTATATCGGCGGCCATTCCTCCGGCGGACATTTGTGTTCGGCCGCGCTCATCACCGACTGGCCGAAGGACTTTGCCCTGCCCGCCAACATCGTCAAAGCCGGGTTGTGCATGAGCGGCATGTATGACTTAGGCCCGGTGCGGCTGTCGTGGCGGCGCAGTTACGTGAAATTCGACGACGCCATGGAGCATGAGCTGAGCGCGATCCGCCATATCGACAATATCCGCGCCGCCGTGACGGTCACCTACGGGACGTTCGAAACCCCGGAATTCCAGCGCCAGGGGCGCGACTTCGCGGCCGCCCTGAAGGCCGCCGGTCGCGACGTGACCTTGGTCGAGCTGCAATATTTCGCCCACCTGGAGGCCGAGGAATCGCTCGGCAATCCTTATGGTCCGAACGGCCGCGCCGCGATGGCCATGATGGGGCTTGGGCGGGCCTGAGTTCCAACCGGCGGCCCCTGCGCCCGGCTTGCGGGTCCGTCTCCTGGTGTGGCCGAAGATCGAGCCGTCTCTTTGAAGACTTCACTGGGCTCAATGCGTGCCGCGAGCGATGTGATTGCGGGCCACCGGACTCGCAGGTCCCCTCTCCCCGCGGCGTTCTTCACGCCGTGGGGAGAGGGTTAGGGTGAGGGGCAAGGGCACGTGACGGCCTTCGGGGGGCATTCGTTGCAGCTGCCAGAGTCAATCGGCCGCGCCGTCTGTGCTGGCACCTGCCCCTCACCCCAACCCTCTCCCCATCGTTAAGAACGATGGGGAGAGGGGGCGGGCGCATCCCAGGGTTAAGTGAACGGTATTGAGTTTAATCCGCCTGTTGCTGGACGCACCCGGCGCGGCCGGGCCCGCGCGGTACCATCATGCCGTCGCCGGCTTCACGCCCGCCGCTCGGCCACGAAGCGGGCGGCGGCCTGCAGCAGCGTGGCATCGGCTCCGAAGGGGGCGAGTGCGGTCTCGGCCGCTTCGACCAGTCCGCGCAATTTCTCCTTGGCCTTGGCGAGACCAAGGATCCCCACCACGGTCGCCTTGTGGGCATCGGCGTCCTTGCCGGTCGCCTTGCCGACGGTTGCCGCGTCGCCCTCGACGTCGAGAATGTCGTCGGCGATCTGGAAGGCTTCCCCGATGCTGGCGCCGAAGCGGTCGAGCGCTAACGCCCTGGCATTGTCGGCGCCGCCGAGCAGCCCGCCGGCGATGCAACCGAAGCGCAGCAGCGCGCCGGTTTTCATGGCCTGCAGTTCCTCGATCTCCGCCAGGCCGAGCCATGGCGCGGGTGTTGCAAATCGGCCTTCCGCGGCGAGATCCAGCATCTGGCCGCCCGCCATGCCGCCTAATCCGGAGGCGCGGGCCAGCGCCGTCACGAGGGCGATGCGAACCGCGGGATCCGGGTGGGTTTCGGTGCGCGCCAAAATGTCGAACGCGAAGGTCAGGAGACTGTCGCCGACCAGAATGGCGGTCGCCTGGTCATAGGCCTTGTGCACGGTCGGCCGGCCGCGGCGCAGATCATCATTGTCCATCGCCGGCAGATCGTCATGCACAAGCGAATAGCAGTGCACGCATTCGAGTGCGGCGGCCGCCATCAGGGCGCGCGCGCGCGGCACCGCGAACAGGGCGGCGCTTTCCACCACGAGGAACGGCCGGAACCGCTTGCCGCCGCCGAGGCTTGCATAGCGCATGGCCTCCAAGAGGCGCGCCGGGCGCGCGCGCTCGGCGGGCTCCGGCGCGGACCCGAGCAGCTGATCGAGCAGCGCTTCCGTCGCGTCCGCGATTTCATTGAGACGCGCCTCGAACCGCGCGCCGCCGTCACTCACCGCCATGGCAATTCCCAAATTTCCCGCACCGCGGATGCGTCGATTCCGGCCGACCGGTCGATTCACAGAGGATGCGGCCGTCCCGTTCCCGAAGGCGCGTTATATGGCTGAAGGGTTTTGGGATACAACAGGAGAGGAAACGCGCATCCCCCTCTCCCCATCGTTCTTCACGATGGGGAGAGGGTCGGGGTGAGGGGCAGATGCCGGCACAGACGGCTCGATCCATCTTTGCCGCGGCAACGGTGCCCCCAAGGCCCTCACGGATCCCCGCCCCTCACCCTATACCCTCTCCCCGCGGCGCGAAGAACGCCGCGGGGAGAGGGGACGTGCGCTTCCCTCGCGCCGAGGCAGAGAGGAAACGCGCATCGCCCTCTCCCCATCGTTCTTCACGATGGGGAGAGGGTCGGGGTGAGGGGCAGATGCCGGCACAGACGGGTCGATCCATCTTTGCCGCGGCAACGGTGCCCCCCAAGGCCCTCGCGGAACCCTGCCCCTCACCCTATACCCTCTCCCCACGGCGTGAAGAACGCCGCGGGGAGAGGGGACGTGCGCTTCCCTCGCGCCGAGCAGAGAGGAAACGCGCATCGCCCTCTCCCCATCGTTCTTCACGATGGGGAGAGGGTCGGGGTGAGGGGCAGATGCCGGCACAGACGGCTCGATCCATCTTTGCCGCGGCGACGGTGCCCCCCAAGGCCCTCGCGGAATCCCTGCCCCTCACCCTAACCCTCTCCCCGCGGCGTGAAGAACGCCGCGGGGAGAGGGGACGTGCGCTTCCCTCGCGCCGGGCGAAACAAGCGATGATGCCCCGGCAAGCCCATAAGAACGGCTCACGCCAGCCAGCGCTTGCGGCGTTTATAGTGCTTCGCGTCGCGAAACGATTTCCTCTTGCCTTCGGCAATGCCCAGATAGAACTCCTTCACGTCCTGGTTTTCGGAAAGCGCCTTGGCGTCGCCGTCCATGACCACCCGGCCGTTTTCCAAAATATAGCCGTAGCTCGCATAATTCGAGCGCCATATGGGTGTTCTGTTCGGCAAGCAGGAAGGATACCGATTCGCGGGTATTGAGATTGCCGACGATTTCAAAAATCTCCTCCACGATCTGCGGCGCCAGCCCCATCGAGGGTTCGTCGAGCAAAATCATTTTCGGGTTCGACATCAGGGCGCGGCCGAGCGCGCACATCTGCTGCTCGCCGCCCGAGGTGTAGCCCGCGACGGCCCCGCGCCGTTCGCGAAGTTTTGGAAAATACCCATAGACGCGGTCGAGATCGCGCCGGATCGCGGCGCGGCCGTCGCGGCGCGTGAAGGCGCCGGTGAGCAGATTTTCCTCGATCGTCAGGTGCGCGAAGCAATGGCGCCCCTCCATCACCTGGATGCAGCCGCGGCGCACCAACTCGCTCGCCGACAGCGCCTGCACCTCGGCCCCGTCGAACAGGATCGTGCCCTTGGTGACCTCGCCGCGCTCGGTGCGCAGCAGATTCGAGATCGCCTTCAGGGTCGTGGACTTGCCGGCCCCGTTGGCGCCGAGCAGCGCCACGATGCCGCCGCGCGGCACCGCGAGCGAGACGCCCTTGAGCACCAGGATGACGCGGTCGTAGACGACCTCGATGTTGTTGACCGTCAGGACGGCTGCCGGTGGAGTTGTCTCAGGAACGGCCACTGCCATGCTCCGCGGATTGGACGTGAGCGGATTGTCGTCTCAGCCTCATGGCTCGGGCGCAAGCCTGGCACGATCGTGCGGATCGCGCCAGCGCGCCGGTTCGATCGGCCGCTGAACTCGTATAGCACCCGATGACGGATTGGTGGGTAGCGGCAGGGACGGCGGCGGGGGGCGAATGCGGCAATGGTGCGCGCAGTAGCTCGCACGACTTCATCAGCCGGTCGAAGGTGTCGGCTGCGTCGTCCGGCAACGTGGTTGGAGTCGACGTGATACCCATCGCCCTCCGCCTGAGCGGTTGGGGAGGGGGATGGACCCGCAGGTGGCGGGCAGTTACTTCGACACGTCCTCGACGACGATCGTCGCGATGTTATGGACGAACCGTCCACCTTCCTTGTCGCCCGGCGCCACGATCTGCGCCGGCCCTTGGGAGCCGAGCGGCTGCCCGTTCACCGCATAGGCGACCAGAATCTGATTGCCGCCAAAGCCCGGGTCGATCTCGCCGGCGGTGAAGTCCGCGACGTAGCCGTCGGTACCGGTCACGACGATGATCTTGCGCAGAATGTCGTTCTTGATGTTTGGGTCGGTGATGATTCCGACCGACTGCAGCAGGTCCCACAGCAGTGCACCGGTGAACGTGTCGTTTTCCACTTGGCCGGCGGCGAAATACGTCACATTCTGATTGACCGGGCGCAATTGTTTCAGGGCCAACACGTCGACCCACTTCGGCGTCTTGACTTGGCCGGTGACCAGGAAGATCGGCGGGGCCGGCGGCGACGAGGACGTCGGTCTGGGCCTGGACCGGAACGCCCGCCAATCCGAGAAGGAGCAGCAGCGCCGCAATGAGACTGCGCATTTTCATTTTGAAACCTCATGCCATGCGGAGACACACATCCTGACCGCGCCCAACGTCTCGAGCGCGCCTGTTGCGCCGGATTTTTGTCAAGGAGTGCCCCCGGAGTGAAAGCAACGACACGCTATATACGTTCAACTATAGCGACGAGTCAAATAACCTCCAAGGGCGCGGGGCAAAGAACCGGACAACGCCTGTGCTTTCGGCACGCGGCACGGGCACTGCAAGCCGGCGGGCCAAGATCGGCCCTCCTTCGCGCCACCAGTGTCGAAGCTGCCGGTACGAGCCGGACAGCGAAAGCCGCCCGGCTCATCGCCGGGCGGTATCTGGGCTATTCTCTGCGCTCAATCACCTGCGGTAGTCCGTTGGTGAGGCGCGGGGCTCCGGCTAGACCGGATTCCGGTCACGTCCGAACACCTGGGAGTCATGGCCGGGCGAAGTCCCGGCCATCCACGTCTTCATTCTAGCTAGAACGGCGCAAGCAAGACGTGGATGCCCGCGACAAGCGCGGGCATGACGCCGAGAGTGTGATTCGACCTGATCGAAATCCGGCTAATACGCGTGACCTCTGCCATCCCGGATCAAGTTGAGACGAATGCGTGAATCCGGGTCGTTGCCGAGGTAGGAGCCTCGCCGCCAGATAGAAAGCTGGTCCATCGGCGTACCTTGATAGTAATGCCCGGCCGAAATTGTCTCCGCGTTTGGCAGGACCGCACTCGCATATGCGCCCTGCGCCTTCTGGTTCTTTGCAGTTACCGCACCAGTAGCCGCGAAGATAATGATAGCTGTCACGACCGCAGTTTTGATATACATGATTTTCTCCTATCGCAATTCACACCACAGGGTGTGCGCTGCACTTATGCCGCAGCGCACACGTCTTCTGTGTGACCGCGGTCACGCTCGAAATGTTTTTTTCATCGCATTTCTGCATGCTGCCTATGAGTACCCGCAGGGCGCCTGACGTCGTTGGAAACGCGTGATGTTTCAACAGCCGCCTGCGCACAGCCGGTGATGACCGCAATTGTGAAGGGTTCGATTTTCGGGCGTTTGCTATAGGTGCGCTACAGCAGCCAACGCAGCACCGGCATCTCAGTGTCGGTTTGGCGACCGGGGTACGTGCATGAACAAAGTTGCTGTCTTTGGAAACGCCGGCGGGGGAAAATCCACGTTGTCGAGGCGATTGGCCGAGATTACGGGCCTGCCCCTCTACGTCCTGGACATAATCCAGTTCCGAGACGGGAGATACCGACCGGAAGAACAAGACGGCGGGAAGATTCCCGGCGACGAGTACTTGCGAATCCATCATGACATTCTTGGCCGGGATCGGTGGATTATTGACGGTTACGGTACGCTATCATCGACCTGGGAGCGGCTATCTGTTGCAGACACTCTGGTATATATCGACCTGCCGATCCACACGCACTATTGGGGAGTTATGAAGCGTTGGGCCATGGGTTTGTTCCAAAATCCGAAAGGCTGGCCGGAAAATAGCCCCGTCTGGAAGAGTACGCTCGATAGCTGCCAAGTGGTCTGGCGATGCCATCGCCACCTGACGCCGAAATATCGCCGGTTTGTGGCCGATGCAGCGGCGTCCAAGCGGGTTCACCACTTAACATCGCGCACGGAAATGAACGCCTTTCTGCGATCTGTCGCGGATGAATGGCGCGGCTGATCCGTCGGCGTTGCCCAGAACTCGTCGTGCAACGACCACGTCAGCGGGGCGGCCGGATCACCACGGGCCATTTATGCACGTCAGGGAGTGCCACCGCGAGCCCGTGCGGCGTGTCCGGTTACAAGGACCACCGTCGCGAACCGTCGCTCGATCGGCACGGCGGAGCTACTGACACAGCTGCCACCGTAATCTGCACGGCATCTGTTGGCCGCCCCACCGAAACCTTGCTTACGCCAGTAGCCCGATCATCTCCCGCACATCCGGCAACGTCTCCAGCGACCACGCCAGCGCGGCGACACGCCGGGCGCGTTCGCAGCCGATCACCGGCTCCGCATTGGCCAAAAACTTCGCCTCGATCGCGGCATCGCTCATCGGGTTGGCCGCGGTGCCGCTGGCATGGGGGATGTGCACCTCGTGGCGCTGGCCGCTCGCCGTGATGGCCGCATGGGCTTCGTCCGAGCGCAGCGCCGCGTCCGCGACCGCCGTGGTCTTGCGGCGCAGCGCCGCCACCACGGGATCGCCGGCTTTCGCATCGGAATATTGCGCGATGCCGGCCGTACCATCGACCAGCGCCACCGCGGCGGAGTGTACGAGCGAGAATTTCGATTGCAGCCCGGTGGCGGGCTCCAGCACATTGGTGATGGCGAGCACCAATGGATGCACCCGCAGTTCGATCGCGCTCACCGCGGCGGGGTCGATTTGCGCGCGGTTGCGCAGCGCGATCACCGCATCGATCAGCGGGTGGAGCACCACCCCGCAGGCATAGGGCTTGTGGCCGTTGGTCTCGATCAGCCAGCTTTCGCCAAAACCCGCGGTCAGGCGCTCGGGCTCGGCGGTGTCGCTGTAGATGCGGCAAAAGCCCCGGCTTCCCCTCGATGATTTCCTGGGTGCTGTCGAAGCCCTTTTCCGCCAAGCAGCGCCGCCAGCACGCCGTTCTGCGCCGCCTTGCCGGCATGAAAGGATTTGCACATGGTGCCGCGGTTCTGCTGCATCCCGGCGGCCTGCGTCGCCGCAATGCCCATCACGTAGGTGAGTTTTTGCGCATCGAGCCCGATCAGCTTGCCGGCAGCGGCGGCCGCCGCGATGGTGCCGAGCGTGCCGGTGAGATGCCAGCCGCCCTTGTGATGTCCCGGCGCGGTGAGGCCAACCCGGATACCGGCCTCGAACCCGACCGCATAGGCGAGCATCAGGTCTGCGCCGGTCACCGGCGTGCGTTCGGCGAGCGCGAACAGCGCCGGCAGGATCGGCGAACTGGCATGCAGCACCACGCCGCCCATATGGGTGTCGTCGAAATCGAGCACATGCCCCATCTGGCCATTGGCAAGCGGCGCATCGAGCCGCCCGAGTTTTAGGCCGCGGCCCAGCACGGTCGCCTGCGGCCGGCCCCCGGCCTCCTCCAGCACGGCCACAAGCGTATCGATGGTGCCGTGCCGGCTGCCGGCCAGCGCACAGCCGATCCAATCGAGCACGCCGCGCCGGGCCTGGTGCCGCGCCGCGGGCGTGAGATCGGAAAACCGCGCGCCCGCGAGATGCCGGCACAGGGTTTTGGTCAGGGTGACGGCTTGCGGATCGAGATTCTGGTCCATGGATCAAAAATGGCTATTGGCTATTCGGTGTGGGATGTCGGTCATGGGTAGCGCTCATGGCGGAGATTGCCTCGTCTGCGGTTGCCGGCCCCGCGATCTACCCCACCGTGACGCAGGCGGCGACGGCTATCAAGGACGCTTTGCGCCGCTGACAGGGTCGCTTGCGGCCATTTTTGATAGCCGCCACCGCCCGCGGCGTTGCGAAATCAGGCACGGACGGCGAAACCGGCGCTCAACCGAACTCTGCGACCGCATCGTCTGCACCAAGATCGGAATTTTTGTTGCTGCGGTTGAGCCCGAAACAAAGTTGGATCCGGGGTTCCTGAAGCACCTCAGACTGGTGGGCCCTGCCGCAGCCTGTCGAATTCTGGCGACCCCGCGCGCCGGGCCGTATAGAATTGCTCGGTCAGCCCCATGGAGACCGCGATGGCCGCCGCCAAGCTCTGTATCCCGTTGTCCCACCTCCTTGCGTTTGCAATGGCGCTCGGCGCCACGGCGGCGGTCGCCGCCCCGCTCGAGCCGGTGCGCTCGCTCGCTGCGGCCGAGAAGGCGCCGCTGATCGAGACGCTGAAAGGCCTCGTCGGGATCGAATCCGGCAGCGGCGACCGCGAGGGGCTCGACCGCATCGCCGACGTCATCGCCGGCCGGCTCAAGGGGCTCGGCGGCGCGGTGGAGATGATCGAGCCGGATCCGGCCGATATCTATCGCATGGCCGATACGCCCAAGCAGATCGGCCGGATGGTAAAGGCGACCTTCACCGGCACCGGCACGCGCAAGATCATGCTGATCGCCCATATGGACACCGTCTACCTGCGCGGCATGCTGGCGCAGCAGCCGTTCCGCATCGATGGCAACCGCGCCTACGGGCTCGGCATCGCCGACGACAAGCACGGTGTGGCGCTGATCCTGCACACGCTCGCCATGCTCAAGGCGATGGATTTTCGCGACTATGCCGTCCTCACCGTGCTCATCAATGCCGACGAGGAGGTGAGTTCGCCGGGCTCGCGCGCAACGCTCATACGGCTCGGCGCCGCCCATGATGTCGTGTTCTCCTGCGAGGGCGCGCGGGTCGACGCCGACTTTCTATCGCTGACCACGGCGGGCATTGCGGCGGTCGTCCTGAACGTCAAGGGTCGCGCCTCGCATGCCGGTTCGGCGCCGGAGCGCGGGCGCAACGCGCTGTATGAACTCGCCCACCAGATCCTGCAGACCCGCGACCTGTCCGACCCCAGGATCGGGCTGAAGATGAACTGGACCATCGCGAGCGCCGGCACCAACCGCAATGTCATACCGGCCATTGCCCAGGCCGTGGCGGATGTCCGCGTGCTCCGCATCACGGATTATGACGGCATCGAGCAAAAAGTGCGCGAGCGAATCAAGACGCAGTTGATCGAAGAAACCAGCGTGGACATGACGTTCGAGCGCCGCCGGCCGCCACTCGAAGCCACCGCCGCGTCGCTGGCGCTCGGCAAGCATGCCCAGGACATTTATGCCGAGATCGGCAATAATCTCACCATCCGCAGTGTGGCGGAAGGCGGCGGCACCGACGCGGCCTTCGCGGCCCTGCGGACCAAGGCGACCGTGCTGGAAAGCTTTGGCCTGCGCGGCTTCGGCGCACACTCCAACGATGCCGAATATGTCGACCTCGATTCGATCGAACCGCGGCTCTATCTGCTGACCCGGATGATCATGGACGCGTCGCGCGGCGCGACGAAATAGGTGGGGTGGGCGATCCCACGGGTCATGGCCGGCTTGTCCCGGCCATCCAGAAAATCGCCGAACCGTGCCCTGCCGAGCAAGATCGCCGGGACAAGCCGGGCGATGACCGAACGAAAATTCACCGGATGCGAACATGGAGGCTACGATGCGGGGACGCGGTTGCGGAATGGCACTCACCGGCGCGGTTGCGGCCGCGCTGCTGCTGGGCGCGGGCCTTAGCCCGGCGTCGGCAGAGCCGCCGAAGTTTGCGGTCGATCCGACCTGGCCGCAGACGCTGCCCGGCAACTGGATCATCGGCACCATCGGGGGCATTTTCGTCGATGCGCAGGACCACATCTGGATCAACCAGCGCCCGAGTTCGCTCGATGCCCGCGAGAAGCGCGCCGCGACCGCCACCAATGTGGTGTGCTGCGTACCGGCACCGCCCGTCATCGAGTTCGACCAAGCCGGCAAGGTGGTGCAGGGCTGGGGCGGCGACGGGCCGGATTATAAATGGGGCAACGACGGCCACGGCATCTTCGTCGATCACAATAATTTCGTCTGGGTCGGCGACAATATCGAGGGCGGCGGCCACATCTACAAATTCACCCGCGACGGCAAGTTCGTGATGCGGCTGGGCAAGCCCGGCACCCCGGGCGGCTCCAACGACATCGAGCATTTCAACCGCCCCGCCGACATGGTGGTCGATCCGCAAACCAACGAAATCTTCGTCGCCGACGGTTACGCCAATCACCGAGTGATCGTGTTCGATGCCGCCACCGGTGCCTATCGGCGCCACTGGGGCGCTTACGGCAACCGGCCGACCGACGAGCCGGTGGTGTGGGATCCGAAAGGGCCGGCCCCGCAGCAATTCGGCAATCCGGTCCATTGCATCACCATGACCAATGACGGCCTGGTGCTGGTGTGCGACCGCAGCCACAACCGGATGCAGATGTTCCGCAAGGACGGGACGTTCGTGCGCGAGATTTCCGTGCTGAAGGAAAGCGCCCCCGGCACCATCGGCTCGATCGTCAAATGGCCGGATGCGGCGCAGAGCTATCTGCTCGTGGTCGATGACCCCAATGGCAAGTTCCACGTGGTCGACCGGGCGAGCGGAAACCTGGTCGGGTCGTTCGGGCGCGTCGGTCATCAGCTCGGCGAGTTCTACAATCTGCATTTCATCGGCATCGACAGCAAGGGCAACGTCTATACCGCCGAGGTGCAGGGCAAGCGGCTGCAGAAATTCCGCAATCTGGGCGGGTTGTGACCAAGATTACCTATTCCCAGCGGCGCGTCCATGCACATCGTTTGCGGGGCCGCACATCTTCACCTCTCCCCGGTGGGGAGAGGTCGGCGCGCGCCACGGGCGCGAGCCGGGTGAGGGTAATATCGCCATATCTTTGGAACTGCGGCCGTGAAACACGCGTCCGGATAAATGCCAGGAAGATTTTCCAATCGTCCGTGCCCCCTCACCCGCCGTCTCGCTCCGCGCGACGGCGACCTCTCCCCACCGGGGAGAGGTGACGAGAGCCGCGCGGGCCAATGGTGTCGATGACGGCCGTGAGCGACGTGGGCACCGACGACCAAACCGCTTATGGGGCGACCTGGTACGCCGCCGTGACGCCGCTGCCGGCACCGCGGCCGGCATTGAGCTACGACCATGATGTCGATGTGTGCGTGATCGGGGGCGGCCTTGCGGGCCTCACGGTCGCCCACGCGGTGGCGCGGCGCGGCTGGTCTGTGGCGCTGCTGGAGGCGGGCCGCGTCGGCGGCATGGCGTCCGGCCGCAATGCCGGCGTGGTCCGGCCGGGATTTTCGGCCGGAATCGAAAAGGTGGTCGAGCGGATCGGACTGCCGGCCGCCAAGGAACTTTGGGCGCTGTCGGAGGCCGGCGTGCGCGCGGTGCGCGACACCATCGTGGCGATCGGCGACACCGGCATCGTCGAAGGCAAGGGCTGGCTTCACGTCTTCAAGACCCAGGATGTAGAGGCCATGTTCGCCCGCCTGGTGCTGATCGGCCAGGAATTCGGAGCCGACGTCGAAGGCTGGCCGATCGAGCGGGTTCGCGACGTGCTCAAATCCAACTACTATTTCCACGCCATTTATTTTCCCGGCGTCTTCACGGTCAATCCGCTGGCCTATGCGCTGGGCCTGGCCGACGCGGCCGAACGAGCCGGCGCCAAACTATTCGAACATACGGCGGCGATCACGGTGGACCCGGCCGGGGTGCGCAAGCGGATCGACACGCCGAAGGGCCGGGTGCGCGCCGCGCACGTGGTGCTCGCCGGCAACATTTATCTCGGCGCGCTCGCCCCGCGGCTCGCCGACACCCTGCTTCCGGTCACGGCGTATATGGGGGTGACCGCCCCGCTCGGCGGGCGGCTGGCCTATGCGATGACGTTTCCCGGCGCCGTGAGCGATGGGCGCGACGGCGATCACGCCTACCGGATTATCGACGGCGACCGGCTGTTGTGGACCGGTGCATTCGGCCGAGCACGCAATATGAAGGCCGCAAAGCGCCGGCTTGAAGCCGAGGTGAGCGCGATCTATCCGCAACTCGGCGCAATCGAATTCGAGCGGATTTGGCCCGCCGCGATGGGTTTTGCGCTCCACCGGATGCCGCAGATCGGACAGGTGCAGCCGGGCGTGTGGCTTGCCAGCGCGTTCGGCAGCCAGGGCCTTAATACCACCGCAATGGCCGGCGAACTCATCGCCCGCGCCATCGTGGACGGCGATCGCACCTGGCGGCAGTTCCTGCCCTTTGAACTGGTCTGGGCCGGCGGCCGCGGCGGCCGTGCCGTTGCGGGCGCCGCAGCGTGGTTGCGCGTTCGCCGGGAGGCGATTGCGGGTGTCATCTCCCGCGGACGCGAAGAGTTTGCCCTGCAGCGCGTTCCGCCGCAGCACGATCGGTATATGGAGGAGATGGAATCGTTGCGGCGGCGCAGCTTCTCAGCCGCGGACCGACGAAATCGCGACGATACCTCAGCGGCGCCCGGTGGGATAGCGCCACCGCCGACCGCCGGAAGAAGGGGTTCGCTACGACGCTGATGCGAGGCCCGGCTAATGCGAGGTCCGCAATGAACGAAAGCGCGAAGCTTTCAGCGCGGCCGCCCTTACAACGCATCATCCAATCCTTTTCCGTTGAGAATTCTTTGTATGCATTTGTCGACCCTTGACGCCCGTGTTTTGGATTGTTTGGGTGCGGAAAAATAGAGGCCGTATGCGCGTTGCCGTCCCGGCGTCAATGCCGTGAAGGCAGCCTTCAAGGCAGGGTTTTCATCCAGTTTATTTTGAAATTCTTCCGGAAGGGCGATTTCGGTGTTCTTTTTAAAGTTCACCTTCAGGCCGGTTTTTTCCACTTCGATGGCTTCATGGATATAGGTTTTCAAGATGGTTTCAATTTCCACTATTTCCCCAACATTGGTGAACCGAATCTGGCGTCCCGCCTGCACATTTTCCGTTTGCCGAACGAGAATGCCATTGGCATCATTCAGCAGTGCCCCCTTGAAAAACAGCAGCGCACAATATTCTTTGAATCCATGGATTAAAACAATGTTTTTGTTCTGAAATGTGTAACAGGGGCAGCCCCACTTCAATACTTCCGTCAGCGGACAGTCAAGGACGATCATTCGCAACTTAGCAAACTCTCCCTGCCACTTGCCGGCTTTTCCAAAATAAAAATCGACCTCAGGATTTATTCTGTTCATCGATCGGGTCCTGCGGCGTGTTGCACCGGAGCGAGCGCGAAGCTGATGCGCGGCCGACGCGGGCCCAGCGTACCGCCGCATTGCACGATGGTCGTCATTGACGAGTTCCGATGGTTTGAGCGCGATCACCAATGGCCGACGCGATGATGAACCCGAAGGGTTCATGATTCAAGACACCGAATCGATACCGTGCCCATAGGCCACTGCGGTCATTCGAGGCGCGCGAGGCGCGCGACTTCGCTTTCAGCGATACCCTCATCGTGATCCTGGGCAAAGGCGGCTATCGTGCACGGGGGCGTTCGGTCACCAAAGTGATAGACAGCACTGACGCTACCGGGGCCGGCGCCGGAATGACCTATTGCAATTCCGGCAGACATCATTTCGCCGATCATCAAACCGAGCCCGTAACCTGTTGACTCCCACGGACGGCCGGGCAAACGTCCCCCGATCGGATGACGCGTCGTCATTTCGGTCAGCAGATGGGGTGGTAACACATCGCCCGACATGAGGTGGTACAGAAAACGTACCGCATCACCCGGGGTGCCGGCCAGCAGACCATGATAGACCCATCCCGGATCATATTGGCTGCGGTTTTCCCATGCCGTCTCGGCGAGGTCGGCGGCAGTCGTGACCAGCCTGACCGAGTTGAGCCCAAGGGCATCGAAAACCAGGTGCCGCAAGGCACTGTCGAGGTCCTGACCGGTCGCCTCCTCGATCGTCTGACGCACAAAGAAGTAGCCGACGTTCGAATAGCACCAGCCATGCCCGGGTTCGAAATCGAGGCGGTCGGACGCAACGCGGGCGAGCATTTGCCCCACCTCCCACGGCTTCTCGCCAGGCTCGACAGCCGCATGATAGGACGCAAGCTTGCCATAGTTCGCAACCCCGGCACGGTGCTGCAGCAATTGACGTAGCGTGTAGGGACGGCCGCCGATCCTGTCGTCAAGGCTGCAACGACCCCGAGCGACGAGTTGCAGGGCCACCGCCGCCAATGCCGTCTTGGTGAAACTCCACCACGGGACGCGGGTTTGATCGGCGCACGCCCCTGGTCCGCCGTCGGCATTAATTTGCGCCGTGAGGAAGCGTTGATCCTTCATGCCCGCGAGCATATCACCATTCCTGTCCGCGGCACCCTCGGTAAGCTGGGTCAAAGCTATGCTATGGTCCTTCGCCGGGCAGTGCATCGACCCGGATACGTTGGACACCTGGCTCTTGCTTGCGAGGGCCTTCCCGGAAGATCACCATGACGTTCGCGCGCAGACGGTTTTTGCAACTCGCCGCCGGCGCGGGTGCGCTCACCTTTCGCATCACGCGTTGTAAGGGCGGACGATACTCCGGCAGCACCGTCCCTGCAGCGGCGTAATGCGCCGCTGGCGGAACGGCTCGCCGCCTATGCGTACGACCTGCGCTATGATGATCTCGATGACGCAACCGTCGAGCGGTGTCAAAGTGCATCTCATCGATACGCTCGGTTGCGGTCTCGCCGCCTTCGACGAAAAGCCGGTGCGCATTTGCCGCGACGTGGCACTGGCGAGCAGCGGCGCGCGGCGCGACCGTCATCGGCACCACACGGCGTGCGCGCACCCGATCTCGCGACCTTCGCCAATGGCGCCGCCTTCCGCTATCTCGACCTCAATGACGCCTATGTCGGGCGCATTACCGGGCATCCGAGCGATAATATCGCCGCCTGTCTCGCGGTCGCGGAGGCCGAGCGCGCGAGCGCCGCGGAACTAATCACCGCGATCGCCCTCGCCTACGAGATCAACTGCCGGCTGATCGACGCTTTCGAGCAGAGCTTCAGCGCCCGCGGCTGGGACGTTCCGGTGTTGAGCCTGCCCGCCGTCGCGCTGGCCGCCGGCAAGCTGATGAAGCTCCCCTCCGATGCCCTGGCACAGGCCGTCGGCATCGCGCTCAGCGACCATATCGCCTTGGGGCAATCGCGCGTGCAGGCGGTGTCCGACTGGAAGGGGATTGCCGATGCCGAGGCGGGACGCAACGCGGTGTTTGCCGCCATGCTGGCCCGTGCCGGGCTCACCGGTCCGGCGCCGATCTTTGAAGGACGCTACGGCTTCTTTCAGCTGGTCGGCGGGCCGTCCGAGGTGGATGTCGGCGGTTTCGGCCGGCGCGGTATCCCGTTTGCCATCACCCAATGCGGCCTGAAGACTTACCCGGCCCATATCACGGCCCAGACCGCGGTGGTGGCCGGCGCTGCGCTGGCCAAGGCGATCGGCGATCTCGATCGGGTTGCCGCGATCGAGATCGGCACCACCCGCCGGGGGTACCAGATTGCCGGCAGCGATCCGGAGAAATGGGCGCCGGACACGAAGGAGACGGCGGACCACAGCCTGCCCTACATCGTGGCGCGGGCCATGGTCGACGGCGGCCTCGACAACGACAGCTACGCGCCGGAAAAGCTCCACGATCCGCGCATCCTCGCCTTCATGGGCAAGATTACCGTGAAGGAAGATCCCGCCTTCGCCATGCTCACCATCGCCGTGCCTCCGACGCGCCTCACCGCGACCCTCCACGACGGACAGCGCATAACCCGCCTGGTCAACCGCATGCCGGGTTTCCCGGGCCAACCGATGACCCGGTCCGATGTCGAACAAAAATTCCGCCGCAATGTCGCTAAGCAGTGGCCGCCGGCGCGCACGGATGCGCTTTTGCAGGCCCTGTGGGCGCTCGACCGAACGGACGATTGGCCTGCGTTACTGAGCCGGCTCGCGGTGCGGGCATAGCGACACGGGAACGCCTGTGCGGAGCCAGCCCGCCGCAATCGCTTGATTGCGCCGTTCCTGCCGAGCCGCATTCGCTGTCCGGCAGGACTGTTGCAGCGGCGCAATCGCGATTGCGACCTACAGATATTGCGCTGCGCAGCGCTGGGCTCACTGATCGGACGCGACCTCACCTACCCGAACCGGGGTGAACCCGGTGGCGGCGTCGATATGGTCAGCAATGGCGCACCGACATGACCTGGGAGACGAGCGCCGCGATTGTCGCGGCAAGGCCCAGCACCGCCGGCTTGCTACGCGCCTGCTCAGCATCGGAATTTTTCCGAAAATTCCAGGTGACCGGGCGCCGGGATGGGGTGCCGGCTAGGGACGAACGCTCGCCGCGGCACGTTCGCCCTGAAGTACCAGCCAGCCGAACAGCAGCATGTCCAGAAGGACGATGATGGATCCGACCGCCGCAATCGGATCGCCAATGGAGTGTCCGGTGTGCACGAGGCCGACTCCGATCGTGAGGATGATGGTGCCGAAGATCCACACCCAGACCTGCGCGATTGCGCTCTTGGCTCGTTCGAGCGACGGATGGAGGCGGTAGTAAACGCCGAACAGGAAGAGTGACACCCAGCCCAACACATTCAGATGGGCATGAGCCGGCATGGCGGAATGATCGTCCGAGATCGCCATGATAATGCCCCAGATCATGCCGGCGACGACAAAGACCACAGCAACTTGAAAACTCAGCGAAGATGCCTTCAATGGTGTCTCCCAAGTCAGAGTTGAGTGCCGAGCGGAAAAGTGTCCAAATCCACCCGACGAAGGTGAGCACGAGGAACGGCTATCCGAGAGCGCGCAGCGGCGCTGAGGTAGGCGCAACGGGACGCTTCACACGGTGAGGCCCGCCGAGATTGCGAATAGCGCGGTTCCCATAGCTCCCGTCAAGCGCGCCCACAAGACAACGGGACGCGTATCATTACGACGGCAGCGGACCATGGGGCAATGCTTCGCAACTGCTGACCAGCGTGCCGGCAAGACCCCAGCCTCCGCCGATTGCCAAGCCGATCGCGGCAGCGATACCCCGGGGGCGCGGCGGGCCGGCGGAGTTCACGATGGCTGGACCTCGCGATATGCGTGCCTGCGATGACTTCTACACGACTACTTCGCTGCTGTAAGCTGTCAACCAGACGCGGCGTGCCGCGTACCCGTTGCTTTGATGCGCCAAGTCCAGGGCGTCGCGTGGACACCCGCGCGCGGCCCGCAGCAAGCGGTCCCGCGCCGTTGCGGGGCATCGGCCGCACCTATGCAAATCGCGGCCTGAACCCATCGGCTGCTGCGGCGACATAGCCTGCAAATGGCGCACCGACATGGCCTGGAAGCACGAGCGCACCGGTTGACGCGGCGAGATCAAGTACCATGCGCCGGCTCGTGCGCGCCTGCTCGGCGTCGGAATTTTTGGGAAAATTCCAGTCCGGATAGTACACCTGAAGCAAGTGATGAAAGACGTTGCCGATGAAGATGGCGTGCTGGCCGGCGGTTTCGAGGCGGAACACCACATGGCCGGCGGAGTGGCCGGGCGCGGGAATGATATCGAGATATTCATTGAGCCGGTGCGGTCCGGTCACGAGATCGGCGCGGCCGCCCTCGACGATGGGCAGCACGCATTCCCGGAAGGTGCCGAACTCCACCGGTTCGGATTTATCCGGATCGGCGTCGAGCGCTTGATAATACTCGAAATCCGGTTGCGAAATCACGTAGCGGGCATTTGGGAACGTGGGCACCCAAGTGCCGTCGCGCAACTGCGTATTCCAGCCGACGTGATCGTGATGCAGATGCGTGCACATCACATAGTCGATGTCCTGCGGCCGTGCCCCCGCGGCGGCGAGACGATCCAGATAGGGCGTGTTTAGCATGTTCCAAAACGGCCGTGTCGGGCGCCGCTTGTGGTTGCCGCAGCAGCAATCGATCAAAATGGTCTTGCCGTCGATCCGCAGCAGCCAGCTATGGACGCTGAGCTTGATGAGGTCGCGCTCGGCGTCGTAGTGATTTGGCGCCATCCAATGGGCATGCCGCGCCGCGATCTCGGCGTCGTAAGCCGGGAAGATATCGGCGGGCCGGTAGACCGCTAGGTAAGTCTCCTCGATGCGGGCGATGCGGGCCTTGCCGACCGAAAATTGCGTCAAAAATTTCCCCCTTCGTTGCGCGCCTTAAGGAAGCATTATCCGATCGACATGGCGAGAACCGGGCATCGCGCCCGGCGATCAACATTCGATCGCGCCGCTGCCGCGCAAGGCGGCCAAAATTCAGACACCGACCCCGTCCGGCCAATGATCGAACCCATCCCGGCCGCAAAGAAGACGAGACCGCTGCGACCCTGTTGAGAAAGCCGGCGCCGGGATCTATTGCATATTACCGCCAGATCACCTCATTAAACTCATTCTAATCACATTGTGCCCCGGTCTGTCCCGGCAGTCCCCGATTGGCAGGACTGCCGCACAGAAGACAAACGATTTACCATAAAGCGCCCGCGTGTCAGAAATTCGTCGGAATCGTGAACCTCCGCGCGATGTGCGGACACAATATATACACACATACGGCAAGAACCAGACGGTAACAACGTCACCGTGAGGCGGGGTGGAGAGCGGCGGGAGGCACCAGAGTAGCCCGTAGAACAAAGATCGCCATTCGGCGGATGAGAGCGTGAGCATCACCAGACTTGGCAAAGACCGTACCGAACTACACACCCAGTGAACCGCATTGGAAAGTGCGAACGGCAACGCTCGATCAAGCCCAGGTGGCGTGGAAGCAACCTGCCAGCACCAGGAGATACCATGTTGATCTCTCCGCCATCGGCACTACCAAAATCATTCCGTCCACCACCGAACGCGAAGCCATTCGATCACTTCGACACGCGGTCTAGACCAGCCATCCGACAGGCGGAAGCCCGCAATCCCAGATCGTTCTCCCGCCACATCCGCAATCGAACGTCTGTGATCTTCGCCATGCTCAAAGTGGACGCAACGTAAGATTGATATTCAGTGATGCAAAACTGCTACAGCAAAATGCGAGCTTTTGATGTACACATTAAACAGAAGAGGGAGTGGCGTCATGAAAAAGCTGTATGTAACATCGATCGTAATTGGTTCGTTCGCAGTTGGCGTAACGATCGCGTCGGCGGATGGTCTTATGCCTGTCAAGGCGCCTGCTCTGTCCTCCAAGGACGACGCAGACGAACCGCCGACTCACATACTCGGCTTCACCGGGGGCGACTTTACTTCTCAAGGCTGGGCATATGGTTATGCCGGAGCCATGTTCGCACCTTACAAAACTTTGGATGATTCCGGCTTCCGCGCCTATTTTTCGGCCGGCAGCGGCGTGTATAATTACAATTCGGACGAGGGTCAGAATATCCGCGGTACAAAAACGTCCGTTGAACTGCTTTTCGGTTACGGTTTTGAAACCGAAACATCTTCGATTAACCTACTGGTTGGCCCGAACGTGCAAATTGATAAACTATCCACGTTCGACCCTAACAACCCCGTGCAGGGAGCGCAGCTGGGTGCGATGGGGCGAGCAGACTGGTGGATTAATCCAGTCCCCAAAATCCTGTATTCCGGAGAAGCAGAGTATTCTACTGCGTTTAACACTTATTGGGTGAAGACGCAATACGGATATGATGTAACCAATGGCAAACAGGTTTTCGTCGGGCCCGAGGCGGTGTTTCTCGGTGATGCCCGCTATAACCAGTGGCGCGTAGGTGCCCACGTTACTGCGGTGCATTTCGGCAAGCTCGACGTCGAGCTTTCGGGCGGCTATCTGCGCGACAGCGATCTCGGGTCCGGTGCTTACGGAATGGTCGAATTTAACATGAAATTTTGAGCCGCCGTCAGGTCTAGCGGTGATGAAAGTCAGACCATCCTGCCGCCCGAGGGCGAGCTCGCAATTCGCTACTAGGAGTTAAGTTATGTACCAAACAGCGGTCAACGGCGAGCCGAAACCGCACAGCCGGGTCGTTATCGTCGGCGGCGGGCCGGGAGGGCTTTTCTCAGCCTGGAGCCTTGCCAATAAGGCCGGAGCCGATTGCAAAATCACAATTCTGGAGGCGAGCCATCGACTCGGCGGCAAGATCATAACCCGCGAATTTGCCGGAGCGGGCCTCTACGAAGCCGGCGTTGCCGAGATCTACGATTATTCTCCACTCGGTCCGGATCCGCTTCGGGAGTTGATCCAGCAGGAACTCAATCTCGAGATCCAACATATTCGGGGCGGTGGCTGCGTCCTTGAGGGACATTTGCTGCAAAGCGTCGATATGCTGGAGCAGCATTATGGCATCGGTCCCCGGGACGCCGCGAGCGCGTTCCGCGCCCGATGTGCGAGCTTGCTGTCGCCGAAGGAGTTTTATAAGTCGGTCCGTGAAGCCGACAATGCACATCCGTGGGTGAATATCAGCGCGGCAGATATTCTCGCCACGGAAATCGATGACGATGTTGCGCGCCGCTATATCACCGTCATGAGCCATAGCGACGTCGCGGCCCCGCCGCACCTCACCAACGGTCTCAATTTCCTTAAGAACGTATTGATGGACGTTGATGGCTATCTTGATGTATATTCGGTCGTCGGCGGCAACGAACAAATCGTCAAGGGCCTGATCGAAGAACTCGACGCAGACGTTAAACTCAATGCACCCGCGCGCGCGATAAAGCCGCTCCCGAACGGCACGTATCAGCTGACATATGGCCATAACGGAGCAACGAAAACGATCGAGGCAGACTTCGTCATCTTTGCCTTGCCGCTGACCGCATTTTCGACCGTCCAGTTTCAGTCCGCCCCGCTGGAGCGGGCAATAAGCAAGCACATCAGTTATTTTGACCGACCCGCCCACTATCTTCGGGCGACCCTCCTGTTCAAGCGGCCATTTTGGCGGGAACACTTGGATGGCGCCTGGTGGATGCTCGATTCCTTCGATGGATGCTGCGTGTATGACGAGGGCGCGCGTCACAACCTTGGCAGCTGGGGTGCTTTGGGCTTTTTGATCGCCGGCAACGCCGCCCTGGCGCTTGCCAACGTGTCGGACGACGATATCACGCAGCGTTGCCTTAATGCGCTGCCGCCGGCGATGGCAGAGGCCCAAGATCTTTTCGTCGACGTTCGCGTGCATCGCTGGATGGCATCGGTCAACGCGATCCCAGGGGGGCTTCCGACCCGAACCCGCGCCACCAATCATCGCCCGGATCCGAAGAGCTTCCCAGAGGTCTTCGTAGTCGGCGATTACATGTTCGATGCAACGCTGAACGGGGTGTTGGATTCCGCAGAAGCCGCGACCGACTTCATCCTGTCCCAGATTCTCCACCGGCGGCGGAATCTGCTCCTCAACCCGGAGAACGCGAGCCGGATCAATGTGGTGTCCTCGGGTCAATCCGCCGATATCGTTCGCGGATTGTTCTTCGAGACGGATTTCCTTGTCGATATCCTTGGTATCGTGTGGGGATTGAAGGCGGGCGCAAGGATACTGATCGCAGGATCCCGGTCGGGAAAATTGGTTGGTGCGCTACGCGAGGCTTGGTTCGATGCTTGGGGAATCGAGAGCGACAGGCTGGCTCACAGAAACACGCCGGACGAGTTGCAGAAGTATAATATGTTTGGGTATCTCGACAAGTTGCCGTTTCCGGACGGTTACTTTGATGTCGTGATCGAGACCGGCTTATGCCGATTGCCCGAAGAGACCGTTCCGGGTGCAATTGCGGAACTCCGCCGGGTGACGCAGAAAGGCCTTGTGCTTGGGTCGATCACCACCGATTTGCCGATCGATCTCATCGAGCGGTATGATTTGCTGGTCGATATAAGCACGCTTCGATCGCGCTGGGATTGGTCGGAGCAGCTATTCGCGGTGGGTTTCGATCATGTTTTAATAGATACCCCGCGCCTAATAGATGCTTGGAACCGGGTGAAGGCCATCGGTGGTGGACCGGGACATTGGTACGAAGACGCTGAAAGTGTGCTCTTCTGCTTCTATGAACTCGAGATCGCTACCGCTGAAAACGACATGGGCATTGGTGTCCGTCCTGCGGCGGACGCCATCCGTGGTCCCGAAACGAGCTCAGCGGTCAACACCGGCTAATTCGGTTCGAATCAAAGTCGGTTGAAATGCGGAAAAGTAACGAAGCGTCGCGGCGGCAACCGCAATGCATCGATTGGTCGGAGCTTGCTCTACTGGAGGGTTGTCATGGGCATGGTCATCTCGGTTTCGGATAGGCTTGACACACAGGCGCAAGCGTGGCGCATTTCGTTCAGAAAAACTCTGCTCGAAAATGAAACAGCCTTCGTGACCGTAACGGAGCCGGAAACTCTGATTGCGACGGCACAATCGATTGACGTGACCGACGCCCTGGCGAGTTCGGCAATAGCGGGCTCAGTTGCATCGAAGGATGCAGCGCCGTCCGGGGACAGTGGCGTCTTAAAGCGACACTTCGGCAAGTATATTGGGTCTCCGCAAGATCGGGAGGAAAAGTCCCTTGTTCTCGTCTGGGTGCCTTCCGACGCCGTCGAATTCGAAGAACATCGAGGCATCGGTGAATTCGAAGTGGGAGGTCGAGGGCCGGAGTTCGAAAAGGCCATGCATTCGTGCCGGGATTTCCACGAGCAGAGTTTTCTGGTCCGACGACTGCGCCATCATATTTGCCCCCACCGGGCAATCAAGGGACGCGATCGATGCGGTCATCCGGTTTACGGTCGCCGCGCGGCAGACATTCTCGCTTGAAGAGCAAATGGCCGATCTTTGGGTGCATATCGACGCCCACAAGTCGCTCATTCACGCCGTGAAACCGCGGGATCAGAGATTTCAAGCGGCCGTGAGCGCTATGAGCGAGCGAGCGGCGGTGATGCGAAACGTCTACTTGCGCTTGATCAGAACGGTCGAGCAATTGGACCCGTCGCTGGATAATGTGTCGAAGCGGCTGTATGCGGAACTCGCTCACCAGGCGAAGCTCGATGACCGGCTTGAGCTGTTTGAGGAACAGAACGAGGCGGCGATGGATCATTACGAGTTGGCCAATTCCCGTCTCATCGAGGCGAAGGCTGTACGCACGGAAATGATCCTCACAGTGCTGATCGTTTTACTGCTCTTAGGGGAATTGATCATATCGCTTCTCAATTATGCATCCACCCGGAAGACAGATGCCCTGGAGGACCGGACGCCAAACACAACGATAGGTACTTTAGTGCTTCCAAACGAGCAGAACCGTGTAGCGGTGTCTCCCCGCCCCGAGGGGGCGCAGACGCCAGCCGCCGATCTCGGTGGTTCAATGCCGCCGGCTGCAGAAGACGGAAAACGCGAGGCGGTCGGCGCGGAGAGCGCGCAGATGCCAATCACCGACCTCGGTGGCCCAGTGCCGCCGGCTGCGGAAGAGGGAAAACGCGAGGCGGTCGGGGCGAAGAGCGCGCAGGTGCCAATCACCGACCTCGGTGGCCCAGTGCCGCCGGCTGCAGAAGACGGAAAACGCGAGGCTGCGGCGATTGAGGTTCCGGACGAGGCCTCCAGCCAGCCGTCATCTAACATCTGGCGCGGGCCAACGCCGATGCCGCGCCGTCGCCCCACTGTGGAGAACGACGCCGCGACCGCTCCGCCTCGTCGTATCGTCGCTCGACCACAACCACGCCCTCCGGCTGCGGCGAACCAAACCTTGGTAAGTACGCCCAGTACTACTCTCTTCTGGCCACTTATCCGTCAGTAATACTCCGATTGCGACGCCGCCGCTGGAATGCAAATCCCATCGCGGCTTGCCGCGGCGACGACGCGATCGAGAGCCTGATGGGTCTCCACGCCGGCGGTGAAAGGAGGCAAGAATCCAGTAGCGGAGCCTGAGCCAATGAATTTTTCGGCTAACGATAAGGCCCTAGGCTTGGGCCGTCCGATTGCCCGGCGGGACTTCCTCAATGGCGTGGCGATCGCGATTGGCGCTATCGGTGGAAGCGGCCTTGGCATCAGAGAGGCAGCGGCCCAGGCAAGGTTGGCTTGGCCGCAGGATCGGGCAGGATACAACCCGTCCATCATGACCGGGTTGCGCGGTAGCCATCCGGGAAGTTTCGAAGCCGCCCACGCCCTGCGCGACGGTAATACTCAGAGGGCGCCCGAGGACAGCGGGGCGCATTATGACCTGATCATCGTCGGCGGCGGCATCAGCGGGTTGGCAGCGGCCCATTTCTATCGCGCCGCGCGCCCTGAGGCGCGGATCCTGATCCTAGACAATCATGACGATTTCGGCGGCCATGCCAAGCGCAACGAATTCCACCTGGGCGGCCGGCTGCACTTGATGAACGGCGGAACGGAGGGTATCGACAGCCCCCGCAGCTACAGCGCCGTCGCCGAGGGCCTGCTCCGGACTCTCGGCATTGATCCCGAGGCCTTGGCCAAGGCCTCCGATCAACCGGACGTGTACGCCTCCCTCGGCCTCAAGGGAGGCGTCGTTCAAGGCCGCGGCGCAAGCTTCTTCTTCGATCGAGAAACCTTCGGCGAGGACCGGCTGGTGGCGGGTGTGCCGTCAACCGCCAACGCACCGGCGTGGCGTGCCTTTCTGGCCCGCACGCCATTGTCCGAAGCTGCCCGGCGCGACATCCTGCGCATTGAGACCGCCCGCGTGGACTATCTGCCCGGCCTGACCTCGGATCAGAAAAAGGACCGGCTGTCGCGGATCAGCTATCGCGACTTCCTGCTGACCTTGGTCAAGGCCGACCCCAGCGTCATCCCGTTTTATCAGACCCATACCAATTACGAGCAGGCGGTGGGCATCGACGCGCAGTCGGCTTTGGACTGCTGGGCGCTCGACCTGCCGGGCTTTCAGGGGATGAAGCTTAAGCCGGGCTCCACCCGGCGGATGGGATATGCGCCGGCCGGCTACGCCGATAGCGGCGGCTACATCAACGGCGGCTCCTATGCGTTCCATTTCCCGGATGGAAACGCATCGATCGCCCGCCTTCTGGTCCGGGATCTGGTTCCCGCGGCGGTGCCTGGCCGGAACGCGCGCGATGTGGTTACCGCCCAGGTCAACTATAGCCAGCTTGACCGGGCGGATAACGCGGTGCGAATCCGGCTTTCCAGTCTAGCCGTGCGGGCGCGCAATCTCGGCGATCCTGTCTCGGCCAAGGGGGTCGAAGTCGTCTATGCGCGTGGTGAACGGCTTTTGAGCGTGCGTGGCGATGCGTGCGTCCTCGCCTGCTGGAACATGATAATCCCCTACCTGTGCCCCGACCTGCCCAAGACGCAAAAGGAAGCGCTCCACGCGTTGGTCAAGAGGCCGCTGGCCTACACGAGCGTCGCCCTGCGTGATTGGACAGCATTCCAAAAACTCGGAATCAGTGACATCCAGGCGCCGGGCAGTTATTATTTTTCTCTCATGCTCAATCCGACGGTCAACATCGGCGACTATGCGGCCGAGCGTTCGCCCAAGCGACCGACCCTGATCCACTTAACGCGCACACCCTGTCAGCCGGGCCTGCCGGAGGTAGAACAGAACCGCGCCGGTAGCGCCGAACTCCTAGCGACGTCGTTTGAAACTTTCGAGCGCAACACCCGCGACCAACTGGCCCGCATGCTGGCTGGCGGCGGTTTTGATCCGGCGCGCGATATCACCGCCATCACCGTCAACCGCTGGCCCCACGGCTATGCGCGTGAATACAATCCGCTGTTCGATGGCGATCTGCCACCCGCGAGCCAGCCGAACGTGATCGGCCGCGCCCGGTTTGGGCAAATCACCATTGCCAACTCCGATTCGGGTGGCGCCGCCTATACCGACTCCGCCATCGACCAAGCCCGTCGCGCCGTTAGCGAATTGCTGGCGAGCTGAATGCGGTCAACGCCGGAGTAAAATTGCGCCGCGGACCGCCGGGAATTTATCGGGAATACGGCGATCAAGACACTGCGATGATAGAGTGCCGCGTTCAGAACTCGGCCAGAAGGCACGGCTCAACCCGCTCGCACCCGGCCTCACCCCACGCGTCGTCCTCGCCAGGTTCACTTTTCTATCCCGGTTGGGAAAGGTGGGCTAATTAAGCGAAAACCAGTAGGGCGTATCGCGCATATTCCAGCATGGCCACACCGGGCGCGTTGGTGATTGGCGCGACAGCAATCGATCAAACTATTCTTGCCGTCGATCCGCAGCTGCCAGCTATGGACGCTCGGCGTGAGGTCGCGCTCGGCACGGCCGTGGTTCGGCCCATCCAGGGGGCGCGCAGCGATCTCGGCATCGCGAGCCGGAAACATATCGGCCGGTCCGGCAGACCGGCAGGTAAAACTCCTCGATCCTGGCAATGCCGGCCTGCCGACCGAAAGCTCACGTCACGGGTTTTCCCTTCCCTGGCGCGGCCCAGCAACCATCCCACCGACCGGCATGGCGAGAACCGGACACGGGGCGTGGCGAATCAAACGTTCGGTCGTGCTGCCGCCGCGCAAAGCATCCAGGACGCCATGATGGCCCGCGGTCGGCATGCCGATGAAATCCACGTCATATTCTACCGCGGCGTCGATGACCGATTTGACGACATCGCCGGTCCGCAGCATCACGGGCGGCAATACCGAGGCGCGCGGCAATGCGCCCTCCATGGGCGGGGCCGCGCTGCCGACATGCACGAGGTGCACCGTCACGTCGGCCCCGGCCATCAGTCTGCCGAACCTCTGGATGGCCTCGATTGCGGGACCCGGCGGCGGCGAAAAATCGACCGGCACCAGGACGCGCCGCAGCCGGACATCGCCGCTGACCTGGCTGACGAAACTGCGGGCGCCGTGGGTGACGAACAAGGTCGGGATCGCGGCACGGCGGAAAACCGATTCCGACACCGATCCCTTCAACCAATGATCGAGCCCATCGCGGCCGCGGGTCGCGGCAACAACGAGATCGCAGGGATGCTGATCGAGAAAGCCGACGATGCCGAGCGCCGGATTTTGCTGCTTGAGGCTGACGAGACTGATATTTTCGACCGCGAGCCCGAGGTTTTTCAGGATCTCCGAGGGGGTATCATGCGGTTCGCACAGCCCCCATTGGGCCAGCAGACGCTGCACATTGGGAAACCCCGACGAGCGGTCGGCATCGCCCTGCACCACATGCAATAGATACAGTTTACACTTGGCCGCCACCGCCATCCGCAGCGCGTGCGCAAAGGCCGCCCCGCTAAGATCGGAGAAGTCGGTCGGATGCAAAATCGAACGAATCGATGGATTCACTGGTTTTCATTCCCGAGCGCAGCCGGCCGGTATGCCAAGCCCATGCCAATCGCCAGCATGACCGGACTACGGCTTCCCGATCGACCGCATTGATTTATCTCCTGTCAGCCGCCGCACGGCATCTTTAGACAATCGTGCTGCATGGCGAAAGCCCGCGATGTCCGGCCGTCCGGCCGTTGCCGTCTCAAATCTCAGGAGCAGTCCGCTGCGCATCCGGCCCTCGACGAAGGAATCGCGGCCCACCCTTGCATCGGCTCCGCCGGTCTCGCCGCGGCCGGCATTGCTGCGCGCCGCCACCATCGGCACCGCGTCGGCGATCTGGGGCGGCTCGATTTTCCTTAGCCGCATCATGGGTCTGCTGCGGGAGCAGATCATCGGCCGGACGCTGGGGGCGAGCCGCGAGGCGGATATCTATTTCGCCAGCTTCACGCTGCCGGACTTTCTGAACTATCTGCTCGCGGCCGGTGCACTGTCGATCGTGTTCATTCCGATCTTCCTTAAATATCTCGGCCGCGGCGACCAGGAGGCGGGGTGGAAAGCCTTCAGCGCCATAGCGAATTTCGTCGTTTTCGCCGGCACCGCCGGCATCGTCCTGCTGATGGTGTTCGCCCGGCCGCTGACGGCCGTGGTCGCACCCGGCTTTTCGGATCCGCACGACGTGGATGCGCTGGTGCGCCTGATCCGCATTATCCTGCCGGCCCAGTTCTTTCACGTGATCGGCGGCCTCATGTCGGCGGCGCTGCAGGCGCGCGATCTGCACCTGCTTCCCGCCATGGCGCCGCTGGTCTATTCGGCCGGCATCATCGCGGGCGGCCTGATCGGGGCCGATCTCGGCATCGGGGCGGATGGCTTTGCCTGGGGCGTGCTGGCCGGTTCGGTACTCGGGCCATTCGCGCTGCCGCTCTATGGCTGCCTCAAAATCCGCATGCGCTGGTATCCGATTCTATCGTTCCGCAATGCCGATCTGCGGCGCTATCTCTGGCTATCCGCTCCCATCATGGTGGGATTTTCGATCGTGGTGGTGGACGAGTGGATCGTCAAGAATCAGGCCTCCTATCTGGGCGCAGGTGCCCTGTCGTATCTGCAATACGGACGGACGCTGATGAAGGTGCCGATCGGGGTGTTCGGCATGGCGGCCGGCGTTGCCGCCTATCCGACCATCAGCCGCATGGTGGCGGCGGGGGGCGTGGTCGAAGCTTACGGGGTGCTCAGCCGCGCCGTGCGGCTGATGCTGTTCTTGACATGCGCGGCGCAGGTCTGCCTGACGCTGGCCGGGTTCGAGGCCGCCTATCTGATCTGGGGCCTGTTCTCCAGCCGGTTCAGCGTCGCCGATGCGCAGGCAACCGGGACGATTCTGGCCTATCTCTGCCTCGGCCTCGGCGGCTGGGCGGCGCAAACCGTGATCAGCCGCGGCTTCTATGCCCTCGGCAGCACCTGGCTGCCGACCATCGTCGGGACGGTGGTTGCCTTTGCGATGGTGCCCATCTATGTCGCGATGCGCCGGCAATTCGGCGCGATCGGACTGGCGCTGGCGAGTTCCGCCGCCATCCTGGTGTATGTGTTCGTGCTCGGCTGGCTGCAGCGTCGGCGGTTCGAACGAGAAGCCGTCGCGCGGGGCACGACGCTTGCGGGCGTACCCGGCATGCTGTCGGCGGCGTTGCGGCTTGCGATCGCCACCGGCGCCGCCATCGGGATCGGGCTCATGGTGCGCGCCCAATTGCTCGGCGTGCTGCCGGGAGCACAGTTGGCGGCGGTCATGATCCGCGCCACAGTGCTGTGCACGGTCGGTATCGGCACCTACCTGGCGCTGGCGCGATGGTTCGGTATCGGCGAATTCGGCACGTTCGCACGCTTGCTGCGACGCCGGTTGAAATTTTCTCGTATAAGGTGAGAAATGGCGTCATTACTCTCATCGCACGATATGCGATCACGCTAAGTCATTGACAGCACGAGAGAACAAATAAAGCCGATGGTGAGGCTTCCTTTTCTGTCAAAATGTACTACACTAAGAATTGTGACCCTTACCCAGCGAAAGTGCCCCTGGGCACCCTCCCCTCAGACGGGATCAGCTGTGGCTAGCGGGTCACACTTTTTTAGTAGTATCGCTTGGTGCCATTAGCCCAGATGTCGAATTCCGTTTTAATCTTCCCCATTATTAATTTATGTGATCTATCGTCCCCCATTTCCCATTTTCGCTAAATTGCCCATGCACAGTAGTCTACAGCCCACAATAGCGGATCGTTGGCTGAGTCCAAGAAACTTACTTCCCATTTGGCGCGAGGTATTATTTGCTGAACAGTATTATTTACGCTCAGTTTGAATGCTGCTTTTGTTTTATTTGTGCCCAGCGCTGCTGCGGTGATTAAAATTTTGTCTGCCCCGTCAATTAGCGTCGGCGCGAGGTACTTCATATGGTAAAACCAGGCATATTGGTAGAATATTGGTGCTGAAATACAGATTTGAGGTTGAGCTTTCGCTTTTTCAAAAATTGTCGCATCAATTCTGAAGGTATGCTTAGAAAGAATCTCAAATACACGGTCCCTGACGTGCTGTCGATCTTCGCTCGCATGCAGCTTGTCTCTGTCCGCCTCGTTGCTTAATGCCAATTCGCGACGAAAGTCGAGAAGATCATTCGAGAGTGAGCAGTCGTCAGTGGTTAAGGTGCAGAGTAGGAAGTATTTACTTGCACCTTTATGCGCTTTGAACGTGAAGCATCCTGCTTTGTCTGCAAAAATAAACCTGTTAGCCATGAAGTCGCGTCCAATAATCACTGATCTTGGACGCGACTTTGGAGAGCGAAAGCGCATTGCCACCGGTTGTGAGCGAGCCGCCAGCCGGCCCCAGATAATCGACTCGAATGGGTGTACCTGAATCCATCGTGAGATTCACTTTGATCCACCGTGGCCACCCCACGGGACCTTGACCTCCTCGAAATCCGGCAAAGTGCTGGATTATTTAGCGCTCAGTATTACCTTTTCAACGGCGTCCATGACGGTCATTTTTCCGTTAATGATGCAAAAGTTCTTCAGCTTTTCGGCCTGCTCGTTGAGCTTTGTCGGATCGAGGACGGTATTGTTCCGTTTGCCGTTGTAGAAGCCGCTCAGCCACATGGCGATTTCGCGGGGGTCGGCAATTTTATAAAGCACATATTGCTCGCAGGTTATTTTCGCGACATCGACGGTAACCTGCGCCGCCGCCGGCTTGATGGCGAAGGCCGCGAGCATGAGTGCGAAAACCGCAGAACGAATAATCAGCATAGCCTTCTCCATGGGAACGCACGCGGGTTGTCGGATCAAAGCGCCGAAGCCGGATGGCGAGGCTCTTGATACCGGCCGGCCAAGACCAACGCAAGCTTCTTTGGTCCAAAACGATCAGGCTTGCCTAACCGGCGGGCGTAGCGCCCTCCAAAGGTTCCGGCTCCTGTTCGGGAGGCGATGCCGCCTGCGCCTGCGGCCCCGGCAGCGTCTCCAGCCAGCGGATGATGGCGCTGTGGTCGGCCCCGTAACCGAGCTTCTTTTCCGCCGCCGTCCAGGCCGCGAGCGTCGCCTCGAGCAAGGGGGCGGGGAGATCGCGGGCGGCAGCCAGCCGTGATGCGAGGTCGAGATTGCGCCGCACCAGGCCGAGCTGCATGCCGGTGTCAAACTGCCGCGTCACCACCTCGCGCCGCAACGTCTCGGCCGGATCGCCGCCAAGCTGATCGCCGAGTTCGAGGACGGTCGCGGGCGCGAAGCCGAATTGTTCGCCGAGCCTTATCGCTTCGCTGGCGGCAAGCAGCTTCACGGCGCGAAGGTAATCCGCAATCGTACTCGCCGCCTGGGCGGCCGCGGCGGTTTCTGCCGTCAGCACGCGGGTGGCGAGCAAGTCCAACACCGGCCGGCAGCGCGCGATCGCGGCTTCCGGCCCGCCGGCGACCAGCGTGAGCTTGCCTTCCTTGGCCTGGGCCGGGGTGCCGAAAGCCGGTGCGGCGATCAGATCGATGCCGTGCTGCGCCAGTTCGGCGGCGAGTTCCGCGGTCGCCACCGGATCGGTGACACCCAGATCAAGCACGATGCCGCCTTGCGCGAAGCCCTGCGAAAGGCCTTCCCAGCCAAAACAGATTTCGCGCAGTTCCGCCGCCGACGGCAGCGCCGTGATGACGGCATCGCAGGTCTGCGCCATCATCTTCGGCGACCCCAGCGCCATGCCGCCATAGTCGTTGGTGAACAGGCGCGTCGCCACGTCGGCCACATCGTAAATGGCAAGCGTGTGATAGCCCGACCACAACAAGCGCAGTGCGACGCGCGAGCCGAACGCCCCGATGCCGATCACACCGAGTTTCAGCGTCGTCGTCATCGCGCCCTCTGGGCGGCTTCGCCTCTGCCCGGGGAGAGGCCGCGCGTTACCGCGCCGGATGAGGGGCCGGGGTGCGCTCTTGGCTGCGGCGTAAGCCCTCCACTTCGCGCTTCGGGCTGCCCCTCTCCGCGGTCCTCTCCCCGCAACCGGCTATCGCATTCGAACATCTCGGAGCCCCAGAGCCTGGCCGCATTTGATGCGCTGAAAGTCATGCAGTCACGCGGCGATGTCGGTGTCAAGTTTTTGACGGTTTCCGGATTTTCTTCGCTGGCAGGGTGTCGCCGTCGAGGGCGAGACGCGGCGTGCAAGGGGCGATCGGCATCCGGAAGCCGCGCATCGCGCTCGGCCGTCGTTCTACTCGGCCGCTTCGATGAGCTTCAAGCCCGGCTGCCAGCCCGCGCTTCCATGGCAATCCGGGACTTCCGCGACGGTCTCTTCCGGCGTGCCGCCACGCCCCACCCACGGCCCAGGACAACTCCTTGTCACGCCATCGCTGCGATCGCTGCGGCTGCCGCCAGCTTGTGATCGGCCTGCCACGGCGGCCCGACCGCTCGACCCATCGCGGACAGGAAAGCATGAATGTCCTCGCGGCCGACCACCGCTGCGGCGTCGCGCAACACGTGCTCGCGGTTGTACCAATGCAGCATCCAGCCGCGTGCCTCGGCTGCGCTCGCGAGCGCCTGACGATACATGACGGCGTCGGCGACATTCGCCGCGCGCGTGTCGGTGATCCGCTTTTCGATCGTCGGCGGAAGCTTCTGGCAAACCCGGATGGCGATGTGCGCGATCGGCACCGGGACCGTGGCAGCCAGCGCGTCGAGGCTCTCACGTGCGCCACGCGCGGCCGCCGCGTGCACCTGTTCGACCAGCGCTACGGCGTCGGCGAGCGAAATCGCCCGCGCCCACGGGCTGTTGAGATACCGACCCACGGCCCAGGACCCTTCGTGGTGATACGGGTGCGTCGGCAGATCACGCGTGAGCGCGATGCGCCGGCGATCGAGGAGTTCGCCGTCGGGCGCGACGGTCACCAGCACCGCCGCGTTACCGTGCTGTGTGACGCCGACGGCCGCGGCGCGATGCATTGGTTTTTCTCGCCACATCTTCAGGGCTCGCCCCCGCCGTATCCGGATATCGGGTAAGTGTAAATCCACGCGGCCGTGGTCAACGCGATCTCGCTTCCGCCACCTTCTCCCGGCGAGCAAGCGCCACTGGACATTGATCGTTCGGGAGGACGTGCCATCGGTCGATAAAGCTTGCACACGACGCACCAGCGATCGCTCACAATCACGGGATGGTGCCGCCAAGATCAATGGCGGCCTGATTGAAATAGGTTATACCCCGCCGGGGTGTGTCGTGTAGGCTGGACCGGATTCCGGTCAGATCGGAACACCTGGCTCGGAACACCTGGAGTCATGGCCGCGCAAGCGCGGACATGACGCCGAGAGTGGGATTCGACCTGATCGAAATCCGGTCTAAGCTAAGGCGCTGCGGACGGCGGTGATGTCCGCTTTTGGCGTCCCCGTCGGAGGGGGTCAGTGAGCGAGTTTGCGAGAACCGAAGGTACGACAGGGCAGCAATCGATCCCCGATTTCCTGTCGGGAGGCGGAGAGCTCGGGGCGCTCATGCGCGCCCATCCGTGGGACGCGTCCCCCTTAGGGCCTCCGGCGTCCTGGCCTCAAAGCTTGAAGATGGCCATCCGCATCATGCTGACTTCGCGTCAGCCGATCTGGATCGGTTGGGGAAAGGAGCTCACGTACTTCTATAACGACCCTTACAAGTCGATCATCGGCGGCAAACACCCCTGGGCCTTAGGCCGGCCCACCCGGGAGGTATGGCACGAGATTTGGGATGACATCGGGCCCATGCTGGACACGGCCCTGGGCGGCGATCAAGGCACCTTCGTCGAGTCTCAGCTCTTGATCATGGAGCGTCATGGCTATCCGGAAGAAACCTATTACACCTTCTCGTATAGCCCAATTCCGAACGACGACGGAACCGTGGGCGGTATCATTTGCGCCAACAGCGACGATACACAACGGGTGATCGGGGAACGGCAGCTCGCGCTGCTGAGAGATCTGGCGGCGGAGGCGGGCCACGCACGCAACTGGCAGGAAGCATGCGAGAGCAGCGCGATTGCTCTTGAAAAAAGCCCGCACGATCTCCCGTTTGCTTTGATCTATATCGCCGATCCTGACAGTTCAGCGGCAAAGCTCGTGGGGATGTCCGGTATCGAGCGCGGTCATCAGGCGGCGCCGCAGACCATTGCGTTTGATCGTCCGTCGCTTTGGCCGGTGGGTGCGTTCCTGCGCTCCCAAAACCTGCAGGTGGTCACGGACCTCCCGGCTGTCTTCGGGCCGGACATCCCGGCGGGACCCTGGCCGCAACCTCCGAAGCAAGCGGCATTGGTTCCCATTCTGCCAGCCGGTGAAACCGGACGGGCGGGCGTTCTCATCGTTGGCCTCAACCGCTTTCGCCTGTTCGACGACAACTACCGGGGCTTCCTGAGCCTCGTTGCGGGACAGATCGCAGCCGCCATCGCCAACGCGCAGGCGTATGAGGAGGAGCGCCGCCGCGCCGAGGCACTGGCTGAGCTCGATCGTGCCAAGACGACGTTCTTCTCCAATGTCAGCCATGAGTTCCGTACACCTCTGACCCTGATGTTGGGACCCATTGAGGACGTCTTGAATGACCAGTCCTCGACGGCCTTGGCGCCGATCCACCGCAGCCGGCTTCAAACGGCGCATCGCAACAGCTTGCGCCTTCTCAAACTGGTGAATTCACTGCTTGATTTTTCGCGCATCGAGGCAGGGCGCGCGGATGCGAGCTTTGAACCGATCGATCTGGCGAAGTTGACCCGAGAACTGGCTTCCAACTTCGAATTGGCGATCGAGAAGTCCGGGCTCGCGCTACGCATCGATTGCCCGGATCTCTCCCAGCCTGTCTATGTCGATCGCGACATGTGGGAAAAGATCGTCCTCAATCTTCTCTCGAATGCATTCAAATTCACCTTCGAAGGTCAGATCGCCGTCGAGCTTCGCACCTCCGCGGATCAGCGCTGCGCAGAACTGACGATACGCGATACCGGCGTCGGCGTGCCTGCATCCGAGCTGCCGCGGCTGTTCGAACGTTTCCACCGGATTGAGGGCCAGAGGAGCCGCTCGTTCGAAGGCTCCGGCATAGGGTTGGCTCTGGTGCAGGAGCTTGTGAAGCTGCATGGCGGGACCATTCGCGCCGAAAGCGAACTGGGCAAGGGCACGGCGTTCACCATTTCCATTCCGTTTGGTGCCGGTCATCTCGCTGCGGATCAACTCGGTAAACAACGCTCCCGCGTCTCGACGTCGCTCCATGCCGAGGCGTTCGTGGAGGAGGCCCTGCGCTGGCTCCCCGAGGCCGCAAGCGGTGCACCGGACGACCGCACCGACGATGCTCCCGAATGGCTGGCGCAAGGCCGAGCCGACGGGGCACGCATTCTGGTGGCCGACGACAATGCCGACATGCGCAATTATGTCCGCCGGCTGCTCGGATCGCGATGGAGCGTGGAGACGGTTGCGGACGGCCATGATGCGCTGGCAGCCATGCGGGCGAGCAAGCCCGATTTGCTCCTGACCGATGTCATGATGCCCCGCCTCGACGGATTTGGCCTTGTGCGCGAAGTTCGCAACGATCGCGGCTTGCGGGATCTTCCGGTGATCATGCTGTCCGCACGCGCCGGCGAAGACGCCCGGGTGGAAGGCTTGGATGCGGGAGCGGATGATTACCTGACCAAACCATTCTCCGCACGCGAACTGATCGCCCGCGTGAACGTGAACCTCGAAATGGCGCGTCTGCGGCGCGAAGCGACGCGCGATTTGCGCGAAAGCGAGGCGCGCTTCCGCAACATGGCCGAGCATGCCCCGGTGATGATGTGGATGACCGATCCGAGCGGGTCGCTCACCTACCTGAACCCTCTCTGGTCCGAGTTCACGGGGCAGCCGCAGGAAGAGGCGCTGGATTCCGGTGCATGGAACGCCGTGCATCCCGACGATCGCGAGCAATCGCAGCGCATCTTCATCGATGCCAATGCGGCGCGCGCGCCGTTTCGGATCGAGTATCGTCTGCGGCGCAAGGACGGAAGCTATCGCTGGGCTCTGAGTGCGGCCGGGCCGCGTTTTGCGGATGATGGGGAATTTCGCGGCTATATCGGCTCGGTCATCGACATCGAGGACCGCAAGGAAGCCGAACGCATTCTGCGCCAAGCCAACGAGATGCTGGAACAGCGCGTTGCGGCCGTCATCGCCGAACGGACGGCGGCGGAAGCGCAACTGCGCCAGGCGCAGAAGATGGAAGCGGTCGGGAAGCTCACCGGCGGCGTTGCGCACGACTTCAATAACGTGCTGCAGGTCATCGGCGGGAACCTCCAGCTGTTGATCCGCGACGTCACCGGCAACCTTCGCGCCGAACAGCGGCTGCAAAACGCAATCGCAGCGATCTCGCGCGGATCAAAACTGGCGTCGCAACTTCTGGCGTTCGGCCGGCGTCAGCCGCTCACACCAAAAGTGATCAATCTTGGCCGCCTGATCCGCAGTATCGATGACATGCTGCGGCGAGCGCTTGGCGAGGGCATCGAAATCGAGACGATGATCGCCGGCGGACTTTGGAACACGTTTGTCGACACGGTGCAGGTCGAGAATGCGCTGCTGAACTTGGCGATCAACGCACGCGATGCGATGAATGGTCAGGGCAAGCTCACCATCGAGGCGGGAAATGCATTCCTCGACGATGACTACGCCGAACGCCACGCCGAGGTGGCCGCAGGCCAGTACGTCATGATCGCGGTGAGCGACACCGGTTGCGGAATTCCCCCCGACATTATCGACCAGGTCTTTGAGCCGTTTTTCACGACGAAACCGGAGGGCCACGGCACCGGGCTCGGACTCAGCATGGTCTATGGCTTCGTGAAGCAGTCCGGCGGCCATATCAAAATCTACAGCGAGCCGGGCCAGGGCACGACGATTCGCATCTACTTGCCGCGCGCGCGGCAGCTGGAAGACGTCGAGACGGCTATAGAGACGGGACCTGCCGCAGGCGGCACGGAAACGGTTCTGGTCGCCGAAGACGACGAGGAGGTTCGTGGAACGGTGGTCGATATGCTGTCCGATCTCGGCTATCGGGTATTGAAGGCAAAGGATGCCCAAAGCGCATTGGCCATCATCGAGAGCGGCGTCCCCATCGATCTGCTGTTCACGGATGTCGTCATGCCGGGCGCCCTTCGCAGCCCCGAGCTCGCCCGAAAAGCCCAGGAGCGGCTGCCCGGCATCGCCGTGCTGTTCACCTCTGGATATACGGAAAACGCGATCGTGCATGACGGCCGCTTGGATGACGGCATCGAACTGCTCAGCAAGCCTTATACCCGCGAAGCGATGGCGCGAAAAATCCGGCATGTCCTGCAAAACCGGCAGCAGCGCAATCTCGCCCGGTCAGCATCGTCGGCCCTCTCTCAGCGGCGGGTGACTGGCGACGGCGCAAGCGTTCCGACCCGTGCGCTCCGCGTTCTGCTGGTCGAGGACGATGCTTTGATCCGGCTATCCGCCGCCGACATGCTGGCCTCTCTCGGACATTCCGTGGTGGAAGCAGCGAACGGCAGAACGGCTCTCGATCTGCTCGATAAGGGGCTCTTCGATGTGATCATGACGGACCTCGCGCTGCCTGACATGTCGGGAGAAGAGGTTGCCGTGCGCGCCGTGAAGCAGCAGCCCGGATTGCGCGTCATCTTTGCGACCGGATACGCGTCGCTGCCGAGCACGGCGCGGCGAGATGGCCTGCAAGGAGCGGTGATGCTTCAGAAACCGTACACCGAGCAGCACATCGCGGCCGCACTCAGGACTGCGATTTCCTTACCCGGCGGCCGGGCGGCGGATGAACCCCCGCGTGGCGGTTCCTGACGCTGGTCCGGAGCCGCCCAGCCTTGATCTGCCGGGGAGTGCGCGCATGAGCGCGCCGACGTCGTCAGCGGTCATTTTGAAGTCGCCGCGACTGCGGAGACTTTCGAGCAGCTTTTGACCGCGTTTTGCGGCCGGCGCTGAATCTCAATGGGTTGACGATCGGTAAAGCTGCAATGTTGCCCCCGCATGCCGGGTTCGTTCCGATGCTCGCATTCGAGTTCGGCACAGGGCTCCGATAGTTCTGAGACCGCAACCGAAATCTTCGTACTGGGAAACGCCGACGCCCGTGGCGCCACGCCATATTGGCCTTCCCCCGGCCTCCCCACCGTCGCCTTGCGTTTCGGCAAAACGCCGCTAATGTATACGGCAGATTGCCAAGGAGGACCAACTTTGCCAACTGTGGTCGAAGAAGTGGCCCGCAAGCTGGGCGGCCTGTCCGTGCTCGGCCGGAGCGTGGGCTCGCAAGGCGATCTTGCCCTTGCCGTGCGGGAGGGTCTTCCGTTGATGGCGCTCAGAGGCTTGGCGCAGGCCGGATTGACCGAGCAGGAGATCGAGCGCTTCGTCATTCCGCAACGAACGCGCCGGCATCGCGCCGGCAAGAACCAGCCGCTGACGGTCGAGGAATCCGACCGCGCCGTCCGGCTATTGCGCGTTCAGACCCTCGCCGAAGACACGTTCGGGAGTAAGGACAAGGCCGGCGTCTGGCTGCGGCGTCCCCTTGCCGAACTGCACGGCGCGAACCCGCTCGACATTGCCCAAACCGAAGCCGGCGCCCGCGTCATCGAGACTATTCTGGCGAAGATCGCCTGGGGTGCCGCCGCCTGATGGTCCTTTGGCGGTTGTCCGGCGAGCGGCATGCTCGGGCCTTCGACGGCGGCTACGGCCTCCTCTACGAGGGGCGATGGAACACCGCCGGAAGGGCCGTGACCTATTGCGCCACATCGCCGTCGCTCTGCGTGCTCGAAAAACTCGTGCACATTGAGGATCCGGAGCTCATGCCCGCACTCATCATGGTGCGCTACCAAGTTCCGGATGGCCTCGGCGTGGAAACGATCTCCATCGCCGAGTTGCCGGAGTCGTGGCGCCGTCAGGACATTTGGACCCAGCACCGCGGCGATCGGTGGCACGCCGCGCTGGGCGCGCCCTTGCTGCGCGTACCCTCGGCGGTCGTCCCGCTGGAGGGCTCGCCCGACATGAATGTGCTGATCAATCACCGGCATCCCGCCGTGGCGCAGATCACGATCGCCGGGGCCGAGCCCTTTGTGATGGATATGCGATTGTTTTAATTAGACCGGTCGGACGACCCACGCAACGCCTGTCGGGCGCGGGCGTTGCCGGCGGCTTTCCTGGCATGATGGACAACCAGCACGGCAGCGCCGTGGCGGTGCTGGGGCTCGCGCCGATAGGCGAGCAGCGGGACCAAGTGGCCGGTCCGCTGGTCGACGGGGTGGACGAGGCCGAGATTCCACGCGGCGTAGCGGACCTCGATGCGGGTGAGCTTGTCTGATCCGCCGCGCGATGCTCGCGGTTCTCCGTTCGGCGGCCTCGCCCTCCACCCGGCGCTGAAGGCCTGGAAGGCGAGCCCCTCGGATATGGCGCGCGTCACCGCATCGACGGAGTGGCTCAGCCAGCGCCGTGTCGAGGCCTAAGCCTAGCTTCTTGTAGGTCACGCGGTAGATAACGCCGTTGCCATCCTCGCTGAAGAGCAGCGAACCATCCTGTGCAAAAGCAACGTCAACAGGCCGGCCCCAGACGTTTTCCTGTCCGGAGGTGAAGCCGACGACAAAATCCTGGTACGCACCGGTCGGCTTGCCGTCCTTGAAGGGGAGGCGGACGATCTTGTAGCCGGTACGCAACGCGCGATTCCAAGAACCGTGCAGGGCCACAAAGGCGTCGCCTTTCCACTCTGCAGGGAACTGGTTGCCTTCGTTGAAGGCGAGGCCGAGGGGCGCCGAATGCGGCTGCAGCAGCACGTCCGGCACCGTGACGCTATTCTTGAGGTCCGGACGGGGGCCGCCGCCCGGACGGCGGTCTTCGTGGTCGCCGATATAGTACCACGGCCATCCGTAGAAGCCGCCGGGCTTGACCGACGTCACGTAGTCGGGCGGCAGATTATCGCCGAGCAGATCGCGTTCGTTGGTCGCACAATAGACCGTGCCGGTTCCCGGCTGCACCGCAAGGCCCGAGCAGTTGCGGATCCCGGTCGCGTAAATCCGTTTGTTTTTGCCGTCGGGATCATAGGCGAGGACATCCGCCCGCCACTCTTCCTTATCCCAAGCCGCGCCGAGCGCATGGCTTGCCTGGTAGGAAGCGAGCTCCGGTTTTGCGCCCATATCCTCGGCGACATTGCCGGAAGAGCCGACGGATACGTACATGGTCTTGCCATCCGGCGAGAACGCGATATCGCGCGTCCAGTGACCGCCGCCCACGGCGAGATCGGAAACCACCGTCTCAGGCGCCCCGGAGGCCTTCAAATCGCCGGCGTGGTATGGATAGCGCACGATATCCTTCGTGCCCGCGATGTAGATCCATTGCGGATTGGGACCAGGCGGATAGAACGCGATACCGTAGGGGTCTCGCAGTCCCGACACGAAGGTCTCGACAATGTCCGGCTTGTCGGCGCCGGGCTTGGCACGGATTGCCATCACGACGCCGTCCGGCCGGCTGCGCGACAGGAAGATGTCGCCGTTCGGCGCGACGCGAATGACCCGCGCGCCGCGCATTTCGGTGACAAAAGGCGCAACGGAAAAGCCCGGCATGGTCTTGAGCGCAGCACCCGCGGGCTTGGGGATGACTTTCGAGAAATTCCGCCCCGGCGGGGTCGCAAGCGGGGCGCTGAGGTCGTTCACGGTAATCTTGCGCATGACGCCCGGCGCGTCGGTTTGCCAATCGCCATAAGCTGCCTTGCCTGTGCGAACGTCCTGAGCCGCGGCGAGCGCCGATGTGGCGAGAACTGCCACAAGTGAAGATGTGGAACCCAATGCGAGCTTTTTCATCGTTCCTCCAACGGCGTGATGGTGTGGAAACGGCCAGCCTCGGTTCATGATTGCCGAGCGCTACCGGTCGGTCAACGTACCAACCTGCATGTGGTTGCTCAGACCGGATCCCCGCTTTTCGCGAGACATGACAGCCCTCCTCACCGCGCCGATGGTGACACCTTGAAGATCCCCTTGGCGAGCATGCGCCCCGCATTCACGATCTGGCCGGTCAGCTCCCGCATATGAAGCCCGCGATGGCCGACGCGGATGCGGTCGAGTTGCACCAGCTTTGCTTCCTCCATCTCAAGTGCGATCCGCCCCCACAGCGCATCGATGTTGTAGGGCTCTCCTCCGGGGGGCATCGCGATCGGGACCACCGCGTCAGCCGAGAGATCGAGGGCGGATGCGACGGCGTCCATCGCGGCGCGGATCGAACTGGCCTTGGGACCGGCTGGGGTCGTGATATCATAAGGCGGATTCCAGTGTGTCGCGGGACGCAACTGGTCCACGTGGGTGAGCGCCAGCAGAATGGGAGCCGGCCGCAGTTCGAGCCGATCCTTGGCCCATGACCGCAGTGTGTCGAGGCCTTCCCGGTCCGGGCCACGGGCCGGCTGGGTGGCGGAAGCGACCCAGACGACAAGATCACAACGTGCTGCATATCGGGTGAGTGCCGCGATGCTCTTTTTATCGTCCCCGAGGCCGGGCGTATCGACGATCACCACCGCCGGATGGCCCTCCACCGCGATGGCATGGTCTTCGGCGGCCGCCGTCGTCGGCAATGGTCCGATGGCGACGCGCGGCTGTTGGGCCATCGCGTTGAGGAGGCTCGACTTGCCGGCGTTCACTTGGCCGGCCAACAAAATCCGCACCGGTCCCGGCTCGCTGGTCTTGAACGCGGCCATGTCGCTGGCGCTGGCGAGCCGCACCTCTTCCTCGGAGAGGGCCAGACGGCCGGAATAGAGGTCGATCGCGGCTCGGCCGGTCTCGATGATCAGGAGGCGGGTCGCGTAGCTGCGCAGCCGTTGGGTAAGCACCCCTTCGGTGTGCTGCACGACCATATCCTTCACCTCTTGGACGACCCCCTGGAGCGGATGCAGCGCCGTCCGGGTCAGTCGCCACAAGCCGTAGCCGATCCGCCACCCGATGCGCGCCAACGCACCGTAGCGGCCGCTCTGGCGCTGAACCCATAGCAGGTGGCTGAGACGCATTGCGCGCACGCCCGGGACATGGCTTAGCAACTCCCGGCGGATGTCCCGGCACAGCCGCTCGGCGAGCAGCAAACCGTCCGGCAGGCTGAACTGCGCCCACGGATCGCCGGCTTTTGGATGAACTTGGCGTGCCACCGCCTCGACCGTGCTCCGGAGCAGGGCGACAATGGGTGCCGTGTCGGTGAACGACAGCGCTGCGGTCGAATCAGCGAGTTGGAGAACGACGGACCAAGCCTCGCGCTCGACCGCGTTCCAACCTGCCGAGGGCAACGCCTGATCACCGAGAGCGTCGCGGGCCGCAGCATCGGCCCGCCCTTTAACGACGCGCCGCAGCGGCCACGCGATCAGCCCGAGCACAGCCGCCGCCAGCGCCCACGCCAGCGCGTGACCGCCCTGCCAAATCCAAACCAGTCCAAGTGCCACAAGAGACAGCCATGGCAAAGCGAGCACGATCGCCAGCCCAAATTCCGGCCAATTGCGGCGAATTACGCTCATGCGCCGCCCCCCGGCGCTGATGCGGGCGGTTGCTTCGCGCGTCGAAGTCCGCTCGCCACGCCCTCGGCAAAGGCGCGGCGGACGGCGTCGCCGGGAGGCGTTTGGCTCCTGCGCTCGTAGCCGAGCCACACGCAGGCCGCTTCCCCTATGCCCACCGTCACGGCGAAGGCGGCGGCCGCATTCAATGCTCCCCCCGCCGCGGAACCGATGACCGGCACAAGCTTCAAGGCTTCGCGAATCCCATAGCTAAAGCCCCACCAGAGCAGCGTCCCGCTGCCGATAGCGCTGGTAAACCTGCCGAAAGCGGCCGGCGTCCATCGGACGCCGTAACGTCGCGCCAGCGCCCGCAGCATGAGAGCGAGGGCACTCGCAAGCCCCCCGAGCCCGACGACCGGCACGGGTATTGCGCCGGCGCCGCCCGCCGCCGCGCCATAGCTGTAAATCAGCGGACGGGCTTGGGTTCGGATCCGATCGCTGCCGGCATCGATGTGCGTGATCTGCAAGATGTCGAATGACAGCGGGGCCGCCCGTTCGATGGCCTGCCATAGCGCCGCGAGTCCAAAATCTTGCGGCGGCAAAAGGTCTTCAGGTGTCGTCAAGTCGACGGGTACAAAACGCGGCGGCGGTCCGGGAAAGCCGGCGAACAGCTTGCGCTGATTGGCGAGCGCTTGCCGCAGCCCATGCGGTATTTTAGGATCGGACACATCTCCTTCACTGCCAGTATAAGGATAGGGTTCGGGATGCCCTGTTCCGGCGGGGTAAAGCCGGTGCAGGCCCGTCTGGGCGACGACGAGCGGCCATTCGCTATGGCGGCGGCGCGCCGCGCGGGCCACGCTCAAAACCGCTTCCTGAACCGGGTCGTCGACCTGCATGACGACCAGCAGAAGATGCGCGCGGCCCTCGCACCACGCGATATCTTGGGCCGGGTCGTAGCCGGCCTCGCCGAGGCCGCGAGTATCGAGAAAGCGCAGCAGCGGCGCCTCCGGCGGCAGATCGTAGAACGTTGCGGTGCGCGTACAGGGCGCGAACCCGGCGGCGACTTCGGCGCGCGGATCGCCCGTAAGGGCGGCGACGATCGCTGTCTTGCCCGCTCCCGTCTTCCCGAGCAGCCACACCACCGGCGCCACCGCTTGCGCGCCGATGCGAGCCTCCTCTTCGCGCGCAGCAGCCTGGTCGGGGTCGCCGAAGAGTGCCTCGCCGATGGCTTTCCACAGCCGTTGTCGCATGCCGATCATAGGGGCACCGCCGCTGGAACGCGCTCTGCTGGCATCTTGTACTTGTCGCCGCAAAAGCGCCGGTTGGTCAGGCACGATTAGTGCGTCGATTTGTTGAAAGTCATCAGTTCAGCGCGGCAGCGGCGAGCGACCTATCAGCTGTCATTCCGGGGCGCCACAAAGTGGTGAGCCCGCAAACCATGACCACCGGCCGGGGTTATGGGTTCCGCGTTCCCGGCTTGCAGCCCGAGTCCCGGAATAGACGAACCATATGATTTGGAACTTCAAGGACGATGGCCGACGACCGAATTCCCTGATTCCGATCATATCAGCCGCTATCCCAAGGGTTGGTCCAGGGAGTCACTGACTCGCATTTGTATATCGCGAACTGGGGCACCACTCAGCAAGGACGGAATCATTGCATTGCTCGGCGCCATTCGTCCCGCAGGGAAAAAACACAAATCGCCTGCTTTGGGCTGTGGTTTAAGCCCCTCCTGACGCCCGGCGGAAAAAATCGATCTCTTCAGCCGCTCAGTCATACGGTCCGATACGCTCGCCTGTCAGCACAACGTGGCCCTCATTCAAGCGGCGGCTGGATTGTTCGCCGAAATGATGTCCCGACTGAACCCTTGGGATGACCCTGGGCGCAGCTTCGATGCCCTGCCAAGAAGGAGGCTTGAGTGCGATGCGCCGGCGACGAAGCTCGTAGAAGCATCATGCGACCGGCTGTAGGACGCCGCAGCTATCGCCTTTCGCCGCTCGATCACGACGCGCTCTCCTGAAGTTCCGGCGCGAGCGGAGCGTGGTTGAGGAAGGCCACGAGCGCAACTCCGCCAATCGTATTCCCAGCCAAGGTGGGAAGCAGGAACCGCAGCACATAATCGGCGACGCTGGCATGCCCGGAAAACACCGCAAAGGCGGCTTCGGTGGAACCTGCGATGACGTGCGGGAAACCGCCGATCGCGACCACGTAGGTCAACAGAATGATGACAAAGAGTTGCGCCGACCGTGCACTGGGCAACAGCCAGACCATCAGCGCTATCAACCATCCGGCGAACACCGCTTTCAGGATTTTTGCTCCGAGCGGGCCGGCCAGAACACTCTCGACCGATTTCCACCAGCGATTGCCGGACCGGGTCGGGAAAAATGTGCTCGGGTGAAATCAGACCCGCAAACGCAATTGTTCCGATGAGATTCGCCGCCAGCACGATCGCCCATAGCCGCAGTACCGTGGAAAAGGTTGCGAAATCTAGCCTGACCATCAATGGCAGTACGGCGGTTAGCGTGCTTTCGGTGAATAGCTGCTGCCGGCCCAGGATCGCGATCACGAAACCGACGCAATAGCCCGGACTTTCGAGCAACCGCCGCCAAGGCTCGTCCGGCAGGCCGGAACGCATCAGGGCGAGCGAGAGCATCGAAAAACCCATCGAGAGGCCAGCCGTCAGACCGGACCATAGCAGCGCCGAACTGCGGCGGATCAATTCGACTTCGCCTTCCTCACGCACGACTTCGTGGATGACCAACGCAGGAGGCGCGGCATGCTCGGCGGCTTGGCTCTGCTGTCTGGCGTCGAGATGGGGCGAGTCGGGGCCGGCGGCTTGGTCGCTCATCGAAGTGCTTTCTCGAAAGCCTGTGCTTCCGCTCAATTAGGCTTGGTATCCCGTTTGATCTCGCCGTAGGCCAGTCCGCTGAAGCTGCCGAGCAGGCTGGTGCGCTCGGTTGGCGAAAGCGACGCATCGGCGAGCACCACGCGGCAATAGGCTGCCGTCAGCGCATTGACGATCTCGTCACTGTTTGCCCCGCTCGCCTTCAAGGGCGCGAGGATTGCGTCGATGTGGCCAAGGACCTCGGAAACCGGGGTATCCTTCAATTGCTTGCCGACTTCGGATCGCTCGATGACCTGGGCAAGCTGCGGGTTTGCGATGGACGGGCACCCGCCAACCGGATTTCCGGCCAGCACGGTATGGGTCTGGCCCCGGAGTTCTGCCACCAAGCCGGCATGGGCATTTGCCGGAGCCCCGTTGCCCCATGCGGTACGCACATAATTGACGACGGCGGCAACATCGCTATCCGACATGGCCGCACCAACCGCCGGCATGGGGGCAAAGCCGTGCGTTGCTTGGATGCCGCCGAGCACGACCCGAATGACGTCCTCCGGGCCCTGCGCGCGAACAATGCCATTGCCGGCGAGCGCCGCAACCGCCCCCGGAAGCCCACGCCCGTCAGGCAGATGGCAATACGCGCAGAAGCTGAGGTAAAGCTGCGCACTGCGGGGCGCTCCGGATTGAGCCGCCGCTTCCGTCGCCGGCCGGTAACTGGGCGCAGGCGTGGTAGATTTAAGGTACGCCGCCATTGCGTGCAAATCCTCGTCGGACAGATGGCGTAAACTGTCGTCGATAACCTCGCGCATAGGGCCTAGCGCCAAGCCTTTGCCGGGTGCCGCGCCGCTCTTGAAAAATGCGGCAAGTTGATCCTCGCTCCAGCTTCCGATGCCTTCGTGCCCATCGGAGGTGATGTCCGGAGCATACCAACCTTCTACCTGCCCGCCTTGGAGACGGCCGCTCCAATCGGACGCGCCATACACGTTATTGCGGTTGTGGCATGCCCCGCAGTGACCGAGCCCCTCGACCAAGTACGCGCCGCGATTGACTTCCTTGTTGCGCTGCGGATCCGGCACGAACGTGCCGGGTTTGAAAAAGGCGGTGCGCCAGGCCAGCAGGGTTAGGCGATTGTTGAACGGAAAGGCCATCTTCAGCGGCTTCGGCGGCGCATGTTCGGCGGGAAGCGAAAATAGATATGCCTTGATGGCCAGCGCGTCGTCCCGCGTTATTTTAGTGAACCACGGAAACGGAAAAGCGGGATAAAGATATTCATTGCTGCGACTGATACCCTCATGCAAGGCGCGATAAAATTCGTCATCGGTCCAGTTTCCGATCCCGGTTTCCTTATCCGGCGTGATGTTTGGTGGCGCAATGGCGCCAACCGGAGTTTGCAAATATGCCCCGCCGGCGAATGGTTTGCCGCCGGGTTCCGTATGACAGGAGAAACAATCTCCGGCCCGTGCCAAATACTCGCCACGTTTCACCATGGCTTCATCGGCAGCGGGGGCGCTTGTGGAAGACTGAAGAACCGCCAAACCGCCGACGCTGGCGGCTACACAACACCCAACCAGGTTGGCCAACCCCACTTTTACGGCTTTGCTCATAGTCGTGCTCTCGATCCGGTAAATGAACGAACCCAGGGTTTCCAACGCCGCTCCGCTATTTCGGTTCCCCCAGCACCGTCTCAGATCTTTCCACCTATTACCGCATACTTCCTGCTGAGATAAGCGCTTGCAATCGATTGCTCCGGCGATCTGTAGATGCACCGCACCGCGCGGGCGTCGCGGGCAGCGGATTTCGTTCGCCAATTTGGTGTTGACGGTCGGCCACGGCACAGCGGTTCGGCCGTCGCGCGCGGTGCGGGGCGCGGGCTCGCCTCTGCCGTGTGGCAAGTCCTTCGGAACCAAAAATCCACCTTTGGGTTGAGGCCAAGGCGGGCTCCGCGACAAAGGCGGATGCACAAAATAAGTGCAAACCCGCAGCACGCGTCAAAAGCCGGTTTGGTCAGGCGGGCATCATTGCTTGCCGCAAGAGGATTATCGCATGTTACGGGTGACGATTGTCGTTCTGCAGCTAGCTTTGGTTGGAAGTGCAGCGGCGCAGGTCTTGGGCAGCAGTCGTTCCGGACTGGGAGTCACGTCGCCGTTCGGCATGTCGCCGGCATCGCCCGTGTCGCCTTCCGGAATCCCTTTGGGGGCCACGGAGCTGTTAACGCCTGGATTAAGCCCCGCGCCTACCGCGAGTTGTTTGCCCGGATCGGGCTTGAGTACCAGCTCCGGATATAGCGGCAGCGGCGTTGCGGGGTCGCCGTCCGGCGCGCTGGGGTCGGTGTTTCCCGGTAGCGTCGCTGCCGCTTGCGCAGCGACCGGCAACGCGAATGCCGTGGGTTCCGCGGGGTTGTCGCCGCCCCTATCGGCATCATCCGGAAATGCAGTTTCCGGAAACATCCCGCTGGGAGCCACAGAGTTGAATTCGGCGGGTCTGAGCCAGCCGATTCCGCTTCCGGCACCGATTCCCTCCATTCCCTCGCAGCCGACTTTCGGCACTACGTCTCCGTTCGGACCTATCGGTCCGGTACCGTTTGGAACCGGCACAGTAGGTTCGTATCCGCCGAATGGTCCTCTGCCCGGCTCGCTTCCGCCGCCGGCCGGAGCGTCAGGTTTGCCTTGCTCCGGCCTTCCGCTGCCTGCTCCATCCAGCAGTTGCTGAATGCTTCCGATGCGAACTCGTTTCTCCTTGCCGCCGCGGAATGTTGTCATCCTGCTGATCGTTGTCACGGCCCTCGCCGGTGCTGCCGTGATCTGGTTCACGCATCGGCCGGCGACCCCGACGTCGCCCACCGCGTCGGCGGTGCCGGTGCCGGTTGTGGCCGGGAGGGTGAGCGAGCATGACGTGCCGATCTATTTGACGGGCGTAGGCACGATCATCGCCTACAATACCGTGGTGGTGCGCAGCCAAATTCAGGGCCAGATCACCAGCATCAATTTCCAGGAGGGCCAGGCTGTCCATAAGGGCGAGTTGCTGGCTCAGATCGATCCGCGGCCCTATCAGGCGCAAATCAAAGAGCTGACCGCCAACCGGGATCGCGATCAGGCGCAGCTCGACAACGCCTTGGCCAATCTCAACCGGTATACGCCCTTGGCCCAGAAAGGATTCGCCACGCCACAATTGCTGGAAACCCAGAAGGCCCAGGTGGCCCAGCTGCAGAATGCGGTGAAATCTGACCAGGCGCTCATCGATGCCGCCAGCATCCAGCTCGGCTATGCCGGGCTGACCTCGCCGATCGACGGTGTAACCGGCATTCGCCAGGTGGACGTCGGCAACATCATCCATCCCACCGATCCCAACGGACTCGTGGTGGTGACGCAGCTTGAACCGATCTCGCTGATATTCACCCTGCCGGAAACCAACCTGCCGTCAATTCAGCTGGAGCAGGCCAAAGGGACGCCGCTAAAGGTTATCGCTTACAGTCAGGATAACCGGCTCAAACTGAGTGAAGGGACGCTGAAGCTCGTCGATAACGAGATTTTGCAGACGACAGGGTCGATCCGCCTCAAGGCTGAATTTTCGAACACGGATCACCGGCTTTGGCCGGGGGAACTGGTCAATGTGCGGCTGCTCATCGACACGCGGCATAATGGGCTGACCGTACCGGCATCGGTGGTGCAACAGGGTGCACAAGGACCATTTGCTTACGTCATCGATCGAAAGGGAAGCGCGGTCCTGCGTCACGTGAAAATTGCGCAAATCAGCGACGGCCAAGCGCTCGTCAACTCCGGACTGAAGGCGAACGAGCAAGTCGTCGTTGATGGACAATATCGGCTGCAGCCCGGAACCCCTGTCCGCATCCTGCAGGGCAAAGCGGCCCAGGAAGCCGCGGCCCAAAGCGCGCAGCAAGCCGAGATCCCATGAATATTTCCGCGCCGTTCATCCAGCGGCCGATCGCGACATCCCTGCTGATGGTCGGCCTGCTTGTGGCCGGGCTGATTTCCTATCCGTTGCTGCCGGTGGCGGCGCTGCCGAACGTCGATTATCCAACCCTTCAGATCTCTGCGCAGCTGCCGGGCGCGGACCCGCAAACGATTGCTTCCTCCATCGCAACGCCGTTGGAGGAACAGTTCGGGCAAATCCCCGGCCTCGCCCAGATGACCTCGGCCAGCGCGCTCGGCAACACGCAGATTACGCTGCAATTCGATCTGAGCCGCGCGCTCGACGGCGCCGTGGCCGACACGCTGTCCGCGATCAACGCGGCGACGGCGCAGTTGCCTCAAAACCTTCCGTATCCCCCGACCATTCGCAAGGTCAATCCGGCCGATACGCCGATCCTCGTGGCTGCCGTGACGTCGCAGACGCTGCCGCTCACCACGGTGGATGCGTTCGCGGAAAACATTCTACTGCAAAAGATCTCGCAAATTTCGGGGGTCGGCCTGGTGGGAATCGGTGGGCAGCAGCGGCCGGCGATTCGCGTCCAGGTTGATCCGAACGCGCTGTCCGCCCGCGGGATCAGTCTAGAGGATGTGCGCAATGTCTTGGGTCAGGCCAATGTGGATTTGCCGAAGGGCACGCTCAACAGCCCCCGGCAGACTTATACCCTGAATACCAACGACCAGCTGTTGAAAGCCGAAGCCTATGCGGATCTGGTGATTGCCTATCGCAACGGCTCGCCGGTGCGAATCCGAGATGTCGGACGCGCCGTCAGCGCACCGGAAAACAACTTGGTCGCAGGCTGGTTCAATCAGAACCGTGCCATTATTCTCGGCATCCAGCGTCAGCCGGGAGCGAACGTCATTCAGACCGTGCAGCGGATCAAAAAAATGCTGCCGGTTTTGGAGGCCTCCATGCCGGCCGCGGTCAAGGTTTCGATCATTTCCGATCGAACCCAGACCATTCGGGCTTCGGTCGCCGATGTGCAGTTCACATTGCTGCTGACCGTATTTCTGGTCGTGATGGTTATTTTCATCTTTTTGCGCACATTCTGGGCGACCGTCATTCCGGCGGTAACGGTGCCGTTGTCCCTGATTGGAACGTTCGCCGCACTCTATGAGCTGGGCTACAGCCTGGACAACCTCTCGCTCATGGCGCTGTCGATCGCGGTGGGCTTCGTGGTGGACGACGCGGTCGTGGTGATCGAGAACATCGTGCGCCATCTGGAAGAAGGCGCCTCTCCGATGGAAGCGGCGCTCCAGGGGTCGGGCGAAATCGCGTTCACCATCGTGTCGATCACGATGTCGCTGATCGCCGTGTTCATTCCGCTGTTCCTGATGGGAGGCTATGTCGGGCTGCTGTTTCGAGAGTTCGCCGTGACCGTGTCGGTTGCGCTCATTCTCTCGCTGATCATTTCGTTGACGCTCACGCCGATGATGTGCGCCCGCCTGCTCACGCCCGAAACCAGGCAGCACGGCTGGCTCTATATGCTGTTCGAACGCGGCTTCGATCATCTCCTTGCCGCCTACGAATCGGGCCTCAAGGTTGCGCTTCGGTACCGATTCATCACGCTGATGGTGCTGTTTGGCACCATCGCACTGACGGTATATCTCTACATCATTATCCCCAAGGGCTTTTTTCCGGAGCAAGACACCGGACTGATCATCGGCGTTTCCGAGGCGGCGCAGGATATTTCGTTCCAGGCGATGGAAGAACGCCAACAGGCGCTGCTCGATATGATCATGAAGGATCCCGCCGTCGATGGCGTCTCGGCGGCAATCGGGGCCGGCGGCGGCAGTACCACGGTCAACAACGGCCGCGTGTTCATTGCGCTCAAACCGCACAAACAGCGCGATCCTGTCGGCGTCGTGATCGCGCGGCTGCGGACCAACCTGGAAAGGGTCCAGGGCATTACCCTCTATATGCAGGCCGCGCAGGACGTCACCATCGGCGGCAGGGTTGCAAAAACGCAATATCAATACACGTTGGGCGATGCCGACCCGGCGGAGCTGACCCAGTGGGCCGCCACGTTCTACGAACGGATCAAGGCCGTTCCAGGCATCGTGGACCTCACCACCGACCAGCTGAATGCCGGGCCTATGCTCGACATCACCATCAAGCGCGACGTGGCGGCGAGTTACGGCATTTTGCCGTATACCATCGATAATATCCTTGACGATGCTTTCGGCCAGCGGATCGTTTCTACGATGTACACGACGCTCAACCAATATCACGTCGTGATGGAGGTCGAACCGCAGTTCCAGTACGGCCCCGGCGCGCTCAACAATATTTATGTGCCGTCATCGAGCGGGCAGCAGGTACCCTTGGCGACGCTGGTCAACACGGTGGTCAAGGTGGCACCGCTCGTGGTCAATCATCAAGGGCAGTTCCCCTCGGTGACGATATCATTCAACCTGACGCCGGGCACCGCCATCGGCCAGGCGGTGAGTGCGATCGAAAAGATCGAAAAGGAGCTGGACAAGCCTTTGTCGCTGCAAACCAGTTTCCAGGGCAACGCGCAAGCGTTCGGACAATCACTATCCACCACGCCGATTCTGATCGCGGCCGCCTTGTTCGTGATTTACCTTATCCTTGGCATTCTCTACGAGAGCCTGGTGCATCCCATCACCATCATCTCGACCTTGCCATCCGCGGGCCTCGGGGCCTTGCTGTTGCTCATGGCGGCGGGCTTCGACCTCAGCGTGATTGCCATTGTCGGCATCATTTTGCTGATCGGCATCGTAAAGAAGAACGGCATCATGCTGGTCGATGTGGCGCTGCACGCCCAGCAAGAGGAGGGGCTTTCGCCCGAAGATGCGATTTACAAAGCGTGCACCTTGCGGTTTCGCCCGATCCTGATGACCACGATGGCGGCCATGCTGGGCGGTGTCCCCATGATGCTCGGCACGGGCGCAGGCGCGGAAATTCGCCAGCCGCTCGGCTACAGCATCGTTGGCGGCCTATTCCTGTCGCAGGTGCTGACGCTGTTCACGACTCCCGTCGTGTATCTGTATTTCGAACAGCTGGGCGAATTCGTCGCGCGATTGCGCAGCCGCGACCCCGCCCGCGCGCCTGCCCAATCGACGGCTGCCCCGGCCGAATGAGGTGCTTGTCGGTCCTCCCGGATGAACTGCCGGGTACCGCCGGGGCGCAGTCGGCTCGAGATCGCGCGCCCTGCGACGGCGGGTCTTGAGGCGCTCACCGCGAACAAGGTTGCACACGACCCTTGTCGCGACGCGAAACCTGATCGAGAGGAAGGCCGCGTGTGAGTTGCAGTGCTGCACGCCGGGTGATTGCGACAATCGCTAATATTTTGAGATCAGGGCGATTCCGCTTACCATCAGGGCTGCGCCGAGAATGCGGGCGCCGTTGAGCGGATGCACGTCCATGCCGAACCAGCCGTACTTGTCGATCGCGAGCGACATCAGGATGTTGGCTGTGATGGTCAGCCCGGCAAACGCGCCGGCCCCGACAGTATTGACGAACAACAATCCCGCGACGACGGCGAATGCACCCACGAGGCCGCCGAGCGGCGCCCACCACGGCATGCCGGCGACGCCTTCTGCAGTCGGCAGCGGTCGCGGCTGGCACAGCACGAGACACCCCAGGAAGGCGATGACGGGCAAAAATGACACCAGACTCGCAAGCCAGGGATTGGTGAGGGAATTCCGCAGTGCGCCGTTCATCGGCGGTCCCCACGCTTGCAACGCGCCCGCAATTAGGATGACGGGATAAAGGACATATGCGCTCATTTCCGACATGAATTCTCCTGCAGCTTCCTGGTCAACCGAACATCACCGCGGCACCGACCGCCAGCACCAGCGCGGGCGGCATCACCACGATTCCGAGTTTCAGGAATGTTCCGGCGCTCACATCGTGGCCCTCGCGACGCAACGCCGTGAGCCACAGAATCGTTGCCAGCGAGCCGGTGACGGAGAAATTCGGCCCAAGATCTACGCTTATGAGAATCGCCTGCGTTACCTTGTCGGAAATCTGGGCACCCTGGACCGCGCTTCCGGCGATCAGACCCGCGGGCAAATTGTTCATCAGGTTGCTGGCGACCGCGATGGCGGCGCCGGCGCCCCACGCGGTCCATGCGGCTGAATGTTCGGCGCCGGCGAGCAGCAGCTTGCGGATGGCATCGATCAAGCCGGTTCGGTCAAGTGCTTCGACGATGACGAAGAGCCCGGCAACGAGTGGCAATACGCTCCAGGAGATGCCCTTCAGAATGGTCCAGGGTGGCTTCCGGTCGCGGATCAGGACGACCGCCGCCGTCGTGGCGCCCGCGATGGCGGTGGGCAAACCGAGTTGGATATCCAGGGCAGACGCGCCAAGCAGGGCGACCGCCGTGAGCGCGATGCCGGCCGCGCCCGTCTTGCCGCCACCGGACAATGTCGGTATCGGCATATCCGTTGCGAGCTTCTGCATGAGGGCCTTTCTTTGCGTCCAGCGCAGCGCCACGAAGGTCGCGGCGATCGCCACGATCGATGGCAGCAGATAGCGCGGGAGCCATTCCGCCAGCGGCGGCATGTGATTGCCGTAAATCACCAGATTGGCCGGATTGGAGATCGGCAGAACGAACGACGCCGCATTGGCGACCATGGCACAGATCAACAGATAGGGAAGCGGATCTTCGGCCTTGGCGGTCTTCACCGCCGCCGCGACCGCCGGCGTCAGCACCACGGCGGTCGCATCATTGGAGAGGAATATTGTGACAATCGTTCCGACGCCGTAAACGAGCCAAAACAGGCGGCTCGCGGAACCTTGCGCGCGCTGAGTGGCGACCGCCGCCAGCCAGTCGAACAGCCCCTCACATCGCGCGACCTCCGCCAGCAGCATCATGCCGGCGAGGAACAGATAGACATCGACCCCTCTGCCGACGCCGATCACGGCGTCGGCAGGAGAGAGCAGCCGCAAGACGACGAGCAGCACGGCACCGGCAGTCGCCCAAATTGCTTCGGGCAGGCCGAACGGGCGCATAATAACTCCGGCTGTCGCGATGGCCGCGATAATCCAAATCATCACGTGAGGTGACATTTGTCGGCGTTCCCCTACGACTGCTCTATGATTTCAACGACTATTCCGCTGCTGCTATGTTGCTCGACGGCGATAACTTCAACCACTGCCCTTTTTGCGTGTCACCCGCCGCGCCGTCAGTATTCGCCGACTTCGTCTCGGGCATTGCGAAGCCGAACAGCAGAACACCGGTCGCAGCGACCGCAGCCAGGGTCAGGAAGGCGGCGCTGTACCCCGCGTGCACGACCACGAAGCCGGCGATTGTCGTCGACAGGGCCGCCCCGATGCCTTGGGCCGTCATGATCGCGCCCTGAGCAACATTGTACCGTCCGGTACCGCGCATCAGGTCCGCAACGATGACGGGGAACAGCGCCCCATAAAGGCCGGCACCGATCCCGTCCAACAGCTGCACGCTCACTAGCCAATAGGACTGATCCGACAGGGTATAGAGGACGCCACGCAACGGCAGCACAAGAAAGCCGGCAAGAAACAGCGGTTTGCGGCCCCAGGCGTCGGCCTTTGCCCCGGCCAGCATCGCCATCGGAACCATCACGATCTGTGCTGCCACGATGCACGCCGACATCAGGGTGGTGCCAAGCGCGGCATCCTTCAGGGCGAGCTTCTGCCCGACCAGCGGCAGCATGGCGGCGTTGGCGAGATGAAACAACACGACACAGCAGGCGAATATCAAGAGCGGGCGGCACGTCATGAGCACCCGGAAGCCGGACGGCGCCGCGTCCGCGCCGCTCCCCTCGCCGGCGCCTTCCTTGTCATGAAGTCCGCGGGCGAGATCGTAATCGATCGCCCGGGCCGGTATTGCCAACACGCTGACGAGACTGGCCGCGGAACTCGCCGCAAGAAGATAGAAGACGACGGTGGGGCCGAAGAAATACGCCAAGATTCCGGCAAGCCCGGCCGCAACGGCGTTGCCGGCGTGGTTGAAGGATTCGTTGCGTCCGATCCGCGCCGTAAACGCCTTGTGGCCGAAGATGCCAAGGGTGATGGCCGCCAGCGCCGGGCCGAACACCGCCGCCGCAGCGTGGGCTGCAGCCTGTGTGGCAGCGACGGGGATGAAGGCTGCGAGCCACGGCAGCGTCAGCGATGTCGCGGTGACCAGGAGGGCCGCCGCCGCCACCAGGACGCGTTTTGCGGTCAGGGCATCGACCAGCGCGCCGGCCGGCGTCTGGGCGATGATGCCGGCCGCCGTTGCGATCGACATGACCACGCCGATGCTGGCCTCGTCCCAATGCTGTACCGTTAGCAGGTAAATGGCCAGATAGGGTCCGAGCCCATCCCGCACGTCGGCCAGGAAGAAATTGGCGGCATCGAGAGCGCGGTTGGACCTGCTCAGCACGGCCGGGTCGCAGCGTTCGTTCATGGCTGAACTTTTCCTCGTTGGCGGGCGGCGGAGGGAAAGCCCACCGCCGTCCGAAGGGCATTGACGATGCGCGGGCTGTTTGCGGTTTGCCTCAGCGACACGCCGGCGGTTTCGGGGCACGCGGGTCGCCGCAAACGGCACCGCCGCCGAGCCAAATCCAAGCTCGGCGGCGGCAACGACGCGCCCCGGCGCTCAACCCCGCCGCGGCCGCGGCGGCGGCGGTCCGAAATCGGCGGGATCGCCCGGGCCGCGCCGGGGCTCGCCCCTCGGACCCGCGGGGCCCGGACGGGCCGGAAGCTCAGTGAGTTGTTCGGGCGACGCTCCGATGGCGCTCGCCTGCCACGCGTGACAATGGCGCCTCGACCACGCCGATGCGTTCCTGTTTCCGGGCGTCAGTCTCGTTCCGGCGGATACCCCGTGATCCGGTACGAAGAACGCATAACGGTCCCTCAGATCGCGCCAAGCACCCGCCCCGCATCGCCCGCCCGGAACTGCGCGACCGCTGGCAGAACGCGGCGAACAAAACCACGGTCACCGTGCCCGAGACGCGATCACGGAGGCGTCAGCGCTTGGACACCAGTCGGTCAAACCGGCCACCACGACGTGGCGACCCCGGAATCTTGCATGCGGACCGTGTGTGGTCACCCGCTTCCCCGGCACGACTCAGACCATATGTTCGGGCCTCACCACGATCAGCTTCTCCACAGCTTGCACCTTGCGACCGACAAAAATGACGTTGAACAGCGAGAGCTTGGTGCCGTCGTTGGTTGTCGCTTCGAGGTCACCGGCGTCGAAGCCAAGCGTCGCTCGGAAGAGATCCGAGTTCAGTTTGCGAAATCGCACTCCGGTCGCGCTGAAACTTTCGGCGCCGCCGCCGATCAAATGCTCGACCGTCATTTGCCCCGGCCGTACGCGCCAGTATGTCAGCCGGTCGAATATGAAGAACATCATCAGCCAGATCACCAGTAGCCCAGTCGAAAATACCACATAGAAGCCGGTATTCATATGTACCGTCAAGTACGGGATGAGCTTTGCGATGTGCTCCCACAAACCGAGCCACGCCAAAAGTACTGCGACGAAGGCGACGGCGGTTACCACCATAACCGAGTTGACACCGCGCAGACGGATGTTGGTGAATACGATCAGAAGGAGAAGGATACAGACGTAGGTCAGGCCGAGTGCCGAACTGGGCCTGGCCCCCGGTGCGGTCGCCAGGAACTTTTCCTGTCCGGCGTTGAGAAGCGCAATGACATAGCCGAAGGCCCAGGCCGGCCACCAGTAGAGCAGGGTCGAGTGGCTGTAAAGCTTGACCTGTTGCCGTGTGTAGCTACGGGGCAAGGGGCCGTCCGCACCCTGATCCGTTCGATCAATCGTAAGTTCTTGTGTCATGGCTTCACCCTATCGGCGATTGGGGGGCATATCGAAGTCTGTGGGATGCGTGATTGCTTGGCGCATCGCTCAACATTTGGCGCTATATATATGACACTCAAACGAGCAGATCGTTCCCAGCCGCGGAGATGCCCGCGACAAGCGTGGGTATGACGCCGCGAGTGTGGTTCGACCTCATCGAAATCCGGTTCAAAACAATGTACCGATTTTTTGGTACTATGCAACCATGACGACAATCCGGTTAAGATCGGATCAGCGCTTGGATGATCCTGGAACGCGCGCACAAGGCTTTGGATTTCCTTCGGCCTTCGCAAGGCGCTCACACAAGCAGTGCCGAGAAACACGTCAACCAACTTACAGGTTCACTCGAATTTGTTGAGACCGTTATCGGACAAATTGGTTATCCAGGAAACAACTCATCCCTGCCCCATGAGGTGCGCTATGCCGACAATGTTTTGGTATTTTCCCGATGATCGTGTTCGCCGGCGCGTTGGATGTGATGCTGTCGCCGAACACCCATCGAAGGGACCCGGTCCCGGTCTCGGACCGCGACCACAACCCGGTATCACCGGCCGCCGCGAGGCGAACCTCGCTGTCGTCCTAATGATACAAGAGATCGAGCAAGACTCGCCGCAGGCCTATGCCGAACTGAAGGCAATCTATTGACCGCTTTTCGATCAGGTCGAACCACACTCGCGGCGTCATGCCCGCGCTTGTCGCGGGCATCCACGTCTCGCTTGCGACGGCTTTGCAAGGACGACGTGGATGCCCGGGACAAGGCCGGCCATGACTCCAAGTGGTCTGATCTGACCGGAATCCGGTCTAGCGGTCCTCAGGCTTGTGGCGGTCAGAGTGACCAAGGTCCAAGGGAAAGTCGCCGTCAGGCGCGATGCCATGCGGTGCCATCCGAAAGTTGCTGCCAACAGCGTTGCGGACTTTGCCTTCGGTCTTGTCGGCCTTACCTTCGTCTTTACGGCATGGCCCCCGCCAAACCTTTCCTGCCCCTTTTGGTACTACCTTTTGCCTGTTCGGCCGCTTTCCTAATTCTATCCGGAAGTCCAAAATCCAAAGCAACGCGCCTGGACCAAAGCCCAGACTGGCTCGTTTTCTTGCCGCTTCTCGCCATCCGATTCCAAGCTGCACTCCATCAACGCTGGTCGGGGCCTTAAGTTCCATCTTGGGAACCCCGCGGATGAATGATCGTTTTATCCACAGAGCCCCCGCGTGCCCCCGTGGAAAGGACCAGCGATGAACAATGCCCTAAGCAGGAATATATCACCATCAACAAGCGGCACAAAACCACCTCCCCCGCCCGCGAGTTCAGCGAAAGTCTCAGCTACCCCGATGCAGGCGTCGTCACAGCTTTCCCCCATGGAGCCACTTGGAACAGGAGCGTTATTACGCCGGTTTTGGGACAGCGCGCAGGGTTTTTGGGCACGGAATGGCGATCATTTGGCTTGGTATTTATCCGGCGGAATTTTGTTAACTATTATTCTCAATGTTGTAGCCGCATACTGCATGAATCTTTGGAATCGGGCTATTTTTGATGCGCTGCAGCAGAAGGACTCGGCTCGGGTTTTGCACCTCGCCGTGATCTACCTGCCGCTGCTGGCTACCAGTGTTTTGATTTCCGTTATGCTTGTCCGAGTTCGCATGATGACGCAACAACGCTGGCGGGGCTGGCTGAACAATCATCTTGTGGACCGTTGGTTGACAAACGGCCGTTATTACCATCTAAATCTGATGAGCGGCGATCATCAGAATCCGGAATTCCGCATAGCTGAGGATGTGCGCATTGCTACCGAAGCGCCGATAGAATTCGCCTGCGGCGTGATTTCGGCGTTTCTCTCGGCTGCAACCTTCGTCATCGTGTTGTGGAATATCGGGGGTACGTTGCGGTTATCGATCTTCGGCTTTGATATCGTCGTTCCGGGCTTTTTGGTGATCGCGGTCATTTTATACTCGGCATTGGCGAGCGGAGCGATCGTGCGCATCGCTTGGCGTTTCATTCCGATTTCTGAGGACAAAAACCAAGCTGAGGCCGCCTATCGCTATGTACTTACGCGACTGCGCGAAAATGGGGAGAGCATTGCGCTCATTCGTGGCGAGTCGGAGGAGCGTGCCGCTATCGCGCGCTCGCTGGACGCGGCGCTCGGGGCTTGGCGACGTATCACCGTGCAGACGATGAAAACGACCTCCATTTCCCAAACGAGCGCATTTGTGGCAGCGGTGCTTCCTATCCTGCTCTGTGCACCTAAATATCTCGAGGGGACAATGTCCCTCGGCGCAATCATGCAGGCCGCCTCGGCCTTCGCGATTGTCCAGTACGCTTTTAACTGGCTGGTCAACAATTATCCCCGCCTCGCCGATTGGAGTGCGTCGGCCCGTCGCACAAGCTCGCTTATGCTTTCGCTCGACGCACTTCAAAAGGCGGAATGTGGCTTGGACGCTAATCGTATTACCCGCAGCGATCGCGGCGAAGTCGCGGCAGTTACGCTTCGTCAACTTTCCATCACGCTCGAGGACGGCACTTCATTAGTTGATGAAGCCGACATTTCAATCTTGCCTGGTGAGCGTGTTATCATTGCAGGCGACTCCGGATCGGGCAAAAGCACACTCATTCGTGCAATTGGTGGATTGTGGCCTTGGGGGAAAGGCAGTATTGATATACAAAACGATGCACGAATCATGTTCCTGCCGCAGCGTCCTTATATCCCTATCGGGTCGCTTCGTCGTGCCGCCATGTATCCTGATCCGGCGGAAAGTCGAAGCCTGGAGGAGATTGGCGACGCGTTAAAGAGGGTCGGCCTCGAGCACTTTATCAAACGCCTGGAGGTTGAAGCACCTTGGGATCAGACGCTCTCGGGAGGGGAAAAGCAACGTCTCGCATTTGCGCGTATTCTGCTACAACGCCCCAATATCGTGGTCCTTGATGAAGCAACTTCTGCCCTGGACCCAGGCAGCCAGAGCAGGCTTATGGTGTTATTGCTTGGGTTTTCAGACACCACGATTATCAGTGTCGGACATCGCGAGGAACTTGAACCGTTTCATAGCAGGAAGCTCGTTCTCGAGCGGCGGCTGGGTGAGACACGCCTGGTGAGCGATGTAAATTTCGGGCGGATCTCACGCACTACAGGGCTGCTAGGCCGGATGCCGGTTACGTCGGTCCAGCTGGGATTCCCGAACGGAAAGTCCCAGCCATCTCGTGGGTCACCGCAGGGCCACGTTAGCGTTAGGAAGGAAAGTAGTCTGCCCGCGACGAGTGCTGGGTACAACGCCGGAGGGGGTGAGTCGATCTTGTCCGAATTTGTACTGCGGCCTAGGCGGCGGCGCAGCATCGGTTCATCGGTGTCGGCAGCAGCCGTGACTTGATTTCCTGCTGCCTTTAACCCAAGGCAGTGGAACTTGGCGGCCGGCAGTGTCGACATGTCGCAAGAATCAGTTGTACTTGTCGCCAGGCCACCGACGCCAAGTATCTATAAAATGCACGACCTGTCAACCGGATCAGGATGATGGCAAGGCTCGGTCAACTTAAATCGCCACGGAGCGAACCCGTTTCGGTTTCGTAACGGCCAGGTTGGCGTGCGACCGGGCGGGTTTACGGCGCCGGCTGTACCGGTGGACAGCAATAGGGATTTGCATTAACGGCCTGGACTGCAAACGCCAATTGCTAAGCGTTCGGGCGCGATAGGGTGTATGCGGGATTTACATCTACAGACGTCATTCGGCGCGCCTTATTTACCGGATGCGGCTGCTTTGCTGCGCGTTGCATTGCGTCCGAAAAACAATGCTTGACTAACCAGTGCGGAAACGCTGGTCTTTTGATATGGCTTTGACACCAGAAACGCAGGTTCGGGCCGTTCCCCAGTCAAAAAGCGTTCAGGAAACGCCGTTATAAAAATGACCGGCACTTCAAAAGTCGTGAGCAGCTCATTAACGGCGTCTAATCCGGAACTTCCGTCCGCCAACTGAATGTCCGCCAAGATAAGCCCGGGACGATAGGTTTTGGACAGTGCAATTGCTTCGGTTTTCGTACGCGCAACCCCTATGGTTCTATGGCCGAGAGCTTCAACAAGATTTTCCAGATCCATAGCAATGAGAGACTCGTCCTCGATGATCAAGACATCGGTGGCGATCTGGACGGCAAGCTGCCTCCCGGATTCTTCGACCAACTCCAGAAGCGTCGGCGCGTTGACACCAAGGATCGTTGCCGCGTCTTCCGCGGAGAACCCTTCCACCGATATGAGAAGGAAAGCCTGACGAGGCAGCGCCGCGATCTGACCGAGATGGCGTTCCGCCGGCAAATCAACTACGCAATCTGCCGATGTGTTGACTGCGAGCGAGTTCCAAATCGTCGAGAACAAGCGGAATAATGCAACCTTCGGATGCTCGTCCGTGTCCAGCAAGCTGCGATCCCCGACAAGCGCCTCCAGTGTCGCCGCCACGTAGGAGTCACCGGACGCCTGGTTTCCGGTCAATGCACGCGCGTAACGGCGCAGATACGGCACGTGCTGCGCGACGGTGTGCGACTTATACATTCGGCTTCTCCAAATTAACCGCTTTGCACTAGCTGTGTTAACGGTCACCGGGGAAAAAAGTTCCGCCATGGCCGAACGGCGGGAACCAAATTGTGTCCTGCACGTTGCCGCTCTATATTGGCTTCGCGTGTCGTGTCAACACGTAGTCCGCGGGTTGCGAGGTAATGTATGGGAAGCGGTAGAAAAATACGGAAGGAGACGCCAAATGGTCAAAATTCGGACGCGGCAGGCGTCGTTAGGCTTGGCGCGGATATCAACCAGAAGATTGGGCAACAGCTGCGGCTAATGTACCGCGAAGTCTTAGAGGAGGGAATCCCCGATCGCTTCGTGGAAATATTGAAACGGCTGGATGAAAACAAGGACGACAAGGGCGGGGACCCGCGAGAATGACCTCCCGTAAGGACGTTGGCGAACAAATGCTTGCGGCGGTTCCAGGGCTTCGGGCCTTTGCGATATCGTTGTGCGGCAACCCTGACCGCGCCGACGATCTAGTCCAAGAGGCCTTGCTGCGCGCATGGGCAAATCTCGCTTCCTTCGAACCGGGTACAAATATGCCGGCGTGGCTGTTCACGATTCTGCGTAACCTGTTTCGCTCCGAGTATCGCAAGCGTCGCCGCGAGGTCGAAGATGTGGACGGTTCATATGCGGACAACCTGGCGTCGTTGCCGGAACAGCAGAGCCGCCTTGAAATCAACGAATTCCGCAAGGCATTGCAGTTGTTGCCGCTGGAGCAGCGCGAGGCACTTATTCTGATCGGGGCATCCGGCTTTTCATACGAGGAAGTGGCTCAGATCTGCCAATGCGCCGTCGGCACCGTAAAAAGCCGCGTTAACCGTGCAAGAAGCCGGCTGGCGGGAATTCTCTCCATTGAGAATGCGGGGGATTTCGGACCCGACAGCGAAGCGCGGGCGGTGGTCAATGCGGACATTGGCGTAGGACGCCGTTCCTAATCCGCGGGGCAGTGCTGGTGATTTCGGCGACGGCATTCGCGCATCTCCAAAAGAAGAATACTCTCAGGGGCTTACACAAAAAACGCGGGCGCGGCGCTCGAATGCAAGAAGCTTTGAAAAACAACCACCTGTTCGGTTTCCTGCTTGGCCGGACTTAGAGACGTTATTTCGGTGGGGATCTCCTACCGGTGATGCGCACGCGCAAGCGTCAGCCGCCCGTGCAACGACGAAAGCGGAGCCTTATGTCGTTCTCGCAAGTCACCGGTCAGGCATCGCGCTTTGTGCTGCGCGCGGCCGCGGCCAGCTGCTTGAGCAAAACGGCGTCATCGTACGGCTTCGCGACGGCGGGCAGTCCGGCAAAGTGCTGCGGCCGCGACATGGCGTCGGAATAGCCGGTCGCGAGCACGATCGGAATTTCCCGTCCGCGGATGACGGTAGCAAGCGGCCACACGGCCTGTCCGTTGAGGTTGACGTCCAGCAAGGCCACATCGAACTTCTGATCCGCCGCGGCCGCTAGGCCATCGGGAAGATTTGCGAACGGACCAACAATGATGGCACCGGCGTCTTCGAGCAACTGCTCCACATCGAGGGCGATCAGTCCGTTGTCCTCAACCACAAAAATTCTCAGGCCGGCAAGAACAGCCCGGTCGGTGTCTAGCATGATTGCGGATCGGCCGTTCGTCGCGTCGCTGTCAGGTTCGCCGACGACTTTCGAAAATGGAATTTCGATCACGCATGACACGCCGGCGGGATCGAAGTTTCAGACTGACATTGCCGCCCACGTCGTTGGCGAATACGTGCTCGAGCAACGTGCGGCCGAAGCCCCGGCGCGCCGGGGCCTTGACCGGCGGTCCCCCTTGTTCGCTCCAGCTTATCACCAGCACATCCTCGGGATTGTTCTTGATCCGCTGCCAGCCGACGGCGAGCGTGCCGCCGGCCGCCGCCAGCGAACCGTGTTTGAGTGCATTCGTCGTGAGTTCATGCAGCGCAAGCGCCAGCGAAATCGCGGTCTGCGGTTCGAGCGCATAGTCCACACCGGTCACACGGATGTTGTCGCCGGTTTCCGACTTTTGCGATGCAACCTCCTCCTCGACCAGCGCGCGCAACGATGCATCTTGCCAGCGCGAGCTCGACAGTAGGCTGTGCGCTTTTGCCATTGCCATCAGCCGCTTCTCGGTCGAGTTGGTAAAATCGACCAGGCTATCGGCACTCCGGCTCGACAAGCGGACCAAAGCCTGAATCGTCCCGATCGTATTCTTCACGCGATGATCGAGTTCATTCATCAGGAGATCCTGATGCGACCGGGACTTTTCGCGCTCGCGCGCGGCTTCGTCGATCCGGCGCAGCACGACCTCCAGCACCGACGTGCGCAGCAGGTTGGCGGCGTCGCATTCGACCTTGCGCCACCGCCGCGACTGTACGCGCCGCGTCTCGGTCCACGCGGCGAACGACTTGCGCGGCGACAGCCGTTCGCCCAGTGGCCCGGAGACCACCGGCTTGTCCGGATCCCCGGCCCATTTGACCGTCCTGACCACCTCGGGCAGGAACCACATCAAGTAATCGCGCGGCTGGCGCGACACCGAGAGGGCGAGAAGTCCCGCACCGCGATCGAGAAACGTCCCGGCAGCGGGATAAACGTCCGCAAGATGGTTGGTGGCGAACACGCCTTCAGACCGGTGTTCGTTCAGCCAATGCGCCAGTGCGTCGACTTGCGCGTCGGTCGGTGTGATGCCGAGCGCATGGTTGCGTCCGTCGAACCGCACGACGACGCCGGATGCCGGAATATAGTCGAGCAGATTGGGACGCGCTTCGATCAGCCCGGCTGCCAGGCCGTCGCGGCTCATGGCATGGTTAAGTCGATTTTGAATATCCCGAATGTGCACCCGCTCGTTCGCTTCGCCGAGTTCGAGCGCGCTTCTCAGGTGCAGCGACGCCAGTTGGGCAAACACTTCGAGCGCAAGGCGCAGCCGGCTGCCGAGATAGAGCGGTGCAGCGGAATGGCAGGCGATCAGCCCCCACAATTCTCCGCCGATCACAATGGAGAGCGACATTGATGCGCGCACGCCCATATTGGCGAGATATTCGAGGTGGACCGGCGAAACGCTGCGCAGCCTGCTGAAGCTGAGATCGAGCGGAGCGCCGGTGCGCGGATTGTTGAGGGGGATGAGCGGCTGTGGCGTGTAACTCGCATCCGGAATATAGCGCAGCCAGTTCTTGCGATAAAGCTCGCGCGCCTGGGCCGGGATATCGCTCTCCGGATAATGCAGATCGAGAAAGGATTCAACGTCTTCCGAAGCCCGGCACTCGGCAACCACATGGCCGCTCTTGTCCTCCTCGAAGCGGTAGATCATGACGCGGTCGAATCCCGTCACCTTCTGTATTTCATCGGCCAGCGCCTGCAGGGCCCCTTCGAGCGCATTGGCCGCCTGCAATTGCGCGATCATGGCTTGGACGAGATCGAGCGCGTCACTCGCCGTGGCGATCTGCGGCTCGATCTCGGCGATCACCAGGCCGTCGCGCCAGTGCACGGTGGCATCGAAAGGCCGGTCTTGAATGGTGGCTTCGAACACCAGGAACGGCCGGATCGCGCCCTCGGCTTTGGCAAGCTGCGTTTCGAGCTGCGCCTGTGTCGCCGCGCCGATGTGTGCTTGCAACCTCTGGCCGAGAAGGTGTTCGCCGGGTTGGCTGAGATACGTTTGCGTGTCGCCGGCGATCTGGACGATCTCGAAGGTCTCCGGATCGAAACCGATCAGCACCCCATGCGGCTGAATCGCGCCGGGAATGTGGATCGGTTCGACGTCGCAGGTTGTGAGGTCCACGTCCATCGCGCAACCCTTGCTGGTCGTCGGGGGGAGCGTCCCGCACGGAAATTGCTGTTTTTTGCTGCTTCTTGCTCTTCTTAAGGCAAATGTTGACGAAGATCAAACGGCACGCCAAGTCTTCTGGCTGAGATCGCGAAGGCTTCTTCCTCGCGTGCGCGCCGCGGCACGAGCACGCAATACCCGTCACCATGGTGACACGGGCGCAAATGGGTCGACTTGAGCACGAACACGTAGAACTCGATTTTCAGACCGCAAAAACGCACGCGGAGCGGCATAGATACGCGGCGTTTAACGGCATTTCGGCTGAGCTCGTCGCGATCCCGACCACAGCGCAATTCGAATACACTTGGCGCGGCAAGGCGCATTATCTCGCTGTGCACGACCTGGACTTGAAACGGGGCGAGACGCGTCTCGACGGTGCTGCGGAGTCCGGCCTGTGCGATCTTCGCGATCGTATGACCTTCATTCCGGCCGGTGCATCGATCAGCGGTTGGTCGCTGCCTAAGAAGCGCGCCAACAGTTTCACCGCCTTGTACTTCGATCCGGACGAACTGACGTGCGAACTCGCGGGTGCGTTCGCCAAGGTCCAACTGTGCCCGCTGCTGTATTTTGAAAACGTAGGCCTTCTCGCGACGATGCAGAAATTGCGCGCTTTGCTGGAAGACCCGTCGCCCGCCGGCAGTCTGCACGCCGAGACGCTAGGCCTGCTGGCGGTGCTCGAACTGCTGCAATTGCAGCAGGGATCCGCGAAACCGCCGCCGCTGCCCAAGGGCGGGCTCTCGCGCCGACAGGAGGCGCTGGTGCGTGAATACATCGACGCGCAATTGCACGAAGCGCTCACGCTGTCCGAACTCGCGGGCCTGACCGGCTTGTCGCGCTATCATTTTGCCCGCGCTTTCAAGGTCTCCACCGGCCTGCCGCCGCATCAATTCGTGCTCCGCCGCCGTATCGAGCGCGCCCGTGCGTTGCTCGCGAGCAGCAACAGCGACCTAAGCATCGTCGCAGCGCAAGTCGGACTGACCAGTCCAGCGCAATTGACGCGGGCGTTCAAGCGGATGTTGGGGATATCGGCAGGCGAATTCAGAAAGAACAGCTAAGGATGATACCTGCTTTTCGGTGCCCCCTTTTTTTCGAATGGCCAGTCGATGACGCCGGCGCAAAACAGCGCCCACCATATGAGCACCGGCTGGAGCAGAAGCCGTGGTGCATGATACCACCAACTGTCCGGCAACGGTGGCACGTGGATGCCCTCGACAGCATGTTTGATATTGGCCGGGAACACGCATACGGCGTAGAGCGCCAACATGATGCCGGCCAAGCGGCGCAGCCGTCGCGTCATGAGCGCGATGCTTCCGGCGATTTCACACAGGCCAGTGACCAGTACGGTCTCTCGCGGGAGCGGCACCCAGTCCGGCACGATTGGCAGGAAAGCGTCTGTCGCCACGAGATGGAGCGTTCCTGCTGACAGATAGAACGCCGCCAGCAACACACGCATAACGAAACGGGTGTTCACGAAGGTCCTCTCTCTCAATGTATCTTTATTAAGCTCTGCCCATGAACACCGGAGCACGGAGTCAACGGGTGAAATAATGATGCACCGCGGGAACTTTGACGACTTCAGCGGATTGGTAGCGACACGTGACAAAATGGAGCCGTCATGAAGCCAGATGCAATATTGCGTGCACTTTCCATCGCGATCATATCCGCCATTCCGTTTGTCGCGCAAGCGCAAGGAACGGTTCGTGGTGCTGAAGAAGGAGCCGCCCGGGGAGGCGAAGCTGCTGGGCCGGTCGGAGCCATAGTGGGCGGAGCCGTCGGCGCCGCAACCGGTACGGTAGGCGGCATTCTCGGAGTGGAGCCGCGGCGGCGCGAACGCGAGATCGAGGTGGTCCCGGCCGAGCCGCGCCGCGAACGCGACATCGAGATTCGGGAACGTGAGCGCCCCGACACGCGCCGCTAGGCCCGTCGGCGCGCCTTTCAGTATCGCGCTTGACTGGCGCACGTCCACAGAAAGAGAACCTCTACACCAGGCCGCGATGCGGGTACCCCTCGTCGCGGCCTCATCTTTTCGAGAGCGCGCACAAAAATATACTTTAAAAAGCGGTGGAACTGGTTGGACGCCGCCGCGTTTATGTTTCACAGGGTGGATGGAAGGGGAAGCAGTCACATGGATAATTTTTCGATGAGAACAGCGGATCGCGTCACTCATTTCAAAATTGTTATTATTTCATTAGTTTTTGCGACTGTCGCTGCTGCTATTGCAATTACGTCTCACCTTCCGCCAGTAAGCCCGCGCGTCGCGCTTGCAACTATCATGAATCCGATCATCATGGCCTCGCATTAACGCGCAGCCAAGGATCATCGACCCAACGCGCTGGCGGCACAGAAATTCCGATTCACGTGTGCTTCATCGTCCGGGCAACTCAAACCAATGCGTTGCAGATGCATCGGTGCGGTGGTGTCACCGATGAATGTGGCCGAAGCGCTTAAGCTTTCCCCGAATTGTGGTCTGCCCAGCAAGTGTTCGCATTTACAGCCGGAAGCCATGGCAAGCAGAATTATGACCGGCGTCGTTTCGATTGTCAGCGTCTATCGGTTGCCGGCCACTGGAGTCCTCGCGGCGATCTTCCCTCCCGATACCGCGTTCTCCTGGGATTAAACCGATGGCGCGAAACAAGCCAGATGGTGGAAATGGTATTTCAGCGCTAGCGCTCGCAGCGCTCGGCGTCGTGTTTGGCGACATCGGTACCAGCCCGCTTTACACGCTCAAGACGGTGCTCGATCTCACCGGCGACGCCAGCCGGGCAACCGCGTTAGGGATTTTCTCCCTGATCGTTTGGACCCTCATCGTCATTACCACCATCAAATATGTCAATATCGCTATGAGGGTCGATAATGACGGAGAAGGCGGCATCTTGGCCCTGATGGCGCTATTGGGCGTCAAGCGCCAAGTGCGGCCGACCATAGTGGCGCTGGGACTGTTCGGTGCCGCGCTCATTTACGGCGATGGGGCGATTACCCCGGCGATTTCCGTGCTATCGGCGCTTGAAGGACTGACCCTGGCGGCCCCGAGCCTTGGGCCATACGTCCTGCCGCTTGCCGTCGGAATTCTCGTTTTGCTGTTCGCCATCCAATCGCTGGGAAGTTCGCGCATCGGGCATGCATTCGGACCCGTGATGGCGGCGTGGTTCACCGTGATCGCGCTGTTGGGCATTTGGGGTATCGCCCGCCATCCTGCGGTGCTGCTCGGACTCGACCCGCGTTACGCCATCTCCTACCTGGCCCATGACGGCGTAAAGGCCTTTGCGGTCCTCGGCGGCGTCTTTCTGTGCGTCACCGGCGCCGAGGCGCTATACGCCGACATGGGCCATTTCGGCGTCAAGCCGATACGGTTGGCATGGTCCGCGGTGGTGTTTCCAAGCCTTGTGCTCAACTATGCAGGGCAAACCGCCATGGTGATCGAAGAGGGAGCGACGGCCGACAACATCTTCTACCGGCTGTGTCCGTCGATGCTTCTGGTGCCCGTCATCGTTCTCGCCACCGTGGCAACCATCATTGCGAGTCAGTCGATAATCACGGGCGCGTTTTCGATGACCCGGCAAGCGATTCAGCTCGGCTGGTTTCCGAGGATATCGATTACCCAAACATCCGCCGAAGGCTACGGGCAGATTTATGTCGGACCGGTGAACTGGGTGCTGATGGCCGTCACCATCGCGCTCACCGTCTGGTTTGGCAAATCCGACAATCTCGCCGCAGCTTACGGCATTGCGGTCTCGGCTACCATGCTGATGACTTCGGCGCTGCTGCTCATGGCGATGCGCGAGATTTGGTGCTGGAGCGTAGGCGCGAGTGTCGCGGTGGCCGGGGTCTTCATTGTTGTCGACACCGCATTCCTGATCTCGAATTCGCTGAAGATCGCCCGGGGCGGCTACGTGCCGCTGCTGCTCGCCGCCGCGGTTTACGCAATCATGTTCATCTGGCACCGCGGGGCGACGGCGGTGAACGTCCGCATCAATGATAGCCTGATCCCGATCGGTACATTCATGGAACAGCTCGATCGGGACCGGATCGCCCGCGTGCCCGGTACGGCCGTGTTCCTTACTCGTACCATGCGCGGCACCCCGCCGGTGCTGGTGTGGCATGTGGGGCATAATCATGCCCTTCATGAACACGTGCTGGCCGTCACAACGCTCACCGAGCCGGTGCCATGGATCGACGACGATCGGCGCGTGGCCGTCAGGTCCGAGGCCCCCAACTTTTGGCGCGCTACCGTGCGTTACGGCTTCATGGAGCGACCGGATATTCCCCGCCTGCTCCAACAGCTGCCCCGACTTGGATGCAACATCGACCTTGCCGATGTCACCTACTATGTGGGACACGAGACAGTAGTGCGCCGCGAGGATGGCGAAGGTCTGCCGCTTTGGCAGGAGGCCGTTTTTGCCGCCATGGAGCGCAATGCCGCCCATGCGACGGATTACTTTCGTCTTCCCACCGAGCAGGTTGTAGAGATTGGACGCCAGATCGCTATTTAAGTACGGAAGTCGATATTAGGCGTGGTAGCTTATGAGCGATGGCATATAGCGCCCTGCAGGGCGCAGTCCCTTGCGAAACGAAACACAAGCTCCCCGGTGCATCGATCCCCGATGTTTACGGTGGGCGAGGCCGTTACGACCCATCAGAGCGCAGTCTGGTCGATACCGACCTTCCGCAGCAACACAGAAAGCTGTTTTCTAGCGTAAAACATTCGGGTTTTGACCGTATTCAGAGGAATCCCGACAATGCTTGCGACCGTTTCAATCGGCTTTTCTTGGTAGTATACCAGATCAAGAACTTCGCGATGGTGAGGTGATAGCATCGAAATACACTCCCGCAATCCTGCATTCCGGGAGCGCGTTTCCTCCGTGAGGTACGGGCTATCGGCTTGATCTTCTATCGTGAGATAATCATCAATTTCGGCATGTGCGCGGCGGCCGCGCAGCGCCGAAATCGCTTTGTTTCGGGCTATGGCAAGCAACCAGGTTGACACTGAAGCTCGGGCTTCAAACCGGTGGGAATTACGCCACACCTCAAAAAAGGTGTCGGAAACGACATCCTCGGCAACCGTACGGTCCTTGACTTTACCAAGAACGAAACGGAAAATACGCACATTATGCCGGATGAACAAAAGCTGCATGGCCTGTCGATCGCCGTTGGCAATGCGAGCAATAAGAGCGTCGTCCACGGTACGTGTTTGTATGCTGGCGTGCGCCCGAGCAGCGACCCCGAAATTCGAACTAACGTGAGCGTAAGTCATCGCCACCCCCCCGTGCCTGACTTCATTACAACGCGTGCTCACGTTTCCGGTTCCCTCGAACGTCCCGCAGGCACGATTACGCGGCTGTGACGCAACAAGTGCGGCTCTTCGCAGGAGAACATCCCTGATGGACAAGATGAGATGAGGGGCGGAGGGGAGGGGCGAAGGATCTATGGTGTACCGAGCCAATCGGGGCGATGCCCTGCATCGCCGATACCGGGCATGCGTCTTTCCGTCTCAAGTAATCGGGATTTAATCCCATCACGCAGAGGGAACTAAAATACGCACTGCTCGGTTGTTACAAGCGCCATTTTTGGCGTTGAGGAGATCATCATGGGTAGCACGACGGACAAGGCCAGCGGGCTCGCGAATGAAGCAATCGGCAAGGCAAAACAGGGTGTTGGCAACCTCGTCGGATCGGACAAGCTGAAAGTTGAAGGGGCCGATCAGGAACTGAAGGGCGATGCTCAGAGGGCTGCCGGAGACGCAAAGTCGGCGGTGAAAGACGCTACAAATAAAACCGCTGCCGCGATCAACAAGAATCTCTGAATGTGAACGTTGTCCCAACGGAAAGCGGGCCGGTCCTGGTACCGGCCCGCTTTGAGCATGAATGCGGGCCGACATGCCCACCCCTCGAAGCAAGGCTCACAGTCCCTGGCTGCCGAGGTCCTATGCTGCCGTAACTATTAACCGCGCGAAGCCGATCGCCCTGAACGAGCATCTTGAAGCCGGATAGCACTGGTGGTGGGACACCAATCTGTTGAAGTTATTCGACCGGGCTATCATCAAGGCTTGCTGGACCGGATCGGCGGACGGGTGTCCGACCGGCGGGTGCTGGCCCTCGAGGGCGATCACTCCGACAAATGGGAGAGAGCTTTACTGGGCGCCGCGGGCTTTTGCTCTCATCTTCCGGAAATAGGCCCACTCATCCACTACGCGACCGTCGGGCAGTCGACAAAAACCTCGTTGGCCTTGCGGGCCGTTGCGTATCTCACTCTTGCCGCCGCTCTGAACGCAGAATACCGCGGCGGGGTTGGCGAGCGTCCACGCGCTCTCGGGGCTAACGGCCAACCCGGTAACCAAAGCCAGTCCGACCAATCGCCCCATCTGCTTGATCCTCAGAGGAAGCCCATTCTACAGTCCGACTGTATATCGGACCGCCGGGCTGAAGGGAAAATCAGAACCCCGTTGTGGACCTGCCCACAACAGCCGCAAACTGTTTTTTTCAGCGCCGATCAAGCCGTACGACCCACATCCGCGACGGACGCAAAACTTCACGCCGCGTGTGACCTGCGTCACGCCTTCCTCGCACTCCCAGACGTACAATTGTCGCACGTCCAGCCGATGAGGAGCAAGGTCATGGCAAGCATCACCCACGGTTCGCTCTCCGAGGCGTCGCACGAAAGGCCGTCGGCTTCTTCGGGCCAGGAGGCGACGGGTACGTGGTTCGTCGTCCTCGTCGGCATGCTAGGGCTCGCAGTGCTCGTTTTGGGCGTCTCGCTCGCGGTTCCCGTAACCGCGCCAACCGGTGTGACGTATGTCGCCAGTCAGTCTCGGTAGCGGAAATCCCCAACGGCAAGCACACACACGGTGACAATCTTTGGAGGGTCTCTGCGTGCGATCATCGCGGGTCTCTTATTGCCAATCCTGTGCACCATTCCCACGGTGGACGACATCCTGTAGTTGTCGTCAAAACACGCGACAATACCCTTACGAAGCGGCCCGAACGGAAACTGGGGCGGTTGCCCGCGCAATTCGCTCCATCAGAAAATCGATTTCCGCCGCCGTTTCACGGGATACGCGGGAACCGGGTTTGCGCTGGGCATCGCTTGCCAGCGCCCCGCGCCGCCACAGCACGTATTTGCGCACCGCAAGGCCGGCGCCGGGCTGCTGCTCGTAGCGCACCAGGGGCAGGTGGATGTCGAAACGGTCGTGCGCCTCGCCGCGCCGCCCGGCGGCCATCAGGGCGCACACCTCCACCAGCATTTCCGGATACGCATAGCCCGTCATGGCGCCATCGACGCCGCGCGCGAGTTCCTCGGGCAGGAACACGCCGCAATTGCCCGACAGGATGGACAGCCGGCGCATGCCAAACTTCTCCCGCGCCCGCACGGCGGTGACCTTGTCCAGCCCGGGCCAATCCTCGTGCTTGAGCATCACACAGGTCGGACAGGCCGCGACCACGCGCTCGATCACCGACACCGGGATGAAAACTCCGTTGGCCTGCGGAAAGTCCTGCAGCGCGAACGGAACGTCGCCGATCGCGTCGGCGCAGTTCTGGAAATAGGTGACGATGGCGTCGTCGCCCTTGAGCCCCGCAGGCGGCGCAATCATTACGCCGGCGGCGCCGAGGTCCATGGTCGCCTTGGTGAGCGCCGCGATCGGCGCGAGGCCGGGCGCCGACACCCCGACCACGACGGGCAGCTTGCCGGCGCGGGCTATGACGCGCCGGACGAAAGCGATCGCTTCCTCGTGGGCGAGCTTCGGCGCTTCGCCCATAATGCCGAGAATGGTGATGCCGTTGACGCCCGATCTGAGATAGAAATCGATCAGCCGATCGGTGCCGTCGAGGTCGAGGGCGCCGCGGTCGTCGAACGGCGTGACGGAGATGATGTAGACGCCGCGCGCAGATTCATTCAGCATTGCAAACTCCAGCAAGCGATTTGCCGGGACGATAGCGGCGCAGCAACCGCTTGCAAGGACAAGTTGGCGCTGATCCCCCGAGACCGGAGATAGACGCATGAAACGTGCACTTCTCGTGCTCATTGCCGCGCTGGCCGTGACGGCCGTGGATGCCCAGGAGCCGCCGCTGCGGACCGCGGTGGACGGCACCTTCGCGCCCCACGCCATGCCGAATCTCTCGGGCGGGATCGTGGGGTTCAACGTGGACCTCGCCAACGAAATCGCAAAGCGCCTGCACCGCGGGATCGCGATCGAGGCAACGCAGTTTTCCGGCCTGGTGCCCGGCCTGCAGGCCGGCACCTATGATTTCATCGCGGCGCCCGTCACCGTCACCAAGGAGCGGGCCGACAATCTCTTGTTCACCGAAGGCTATCTCAACACCGATTTCCAGTTCGTGGTGCGCCGGAATGCGCCGGAGGCCCGCAGTCTCGACGACTTCAAGGGCAAGGTCATCGCCGTCAACAAGGGCTCGGCCTATGACTCCTGGGCGCGGGACCTCGCCGCCAAGCTCGGCTGGACGATCGAATCCTATGGCACCAACACGGATGCCGTGCAGGCGGTGATTTCCGGCCGGGCCTATGCCAATGTGGCGGGCAACACCGCGGTCGCGTGGGCGGCAAAGAACAATCCTGCCATCAAGCTGTCCTACCTTTATCCCACCGGGCTGGTCTGGGCCACACCGGTGCGCAAGGACAATGCGGAGCTGCGCCGCAGGCTCGATGTCGCCATCGAATGCATCAAGCGGGACGGGACGATGGCAAAGCTGCACGAAAAGTGGTTCGGGATCGCGCCGGCGCCGGGATCGGCCGCGGCCACCATCTATCCGGGTTACGGCGTGCCCGACATGCCGGGCTACGACCCGGCGGAGCATCCGGCGGCGTGTTCGTGAGGCATGGCTATGCTATGAAACAATCAATCTCGCTTGTAGGACGCCCACCAATGAAAGTTGAACTGACGCCGGATGCGGCGCAATGGGTGAAGACCGGGCTGGCTGCTGGACGCTTCCATACGGCTGAGGACGCGATTCGCCATGCGGTCAATCAGGCCAAGATGGCCGAGCTTCGCGCCGAGCTGGCGGCGGCGGAGGCCGAAGGCGGTAGCTTCACCACCGAAGACGTTAGGGAGTATGCTAAGGATTGTCTCGACCGCCTCAACCCGCCGTCCGGGCATTAAGTGTCAAGGCTGGTTTACCGAGCGGCGGCGCGCCGAGACATCGCCCAGATAGCCGCGGACATAGCGCGCGAGATGCCTAAAGCCGCGCCGTGGCGGACGCCTTCATAGCCAAGCTTACGGACTATTGCGAGCGCATCGCCAAGCTTCCAGGAATCTTCATGAGGGCGAGCACGGCCCGAGTTAGGCAGCGATTATCGCAGCACCACGTTCGGCAACTATTTGATTTTCCTGCGCTACACTGACGAGGATTTGCCACGGAGCCATTTGTACATCACGCATGTCGTGCATGGCGCACGCGACCTGGACGCCTATTTTTCCGAGAACTCCGACGAAGAAGACGGGGCGCCATGACGCGAAGGGCTCACCCGGTGCCGGACCAGCCCCATCATCTGAATGGACTTCTGCCGGTTTTTTCCCTGAATTTATTCCTTAAATTTTGCGACCCATGACGGCGCCGCAAAATCCGATCCTCGACGTGCGGGGCCTGCGCAAATCCTTCGGCGGGACGGATGTGCTCAAGGGCATCGATCTGGCGGTGGCGCCGCAGGAGCTCGTGTTCATCGTGGGCCCGTCGGGTGCGGGCAAGAGCACATTGCTGCGCTGCCTCAACCGGCTGGAGGAGCCGAGCGGCGGGTCCATTGTCGTCGACGGCGTCGATCTGCTGCATCCGAACACCGACATCAACACGCTGCGCCGGCGCATCGGCATGGTGTTCCAGGCCTTCAATCTCTATCCGCACATGACCGCGCTCGGCAATGTGACACTGGCCTTGCGCAAGGTCATGGGCCTTGCCAACGCAAACGCCGAGGCGATCGGTTTGGCGGCCCTCGATCGGGTCGGCCTCAAGGACAAGGCGCGGGCCTATCCGAACGAGCTTTCCGGCGGCCAGCAGCAGCGCGTCGCCATCGCCCGCGCCATCGCGCTGGAGCCGAAGATCATGCTGTTCGACGAGCCGACGTCGGCGCTCGATCCCGAACTGGTCGGCAGCGTGCTTGCCGTCATGCGTGACCTGCAGGCGTCCGGCATGACCATGGTGGTGGTGAGCCACGAGATGCGCTTTGCCCGCGAAGCGGCGCATCGCGTCGTGTTCATGGAGGATGGGCGCATCAGCGACCAAGGGCCGCCGGAGCGGATGTTCGGGCCGGACGCCAACCCCAGGACGCGCGAATTTCTCGCCGGAATGGCACGGTGACGCCATGGACCGCGGCGCGGCCTTCATCGACACCTTCTTCAAACCGGAACTGATCGCGCGCTATCTGCCGGACATTCTCAGCGGAATGGCGGTGACGATCGAGATTGCCGTGCTGGTGGTCGTCACCGGCATCACGCTCGGCCTGTTGCTCGCGCTGGTGCGCAGCCTGCGCTGGCGTCTCGTCAATGCGGCGATCATCATTTTCGTCGATGTCGCGCGCGCCTTGCCGCCGCTCGTCCTCGTGCTCCTCGTCTATTTCGGCCTGCCCAATGTGGGCATCCTGCTGCCGAGCTATGCGGTGCTGTGGCTCGTGCTGTCGCTCCTGCTCGCCGCCTTCGCCGAGGAGATCTTTTGGGCCGGCATCCTGTCGGTGCGCAAGGGACAGTGGGAGGCGGCGCGCTCCACCGGGCTCACCTATGCGCAGGCGCTGTTTCATGTGATCTTGCCCCAGGCGATCCGGCTCACGGTGCCGCCGCTGACCAACCGCACCATCGCCATCACCAAGAACACCGCGCTCGGCACCGTGATCGGCGTGCCGGAAATTCTCAACCAGGCGACCACGGCGGAGAGCTTCTCCTTCAATGCCACGCCGCTGATGATGGGCGCGATCGCCTACCTGGTGCTGTTCGTGCCGGTGGTGATCGCCGGGCGCTATATCGAGACCCGCTTTGCCTGGAGGCGCGCCTGATGGACGCGCTGCTTCAGCAGTTCTTCAACATCGATATTATGGTGCAGGCGGCGCCGCTGATCGTGCGCGGACTCGGCATGACCCTGCTGCTGTGCGCGACGGTCGTGCCGCTGGGCCTTGCGGGCGGACTCATGGTGGCACTTGCCGGCCGGACGCGTCGGCGTTCCGGCCGTTTCGCCGTGGCGCTTCTCGTCGATGTCTTTCGCGCCGCGCCACCTTTGGTGCTGCTGATCTTCATCCACGCCGGGCTCCCGTTCGCCGGCCTGCGGCCGTCGCCCTTCGCCTCAGTCTGTGTCGCGTTTTTTCTCAACAACTCGGCCTATTACGGCGAGATTTTCCGTGCCGGGCTCGACAGCGTCGGCGCCGGCCAGCGCGAGGCTGCACGCTCCACCGGCCTCACCGCCTGGCAGGCGATGGCCTATGTCGTCATCCCCCAGGCGGTGCGCAACGTACTGCCGGATCTCGTGTCCAACACCGTGGAAGTCGTCAAGCTCACATCGCTCGCGAGCGTGGTCGCGCTGCCGGAAATGCTGTATTCGGCCGATATGGCGCGCTCGCTCACCTACAATTCGTCGCCCCTGGTGCTGGCGGCGCTGATCTATCTGGCGCTGTTGTGGCCCGTGGTGCGGCTGACCAGCCGGCTGGAACACCGGCTGGGCGGATGATGGATTTGCCGAGATAGCGCGGACTGCGTGGAAAAACACATGCCACAAGCCGATCGAGGTCGCAAAGCTCGACCGCGATCGCATCCCTGATCCGGATCAAGCCCGGCGGCCACTCCATATTGCCCCAAGGCCGCGCCGCGCTAAAAGCAGTAGACCCGCGGCGAGCGCGCTTGCACCGGCACGACGCGCGGCTTGGTCGGGCGGCTGGCGATTTCCTGCACCAGCTTGGTGCGGGTCGCATCGCGGAACTGTTCGCGCTCCTTGATGGCGACCACGAAGGCGCCCGGTCCACCGGTCACGCAGTCTTCGTAATAGACATCCAGGTTGGCGATGTCGGTACCGCTTCCATAGGGGCGGCTGAGCATGATCGGCAGGCCGTTGATGGTGATCCCCGCCGTCACGACGGCGTCGCGCATGATGGTCACCGGCGGACCCATATTGTTGGTGCCGTCGCCGGATACGTCGATGACCCGGCGCAATCCATTATAGCCGCTGCTGTCGAACAGCGGCTTGGCGAATTGCAGCGCACCGTAAATCGAGGTGCGCGGCGCTCGCCGGTAGGGGGCGCGTTTGATCTCGTCGGTCACCGCCTTGGCGGTGTCCGGGCCATCGATCAGGCGCCACGGCAGAATGATCTTTTGGTCGTAATAGCCGGCCCATTCGAAATACGTGATGGCGATGCGGCCGTAACCGCCCTCGCGCAGCGCCTGGAGAAATTCCCGCGACGTGAGCCCGAGAATATAGCCTTCCCGCTGCAGCGCCTGCTCTTCCGGATCCATCGAATTGGATACATCGACCGCGATGACCAGTTCGACATCGACCGGCATCGCGGTCGCACTGCGATCGGCGAGGACGTGTGCCGGATTGGGCGCCGCCAAGCCCCAGCCGGCGGCCGCGATGGCCGCACCGGCCGCAATCAGCGAGATCGCAATCAGCGAGATCAAGGTGTGCGCACGCATGCGTCCGTCCTCCCATGCTTTACGGTTGCGCATGGTGACCCGGGCGGGCGGCGCGCGCAAGCGGAGAAATTGCGAAAGGCGACCGCCGGAACGCCCACACGATCGGGCGATGTTTTCAATGCCGGTTGGCGCGGAAAATCGGCGCCATTTGAACCCGGTCGGGCGGCGCGGCTACCAACGATCGGGAAGAGGGAAACATCCTTTAACCAGCACACAAAGCCAACACAGGAGCCATCACATGTTCCGCAAAATGACTTTCGTTCTCGCCACGACAGCGGCACTCGGCGCGGTCGCACTCGCTCCCACGTCGGCGTCGGCCTGGGGCAAGGGCGGCTGGGGCGGCGGCTGGGGCCATCACGGCGCCTGGGGTTGGGGCGGCGTAGCGGCCGGGGTCGGCATCGGCCTGGTAGGCAGCGCCATCGTGGCAAGTTCCTGTTATCGCCGTCAGGTCGTCGGCACCCCCTATGGTCCCGTGGTCCGCTGGGTCAATTACTGCTACTAAACCGATCGGCGCTTATCACCCCTAGGGTGGGCGAAACGATCGTGTGCCCACCCTAAACAAGTTCAACCCAGCCACGATGCGACGTTTTGCTTAAACCACGGCATTCATCCAAATATACTGTCGTGATTTCAGACGCGGTCATCGTCAGCGCTGTTTGCGTTCAAAGAGCCCCGGACGGCGCGATCCGGGGCTCCGCTGCAATCCCCATAGAAACATCTCCATCGAGAAATCCGGCGGGCCAGCCGCGGCCTAAAGTTGCCGTACCCGCTCGATTTCGCCCGCGGCTTCGGTTTCGGCTAAACGCGCGGCGGCCGCGAACAGCGCGGGCAGGATGTCGTCGATCGAATCGCCGACCAGATAGCCGAGGCGCTCGGTCGCGAGAAATCCGAGGCCCTGCATGTGGTCGAACATCGCCAGCAGCGGATCCCAAAATCCCGCGATATTGGCGAGCAGGATCGGTTTGCGGTGGCGGCCGAGTTGCGCCCAGGTCAATTGCTCGACCAGCTCTTCCAGCGTCCCGACACCGCCCGGCAGCGCCACGAAGGCATCCGCGCGCTCGAACATCAGCCACTTGCGTTCGTGCATGCCGGAGGTCACGACCAATTCGTCGGCATCCGCGAACATCCGTTCCTCGGACTTCAGAAACTGCGGGATGATGCCGACGACTTCGCCGCCGTGATCATGGACGGCCCGGGCCAGCGTTCCCATCAGCCCCGCCGAACCGCCGCCGTAAACCAGGCCGATCCCGTTGAGGGCGAGAATTTCGCCGAATCGCCGTGCCGCCGCCACGAAACGCGGGTCGTGCCCGGAACTCGACCCGCAATAGACGCAGATTCGCTTGATGATGCTCATTCCCGGCATGTGGACCGGGGCACGGCGGGCGTCAAGCCGCCGTCGGCGGGCGCAACCGTAGAGGTACATACTGCCCGCGCAGAGACTGGGCCGCCCACGCCCTATTCCGACGCCGGGCCGTTGATGACCATCGCCAGCGCGTAACCGGCCCACACCGCGATGAGGCAGAGCACCACCGAGGCCGCGACGTAGGTGCCGCCGCGAAGCCAGGCGCCGTCCTGGAACAGCGACAGCGTCTGCAGGCTGAACGCCGAGAACGTGGTGTAGCCGCCGCAGATCCCGGTCATCACGAACAGCCTGGCATCGAGCGGCACGTCGAGCCGACCGCCCGGTCCGGTGAGTGCGAAGAAAAACCCGATCACGAACGAACCAAGGATATTGATGCACAGCGTACCCCACGGGAATGCGGCACCGAACAACCCGGTCGCCACCATCGTACACCAATGCCGCGCCATGCCACCGAGCGCACTGCCGATCGCGATCCACAGATAGGTCATCATTGACCAGCTCGTCCTCCAGCCTCGAAGCTTGCTTTTCACCCACCAGGAACAAAGACTTCGTTGATTTGATCGGCTCGCGCAAGCTGCTGCCGCGGAAGATGGCCGCGTGGGCGATGATCTGGAGGTCGGGCAAGCTCCCGCTTCAGCATGCCATGGCGGCCGGTCGTGGATACCTTGGGCGTTCGCCGCCGTACCCCATCATATCGGGCCGGTCTTGATCTGGACTATATAATGGTCCATTTTCCGGAAACGGATCAACATTGGATCCGAATGGTGCCATCATGCGAATCTCCGTCTCCGAGGCGAAGGGCCAATTGACCGAACTGGTCAGGCGCGCGGAAGCCGGCGACGAAATCATCCTAACTCGTCACGGTCAGGCGGCCGTGCGTCTGGTTCCGATCAATGCGGCGCCCGATCCGAACGCCCGCCGGACGTTGCTCGAGGCGGTCCGCGCGTCGGGCGCCGCCCGCACTACGCCGGGTCCGCCCGCGGCCCGCAGCCAGGATTTCCTCTATGGCGAGGATGGTCTACCGGAATGACCGTTACGATCGCAGTGGACACGTCGGCCCTGATGGCCATCATCTTGAACGAAACGATGGCCGACGATTGCATTGCTGCCCTCGCGGCTGCCCCCTCGGTATGCATCTCAGCCGGTACGGTAGCGGAGGCCCTGATCGTCGCCGCCCACCGCAATGTTGCCGGGGAGATGGCGAAGCTAATCGATGAGTTTGGCTTCGATGTGGAGGCCGTGACGGCTGCATCCGCGCGGCGGATCGCCGCCGCTTATACCCGGTGGGGTAAGGGCATCCACCCGGCAGGACTGAATTTCGGCGACTGTTTTGCCTATGAGGTCGCACGTCAGCGCGATTGTCCCCTGCTGTTCGTCGGTGACGATTTCTCCCGGACCGACGTGCGAAGCGCGCTGTGAGCCGGCGCCTTGGCGTTGAATTGGAGGTAGAATAAGGGCGGCAAATGGCACCTGTCCACTGCGGTGCTATTGGAAAAGCCAATAGCGCGACAAGGAAAAAATGCATGTGCCGCGGTCTATAAAGCCCCGTCCAAGAGGCCGGTACGCTGCATGGCCGCGGCGGCTGTCGCATGGCGCGCCTGTCTCACATGGTCGTTCATGACACGGAAGCGACACGGAGGAAGCGATGCTGGGGGCTGTCGGACCATCGCCGCGAGCGCAGTCGATTGACCATGGGCGGCAACACCCGCGCCGCGCGCGCATGCTGGCGTCGCTGTCCTTTGTGGCGACATTGACCGCCGCCTTTGCCCTGGCCACCGCCGCCACCGCGGCCGACCGCATTCGCATCGCCGCGCAAAAGACCGGGACGCTCGCCTGGGAGCTTGAGATCATCAAGGCGCACGGCCTCGACAAGAAGGCGGATCTCGACATCCAGGTGGTGGAACTCGCCTCCACGGAAGCCGGTAAGATCGCGCTGCGCAGCGGTTCGGCGGACCTGATCGTGTCGGACTGGCTGTGGGTGACCCGCGAGCGTTCGCTCGGCGATAATCTGGTCTTTTACCCATATACCAGTACGATTGGCGCCATCATGGTGCCGGCCAACTCCACCATCGCGGACATCGCCGATCTCAAGGGCAAGAAGCTCGGCGTCGTCGGCGGCCCGCTGGACAAGAGCTGGCTCATGCTGCAGGCGGTCGGGCGCCGCGCCGGCGTCGATCTCAAGACCCAGGCCAGCATCGTCTATGGCGCCCCGCCGCTGCTGTCGCAAAAGGCCCTGCAGCGCGAGAACGACGCGACGCTGACATTCTGGAATTTTTGCGCCGAGCTCGAAGGCAAGGGTTTTAAGCGCGCCATCGACATGGAGGCAATCGCTAAGCGGCTCGGCGCCGCCGGGCCGGTCGCCATGGTGGGCTATGCGTTCGACGGCGGCTGGGCGGCCAAGAACAAGGCCGCGGTGGCAAAGTTCTTCGACGTCGCCGCCAAGGCCAAGGATATTCTCGCCGGATCGGAAGCCGAGTGGCAGCGCCTGGCGCCGCGCATCGGCGTCTCCGACAAGGCCGGCCTGGAGATTTACCGCCAGCGTTACCGCGAGGGCATTCCGCGCCGTTCGATCCGCGACGAGGAAAACGACGCCAAGGCGCTCTATCGCGTGCTGGCGGAACTCGGCGGAACGGAGCTGGTCGGCCCGGCGCGCGAGCTCGACAAGGGCACCTATTACGATCCGGGACCGTCGCTTTGAACCTGGGTTCGCGGCTATTCTCATTGGCCCTGATGATCGCGGTGTGGTTCGCGGGGTCGGCCATCGCGGGTCCCCGCATGCTCCCCGGTCCGCAGGTGGTTGGGGCCGCCCTATGGGCGGAGGCGCAGTCGGGGGTGCTGTGGTTCCAGCTCGGCGTGACATTGGCGCGCGTCGTGGTGTCTTTCGTCATCGCGATGGCGCTCGGCACCGCGCTCGGCGTTTGGATGGGGCGGTCGCGGCTCGTTGACCGCCTTGCCGATCCGTGGCTGGTGGCGCTCCTCAATATGCCGGCGCTGGTCATCATCGTGCTGGCCTATGTGTGGGCCGGGCTCACCGAAACCGCGGCCATCGCGGCGGTGGCGCTGAACAAGCTGCCCAACGCCACCGTGACGGTGCGCGAGGGCGTGCGCGCGCTCGACCGCCAGCTCGACGAAATGGCGCAGGTGTTCCGCATGAGCACTTGGGTTCGGCTGCGGCACGTGCTGATTCCGCAGCTGGCGCCGTATCTGGCGGCGGCGACCCGATCGGGCCTGTCACTGGTGTGGAAGATCGTGCTGATCGTCGAGCTGCTGGGACGGCCGAACGGCGTGGGGTTCGAAATCGGCGTCGCGTTCCAGCTTTTCGACGTTACCAAAATTCTCGCTTATGCTATCGCCTTCGTCCTCGTCATGCTGGCAATCGAAACCTTCCTGGTGCAGCCCGTTGAACGACATGTCTCCCGCTGGCGTCCCAGGGCAGCTTGACGTCCGCATCACGCATAAATTCTATTCCGGCGCTTCCGGCGGCAAGACCGAAGCGCTGCGCGATATGGCGTTCACGCTTCCAAGCGGCAGCGTCGGCGCCGTGGTCGGCCCGTCCGGCTGCGGCAAGACCACGCTTTTGCGCATCATCACCGGCCTCGATCCCCACTACAGCGGCACGGTGCGGCTGCCGGCTCACGGCAAGCTCGGCATGGTATTCCAGGAACCACGGCTGCTGCCGTGGCGCACGGTGGAGCAGAACGTGCGGCTCGGCGCGCCAAACGCCACCGACGCCGACCTCGACGCGCTGTTCGCGGCGCTCGGCCTTGCCAAGCACCGCACCCATTTCCCGGGCGAACTGTCGCTCGGCCTGGCGCGCCGCGTGGCGCTGGCGCGCGCCTTCGCGGTCAAGCCTGATCTCCTGGTGCTCGACGAGCCGTTCGTCTCGCTGGACGCAGCGCTCGCCCAACGCCTGCAGGAGGAACTGGCGGCGCTGGTGACGAGCCGGCACGTGACCACGCTCATCGTCACCCACAGCCTGGACGAGGCGATCGCGCTCGCCGACCGGGTATTCCTGTTGTCGCCGAGCCCGGCCCGCGTGGTCGGAGAAGTGTCGATACCGCGCCCGCGGCAGCAACGCACCGCGGAGGAACTGGCCGAGGATCCGCGCCGAGATCGCGCGGGTGCGGGGCGAAGGCGCCGAGATGCCGCTGTCGTGATCACCTTGAACCGCGGCCCAGGGGACGGGGATCGTGCGGGCGGCCGTCCTGCCCGGCGATCGCACCGTTCCGGCGAGGCTGCTGCGCCGCGGCGCGGAAAGAGCTGCCGCGCGGGGCGTCCTTATCATCGGGCTCGGGTCGTGAAGGCTTTTCCCGGCACGAACGACAGCGATGCGATCAATATCGGGGAGTACGTGATCTCCGATGGCGGCGCTACCACTTGGCGCCATATGGTAGCGATAAGCCTCTTCGGCAGGCCGTAAATTTCAATCCATCGGGTTGAACACAATCCGCCCGGCTTCACCGGTCCGGCGGTGAGGCCGGGCGGTGATTTCGACATCCTGGTCGAAGGCGGTCAGCATCCGCATCAGCCGCTCCACCGAATATCCCCGGTGGTGTCCGCGCAGGACGTTCGACAGGTCGGGCTGTTTCATTCCGACTAATTCCGCGGCAGCGATTTGCGTCAGCTTCCGCCGTTCGATCAAGCGCTTGAGCTGGACCACGAGGGCGGCCTTCAATTGATGGTCTTCGGGATTGGGAACATCGAGGTCCGCAAAAATGTTGCCGCTGCCGATCTCGTGCGCGGGCAGCATCTTATCCTTACTCATGGTCAGGCTTCCTTGGCTGCCGCGGCCAAAACGCCGAGCATTGCACCTAACCGCGGGATCATGGAGGATGTCCGCTGCGATTTCGCACGGCCAAAATCCACACGGGTGACAAGCGATGCGTTCTACGGTCATTGGCGGCGCCATGCTGCCGCATGCGCCACAATTCTTCACCATGCCGGAGACCGAGGACAAGGCCAATGTCGAGAAGGTCCGCGCCGTCGCGCGCGACATCGGCGACAAGCTCAAGGCGCTGCGGCCGGACCTGTGGATCATCTTTTCCAACGACCACGCCGAGCAGTTCTTTCACAATGTGGCGCCGCCCTTCACCATCCATGTCGGCGGCGAGGCTTTTGGCGAATTCGCCGGCCGCAAGCTCCACTGGAAAGTGCCGAGCGAAATCGGCTTCGAGCTGGTACGCGAGCTCTACCGGCAGAATTTCGACCCGGCCTTCACCAGCACCGCCAAGATCGACTACGCCATCGGGATCCCGCTCACGCATCTCGGACTGACCGATCCGGTGCTGCCGATTTTCGTCAACGCCTATCTGCCGCCGCAGCCGACGCCGGAGCGCTGCTATGCCTTCGGCCAGGCGATCGCGCGCAGCGTCAGCGCGCTCGGCCTGAAAACCGTGATTCTGGCGAGCGGCGGCATGTCGCATTTCCCCGGCACCAACCGCTACGGCAACCCGGAACTCGATTGGGACAACAAACTCTTGGCAAAGCTCGCCGCCGGCAAGCTCAAATCGCTGATCGGCTTCGACGAGGCCGAACTCGACGACACCGGCAATATCGAGCTGCGCTGCTGGGCCTGCGCCGCCGGCGCACTCGGCGAGCGCAAGCCGGACATCGTGTCGATGGACCCGAGCTGGCATCACAATTATGCCTCGCTGGGGTGGACGGGCGGCGAGCTTGCCGGTCACGCCGCGCATTATCCGTCGATCAAACCGGAGCTGGTGGAACTGACCCGCGCGCTCCACGCGCTGGCCCACGAGCCATCCGCGCGCGAAACATTTGTCGCCGACCCGGTCGCCTACGCGGGACGCTTCGACCTCTCCGCCGCGCAGCAGGACGCCCTCGTCGCGCTCGACCTCGAAACCATGGTGGCCATGGGGGCGCATCCGCTGGTGCCGTTCCTGGCGCGGATGCAAATCGAGCGTCTGCGGCGCGGGTGAGGCTGCGGCGCTTCGCGCCGGTTGAATTCCACCTTTCGGGTGTGGACCGCTGCACAGCGCGTCAGGCATCTCGCCCTTTTGCGCCGGCGCCGGCGCCGGTGCGCTGGCCGCCGCAGCGCAACCCCCGGCCGGTCTTCCCACGATCAATCTCACCACGCCACGCGCCGGTGATTGAGTGGGGCACTCTGCATCGCGATTGATCGCGCAAAAAAATCCATTTGACAGTCCGTAAGCTGTGACTTACAGTAAGTTATGGCTTACGGAGATGCACTTGCGGCTTTGGCCGATCCGACCCGCCGCCACATATTCGAGCGGCTCAAGTCTGGCCCGCAGTCGGTCGGCCAAATTGCCCGCGGCATGCCGGTCAGCCGGCCCGCAGTGTCGCAGCATCTCAAGACGTTGAAGGAGGCGGGTCTTGTGGCGGACCGGCCGGAGGGAACACGCCGGGTCTACTTCATCGACCCGGACGGGCTCGGCGCGCTGCGCCAGTGGCTCGATCAGTTCTGGGACGAGGCGCTCGCCGCATTCCGGGACGAAGTTGAAACGCGACCACGTGACGAAGAGGACAAAGGCAGATGACAATCGCAGTCATGATCGCGCCGGTGCGCAAGAGTATTCGCGTCAACGCAAGTCCGACGCGTGCATTCGACGTTTTCACCTCCGGACTTGGCCGCTGGTGGCCGCGCGACAAAGGCATCGGCAAAATGCCGATGAAAGCGGCCGTCATGGAGCCGCGCCTCGGCGGCCGCTGGTACGAACTGGCGGAAGATGGCACGGAGACGAACGTCGGCAAGATCATTGTCTGGGAACCGCCGCATCGCTTCGTCATGACCTGGGACATCAATAGCCAGTGGAAACCCGACACCACGATCGGCTCGGAAATCGAGGTCAAATTCATTCCCGACGGAGCGAATGCCACCCGCGTGGAATTGGAACATCGCAAGTTCGAGCAGATGGGCGCCGAGCAGGGCGAAACGATGCGCAACGCCGTCGATGGCGGTTGGCCCGGGATGCTGGAGCAATTCAAAACCGAAGCCGAAACGCTTTAACTCTCAAGCGAGCGCCACGCGCGCCGAAAGCCGGCAACCTGGTACGCTGCACCGCAGCGGCAACCGGACCCCGCTTTCGCGGAAAATCGCAACGGCAAAGCACGAAATTCTCGCCGGAAAGCGGATGACTCAGGAAAACATCATGACCGATATCGTCGTCCATGGAATCCCCGGCAGCCCATTTTTGCGGGCCGTTCAAATGGGACTTGAAGAGAAACGCGCGACCTATCGGGTCCACGCGATGGCACCCGGAGAACACAAAAGCGAAACATTCCTTTTGAAACATCCATTTGGCCGCGTGCCCTTGTTCGAGCACGGCGACTTCACGCTTTATGAAACGCAGGCGATCCTGCGCTACATTGATGACGTGTTTCCGGAACCCCCGTTTGAGCCGAACGATCATCGGGCCGCGGCGCGCATGAACCAGATCATCGGCATCAATGACTGGTATTTCTTCCCCAAGGCGGCTGCCGTCATCGTATTCCAGCGCATCATCGGCCCGGTTCTGCTGGGCACGGCGACCGACGAAGCGGCCATCGCTGCCGCCATGCCGATGGCGCGGATTTGTATCGCCGAACTCAATCGATTGTTGGGCACTGCGCCGTTCCTTGCCGGCGGCACGCTGTCGATCGCCGACCTGATTTTGGCGCCGCAACTCGACTTTTTCGCCGAAACCCCTGAGGGAAAATCCCTGCTGCAGGGATCCCGACTGCAACAGTGGCTCGATCGCATGAATGCACGGCCGAGTATGCAGGCGACGCTCCGGCCGGAGACCTTAAGGCGCGCGGCGTGACCAACGGGTCGCTTATCCGGGCTGCGCTTAGACCCAATACCGTTCACTTAACATGAGGATGCGCAAGTTCCCTCTCCTGAAACGCGGCGGGAATTTCGTAGGGTGTGCAAAGGCGCCGGCACCGGCCTATTGGAGTTGTCAATTGGTCTCGCGCGCCTTTGCGCACCGGCAGCGCCGATGGTGCGCAAAGGCGCGAGACGCCGATGCATACCAATGCGGCCTGAGCCCCGCGCCTTTGCACACCCTACGGCGACTCTCGGTTTCATCCATCAAGGTGTGCGAAGCTCATGGGAACTCTCCCCATCGTTCTTCACGATGGGGAGAGGGTTAGGGTGAGGGGCAGGTGTCCGCTAGGACTTCGGGGGCACTCCTGTATTCACTGCTGTTACGAGAGACGAGGTCGCGCCGTCGGGGCGCGGCCCTGCCCCTCACCCTAATCCTCTCCCCACGGCGTGAAGAACGCCGCGGGGAGAGGGAGCGCGCACATCCTCAAGCTAAACCGGATTCCGGTCACGTCCGAACACCTGGGAGTCATGGCCGGGCGAAGTCCCGGCCATCCACGTCTTTATCCTAGAACGGCGCAAGAAAGACGTGGATGCCCGCGACAAGCGCGGGCATGACGCCGAGAGTGTGATTCGACCTGATCGAAATCCGGTCTAAGAGAACTTGGCGCTAACCTGGCATGATGAATAGGCGAGCCGGTGGCCCTCGCCGCCAAAAAAGGATACACGCGATCGCATGACGGAGTCAGGTTCGCTGGTCGTGATTTTCGATTTTGACGGCACTTTGGCTGATACCTGGCCTTGGTTTGCGGACGAACTTGTTCAAGCGGCGAGGCATTTAAACTATCGTCTGGTAACACGTGGCGAGGTTGAGCAATTGCGGTCGCTAAAGACCCGCGAGATCTTAAAGGCGTTGGAGGTGCCAACGTGGCGGGTCCCTTTGTTAGCCAGGCACATGCGGCGCCGCGCTGAGGAATCGGCAGAGCTGTTGAGCCTCTTTGATGGTATTCCCGAGCTGATCATCGCCTTGCATCAGCTCGGCGTTCGACTTGCGATCGTCAGCTCCAACTCCGAACGCACGATCCGACGGGTGTTGGGAGACGACCTCGCCGGGATGGTGCAGATTTATGCCTGCGATGCAGCGGTATTCGGAAAGGCGGCCAAGTTTAAGCGCATCATGCGCCACTTTAAGACGCCCCCTATTAACACTGTCGCGGTGGGTGACGAGACGCGAGATTTAGAAGCTGCCGACAAGGCCGGGATCTCCGGCATAGGTGTCGGATGGGGATATGCAGACGTGCAGCTTCTTCGATTTTCATCGACGCATCGCATTGCAACCACTGTCGATGAGCTTAAGCAGACCCTGCTGGAATGGATAAAAACACGGTATAGTTTAGGCAGTCCGACAATTTCCGTCAGGTAATATCGGTTGTACGGCCGTATAGCCCGGATGTGCCTTACGACGGCTGTCCCGGATTACGCCACGCTCGCCTAATCGTCTCGCGTATCACGCGCGCGGATCCGGCGGACTTCCGACCGCGCCCCCCTGCCCGTCCTTGCTACCCTTGTGTAGCCGGCAAGCGCCATGCCGGAAAATACCTCAAAGTCCGCGCCTCCGGCTCTGGATAAAGCAATGTGCAATGCAGACGATCTCTGCGTCCAATGTCGCCAGGATCTGTGGAATGCTCCCTGCCTTTGCGTAGGCGGCAACGTTCATCAGGGCAAAACTTGCGCCGTTCCGGCGTTCGTCGGCCGGAAGCGTTTTGACCGTCGCGTCGAAAGCGTCGATCAAGTTGTGAAGCGACGCCGGCGTCGGGTTTCGTCGGAGGGCATTGCCGACCCAGCCCAAGAGGCTCAGATAGCCGCGATAGAACTCGCTCGGACAAGAAAGGTCATAGCGCTGGGACCAAATAGCCGGACTGGCGGCTCCCTGGCCGGCAAAACCGGCGATGTCGTGGTCGCTATACCAGCCGGAGGGAGCAGGCGAGGGAGGCTGATAGGCATTTGGTTGCGGCCACTGCGGCAGCGTGCGACCCCCGCGTCCAAATTCCGGGACCGTCATCTCCTCCGGTTCGGTACGCCACCGAGCCGAACCCGGTTGCTGCCGGGCTCCCGAGGCAAACGGCTCGAACGGCTCCGCGAGGGCATTGCCGAACCAGCTTTGTGTCCTCAGGTGATCGATCGCAACCGACGGATCGGTTCCCGAGGGCAAATTCATCAATTCTGAATCCAGCGCATCGGCGTTCGCCCGGAGCGCATCACGCATTTGCGGATTGTTTGCGTAGGTCTCTTCAAGGCGTTGCCGAAGCGCCAAAACTTCCTGTTGCTTTTTAAGCATATCCATGTGGTGACCGCCCTTTTGCTTGCTTGATTGGCGATAGCCGGCTCATCGGCCCATCGCCATGGCCTGCTCCAACATGACCAGTGTCTGGTTATAGGCGCGGTAATACTGATCCCAATCAGTGAAGCGCTGCTCACCGACGACTTTGTAGGGTTGCGTGTCCTGAGCACTGCGGAATGCGACTAACTGCAGAACATAGATGGGCGAGTTCGCAACTGAGCCGTAGATTTTCTCGGAATGTACGCCCGAGAAGCGCGAGCGCGAGTCTTCCAGGGTTTGTCCATGCATAATAAGATTCCTTCTTCAACAGGCTCCGGGGTCCCAATCCATGGCATCTGTTTCTTTGGCGCGACCGACGGTTCATCGGCTCGCAAGGCTCGAAGGTCAGCTTGCGAGGCAGTCGCCGCGTTATGTCATGGTCCCAATGCGCCGCGTCGGGTTTCGATCACCTCGTCCGTTCACCTGCCCCTCACCCTGCCCCTCTCCCCACGGCGTGAAGAACGCCGTGGGGAGAGGGAAAGCGGTTGCCTTATTGGAACGTGACCAGGTCCGTGCGGGTCAGCGTCGGGGCTTTCGGCTTCAGCGGCTGGTTCGCCAGGTTGCCGTTGCCCTGGTTCAAGATTTGATAGAAACCGATTGTCGTTTCGTAGTCGGTCGCGGCCGTGGTGGTATCCACCGGGATGACGACGGTGTACCCGCGCACTGTGGCTCCGACCGAGGTGTAAGCCAGCGAGCCGCTGACCTTCCAGCCTACCATGATGATCGTCGAAATGCCCTTGGCCTTCAGCGCTTTGTCGAGATCGGTGGTGTAGAACCGATCCTGGGCAACGTTCACGATTTTGATGTCGCCGGGCGCCGGCGCGACCTCCGGCAGCCACTTGGACATGTTCTGCTCACGGGTACCGTAGGCCACGGTCAGGCCGGCCTTGCGCACCCGCGCCATGAACGGGGTCATGGCCGGCAGCATCTGGCTTTTGCATTTCGGCTGCGTGTTGCAGATCGGCTCGACGTAGTCGAGCACCAGCAAGGCGGTGGTCGCGGGATTGAGCGTCACGCGGACCGGGTCCGGCAGCGCCGGCATTTGTAAGGTCACCATCGGCTTGCCGGCGGCGCCGGCGGCCGGCTGCGCTTGAGCCGTGCCACCACAGAGCGCGGCGGCAAGACCGCTCGTCAGGAGGGCAGTGCGTAACAGCGTCATGTTGGAATCTCCCTTAAGGGCTTTGGTTTCGGTTTCGAGGTTAGCAACAGTTGGCAGCACGCAGCCGGCCGGATCGAACCGGCCCCGTAGCCCGCATGAGCTTAAGCGACATGCGGGAAAGGCAGTCCCGGATGTCGCGGCCAAGCGGTCGCTCATCCGGGCTACTGATGCCCCGCGTATCTCATAGGGCGCAATAAGCGGAGCGCATTGCGCCGGAGCCGGTTTGGATGTGCGTGACAACGCGCCAGGGGAATCCTGGCCGGCGATTCTGCGGACCGGGCGTGGCGCAATGCGCTCCGCTTATTGCGCCCTACCAAGTTGCTACCACGCCACTTTTGCCGCTACCCTACCACGTCAGCTTCGCGGCGCGGTCGGCGATGCGCTTGGTGTCTTCCGGCAGGATGTAGCCGTCGTGCTCGAGCGCAATCGCCGCGGCTTTCACGCGTTCGGCATAGTCGGCGTTGTCGCGGTAGCGCTCGGCGAGCGAAGGCCGCGGGTCCTTGGTGGCCTCGCGCTCGGCCTTGGTCTTGGCGAACGGGAGGAACGCGCCGTCGAGATAGCACAGTCCGCCGGTGCCGCCGCCGAATTCGCTGCGCACCGACCAGCCCATCGCGGTGCCGGTGGGTACAGAAATCTCCGGCAGCGCGAGGCCGCCGGTTTCGTTGCCGTCGGCATCGACACGCGGCACCAGGACGCGGTACTGAGCCTTGAGCGCGACCGGCAGCGCCTTGCCGATGATGCCCCTGTCGATGTCCGGGCCGAAGTCGAGGCGCGGTTTCGGATTGGGACCCTTCGCCATCGCGAGCCCCGGAATGGCGGGATCGAGCTTGATCGCGGGCACCAGCGCGCCGTCGGCGATGCGGGGATAGCGGCTCTTCGGGGCAGGCGTGCCGTCCTTGACCCAGCGGTCGAGCGCGACCAGCGCGCCACGCAGCAGCGGCCGATAGTCGGTCAGATTGTAGGGCATCGCGCACACGCCCTTGGGCATCGCCGGGTTTACGCCCTGATGCGCGACCGAACTCATCGACCAGATGCGCACGTTATCGGGCGGGGTGGTATCGCGTTGGCCGAGCGGATCGGTGGTGACGAGCGACTGCCCCGCCTGCCAGTATTCCGTGCCGCTGTTGAGGTGGATGATCTTCGGGCAGGTGTTGCTCGCGGTGCAGCGCGCCAGGATGCCGTCGCTCTTGCCGGTGAACGGATCGGTTTGGTTCTCGTAGGCGAACGGGAATTCGCTGCCGGGGAAGAACATGAAGCCGTGCCCGGCCGGATTGATGCGGCCGACCTGCGAGAAGCGGTAGTTCAGAAACGTCCGCCCCGACGCCACGGTCGGGATCGAGCCGTCGAATACGATCCGGTGCGCCGCATCCTCGTTGAAGCCGCTGTAGATGAAATCCCGCAGGTAGCGCCCGCTCTGCGAGTTGCCTTGCGACAGCGCGCGGGTGAGCGCGGGCCGGCCGCCCGCTGCCAGCGGGTTGGGCGTGCCGGCGTCGTCTGCCGTCGCGTAGCGCGCGAACGAAACGATGTCGCGGGTGGCGGCGAAGCCGATGCCGGTGACCGGCGGGTTGGCGGCCTTGTAGATCAACTGGTAGATCGCGCCGATGCGGAACGGCGTGCCGGCGGGCAGCAGGCGCACGGTCTGGGCGTCGACGAACTCCCACTTGTCGGCCGGGATGACGGCCGGTTCCTCGTCGTTGTGGTCGCGCACCAGGAGCTTGGCCTGCGCTTGGTCGGTCGAGGTCGCTTTGTAGGTCAGCCGCGCCTGTTTGGCGTCGGTCTGGTTGAACAGGAATTCGTCCCATACCGTTCCGACGATCGGTCCGGATGGATTGCTCGCAATCGGGAGTTCGATGCGCAGCGCATTGTTGGCGGCCGGCAGGCCGTTCATCCAGCCGTTCCAGAGCAGTGTGTAGCCTTGCCGCATCAGGAAGCCGTCGCCGGCGTGCTGCACGGTCGTGGGGTCGTTGCTGCCGGCGGCGTAGTTGAAACGGGGGAGAATGCCCTTGTTGCCGCGATTGGCGAGTTCGTAGAACAGCGCGCCATTGCCCTTGGTGAGGTCCACCGGCTTGAGGATGTAGAAGTCGGCCGCATACTCGACCATCCCGCGGGCATTGCGCGGCGCCTTGTCGAGGTCAACGATTGCGGCATCAAGCGGGCTGTTGGGATCGAGTTCGCCGTGGAAGCGGCCGACCACCTTCTCATAGGCCCCGACGGTGCCAAAACTCTGCCCGGCCGCAAACGGCTCCTGTCGGGTGATCTCGATCCGCGTCACCCGCGCTTGCGCGCCCGCGGTCGCGGCGATGAGGGCGAGGCTGGCGCATCCCAGCAGCAAGAGGCGTTTCATCGATGGTTCCCCCGTCGTTGTTGTTACGGTTGAGAAAGCAGTAGCTGTTTTTTGGCCCATTCGATAGCGAAGTGCAACACGCTGATGTTTGCCGTTGCGGCAAGGCTCACGTTGCCCATTGCGCTACGGGGGAAACCGCTTACCCGACAAGGCAAAGTTTGGTGGCCGAAATAGCCGGCCTCAAGGGTGCTCGCAATGCTCGCATCGCCCTCGGCGACGAAACCGGATTCCGGTGAGATCGGAACACCATGGCCATCACAGCATTTGCCGCTGATAATTGAAATCGATATAAGAAATTCCGAACTTGCGGATAACTATCCGCAGTTTGCCAACGGCTTCAGGAATTAGGCTAATGTCAACTCTTTATCTATCCCAGAACCGCCGCAAGGAAAAGGGAATGCCCGCGACAAGCGCGAGCATTCCCTCGATACGATGATTCGGCGCGACCGGAACATGGCTTAGCTTTGCAGTACCACCGCCGCGCGGCCAGTCATTCCTCATCCACCACCGGATTGCGCAGCACGCCGAGTTCGGGTGAGGAGACTTCCACCACATCGCCGGCCTTGAGCCAGCGCGGCGGATCGGACCGCGCATCGAGTTTGACCGGGGTGCCCGCCACGATGATGTCCGCCGGCTTGATGGTCATGAAAGCCGTGACGTAGGCGATGAGATCGGCGAACGAGAAGATCATGTTGGACGTATTGTCGTCCTGGGTGATCTCGCCGTTGAGCTTGACGGTCAAATGCATCGGCTTGTTGGGATCGAGTTCGTCGGAGGTGACGATAAACGGGCCGAGACTGCCGGATTTATCGAAATTCTTGCCCTGGGTGACGTTGAACTTGCCGTGGCGCAGCCAGTCCCGCACCGTGCCCTCGTTGCACAGCGTGTAGCCGAGGATGTAGTCGTGAGCCCGCTCGCGGGGGATGTGACGGCCTTCGCGGCCGATCACCATGGCGATCTCGCCTTCGTAATCCAACTGATCCGACACCAAGGGGCGCACCAGCGCCTGGCCGGGGCCTACGAACGACCCCGGGTGGCGGTAGAACATGCTGGGAAACTTCGGCGTCTCGGGATCGTTGAAATCGACATTGCGATTGGCATAGTTGATGCCGATGCACAGAATCTTTTCCGGCGACAGCAGGGGCGGCAGCAGCTGGATCGCCGACAGGGGAAAATCCGCCCGTACGCCGGCAACGGTGGCGCGCGCCTCTTCCATCGCATTGGACCGAATGAGGTTGACGAGGCTCGCAAAGCGCGAACCGAACCGCAACCGGAAATCCACCACGCCATCCCCGACCACGGCGCCGAAGCTCGTTCGACCATGGGCAATGTAGCTCGCCAGACGCATCCTGCGCTCCACAATCCGCGGCGCCAGGAGCGCCGACTTAACAACAGGTGCCGGCAATATGCCCCACCCCACCACACTCTGCATCGAAATTTGGGAGTATTGAAGACGACGACCGCTGTGGCGACTGTCGAACAAAAGCCTCCACCGATGGTGCCATACGCCCGCCAATGCGATACCCTAAGCCAACCGCACGGATGATGCAATGCAACGTATATGGACATATGGACCGGCACGGGCTCTTTGGCAAACGCGCGCGGAGGTGGCGGTGTCAGACCTTGAGCGTAGGGCGAGGATTGAGTGCTTCGCCGGGCGACGGCAGGGGTGAGGGGCAGGTGCGAGCCCGGACGGATGGACCGTTCATTTCTGTCGCGGCGGCAAACGAGTCCTCGCATGGCCCTGCCCTTCTCCCCTCCGGCCAGAGATTGCAGGGGACACCTCGAAAAATGACACCTCATAGAGTAAAGAGATAACACAAGGAGCCCTTGGGGCCATGAAGACCCTGTTCATCGACTGCAATCCGCAATTCGAACTGGTATTTCGCGCCGTTCACCGTGCCGACGATCCGCCCGTCGCGGTCAATAACCATCCCTTCACCAGTGACGACCTGCCGCGGCTGCTCGATGGCTACGACATCTGTATCGACGACCATTCCTATATGCCGACGCCGCAAATTGCGCAGTGCAAAAGCCTCAAGCACATCGTGTTCTGCGGCACCGGCGCGTCGAGCTACATGGATGTACCGGCGCTCGCCGGGCTGGGAGTCACGGTCCACACCTACCGGGGCTATGGCGATACGGCGGTCGCCGAGCATACGATCGCGCTGATGTTCGCCTGCGCCCGCGACGTGGCGCTATCCGACCGCAAGATTCGCGCCGGCACCTGGCAACCGCTCGAAGGCGTGCAGCTGTTCGGCAAGACGCTCGGCGTCATCGGCCTTGGCGGCATCGGCTGCGAGGTCGCCCGCATCGGGGCCGGCATCGGCATGACGGTGATCGGCTGGAATCGCACGCCGCGCGCCGCCTCCGAACTTCCGCCCGGGGTGGCGCAGGTGCCGCTGGACGATCTCTTGGCACGCTCCGACGTGATCTCCCTCAACCTGTCGCTGACCGACGAAACGCGGGGCTTTCTCGACGCCGCGCGCCTCGCCCGCATCAAGCCGGGGGCGATCCTGGTCAATACCGCCCGCGGCGCGCTGGTGGACGAGGCGGCGCTGATCGACGCACTGGCGTCGCGGCGCATCTCCCGCGCCGGCCTCGACGTGTTTCACGCCGAACCGCTGCGGCACGACCAGCCGCTTGCCCGCATGGACAATGTCACGCTTTCGCCGCATGCGGCATTTCGCACGCCGGAAGCCTCCGCCAATCTGTTGCGGCGGGCGCTGGACATCGTGCGCAAGGTGCAGGGCTACGCGCAGGTTTCTTGAAGCCGGCGGCGTGGTCTGCGCGCAACATCGTGCTGGAAGTTCGCCGATTCCGTCGGAGCGAAATCCGCTCTATGCTTCGCGATAGCGATGACTGCGCCGGCTGCCGGTCAGCGTCCGGCCCGGAGGGAGCGATGCCGATGTTCGAATTCCGTAACGCGATGGCCGGCGCTTCGTGCGGCTGCGGATGTCCCAGCCGGCGGGCGGTTTCAACCGCGCTTGTCTGTACCGCGGTGGCATCGATCATGCCGCGCGCCGCGTCCGCGGCCCCCACGGACGCCGAGGACGAACGTTTCATGCGCATCGCCCTCGATGAGGCAAAGGCCGCCGACTTTCCGTTCGGCGCCTGCATCGTGCGCGACGGGCAACTCATCGCCCGCGGACGCAATCTCGGGCGGACCAATGCCGACCCGACCGCCCATGGCGAGATGACGGCCATCCGGGCTTGCGTGGCCACCCATGGCGGCGCCGCGCTGCGGGGCAGCACGATCTACACGACCGGCGAGCCGTGCGCGATGTGCATGGGCGCGATCCTGTGGTCCCGGATGGGCCGCCTGGTGTTCGCCGCCTCGGTGGAACAGCTGGCAACGCGGCTCGATCAGATCATGATCACGGGCGCGGATTTAGCCGGCAGGGCCAAGTTCGCGCCCCTCGCGATCACCGGCGGCGTGCTGGCCGATGAGGCGATGGCGCTGTTTCCGAAGCGCAAGTGATTCGGATATCGAGCGATTGAGCGCGGGCTAAGATGCGGATCGAGCCGGCGGCGATTTGACCGAACGTACATTCTCCGCCCCGGCGGCAAGGTATCGCGCATCCCAAACGAGGCTCCATCAACCTGATGATCGGCGCCACATCGCTCCTGCGCGGCGTGCCCGGTGTGCCAAATCTCTTGCTCCGCTTCATGCCCGCCGGGCAAGCGGTCGCCAAATTCGACCGCGCCTGGATGGCCCTGGTGCTCACCGCCCCGGCGTTCTTCGGCGTCATCGCTGGCATCTTGGTTTAAGCGTTTCTGCTGACCGCCGTGGTGTTTCACATCATGCCGTGGCTGGGGCTCGGCCTGCTCGACACGCTGAGAGCCGTTGCCGCATTCGACCTGCCGATGCGGATCATCGACCTGTTTTAGGCGACACCCAGATCCGCATCACCGCGCCACGAGGGACGTGCGTCCCGTGAACGCGCGCCCCCTCTCCCCATCGTTCTTTACGATGGGGAGAGGGTTGGGGTGAGGGGCCGGTGCTCGCACCGACGGTTCGACCGATCGTCTCTTGAGGCACCCCCAAAGCCCTCACGCGCCCCTGCCCCTCACCCCAACCCTCTCCCCACGGTGTGAAGAACACCGTGGGGAGAGGGCGCGCGCGGCGATGCGCCAGCTCCTTACGCCTCCCGCACGGCTGCCTCGAACACCCGCGTGAGCAGTGCTTCCGCATCGATCGCGTCGGCCTCGCCGGCGTAATTGCGCTGGAAGCGGTGGCGCAGCGTCGGCAGCAGCACGGCGCGCAGATCGTCGAAGCTGACATTGTAGCGGCGTTCCAAGAGTGCGTGTCCCTTGGCGGCCAGCACCAGGGCCTGGGCGCCGCGCGGGCTCACGCCGAAGCGGATATATTGCTTCACGTCGGCCGGTGCATCCGCGCTATCGACCTGGGTGCGGCGCACGAAGCGCGCCACCGCGCGGCGGACATGAGACGCGATCGGCACCGAGCGGGTGAGCGTTTGGCCGTGGATGATATCGTCGGCCGACAGCACTTGGGTTGGCGCCGGGCGCTGCAGGCCGGAGGTGAGGTCGAGAATGCTGTCGAGTTCGTCTTCGCTCGGAAACGCCATCACGCTGTTGAACAGGAAGCGGTCGATCTGCGCCTCCGGCAATTGGTAGGTGCCCTCCATTTCGATCGGGTTCTGCGTCGCCAGCACGAAGAATGGGCGCGGCAAATTCATGCTGCGGCCGGCCGCCGTGACGGTGCGCTCCTGCATGGCCTCCAGGAGCGCGGATTGGGTTTTGGGTGTCGCTCGGTTGATTTCGTCGGCCAGCAGCAGCTGGGTAAAGATCGGCCCGGCCTGGTAATGCGCGCGGGTGCGGCCGTCATCGTCCGGGATGAGCGCGAGCCCGCCGGTGATGTCCGCCGGCATCAGGTCCGGGGTGAACTGGATGCGCGCGAAGCTCAAGCCGGTGACGGCGCCCAGCGTGCGCACCAAGAGCGTTTTGCCAACGCCCGGCGCGCCTTCCAGCAGCACATGGCCTTCGCACAGCAGCGCGATCAGCAGCTGGTCGATCACATCGCGATGGCCGACGACCGCCTTGGCGATCTCGGTGCGCGCCCGCGCCAGCGCGTCGAGGAGGTTTTCGAGCGCAGCCGTGTCCGCCGCGGCGGCGGGTAGCTCCGGCGTGGCAGCATCGGGTGCGATCGCTGTCCTCGCCAAAGCAGGTTTCGGCGTCATCGGATCTCTCCTGAAACGCGGCCGGAATTTGGTAGATTCGATGCGACCGGAATTTGGTATAGCCGCCAGGTGCCGTCGATCAAGGCGCTGCGGGAAGATTTCGCGGCGCTGGGGCCCCGTTTCCCCGCGGCGTCCCCTCTTCGTCGCGAAGAACGGCGGGGAGAGGCAGATGCCTTGGCACGCCGCGCCGGAAGCGATTTTTCCCGGCCCGTCAATCCGCCCGCGCGCCGGAAGCCTTGATGACGGCGGCCCATTTGGCGGTTTCTTGCGCCATGAAGGCCGCGAAATCCGCTCCGAACACGGTGCCTGGCTGCGAACCCAGATCCGCGATGTGCGCGGCCACGTCGGGCGCGGTCGTCACCTTGCGGACCTCGGCGATCAGTTTTGCCGTCACGGCGGCCGGTGTGCGCGCCGGCGCCACCAGGCCGACCCAGGAAGTGGCGTCGAAACCCGCAAGCCCCTGCTCCGCCATGGTCGGCAGGCCGGCAAGCGCCGGCGGCCGCGTCGCCCCCGCATTGGCGAGCGCGCGCACCTTGCGGCTTTCGATCTGCGGCAGGCTCGCCGGCAACAGGTCGAAGAACATTTGGATATGGCCGCCGATCAGGTCGTTCATGGCCGGCGCCGTGCCGCGGTAAGGCACGTGCAGAATATCGACCTGCGCAAGCGTCTTGAAAAGTTCGCCGCACAGATGCGGCGTCGAGCCGTTGCCGGCCGAGCCGAAGGCGACGCGGCCCGGATTGGCTTTTGCATAGGCGATCAATTCCCCCACGTTACGGGCCGGGATGTCGGGATTGACCATCAGCACGATGGGGGCGATCGCAAACAGTGCAACGGGAGCGAAATCCCGCACCGGATCGTAGGGCAGCCCCTTGGTGTAGAGCGTCTGGTTGACGACCAGGGGACCGGGGGCCGTGAACAGCAGCGTGTAGCCGTCGGGCTCGGCTTTCGCTACCATCTCGGCGCCGACATTGCCGCCCGCCCCGGTGCGGGTTTCGACGATAACCTGGGCGCCGAGATTCTCCGAGAGCTTCTGCGCCAACAGGCGCGCCAGCACGTTGACCGAACCGCCCGGCGGGAACGGATTGACGATGCGGATCGCGCGGTCGGGGTAAGTCTGCGCCGCCGCCGCAGCGCAGCAGACGAGCCACCCCATGAGCGCAAGTACGAGGCGGTGAAGGCTCATGCGGGGGCTCCGGGATTGCGGTTACGGCTGGGAATGGCGGCGCGCGGCGCAGACGCTATGCCATTCGCGGCGCGCCGGGAAGCACCGCGGCGCCGCATGATGGTTTGTAGGACCGGATCTTGGCGGATCTTGCCGGATCTTGCCGCACCGGTTGCGGCCGGGACGAATCTTGCTACCTTGCGCGCCCGCGGCGGCCGATCCGGCACCGCGCGTCGCACCGCAATGCTTTCACCACAATTTCCGCAAAACGCCCAGGAAACCCCAGGAAACGTCCATGTCCAAGCTGCGCCTGACCTTCGCCTGCGGGCCCTATGACCGCACCCAATCGCTGCGCGACGGCACGCTGGCGCCCGAGGGCATCGAACTCAACTATCTGCCGCTGCAGCCGGCGGAAATCTTTTGGCGCATGCTGCAATACCGCGAGTTCGACGCCTCCGAAATGTCGCTGTCGAACTACACCACGCTGGTGAGCGAGGGCAACGCACCGTTCATCGCCATTCCGGCGTTTCCCTCAAGGGTGTTCCGGCACGGCTATTTCTTCATCAACACCGGCAAGGGCATCCGCCACCCGGGCGACCTCAAGGGCAAGCGCGGCGGCGTGCCGGAATACTCCATGACGGCCGCCGTCTACATGCGCGGCCTGCTGCAGCACGAATACGGCGTCAAGCCAACCGATGTGGAATGGGTGCAGGGCCGCGCCGACCGCCTCAAACACGCATTGCCGTCCGATGTCCGCCTCGTCCAGGCCCCGGCCGGAACCGAACTCGGCGACCTCTTGGAGCGCGGCGAGATCGACTTTATGATGACGGCCAACAACCCGCTATCGTTCCGCCGCGGCAGTTCCAAGGTGGCGCGGCTGTTCCCGGATTATGCGGCGGCCGAGAAGGACTATTATCGCCGCACCAAAATCTATCCGATCATGCATACCGTGGTGATCCGCCGCGATATTTATGAGCGCGATCCCTGGGTGGCGCTGTCGCTCTACAAGGCGCTGTGCACCGCCAAGGACCGCAGCTACCACTGGCTTGCCGAGCAGGGCTCGCCGAAGGTGTCGTCGGCCTGGATTCAGCCGCTGCTCGAGGAGGAGCAGGCCATCATCGGACCGGACTGGTTCCCCTACGGGATCGAGAAAAACCGCGCCAGCATCGAGGCGCTCTTACAATACACCCACGAGCACGGACTGACCGCGCGCCGCGTCACGATCGAGGAACTGTTCGCACCGAGCACGATGCGGGATATTCCGCTCGGCGACGGGCAGCAGGTGTAGCGGGGCTGTGAAGCGTCGCGAGTTTTGGCGCGAACGTGGCGCGTGGGCTGCGGGTGCGCGGATGGCCGAGAGTACATGATGGACGAAGAGCAGGACGAACTGCTGCGCCGCTACGCCGCCGGTGACATCACGTGGTCATTGCTGCGCGAACGCGGCTTTGAGAATTACCTCGACGTCCTGGGCGGCCTCGGCCGGCTTGGGCTGCGGCCGCCGGTCGCGCCGATGACAGGGCCGAACGTCGCGGCGCGGGAGCGCGCTCGCGCGCTGATCCGCGAGGCACTCAAGCAGACTAACCCATGAGGGCGCGACTCGGCCTCATCGTGACGGACGCATCGCCGCTCATCACTCTGGGAGCCGCGCGTGCGCTCTCCTGCATCACCATGGCCGGGGTACCGGTGTTCATCCCCGATATGGTCTATACGGAGGTGACGCAGGACATGGCCCGCCTCGGCGCCGAGGAGGTCGTCGGCTGGGTGCGGGCGCATCTCGGGCAGGTGCAGATCGTACCGACGCAGGTTTTCGCCGATTATCAGGCGCTGCTGGGGATCAATCCAAAGACCCGCTCCAGGGGACGCGGCGAGCAGGCGGCACTCGAAGTCCTGGGCTTCGAGATCGCGGCCGACGAAACCCTTCACGCCGTGCTGTTGTTCGAGGATAACGACGTGCGCGGGCGCGACTTCGTGCGCGCCTTGCCGGAGCGGGTGACGGCGCTTTCGACCGGCGACTTACTGCAGGAGTTGGAGGCCGCCGGGCGCATTCAATCGTCCGATCATATCCTTGACGAGGCCGCGGCTCGCGGGCGCAATGTCGAACGGCAAAGGGAGCCGGTGGCGCGTGAACCCGCACGCGCCTTGCTGCGCGCTCGGTTGATACGACGAGAGGGGCCGACGGACGGGGAGTAGGTGCAAATTACCGTACGACGCCGGGCAAGTCACCCTCCGCAGCCGTCTACGCAAGCCGCCTCCGCAAGCAAGGCGGCCCCCAAGGCCAGCGAAGGCCTGGCGCGGCGCGCCGCGCGGCGTTACCCTCCACCCCATGTCCCAGACCGCCCTTTCAGCCCCGGACGAAGCCGGGCCGGCCCTTCTTACGCGGCTCGCGCGGTTCGGCCGGGCCGCCGTCAGCGCGGGCCTCGATTTCGCCCTGCCGCCGCTCTGCGCTTCCTGCCGCGCCCCGCTCGGAGGTCCCGGCGGGCTGTGCGCGGGATGCTGGTCGCGCGTCGCCTTCATCGCCCCGCCCTATTGCGAGCGGCTCGGCATTCCGTTCGCCTATGATCCCGGCCCGGGCGTGCTTTCGCTCGAGGCGATCGCCGATCCGCCGTCCTATGGGCGGGCGCGCGCCGCGGTGCTTTACGACGACATTGCGCGCGATCTGGTGCATCGCCTCAAATTCGGCGACCGGCTTGACCTTGCCGCCATGATGGGGCGCTGGATGGCGCGCGCGGGGGAAGACTTGATCGCGCAGGCCGATGCGCTGGTGCCGGTGCCGCTCTATTGGCGAAGACTCTGGGGCCGGCGGTTCAATCAAGCCGCCGCGCTGGCCGGCGTGGCCGCCGCAACCCAGGGACGCCCGGTCTTGACCGGAGCGCTGCGGCGCGTCCGCTCGACGGCCCAGCAAATCGGGCTCACCCGCAACGAGCGGGCGATCAACGTGCAAGGCGCCTTCGCGGTGACGCCGGAGGGTCAAGCGCGGAGATCTACGACAAGCGGATCGTGCTCGTGGACGATGTGCTGACCTCCGGGGCCACCATCGACGCCTGTGCGCGAACATTGTTACGGGGCGGCGCCCGCAGTGTTGACGTACTGGTATTTGCACGGGTTGTCGCCGCCGCGCGACCTCCCATATAACGGTGTCGCGAAGCGATTCCGCGATGGCGGCGGTCGCACAGGTTGTTCTCATGGCGCCCGTCGAGCTTTACACCACCCCCACCTGTCCGTATTGCCTATCCGCGAAGGCGTTGCTGCGTCGCAAGGGCGTCGAATTCACCGAATTCAACGTGGCCGGTGCCCCCAATCTGCGTGCCGAGATGATCAAGCGTGCCGATGGCGGCACCACCGTGCCGCAAATCTTCATCGGGCCGGTCCATGTGGGCGGCTGCGACGACCTTTACGAACTCGACGAGGCCGGGAAGCTCGATCCGTTGCTGGCCGGTTGAATTTAAGGGAACGATCATGACCACAGCCGGCGATGCAACCTTTCGGGTCGGTCTTATTCAAATGCGCTCCGGCCGCACGCCGGCCGCCAATGTGGATGCAGCCGTCGCGCTGATCGCGGAGGCGAAAGCCGCCGGCGCCGATTATGTGCAGACGCCGGAGATGACCAACATTCTGGAGGCGCGGCGCGACGCCCTGATGGCCGCCATCCTGCCGGAGCGCGAGGACCCTTCGCTTGCGGCATTCCGCGAGGTGGCGCGGGCGCACCGGCTGTGGCTCCATATCGGTTCGCTCGCCCTAAAAGTGTCCCCCGACCGCGCCGCCAACCGCGGCTTCCTGATCGATCCGCACGGCGAGATCACGGCCCGCTACGATAAAATCCACATGTTCGACGTCGATCTGCCCAATGGGGAAAGCTACCGGGAGTCGCGCAGCTATGCGCCGGGCGAACACGCCGTGGTGGCTAATCTGCCATGGGGCCGGCTCGGCGTCACCATCTGCTATGACCTGCGCTTTCCCTCGCTCTACCGCGCGCTGGCGGAGGCCGGCAGCGCGTTTTTGGCGATTCCGTCGTCCTTCACCAAGCAGACCGGCGAGGCCCATTGGCACGTGCTCAACCGGGCGCGCGCCATCGAGAACGGTGCTTATGTATTCGCGGCGGCGCAAGGCGGCCGGCACGAGAACGGCCGCGACACTTTTGGGCATTCGCTGGTGATCGACCCCTGGGGGCGCATTCTGGCCGAAGGCGACACCGAGCCCGGCGTGGTGATGTGCGAAATCGATCCGGCCGCGGTCGGGACGGCGCGTTCCCGCATTGCCTCGCTCCAGCACGGCCGCCGGTTCGAGATCATCGAGCCGCTGGCGGAGCCGACGCACCTGCACCTCGTGTAAGGCGAAGAGGATGATCCGTTACAACCTTCGCTGCGACAAGCGGCACGAATTCGAAAGCTGGTTTGCCAATTCGGCGGCCTATGACGCGCAGGTACAAGGCAGCCTGGTCAACTGTCCGCTGTGCGGCAGCACCAAGGTGGAGAAGGCGTTGATGACGCCGCGGCTCGGCCGCCGCGACGCCAAGTCCGTGCCGGACGCCGAGCCCGCACGCGACAACGCAGCCGCGACGGCGGCCAGTGCCGAAACCACGTCCGCGGCACCGGCGGCCGATGCCGCCTCCACGCCGCCGGCTCCAGTCGCCATCATGTCGCCGCAGGAACGCGAGTTTCGCCAAAAGCTCAAGGAACTGCGCGACCACGTCGTCAAACATGCCCATAATGTCGGTGCGCGGTTTCCCGAGGAAGCCCGCAAAATGCATTATGGCGAAATCAGCCACCGGTCGATCTACGGCATCGCCTCGCCCGAGGATGCCAAGGCGCTGCACGAGGAGGGTATCCAGTTCGCGCCGCTCCCGATTCTGCCGGATGATCGAAACTAAACGATCGGAACTCGCAGGGCGGGTTCGCTTTAACCTCGATACCGTTCACGTAACCCTAAGATGCGCCCGCTCCCTCTCCCCATCGTTCTTCACGATGGGGAGAGGGTTGGGGTGAGGGGCAGGTGCCAGCACAGACGGCGCGGCCGATCGTCTCCGGCAGCTGCAATGAATGCAGCCCCGAAGGCCCTCATGTGCCCCTGCCCCTCACCCTAACCCTCTCCCCACGGCGTGAAGAACGCCGCGGGGAGAGGGGACGCGCGCAACTCCGGGTTACGTGAACGGAATTGGAGCTTACCCAAGCCACCACGAGCGGAATGGGGGGTTAAAGCGAAATCGCCCTACGGATGTGGCTGACGGATTCGACGCAGGAGCCAAGTCCTTGAACACGCTGCCGTGGCAATTCTGGGCCGTGCTGTCCGCGGTGTTTGCGGCATTGACCGCGATCTTTGCCAAAATCGGCATCGAAAACGTCAATTCGGATTTTGCCACCTTTATCCGCACCGTCGTGATTCTCGGCTGCCTCGCGGCGTTCCTATTCGCGACCGGCCAATTTCAGCCGCCGGGCGCGATTTCGGCGCGCACTTACGCATTCCTGGTGTTGTCCGGCCTCGCCACCGGGGCCTCATGGGTGTGCTATTTCCGCGCCCTCAAACTCGGCAACGCCGCCCAGGTGGCGCCGATCGACAAGCTCAGCGTAGTGCTGGTCGCCCTGTTCGCGGTCGTGTTCCTGGGCGAACGGCCGTCGCTGCAGAACTGGGCCGGGATCGTGCTCATTGCGGCGGGCGCGGTGCTGATCGCGATTGGGGCGTAAACCCAATGCCGTTCACTTTGGTATCCTGGAGGATTTTCTAACGTTAACCCCGGCGCCGCTCCCGGGTTTCCGGGGTGAACCGAGGACCGCGCGCGGACAACGGCCGTGCGCCTCCAACCCGGCTACGGAGGACCCCGCGTGGCCCGGTTAGAGGCGCGTAGCGCCTAAACCCGAGGCGATTAAGTGAACGGTATTGCGCCTATTAAACCGGTCCGGCGGCAGCTGTCGATTTGGATTTCGGACATCGCGGGCGGCCTCTCGCCGATACGAAAAAGCCCGAGAGTAACAAAACATGGTGCGGGCGGAGGGACTCGAACCCTCACGAGGTTACCCTCAACGGATTTTCGTACCAGCTACGGCTTTCGCCGCCCCGCCTCGGCGCGTAGCGCCTCGGCGCGTTCGTGGTCTGGACTATACCTTCACCGTAGCGTTCACCGCGTTCCGGCGTTCGCCTTAGGTGCTGCCCGTCTAGTCTCTACACCTTCCCGCATTCGCGGGCTTGGCTCGGGATTGCCACGTGAGAGGTTCCCCCGAATTTGAGCAGTTCTGCAGCTCCGGTTTCCCAAAGCGCACTCAAATTGTTTAAGTCCGTTGCGTCTACCGTTCCGCCACGCCCGCATCAACGCGCTACCTATAGCGCCGACACCGCTGTCGGCCAATCAAAAAACGTCGTCCCGGCCATCGCGAACATCGGCGAACCGTGCCAACGTGAACGAGATCGCCGGGACAGGCCTGGACAGGCCGGCAATGACGAACGGCGCGTCAGTCGGTGCCGACGCTCCCCCACAACTCGGCCCAGTCGGCGCCGGTGATGTCGGTTTCCCGGCCGTCCCGCTCGAAGAATTTGTTCGGCACCTGGAACATTGCCAGCATTAGGCCGCCCTCCGGGCACCATGCCGAATGCCGGCTCCCGGCCGGGCGCCAGACGAAATCGCCCTGCGCGACCGTGAGGCCCTGGTCCGGCCCTTCGCGGTCGACGAGCTTGCCTTCGAGCACGAAGGTCTGTTCGATCTTGACGTGCTCGTGGTCGGGCAATATCGCGCCGGGCGCAAACCGCATCAGCGCGGTGACCAGGCCGCTGTCGCGATCGAACAGCAGCGTCTTCACCTCGCAACCGGGAAACCGCGTTTTTTGCCACGCCAGCTCATCCACCCGGACATGGTGGGACAGGCGTTCAGCCGTACCCGCGGACTTCTCCATGACGGCGACCATGGTATCCTCCAAAGCACAATACCGTTCATTGCCGGCACACACGGCGCGGCCGATCATCGCTGGCAGCTGCAACGCATGCGCCGCGAAGCCCAGGCTGGCACCTGCCCCTCACCCTACCCTCTCCTCACGGCGTGAAGAACGCCGCGGGGAGAAGGGACGCGCGCATCCCCAGGTTAAGTGAAGGGGTATTGCTCCTAAGCTTTCAGGCGATCCGCTCACAGCATAATCGATCGCGGCGTGCATGAGCAAAATTTCCGCGACACCCGCAAGCGTCCGGTGATAGGTGCTGGCATCATGGTCGATCTTCTGTTCAAGCTGGCCGGCCCGGCACTCGCATTGCTGGATCCGGAACGCGCTCACGGGCTGGCGATCCGGGCGCTCAAATCAGGGCTCGTCGGCGCCGTTCCGCGGACGGCCGACGATCCGATCCTGGCGACGACGGTGTGGAACCTGGCGTTCCCCAATCCGGTCGGGCTGGCGGCCGGGTTCGACAAGGATGCGGAGGTTTGCGACGCCGCGCTGGCGCTCGGCTTCGGATTCGTGGAGGCCGGCACGGTGACGCCGCGGCCGCAGCCGGGGAATTCCGGCCAGCGGCTCTATCGCCTGGCGGAAGATGAAGCCGTGATCAATCGGTTCGGCTTCAACAGCCGCGGCCTCGCACCGTTCGTGGCCAATCTTTCCAAGCGCCGCGGGCGCGGCGGCATCGTCGGCGCCAATGTGGGCAAGAATCGCGACACCGCGGACGGCGCGGCGGATTACGTCGCCGGCATCAGTGCCGTCGGGGCGCTGGCGGACTATCTGGTCGTCAATATTTCCTCGCCCAACACGCCGGGCTTGCGCGATCTTCAGGCGCGCGATTCGATCGCGGACCTGCTGGCGCGGGTGCAGCAAGCCCGGCCCGCCGTGGGGACCTCCCGGCCGCCGCTGCTGGTCAAGGTCGGCCCCGACCTCGATGAGGCGCAGCTCTCCGATATCGCCGAGGTCGTGACAGCCTCCGGCGTCAACGGCCTGATCGTCGGCAACACCACGCTGGCGCGGCCGGCGACATTGAGAAGCCCCAACCGGAACGCGCCGGGAGGCTTGTCGGGCAAGCCGCTGCTGGCGCCTTCGACCGCGTGCCTGGCCGCAATGTACCGTTTTACGCAGGGTCGCATTCCCATCATCGGCTGCGGCGGCATTGCCAGCGGCGCCGACGCCTATGCGAAAATCCGCGCCGGCGCCTGCCTGGTGCAGCTTTATTCGGCGCTGGTCTTCCACGGTCCCGGCCTGCTCGGGCGGATCAAGCGCGAGCTTGCCGCGCTCATACGCCGTGACGGGTTTGCGTCGGTGCGCGACGCCGTCGGGGCTGACCAGCGATGAGGTTGCCCGGTGGCACTTTGCCTCGGAGACTTCTACGCGGGGCTCGCCTCAGGCTGACGGGTTGGCGACGCGGTCTTCCCATCCCTGTCATGGGACGATGCGCGGGCAGAGGAGGCACTGTGCCTTGTAATTGTCCAGCGTTGCGCCTATCTCTCGACTGATCGATATTTGGCCGGACAACTGGGCCGCTTCGCCTCCTTCGTGAAGGCGTGCACGTTTCAGAACCTTTCTCTCCAAAATCGAATGAATCGGAAGGCGGCCGTCATAGACGGCGGCCCGCATTCCACGTGCACACCGTCAGTGAAAGGACGACCCATGACCACGGGCACAGTAAAATTCTACAATGACCAAAAGGGCTTCGGCTTCATCCAGCCGGACAATGGCGAGAAGGACGTGTTCGTCCACGCCACCGCCCTCGAGCGCGCCGGCATCAATGGCCTGCGCGAAGGCCAGAAGGTCGCGTTCGATACCCGCAGCGACCCGCGCAGCGGCAAAATCGCCGTCGGCGCCATCGAGCTCGCCTAAAATCTGATCCATAAAGGCTTTAGTCTTTTGGATCGAACCCTGCGATAGCCGCCGGCGCAGTGTCGGCGGCTTATTTGTAGCGCCTAGGAAATGCGCCTGCGGGGTACCGCCCGACAGCCGCTCTCCGACGCCGACGAAGGAAAGCCGCACACGTGAGAACGGACCAACCGCTTCCTCTATCCGCCGGCGTGGCGGCCGATCCGCGCGCGTGGACGCGCATTCTCGCCGCTTATCGCCAGCCCCATGACGGGCGAGGTCTCCTCGAGGTCGCGATGACCGTGGTGCCGCTGGTGGCGCTGTGGGTGCTGACCTGGGCGACGCTCGATCTCGGCTACTGGCTGTGCCTGCTGCTTGCGGTGCCCACGGCCGGGTTTCTGGTGCGGCTGTTCATGATCCAGCATGACTGCGGCCACGGCGCTTTCTTCAGTCACCGCCATGCCAACGATTGGACCGGCCGGGTCATCGGCGTGTTGACCATGACACCTTATGACTTTTGGCGCCGCACCCACGCTCTGCATCATGCCACATCGGGCAATCTCGATCGCCGCGGCTTTGGCGACGTGACCACGCTGACGCTGGAAGAGTACCGGTCGCGATCGTTCTGGGGACGGCTTTGCTATCGGATATACCGGCATCCGCTGGTCATGTTCGGGATCGGCCCGGCCTATCTGTTCATGCTGCAGCAACGGCTTCCGATCGGACTGATGCGCGAATGGAAAGCCTGGCTCAGCGCCATGGCGACCAATTTCGCCATCGCGGCGATCGCGGCCACGCTGATCTGGTTCATCGGCATCAAGGCGCTGCTGGCGGTGCATCTGCCGATCATGCTGATCGCGGCGACGATCGGTGTCTGGCTGTTCTACGTCCAGCATCAATTCGAGCAAACCACATGGGACGGCGATGGCAACTGGGATTTGCACGCAGCCGCGCTGCATGGCAGCTCGTACTATGATCTGCATCCGATCCTGCAGTGGTTCACGGCGAATATCGGCGTGCACCACGTGCACCACTTGTGCAGCCGCATTCCGTATTATCGCCTTCCCGAAGTGATGCGCGACCACCCCGAATTGCGGACTGTCAGCCGGCTGACGCTCATGCAGAGCTTCGGCTGCGTCCGCCTTGTGCTGTGGGACGAAGCCCGGCGGCGGCTGATTTCTTTCCGCGAGAGCCGGGCGCGGAAAGATTGAGTTATGCAAAGCCCTGATTGGAGGCGAAGCCGGAAATCCGGGTATGTACTGCCATGGACGCAGACCAATCCCGGGTTTCCGGCTTCGCCTCCAACCCGGGCTACGGCGTCCGGCACGAGCGGGGCACGTCAAGTGCCGGCTCCCGCGCAAAGAAAAGCCCGCCGCGAGGGTGACAAGCCGATGACTTTGTCGTATAGGCGGCGCCGAATGAGCGGACAGCCGCCCCGCGCTGCCGCCGGAGACATCCCATGAACGTGATTCAACAGCTCGAAAAAGAGCAGATGGCGAAGCTTTCCGCCGGTAAGCAAATTCCTGATTTCGGTCCGGGCGACACCGTCGTGGTCAACGTGAAGGTGGTCGAAGGCGACCGTACCCGCGTCCAGGCCTATGAGGGCGTCTGCATCGCCCGCTCCGGCGGCGGCATCAATGAGAGCTTCACGGTGCGGAAAATTTCGTATGGTGAAGGCGTGGAACGCGTGTTTCCCGTCTATTCGCCGATGATCGATTCCATCAACGTGGTGCGCCGCGGCAAGGTCCGCCGTGCCAAGCTCTATTATTTGCGGGATCGCCGCGGCAAGTCGGCCCGTATCACCGAGCGTCAGGATCGCACCGGCCCGGCGGCCGCCACCGCGGCCGAGTAGCGTCGCGCCCGTTGGGGCCGGCACGGATCGAGCTTGTTCACCGGTCCGCGAGATGGCCCGTATCGGGGTATATTCCATGGACGTGCCCGCATAAATCACCGCTCGCTTCAGAGGCGATGCTGCATTGCCGCGACGACGATTCCAAGAAACTGCACCCGCGGCGATGTTCTCCTCCTGGTAGAAGTGTCCGAAACCTCGCTGCACTACGACCGTGGGCGCAAGCTTGCGCTTTCGGGGGCTTCGGCGCCGGAGACGTTGGTGCGGTGCCCGGGGACGCAGCGCCGCACCCGGCTCCGCCGCGGCCTGCCTGCAGGCCGGACCGGCTGGCGCGAGCCCCCCTCTCTCTGCGAAAACGGCGGCGGGCGGCGGAGGCGCCGACATTGGCGGCGGTCCGTGCTATGCGTGACCTCCGCAAGGCGAGGTCCCATCTTCATGCACGACGACGCCGACGGACATAGTCACGGAAGCGAATCCGCGCACACGAGCACCGTCCGTGACTTGGTGTGCGGCATGATGGTGGACCCGCGCGGGACACCGTACCGAACCGGCCACCGCGGGATCGTCTATTATTTCTGCAGTGCCGGCTGCCAGAAGAGATTCCAGGCCGAGCCGGACCGGTTTCTGGCCGTCGCAATAGCACCCAGCGAAGACGTGGCGCCGGCAGCGCCGCCGGGACAAGCCGCAGCTGCAATCTACACATGCCCGATGCACCCGCAGGTGCGCCGGAACGGTCCCGGTGCATGTCCGATCTGCGGCATGGCGCTCGAACCGGAGGTTGCCACCGCGGAGGCGGGCCCGAGTCCGGAACGCATCGACATGGAGCGTCGCCTGTGGATCGGTTTGGCACTGGCCACGCCGGTCGTATTCCTGGAAATGGGCGGGCACAGTCTCGATCTGCATCGGCTGATCCCGCCGACGGTATCGAATTGGATTTAGTTCGTGTTGGCGACGCCGGTGGTGTTTTGGGCCGGCTGGCCGTTCTTCGTGCGGGCCGCGCAATCGCTGTGGACCCGCAATCTCAATATGTTCACCCTCATCGCCATGGGCACCGGCGTGGCCTGGCTTTACAGCGTTGTGGCGATTCTGGCGCCGGCCAGTTTTCCGGCGGCGTTCCGCGGCCCCGGCGGCGGCGTTGCGGTCTATTTCGAGGCCGCCGCCGTTATCACCGTGCTGGTGCTGCTCGGGCAGGTGCTGGAATTGCGGGCGCGCGAGCGCACCGGAAGCGCGATCCGCGCGCTGCTCGATCTCACGCCCCGAAAAGCGCGGCGCATTCGCCCGGACGGGACCGAGGAGGACATCGGCCTCGACGCAGTCGCGGTCGGCGACCGGCTGCGGGTGCGGCCCGGGGCAAAAATTCCGGTCGATGGCGCCGTACTGGACGGCCACAGCGCCGTCGATGAATCCATGGTGACCGGGGAGTCGATGCCGGTCAGCAAAAATGCCGGTGATCGGGTGATCGGCGGCACCCTCAACCACACCGGCAGCTTCACCATGCGCGCCGACCGCGTCGGCGGCGAGACGCTGCTGGCCCGGATCGTTCAGATGGTGGCGCAGGCTCAGCGCAGCCGGGCGCCGATCCAGCGGCTCGCCGATCGGGTGGCAGGCTGGTTCGTGCCGCTGGTAATCACGATCGCGATCGCGGCCTTCGCGGCGTGGGCGCTGTTCGGACCGCAGCCGCGCCTGGCGTTTGCTCTCCTTGCCGCCGTGTCGGTGCTGATCATCGCCTGTCCTTGCGCGCTGGGGCTGGCGACCCCGATGTCGATCATGGTGGGAATCGGCCGCGGCGCGCAATCGGGCGTGCTCATCCGCGACGCCGCGGCGCTGGAGCGTCTGGAGCAAGTCGACACCCTGGTGATCGACAAGACCGGCACGCTCACCGAAGGCAAACCCATGGTGGTGGCGGTCATGGCCTCGGCCGGCTGGAGCGAGGACGGCGTGCTGCGCATCGCCGCGAGCCTGGAGCGCGGCAGCGAGCATCCGCTCGCAGGCGCCATGGCGGCGGCGGCGCAGGCCCGGCAGCTCCAACTTACCGATGCGGCCGAATTCGATGCGCAGCCCGGCAAGGGCATCAGCGGCACCGTCGCAGGCCGCCGCGTGGTCATCGGGAACGTCCGCATGATGACCGATGCCGGCATCGACATCGCGGCTCTCGAAACCGAGGCCGAGCGGTTGCGTCAAGACGGCGCCACGGTGCTGTTCGTGGCGGTCGCCGGCGCGCCGGCGGGCCTCGTCGCCATCGCGGATCCCGTCAAGCCGACGACCGCGGCGGCCGTCGCTTCGCTACGCAAAGCGGGCCTGCGGATCGTGATGCTCACCGGCGACAACCGCACCACGGCGCAAGCCGTCGCCGCAAAGCTCGGCATTTCCTACATCGAGGCCGAAGTCCTCCCCGCCGACAAGGCGCGCATGGTGGAAGTGCTGCGCCGCGGCGGCCGCGTCGTCGCAATGGCGGGCGACGGCGTCAACGATGCCCCGGCGCTCGCCACCGCCGACGTCGGCATCGCCATGGGAACCGGCGCCGACGTGGCGATCGAGAGCGCCGGCGTGACCCTGCTCAAGGGCGATCTCAATGGCATCGTGCGGGCGCGGCGGCTGTCGCAGGCGACCATGCGGAATATCCGGCAAAATCTGTTTTTTGCCTTTATCTACAATGGGCTGGGTGTCCCGATTGCGGCCGGGCTGCTCTACCCGGCGACCGGGCTGCTGCTGTCGCCGGTGATCGCGGCGCTGGCAATGTCGTTCTCGTCGGTGAGCGTTATCGCCAATGCGCTCCGGTTGCGATTTTTGCGGCTGGGCACGTAGATCGAGGCTGCGGGCTTTGATCGGCGCCCGGCTTGCGGCTGGCGAAATTTCATTGCGGCAGGAGCCCGAAAAACGAAATTGACCCCGCTGCGTTGAAATGTCAGCGTGGCGTGGAGTTTGCCGATGACCATATCGTGTGCGTAAGCTTAAGGGTTGGTCCTTTTGAGTTCGCGGAGAACGCGAGCATGCCGCTCACGCCGGTCAGCCTTGACGACAAATACGATCTGGGAAAAAGCCGCGTCTTCGTGACCGGATTCCAGGCGCTGGTGCGGCTTACCCTGATGCAGAAGGAGCGCGACCGCCGCGCCGGGCTGAATACCGCCGGGTATGTGACCGGATACCGCGGTTCTCCACTTGGCACACTCGACCAGCAATTTATCCGCGCCGGTGCCGTGCTGGCGAAGAGCGACGTCAAATTCCATCCCGCCACCAATGAAGAGCTTGCCGCCACCGCGCTATCGGGGACGCAGCAAGCGGAGCTGCGCGGCGAAGGCCGGTTCGATGGCGTGTTCGGGATGTGGTACGGCAAGGGGCCGGGCGTCGATCGCTCGGGTGATGCCTTCCGGCATGCCAATTTCGCCGGTAGCTCGAAGCATGGCGGTGTCATCGCCCTGATGGGCGACGATCACACCGCCGAATCGTCCACCACGGCGCACCAGTCCGAATACCATTTTATCGATGTCATGATCCCGATCCTCAACCCGGCCGGGGTGCAGGAGATCATCGACTACGGCCTCCACGGCTGGGCGATGTCGCGCTTTACCGGGGCCTGGACCGCCCTGAAATGCATGCACGAGACGGTGGAATCCACCGCCGTCGTGGACGGCAGCCTCGACCGCGTGAAGATCATCCTGCCGGAGGATTTCGCCATGCCGCCGGGCGGGCTCAATGTCCGCCTCGGCGACACCATTCTGGGCCAGGAAGCGCGCCTGCATGATTTCAAGCGCGACGCCATGCTGGCCTATGTACGGGCGAACAAGCTCAACCGCATGATCTGTACGGGCGGACGAGCGCCCAAGATCGGCGTGATCACCGTCGGCAAAAGCTATCTCGACGTCCGCCAGGCGCTCGACGAACTTGGGCTCGACGAAGTCAAATGCAATGATCTCGGTCTGCGCCTGTACAAGATCGCGTGTCCGTGGCCGATCGGGCGCCGGGATTTGATGGACTTTGCGGCCGGCCTCGATCTCATCATCGTGGTCGAGGAAAAGCGCTCGCTGATCGAAGTGCAGGTGCGCGAAGAGCTTTACGGCACCGCCAACCAGCCGGTCTGCATCGGCAAGCGGGATGAGAAGGGCGAGTGGCTGTTCCCGGTCAAGGGCGCGCTCGATCCCAACGATGTGGCTATCTGCATCGGCGAGCGGCTCTTGAACTACGTACGCAACGACGAACTGGCCGCCCGCGTGGCGCGCCTGAAGGAGGCCCAGCGCGTACTGGCCGAGACCGCAGGACATCGCGGTGCGGATTCCGTATTTCTGCTCCGGCTGCCCGCACAATAGCTCGACCGTGGTGCCGGAAGGCAGCCGCGCCTATGCGGGTATCGGCTGCCATTACATGGCCCAGTGGATGGACCGCAACACCTCCGGTTTCACCCAAATGGGCGGCGAGGGCGCCAACTGGATCGGGGAGGCGCCGTTCTCCAAGCGCGGTCATGTGTTCCAGAATCTCGGCGACGGCACCTACAACCATTCGGGATCGCTGGCGGTGCGCGCCGCGATCCAGGCCGGCGTCACCGTCACCTACAAAATCCTGTTCAACGACGCGGTCGCCATGACGGGCGGCCAGCGCAATGACGGCAACATCACGGTCCCGCAGATCGCCGCCGAGGTTGCCGCCGAAGGGGCCAAGCGCGTCGTCGTCGTCACCGACGAGCCGTGGAAATATCCGAGCGGAACCAAATGGCCCGACGGGACCAAAATCCATCATCGCGACGACCTTCAGGAGGTGCAGAAGGCATTATCCGAAGTGCCCGGCTGCACCGTCCTGATCTACGACCAGACCTGCGCCGCCGAGAAGCGCCGCCGCCGCAAGCGCGGCCAGTTCCCGGACCCGGATAAGCGCGTCGTCATCAATGAACTGGTCTGCGAAGGCTGTGGCGATTGCGGCATCAAGTCGAATTGCGTCTCGGTGCAGCCGCTCGAAACCGAGTTCGGCCGCAAGCGCACCATCGACCAGTCCAGCTGCAACAAGGACTTCTCCTGCCTGAAGGGCTTTTGCCCGTCCTTCGTCACTGTCGAAGGCGCCAAGCTCAGGCGCGGCAAGGGCATCGACCTGGGGGACGATGCGCCGGCGCTGCCGGAGCCGGCGCTGCCGGCGATCGATCAGACCTATGGGGTGATCGTCACCGGCATCGGCGGCACCGGCATCGTCACCATCGGAGCCATTCTCGGCATGGCGGCGCATCTCGAAGGCAAGGGCGTCGGCCTCATCGACATGGCCGGCCTCGCCCAGAAGGGTGGTGCGGTGGCGAGCCACATCCGGTTCTCCAACCGTCCCGAAGATATCCACGCGATCCGGGTCGCGGCGCGCGGCGCCGACCTGGTCATCGGCGGCGACATGGTGGTGGCAGGCAGCAAAAAGGTCCTCGCAGCAGTCAAGCCGGGGACCACCACCATGGTGATCAATACCGCCGAAATGCTGCCCGGCGAATTCACCCGCAACCCGGAGTTTTCGCTGCCGACGGCGCGGATCAAGCGTACCATTGCGGCGCTCGCGGGTCCGGCCCACAGCCATTTCGTCAATGCGTCGCGGCTTGCCACCGCGCTGCTAGGCCAATCGATCGGCGCCAATCTGTTCATGCTCGGCTACGCCTACCAGCTTGGCGCCCTGCCGGTGTCGGCTGAAGCGATCGAGCAGGCGATCGCCCTCAACGGCGAAGCCGTGGCGATGAATCACGCGGCGTTCCGCTGGGGCCGGCGTGCTGCCGCCGATCTCCCCGCCGTGGAAGCGCTGGCGCAGCCGGCGCCGGAAGCGCGGGACCCGGCGCGGCGGCTGTCGGAATCGTTCGACGAGATGGTGGAGCGCCGGGTAACGTTCCTCACCGCCTATCAGAGCAGCGCCTATGCGGCGCGCTATCGCAGCCGTGTCGAGGCCGTCCGCGCCGTCGAAGCCGCCCGTACGCCCGGTAAGACCGGACTGGCGGAAGCGGTGGCGCGCTATCTGTTCAAGCTGATGGCCTATAAGGACGAATACGAGGTGGCGCGCCTCTATGCCGACCCGGCGTTCCTGCGCCAGGTCCGCAGCGAAGTCGATGGCGACAATCTGCGCCTCACCTTCCATCTCGCGCCGCCGCTGCTGGCAAGTCTGGATAAAGCCACCGGTGAGCCGCGCAAGATGAGCTTTGGGCCGTGGATGCTCTCCGGGTTCGCCGTGCTGGCCAAGTTCAAATTCCTGCGCGGCACCCCGTTCGATCCGTTCGGCTACACCGCCGAGCGCAAGACCGAGCGCCAATTGGTCCGCGACTACGAAACCTTGATCGATGAACTGTTGTCGATGCTCGCGCCCGACAACCATCACATCGCGGTCGGCCTCGCCGCCATCCCGGAAAAAATCCGCGGCTTCGGGCACATCAAGCTGCGGAGCCTCACCGCCGCCATGGCCGACGAGGCGGCGCTGCTGGAACAATTCCGCGGCGGCGGCGTGCCGATGCTCAAAGCCGCGGAGTGAGGCGAGCAGGAAGCACCTCGCCACGACCGCGTCGCAGCGAGCGAAAGGCGGCTTCCTCGCCGCGTACGGTGAGGTCTGGCGGCAGGAGATCGCCTCCCGCTTCGCGAGCCGGCCAAGCCGGGCGATCGCCCCGAGCCGCCATGCCGGCGGTCAACGCGGCTTGGCGGTGAAGGTGACCGGCAGTTCGGTGGAACCGGACGGCGGTTGCGAATGGAAATCGAGATAGGTCGGCGGCGACTGGAAGTCCGCGTAGAACGGGTTTGAATAGCTGCCATCCGCCAACGCGAAGCCGAATCCGGCTTTGGTCAACTGGGGTGCACCCAGCTTGATCCGATTGTCCACGGCATGCGGCTCATTGCCGGGAATCGCGGTGCCTTGCGGCCACAATCGGGTGATGGTCGAACCGTTGCGCCGGCCGGCGATTGCCACGATGCGGTAGAAGCCGTCGCTGTCCGGCGTCGCCTCGGTCGTCATCGTCCCCTCGGCCTTGATATCCGTGCCGGTGTAAGTCCAGTCCCACACCCGACTTGCCGGGTCTGCTTGGCTTGCCGGCGCGCAGCCGAGCAGGCCCAGCGCCAACAGCATCGCGGCGCCGCAGGTCCCGCGCAGGTTTTTCGTGTGCATATCAAACTCCACAAAAACCCAGTGACGGTAACTTGAGACGAATGATCAGGTCAACTCAGACTGCACCTCGCTTCTCCTCGCATGGGTCGGGACACGCCCCGGTGACGGCTCATAGAGCAATTTACCAGGCCCTCAGCCGCCGATACCCAGCGCCCGCGGCAGAAACACCGTGAACCACGGCACAAACGCCACGATCAGCAGCGCGATGACCAGCACCGCCAGGTAGGGCAGCATGGCGCGCGCGGCGCCCTCGATATCGGTGCGCATGATCGCGCAGGCGACGTAGAAGCCGACGCCGGCGGGCGGCAGGAAGGCGCCGATGCCCATGGCGATCAGCAGCACGATGCCATAATGCAGCTCGCTCATCCCGATGCCGCCGGCGATCGGCAGCAGCAGCGGCGCCAGGATGATGAGGGCCGGCAGCCCCTCCAGCACCGAGCCGATCACGATCAGGAGCGCGATCGAGCCGATCGTGAACAGCGCGGTGTTGTCGTTGACGCCGTGGAGGAGGTCAACCAGGCGCTGCGGCAGATACGCGACCGTGAGCGCCCAGGAGAAGCCCGACGCGGCGCCGAGGATGAACAGCACCATGCCGGCCAGCATGGCGGCATCGAGCACGGCACGCAGGAAGGCTGTGAGATCAAGCTCGCGATAGACGACGACGGAGAGCATCAGTCCGTAAACCACCGCAAAGGATGATACTTCGGTCGGCGTCGCGATGCCGAGCAGGATGCCGGCGAACAGGATCACCGGCATCATCAGCGGCAGGATGGCGGCGACGCCGGCTTGCCAGTACCGCCCGCGCCGGGGCGCGGGGCGCGACCGGAGCGTCGGCGCGGCGGGCGCGCAGCCAGATCAGCGCCATCAGGCAGGCGGCGACCACCGCCGCCGGGATCAAGCCGCCGACGAACAGGGCCGCCATCGAGAGCGTCGTGATCGAGCCCAGCACCAGCATGGCAATGCTCGGCGGTACCGTCTCGCCCATGGCGGCAGAGGCGGCGAGCACGGCTGCGCCTTCGCCGGCGGCATAGCCCTCCTTGGCGAGCATGTCGCGCATGACCGAGCCGACCGCCGCCACGTCGGCGGTCTTCGCGCCCGACAGGCCCGAGACCAGATACATGCTCAGCACCATGACGTGGAGGAGCCCGCCGCGCAGATGCCCGACCAGCGCCTGCACGAAGCGCACCAGCCGCAGCGAAATGCCGCCGCGCTCCATGATGAGGCCCGCCAGGATGAAGAACGGCAGCGCCAGCAGGACGAAATTGCCGGTGCCGTCGACCATGTTCTGCGGCAGCGCCACCATCGGGACGGTGTCGGCCGTCCACAGATACACGGCCGTACTCAACAGCAATGCGAAACCGATCGGCAGGCCGCCGAAGATGGTGAGGAAGAACAGCGCCAGCGCCGCCGTAATGGCACCGTCGCCGGTAAACCAAGGGAGCCATGCGGGCCGCGTCGCGAAGGCCAGCGCGAGCACGCCGGCGAAGCCGGCCCCGACTCCGTAAAGCGTCGGGCGCGGCGCCCGCACCAGGCGCGTGGCGGCATAGACCATCAGCAGCGCCATGCTGGCGGTGAGCGGGACCACCACCCAGCCGGCCGGAATCTGCAGGATCGGTGTCAGTTCGCCCCAGCGGATGTCGAGGAGGGAGAACGACGCATAGAAGGTCACCGCCGCGGTCAGCAGCACGGTAAGATCGGCCGCGACCAAACAGGCGCGGCGCATGCGCGGGCCGAGGGCGTTGAGGACGACGCGCACATAGGTGTGGTGGCCTTGCCCATAGGCCGCCGCGCCGCCCACGAAGGCCAGCGTCGACAGTGCAAGCTTTGCCACTTCGTCGGTCCACAGGAACGCGGTGTCAAACAAACTCCGCGCAATGACGTTGGCGACGACGACGGCAAGCTCGCCGAGCAGCGCGACGGCGATCACCGCATTGGCGGCGGCGGTGATGAACGCCGTCACTACGCCCGGACCGCCTTAAGCACCTGGCCGACCAGCCCGGCGCCGATCTTGTCGCGGAACTCGTCGTAAACCGGCGCCATGGCGGCCTGGAAAGCGGCGAAATCGGCAGTGTCGATCTGCATGCCCTTCTGGGCGCAGAAGGCGCGGCCCTCCTCGGTTTTCGCCGCCACGGTTGCGCGCCAGAACGGCTGGATTTCGGCCGCCGCATCGCGGATCGCCTGCCGGTGGCCGGCCTCCAGCCGGTCGAACTTGACCTTGCTCGCCATCAAAGCACCGGCATTGTAGACGTGGTTGGTGAGGCCGGCGAACTTCGTCACTTCGAACAGTTTCGATGCCACGATGGCGAGAAACGGCAGCTCGACGCCGCCGACGGTTTTCTGCGCAATCCCGATATAGACTTCCGACAGATCCAGGACCACCGGGATCGCCCCGCAGGCGCGGAAACTGGCGGCGTATACCGCCCCCGGCTGGATGCGGATTTTCAAGCCCTTGAGATCGGTGGGTGTTCGCACCGGCTGGTTTGCGGTTTCGGTTTCGCGCCAGCCGTAATGTCCCCAGGCGAGGCCATAAATGCCCTTAGCCGGCATGTCGGCGAGCAGGCCCTGGCCGATCGGACCGTCAAGCAGGATTTCGGCCGTGCGGGCGTCGCGGAACAGGAACGGCAGATCGAGCACTTGCACGCGGGGGAAGAAGGATTCCAGGAACCCGGTGGTATGCAATGCCATATCGACGATGCCGGTCTGCATGCCCGACACGATGTTGACCTCGCTGCCCAACTGGCCGCCGGAAAACACCTGGATGCGCACCGCGCCGTTGGTCTTTGCGGCCACCAGCTCGGCGAATTTGGTCGCTACGGTGTGGTTGGGATGCAGCGCCGTATCCGGATGGCCGAGCCTGAGCGTGACCGCGCCCTGTGCATGGGCCCGGTCGGGGCGCCAAACAGCCGGCATCGCGACGCCGGCCGCAAGAGCCGCCGCCGCCGTGAGGAAGCCCTTCCGGGTGACGCTTAAGGTCATCGATATCCTCCCCGCGTCCGCTCTGCGGCGGCGCACCAATCGTCGTGCGGTTTACCGTAGGGGATTTGGGGCGGCTTGCGCAATCGCGGCAGTTCAATCTTCAGCTCCCCGCCGCGGCGCGCAAGTCACCGTCGAGCGCGGCCAGTGGAAGGCTGCGCCGTTGCAAGCTCAAGATAGGCCGCATCATAGAGGGTCAGCTTGAAGCGGTCGGCAAGACTGAGCGTTTCGTTCCAGGCATGCTGATCGGTATATAGGTCCGTCGCGATGTCCAGGATGGCGAGATCGGCAAGCGATGCGCTGCGGAAGCTCTCATCAATGCGGCCACCCACCGCCACCGTCAGGCTATTGGCGACTTCCAACCGCCACAACGACGGTACGATCGCCCCCTCATCGGCCACCATATCAAACAGCTGACGGACCGGCTCAGTCGTCTCGTCGCTGTAAACCCAGACAATAGTTGCCGAGCTGTCGAGCACAAGACTCACGAGCGGCCTTCATCGCGGTACGATTTCCATTCGGACCAGTCGAAGCGACCGAGCTTGCTTTGTTCGGCGCGATCGCGAATGCGTCGAATGGCATCCCGGGCCGCGTCCCGGCTGTAGCTGGGCCGCGCGGCCACCAACCGTGCCACCTCCTTGCCGTGGCGCGTGATCGTGACCTCTTCGCCCTGCTCCACCAAGTCGAGTAGCTGGCCGAGTTCGTTTTTTGCCTCAAAGGCGCCGATCAAGCGCATGGGATATCTCTCCCGCTAATCCAAGCAAATTGAGCTAAAGACCAAGCTACTTCATCGTTCTTGAACTTCCAAATCATATGGTGCGTCATTCCGGGGCTCGGCTGCAAACCGAGAGCCCAGAACCTATAAACCCAGGTCCGTGGGTATGAATTCCGGGCTCGCCACTTCGCGGCGCCCCGGAATGAGGGCCGAGAGGCGCTGATCGAGACCGGCGCCACGAGCGGCACAAATGCTTGACCCCTCGGAGCGTTCATGTATGCCAGCGGCTGCGCTGTTTCCGCATGGGTAGCGACAGGCCATGACCACCGCACGCATTTACAAGCCGGCCAAGACCGCGATGCAATCCGGCACCGCCAAGACCAAGTCTTGGGTGCTGGACTTCGAACGATCCACACCGCAGGTTGTGGAACCGTTGATGGGGTGGACGAGTTCCGCCGATACGCGGCAGCAGGTGCGGTTGCGGTTCGACACCAAGGAGGAAGCCGTCGCGTATTGCGAGCACCATGGAATTCCGTACATTGCCAGCGATCCGAAGCAGCCGAAGCGGCGCCTGATCGCCTACGCGGACAATTTCGCCTTTGGGCGCCGCACCCCCTGGACCCACTGAAGCGGATCGGCGCGACGCCACAGTAAGGCGTACCCCGGTCCGCCCCATACACGTGAGGATCGAGATGGGCACACGACGCGGACGATACACGCAGGGCGAGCGAAATGTGCGGTTGCCGGTCTCGCTCCTGCTCGCCGGCCTCGGCGCGATCGGGCTAGGATTGCCCACGCCTGCGGTGAGCCAGGGACGGTCGCCTTACTCCTATCCCTGGTGCGCCATGTATAATAGCGACGCCGGCCCCGGCGGCGCGCGGTCTTGCTACTACGACAGCTACGAACAATGCATGAGGACGCTGTCCGGTATCGGGGGGCTGTGCATTCAAAGCCCCTATTATCACCCGCCGTCCGGGCCGGCACCGCGGACCGTGCCGAGGCGACGCCGGCACAGCTCTTAGACCGGCGCGGCGTGCCGCGATCCCGCACCATACCGGTCGGTGATCTGGTCCGATTTGTCTCAGCGACCCGTATAGGCGAAGACGGCTTACCCGACTTCTTGCTGCCACAGCGCGTCAAATGATGAGAACCAACCGTACAGATGAAATCCCGGATGACATAAGCCGCCGGCATGGTAGTTTGCCCGCCGGTGGATTTCGGTAACCAGCGCCGATCGTCGCGCAGGATCGAACGCATCATGCCCCGGCATGGGGGCCGCAGAAGGAGGAATGCATGGCTCGCAAGGACACAGGTTCGGCAGCGGACGCAGTTGCGGCAAAAGGCCCGAACGTCGATCGACGAAAGTTCATGGCCGGAGTAGCCCTGACGGGCGCCGCGGTGGCGGACTCCGCAAACGCTGCGACGGCACCCGTCGTCGAGACCGGGCCGGCGCGCCGGCCATCGGCGCTGCGGCCGGATGCCCGCATGGTGGCGGCCGAAACCGGAACCCCTAAGGAACTCGCCAAGGCAACCGGTCCGGACGGATCGGATTTCATGGTCAACGTCATCAAGACCTTGAACATCGATTACGTCGTGTCCAATCCGGCCTCGAGCTTCCGGGCGCTGCACGAGTCGCTGATCGACTACGGCGGCAACAAGAAGCCGGAATTCATCACCTGCATGCACGAGGAATCCTCGATCGGCATGGCGCATGGCTACTTCAAGGCCACCGGCAAGCCGCTGATGATGATGTGCCACGGCGTCGTCGGTCTGCAGCACGCCACCATGGCCATCTACAACGCCTGGTGCGATCGTGTTCCGCTCATCACTATCGGCGGCACCGATCTCGACGCGGCCTACAGGGCTCCGGGCGTGCCGACCTATCATGCGGCGCAGGATATCAACGCCATCGTCCGCGATTACACCAAGTGGGACGATCAGCCGGTTTCGCTGCAACATTTCGCCCAATCCTTCGTGCGCGCCTACAAGATCGCGATGACGCCGCCGCACGAGCCGGTGATGATCGCGCTCGATCTCGGGTTGCAGCAGGAACCGATTAAGGCCCACGAGCGCGAGACGCTCTATATTCCGAAATATGTGCCGACCGCGCCGCCCCAGGGCGATGCCGGCGCCGTGAAGGAAGCGGCCCGGCTGCTGGCCAATGCCGAGCGCCCGGTGATCGTCGCCGATCGCGCGGCGCGCACCGCGGCGGGCACTCGTTACCTGGTTCAGCTTGCCGAAGCCTTGCAGGCCCCGGTGATCGACCAGGGCGGCCGCATGAATATGCCGAACACGCACTACCTCAACCAGACGGCGCGGGCCGGTGCGCTGATCGGCAATGCCGACGTCATCATCGGGCTGGAACTGTCGGACTACTGGGCGACCGTCAACGCCTTCGTGGACAACGGTTACGACGCCATCGGGCTCAACGAGTCCCGGATCAAGCCTGGAACCAAGCTGATCAGCATCACCTCGACCCTGCTGGCGACCAAGTCGAACTACCAGGATTTCCAGCGCTTCCAGGCGGTCGACATCGAAATGGCGGGAGACGCCGAGGCAACCCTGCCGGCGCTGATCGAAGCCGTGAAGGCGGCTATTCCGAACGATCGCAAGGCGGCGATGGAAAAGCGCGGCAACGATCTCAAAAAGGCCTATGCGGATGCGCGCGAGCGCACCAAGGCGGCCGCCGCGGTGGCGTGGGACGCAAGCCCGATCTCGACCGCACGGCTGTCGATGGAAATCTACGCCCAGATCAAGGATCTCGACTTTTCGCTGGTGTCGAGTTCCGGCAATGTGAGTGGCTGGCCGAACCGGCTGTGGCGCATGGAACACCATCACAGCTGGCTCGGCAGTTCCGGCGGTGCCGGCGTCGGCTATGGCGCACCGGCCGCGATCGGGGCGGCGCTGGGAAACCGCGATATCGGCGGGCGGTTCTCGGTCAGCATCCAGGGGGACGGTGACCTGATGTACGCACCCGGTGTGCTGTGGACGGCGGTGCGGCACAAGATTCCGATCCTCAGCGTCATGCACAACAACCGCGGCTACCACCAGGAGGTGATGCATGTGCAGCGCATCGCCAACCGGCGCAACCGCGTGGCGGCGCTCGGCATGGATCGCAGCCCGATCGGCACCAGCATCGAAAATCCGGACATCGATTACGCCTCGCTGGCAAAATCGATGGGCTACTGGAGCGCCGGTCCGATCAAGGACCCGACCGAACTCGGGCCGATGATCAAGCGGGCCGTCGAGGTCGTCAAATCCGGTCAGCCGGCGTTGATCGACGTGTGGACGCAGCCGCGTTGAGGATAGGGTACAGATGAAATCCCGTAGCATTATCGTCGGGCTGGCGGCATTTGCCGCCGGCGTCGTGGTGAGCGGGGCGGCCTCCGCCGCCTCCGCCGAAAAGGGCAAGTCGGAATTCCTGCGGCACGGCTGCTGGCAGTGCCACGGCTATGCGGGGCAGGGTGGGGTCACGGGTCCGAGATTGGCCCCGAATCCAATTCCGTTCGAGACCTTGTCCAACTTCGTGCGGACCACCAACCGGGCCATGCCGCCGTTCCGGAAGGAGATTCTGTCCGACGACGATCTGGCCGATATCTATGCCTATCTGCAGTCGCAGCCGCCTACGGCCGATCCCAAAAGCATCCCGTTGCTCAATCCCTGATGGGTCGGCGCAGACCATGTGACATGAATTGCGGCCGGCTTTGGTAGCAGAGCTGGCCGTCCGGCTTTACCTGCACGCAATGGGCGTCCGTTCAGCGCTGCACCAAGCTCCTCGTGTGGCGCCCGAACAGCCGGGACTGCGGTCTTGAATCTTCCCAATGTGATCACCCTCGGCCGCATCTTGCTGGTCCCGGTCATCGTTTGGGCGATCGCGTCCCGAGAAATGCGATTTGCATTCCTGGTGTTCCTGGTCGCCGGCATCAGCGACGCCGTCGATGGATTTCTCGCCAAACGGCTGGACATGACCAGCAATCTCGGCGCCCATCTGGATCCGCTGGCCGACAAAGTGCTGATCGTATCGATCTACATCGCGCTCGGAATCACCGAGGAGATTCCGCGCTGGATCGTTATTTTGGTCGTATCCCGGGATATCTTGATCGTCGGCGGCGTCATGCTGGCGTGGTTTCTCGGCAAGCCCATGCGGGTCAGGCCCGTCCTGGTATCAAAATTGAACACGGTCGCGCAGATCGTGTTCGCATGTCTCGTGCTGGCGTCGCTAGCCTTCGGGGTCGCGTTCCCGATGATCCAGCAAACCGTGATGTTCACGGTCGCGGTCCTGACGCTCGCCTCGGTCGCCTTTTATGTCCGCCAGTGGTTATTGCACGTGAACGCCGCGGGGCTGGACCGTTAGGGACGCAGCCGCCGCGATGTGGCACGCGCTGCGGCGGTGCCGGCCGATAATGCGGCACGAAGCGAAGGGTGCCGGGCCGTGACCGATCCTAAATCCGCGGATCCCCCCGCCCCCGTTTTGCCCCGCCAGCTCGTTCTGGCCCTCGACCATCGCGAAAGCTTCGATCGCGCGGACTTTCTCGTCAGCGACAGCAACCGCGCTGCGTTGCAGCTCATCGATCGCTGGCCGGACTGGCCGGCACGTACGGTGGCGCTCGCCGGCCCCGAAGGGGCGGGCAAAAGCCACCTTGCGGCAGTCTGGGCGGCGACGGCCCGCGCGCGCGTCATGTCCCGCACCGCGCTCGATGTTGCTTCGGGTCCGCAGGCGCTGTCTGCCGGCGCGCTGGTAGTCGAGGATTGCGACCGCGATCACGGCGACGACACGGCGCTGTTTCACCTGTTCAACCTGGCAAAGGAGCAGCGTGCCTTCCTGCTGATGACGGCGCGGCGGCCGCCGGCGAACTGGTCCGTCGCCTTGCCGGACCTGGCCTCGCGGCTGCGCGCCATACCGGTGGTCGCCATCGCGCCGCCGGACGATGCCTTGCTCGCCACGGTGATGCTGAAGCTGTTCGCCGACCGCCAGCTCACGGTCGATGACCGGCTGGTGTCCTACCTGCTGGCGCGGATCGAACGCAGTTTCGCGGCCGTGCAAGCCGTGGTCGACGAACTCGATCGCGAGGCGCTGCGGCTCAAACGTCCGGTCAACCGCGCGCTTGCGGCGGCTATCCTGCGCCGGCGCGGGCCTTGAAACTGTCATGCGGCTTTCACCGCCGCGATTCATGGCATAGAATCCGTCGTGGTGATTTGCATTGTTTGGATATCCCAGAGGCACCATGATTGACGCCGCCCAAGCCGTTCCGCGTCTGGAGGACGCCGCCGCAGAGTCCGTTCTTGATGTCGCCGCCGTAGCGGCGAATCCGGCCGACGGGGCCGGTCGCTACATCAATCGGGAGCTTTCCTGGCTCCATTTCAATCGCCGCGTCTTGGAGGAAGCCGCCAATCCGGGCCATCCGGTACTCGAACGGGTGCGGTTTCTGTCGATCTCCGCCAACAATCTCGACGAATTCTTCATGGTGCGCGTGGCCGGCCTCAAGGGTCAGGTGCGCGCCGGAATCGTCACCCGCAGTCCCGACGGTTTGACCCCGGCCGAGCAGCTCGTCCAAATCAACGAGGCGGTCTCAAGCTTGGCGATCGATCAGCAGAAGCGCTGGAGCGAGCTGCGCAGCGAATTGGCCGCCAACGACGTCGTGCTGGTGGAGAGCGACGCGCTCAAGAAGGCCGACCGCACGTGGCTCGCCGACCATTTTCTCCATAACATTTTCCCGGTGCTGACGCCGCTCGCCATCGATCCGGCGCATCCGTTCCCGTTCATCCCCAATCTCGGGTTTTCGCTGGCGCTGCAACTCGATCGCGCCCGCGACGGCCGGCCGATGAACGCGCTGATCCGGGTGCCGCCGAAGATCGAGCGTTTCGTGCGCCTGCCGTCCGCCGCGGAGGGCGGCCCGGCGCGGCTGATCACGCTGGAGCAGGTCACCTCGCTGTTCATCGCGCGCCTGTTTCCGGGGTATACTGTGAAGGGCCAGGGCGCCTTCCGGCTGATCCGCGATTCCGACGTGGAAATCGAGGAAGAGGCCGAGGATTTGGTGCGCCTGTTCGAGAATGCGCTCAAGCGGCGGCGGCGCGGATCGGTGATCCGGCTGGAGATGGAAGCCGCGATGCCGGCCGAACTGCGGCACTTCGTGGAACGCGCGCTGGCGGTGACGGGCGACGAAGTGTTCCTGGTCGATGGCGCCTTGGCGATCGCCGATCTGTCGCAATTGACCAGCGTGAATTGGCCGGATCTGGAATTCGTACCCTACAATCCGCGGTTTCCGGAACGAATTCGCGAGCAGGCCGGCGATTGTTTCGCGGCCATCCGCAAGAAGGATCTGATCGTCCACCACCCTTACGAATCGTTCGATGTGGTGGTGCAATTCCTCCAGCAGGCGGCGCGCGACCCCGACGTGGTGGCGATCAAGCAGACGCTTTACCGCACCTCCAAGCAAAGCCCGATCGTCAGCGCGCTCGCCGAGGCGGCCGAGGCCGGCAAGTCGGTCACCGCACTGGTCGAACTCAAGGCCCGGTTCGACGAAGAGGCCAATATCCGCTGGGCGCGCGATCTCGAACGTGCCGGCGCCCAGGTCGTCTACGGGTTCATCGAACTGAAAACCCACGCCAAGCTGTCCCTGGTGGTGCGGCGGGAGAGCGGATCGCTGCGCTCCTATGTGCATGTCGGGACCGGCAACTATCACCCCGTCACGGCACGTATCTATACCGACCTGTCGTTCTTCACCTCGGATCCGGCGATCTCCCGCGACGTGGCGCGCGTCTTCAATTTCATCACCGGCTATGCCGAGCCCGCCGATCTCGAGCGCCTGTCGGTGTCGCCGATCAATCTCAAGAAGCGCATCCTGGAACACGTCGCCGCCGAGATCGACCACGCCAGGGCCGGCCGGCCCGCCGCCATCTGGATGAAGATGAATGCCCTGGTGGATACCGAGATCATCGACGCCCTTTATGCGGCGTCCCAGGCCGGCGTTGCGGTCGACCTCATCGTGCGCGGCATTTGCTGCCTGCGGCCGGGCGTGCCAGGACTGTCGGAGAACATCCGCGCCAAGTCGATCGTGGGGCGCTTTCTCGAACACGGCCGCGTCTACTGTTTCGGCGCCGGCCACGGGTTGCCGCATCCCAAGGCCGCGGTCTATATCTCGTCGGCCGACATGATGCCCCGCAATCTCGACCGCCGGGTCGAGGCGCTGTGTCCGATCCTCAATGCCACCGTGCACCAGCAGGTGCTCGACCAGATCATGATCGCCAATCTGCAGGACAACGAACAGAGCTGGACCTTCTTGCCCGACGGCGCCTCGCGACGTATCAAGGCCGCGGCCGGCGAGGAACCGTTCAATGCGCATAAATATTTCATGACCAATCCGAGCCTGTCGGGCCGCGGAGCCTCCCTGAAGGACTCCTCGCCCCGCAGCCTGACCCGGCGCCGCGATCTTGATCGAGAGTAACCGCAACGGCGCGGAGCGCGTGGCGGCAGGGGTGGTGGCGCAAGGCCGCATCCACACCGCGCCGCCGGTCGCCGTCATCGACATCGGGTCGAACTCGGTCCGCCTGGTGGTCTATGAAGGGCTTGCCCGCAGCCTGACGCCGATCTTCAACGAGAAGATGCTGGCGGGGCTGGGCCGCGAAGTGCTTACCACCGGCCTGCTTCCGGACGATGCCGTGACCAAGGCGTTGGCGGCGCTCGCAAGATTCCGCGCCTTGTGCGATGCCATGCGGGTCGGCGAGATATTCGCCATCGCCACCGCGGCGTGCCGGGACGCCCGCAACGGCGCAGCCTTCATCGCCAAGGCCGAACAGGCCTGCGGGGTTGCGGTCGAGATCGTGTCGGGCGCCCGGGAGGCGGAACTTTCGGCGCTCGGCGTGGTGTCCGGCTTTCACAAGCCGGACGGCATCGTCGGCGATCTCGGCGGCGGCTCGCTCGAGCTCAGCGACGTGCGCGGCCGCAAGCTCAAGGCCGGCACCACCCTGCCGCTCGGCGGTCTGGCGCTGCAAGACCTGTCGGCGAAATCGCTCGACAAGGCGGAAAAGATCGTGCGCGACGCGCTCGGGCAGGTGAACCTGCTCAAGGCCGGCCGCGACCGCGATTTCTATTGCGTCGGCGGCACCTGGCGGTCGTTGACGCGGCTGCACATGTGGCAGACCGGCTACCCGCTGCATGTGATGCATGGCTACGTCATTCCGGCCGCGGAAGCGCTGGAATTCTCCGCTCTGGTGCGCCGCGTCGATGCCGAAACGCTGTCGCGGATCGATATCGTCAACGCCGCGCGCCGCCCGCTGCTGGCCTATGCGGCGCTGGTGCTGGAGCATGTGGTACGGAGCGCCGGGTCGGCCCGCATCGTGGTGTCGGCGCTCGGCGTGCGCGAAGGGCTGCTGTTCGCCATGCTCGGAGACGAGGAGCAAAAGCGCGACCCGCTGCTCGCGGCGGCGCAGGAGCTCAACGTGCTGCGGTCGCGCTCACCCCGCCACTGCGAGGAACTCGCCGACTGGAGCGACCGCTTCATGGCGACCTCCGGCCTGCAGGAAAGCGCCGACGAAAAACGCCTGCGCCGCGCCGCCTGCCTGCTCGCCGATATCGGCTGGCGGGCGCATCCGGACTATCGCGGCGAGCAGGCCCTCAACATCATCTCCCACGCCACCTTCGTCGGCGTCGATCATCCCGGTCGGGCATTTTTGGCGCTGGCCGTGTTCTTCCGCCACGCCGGCCTGGTCGAAGACGAACTGCCGCCGCATTTGCGGGAGCTCGCGACCGCCCGCATGCTCGACCGCGCCCGCGTGCTCGGCGCCACCATGCGGGTCGCCTACCTGGTGTCCGGGGCGATGCCGGGCGTGTTGCCCGATACCCCCATGGTGGTCGAGCGCGGCAAGCTGAAGCTCACGCTCGCCGGCAAGTACCGCAACCTCGGCGGCGATCGGGTATTCTCGCGCCTGCGCCAGCTCGCCCGCTTGGTCGGCCGCGAGCCGCTCATGGTGACCGAGTGAACCTGCCGGCGGGCGACAGCCGAAACAATTCCCTGAGAACAGGGAATGCCGAAATTTTCACACCGGCACGTGGTTACGCGGGGACCCGGGTGGGCAAAATCGCGAGCATTCACATCGGCGATGATATGAAGGTCTCCGATCGCGCCCTCAACCGGTGGAAGGCGCAAGCCGAAGGGTTGCGGTGGCCGGAGGCATCAAGCGCATCCGCGGACCAAGCTGTAACTGCCCCAGGAATCCGCCGGCGTTGATCGGCGGCAGCCCGCGCCAAGTACAGCCGAAAGTGGGATCACGGCGCTCTCGCGCCGTGCCACCGGCGGCGTCGAAGGTGGGCACGGCGCGCCCCGCGGAACCGCTCCATACGGCCGTGCGCGGCGCCTCTGCCCACCCTCCGAGGCCCCGATCTGACCGGAATCCGGTCAATTCACTCCGGCATCAGCGCGAAGGTCCACAGCGAACCGCCGGTCGGCACCTTGCCGGCGACGAAGCGCGGGGCGACGGCGCCGCCGAGGCCGGAGGCGATCGAGACGTATTGCCGGCCGTTGTGGGTGTAGGTGATCGCAGTCGAATTCACGCTGGAACTGGTCTTGAACTGCCACAGCGTCTTGCCGGTGTCGGCGTCGAGCGCCAAAAATTCGCCGGTCAGCTTGCCGGTGAAGATGAGGCCGCCTCCGGTCGCCAGCATGCCGGCGGCGCTCGGCGCATCGGTGAGCGGCTGCTCCCATTTCTTCTCGCCGGTCAGGGGGTTGATGGCGATGAAGGCGCCCATCACGGTGCCCGGTACGATCGGCGGATTGCGCGCGGTGACCCCGGTCGACACGGAACCGAGCGCGGCCACCTTCGGCGGCGCCAGGCGCTGCAGGCGCGGCACGTTCCAGGTGTTGGCGTAGATGAGCCCGGTGTTGGGGTTGAAGGCGATCGGCGTCGCATTGGTGCCGCGCGAGGGGAAGATTTCGACCTCGTCGCCGTTGAGGAACTTTTTGTAGACGTCGGTGAGCACCGGACGGCCGGTCTTCAAATCGATCCCGGACGCCCAGTTCACCTTGACGTAGGCGCCGGCGGCGATCGGGCTGGCAGTTGGTGCGGTCGAGCACATACATGAAGCCGTTCTTGTTGGCCTGGATCATCACCTTGCGGGTGACCCCGCCGACCGGCAGATCGGCAAGCACCTGTTCGTCGGTGGCGTCCACGTCATATACGTCGTTGGGCGTATACTGATAGTAGCAGACGAGCTCCCCGGTCTTCGGCTTGATCGCCAGCACGCTCGATGTGTAGAGGCTGTCCATCGCCTCGCGCGGCCGCGGATCGTAGGGCTCGGCGTTGCCGGTACCCCAGTAGACGATGTCGAGCTGCGGGTCGTAGCTCCCTGAGCGCCACGTCGGTCCGCCGCCTTGCAGCCAGGCGTCGCTGCCCTTCGGCCAGGTCTCCGAGCCCGGCTCGCCGGGCGCCGGAATCGTGTAGCGGCGCCACAGCTTGCGCCCGGTTTCCGGATCCCAGCCGTCGAGGAAGCCGCGGGTCGTGGACTCCCCGCCCGACATGCCGGAGATCAGTACGCCGTTTGCCATCATCGGCGCGCCGGTCGCGTAATAGCCTTGCTTCGCATCGGCGAATTTCTGCTTCCAGACCTCCTTGCCGGTCTTCATGTCGAGGGCGACGACGTAATTATCGATCGTCACCCGGAACAGCTTGCCGTTATAAAGCACCGGTGCGCCGCGGGTGATGCCGTGGCGGTCGACCCCGGCCTCGGGCACCACCGGCGTGCGCCAAAGCTGCCGCCCGGTCTCGACATCGATCGCAAAGGTCCAGTTGCCGTTGATGGCGTAGATGACGCCGTTGTAGACGGCCGGAGCGGACAGATCGCCCCAATCGTTCATCGTACTGGTGGCCCAGACCGGCACCAGCCGTTTCACGTTGGTCTTGTCGATCTGCTTGAGCGGGCTAAAACTTTTGCGGTCGAGCCCCATGCTGTGGGTGAGCACATTGTCGGTGCTCTTCGGATTAAGAATGTCGTCCATGGTCTGGGCGGTGCCGAGCGTAGGCACGGCAGCCAGACAGGTGGCGACCAGCAGCAGCTTTTTCATGGGCTTAGCTTCCTCCCTCGCTTAAGCGACGCTTGCGCCGTTGCGGCCGTTATACCTTGCGAAGGCCGCACCGCCACGGCGGATCGCCGGAACGGCACGCAAAGGTCAATCCGGGCGGCAGTATAGGCGGCCGGCGAAGTCCAGACACGTTCAAAATGCGATGAGATTGGCGAATGCGGCGAACGCGCATCGTTGCCTTTCCAGCCGCACGACCGGCTCAGTCGAGGAAGCTCGCGACCGGACCCGATAGGCGGGGCGGATCGAACGTGATCGCGCTGCCGGTGATGATCGTCAATGCGATCTCCGCTTTTGCGAATGGGCCTTTAGCCGGTGCCTGCTGCGAGCGCTATGTGATGCAGACCACATACCTTCATCGATATTTCCGCTCCGAGCGGATGACGCGGCCCGTTATGGCAGCAGTCCGTCGAGTCCGGCGCCGGCGAGCCGCGCGAGATCGGCCGGCACATCGACGTCCCACAGCCGCGCCGGTTCGCGCCACGTCAGGCCGAGCCGCGCTAAGCGGGCGCGGGTCTGCGCCATGACGTCCGGCGTGCTCCAAATCATTCCGGTCAATAACGCCGGCTGCGGACGGCGCATGCCGATGAGGCCATAGCCGCCATCCGCCGCCGGGAGGATGACGACATCGATGCCGTCGGCGAGCGCGGCTGCCGCCGTGCGCAGGTCCGCGGGATCGAGGGCTGGACAATCGGTGCCGATGGCGATCGCGGGTCCGTTCGCGGCGGCAAGGGCCGCCAGCATGCGGCCGCCGATGTCGCCGTCCGGCTGCGCTGCGAGAGCCACGCCGGGCTTTGTGGCAAGCGCCTGGAACAGCGGATGACCGCAATCCGGTGCGGCCCACAAGGTCACCGGACCGATCGCCGCCGCCAAGGCGGTGGCAACGGTGCGCTCGATGAACCGCGCCTGCAAAGCTGCCGCACCTTCGGGTCCCAGCACCGGCGCGAGTTGCGTCTTGGCAAGGCCGGGCACGGGTGCCTTGGCGAGAATCGCCACCGCCACCGGTTCACCGCGGTGGCGCCGTGTCACGCTATTCATCGTGGCCGGGGTTCATAACCATAGCGCCGCGCCAGCCAATCCGGACTGGCGCCGAGCCAATATGCAAGCCGCAGGCTCCACATCAGCACGATGGTTCGTATAACGCCGTGCCGCTCCCACCGCCGGCCCGAGGTCACGACCGGTCCGGCGATACAAAGCGGCGGGCCGACGCGCTTGAGCCGCCGGGAGATCGCGATGTCCTCCATCAGGGCAATATCCGGAAAGCCGGCGCCGAACGGCGCCCGTGTGACAAAGATCGCTTGATCGCCGGTCGCAATGCCGGTCAAGCGCGAGCGCAGGTTCATCATCGCGGCAATGACCCGCAATAGCGGGTGGGTGCCGGCAATGCGCACATCGAACCGGCCCCAGACGCGGCCGGTGCGCTCAAGTCCGTCCCTGATGAGAGTGTCGGCATCGGCAGGCAGCCGCGTATCGGCGTGAAGAAACACCAGCACGTCGCCGGTCGCGACGGCGGCACCGGCATTCATCTGGCTGCCGCGTCCGCGCGGGGAGGTTACGATGGCGTCGGCAAGCGGCGCCGCTAATGCCACGGTGGTATCGCGGCTGCCGCCGTCGGCCACCACGACCTCGGCGCCCCGCGCCCGCAAAGGCGCCAGCGCCGCCAGCGCCGCGACGATCCCGCCCGCTTCATCGAGCACCGGCACGATGACGGAGAGCTTCACCCCTTCGAGACCCGCACGTGACAAGCAGGCACGGCGTCCGCGGGTGGACCCGCGGCAGCCTCCGCAGGATTACCGGGTCACCACGATGAAATCGGTATCCTTGCCGGTTTCGTTACCCAGCCCCTGATCGGAAATCAGCAGCGAAGCGCCAGGTCCGATGAGAGGGATAATGCGATCAAGCGCCTCCCGAGGCAATTCGATGCGATCGAGCGCATCGGCCGCGGTGCGAGGCGAGGGGTCCGCGGACCGCGCCGAATCCTCGTCCCGCCGCGAGCGGCCTTTGCCCTTGACCTTATCCTTGCCGCCGTTGGCACTTGCCGCCGACCGCTCGTCGCCGACCGACATGGTAAACCACCGCGGCTCGGTACTGCCTTCGGCCGGCCGGCCGGCCGTGAACAGGTGCGTACCGAGCGGCTGGTCCGGCCTGGCAATATTGATCGGCATGTCGAACACCGGCTGAAAGCCTTTGCGGACGAACAGCTTGCCTGCCTTGCGGCTCACGAACAGCGAAACCGGGCCGGGCCGGAGATTGGCATCCGCGGGCTGCACGTTGGCGGAAAGCACCGCCGGCTGCGACGATCCGGCGGCATTCGATACCATCGCGATCTGGGTGGCCTTGGGCTCCGACGCAGGCGCCGTGTCGCTTGCTTCCGGCACCGGTTCCGGCACTGCTTCCGGCGCCGGTTCCGGCTTCACCGACAAGGCTGTGAGCTGCGGATGATTGATTTCGTGCGGCACCACATCGTTGTGGGCAATGACCACGCGGGCGCCGATTTTGGTCAGCCCCCACAAGCGGACGGCGAACGAATGGGGCATCCTGATACAGCCGTGCGACGCCGCATAGCCCGGCAACACCCCCTCGTGCAGGGCAACGCCGGACCAGGTAATGCGTTGCATATAAGGCATCGGAGCATTGCTGTAGAGATTGGAGTGATGCAACCGGTCCTTCTGGATCACGCTGAAGACACCCATCGGGGTCGGCTTTCCCGGCTTGCCGGTCGAGACCGGCGTCGCTCCGATGGGCGATGTTTCGTCGTACAGCGTCGCGTGCTGATTATTGATCGAAATCGCAATCGTCAGCGGACCCAAGGGCTTCGCCGGCTCCGGCGGGGCCGCATCGGCATTCTTTCCGCCGCGTGACCGCTTGCGGCCGGCAGTGTCTACAGCCGCTTCGCGAGTCAGGCGCTGCCTCGGCTGCGCCGCTCCCGGATAATACCCCGGATAGGAATATCCCTGATAATAGTCAGGATAGGGAAATGCGGACGCCGGGGTGAACACTGTTCCCAGACCGAGAAGCCCAAGCGCGGCCGTGCTTAGTCTGAGCGCCGCGGCTCCCTCTCGCAGACTGATCGAAAAACTCCAATACTCACTCTTCCCCTGTGACATGATCCGAACCCCAGCCTGTTAACGATGGACGCGAATGAGACCCGCGCATCTCACGAAGATGGCGAGGCTACGGGTGGAATCGCGGCCGTCACCATCCGAACATATTGATACCAAATTGATGCCAAAATCAAGCGTAACCTGAACGGAGCGTTAATGTAGTTCGGGATCGTGGCTACAATGCAACATCGGCGAAAAATTCGCCTAAGGATTTGACCCGAGCCGCTTCACGATCGGTATCCATTTGCTAACCTCGCGGCTTACGAAGGCGGTCACGGCTTGCGGGGTCATCGCTTCGGCAATGATCGCATCGTCGGCAAGCCGCTGTTGCAGCGCCGGGATAGCCCACGCGGTGGTAACCGCCTGGTTCAGCTTCTGCACCACGGGGGCGGGCAGGCCGGCCGGTCCGGACAGTGCATACCAGGTGTAGGCGACCAGGTCGTCGAAACCCTCCTCGCGCAGCGTCGGTACCGCTGGAAATCCGGCGATTCGGTCGCGCGACGACACCGCCAGCGGCACCATGGCGCCGGCGCGAATCTGTCCGATCGCCGAGCTCCATGTCATCGAACCGACCTTCACGGTGCCGGCAATGAGGTCCATGGTGGCTTGCGACGAGCCTTTGTGGGGAATGTGCTGCATCTTGATGCCCGCCTGTTGGGCGAAATACTCCATCAGGATATTGCCGAGCGAACCCACGCCCGGCGACACATAGTCGAGCTGCCGCCCGTGCGCCAACGCGATCAGTTCCTTGAGCGATCGCGTGCCGAGCGAAGGATGCACGACGAACACATTGGGTGGTCCGCCCAGATAGGCGATATGCGTCAAGTCCCGAATCGGATCGAAGCCTGGATTTTGGCTCACGGCCGGCGCCACCGCCAGATAGCCCACGCTGGAGGTGACGAGGGTGTAGCCGTCCGGCTCCGCATGGGCCGCGGCCGCCACGCCGATCAGTCCGCCGGCACCGGCACGGTTATCGACGACCAAGGGCTGGTGCAGCAGCGGCGGCAGGAATTCGGCCAGCAGCCGGGCGAACGTATCGGCCGCGCCGCCCGGCGTCGATGGCGCGATGATGCGAATCGGGCGCGTGGGCCATTCGGCTGCGGCGCCGGCGGTTGACGCCATCATGACGAATCCGATGGCAACCGAAGCGGCCGCGGCCGCGAAGGCGCAAGCCCAAGGATGTGGTTTCACCGTCGTCTCTCCGATCGTTGCGGATCGCGCCGCAACGCCGCCGCTATAGCACGGCCCGGCTTCGCGTGCCTCGGCTCGCATCGGCCTACATGCCGCCGGGCCACATCCGGCGGGCGACTTCGACGACGCGGCGAAGCTTCTCGATGCCGCGTTCCTCGCTCATGACCGTGTTGGCACGATCCGAGCTCGAAAACCCGCATTGCGGGCTCACGCCAAGCCGCTCCAGGTCCACATAGCGGGCGCAATCCCGGATGCGCTCGCACAACGCATCCGCCGGTTCCAATTCTGCCGTCTTGGTGGAGACGAGGCCCAGCACGACGCGCTTGTGCGCCGGCAACGCCGCGAGCGGCGCAAAACTGCCGGCGCGCTCGGAATCATATTCGAGGAAGAAGAAGTCGATGGCCGCCCGCCCGAACAGACGTCCGGCGACGAGGTCATAGCCGCCGGCGGCCTGCCAATGACCCATGCGGTTGCCGCGGCACAGATGCATGCCGATCCGCATCCCCGGCGGCGCTTGCGTCACGATCGCATTGATGACATCGATATAGGTGTCGAGCAGGCGGTCCCAATCGTCGCCGCGCGCCGCCAGCGCATCGCGGATCGCCGGATCGCCGAGTTTTGCGATCGAGGTTTCGTCGAGCTGCAGGTAGCGGCACCCGGCTTCCGCCAGGGTTTTGAGTTCCTCCACATAGGCGGCGATGAGATCGGACCAGAACGCGCCGAGGTCCGGATAGACATCGCGGCTGATGCGCGCGCGCCCGGCGCGGAAATGGATGTAGCAGGGACCCGGCAGGGTTAGCTTCGGGGTGACGGTGGCGACCGATTTCAGGAAGGCGAAATCCGTGGCATTCGTTGAACCATGGCGGCGGATGCGCCCGTGGACGGCGGGCAGCCGGCCGCGTTCGCGATGGCCGGCGGCGTTTTGGTACGACCACTCGCCCTCGCCGATCTGCTCGGCCGCGATGCCGGTCAAGCCGGAGGTGGTGAAATTCGCCGTATAGGTACCGCGGCGGAACTCGCCATCGGTGACGACTTCGAAGCCGAGCTCTTCCTGCAGCCGCACGAAATCGCGGATGGCCGCATCTTCGGCTGCGCGCAGCTGCTCGAGCGTCACGTGCCCGGCTTCGGCGGCCTCCCGCGCGTCGAGCAAAGCCCGCGGGCGGAAGAAGCTGCCGATATGCTCGGCGCGAAACGGCGGCGGTGGAAGCTTCGGCATATCGGATATCCGGGGTATCGACGGTCTGCGCCTTCGAGGGTCCACGCTGGCGCCGCGCCTCGCCACCACAACATCAGTCCGATCACCTGGGCAACGCCAAGGCAGCGCGCAGCGAGATGATTATCCACCTGGGCGCGCCGCCCCCGGGGCGTAGAGCCGGCCGAGTTGCGGAAATATCGCATAGGCCATGAACCCCGGCCGCGATCCGGTACGGCGACCACGGCAGAAGGCCAGGACTCCAAGTCCCCAGAGTGACCGGAGTCCGTCTAGGGACAATACCGTTCACTTAACACCGGGATGCGCGCGTTCCCTCTCCCCATCGTTCTTCACGATGGGGAGAGGGTTAGGGTGAGGGGCAGGTGCCAGCCAGGACTCCAGCCAGGACTTCGAGGGTACCTTGCATTCGCTGCTCTACAAGAGATGATCGGTCGCGCCGTCGGGGCGCGGCCCGGCCCCTCACCCTAACCCTCTCCCCACGGCGTGAAGAACGCCGCGGGGAGAGGGGACGCGCGCATCCCGCGTTAAGTGAACAGCATTGGGTCTAGGGATCGATCGGCCGTGCCGCTGCAGCGGCACGGCGCGCTCGCGACTTATTTCCCGGACTTGATGAAGTCGAGGATCTGGTCCGATAGCTGGGTGTCGGCGGTGTTGATGGCGTAGGATTCCGACATGTGGCTGTGATGCGGAAGCATGATGCTGCGGACGCAGCCGTGCTCCGACTTGCACAGCGCGTCCTTGAGGTTTTCGAACTGATCGGCGATCGCGGGAGGATCGAGTTCGGCGCGCGACATCATGAACGGAATCTTGGTCTTGATGAGGCCCTGCAGCGCCGCGCGTTCTGCATAGCGCGCGGTATCGGCGCCGAAATAGGCGGCGATCGATTTGGTCGGCTCCGCCTTAAGCTGGTAGGATGGACCGGACGAGAAGATCGCGCCGGCAAGGCCGGAACCTTTGGGACCAAAAAATTCCGGGTGCGATACATAGGCGGCGACATGGCCGGCGCCGGCCGAATGGCCCATCAGGAACACGCGGGCTGGGTCGCCGCCGTAATTGGCGATGTTCTCGTTCACGAAGCGGACGGCGGCGCCCATGTCCTCGGGTCCGGACGGCCATTTGAATTCCGGGGCCAGGCGGTATTCCACATTGACCCCGACCATGCCGTGGCGGGCGGCGAACACCATGACGTTGTCATAGAACGGGCTGCCGGGCGGGCGCTTGTTGCCGCGGACATAGCCGCCGCCATGGACGAACATCAGCACCGGCCGCCCCGCCGCCCCGGTCTCGGGCGTAAAAATATCGACGACCTGGCGCGGATGGGTCCCGTACTTCACGTCGCGCACCACCTTGATGCCCGCATAGGGCTCCTTCTCCTGCAGGGCAGCGTAGATTTTTCCGGTGTTCTCCGGATCGACCACCCGGCCGAGCGCCGCCACCTTGGCGGCGATATCGGGCGGCATCTGCGCCAGCGCCGCCGACGGCAGCGCCAGGCCGAGGGCGACGAGCGCCGCGGCGGCAAGGTGCCGCGCGGTGGGATGGACGGCAGGGGCCGGAGGCGTAACGACGTTCGTGGTTTGGTGGATCGTTATGTTCGTGGTCATCGTGGTGCAAATCCTTTCGGGCGTTTCCCTGCGGGCCAGCATAGCGTCGCGTGATCGCGCGGTCACGGCGGCCGTTGCCGTATTTAAGCCGACATACGAGGTCGCTCGACGAACATCAGCGATGGACACGCATTCTACAATCGGTGCGGCACGCCGTAAAACCCGATCGCGGCGAAGCGGCGCCGTGCGGATGATTCGGCAGGGACCGCATTTGACGCTCCGGCGCCGGCGCGTATTGTCCGCCCGGAGCGGCGGGAGAACTGCATGTCAGTCCACGGAGGAATTTCGATGAACAGCCGGTTCTTATTGGCTTGCCTTGGCGGCTTGCTATCCATCTGCCCGGCCGCAGCCGGCGAGGTCGCGATCCTCAGCGCCGGCGCCGTCGAACCCGGGGTGGCGGCGGTGGTGGAAGCCTTCCGCAAGGACACCGGTAACGACGTTAAAGTCAGATTTGCCACCGCGCCGGCGATCCTGCGCCGGGTCGGCGGCGGCGAAGCCGCCGATGTGGTGATCGCGCCGCCCCCGGTGATCGAGGAGCTTTCCAAGGCCGGCCGGCTCGATGGCGCGGCGCGCGCGGCCGTGGGACGGGTCGGGGTCGGCGTGGTGGTGCGGGGCGACGCCGCCAAGCCCGATGTGGCGTCGCCGGACGCGCTCAAGCGCGTTCTGCTCGCCGCCGACTCGGTCGTCTACAACAAGGCCTCGACCGGCCTTTATCTCGAAAAGCTGTTCGAGCGCCTCGGCGTCGCGGCGCAGGTCAAGGCCAAGGAGACGCGCTATCCGGATGGTGCTGCCGTGATGGAGCATGTGATCCACGGCAAGGGCAACGAAATCGGCTTCGGGGCGATTACGGAAATATCGCTCTATCGCGACAAGGGCGCGCAATTCGCCGGGCCGCTACCGGGCGACGCGCAGAACTATACGAGCTATGCGGCTGCCCCGACGACCGCTCCGGCGAACCGCGATGGCGCCGCGGCCTTCGTGAAATTCCTGGCCTCGCCGGCCGCGCGCGCCGCTCTGCTGGCAAAGGGCGTCGAATAGGCGCGCGGATGCGCTGCCGCAGGCCCGGATTGGAGGCGTAGCCGGAAATTTTGGGACCAGCCGAGCACCGCACATTCGATGCCCCAAATTCGATGCCCCAGTCGGCGGCCGGCCCCGGTTTTCCGGGACCCCGAAGGGGCGGTCCCTCCAATCCGGGCTACAGGTGCTTTCGGGTTCCAAAGGAGGCGGCAGGGGGCGGCTTGTGCAGGTGCGGCCGCCCCGGAACCGTGTTATCCGTCCGCGGGTTTTGACCCGAACAGGAGGAAGGGAATGCGAGGCGTGATCGTAATGGCCGCGTTGCTGGCGAGTTCGTCGGTATTCGGACAGGAGTGCATCCGGCCCAAGTGGACCGAATGCGTGGCCTTCCCGAATGGCGGCTCGCATAGCGGAGTGTCGGTCCAGAAGGAGAAAATTCAGGCTGAGGTGACGCCGGGGTCGAACATTTGCGTCGTCAACGAGGAGGAGATCGGCGGCGAAACGTTCGCGCAATTTGCCCGTAATGGCCAACCGTGGCCGAACGCCAACTGGCGCGCCAACGTGGAGGATTTCTGCTTCTACAAGAAGTGAGGCGCGCGGTCAGCGTTTAATGCTCAGCCTCACGGACGGCGATTACCCAAACCCGTCCGCGCCCTACCCGGAGCCTCATCCATGGCTCGCCGGCAACGGTGTGTGTCCTTTTGTTGCCGGCGACCGCACCGTTGCAAACCGCATACCACGAACCAACAGCCTCCGGTTGCGATTCATCGTCGGTGTGGCGGACCGTGGAAACGAAGCGCCCCACGCCGGCTTACGCGGGCGATCGTCCGGGCCAGCTTCCCCTTGGTCGCCTCAATGATGCAGGGCTCGTGTCGGAACTTGACCCCGACATTGTCCTGCGGGCAGGTCTCGACAGCCACACCGGTCGCCAGCGCCTAAGCCGCTGCCAGCAATCGCGAGAGCTCGGTCAAGCGCGGCAGACCGTCGAGTTGCGCAACCATGGCGATGATCTGATCGACCTGGCCGCGCCCCAGTGATTGCGCCAGAGTACGGAACTTTTCCTCCATCTCGCCCTGGGTCATCGGGTCTTCCGGACTACCCTTGCGGTAGAGGACTTCGGTTTCGTACCGCCGGCCTGGCTTAGACTGCACGACCAGCCGGCAGGCGACCCGGTAGCGCCCGTCATTGCCCTCGAACTTGGGCTCATGCGCGACCGCGATGCGTTTGATAAAGGCCAGGGTTGCGGGGTCGCGGATCTTGTCTTCGGCAAATTGCCGGGCGCTGCCGTCGCGTTCGAGCGCCATGACGGCGATACCGTAGCGCAGGTTCATCTGCGCCGACAGCACGCCCTGGATGCGGTCAAGCTCGTAGGGCCAGCCGCAGTGGTGCAGGGTGTTGGTACTAACGAACGCCGTGACGGTGTCGATGTCGGCTGCCGTGACACCATGCTCGCGCATGATCGTATCCATGGCGGTCATCGCCGTGATCGTGCCGTTGGCGGCCGGTGCCGGTTTGAAGCCGACGCGCAGCGCATGCCACCGTGAGCCGAGACCGTCCGTCAACGCCAGCCGCCGACCAATCGTCCAGGAACGACGGGAAGAAGGTGCCGTAGCCGCCGTCGAGCACGTCGGGAATGCCGGTATAGCCGCGCTGGGCGAGTTTGGCCGCATAGACCCCGCTTTGCGCCGCGCGTCCGCCGTGGAAGGATTTCGCCATGGCGCCGTCCTGCACCGCCATGAGCCCGGCCGCCTGGGAGCCGGCGATCCCCAAGGCGTGCTGAACCTGGTGGGCATCGAGCCGCAGCATGTGAGCCGCGGTCGCTGCGGCGACGAACACCCCGGTGGTGCCTTGGTTGTGAAAGCCGCGCTTGAACATGCCGCCCTTGGCGGCGAGCCCGACGCGGATGCCGATCTCGTAGCCCGCCGCCATGGCGGCAATCAGGTCGCGGCCGCTGTGGCTCACGTTCGCCACCGCGAACGCCGCCGGCACGGCGAGCGAGCCGGGATGCAGCGTCGATTCCAGATGAATTTCGTCCAGCTGAAAGGCGTGCGCGCTGGTGCCGTTGAGCAGCGCCGATTGCGCGCCGCTGGTCCGTGTCGGCGATCCGAACACGATCGCCTCGCCACCGCCATCCTCCGCGACAACCGCGGCAAGCTTGCTGACCGACGGCAGCGAGGCGCCGAAGACGGCGCAACCGAGCGTGTCGAGAGCGCAGACTTTGAGTTTGGCCACAACCTCCGCCGGCACCTGCTCGAACCGCAGGGCCGCACAGAATTGCGCCAGCCGGACCGTGGCGCCGGGTGCCGCCAAATCCGATTTGGTAACCGCGCTTGCCATATCGTACCCTTGCAGCCCTACCTATTACGCTCCACGCCGGCCAAGGTCGCGGCCATTTCGACGTATTGTGCATCGAGAAACCGCCGGGCCTCGGACCCGACGCCGAAATCCGCGTTCCAATCGTTGCGCCGCAGCGCCTCGGCCCATTCCGGTGTTTCGACCGTGCGCCCCAGCTTTTCGCCCCAGTATGTGACCTCGGATTGCCCGAGGTCTTTCGGACCGACCACACCGCGCCAATTGCCTTCGACGACTTCGAGCCCGGCCTCGCGCCAGGTCGGAACCGCCGCGAGCGTGCCGGTAAGTCGCTGCGGGGCGGTGACGGCGATCGGCCGCAGCTTGCCGGCTTCGATCATCGGCAGCACCACCGCGATCGTGCCGCTGGTCACGTCGATATGATTTCCCACCACGGCAGTGACCGACTCATTCGCGCCCTTGAACGGAATGATGGTGAGTTGATTGGAATCGATGCCGGCGGCGCGCGCGAGCTTGAGCAGGGCAATGTGGCTGGAGCTCCCAAAGCCGGGAGCCACCGCGACCGAGGGCGGGCGGGACGATTTCAGGGCATTCACCAAGTCGCCCGCCGTCTTGAGGGGGCTGGCGGCGTTCACGACGAAGCAGGTATATTCGGTGAACAGTTTCGCGATCGGCGTCACGTCGCGATAGCTCACGTCGCCGACCTTGCGAATGTCGTTCGCCAGCAAGGTGGGGCCGCTGATCGCCAGGTAATGGCCGTCCCCGGTCTTGCGGCTGACATAGCTCCAGGCCAGCGCCCCGCCGCCGCCGCCTTTGGCGATCACCGCCACCGGTGCGGTCACGATCGCTCGCTTCTGCCAGATTTCCGCGATGAGCCGCGCGAGCAGATCCATGGTGCTGCCGGCGGCGGCCGGCACGATGAATTCCACGTTCCGGTGCGGCGCCCAGGCTTGTGCGATCGCGCCAAGCGGCGCCAGCACTCCGCCCGCGGCGAGACCGGCGAGTACTTGGCGCCGCGTCGCGGCGATCGAACAAGCGTCCGTGATGGCCGTCATCGGGAGACCTTGTGGTTGACCCGCATTGAAAGCACCGGTGCCGAACCTACTGACAACCCGCAAAGGAGATTGCACGGTCGCAAGTCGCTTCGGATCGCGGCGTCCGTTCGCGATTCCGGTAAGCTTCGCGAATGGTCGCGCGGGCAAAAGCAGGCGGAATGTGAAGGGGTTGCCAGTTTGCACCGCCCGGTCAAGCGTTGACGTAAAAGACGCAAAATCCGTAACGGAACCATCTCCTAATCCCGCTTGCCGGGAGGGGCCATGGAGGGGGATTTTTTGGCACCGTGAGGCGAGCGGTGATGGCTCGCTCCACAACCCTCCCCCGCTTGCGCCCCGCTTGCGGGGCAGTAATCAGGCTGTGACGTGGGGAGCAATTCGAGCGATAATCGATCGCCGCCCGCTTACTTCGCCGGTTTATCGAAATAGCTCATATCCGGCGGCGGCTGGTCCTTGTATGCCGGCATCAATTTACCGTTATCCGTGTTGATCACGTAGGACTCGTCACCGATCTTGACCCAGACATTGTCCTCGGGACAAGTTTCCAACAGCCACACCGGCCGCGGATTCTGCTTGCGGACGGCCTTCTGGAGTTTGCCCCAGGGCCGCGTCAAGGCGTGATCGAACACCGTGATGTCATCATAGAGCGTGTTGGGGTCGGCCTTATCGAGGTAGAACTTCTCCTTGATGATGGTCTCGTTGTCCTCGTGGAACGGAATGCCCGACGCTTCATAGGCGCGCGGTCCCCGCAGGAACCGGGTCTCGACTTCGAGCGCGGTGTACTTGCCGTCGCCGGTCTCATCGACCCACTTGCCGATCGAATAGCCCACCAGGGTCCGCTCGGTTTCCGCCGGCCAATCGCGGCCGTCGGTATAAATCCGCCGGTACACATCATTGTTGTGGCTGGTCAAGAGGTAGGTGGTATCCGGCGTGACGACGATCTCCATCGGGTTATAAAGGTTCATCAGCGCCGGCATGCCCTCCGGAATGCAGAAGGTCGAAGGCCAATTGCCGGGTTTGCCGGCGCGCTGCTCGGCCATGCTCTGATCGAGGACTTTTTGGTATTCCGGCGTCAGCGGCGGCGGGCCGCCAAGCTGGCGCCAGTTATTCGGCGGGCCGGTGCGATCCCATTGACCTTTGAAGTTGGGATACTTGCTGAAATCGACCACCTGGGCGATGGCCGATGTCGCCAGCAGTGCGGCGGCAAGCGCAACCGCACATGTCGGGGCTGGATGGCGCATGGGAATTCTCCGTAAGATCAGGCAGCAGCGTTGACCGCCAGGCGATTGCCGGAAGGCTCCGGCGACACCGTGATTGGAGGGAGCGACTTCGCCACCATCCTGTCTCAACCCGCACCGGTTATCAACCGGATTCCCATGGAGCTGCTGCCGTGCCCGAGGCCATCGCGGCGGCGGCAAAACCGGCGCGCCGCACTTTCGGCGCTTTGGGGACGGATAAAACCAGCTAGCGTACCGTCCGGATTCCGGTAAGATTTCAGCACCATCCATTGCACGGGGGGCCGGCATGAGGCGGATCATCATCGCAGTGCTGTTGTCGCTGAACGGTGTCGCGGCAGCCTTGGCGCAACCTGCGCCCACCAAGCAGAACCCGCCGCAGCGGGCAGCACCGAAACCAGCCGCGCCGAAACAGGCGGTGCCGAAGCAAGTTCCGGCGACGCAAAACGGCAAATGCCTGGGCGTCGTGTCGCAGCTCGGCGAGAATTTCACCGTCAAGAAAATCGGACTTACGGTGTTCGGGAACGAACAGAACGAGGTAGCCGTCGGACCGTGGCGGATCGACGATCTTGTCGTCGCCAAGATCAGCGCAGCGCTTGGCAAGCAAGCCGCGGTGCAGCGCATCCCGTATCAGAAAGCAGCATTTGCATCGCTCGATACGCCAAAACTGTTTCGCAACTACGAAGCGGAGTTCGCAGAGGCCGTTCGCGCCCTAACGGCCGGCACGCGGTGCGCCCGCTACGCGGTCGTTGCGGGAACCCAGGCAACGGTCGGCAATACCAACCAGTCGATCGGAGGAATCGGGATCCTATATCGCGGGGTGGAACTGCTCAATACCGTCAACGTGCACGCGTTCTTTTCGCTGAGGCTGTATGACGGCGAGACTTTCACGCTCTTGAAGCAAAAAGCTGCTCCCAGCGAGTTCAACTTGTTCGCGGATATTCGCGGCCCCCATCGCCAGGTCGATAAGTCGTTCTGGCCGAGCTCCCCGGACCGGATCGTGCAGGATGCCAAGTTGCGCGAGGTGGTCCGGGACCTGGTCAACCAGGGCATGGAGGGGATACTGGCGGAGCTGCCGCTGATGGAGTGAAAGACCGACGGCGGCCGGCACCGGGATGATTCCCACCTGTGGTCCTTGGCTCCCTATATTTTCCCATCGGCGGCGCAAGATGCGCCGGCTGGCGGCGCTGCACGCGGCCGTCGAAGGCGAACGGGCAGCCGAGAAAGCCGTGGGAGGGACGACCGAACGCCGCCATGAAGGCGCGGCCCCATGTCGTGCCAATGGCCTTTTTCCCTTCCTCCACCATTGCGGACAGTGCTTGTCGCGCAGGTGATGCTTAGAGGCTGCGCTTCTGGATTGCACGCTGTTTCTCATCCCACCTCAGATTGCGCATCAGCCGCGCGCCGCAGCTGCCCCACACCCGATCCCTCTACCGAGCTCAATCAAGGTGCTTTACACAACCACACCGCCCGGCTCGCCTTTTCGTTTCCAGTTGCAGCTACGGCCTTGCGAATCTCGCTTATGAGCCGTATAATTCAACAAATGCGAATTGAGAGCTGACAATGGCACTTTCTGGTGACACACCTAAACACCATGATCTTATTTATGATGTTGGGCTGCACAATGGAGAGGACTCGGAATTCTATTTACGCAAAGGCTATCGCGTCGTCGCATTTGAAGCAAATCCAGACCTAGTGGCATCTTGCAGGGTAAGACTTAAGGAGTTCATCGACAATGGACGATTGACAATTATTGAAGGGGCGATAGTTGGGCTTGATGTAATTGCTTCCGGCCTCAAAAAAGTTCAATTCTATAAAAATTGTGCGTATTCTGGCTGGGGAACGGTTTCCCCTGACTGGGCAGAGCGTAATGTGCGATTTGGAACATCGATCAGCATTATTGAAGTCGATACGATTAATTTCGTGGATGTGATAAGAGATCACGGCGTTCCTTACTTTATGAAGATTGATATCGAAGGTTGCGATACGGTCTGCATAAGCGCATTAAGTGCTTTTAAAGAAAGACCAACTTATGTTTCTATCGAATCAGATAAAACAAGCTTTCGAAATATCAGGCGTGAAATTGATATGTTCACCAAGCTAGGTTATACTTCGTTTAAGGCTGTAGAGCAGTCAAAGATACATCTGTTTCAGTCGCCTCCCTACCCGCCAAGAGAAGGTAAATATGTAAACCAACGTTTCGAGGCGGGGTCCTCAGGGCTGTTTGGATCAGAACTTGAAGGTAAATGGAAATCCAGGCGTGGAATCCTCCACCAATATCGCTTTATTCGCTTGAGCTACTTTCTGCTTGGTGATGACGGGGTCATGAGAAAGTGGAATTTTCGAGGAGCGCATGCGGCTCCGATTATTGACGGAGCGCATTGTTGGCCACTTTACACATGGGGCCCTGCCGGGCTGGTATGACACCCATGCACGTCACTCTCGTGCGGATGTTTCGTGAAAAGACAGTGGCGCGCCCGTCTACCGCCTGCGGGATGTAGCCCATCTCATCCTGCCGCCGGCTCGTCGTTCGAAACGTATGGTTTCCGATCCCGTTCTTGATGCCGGTGCCGCGCGTCCGCCGCCCCACATACGGCAGGCTTCCTCCTACCATATGGCCATATGGCCTTTCTGGTGGTTTAGAAGTAATTCGAGCCTTCCCGGCCGCCGCCCGCGCGAGGGGAGGAGCCCGTGCCCTCGGCCGCCGGATCCAGCCGCGCCGCGGAAAAATTTCCTTGCATTTCGTGGCCGGTCGAATTCGAATAGATGGCACGATTTGCGCCGGTTGTTCTCAGTGAAGACGTCTTGGAAACCTTCTGCTGCGTCGGCCGCGCAGTATGGATGGTATCGAGACGTGTCAATTACACGCGCTAGACCGAGTTTCGATCAGGTCGAATCACCCGCTCGGCGTCATGCCCGCGCTTGTCGCGGGCATCCACGTCTTTCTTGCAGCGGCTCTGTAAGAAAGACGTGGATGGCCGGGACAAGCCCGGCCATGACTCCAATGTTCGGACCTGACCGGAAACTGGTCTAGGTGTATGAAGGTCTATGAAGAGATGTCGCAAATGCCAACAGTGAATTCGATATTCCGATATGCCTACAAAATGGCGGCGCGGCCGATGGCGGCCATTCGAAAGATGCGTGTTTTTACCATTCGAAGGATGAGTATTTTTAATCGCGCATTGGATAAAGCCCAGAATTTGAATTTTCTTCCGTCCGACAAACTTCAGCCTGAGCCGTCTAACGATCTCCAGAAGTATTTCGATGCGGTCAAGAGCGGTCCTGGCATATGGAAGTGGAGACATTATTTTGAGATATACGACCGACACTTCGAAAAGTTTAGAAATAAGGAAGTTAATATATTAGAAATAGGCATTTATAGCGGGGGAAGCCTTGGAATGTGGAAATCTTATTTCGGGCCACGGTGCCGAATTTATGGCGTTGACATCCAAGAGGCCTGCCGGGTCTATCAGGGCGAAGGAGTAGAAGTGTTCATCGGCGACCAAGGGAACCTCGATTTTTGGCGTAGTTTTAAAGAAAAGGTGCCATATCTGGATATTATTGTTGATGATGGTGGACACAAGACCGGCGAGCAAATCGCAACGATCGAAGAACTACTGCCGCACCTGCGGCCAGGTGGGGTTTACCTTTGCGAAGACGTGCACGGCACGTTGAACGACTTCAACTTTTATGTGAACGGACTATCCTGTAAACTTAATGAAACAAAAACATTTGTCGCGCAACCGGACGGAACCGGTCTCGTCGCCGAGACGTCCACATTCCAGGCGGCGGTCCATTCGATCCACATCTATCCGTTCGTCGTTGTGATCGAGAGGCGCGCCGCTCCCGTCAAGGAGTTCGTTGCGCCCAAGCATGGCGATCAGTGGCAACCATTTGGTGAGGCAAGCGCCTGATGATCCCACCCCGGGAAATAGCGAAGCGGCCCGACAAAAACCTACTGCGGCTTGATGCCGGCGTCGCGGATGATGGCGGTCCATCTCACCACCTCGGATGCAATGCGGGCCGTCGCCTCGGCGGGTGAGCCACCGATCGGCTCGAGACCTTGCCGGTTGAGTTGCGCCGCGATGCCGGGCGCGGCCAGCGCGCGGTTTACGTCGGCATTGAGTTTCGCGATCGCGGCGGCCGGCGTGCCGGCCGGAACCGCAAGGCCATACCAGCCGGTGACATCGAAGCCCGGCAGGGATTTCGGCGATGGCCGGCAGGTTCGGGGCAAGCGCGGAGCGTTGCGCCGAAGTGATGCCCAGCGCGCGAATTTGCCCCGCGGCGGCAAGCGGAAGGCTCGTCGCCGCGGGTGCAAACATCATGTTGACCTGGCCGCCGACCACGTCCGTCAGCGCCGGCGCAGCACCTTTGTAGGGAATATGCAGGAGATCGATCCCCGCCGCCCGCTTGAAGAACTCGCTGGCGAGATGCACGGTCGATCCGATGCCGGCCGACGCATAGGTGATCTTGCCGGGATGCGCCTTGGCGTAGGTGATGAGGTCGCCGACCGAGGCGAACGGCGCGGCCCGTCCGGCCACCAGCACATAGGCGCCGGACGCCATCGTCACCACGCCGGCAAAGTCCCGCACCGGGTCGAACGGCAGATCGCGGTAGAGCCCCGGCATCGCGGTCAAGCCGCTGTGCGAAAGGATCAGCGTGTAGCCGTCCGGTGCCGCGTGCGCGACCGCGTCCATGCCGATGACGCCGCCGGCGCCGCCGCGATTGTCGATCACCACCTGCACGCCCGCGGTGTCGCCCAACGCCTTGGCGATCAGCCGGGCGACCGCATCGACGGCACCGCCGGCGGGAAACGGCACGATGAGCCGCAGCGCCCGCTCCGGATAGGCGGCCCGAGCGGGGCGCGGCCGCGCATCGGGCTAAGGCGGCGAGGCCAGCCGCTGCAAAGAATGTGCGGCGTGAAATCGGGCGGCTCGGTGCCGGCATGGGGGTCTCCGTGGTGGCTCCGCGGCGAACCATGCAGCGGCTCGGTCGGGACCGATACACGCACTTGTAGATGGAATTCCGCCGAAGTGGTATGCTACTCGATCCGGAGGCGGAGGGCGCTGCCCGAGGCCTGATGGGCGTCGCCGCATGGGAAGGCGCGACTTGCCGGCGCGTATCGATGTGTATTGGCGGCCTGCGCCGCCGCCGGGGCCGCAGGAGCCTGGCAGATCCGCCCAGTTACCATCTTCGCACCGTTCGCTATCGGACCAGCTTGAAGGAGCCGCGATGCAAAACGAAACTTTCGACTGGTCGGGGTCGCCTTTGGTTGAAACCAAGCCCGGCGTGCTTGGCGGCACGCCGGTGCTTCGCGGCACTAGAATGCCGGTCAGTGCCATTGTGGATAATTTTGCGTTTGGGTTAAGCGTTGCCGATATCTCGGAGCAATTCGAGATTCCGCAGGACACCGTCAAAGCGATTCTTGATTACGCACGAGATCATCGCGTTGCGCATCCTGTTTGATAAGAACGTTCCCATCGGAGTGCGTGGTTTCTTGCCAAAACATCAGGTCCGTACTTTTGTCCAAACCGGATGGCCCCTTCAGCTTGAAAACGCGAAGCTTTTGCAAGCCGCCGAAGATGCCGGCTTCGATGTTTTGGTCACGTCGGATCAGAACGTTCGATACCAACAAAATCTCGCTGGACGACGGCTGGCGCTCGTGGTGCTTGGCTCTAACATTTGGCCGATTGTACGCAAACACGCACAAGACATAGCCACAAAAACCGATGCGGCGACACCCGGAAGCTACGAATTCATCGAGATGCCGCTGCCGCCGAAACCGCGACCTCATCTATAGGGGTAGCGCATAAAATGTGCCGAGCGCGGAGATCGGCCGCCGGCGAGCATAAGGGATCAGTTGGTTCGAACGGTCTGGACGATCAAGAACGGTGCCGCCCCATGTGCGAAAATCGGCCGTACCGTACATGCAAAAACACGAATCATATGCACCGTGCGCTGGGCATGCGTGTCGCTCCAGGGATGGTACACAACGGGACCGGTGTCGCGTTGTGCGTCGGCGTGATCAAGGTTTGAAGGAGGTGATAAGTGCAACAAAGTTCCAAGCGCTCGCACCTGCGGGAATCCCTGACCATCTTCCTACCGGTCATCGTGCTGGTCATCGCCGCCTTTTGGATCACCCTGCAATTCGTGCAGCCGGCACCGCCGCGGCGGATCGTGGTGGCGGCGGCAACGAAGGGAAGCCCATACTACGTGCTTGCTGAGCGCTACCGCGATAAGCTCGCGGCCAATGGGATCGCCGTCGAAATTTTGGAAACCGCCGGATCGTTTGAAAATCTCAAACTGCTGCAAGATGATCAGGCCGGTGTTCAGGCGGGATTTCTGCAAGGCGGCATCGCCAGCGCAACCGAGGCGCCGCACCTGCAGTCGCTCGGGCGCGTGCTCTACGAGCCGCTCTGGATTTTCCAACGTGTCGGAGAGCCTGCGGAACGCCTCTCGGATTTCAAGAAAAAGCGCTTGTTGGTCGGCCCGCAGGGCTCCGGCACCAGTCATCTCGCCATGACTTTGCTCGCGGCCGCCGGCATCGATGCGCAAAACACGACCTTCATTCATCGGGAACTTCCCGACGATGTCGATGTGCTGGAGCAGGGCGCCGCAAATGCCGGATTTCTGGTGCTTGCCGCCAATGCCCGGACGGTGCAGCGGCTGTTCGCCAATCCGAAGGTTCAGCTCATGCGGCTGCACCAAGCCGATGCGCTGACGCAGCGGTTTCCGTACCTGACCCGGCTCGAACTCAGGGAAGGCATCGTCAATCTCGCCGCGAATATCCCGCCGGCCGACACCCCGATGGTGGCGACCGTGGCGTCCTTTGTGGTTCGTGAGGATATTCATCCGGCCATCGCCAATCTGCTGACCCAGGCGATGGTGGCCGTCCACGGTGCGCCGACGGTCGGCCCGAACGGTGAAGCCGGGATCCTTGAGGCCAGTGGGGAATTCCCAATCCAAAATGATCCGGCGTTCCAAATCGCTGACGAGGCGCGCCGGGTCTATCGGAACGGTCCTCCGTTCCTGCAGCGGTACCTGCCGTTCTGGCTCGCCAACTTTCTGGACCGGATGCCAATGATGGCCATTCCCATCTTCGGCGTTCTGCTGCCGGCTTTGCGGTTTGCGCCGCAGCTTTACACGTGGCGCGTGCGCCGGCGCCTGCTGCGATGGTACCGCGAACTCAAGAAGATCGAAGATGGCCTCAACGCAACGGCGACACAAGAAACGCTGCGCAAAAAACAGGCGCGTATCGAGCAGATCGAGGAAGCCGTCGATCATGTCAACGTGCCGCTCGGCTTCGCCAACCAGCTTTACGATTTGCGCGAGCACATCGACGTGGTGCGCCGGCGGCTCTCCGCCCTAGCTCCTTAGCGGCCCGCGCTCACGGGATGAAGCGCCCTGGTCCGGGGGCGGCGTTGCCCGCCGGAGAGGCGCGGCTGCGAGCCGATGGACGTGCTTGTAGAGGGAATTGCGACGCAGTGTTATGTAGGCCGATAGCCGTGGGCGCGGGAGACGCCCGCGGGCAACGTCATCGGGGGTGCCTATGCGACGGCGCGATTTTCTAGGTCACATCGGTGGCGCCTTGACGGCGGCTGCGGCGCTGCGCGCAAATCCGGCCACGGCTGCGGAAGCTTGGCCGACCCGGCCGATCACCATCATCGTGCCGTTCAGTGCGGGCAGCGGCACCGATATCGTAACGCGCATCATCGCCCAGCCGCTCGGGATCGCGCTCGGCCAGAACATCGTGGTCGATAACCGGCAGGGCGCCAATGGCGGCATCGCGGCGGCCTATGTGGCGAAGGCGCCGCCCGACGGCTACACGCTGCTGATGAGCACCAACAGCCCGCATTCCGCAAACCCGTTCCTGCTCAAGAACCTCGCCTACGATCCCGTCAAGGACTTCGCCCCGATAACGCGGATCGGCAGCTTCACGCTGATGTTCGTGATCAATCCCTCGATTCCGGCGAAGACGATCCCTGAACTGATCGCCTACGCGAAGGCCAATCCCGGAAAACTCACTTACGCCAGCGGCAATACCTCGGGGATCCTGGCCGGCGAGACGCTCAAGCACTGGGCCGGCATCGATATTCTGCAGGTCCCCTATAAGAGCGTACCGCCCGCCCTCAATGACGTCATCGCCGGCCGGGTCTCGATGACCTTCAGCGATCTCACGCCCGGCCTGCCGCACGTCAATGCCGGCACCCTGCGGGCGCTCGGCATCACCCGGCTGCGCCGCAGCGTGCTGCTGCCCGACCTGCCGACTTTTGACGAATCCGGTCTCAAGGATTTCGAAGTCGAATCCTGGGCCGGCCTGTTCGCCCCCGCCGGGACGCCGGCCGCCATCGTGTCGCGGCTGAACACGGAAGTCCGCAAGATCGTGGAGAATCCGCAGATCAAGGCGCAGATCGCCCAGATCGGATTCGAGGTGTTCGGATCGACGCCCGAAGAGCTTGGGGCATTTGTGAAGGACCAACTGGTGCGAACCGCCCGGATGGTCAAGGACGCCGGCATCCAGCCGGAGTGAATCTGTCCCCGTGCATCGAGGCAGCGAGTTACTCCCACAGCTCGATCTCGCTCGGCCGCCGCACCATGGCGATTTCGGCGCAGACATCGGCGGAAATCGCGATGGGTCGGGGCGCGGCCTCGAAGCCCGATTTCCACACGGCGAGGTCGAAGGTGCCGGCCGGCGCCGCGATGCACGCCCGGCCGCCGGCGTCGGTGACGGTCCGGAACGGCCCGAGCGCGACCTCGACCTGCGGGATGGGCGCCGCGGTCGCCGCATCGATCACCGTGACGGTGAGGCGGTGCTCCGGCCGCGGCACCACCGCGAATCCGAACGCCGCCGACGAGCCCTCATGCGGCGGACTGACATCGGTCGCGGCCAGTCGCGCGCTCCAGGAAAAAACTCCTGCCCGCGGCGGCGCGGCGAGCACGATCTCCGTCCAGAAGAGTGCCCCGGTGCCGGGCCATGGCACCGTACCAAGCCGGCCGCGGCCGACCCCGGCGCCGGCTTCGTCAAAAATCTCGACGCCGGCGCCGGCCAGCGAATAGCCGGCGGAACTCTTCGCCCCGACGGTGAGCGCAAGCCGCTCGCCCGGCCACGACGGGAGACGCTACCGCCCAGATGGCGAGGCTGGTCGTCTGCGGCCGCGTTTGCGAGGCCACGGTGAGCGTACTTTCCGGATAGGCAAAGCCCGCGATCTCCTGGGCGGGAAACCGAATCGTCCAGACGAAGGTGCCGAGTTCGTCAGGCATCCGCACCGATAATGGCTCGGCTTCATTGACGCCGTCGCGGCAGGCGATGAGCGCGGCCGTTGCCAAAACGTCCTCGCCGCGGAGCAAGGTGAGGCAACCGCCGCGGAGGTCCCGCCCGTCGGGGCAAGAGACCAGCGGCCTCAGCGTGGCGGTGGCGCCGACCGGCAGTTCCGCCGGCACCGGCTCGGCGAACGCGAGGGTGACCGGCGCTTCGGCGCCGTGCGGTACTTCACGCGGCTGGCTCATCGTTGCACGATCGCACTCACGCCGGCAGCTGCGCGGCGTGAAATCCGGCGAGACGGCCGAAGGTGGCGGCGCGGCAGATGCCGTGCTGGCCGAAGCCGCCGGAGGAATCCCCGCAGGCATAGAGGCCCGGAATAACCTGGCCGCGCAGGTCGATCACCTGCGCGGTGGTGTTGATGCGGATGCCCGTATAGCTGTCGTGCAGCGCCGGCGTGGACCAGGCGGCGTAGAACGGCGGCTTGGCGATCTTGAACATCGGCCGCGGCTTCTTGAAATCCGCGTCGATGCCGGTATCGACGAACGTATTGTAGCGCTCTACGGTCTTGCGGAGCACGGCCGGCGGCATCGGCCGCCATTGATATTCGTTGACGATTGCGGCGGCCAATTCCTCCAGCGTGTCGGCGGAGAAGAAATAGCCGTTGCGGTCTACATAGGGCGGGTTTACGTCCCATTTCTCGCGCACCACCGCATCGGCGTCGAAAATCGCCCAAATCGGGCCGCCGCCGTTGAGCTTTTTCGGGTCGCCGGTCCAGGCGAGCGCGGCCGCGTAATATTCGTAATCCTGGTTCGGGACGGTTTCGTTATAGAAACGCAAACCGTTTTCCTTGACCAGGATCACGTTCTGATAATCGCCGACCTGCAGGCCGACGGCGCCGGCACGGAAGAAATGCGGGCTGGTCGGATAAAGCTCGGTGGCGCTGCCGTTGCTCTTCTTGCCGATCCGGCCCTTGTTGATGAGGTGATCCTCCTGGATGGTCTGGCAGCCGGTTCCGCCGAGCGCCGCGCCGATCTCCATGGCGGCGATCTCGCCGTCGGCGGTGCGCTGCGTCCATTCGTGGTTTTCGGCCTGATATTCTTCGGTGAGCCGCACGTCGAACATGGTGCGAAACACCGGATTGCCGGCGCTGCCGCCGGTCGCGACGATGACCCCCTTGCGCGCCTTGATGGCGATCGTGCGGGTCAATGGCCGGTACCAGTTGTTGACCTCCACGGCCGTGATGCCGGTCACGCGCCCGGTCAACTGGCCCTCGCGGTGGATTTTGGTCATCTGGTGCTGCAGCAGAATTTCCACGCCCATCTGCCGCGCGGTTTTCTCCAAGGGCCGCACGAACCCGGAGCCGCGGGCCGGCGTGGTCGGCTCGTTCGGCCAGCGCACCACGTTGAGCCGGGTGCGGGCGCGGTCGAGCCGGTCGGGCACGCGGCGGTAGGATTCCCATCGGACGCCGTTCTTTTCCAGCCAGTCGAACAGCTCCAGATTATTGTCCGCATAGGTGCGCACCAGGGCGCGGTCGCTGAAGCGGCCGGTCGGCTTTTCCGGGCGCGACCAGTCGGCGAACACCAGGTCCGGCGTGTCGTTGACGCCGATTGCCTGCTGCAGCCGGTTGCCGCCGCCGATATAGAGGCCGCCATAGCTCATCATGGCGCGTCCGCCGATGTCGAAATTCTTTTCCACGATCAGTACCGAGGCGCCCTTCTCGCGCGCCGCAATCGCCGCGACCAGCCCGCCGGCCCCCGCGCCGATGACGAGGACATCCACCTCGCGGTCCCAAGCGATGTTTTGGGATTGCGCCGCGGCCGGTCCGGCCGGCAGTTCCGCGACGGCGACCGCCGCCGCGCCCGAGGCGAGGAAACTGCGCCGGTCGATCGCCGCGTTGGGGGTATCGTCGGTATCCTTGCCGGCCACCGGGCCTGCGGGCGATTTCGACATGTTTGCTCTCCCCTGGCGGCCCGTCGTGGCGAAATGCCGACGCAGGCAGCGCAGGTTATGGGCACGCCGATCGGGGGTCAATCGCGTGATGCGCGGCCGTGCCGGTGGAGCGCGCCGGGACGGCCGGATTGACGCGATCCGGCCGGCCGGTTCATGGAAGATGCGGCGGCGCCCGCGAAGCGGCAGCCCGCATGGCGCGGAGGAGATTATGGCAGGATCGAACATTGCGGGGCCGATGCCGCAAGAGATGCCCCAAGAGATGCACCACGGGAAGCACCAACGGCGTGGTCCGGGGCGATCGCGCCAGCCTGCCGGCTCCTTCATGCTCCGCGTCGCCTGCGGCACGGCCGCCGCGGTGCTCGCTGCCACGGCCGGCTTCGCCCAGGATGCAGCGCGGCTGGCAGCCGGCGAGGATGCTTGGGACAAGGCCGGCTGCCTGCAATGCCACGGCGCCGACGGCGAAGGCGGCTCGGGCGGCGAATTTCCCGCCGGCCCCAGCTTGCGCAAGACCAGGCTCGACCGCGCTGGCTTGGTGGAAACCGTCAGTTGCGGCCTGCCCGGCACCGCGATGCCGGCGTGGCTCGACGGCGCCTATGCGGAACGCCCGTGCTACGGCTTTACCGCGCCGCCGGACGGCACCACCGTGACGCCGGTGCTGAGCGCCGCCGAGGTCGAGGCGCTGGTGGACTATCTGCTGGCGAAGATGGTCGGGAAATAGCGGGCGTCGCGGGACGATGCGAGCGCGGCATGGTCGGCGTAGCTCACCCTAGCCGCAGCCATGCGGGTGATGTGTAGGGCGGGTCAGCCGAAGGCGTAACCCGCCGCGGCTGCTCTGCAAGTAAGACGAGGGATTACGCTGCGCTAATCCGCCCTGAGGGCTGTACCGCTATTTCTCCGCGAGTGCCTTCAAGAAGCCGACAAGTGTAAAAAGTCTGCCCATGGATTTCTGCCATTCCTCGGTGGATAGGGCGTTACATTCCGCTTATCGGCCTGACGTACATGACCTCGATGGATGATTGCGGAATTCTGCAAGTGGGGATGGTTTTCAAAGACCTTCGCAGCGGCTTCGTGTGATTCGGCCTCCACGAACGAGTACATAATGATATCGTTCTTGGTGTCGGAAACGCCGCTTGCCGTAACGCGCTTGGTTTTGCCGCCCGCGCCGGTGTCCGAGATCATTCCGGCATGGTCGTGCATCCATCGGCCCCATTCGGCCTGCATTTTCTGCTCCTCGGCTGTCCGGATTTCAGGGTCGGTCTTCGCCCAATCCGCCATCACGGAGGCCGGCACGAGATACAAGGCGATGAACTTCTTTGTTTGCTGGTCGGTCATGGCTTTTCCTTTCGCTTGGTGTTGCGCGGCTGGTTGAAGATCAGCCCCAGATAGCGCCGCAAATGCGCGAGACTCTCGCGCACCACCTCGGGACCTTGCTTGGCTTTGGCGAAGATGAACGCGCCCTGCAAAACCGATTGAATGAAGTAGCCGACGCTGGCGGCGCTCCATGGCGCGCCGGGCGCGTAAAGCTGTTTTGCGGCCTCGATATCGCGCGTCAAAATGGCGATGTGCGTTGACATGCCCTGGTCGCAAGCGGCGCGAATGTCGGGATGCGTCGCGTAGATTTCCTGCACCAGCGTGCCAAGCAGGCAAGTGTAGTCGGGCAAGTCGCCCCGTAAAATCTCCGCGCGAAAATCGACGTAGCCGAGAAGGCGCTGCAACGGGTCTTCCAACTGATGGTACGGTGCGGAAGCAAAAAAACCTTCGGTCATCTCGCCCCAATAGGCCGCGGCGGACAGCGCGAGCTCGTCCTTGCTTTTGAAGTGATGGAAGAAGCTCCCCTTGGTGACCCCCGCCGCATGGCAGATGTCATCGACGGTCGTCGCCGCGTAGCCCTTGGCGCGGATCACGTTCAGCGCCGCGTTCAAGCAGCTTGGCTTTCGATTCATGGTGCGCTTGGGTTGCCATCGGCGCACGACATACCGACTAGTCGGTATGGGGTCAAGGCCGAATCCGGTGGCGGCTCACCGTTCTTTTCTGCGATAGAAGACGCAAGGGCTCGGTCCATCCTACGCGGCTGCACCGCAAATCAATTGCCTCGCCAAGGCTTGCGCCGTCCATCGCGGATGTGAACGATCCAAGCTTCGCCGGCCTCGATCGTCCAATAGACAAGATATGGGTACCGTCCCGCCAGAAGTACGCGTGTTCCGGTTCCCTTATGCATGCGTCCCGCTTGCGGGTATTGACCTATCAGACGTTCGATGTTGTCGATGGCGCGCTTAGACCGGATTTCGATCGGATCGAATCACCCTCTCGGCGTCATGCCCGCGCTCGTCGCGGGAATCCACGTCTTACTTGCGGCAGCTCTGCAAGGAAGACATGGATGGCCGGGACAAGCCCGGCCATGACTCCCAGGTGTTCCGACCTGACCGGAATCCGGTCTAACGTTCCGCAGGCCTTGCGGACTGTGTTCGTTGAGATACCGGAGAATTGCAGCCAAATCTCCGCTCGCCTGCGGCGTATAGCGAACCCTCATAGACCGTAGCGTTTCCACAGCGCTTGGATATCTTCATCCGGCACGAATTCACCGCGCTTGGCCTGGGCGAGCCCCTCGCGGATCGCCGCACAGGTCTCGGCGTCGTTATCCGTGACCGCGGCCGGCCATTCCTTGGCGAGCGAGAGCATCACGGCTCCCAGCGCGTCCTGATCTTCCTCGGAGAGTGCCCGCGCCTTGGCGATGGCTTGGTCAAGGATCTTCGTCATGGGATGCTTTCTACCGCATCTCGCCGTGGAAATCATTTCGCGCCTCCTTGCGCCCCCGCGCCAATCGCTTGATTCCGCTCCGCCTTTATCGTTCACTCGCGCGACGAAAATTCCATCGGCTGGCGCTTTCCGCGCCGGCCCCACCACGGAGGAACCCCATGGACGCCATGGAGCGGCGCGTCTTTCTCAAAGGCGCCGGAATGGGCCTGCTTGCCTTCACGGTCGGCGATGCCAGCGTGATGATGACGCCCGGCCAGGCGCGCGCCCAAGGGGTGCCGTTCCGCCTGCTGAAGGCCATCGAGGCCGAGGCCCTCGAGGCCCTGGGGGAAACCCTGGTGCCGGGAGCGCGGCAAGCGGGCGTCGCGCATTTCATCGACCAGCAGGTGGCGGTGCCGCCCGGCGAGGCGCTGCTTGAAGCGCGCCAGCTCAATGTGCGCCCGCCGTTCATCAATTTCTACCGCGCCGCCATCGCGGCGGTCGATAAGGCAGCGCAAGCGCGCGGCGGACGCCGGTTCGCGGCGCTCGCGGCGGGCGACCAGCACGATCTCGTCGATGCGATGCGGCAGAACAAGATCGACGGCTGGCAGGGCCCGGCCGGCGGTTTCGTCTATCTGGTGCTGAGGAGCGATGCGGTCGACGTGGTCTACGGCACCATGGAAGGCTACGAGCGGCTCGGCGTGCCCTACATGCCGCACATCGCGCCCGACCGGAGGTGGTGACCCATGGCTACACAGGAAAAAGTTGACGTCGTCATCGTCGGCGCCGGCGCCTCCGGCTCGGTCTATGCGGCGGTGCTGGCCAAGGCCGGCAAGAAGGTCGTCGTCATGGACAACGGTCCGGACTGGCACACCTCGGATCTCATTTCGTCCGACATCTGGGGCCGCCGCATCAAGCCGGCGGGCGCGCCCTTCATCCTCGACGGCAAGCATCCCGTCAGCATGGGCGCCCAGGCCGGCTGGGGCGTCGGCGGCGCGGCGCTGCACTATTACGCCAATTTCCCCCGCCTGCTGCCGAACGATTTCCGCATCAAGAGCGAGCACGGCCGCGCCCACGACTGGCCGATCTCCTACGACGATGTGGCGCCCTGGTACGACAAGGTCGCCCACGAGATCGGGGTGTCGGGCGATGCCGCGGCCGAGGAGGTTTGGCGGCCGAAGGGCCAGCCCTATCCGATGCCGCCGATGAAGACTTTTCGCAACGGCGAGGTCTGGCTGAAAGGCTTTGCCGCCAACGGCATCCGCATGGTGCCGGCCGCGGTCGGCATGAACTCGACCGAGTTCAAGGGCCGCCCGGCCTGCATCTATGACGGCTGGTGCCATGTCGGCTGCCCGATCGGGGCGCTCGCCAATCCGCTGGTGACGTACCTCACGGACGCCCGCAAGGCCGGCGCCGAGGTGCGGGCGTGGAGCACGGTCACCCGCGTGCTCACCGACGCCTCCGGCAACAAGGTGACGGGCGTCGAGTATGTCGACCGCAATGGCGAGAAGCAGGTGCAGCCCGCCGACGTGGTGGTGCTCTCCGCCTGGGCGGCGCAGAATGCGCGGCTGATGCTGAACTCGGCCACCGGCCGCCACGACAAGGGCCTCGCCAACCGCAACGGCCTGGTCGGCAAATACATTATGACCCACTTCGCCTCGGGCACGAACGCGATGTTCGACGAGGACGTGGAAACCCACATGGGCACCATCGGCGCCCAGTACATGTCCTACGAGCGCTACGGCAAGACCGCCCATGCGGGTGCCTTCGGCTCCACCTTCATCGTCGCCGGCTTCGCCAGCAAAGTCAGCGGGCTCGGCGGCGTCGCCAACAGCCGCCCGGAACTTTTTGGCGCGGAGCTGCAGGCCTTCATGAAACGCGCGGTGAAAAACCTCACCCGCATCACGGCGTTCGGCGAGGAGCAGCCCAAGATCGAAAACCGCCTGGAACTGGCGGCCGAGAAGGACGAGTTCGGCATGCCGCTCGGCCGCATCATCCACAGTTACGACGACAACGACGCCGCGCTGTGGAACGCCAATTTCGAGGAGGGCGTAAAAATCGCGCGCGCCACCGACGCCAAGGAAGTGTGGCAGGGCCGCGCCGTGCAGCCGACCATCCACCTGATGGGCGGCACCATCATGGGCACCGGCGCGGCAAATTCGGTGGTCAACAGTTTCGGCCAGACCCACGAAATCCCCAATTTGTATGTGGCCGGGTCCGGGGATTTTCGCCACCGCGGGCGCGTCGAACCCGACCTATACGATCTTTGCGCTGTCGCTGCGGGGGGCGGAGAATTTGGCGGAGAATTGGCGATCCGTGGCGGGGTAGGTTCTCAGCCCGTATTTTTGACGGACCAATCATATGGTCCGTCATTCCGGGGCTCCACGAAGTGGCGAACCCGGAACCCATAGCCCCGGTCTGTGTGCATGGATTCCGGGCTCGCCACTTCGTGGCGCCCCGGAATGACGGACGAGAGTCACAACTCAAGCTATCCTACGCAAGCCAATCAGGGAATCACAGGACCCGCATTTTCCCTCACAGCGGGGAAAATAACAGGGAAACTCACATTTTTTCGCACTCCGGCCGGTCGTCCATTCCAGTTTGTGTAGCAATTGCGATGTGTTGCGGATCAATTCGCTGAACGGCCGGAACAGGGAATTTCGTCTGCCGATCAGGGAATTCGTCAGGCAAGACGGTTGCGCTTCGTCCGCTTCCGCCACCGTTGCTCGTGACACGCCGCCGTGAATGCCAGGATGACATGGCAAGCTCCACCACTCCGGCCACCGCCACCGGTGGTCAGCGTTGTCGAAATAACCTACCTATCATAGAGGCCGTTTCCGATCTTGTCCAGAACAAAATGCTGTCACCTGGGCATGGTGGGAGGTGGTGGGTCGCGCAAGGGGCAAGCAAGCTATTGCAGCACCGCTGGATTCCAGAGATAGAATAGGACGAGGACAGCCAATGCTCCGGTGGCGCCAATCACGACCTGCCTTCCAAGATGGGTCGTGATGTTCAGGAGGCCGCTGATCACGGTCGCAAAGCCGGCGGCCGCCAAAGCCAAGATCGACACTTGCACGCGAAGTTGGAAAGGTGTCGGATCGGGCCAAATCAGTGAGATCGCTAGCAATGCGACGAGGAATAACATGCCGCTTCCCCAAGCGAGCAGCGTGTAGAGATGCCGATTTTGCTCCTGCGGCGTCACCGGTTGCACGGCGGTTCCTCCCTGCACTTTATTGACCCCAATCGGTGATTGGTCTCCGGCCGTAATGGAAACAGTTTCTGCCGTGATATCGAAATGAGGATGGATCTTCGCGCGTGAACCATCCCTATCGTTCGCATACTTGTCCTGTTGCTCGCGCCGGACCCCATCCAAGAGCTCGGCGACCAGATATTCGCGATCGGCGCCGTCGGGAAAATGCGTCGGGACCTTTTTTTCTTCTAAATTCAGCAAGTGCCTGTAGCTGACGTGGACCTCGGGCTTATCCGGAAGCGGAACGACGGCGTCCGGTCCGGCTTCCGGGTTCAGGTCATGCACGGCCTCCAGATGATCGAGCACGACATTGAGGGCAGCGCGGCGAAGCGCAGGCGCACCGGCCACCTGAATGTCGATGCGTTGCCGGTCGCGGTCGGCGAGAATCAGCACCTCGCAATCGCGCACCTTGAGAACGACCCCGGTCCGCCACCGCGCTTTTTCCGCTGTCAGGTATCGGTGGGATTGCACGATAAATCGCGGGATGAGGCTCGGCGGCAGATATTTGTACGTGTAGCGAAACAGCACGTTCCTCGGGCCAAGTGCCAACAAAGCGCCGGCTGGCGGGCAATGCCTCGGGAACCAGAAAGCGCTGTTCGTTTGGGACCGGCAGCCTGAAGCAAAGGCCGACGTCTTTGTCTGCATCATATCCAGGACGAATTCATGCCTTTCCGGAGGGTACAATTGCGGGTCAGGCCAGTCGCCAAGCTGGCGACGGAGAAACTCGCCTTCCTGATCCACCGAGCTTGCTTTATCCAGAACGCGATAGATCGCGCCCGTAAGCCAGTTGGGATCGAGGAGACTGATTTCGCGGCGAGCCGCCGGTGCATCCCGTTCCTAGCGTGGGCGATGACAACGCCGAGGTCATGGAGCAGGCGCAGCAGCGCGCGTTGTTCATTCTCGTCCGTAACCGGCTCCACACCGCGGCCGCGGGACTTGCACAGAGCGATAAACTCGGCGTGCGCCAACACGGAGCGCTTCCTTGCCAAATCGCTTACGCGATTTTTGATTTGCAGCCAATTATCGGGGATCGGGTCGCGGATATGTTTGAGATGGTCGCTAGCAGTGATGATGTTCACGATCTTCAAGCGCAGCTCTGCGATGCTCTCTTTCGCCCAATCGTCGGGTTGTAGGACGTGCGCAGGAACGCGGCGATATGGGGATAGGTTTCCTGCAGCCCGGTTTCATCGAGACGGAAGCGCCGCTTTCCGGCGTCCGATTTGTTGATTACGATGATCACCGGGCTGTTGCTGCTGCGGTTGCGGATCGTTTTTACCCAATTGTTGACGGAACGACGATCGTCCTCGTAGCGATCTTCGAGCACCAGAAGATAGAGGCTGCGCTCAGTGAGAAAGAACCGGTGCGTTCCGCGCATCATTTCCTGACCGCCGAAATCCCAGACATTGAGGCGAACCTGGCAGCCCTGCGGCGACCAATCCGGCGTGACCTCGATTTGTTCGGGCCGAACTATGCCTGCGGTCTTGGTCTCACTGGGGTTCCGCGGCGCTCCTGGTCATGAGAAAGCGAAGCAGCGATGTCTTGCCCACGGCCTCGTTGCCGACCACCAGGAGCTTCACTTCGTTCAATGGCCGCAGGGTTTGCTGCTGTTGCGCAACCGCAAACCGACGGTAAGCAGCGAGAATGGCTTGCGCGTCCGTCGTGTCCAAAACCTCCTTTGGCAAAAGGCCGCCGATCCTGTCATTGCTTTTAAGATCGAGGTAACGGAGCCGATTGCTCTTCGGCTCCGAAGACCACGCATCAAGGATCGCCTTGGCACCCTCGGCGCTGATGTTGTTATTGTTCAAATCGAGCCGGGTGAGGACGGGCAACGATGCGGCGATCGCCTTGGCGCCCTCGTCGCCGATGTTGTTGTCCCACAGATTGAGCGAGGTGAGGCGGCCCAGCGACGCGGCGATCGCCTTGGCACCCTCATCGCCGATGTCGTTGTCCCACAGATCGAGCGAGGCGAGGCGGCCCAGCGACGCGGCGATCGCCTTGGCACTCTCATCGCCGATGTTGTTGTCCCACAGATTGAGCGAGGTGAGGCGGCCCAGCGACGCGGCGATCGTCTTGGCGCCCTCGTCGCCGATATTGTTACCCGTCAGGTGGAGCGAGGTGAGGTGGCGCAGCGACGCAGCGATAGCCTTGGCGCCCTCGTCGCCGATATTGGTACGGGTCAGGTGGAGCGAGGTGAGGTCGCGCAGCGACGCAGCGATAGCCTTGGCTCCCTCGGCGCCGATGTTACCGCATAGAACGAGCGAGGTGAGGCGTCCCAGCGATGCGGCGATCGCTTTGGCGCCCTTGTAGCCAACGTTACGGAACAAACAGAGCGAGGTGAGGCCGGGCAGCGACGCGGCGATCGCCTTCGCGCCTTCGTCGCCAATGTTGTCGCCCAAGTAGAGCTTGGTGAGGCGGCCCAGCGATGCGGCGATCGCCTTGGCACCCTCATCACCGATGTTGTTGTTGGTCAGCTCGAGAGAGGTGAGACCGCCTAGCGACGCGGCGATCGCCTTGGCGCCCTCGTCACCGATTTTGTTGCTGGAGAGGTCGAGCGAAATGAGGCCGGGCAGCGACGTAGCTATTGCCTTGACGCCCTCGTCGCCGACATTGTTGTCCCACAGGTTGAGCGAGGTAAGGCCGCGAAGCGATGCGGCGATCGCCTTGGCGCCCTCGTGGCCGATGTTGTTACCGCTCAGGTTAAGCGAGGTAAGGCCGGGCAGCGACGCGGCGATCGCCTTGGCGCCCTCGTCGCCGGTGTTGTTACGGCTCAGATTGAACGAGGTGCGTCGGTCCGCGCGGGCCTGCGCAATTAATTCATTGAGCTCGCGCGCCGTGATCGGCTTGGGTTTGACTGCGCGCGCCAACGAGCACCCTCCTCAATCGAGAGGTCCTGAAGCGTTTTGCCGTTCAGTAATTGGCAAAGTGGGGTTCTTTTGAGCATGAGATATGTCGTCAAGGCAAGCGGTATTGCAGCTTCACCGGATGACCGTGGCCGCGTAGCCGCGGCAACACCAGCCCGGATGAGCGACCTTCTGGTCGCGACATCCGGGACGGCCTTTCCCGCATGTCGCTTCGCTCATGCGGGCTACGGGGCTGCGGACTGCCAGCGCCGTACCGGATCGCTGCAACAGCACGACCGCTCTCCCGCGCCGCTGGCACGCCGAGCCGCGACATCGTTGCGCACCCATCAATCGCCGGCGCGATGCCCGCCAAACGCAGGTTCGGATCGGCCTGTGTGGGCGCGCCGATGAAGGACGGAAAGCCCCGCCGGGTCGTGGTCGAGCAGGGCCAGCGCGCTGCCGATCGCGCGGCTCGGCAGCAGGTCGCCCGCTTCGTATTTCTGGAAGGCGCGTGGGCCGCCACCGATCAGTTCGCCTGCGGCCTCCTGGGTCAGTCCCAGCTTGGCGCGGATGCGTTTGATCTCCTCCGGCAACGGCAGCCCTTCGGTTTGCGCCCGCAGCCGGTTGAGGGCGCGATCGCACACTCTCATGTCCTCGACGGTGTGAATGCTCTCGTCCGATGCTACGGGCCGTCGGCCACCTCCGGATAGACCCGCCGAATGATGCTGCCCAGCGGCTCATCCAAGCCGGCGCGGCGGATGAGCGCGATGTCCGATGCGGTGGCGTCCAAATCCGAGCCGAGCCTCGGCTCACGGAACAGGTCGGGCCGCTGCAAGGCGAGCCGCAGCAGGTTCGCCATGCCTTCGGACGGCACCGCCTTGGCGGTTTCGTATTTGTAGAAGGCGGTCGCGCCGCCGCCGAACACGCGTCCGGCTTCCCGCTGCGACAGCCCGACCGTTTCGCGCGCCGCGCGGATCGCGAGCGGGGACATCGGCGAGCCCTTGGCGCGCGCCATCACTTCATGCAGCGCCGCATCGTGAAAAGCATTGTCGTCGCCCTCCAGCACACCCTCGTCGCAGGTCTCGCACTGCCAGCCCGGCTGCTCGTAGCGCAGCGAATGACCCTGGAACGTGACGGTCTCGTTGGTCACCGTGCGGCGCATGATCCCGCTGCAGGCCGGGCACCGCCTCGTCACCGGTTCGGTCGTCTCCATCACGCCTCCTTGAAACTGGTGAGCAGAAAGCGCCCGGTCTCATCTACAGTGAACTTCAGATAGAGCGTGCGTCCGCCGACCAACGGCTTGTAGCTGTCGTGCCATTGCCGCGAGTCATGATGCGCCGTCGCGCTCTTTTCGAAGTCGCGCGGATAGTTCAGCGCCTGGATGACGGCGACTACCGCCTCGCTGTCCATTCCGAGAGCCGCAGCATCGCGCGCGGATGTTTTCGTTCGCCCGAGCACCGCTCCGCTTGAGCAGGCCGCCTTGATGGCGGCGAGGTCATAGGTGCAGCGGCGTTTTTCCATTTGCTGTGTCGTGCAACAAAGATGGTTGCAATTCGGTGCAGATCAAGGGTCGAATCAAGCGCAAGCAATCATAGCCCGGATGAGCGACATTGGTCGCGACATCCGGGACGGCCATTCCCCCATCCCGTTCGCTCATGCGGCCTCCGGAACCCGCCGCGACCTAAGGCGACGCTCGTTCTATTTGACCTTGAGCACCTTCTTCGGATCCATGCGGACGACCAGGTACACGAGGTCCTCGGAGACATCGCTCCAGCCATGCGGCGTGTCGGGCGGGATGACGACGACGTCGCCGGCGCCGATCTTGCGGCTCTGGCCGCCCGCAAGCTTTCCGCCGCGGGCGCTGGGGCCGACGACCGCGATCGTGTGCGCATCGGTGGTCTCACGCGGGTTATCCATCGTTCCGCCGCTCACCATCGTCCCCGCGCCGGAGAGCACGTGGTAGACTTCGGTGATCTGATGGTGCGCGAGGCTCGCCTGAATGTTGGCCGCCTTGGCGCGGTGCACGACCGCGACGCCGACATTGTATTCGCCGTTGTTGATGCTGGAAACGCCCAACAACTCGTCGCCGCCGGGCGTCGCCGCCAACGCCTTGGCCATCGCCTGAATGTCGGCGTTGAGGATATCCGTCGCGGTTCCGCGCGTCTGCGCCATCGCGGAACTCGCAACGAGAATCATCGACAACCCAAGTGCGGTTCTCATGGATGGGGTCCCTTTCGTGTCGGTGTTTTTCGTCCACTGGTACAAATGCATCTTAGCGGATCGTTCCGGAAAACGACAACGGGTACCACGCCAATCCGGTCCGCCGCGCCAGCAACCCGACTGCCGATCCTGATCGTTCCGGGCTCCTGCGCCGAGGAGATTGTCGATCTCGGCTTTCAGCTCACGCTCGGCCGCCTGATAACGCAGCGAAACCGCCTCCCGGCTTCCCGCGACCGCGCCACGCGACGATGCCGCGAAGCCGATCGCGCTGAGCAGTGAGAACACGAAACAGCGGCCAAAGAACATGATGGCCGAGGCAGGCTGTTCGGCGAACGAGGAGATTGCCGCCATCACCGGTCATGCGACCTGGGCCGAGGTGACACGCGACACCAAGGACGCTGAGCAGAAGCGACGAGCGCCAACCGCGATTGATGTCTGCCGCAGGGTGCTTTGGAAACCAAGCTCCCAAACCTGGACCAAAGGTTAAGGGAATATTGAGGAAAAGATAATGACTTCAATCCGTTGAGCACGAACTGGCGACCCCGGCAGGAATCGAACCTGCGACCTTCAGCTTAGAAGGCTGTTGCTCTATCCGCTGAGCTACGGGGCCAACCACGAAATCATTTTGCACTTTTTTCAAGGCCGGTCCAGTTTGCGGCTGATCGGCCAGGATCAAACTGGTCATTGGGGCCGCGCAAAAGTGTCGGCTTCCGCTGCTTTGCGGATGTGGCGGTGAAATATTCCGCCGAGATCTCCGTTACCGTCGCGCATATCAAAAAAGCATTGCGCCACCAATGGTTTGGCGTCGGGCCGTGATGTATCGCCACCTCGCGGATTTGGCGCGCATGCATCCGGAGGTCGAGGGCGATAATCCCTTCCACGACGACGGCGCAGAGCACCACCCGCGCGGCTTGCACGGGTGGTGTCGAGGCGTTCTGGCGGGCTGCGTTACACGTTCAGCCAGTCCAGCGTCTTCTCGTTCTCGATGCCCTGCAAACGGTCGAACAGCGGCACCATGCGGTCGCGGCCGAGGCGCTGGGTGAGCAGCACGAATTTTTCCTGCAGGTCGGCACGCCCGAGCGGGCGTTCCGGCGTGCCCTTGAAGCTCGCCACCGGACGCGACACCTCGCTGCCGTCCTTGAGCTTGATGGTGACCACCGCCGCCAGGTTGCGGCGATCCTGGCCGGGGGTGACGGTCATCTTCACCCGCGAGGCGAGGTCCAAAATGGGGCGATCATGCACCACCGCCTCATCGAACGATCGCGGGTCGACGGGATCGCGATAGAGCGACAGCGCGACGCTGAACGGGATCGAGTATTGCGCCAGCATCATGTCGGCGGGGGCCGGGATGTTGTTGGTCGTGGCCATGCGGTCGTTGCCCGCGATGGTGATCGCCGCCACATCGGCGGCGGTGAAATTATACTGCTTGCGCAGTTCGACCGCGGCCTCCACCGGGTTGTGCGCCGTGATGTGGCAGGCATAGCGCTTGAGCATGATGTCGAGGGTGAAATAGTCGGTGCCGAGCCCGTGGGTGAGTTCCGCCACGTCGAAATCGTTGCAGAACGCCTGCAGGAAGCCGCCCCCGCCCTCCAGCACGGACGACGGTCCGGTAAAGCCGTCCGCCGCCAGGCTCGCGGCCAGCACGCCGCTCTCGGCGGCCCGTCCCATGTGCAGGCGCTTCACCATGGCGCCGTTGTTCGCGTGGGCGAATTCCAGCAAGCCGCTCGAACAAGAGCCCGCGATGCCGAGCGCATTGGTCATCGTGGCCGCATCGAACCCCATCAGCCGGCCGGAGGCGACCGCCGCGCCGAACGGCCCGGTGGTGCCGGGGGCATGGAAGCCGCGCACCTCGTTGGTGTGCTTGGTGGCATGGCCGATGCGGATCATGGACTCGGCGCCCGCGACGAAACCGGTGAGGAGGTCGCGTCCCGACAGCCCGCGCTCCTGCGCCACCGCCAGCGCCGCCGTGAACACCGTCGCGCCCGGATGCGAGCCGGAGTCGGGCTTGGTCAGGTTGTCGAGTTCGAAGGCGTGGGTCATGGCGCCGTTGGCGAGCGCCGCCGCCGGCGCCTTCACGGGCGCGCCGCCGGAGCCGAGGATGGCGCTTTGGCCGGGGGGACTGTTGCGCCGCGCATGGGCGATGATCATCTTGCTCCACGGCAGTTCGGCCCCGTAGATGATCGCCGCGACGGTGTCGCACAGGCAATCCTTGGCGCGCTGCACCACGGCGGGCGGCAAATCCTCGAACCGCACCGCGGCCGCATAGGCGGCAAGCCGCTCGGTGGCATGGCTGTCTTCACCGCCATGGCGGGCCGCACCGGTCTCGGCCGCGACCGCAGCCGCCCCGAACAGCGCCGGTGCGAGAGGTGCCGCTCCGGCGGCCGTTGCCACTTGCTTGAGAAAGGTCCTGCGGCCGAAGCCCTCGTTCTGGTTGGTCATGCGCTCCTCCCGGGCGGATTGGTTGCGGTTAGACGGTTGCACAAGTTCGAGTCAGGCAGGGTGATCCGGCATGCCCGACCGGCCGTTGGTTGCGTGCAATTCCACAGGGAATTTAGCAGGGAATTTTAGAAAAATCCGGTCCCTTGGCGCCCGCCGCCGCGGATTCGTCCAGCACTTCCAGCAACCGCGCCGCACTGTGCCGCCGCCGGCCCGGCAGGTCAACCGGCCGATGATGATCGCTAATTTCCGGACGACCCACGTCTTGATCGCGGCATCGCCTCCCGCACGCACAAAACCTTCGGGTCAATGATCCTAATCGAGAACATATTTGCTTATCTCGAATTGATCTTGCAAATCCCTAAGCCCCCGCAGGTCGCGCAACCGCAAGATATTCCGCATTGCCTTTGTAGAATAGATGCCGATAAGCTTATCGTCGTCCAGCCCTTGCGACGGTTCGTGATCAACAGATGGGAGTATTCATGAAGGGGTTCCTTATAGTTGTCGCCATGGTGCTGTGTCCGGTCCCGGCCGCCTGGGCCTGGGGCCAGGAAGGGCACTCCATCGTGGCCGAAATCGCGCAGCGCCGGCTTGCCGCGGAGGCCCCGCAAACCATGGTGAAGATCCAGAACATTTTGGGTCCGGGTGTGTCGCTGGCGTCATTAGCGAGCTGGGCGGACGCTTACCGCGATGAGGATCCGGGTAGCGAAAATTGGCATTTCGTTGACATTCCCGTTGCGGAGGACAGTTTCGACCGCGACCGGCAATGCGCCCGTAAGCCCACGGGCGATTGCATCGTCGCCGAACTGGAACGGTTGCGGAATGACATTCGCTGCAAGCAAGGCGAGGAGCAGCAGAACGCTTTGAAATTCGCCATCCATTTGGTCGGCGACATTCATCAGCCGCTGCATACGGTCGGCGATGATCGCGGGGGCAATACGATCGACGTCACGGCGTTCATGCATGGCGACCGCTGCAAGGAGAATTGCCGCATGAGCCCGCTTTCGACCAATCTCCACGCCGCATGGGACGTGACTCTGATCGAGATGACGCGCTGGGATTGGGGAAGCTACGTGACCCGCCTGGAGCAGGGATGGCTTGCGGGCGTCGAGGCGCAGACGCCGGGGCTTGATGCGGTCAATTTTGTCGGCTGGGCGAACGAAACCCACGCGGTTGCGCAGCAAGTCTGGCGGCTCACGCCGGCCAGCAATATCCTCGATCAGCGCTACTACGACCAAGTCCTGCCGATCCTGGACCGGCAGCTTGGGCTCGCCGGACTGCGCCTCACGCGCTTGTTGCAAGAAGCTTTCGCTTCGGAGCAATGCCCAGTGCCCTGATTCTGCTCCCGGGTGCGCTGGCCCTTCCGGGTCGGCGCTTCACGGCAAGAAGTAGAACGGGTTCGGCACTTTGAAGGTGCGCTCGGCGTGACCCAGCGCCAAATCGCTGTGCTGGTCACCGACGTTTGCAATGATGGTATAGCCAAGCTTCTCGATCGCCATGCGCGCATCGCGCTTATATTCGGCGACCGACGCACGCGGCTGCTTGGGATCGCGCAGGCGAAGCCCGTCCCATCCGAAATAACCGGCGTTGCGTAAATTCAATTCCGTGGCGGCCCGTTCCAGCCCGTCGTCATATCGCCCGGTGACAAAAAACACCGCGACGTACATCGTCTTCGCGGCATTGAACAATTCGAGCGTGGGCTGGATCGCTGGGGCACTGGCGCCAAGTTCCCAATCGTGCGCGCCGCATCCGGCTTTTGAGGTGAGATCGCAGGCACCGCCCGGAATGTAGCCAAAATCGTTGTGATAAATCTCATCCCAGTTGGACAGTGACGTCTCGTCGATATCGAGCACGATGGCCGGGTTAACGGTCTGCGGCGCGCGACTCTCGACCCACATGCGCGCCTCGGCCAGCACGGCTGCGACCTCGCCGTCGTAGTCCGAACAGCGGTAGGCGCGGAGCTGAAGCTTGAGTTGGCCGAGATTGAGCGGGACGGTCGGTTCCAGCGTTGCCGGACCTGGAGGTGCCGGACACCCGATCGGCTCGAGGCGGGCCTGGCCGCTGCCCAGAACGAGAATGATTGCAGCGGCGAATACGACTGCCGCACCTTTGCAAAAACGCAAAAGACCCCGTGCCGATGAATGATTGTATCCGTCGTTCATAACATTCTCCCTTGATGGCCGGTGTCGGCAACCGACCGGCAACAACGACGACGACCGGCAACCGCTTGGAACGCAATGCGATAACGTGCGCTGCAATTGCCCCAAGTTTGCGCTGGCAGCATTAAACGCTGGATCATCTGACGCCGCGGGGCAACCCGGCGGCACCACACCTATAGCGGCGCGGCAACGTATTTTAACGTCGAAACATGTCAGACGGGTGTCATCTCAAACCACGTGGGGCGCCGCCGACGTTCGGACGCCGTCGGGCGGCTTTGGTTGCGACGCCCTCCAGTTCCTTGATCACAACGTCGGACAAAACGCTCTCGGCCGCCGCCGAATTTTCCTTCAAATGCATCACCGGCGCGGTGCCGGGAATGAGCAGGATATTGGGCGCACGGCGTAGCGCCAAGACGCGCGGCGACGGCGGACAGGGTCGACGGTTGCAGCGGCGTGAAACCGCCGAGCGGAAAGAACCGCACGTAGGCGGTGCCGTCGCCCGCCAGATCGCCGATCAGGGCGTCGTCACGTCGCGGTGCGCCAGGGTGAAATATTCAGGCCGCGGCGGATCGCAACGCGACTACGTCTTCCGGTTGACCTGTCTCCGTCGAGTGGGCGCCCCCCTCTCGACTGTACGAAGGCGAGACGGGCTGGATCATCAGGCACCGCCATTGCCGAGGCCTCAGAACTTCCCGGACTGCGTATAGGTTGTGCCGCCCGCCACATAGGTCGCGGTCCAGGAATTGGTGGCGGCGTTGTGGGTGACACCGTTGCCGTTCATTTGAGCCGCGAAGGTAAAGCTGCCCGCACTGATCGTTTGACCTGAGGTCAGCGTGAATGTGTAGACGAGGTTCGAACCGCCGCTGAAGCTATCGACAATTTGCCCCCCGACGGTGTTGTAGGCGCCGTTATAGGTCACATTCGTGGCTGGAACGGTAATTTTCACCGTCAAGGCGGTGATGGCCACGGTGGTGGAGAGAGCGACATCATCCTCGTCGAACCATGGGCCGTTGCTGGAGGCACGGCCGGTGAACGTCGCGGGCCCCGTCCCCGACGTTGCCCCGGCCGCGTTGACCTTGAGCGCCAGCGCCGTCGAGGCGCTCAGCGTGCCGCTGGTCCCGGTGACGGTGAACGCGCTCGTCCCGGCGGGCGCCGAGGCGCCGGCATTCAGCGTCAGCGTGGTCGAAGTCGTTGAAGACGCCGGGCTGAACGTCGCCGTGACCCCCGCGGGCAGGCCGGTCGTCCCGAAGGCGACAGTGCCGCTGAACCCGCCGGATGGCGCGACCGTAATCGTCGCCGAGCCTGCGCCGCCTTGCTGGATCGACAGGCTCGTCGGATTGGCGGACAGGGTGAAATTGGGCGATGGCGCCGACGATGTTCCGGCGAGCACGATCGTCGTCAACGAATAGGGCGGCACCGCAATCGAGAAGCTCGTCCCCTGGGCACTGAACGCACTGGATGTCACGACGCTGCTGGTCGGCGTGTAAGAATAGGCCGTTGCGGTCCCCGTGGACGTGAAGCCCGAAAGCGACACACTGGCGCTGATGGTGTTTTTGGGGTCCTTATTGATGAACATGACCGCCAGGCTGCCGTTTGCCTGACGCGCCGCGTGGGTGGTCAAAAGACTGTTGCTCGACGACGCGGAAACCAGCGTGTCGCCGGCCTTGCCGACCAGCGAAACCATCTGCATGCCGTAATAGGTTGGGAACGGCGTGTCGGCGGCGGGCTCGCCCGACGTTGCATTCGACAGAATGCCGTAATCACCATAGGTCGCCGAGCCGAACAGGCTCGACGAGGCGTTGCCCGAAACGGCACCGTTGTGCAGATCCCAGACGCTGACATTTGCTGCGCCGTTCTCGGCCCAGGAGAGCATGGTGTCGGCGACGAACATCGCATTGACGATACTCAGCGTCTGCTTGCCAGGATTGGACGATACCGAGTTCGTTTCCGTAACCAGGATCTGAATGTTAGCCGCCTTGGCGCCGCCATACTGGCTGATCAGCGTCTTCAGCTTCGTCGCCATGGCGGCAATCCCGGTGGTTCCGTTCTGCGGCGCGGCGAGGAGGCCGAAATCGGATTCGGAGCCGGGATTTTGCGGATACCAGTGCACGATGACGAAATCGATCGCCGAGCCGCATTGCGCCAGCACATTGCTGTTCCAGTCCGGCGACTGGCCATCGGGCCAATTGCCCGGCGCGGCCAACACGGCGCCGATCTTGATGGTCGGATCGATGGCTTTCATCGCGGAAGCGAAGAGCGCGACATTCTTACCATAGGTCGTGGGATCATGTGCGGCGTGCAGGTCGGTCTCCCAAGCCGAGCCATACTCGCCATTGCCGTAAATTTCGTTGCCGATTTCCCAATATTTGACGCCGTAACCCTTGGTGATGTTGGCGTATTGCACCCAGGAGGCGG
>CAWDKL010000070.1:0-283364 GCA_963802745.1 uncultured Alphaproteobacteria bacterium | reverse complement strand
CGCAACTTCGTCCGGGTTCACACGAACTCCCTTGCGGGTCTCGCCGTACTCGCGGGGACGATTGGGAGCGGACGGGCGAGCTCCGGACGGTGCTGGATTGTTAGGCACACTCGAGGCGTAGTAGCCGCGGGAGTGGTGTACATGTTTCGCTAACGCAGTCGGTGCAAACAGCGACACGCCCATGAGGGCAACAACAATTCTTTTCATGTCCGTGCTCCACATAAGAGACTAAATATAACGTATCACCTGGCGAACGAGTTCGCTCTCGTCTTGAAATTTTTGCAAGTAGCATGTCCGACCTCTTAGACCGGAATCAGATCAGATCAGGTCAGGTCAGATCACCGGGAGTCATGGCCGGGCATATCCAGGCTTGTCGCGGCCATCCACGCAAGGCCGTCGCAAGCAAGACTTGGATGCCCGCGACAAGCGACGACAAGCGCGGGCGTGACGGCCGAGAGTGTGATTCGACCTGATCGAAATGCGGTCTAGAAAGGTAGCAAGGAAGCATCTGTGCGGCCTTTCGTTGCCGCGGCAGACCGTCTAATACCACTGAAAAACCGCCCTCCGATGGTCTCTTTTTTGCGTCTCGTCCCATGTGCGCAGCCCAGGGAGCGGCGGCCAGCGGGGGGGGGGCTGGGAACTGGCCGCCGCAGGAACCCAGGATTACATCCGTCCTGAATTCTGACAAACTCAATTCCTGCAGCCGCTAAATGTTCCGAATCAAGAACCGCAGTGGTCGCCGTTGTGTCCCCGCGCCTGCTGAAGCGAACTTCATTGGTGCTGGCGCCGTAAAATGCCTTTTGATACCTGCGGCGAGGTCCGATAGGTTTAAAGGGTTTCTGGCCTCGCCGCAGGACGCGGCGAGGAAGCTGCCCAAGACAAGAGACAGCAGCAGCCAGCTTGAACGCCTGATCGCGACAAAAATGCAGTGTGTTGCCACGGCATTTCACACCTCCAAGTCATGTCCGGCCACATCATCTGTGCCAGCGGGCAATCCTCCACGATTGGCCGGCTGCAGCCGGCCCCCGGTTTAAGCTCCTGCGCACAACAGGTCCGGCCGACCGGAAACCGTGGCCTCAAATCCGTCCTCAAACCCCCTTGGGCAATTCGCCCTTGTAATTGCGGTCGTAGAATTGCGGCTCCATGCGGTTGACCACGCCTTCGCGGGCGAGGATTTCGCCGTATTCTTTGGCGATGAAGGGGTCCTCCATCCAGTATGGAATAGCGGTACCTCCTTCCGGAATATCCATCCCGGTGTAATCGGTGTGGACCTCGCCCGGCGGCCCCGGCTCGCGGCCCGGATTGTGCGGGCCGAACCAGGCGGTGAGCCGCAGCGGCTCCTTGGAGGCGCCGAAATGCTGGTGGTTCCAGCGCGCCCCGCCCGGTGCCGCCGAAACCAGGCCGACCGGCTCGTAATCCACCCGTTTGACCAGGTGCGCCTTGCCATCTTTCCAGGGCGTGACACCGGCATGCTCGGGCCACGTGTAGGTATAGCCCTTGCCCTTGATACACACCAGCACCGCGGCCGAGGTGTGGGCATGCGCCTTGGAGTAACGGCCATTCTCGTGCTGGCCGATCCAGAGATAAAAGGTATTGCCCGTCATGAACGGCTCGACCCGGCGGAAGCCCGGTGAGCGGCGGTTGTCGAGCGGCAGGTCGCAATTGACGATGTCGGGAATGAAGTTGGTGCGCCGCATGGCAAGGCCGCGCACCGGATCGGGCTCGATGTCATCCTTGTATTTGTAAAAATCGTCGGCGCCGCTAAAACGGTCGCGGAATTGATACGGACAGTCGAAGATCGCGCCGAGATTGTTGATGAGGTTGATCAGGTTCGGCGCGGTGGTGCCGCCGAGCAGCAAGGCCGGGCTGGAACTGGCGTTGACGATGCGGTGCCAGGCATTGACGGGGATCGAGAACAGCGATCCCTTCTGCCATTCGAACACGTGGCGCTTGGAATCGGCGTCGAGCCACACCTCGGTGGTGCCGCGGCCCTCGACCACGAAATAGACCTCCTCATAGAGGTGCTTTTCCGCATTGAGCGCGCCGGCGCCCGGCACCTCGACCACGTAGCAGCCCCATTTGCCCTCGGTGCCGTGCAGCTGGATGTAGCTGCCGCGCCCGCCCATGCGCTTCCATGGAGCGAGCGGCAGATTCTGCACCTTGCTGACCCCGATGTCGCGGAACACCGGGATGCCCTCGGATTCCATGAACAGGTCGTAGGGCGTCTTCGGCCGGCCGAACTTGCCGAAGCCGGCGCGCTTGCCGGCCGTCGGTTCATGCCAATGGGAACCGGGGACATCGTGCATGGCGGAGTCCTTTTCGTCGGCCGACGGCGCATCGCTCCGTTCACCGTGGGAACGATCGATACGGCCGGCGCGGCGGCCTGATTGTGCGACAGCCCGGAACGGGGAGATCGATGGACAGTTGATGCGGGACTCCCGACGTGAGTCAAGCTTTGGTACCGGGGCGTGGCCGAGATCGCTCCGCCGCGGATGCGCGCGTCCCCTCTCCCCATCGTTCTTCACGCCGCGGGGAGAGGGTCGGGGTGAGGAGCAGTGACACGTGAGAGCTTTGCGGCACCGCCGCGTTGGCCGCCGCGGCAGAAATGATCGGTCCATCCGTCCGTGCTCGCGCCGGCCCCTCACCCCAACCCTCTCCCCATCGTGAAGAACGATGGGGAGAGGGGGATTCGCGTCCCGCTGCGCCGCCGGGGATGCAAGCCCGTTCGACGCTCATGTCGGCGTTTGGAGCATTTGTTGCCCGGCGTCGCCTTGGCCGGCGGGCGAGACGCCCGCGCTCCATCCACCTCCATCCACCGCCGCGGGTGTTGCCGCGCGACGGTTTGCGCTACGTTAGCGCCAAACCGCCGGAGGCTTGCATGAAGGATGTCGTGGTGATCGGGGCCGGGAAGATCGGTGCCACCGTGGCCGGGCTGCTCGCCGGGACGGGCGACTACGCCGTCACCTTGACGGACCGGTCGGCTGATGTGCTGGGCCGCCTTGAACCCGACGAGCGCCTGCGCACGGTCGCGGTCGATGTGGAGGACAGCGCCAAGCTGCTCGATTTGCTCAATGGAAAGTTCGCGGTGCTGAATGCCGGCCCGTTTCACCTCACCACCGCGGTGGCGGAAGCGGCGCGCGCGGCGCGCACCCATTATCTCGACCTCACCGAAGATGTGGCGCGGGCGCGGCGGGTGCGGGAACTCGCGGCCGATTCCGGCACGGCCTTCATTCCGCAATGCGGACTGGCGCCCGGCTTCATCTCGATCGTGGCCTTCGACATGGCCAAGCGCTTCACCACGCTCGACAGCGTCCGGCTGCGGGTGGGCGCGCTGCCGCAATATCCCTCCAACGCGCTCAACTACAATCTGACCTGGAGCACGGACGGCGTCATCAACGAATATTGCGAGCCCTGCGAGGCGATCGTGAACGGCCAGCGCCGCGAAGTGCAGCCGCTGGAGGAACGCGAGGAGTTTTCCCTCGACGGGGTCACCTACGAGGCCTTCAACACCTCCGGCGGACTCGGAACGCTGTGCGATTCGCTGGAAGGGAAGGTGCGGACGCTCAATTACCGCACCATCCGCTATCCCGGCCATGCCGTCATCATGCGGGCGCTTTTGAACGACCTGCGCCTGCGCGACCGCCGCGACGTCCTCAAGGACATTCTCGAGCATGCGGTCCCCACCACCCTGCAGGACGTGGTCATCGTGTTCGTGACGGTCAGCGGCCGCAAGGGCGGGGAGTTGGTCCAGGAGACCTACGCCAACAAGATCTACAGCCGCGAGGTGGACGGCCACATCTTGAGCGCCATCCAGATCACCACCGCCGCCGCGATCTGCGCCGTGCTGGATCTGCTGAGCTCCGGCCAGCTGCCGCAGCAGGGGTTTATCCGCCAGGAGGATATTCCATTAAAAGTGTTTCTGGATAACCGGTTCGGCCGGGTTTATGCCAAGCCGGAGGGCGGAGGTTCGCGTTGATTGTCCAGATGTGAATAACCACGTCGCCATGCTGCACGCAGATGCTAACAGGGGCAAAAGTCGCGGCGATGCATTCGTCATCGCCGGGCTTGTCCCGGCGATTTCGTACAGGAAGGCACGGTTCGCCGATTTTCGAGATGGCCGGGACGAGCCCGGCGATGACCCGTGAGAACCGCCATGACTTTTGCCCCTGTTACGTCAGATGAGCCCAAGCCGATGTCGGTGCGCGACGAATCTTTAGCGATCCTGTCGCGGCTGGGGACACCCGAAAGCGCGTTCGCGGCCTCCGGCCTGGCGGTTGCTTCGCCGATCACCGGCGAGACCGTGACCCTTGTGCGGGTGACGGAACCGCAGGAGGCCGGTGCCGCCATCGGCCGCGCCGCACGCGCGTTCGCGACCTGGCGCACGGTTCCGGCGCCGCGGCGCGGCGAGTTCGTCCGCCTGCTCGGCGAAGAATTGCGCGCCGCCAAAGCCGATCTCGGCCGCCTGGTCACGCTCGAAGCCGGGAAGATCGTCTCGGAGGGACTCGGCGAGGTCCAAGAGATGATCGACATCTGCGACTTCGCGGTCGGGCTGTCGCGCCAGCTCTATGGCCGCACCATCGCGACCGAGCGGGGCGACCACCGGATGATGGAGTGCTGGCATCCGCTCGGCGTGTGCGGGGTCATTTCGGCATTCAACTTTCCGGTCGCAGTGTGGTCGTGGAACGCCGCGCTGGCGCTGGTGTGCGGCGATCCGGTGGTGTGGAAGCCGTCGGAAAAGACGCCGCTCACGGCGCTCGCGGTACAATCGATCGTCGCGCGTGCCATGCGGCGGTTCGGCGATGCACCCGAGGGGCTGTGCGAGGTGCTGATCGGCGGCCGCGACACCGGCCAGGTGATGGTGGACGACCCCCGAATCGCGGTGGTTTCGGCCACGGGCTCGACCGCCATGGGCCGCGCCGTCGGGCCGCGGCTCGCGGCGCGGTTTGCCCGCGCGATTCTCGAACTCGGCGGCAACAACGCTGCCATCGTGGCGCCATCGGCCGACCTCGACCTCGCGGTGCGGGCGGTGGCCTTCGCCGCCATGGGGACCGCGGGCCAGCGCTGCACCACGCTACGCCGCCTATTCGTGCATGCGGATATCTACGACCGCGTGATAGCGCGGCTGCGCCGGGTCTACGCGTCGGTCAAGGTCGGCGACCCGCGCGAGGGCGATACGCTGGTCGGCCCGCTCATCGATCGTGCCGCCTTCACCGCCATGGAAAAGGCGCTGGACGAGGTGCGGGCCGCCGGCGGCACCGTCCATGGCGGCGAGCGTGTCGCCGGGATCGGCGGGCCGGAGGCCTATTATGTGCGCCCGGCGCTGTGCGAAATGCCGGCGCAGACCGGTCCCGTGCTGCGGGAGACGTTTGCGCCGATCCTCTACGTGATGCGCTATCGCGACTTCGATGACGCCATCGCCCTGCACAATGCCGTCGGCGCCGGGCTGTCGTCGTCGATCTTCACCCTCGACATGCGCGAGGCGGAGCGCTTCGTTGCTACCACGGGTTCCGACTGCGGCATCGCCAATGTGAATATCGGGCCGTCCGGGGCCGAGATCGGCGGCGCCTTCGGGGGCGAGAAAGAGACCGGCGGCGGCCGCGAGGCCGGCTCCGACGCGTGGAAATCCTATATGCGGCGCGCCACCAACACGATCAATTTCGGCACCGCGCTGCCGCTCGCCCAGGGCGTGCGGTTCGATATCGATGTGGAATAGGCCTCCCTCTCCCCATCGTTCTTCACGATGGGGAGAGGGTTGGGGTGAGGGGCAGGTGCTTACACCAGCGCCGCTACAGAGAAAGATAAATCGAACCGGGGAACGCAACGGCGCCGAAAGGCCCTCGCGGGGACCTGCCCCTCACCCTAACCCTCTCCCCACGGCGCTAAGAACGCCGTGGGGAGAGGGGACGCGCGCATCCCACGCCGCCAAGCACTCAAGACCGCCCGAACACGCCCTTCAGTGCGTTTGAAAACCAATCCGATGCCGTCGCCGTCTTCGCCGGCGGAGGATTGCCGAGTTGCTCGACCACGACGAGCCGCGTGACCTCCCCGCGCTGATAGGCGCTCAGGAACGCGGGATAATCCTTGAATGATACGCAGCCGTTCGACTGGCCGTTGGGGCCGAGCATGAACGGATGCGCCAAAATGCCGTCGCGGCCGTACATTCGGCCTGAGTTCGACCGGATTGAGCCGCAGTGCCTGCACCCCGTGAAACGAAGCCTCGCGCAGTTTGAGCTCATAAACGTTCGGAGGCGTCGGCCCGCGCATCTTCAAATTCACGGCGCGCACGTCGTCGATGTGTTCGCCGAGGCCCGAATGGGCTTCCAGCCGCTTGCCGTTCGGCAGATAAACCGTGTGTGCCGAGATATCGTAGATCGCGGTGTGCGCGGTGTCGTCCGCGAGCGGGTTCGACGGTGCCGGGCCTCGTGATGGTGCAGCTTTGGGCACCGGCGGGGCGAGGACGGACTGCGTCGTAACCCGCATCGGCTCCAGGGAGGCAAGGCGTATGGGCGGCGTCGCCACGCTTGCGTCAGGAACGCTCGAATCGGCAACACTCAGCGCCGCATCATCCTCCGGGTCATCGTCAGCTGCGATGGTGAGCGCCTGCGCCGCGATCGTGGTCCGCAGGGCGGCACTGCGGGATGACAGCGCGAAGCGGCCGGAGGAGAAACGTTCCTCGAAGGCGGTGAAGTTCGTCGTTGCCGCCGCTTCCACCCCTGCAGACGCCGCCCCGTTTGCCAGCGCGCCGCCTTGCATCATCCATGCGCTTAGACTTACGAAAACCGTCGCCCCAGCCAGCCCCGCGGCGATCGACGCCGTGCCCACGTGCACCAACGGCCCGTCCCCCATTCTTAATCGCGGCATGCCCCCGCACACCGCTTCCCCAATCCGGTCATCATGGAATACGCCAAATTCGGCAAAGTTGCGGCTGGCCGCAAAAACTTTGTCTCCCCCTAAGGCCCTCACGGGCGCCTGCCCCTCACCCCACCCCTCTCCCCACGGCATGAAGAACGCCGCGGGGAGGGAGAGGGAACGCGCGCAGCCCCGCGATAACCCGCCATTGAGCCTTGGACGGCGGTTAAAACGGAACCCGCGCTACGGATTGCGCCGCGGCTGCCGCATTAACGATCACGGCGGATCGTGGCGCGGCGCTGCGAGGCCGGGTCCGCGATGCAGCCAGGTGACCGAGATGAAAGCGCCGATCCACGAGCCCGCCGCCGCGAACGCTACATAGACCGCGTTTTCCGTGTAGCTGATCACCGCAAAGGCCGACAGCAGATACCAGCACGCGCTCCAGTTCGCGGCCGTGAAGCGGCGCCGCGACGTGACTGCGGCGGTGAAAAACACGAAGGCCGCGTCCGTCAGCGCCGTCGAGGCGGCAACCCCGAGCGCGATCAGCGGATTGATGGAATGGAACATCACTTGATCGCCAGCGGATTGACCGGCGACCCCACCGCTCCGGTAATCGGGATCGCAGGCGCCACGAACAGGAATTCGTAAACCTTGTCGGCGGCGCAATCGGCGGCGAGTTCGGCGACCTGAAAAATTTCCCCCATGGTGATGCCCATGATCGGGATGGTGATCCAGTGCCAGGGCTGGGTGATGCCCTCCTCGGCCTCGTTGGGGCGCACTTCGCAGCCCCAGGTGTCGCTGGCGATCGCGGCGATCTCGGTACTGTGGACCCATTCGAGTGTCTCGAACGAGAAGCCCGGAGCGTCGCCGCCCGGATAGCCGTCCCAGCTGCCGAGCCGCTGGCAGCGCTCCATCTGGCCGGTGCGCACGATCACATAGTCGCCGCGCTTGACCCTGACGCCCTGTGCGGCGGCGGTCTTCTCCAGGTCCGCCGAGGTGATGGCGTAGCCGTCCTCCAGTTCCTCAAGGCCTAACGCGCGCGGCACGTCGAGGAACACGCCGCGGCCCACCATCTTGTGCTTGGTTTTCTCGATGCCGCATTTGGCGGCGCCGAAGCTCGACACCTCGCGGCAGTCGTAACCGTTCCACATATAGTTTTCGTAAAAGATGTGGCCGAGCCCGTCCCACTGGGTGCCGGACTGCAGCGGCAGCACGACGAGATCGTCTGCGGCGCGGATCCCGCGCTTGTCGAGCACGCCGGAGTAGGCGTCGGTGCCGGTGCGCAGCATCATGTGCAGCGGATTGATGCGGCCGAGCGGGGGATATTTGGTTTTGCCGCCCTGCGGTCCGTGCTGGTCGAAATTCAGCGCGAGCGAAATCACCTTGCCCTTGCGCACCAGCTGGGCTGCCGCGACGATGTCCTCCGGGGACGTGTAGTTCAGCGTGCCGATCTCGTCGTCCAGGCCCCACTTGCCCCAGTTCTTGTACTTCTCCGCGGCGTCGCGAAGGTCCTGGCGGGTGAATTTGCGTGACGGCATGGGGCGACCTTGTTGGAGGAGATGGGGCAAAACCCGCGGCGGGAACGCGGGCGTGAGCTAACGCCCCTGTTCTTAGACCCTCCCGGTTCGGGCGTCAGCCCCTGCATTCTCTGCCCAATCGTCAGCAATCCGATGCGAAGCCAAAAGATTCCCGTCCACGTCTAACGCACGGCATCGCCGGTCGCGTCTACGGGTCGCTCGATGCGCGGCAGAGGCGAGAGGCGATCGCGGCACTTCGTAGGCGACCTGGGGACGTTACCTGTTGGGTGTCTTCCGTTTTGGTTGCCGACCTTCCACATGACGGAGACTCGTCGTAGGGTTTCAGAGTCAAACGGAGGAAGCGATGGACCTTTTGCTGACAGGCCAGACCCGGACAGTGCCCGAGCCGATGGACGTTGACCAATTCATGGCGTTTCTGGAGACGCGGCCGAACGGTGAACATTGGGAACTGATCGAGGGTGTGGCCGTGATGATGGCGCCGGCGAGCATCGCACATCAGCTCATTGCGTCCAACTTCTGCAGTCTCCTTAACACCGCCTTGCGGGCGAACGGCATTCCGCTCTTTGCCTGTTCCAACATCGGCCTCAGAAACCCCGGATTGCGAACCTTCCAGCCGGAACCGGATGTCGTGGTGTTGCCGGGCGTGGCGGGATATGAACTCTACGCCGAGGAGTTTTACTTGGCCGGAGAAATTCTTTCTCCCTCCAATACGAAACGAGAGATCGATACCAAACTGCGCGCGTTATTTCGAAGGGCGCAAAAGTCTTTACGCGGTCGTGATCGATCCGCGCAAAATTTTGGTGCGAATTTATGCCAAGAGCCGAGGCTGGGATCCCGGCACTTTGAACCGCGCCCACGACCCGATCGAGATGCCGGAATTCGGCCTGAGCTGTCGCGTTGAGGACGTGTATCGCGGCACCCCGCTCGCGCCGCTCGCATAGGCCCTTCGGTCAAGATACAAGATAACGGTGTCGATCCCGGCCTCGAACTGGCAGCTTGCCTCGAGCCGACGAACATGGCCGGTGCTCATAAGGAGGGCGCGATGCGTTGGAGCGTACCGGGAGCGATCACGGTTGTTTTCACTATCCTGGTGCTCGCCATACCGGCATTGGCGCAAGATTACCCGAATCGTCCGGTGCGGATCATCGTGCCGTTCGCGCCGGCGGGGCCGGTCGATGTCACCGCGCGGCTGATCGCCGCCAAGCTGTCGGAGCGGACCGGCAAGCAGTTCTACATCGAGAATGTCGCCGGCGCCGGCGGCAATACCGGCATGGGCCAGGCGGCGCGCGCCGCGCCGGACGGCTACACCATCCTGTTCGTGTCATCGAGCTTTGTGGTCAATCCGAGCCTGTTCGTGAAAATCCCGTATGACCCGATCCGCGACTTTGCCCCGGTGACCGTGGTCGGCAATTCGCCGAACGTGATGCTGGTTCACCCTTCCGTACCGGCGCTGACCGTGAAGGACCTGATCGCGCATATCCGCGCCAATCCGGGCAAACTCGCCTACGGTTCCGCCGGCACCGGCACCACGCCGCATCTGTCCGGCGAACGCTTTCGGCTCATGCAAAAGCTCGACATCGTGCACGTGCCGTTCACCGGCGCGGGGCCGGCGATCCAGGCGCTGGCGGGCGGCCATATTCCGGTCGCCATGACGACGCTTCCGCCAGCGATTCCGCTGATCCAGGAGGGCAAAATCCGCGCGCTCGCTGTAGCAGCGCCACGGCGCGTCGCCGCGCTGCCCGACGTGCCGACCTTCGCGGAAGCCGGGCTGCCGAACCAGGAATCCGACACGCTGCAGGCCGTGCTGGTGCCGTCCGGCACGCCCCGCGCCATCGTGGATTTCCTCTACCGGGAGATCAAGGCGATCGTGGCGCTGCCGGACATCGCCGAGCGCTTTGCGGCGCTCGGCCTCGACCCGGTCACCAACACCCCGGAGGCGGCGGCCGCGCAAATCCGCCAAGAAATCGCCAAATGGGGCACGGTGATCCGCGACGCCAAGATCAATCCGGAATAGACGCCGGCCGTGGCCACCGCACGGACGGCCTTACCCCCCGCGCGGGCGCGGCCCGTGCGGTCCATAAAGCGCGCGCAATGCCGCGACTTCGCGGGCGACGTCCGCGGCCGGAGGTTCCGGCAAACGCAACTGCGCGGCCAGGATGCCCGCGAATACGTCGTGCTCGCTGGCCCCCGGCCCCATCTCTTTCGCGGCCTGGCGCGACGAAATCTCTCCGGCGGCGTAGCGTTTCAGAATGCTTAACGTCCGCGGGTCGGGCGTATCACTGTTACGTTCAAACTCGGGTTCGCCCCCGCCGCTCGTTTCACGATTTCGTTCCATGCCTCCTCCGCCGATGCAATCAGGCCGCGTTCCTGCGCAAAGGCAAGGACCGCACGCGTCGTCGCCATGACGACAACTTCCTCAAGATGCTCCCGCTGGATCAGCCTGGGCATTTTTTTGTCTTCGTAGATGACCAAGGCAGGGCCGCCCAGTTCCGGCAAGGTATCGACCAGCCAATCACGGATCGCCCGCTCGCCGGCGTTTCTCTCAATTGAAAAAGGGCAGCAGCTTTGCGCCGCTTTCAGGTCGCTCTTGGCGCCGTTTGGGCATAATGAAGCACGCTCTCGCACGTGAGATCGTGCCCGCTTGGGGCCGGACATTCAAGCAAGGCTACGCATGCGCCAGGACGTAATCGACCGCCAGGTTCGCGCCATGAAGGAGGCGGGGCTCGATGCCATCGTGTCCTGCTCGCCGGAAAATTTCGCCTATGTGACCGGCTTTCTATCGCCGACCCAGCCGCTGATGCGCTGGCGGCATGCTTTTGTCGTGGTCACGGCCGACGGCACGGCGGCGCTTGCCGTCGTCGATATGGAGGCGAGCACGATCCGGGCCAAAGTCGGTGCGGGCGCCGAACGCAAGGACAATGTCGAGATTGCGGTGTGGCGCGAATTTGCGTTCGACGCCATGGCGGTGCTGGCCGACCTGCTGACGCGCCACGGCCTCGCAAGCGCCCGCATCGGCATCGAGCTGGATTACCTGCCGGCTACGGATTTCGCCGACCTCTGCCGGCTGCTGCCGCGCGCGGAGTTCGCGCCGGCGCAGGCTTTGCTGGCGCGGCTGCGCCAGATCAAGACGAGGGAAGAGATCGACATCCTGCGAAAACTCTCCCGCATCGCCGACCGCGCCATCACGCAAGCCTATGGGGCGGTCTCCGCCGGCGCGACCGAGATGGATATCGCCGCCGCGCTCACCCGCGGGGTTTATGAACAGGGCGCGGACTATTTCAAGCTGATGATCGTGGCGACCGGCGAGCGCAGCGTGTTTCCCAATGTCGGGCCGACCGGGCGCGTGCTTAATCCCGGTGATGTCTGCCGGGTGGAAATCTTTCCGATCATCCAGGGCTATCATGCGGGCGTGTGCCGTACGGCGGCGGTCGGCAGCCCGCCGCCGCAGGCCGAGCGCATCTGGGCCAATCTCACCGCCTGCAAGCACATGCTGCTCGACGCCATCCGGCCGGGTGCCTCGAGCCGGGCCATCTACGAGATGTACCTCAAGAAAACCGAAGAGCTGAACCTGCCGCGCATTCTCGTTCGTCGGCCACGGCATCGGGCTGCACCTGCACGAAGACCCCTATCTCGGCCCCGGCGACCAGCCGCTCGAAGCCGGCATGGTGCTCGGCATCGAGCCGTTGATCTACGAAACCGGCTTCGGCTTCGGCATGCAGAACAAGGATATGGTGCTGGTGACGGAGCACGGCTGCGAACTGCTGTCGGATTATGCCGACACGGACCGGCTTATCATCGTGAATTGAAACCCGGCGCCCGCTTTCCGTCGAAGCAAAAACCGACCATGGTACGTGAAATTTCCAGGTCGGCGGACGGCTCCGCCGATTCGGGCAGACGCCCCGTGCCTCCCCATCGCGCCTGTCCACCCAAATGGATCCGCATGCCATGCCTGAATCCCCCATCGCCGACATCGGCCTGTTCCATGTCCGCCTGCCGACGCGGCGCGAGCATAAATGGACCGGGCTGCAGGAGCCGATCGGCGGCTATATCATCCTCAAAATGACCGATGCGGACGGCCGCGCGGGGTTCGGCGAGGCGCCGGCGCTGAAGGACTGGGGCGGCGAGTTCGGCCGCTATTTCGGCGAAAGTCCGGGCACGGTCCGCTCGGTGATTCAATCCTATCTGGCGCCAGCCGTGACCGGCTGCGTGCCGGGCCAAATCACCGAACTGCATGCGCGCATGGATCGCGCGCTCAAGGGCCATCCCTACGCCAAGGCCGCGATCGAGATGGCGGCCTACGATCTCGCCGGCCTGCAGCTCAACGTGCCGGCTTACCGGCTGCTCGGCGGTGCCGTCCGCCGCCGGATCGCGGTGACGCATTCGATCGGGCTCATCGGCTTTGCGGACGCCGAGCGCGAGGTGGCGCAGGCCGTGCGCGAAGGCATCCGCACCTTCAAGGTCAAGGTCGGCGTCGATCCCGACCGCGACGTCGAGATGGTGCGGCGCGTGCGCGACACCGTCGGGCCCAAGGTGGCGCTGTGCATTGACGCCAACCAGGGCTACGCGACGCCGGCCCAGGCGATCCGCACCTTCCGCCGCATGGAAACGGCGGAGATCCTCTATTTCGAGCAGCCGGTCGAGGGCATCGCGCGGCTCGCGGAGGTCGCGCGGGCGATCGATGCGCCCGTCATGGCCGACGAGAGCGCCTGGAACGCCCACGACGTGATCGAGATCATCGAAAAGCGTGCGGCCCAGATCGTGTCGATCTACACCACCAAGCCGGGCGGCCTGTTCCGCGCCATGGAGGTGGCGGCGGTCGCGCGGGCCGCCGGTATCGTCTGCAACGTCAACGGCTCGGTCGAGACCGGGATCGGCAACCGCGCCAACATCGCGCTCGCCGCCGCGGCGCCCGCCGCGACACTGTCCTGCGTGGTGCCGGTGTCAACGCCGGCCGAGGCCCAGCACGGGCAGGTTGCGGGAATCTACTACACCGACGATCTGATCGCCGAACCGATGCACTTTACCGACGGCGCCATTGCGGTGCCGGAAAGCGCCCGGCCTCGGCATTGCGGCCGATGAAGCGAAGCTTGCGCGCTATTTGGTGGCGACGTAGGTCCTACGGAAAGCGGTGGTGATGAATCGGTAACGATTTGGCGAGGAGTTTGGCCACAGGCAATCTATTACAAGAAAAGCCCGCCACGTGGGCGGGCTCGGCGGTGTACATCTTTGGGGTACCATCCTGGTCTCATCAGCTTCCACGGCATCAAAGCATGGGGTAGTTGGGAAACCGCAGCTTCTCTATCGGCCGCGTATGGTGGAAGCAGTAAGCAACCAGGATTTCTTCTGGACTGCGCTTTACGCGTGTCCGTAGCTTGGCTCCTCCTCCAAACCCTCCGGACTCTCGTGCGGAGGGAGAATTGTTGACGCTTGATCAAGCGGATGGGATATGCATTGCCCCCAATCGCTTGCGTTGGGCTGGCAGCCCACGTCAGAATTTATAGTTTACACCGACCGTGAACATGTTGATATTACGCGAAACGTTCACCGTATCACCGACGACGAACGGACTGTTCACCGTCGTGCCGGCAAGTCCGAGATAGTCATACTCGGCCTTCACGGTCCAATTCTGGGTCAGGCCGTATTCGATACCGGCGCCGGCCAGCCAGCCGCCGGCGGTGTTGCTCGCACTGACGGTGCCGCCGGTCCACCCGGTCGGCAGAACACCGGGAGCCGGTCCGGTCTGGGAGGCGCCGGTTATTGTCACTGAGTTGTTGGCCCAGCCGCCGCCACCTTTCGCATAGAATAACCAGTTGTTTGCGGCGAAGCCAAGGCGACCGGCGATGGTGGCGACCCAGTTGGTGTTCGCGCTACCTTGGATGGAAACCGGCCATGCATTACCGGAAGGATCGAGATAGGTCCCGTTAACCGTATTATTGTTCTTGATCGATGTACCATCAAACGTCCCTTCGACGCCGATAACCCAATTTGGCGCGAACTGCCAATTGTACCCGATCGTACCGCCGCCGATAACGCCGGCGTTGCTTCCCGATAAACTGGCACCGGTCACGTTATCCGTTACCGTCCCATTCGCCCAGGCCCCACCGATATTGCCGCCGATGTAAAAGCCGGTCCAGTTGTAGACTGGCAGTGGTGGAACTGGTGCAGGTTGCGCGTAGACCGATCGGTTCGCCAAATCGGCCGCAAAGGACACAGACGAAGCTGACAGCGCGGCAGTTGCCGCACTAGCAAATAACCAGATCCGTTTCATTTTGCTGATCCCCATTTGCCCCTTGTAAACATGGTGACTCGCTTTCACTGGAATTTCAAATGTAATTTCCGTAATGTCGCGGCGAACTCCGCGGACCTTCCGAACGGGCGGACCGATAGAGTGAAACCGCCGCGATACGATGCCCTCCAAGCCTATGCGGCAGACCTGGGCAAAAGCCGCGGGTCCGACCGCCACGCCCGGCCGGATTGGCAAGCTCGATGCGTGCAGGGATGGGGCATGGAGGGGCCAACTTACCGCCCACCGGCTGCGCCATCCGCCTGCAGATCGTGGTGACGCATGCGATCGGGCTCATCGGCTTCGAAGATGCCGAGCGCGAGGGGATGCAGGCCGCTCGTGAAGGCAGTGAAGGCATCCCCGTCTTCAACACTTTGCGCGCTATCTGGTAGGGTAGGCGGTGCACCGATTCGTCGAATGCATTCAGTTCGGCCCCGGCCTCAATCGCACCTCCCGTCCGCCATTGCGGAGCACCGACCGCGCACCCGCGATGGCCCGGCGGACTTGGGAGATCGCCTTACCATGACGCATTTTGCATCCTTCGCCGAGCTGCGCACCGCCTGTCTGAATTTACCCGAGCGGTGACGAAGCCGCCGCAGCCGCCGCCAGGCAACGCGATGCCCGGCTGACCAAGCCGCCGGGCAGTCTCGGGCGCCTGGAGGAACTCGTCGCGTGGCTCGCCCGCTGGCAGGGCCGCTACCCGCCCCGGCTCGACGGCGTCGCCGTTTTGGTGTTCGCCGGCAATCACGGCGTGGTGTCACAGGGCGTTTCGGCTTTCCCGGCCGAGGTGACGGGCCAGATGGTGGCGAATTTCGCCGCCGGGGGGGCCGCCATCAATCAGCTCGCCGCAATCGCCGGTGCGAGCCTGCGGGTGATCCCGCTCGCTCTCGATCGGCCGACTGCGGACTTTACCACGGAACCCGCCATGGACGAGCGCGGGTTTCTGGATGCCGTCGCGGCCGGCTACGCCGCCGTGCCGCCCGAGGCCGACCTCGTTTGCCTCGGCGAAATGGGGATCGGCAATACCACCGCGGCGGCGGCCGTCGCGGCGGCGCTGTTCGGCGGCGGCGGCGGCGGGCACTGGGCGGGCCGAGGTACCGGCGTGGACGAGGCCGGGCTCGCCCGCAAGCGCGATGCCATCGACAGGGCGCTCGCGCGTCATGCGGCGATCGCCGGCGATCCGCTGCGGGTCGCGGCGGCGCTCGGGGGCCGCGAGCTTGCCGCGCTGCTCGGCGCCACGCTGGCGGCGCGGCGGCAGCATATACCGGTGGTGATCGACGGCTTCGTCTGTACGGCCGCAGTGGCGCCGCTCGCCAGGCTGCGCGGCGACGCCCTCGCCCACGCGGTCGCGGGCCACGTCTCGGCCGAGGCCGCGCACCGCACTCTGTTGGACCAACTCGGCTTGGTGCCGCTGCTCGATCTCGGCATGCGGCTCGGCGAAGCCTCCGGCGCCGCGGTCGCGGCGACCATCCTGCGCGCAGCGCTCGCCTGCCACACCGGGATGGCGACCTTCGGCGAGGCCGGGGTTGCAGAGCAGCTTTAGCGGCGGGGGTCACACGTGACCGTGGCGCTGCCGATCGACCCAAGCCGTGGCTCGCCTCCGCCTGCCGGCCGCCGCACACGCGAGGCACGTGTGTCGCTGTCACCGGTTATTCATCGGGCTGCGGTACGCTACGCAGCCCGCGGCTCGCATCGCGCCGCGAACCGCCCAAGTTTGGAAAACTCCGGTGGCTCGCTTGCCATTTCGGCCTGAAGGCCTTATGGCAGAAAGCCTCCCGACATGTTCCGGCCCCGTGCAATGTTACAGGCTAGTGGGGCCGGAGCTTTTTTGTATTTGGCGCGTTCTTGGCGGCGGACCCCTGACCGCCCGTGCCCGACGACGTGAAGAAGACACACAACACTAGGAGACCGAGCACGATGCGATTCATCTACGGGTTTATTTTCGCCGTGGTGCTGTTAACCTGCGGCGCCGCCATTCACGACAATATCGAGGCCGGTTCCGGTAAGCCGCTGGTGAACTGGAACAATGTAGGCGATCTGGTGCATACCACGTTTGAATCCGTCATGGACCAAATCAACCGCTGGATCAAATAAGGTTAGCGCAAGTGCCCGGCGTGAGGCCCGGCCTGTCGTTGACGACAGGGTGGTGCCCGTCGGACCATTTGGCGATTTGCCTGATGCGCGTCGTTTCGTGGGCCGATGGGTTGAGCCCGGCGCCGTCGAGGTGTTCATAGACACAAGCCGGATTCTCGGCCGAAGGAGAGATTCATGAACAAGCTCTGTCGTGGGATGCTGGTTGCGGCGGCGCTGGCGGTTGCCCCCACCGCGGCACCGGCGCAGGCGCCGTCCGCCACGGATTCGACCGCCTATGTGGTCACCTATATCGAGGTGTTGCCTGCCGCCAAGGCCGAAGCGGCGAACCTGCTCAAGCAGGTCGCCTCGGCAAGCCGCAAGGAGCCCGGCAATCTGCGCTACGATGTTCTTCAGCGCATCGAACGCGATAACCAGTTCGCGATCCTCGAAGCCTGGAGCGACCTCAAGGCTGCCGGAGCGCATGAGGGCGGGGCGGCGTTAAAGCAGTTCAAGGAGAAGCTGACCCCGTTGCGGGCAAGCTTCTATGACGAGCGCCCAAGCAACGGCATTACGGTAGCGCCCGCATCGGGGCCGGTCGGCAAGGACGCAGTCTACACCGTCATCCACGTGGACGTGACGCCGCCCACCAAGGACGAATGCATCGCCATGCTGAAGAAGCTGGCGCAAGATACCCGCAAGGAACCTGCGTCCCTGCGCTTCGAGGCGTGGCAGCAGAACAATCGCGGAAATCACTTTACCGTCATGGAAATCTGGAAGAATCGCAGCGGCGTCGATGCGCATTTGGTCACACCGGCCTCGAGGGAGTTCCGCGAAAAGCTCGGAACCATGACGGGTGCGCTGTACGACGAGCGGCTGTACACCAGCATCGATTGAATCGGGACGGCCTTGAGCGTCGTGTCTCGGGCAATGGCTCATATCGGCCACTGCCCGGGATGAATGCTTGCGGGCTTAAGCGATGACCGGGCGGGCGCAGCCGGATTGGGGAGAATCGACGTGAGAAAATTGCTCTGCGGTGTGCTGCTGGGAATCGCCGCGATGCAGCTCGCAGCCGTCTCGGCGGCGCACGCGCAGGCGGCAGCCGATTCACCGGCAGTGGCGGTGACCTACATCGAGGTGGCCCCGTCCGCCGAAGCCGCCGCCGCCGGCCTGCTCAAAGAGGCCGCCGCCTCGAGCCGCAAGGAAGCCGGCAATCAGCGCTTCGAAGTGCTGCAGCGTCTCGAACGGCCGGCGCATTTTGCCATTCTGGAAGCGTGGACCGACGCCAAGGCCTTTGCTGCCCATGTCGGCTCCCCCACCACCAAGGCATTTCGCGAGAAGCTCAAACCCCTCCAGGTCGCCCCCTACGATGAACGTCCGAACGTCCCGGTCTCGCTCGGTCCGATCCGGGCTGCCGGATCGCCGGGGGCCGTGTATGTGATCTCGCATGTCAACGTTCCCGGCCCCTTCAAGGACGAGACCGCGATCGCGCTGCGGCAGCTGGTCGATGCCGGCCGTAAGGAGCCGGGGGCGGAGCGCTTCGAGGCCTGGTACCAGAGCAATCGCCCGAATCATTTCACCGTCACCGATATCTGGCAAACCCAGGCCGCGCTGGATGCCCATCTGGCCAGCCCGGCCGTCAAAGCCTTCCGGGAGCAGTTGGGCCCCAAACTCGGCGCGCTATACGATGACCGGCGCTACCGCAACCTGGAATAACGGTAGAGAAAAGTAACAGGGGTAAACGTCGTGCGGCCTGCTCGTCATCGCCGGGCTCGTCCCGGCGATCTCGTTCAGGAGTTCGCCGATTTTCGGGATGGCCGGGACAAGCCCGGCCATGACCCGTGGGAACCGCCATAATTTTTGCCCCAGTTACGGAGGAAGCCCTAACGAGGCACCTGGAAACCGGCGGCACGAAGGAGAAGCGTAATGTCGATTGAACTCACCTTGCTGGTTTGGTCGGTAGGCCTGACCTTCGTGCAGATGCTTGTTTATACCGTAGGCGCCGCGCACCTGTTCGGCCTGCCGAAACTGGCCGGCAACCGCGAGGATTTGCCGTCGGCAGCCGGCTGGGTCGGGCGCGCCGGGCGCGCCCACCGCAATATGCTCGAAAACCTCCTGCTGTTTGCCATTCTGGTGCTGGTCGCGGAGATCACCGACAAGAACGACGCCATGACCGGCCTCGGATCCCAGTTGTTTTTCTGGGGAAGGCTCGCTTATGCCATTATCTATGTCGCCGGCATCGCTTGGGCGCGGACGACGGTTTGGGTCATATCGACCGTGGGTTTGGTCATGATATTTGTGCGCCTGATCTGATAGCGCTGTGGCGCATCGCCTGCGCCGAGTGACGTTGCGGCCGGTCCCTCCCGATCCGGCGCCGGCCTGGAATTTGCCCGCATGGCTTCGGAATTCGTACCGCGAACGTTCAACACCGGGCCGGTCGCGCTGGCGTATCTCGACGAGGGCGAGGGCGAACCGATTGTGCTGGTGCACGGCTTTGCCTCCACCAAGGAGGTGAACTGGCTGCTGCCAGGCTGGGTCGCGACCCTCGTGCGGGCCGGGCGGCGCGCGATCGCGTTCGACAATCGCGGTCACGGAGCGTCGACCAAGCTCTACGATCCCGCGCTTTATCACACCACCTTGATGGCGGATGATATCCGCGCCCTGCTCGATCATCTTGGCATCGCGCGCGCCGATGTCATGGGCTACTCGATGGGGGCGCGCAACGCCGCGTTCCTCGCGCTCGCCCATGCCGACCGGGCTCGCTCGGTAATCTTGGGCGGCCTCGGCATCCATCTTGTCGAAGGCGTGGGCCTTCCGGAAAGCATCGCCGATGCCCTTGAGGCACCCGCGATCGAGGCGATCGCCGATCCGCAGGCGCGAGCCTTCCGGGCGTTCGCGGATCAGACCAAGTCCGATCGCAGGGCGCTTGCGGCGTGCATACGGGGATCGCGGCAAGTGCTTCCGCGGGAGGAGGCGGCGCGCATTCGGGTCCCGATGCTGGTGTGCGTCGGCACCCGGGACCCTATCGCCGGCTCGCCGCATGAGCTGGCGGCGCTGGTACCGGGTGCGCGTGCGGTCGATATTCCAAACCGCGATCACATGCTCGCGGTCGGCGACCGGGTCTTCAAGGACGCGGTATTGGGATTTCTCGCCGAGCGGCCGTGACGAACGGGCGCCGCCCCAGAAGCTCCTTCCGAAATTTGATTTAAGTCAAAGAGACAATCACGCCGGGACCTAGATTTTGCGGGTCCGCTTCCCGTTCGAAACCTCCGCGCATGGGACACGGCAATCGGAGAGGGCCGCAGCACCGGTATAGCTGTGCGCCCGTCCCCAGGAGGTTCGCAAAACTCAAACATAGCGAACGGGCTTGGCGTTTCTTGGCGCCCAGTCCGTCACGTCGCGCGGCCGAACACGCCGCGAACACGTCAATACGTTGACAAACAAGCCGAAACACGAGGGCATTCAAATGGATATGCCGGTCGCTCATAGCGCCATTACACACCATGATCATCCGCACGGATGGCGACGATTTGTCTATTCGACCAACCACAAGGATATCGGCACGATGTACCTTGTGTTCGCCATGATCGCCGGGCTCATCGGCGGCATGCTGTCGATCGGCATGCGCATGGAATTGCAGCATCCGGGCATGCAGATTTTCTCGAACCCGCACACCTTCAATGTCTTCGTGACCGCCCACGGCCTGATCATGGTGTTCTTCATGATCATGCCGGCCCTGATCGGCGGCTTCGGCAATTGGTTCGTGCCGATCATGATCGGTGCGCCCGACATGGCGTTTCCGCGCATGAACAACATTTCGTTCTGGCTGCTGCCCGCCGCGATATCGCTGCTGGTGATCTCGATGTTCGTCGAGGGTCCCCCCGGATCCAATGGCGTCGGCGCCGGGTGGACCATCTACGCGCCGCTGTCGTCGCTGACGGGCCATCCCGGTCCGGCCGTGGATTTCGGCATCCTCGCGCTGCACCTTGCCGGCGCCTCGTCGATTCTCGGATCCATCAACTTCATCACCACGATCTTCAACATGCGGGCGCCCGGCATGACCATGCACAAGATGCCGCTGTTCGTGTGGTCGATCCTGGTGACGGTGTTCTTGCTGCTGCTGTCGCTGCCCGTCCTCGCCGGCGCCATCACGATGCTGCTGACCGACCGCAATTTCGGTACCGCCTTCTTCGATCCCAACTACGGCGGCGATCCGCTGCTGTTCCAGCACCTGTTCTGGTTCTTCGGCCACCCGGAGGTCTACGTGCTGATCCTGCCGGCCTTCGGCATCGTCAGCCAGATCGTCTCAACCTTCAGCCACAAGCCGGTGTTCGGCTATCTCGGCATGGCCTATGCGATGGTAGCGATCGGCGCCATCGGCTTTATCGTGTGGGCGCACCATATGTACACCGTCGGCATGTCGAGCGGCGCGCAGGCCTATTTCGTCGCCGCCACCATGGTGATCGCGGTGCCGACCGGAGTGAAGATATTCTCGTGGATCGCCACCATGTGGGGCGGTTCGATCGAGTTCAAGACCCCGATGCTGTGGGCGATCGGCTTCATCTTCCTGTTCACGGTCGGCGGCGTCACCGGGGTGGTGCTCGCCAATGCGGCAATCGACCGCGTGCTGCAGGAAACCTACTACGTGGTCGCCCACTTCCACTACACCATGTCGATCGGCGCCACCTTCGGGATTTTCGCCGGGTGGTATTACTGGTTCCCGAAGATGAGCGGATACATGTACTCGGAAAAGCTCGGAAAGCTGCACTTCTGGGTGGCGTTCATCGGCGCCAACATGATCTTCTTCCCGCAGCACTTCCTCGGCCTGGCCGGCATGCCGCGCCGTTATGCGGACTATCCGGACGCCTATGCGGGATGGAATTTCATCTCGTCCATGGGCGCCTATGTGTTCGCCATCGGGCTCGGGATATTCTTCTATAATTTCGCCCAAGCCTTCGCACGCAAGGTCAAGGCGGGAGACAACCCGTGGGGCGCGGGTGCCACGACCCTGGAATGGACCTTGTCCTCACCGCCGCCGTTCCATCAGTTCGAGCGGCTGCCGCTGATCAAATAACCGCGGGATCGCTTGCCCGTGTTGCAGCCGGCGCACCAGCGGGCGCCGGCTGCAACGACTTCGCCCGTCGCCACCGAGTGAAGCTCGTCGCTTAAGCTGGACCATTTGCAGGCTCGCCAGTCAGCGTGGCCGAATCTCGTTTACTTGTGTTACGTGACGACTCCGTCACCTTCCGTTGCTGCCCTACCCGCATCTCATGATGACGCAGCTATGGTCGGTTAACGGGCCGTAGTAGGTATTTGAGGACTTACACCTGCTGGATTGAAGGCGCGCGTCAGCGCACGATGGCCTGGACAAGCCTGGCCAATGACGCCAAGCGTTGCGACGTGATCGCAATTCGGTCTGACGGCCGCTCCGACGCCAGGCAAGCCGCTTTGGGTGCACGGGTGCACGCAAAGGCCCAACGCCGCCGCCGTGCAGCCTCCGCGCTATTGAGGACATCACGATCCGATGACGCAGGCACCGGACGCTTCGATCCCCTCGCGGCTCCATATGGGGCACACCACGTGCGCCGCCGTGCGGTCCGCCATCCGCCGGCTGGCCAGTGGCGGCGCTCGCCGCGGTGCTCCCGGCAATCCCGGCCACCGCGCAGGAATCCTACCCGGCCCACCCGGTCGACATCATCGTGCCGTTCGCGGTCGGCGGCGCTACCGATCTGGCGGCGCGGCTCGTGGCCGACGGGTTGACGCAGCGCCTCAAACAGCCGTTCGTGCCGCTCAACCGGCCCGGCGCCAATACCAATGTCGGCACGCTGGCCGCGGTGCGGGCGCGGCCGGACGGCTATACGCTGCTGATGGCGAGCTTCGGCCTGGTGGCCAATCCGTCGCTCTATCGCAACCTGCCGTTCGATCCGCTGCGCGACCTCGCGCCGATCGCCCTGGTCGCCAGCACGCCCACCATCCTGGTGATCAATCCGGCGCTGCCGGTGAAGGATCTCGGCGAACTCATCGCCTATGCCAAGGCACGGCCGGGTGTGCTCAATTACGCCTCCTATGGGACCGGTTCGAGCCCGCATCTGGTGGCGGAGCTGTTCCAGTTCCTCACCGGAACCAAGATGGTGAACGTGCCCTATGGGGGCGGCGGCGGACCCGCGGCGCTCGGCGTCATCACCAATGCGGTGCAGCTGTTGTTTCCAAGCGTCGTGCAGGTGCTGGGGCCGGTCCAGGGCGGCAGCATGCGAGCGCTGGCGATCGGGTCGCAGCAGCGGCTGGGGCTGCTGCCGGAGGTTCCGACCTTCCGGGAGGCCGGCGTACCGCTGACATTCGGCACCTGGTACGGCCTGCTGGCGCCGGCAAAGACGCCGGAGCCCGTGATCGCGCGGCTGGCCGCCGCGGTGCGGGACCTGCTCGCCGATCCGGCGGTGCGTGCAAAACTTTCCGGCGAGGGCGCCGAGCCCGGCGACCTCGGACCGGCGGAATTCGCGGCCTTCCTTCGGGACGAAACCGCGCGCTTGTCGGCGGTGATCCGCAACGCCAATATCCGGCTCGATTGACCGCCGAAAGCCCACAACGGAGACGCCGCCCCATGGAGAAGCGCCTGACCGGACGCATCGCGCCGGACCGCATCCGCCTCATGACCGTGCCCCCGCCGCCCGCTGGCGCGGTGGCGCGCTTTGCGGCGATCGGCGATCCGACCGGCGTCATCTCGGATGCCATGGACGAGCTCGGCATCGCGCCCGGCGTGATCGGCGCCTCGGTGCTGCGGCCGACCATTCCGGGCACCGTGATGGTGGGGCCGGCACTGACGCTGCGCAACATCCTGCAGCGCATCGACCCGCTCGCCGGAGCGCGCGCCAGCGTCAACCGGATGGCGGAGTTCGAAGCGCATAATCTGGCGAGCCCCGGCGACGTGCTGGTGATCCAGGGGGTGGCCGGCCTCTCCAACATGGGCGGCATCTCGGCGCAGACCGGCAAGCGCCAGGGCGAGGCCGGCGCCATCGTGATGGGCGGCATCCGCGACGTCGCGCATTCGCGCAGCGTCGGCTATCCGTTGTGGTCGAGCGAAATCAGCCCGATTACCGGCAAATGGCGGCTCGAAACCGTCGAGATCAACGGCGCCGTGCAGATCGGCGAGGTCCGGGTCGAGCCCGGCGATCTCGTGGTCGCCGACGACACCGGCGTCTGCTTCATCCCGCGCGCGCGCATCCTCGAAGTGCTGGCGCTCGCGGAGACCAAGGCCAAGGCCGAGGACATCCGCTGCCGGGCGATCGACGGGGGCATTCCGGTGCCGGATATTTCGCGCGCGACTTATGGGGAGAAGGAGGGGTAGGGGCCGCACCGGCGCGGCACCGGATCCTTTCGCCCGGCGTGGCGCGGACCATCGCAAAGTGCGCGGGCTGGCGCGACTGAGGGAAGGACGCAAATGACGCGGTATGTTGCGTTGGTGGATGGCGAGGCTGGTGCCTATGGGGTGATCGTGCCCGACCTTCCGGGCTGCACGTCGGGAGGCGCCACGACCGACGACGCACTGCACCATGCGATCGAGGCCGTGCGGCTGTGGGCCGAGGACGCGATCGCCGATGGCGAGGAACTCCCCGCGCCGCGATCGGCCGAAGCGTTGCGCGCCGATCCGGAGATCGCCGCGGCCATCGCGGCGGGCGCCGCGCTTGCGATCGTGCCGTTGCTGATCGACCTCGGCCGCCCTGCCAAAGCCAATCTGTCGATCGACGCCGGCCTTCTCGCCGCCATTGACGAGGCCGCCGCCGCGCGCGGCTTGACGCGGTCGGCGTTCCTGGCCGGGGCCGCGCGGGAGAAGATCGCAAGCAGCGGATGAAACCGAGCCAATCACACGAGCTGCATTTTGATTGCGCGCGCGTTCTTCGAGATGATTATGCCGCTGCTCCGTAAGCTCTTGCTACAGCCTTGGCGTCATTGGCAATTGCCGTAAGATACGCCAGCGCGGCCGCGTCGGGCACGGCCCTGCCTTGCTCCCAATCGCGAATTGTTCCAATTGGTATACCATAAACTCGAGCAAATTCGTTTTGGCTGAGGCCTGAGATGGTGCGGGCCCGTTTGGCGAGCGGCGGCTGTTGCATCCTATTCAACATGGCTTCGCTCATTTCGTTCTCTGCCGTATCGTCCATTCTCGTTGCCCCTTCGATTAGCCACGCGTCCGAAAGTAATGATCGGCCTCGCGTCTTGTCGCAGCCCGAACGGAGATGAAGCGAATTCCTTCCTCTCGGTCGGTATACGTCGCCACATAGACCTTGCCATCCACGATGCCGAGCACGTTCCAACGCTCTTCGCCATAGTTGAACCGGTCATCAAGCACTTCAACGTAATGAGGATCGGCCAGCACATTTTCGCCAAAAGCCAGAGACAGACCGTGGCTTTTCTGGTTCTCGGCGTCTTTGGTCGGATCGAATAAAGGTGGCAACGGCAATCCTCAACCCGGCAGATGACTATACGGGTTGACCGTATATCTGTCAATCATGCGCGTTGACCGTCAGTCCTCGACGGATCACGGAGGCACCTTACAAAACAACTTTCCTGTGGGTGCCCACATAAGCACGGAAGTATAAAGGTACGGTTTCTCGCACGGGTCTCGCAAAAAAACACAGGTTCTACTTCAACATGGCACCAAAGCGACCGCGCGCGTCAGCGGGCATCGGGGGGATGGTTCCTTCCGCGGAGCATTTTTCTCCGCCGGCTGAACCGGACAGGCGCATGGTTTCAATACCGTCGCTGACGAATGCGATGTCTCGCAGCACAGCGTCGTCCATTGGTCCGCAGTTCTTCCGCCTCAGGAACCTCCCCGCTAAGCCCGCGGCGGTCGCCGGCGCTCGTGGAACCAGGCGCGGTACTTTGCCATCTTGGCGTGCTGGGCAGGCGACGCGTGGCGCTTGCAGGTCGCGGCCTCGTCGCTTTCGGGCGGCGCGCCCCAGCGGAACTCGACGCAGTCGTTCGGGTTGTATGCAATCTCAAGGTCCGCCGCTCGATCGACGACATCCTTGAGCGCAAGCGTCCAGGCGGAGCCGTCGCTGCGCGGATAGGAGAATTTGCGTGTCGCCAGTTCCGTCGCAAGCACGTCCCGCAATTCGGCCTGAACCTCGGCGACGCTCTTGTCCTTCGGCATCGCGTATCGCTCCGGCCGCCGTGCGACCCGATCCGGAAACCCGCGCACCACGTCGATCGCGATCAACAGCCGCAGATCCCGCGACGGCGTCGAAAAATCTTCCCACGCGCCGCTGGTTTCGAAGATGGCGGCGCCGTCCGGCATGTTCGCCTCGCTGCGCGCGCTGTTGAGGAACTTTCGGCCGTTTTCGACCGACGTGACGCGCGTCTTCACTTGCTCTTCGATCGACGCGATCACCTCCTTCATGGCGCGCAAGGGATCGAGCGGCGACGGCGACATCACGTCGTCCATGCGGTCATAAAAGTCCTCGACACTGAGCCGCGACTGCTCGAGCGAAAAATCGGCATATTGCGGATTTTTTGCAATTTCGTCGTTACTGACTCGTCGCAACACGCCGTTCTTGCCCAACACAACCGGCCGGAATCGCTTGAAGCCGGGGCCCCCGAGCGCGGGGTTCTGCGCGAACAGAAAATTGCCGCGCCAAAAGCGCTTGCGCGCGACCGTGCCGTCGGGCTGGCCGTTGACGGCGAGAATGACGCCCGCCGCGGTGTCCGTCTGCGGCAGGCGCTGCACGATCATCAAGATGTGCCCGTAGGGATCGGCAAACACGGTTCCGGGCCGCAGCGTCTCCTGCTTGAGCGGCACCGGATAATAGTCGGTGTTGTTATCGTTCAGCGCGGTCCGGGCGGAACCGGAGTGGACGCTGTCGGAGACGATTTGGGTCAGATCGCTGAACCCCCCCACCAGACCCAGGTGTTTCGGCGGAGGCGGCGGAGGAGGAGGCGGTGGAGGCGGCGCGCCCGGCATCGCGACTGCTACCGGCGGGGGCGGGGGCGGCGGACGCGCGTCGTCGGCATTTTGAATGCTGAACCATTGCGGGCAATAGGGCGGCTTGCCGCCGCCGCCGCGCGAGCATTTTGAGAACCCGAACGGCAGCCCCATCTTGAACGCGAAATAGGCGCGCAGGAAGTACGGAAGGTCGGCGCAGTCGGGACGCAGGACGATTTTCATCTCGTCTTCGCCAAGCCCCAAATGATTGAACAGGAAATTGCGGGACCGGTCCCGCAGCACCAGGTGCAGGGCCGTCCATGACGGCTCCGCATCCAGCGGGTCGTCGAACAGTTTTTCGATCCAAGCCGAAAACAGGTTTTCCGTCGCCTGGCTCCAGGTATTGCGCAACGGCCAAGTGCTCCCCGGGACCGTACCGGGCCGCGGCGGCGCACTGGGGCGCACTTTGATTTCACGCGTGACGGTGCTGCACTCGCTCGGCGCCTGGTCGCGCACGAGGACCGCATGCCACGTCCCCGCGGCCGGCGACTTGATCTCGGCAAACCAGAAATACGGCGGTCCACCGTGGCGCTCGCGCGATTGCGCCGCAATGCTGCCGTCGGGCGCAATCAGCCGCATCTCGCCCTCCAGGGGCTTCTCCGCAGCGAAGAGGACGCGAAGCGGAGCGCCCTTCCACGGCGCGATCGGCGAGGGCAGGAACGCGAGTTCGGCCGCGTCGTCGCAGGCGCTAGGTGCCGCATGGGCGGGTGAGTCCATTCCCCCGCAAAGGCTCACGAAAAATGCGCCGGCAACCAGCGACACGGCTGCCCTCAGCGCAACATCAAGCCGGCGTCCTGGAAACAATTTGTGCCCCCCCGCGCTCACGTGCCCCATTATGGCGCGCATACACCAGCGCCGAAATCATGGCAAAAATCGATCGGCGCGCGATAAAACCCGAACGAGCAGTCGCCGGTGACGTGAATTTTACCAAAAACCACCGGATTGAATTTCCCGATACCGCCGCGAAAGGCTCCAGCCCCGGCCCTGTCAAGAATGCCGCCGTGCGCCGGGTGCGGTGGCTTACCGCAACTGCAGCAGCACGAACCATTTCTTGTCGTTGAGGGAGCAACTCTTGGCGTGGGCCGGCGCCTGCGGCGCTTCGCTCGCAGGCTGGGGCAAGGTCCATTGGCCCGGACCGCCGCAATTGCCCTTCTGCGAAGCCGGGAATGTCAGATTCTGGCTCAGCTTCATCTTCCTGGCGGTCACGGCCTGATTGACATTGCCGCCGATGGTATAAACCTTGTGCGCAGATTTATCGACATGCGCGACGATCTCGCAATGGGTGCGCCGGACCGAGCGCGCGTCGGCGGGACCGTCGAGTTCGGCCCAGATGCGATCGCGCACCGCCTCGTCGCTGGCGTCGAGCAAGCGCGGATTCGCGCTGCTGGCAGATCATATCGCCGACGCGCGGCTTGGTCGGGAGCGGACACGCCCGATAGATTCCGTCGCGGGTATCGTGCTTCAATTCGGCCGCGCTCACCGCGAACGCGTCGTAGATATAAGCGCGATGGGCGTTGGCGAACTGGAACGCGTCCGGCGCCACGCCCGACTGCCGGATCACGTAGCTGATGAAGGCCGCGGACCATGAGGTATCGACGATCGCGGCGCGCAACGCCGTCTCCCGCAGGGTTTCGCGCAGATCCGGATCGGAAACACCGTCGGCCAAGCGCAGCAATTCGGCGGCAGAAGTCCGCAGCAGTTCCGCCTCTTGGGTGTCCTGCGTCGCCGTCGAGGCATCGCGATAGCCGCGCACCTCGAGCTTGCTGGGCGCATCGTCGCCGAACAGCGCCCGCCAGTATTTCATCACCTGCCACCAGCCGAAATGGCCGAGCGGCGCCTGAGGGTTGCCGCCGTCATCCTCCTCGTGTTCGGCCTCCGTCAGGCCGAAGTGGAACAGCCGCCCGTCCGAATCGATCATATGGCCGCCGAAGCGGGTGAAATCCTCGATCGCAGTGCGCGCAATGCGCTGGCCGAGCTCCGTCGGCGGCTTCGCGGCGGTGGCGTTGCAGGCCGCCTGCACGCCCTTCCAGATCGTCGCGGCGGTGCGGTTGGGTTGCGCCAAGGCCGGATGGGCGGCGAAGCCGATCGCCGCAACGATGACGTAAACAGAGGTACGCATAAACCCTCCTTGGCGGGTGAACGGCGCCGTTGACCATGGCTCGCGACCGCAATCGCCGGAGGCCATGGCGCACCCGCCGTTTCGAATAACGGCATCGCTGTGCCACCTCACCGGATGAGACGCCCACCGCCTTGCAAGGCGGTGTCTCCCGAGATGGTGATCTGGAACAGAAACCCGGCACAGATTTGGCCAAGCAGGCCGTTATTCGTCGGGACCTCGGGATGGCACGATGCGCGGCCAGCCGAGCCATCCGCTATGGTCGATGTCTCCTACACCACTCCCGGCCTGAGGCGAAGCTTGGGCTAGCAATGGCGCAGCACCGCCTCAACGAACCTCCGTCTGGCTTGACCGATCAAACTTGCCCCGGACCGCACCGGATGAACGCGATTCGACAGCAGGATCATCGCCAAGTTCCGCCGCGGGCTGATCACCACGGAAACGCCGGTAAAACCGGTATGCCCCACGGCATCGTCGTCATTGATGCCGTTCATGTAACTGGGCCGTAAGCGATCCCAGCCCAAGCCATATTCTCCGTCGCCGTCCTGCCATTGGCGCGACCACATCAGCGCTATGCTGGCGGGGGACAGTATCTTTGCCGGGCCGTCCTTATCGCCGCCCATCATCATGCGGCAAAATCTGCCGAGATCGCGCGCCGTCGCGAAAAGTCCGGCGTGGCCGGCCACGCCGCCCATCAAGTAGGCGCGTTCGTCGTGGACGACGCCCTGTATCAATCCACCGCGATCGGCATCGATCTCGGTTGGAACGATGCGCTCCAACAGCGCCTGCGGGGGAGCGAACATCGTCTCCCGCATCCCGAGCGGCGCGAATATTTCCCTCTCGCAGTATTTGTCCAGCGTGAGACCGGTTATGGATTCTACAATAACGCCTAAAAGAATGTATCCCAAATCATCGTAGATACGGCCGGTGCCAGGCGGGTACGAAAGGTCTATGGAATAAATAGCTTCCAAGATTTCCTGACGGGATTTGCGATCGCGAGGAAGCGGCTCCCCGCCGGCGAACCCCGCCGTATGGGCAAGCAACTGCGAGAGCGTGATTTGATCCTTCGGCGCGCGCCGCAGCTGCGGAACAAACGCGCACGCGCGATCGTGCAAAGCGAGCTTATTGCGCTCCACCAATTGCATCACGGCGGTCGCAGTTGCGACGATTTTGGTCAGCGACGCAACATCAAAGATAGACTTGTCGGAAACAGGGCGAGCACCCGAATCGTAGGTTTCGCATCCGAATGGAATATAGATCTCATCGGTGCTCGATATCAGCGCAGCCACGGCGCCCGGAAATATTTTTTCCTGAACGCAGTCCCGCAGGACTGAACGGATGTCCGCGCTTAGACTTTCGGTTTCGCATGTTCGCCATCATCGCGAAGGCGGCGCCGAAAAACAAGTGCTTCAAACGCGCCATGTCCAGCGAACAAGCTGTTGACGAAATCGCGCCACGCACAAGTGGGACGCGCACCCCGACCCTCTCCAGCGTGCCGGGCACGTCTTTTGCTTCTGAACGGACGGCGTACAAGCGGTTGACAGCACTGCTGGGTGCACTTCCGGATCATCGGCTCCGACGCGCCGCGCAGCCGGAAGATCCGAGGGTGGGCGCTGCAAAATCCGCAAGCCCCTGCTCATGAGCACTGGCCAGATTTGGCAAGGCCGCGTATACACTGTCCGCCCGGAAACGCGATGTCGTCGCAGTGTCATTTGTCGAAGGAGAGACCGATGGGTTCGGAGGAAAGTCCGATGGGTTCCAAACGAACGAGCCGCAGGGATATTTTAAAGAGCGGCGCCACGTTGGCCGGTGGGTTGACACTGGGAGTGCCGGTCCACGCACAAACGCACGACCAGCACGACCAACATGCATCGGGCCCGGCCTCGGGCAGCGAAAACGCTTCCCCAATGCTCGCGGGCAATAAGAAAATTGTAGCCTACGGCGAGCGCTCTCATTTCGTAACCTCGGTACGCATACAGCACCCGATGGGCAAGTCACCCGACGAGTTCGGGAAGCTGTTCCACGTGGCCTCGCCGATCCAGGACCAGCTTGGCAACATCACGCCATCGTCGCTCCACTATATAGCGACGACCCGCCAGGCCTTCCAACCGGACATCGATCCCAAGCTGCATACTTTGATGATCCACGGCTTGGTGGATCGGCCGCTGACCTTCACCATGGATGACTTGAGGCGCTTCCCGTCAGTCAGCCGGTTGCACTTCCTCGAGTGCGCGGGAAACCGGCACACTCCGCGCCATCAGACCGTGCAGGAATCGCACGGGATGACCAGTTGCTCCGAATGGACCGGCGTGCTGCTTTCGACGCTGCTCAAGGAGTGCGGCCTGAAAGGCAGCGCGAAATGGTTCGTCGCCCAAGGCGCCGAGGAGGTGAAGGGCGCCTCGAGCATGCCCATCGGCAAAGCGATGGACGACTGCATCATCGCCTACGGACAGAACGGCGAGCCCCTGCGGCCGCAGCAAGGGTTCCCGTTGCGGATCGTCGTGCCCGGCTTCGAAGGCATTTTCAATACAAAGTGGCTGAGCCAGATCAAAGTGGTGGACCGGTATTATATGAACTACAGCGACTTCGGGCATCTCAAGGAGGGTGACGACGAAACTGCGCTCGGCTACCAAATCGGACCGAAGTCGGTCATCACCTACCCGTCCGGCACACAGCAGTTGCCCGGCAAGGGCACGTACGAGATCTCCGGGCTGGCCTGGTCCGGCGGCGGCGCCATCAAGACCGTGGAGGTCTCCACCGATGGCGGAAAGAAGTGGAACCCCGCCGAGCTCAAGATGTCCCCACAACGCATGGCGCACGTCCGGTTCGCTTATCAGTGGAATTGGGATGGAAACGAGACCGAGCTTCTTTCGCGCTGCACCGACGAGATCGGGCAGCAGCAACCGATGCTGCAGCAGATCGCCGAATTCTTTAAGAAGCCTCTTGGGTACGTGCCTGGGCTCAACAATAGCATCATGCCGTGGAGGATCGCTAAGGACGGGAAGGTGACCAATGGGCTCGCTTAAGTTTGCCGCGACCCTGTTGCTCCTGGGCAGCCCCGTTCTGGTCAGCTCCGCGTTTGCGCAGTCGGCGCCCACCTATGGCTTGGGGCGCACTCCGTCCGCTGAAGAAATCCGCGCCAAGGATATCATCATCGGTGCCGAGGGGAAGGAACTCCCTCCCGGCCGTGGCACCCCCAAGGAAGGCGCAAAGGTCTTTATGCTCCAGGGCTGTGTTGTCTGCCATGGCGAGGAGGGAGTAGGTGGCGTCGGGCCCGCCTTGAAATCAAAGACAAGCCAGGATCTTCCTATCTGGAAACGGGAGCGCATCCTGCCGCTGCGCGCGCCGTTTGCGACGACCGTGTGGGATTACATCCACCGCGGCATGCCTCTCGGGCGAGAAGGGACTCTCAAACCCGATGAGGTCTACGCGCTGACGGCCTACTTGCTGTTCGTGAACAAGGTGATCCCGGAGGACACGGTTCTCGACGAAGAGAGTCTGCCGAAGGTCAAGATGCCGATTGGCGATGGTTACGCCCGGCTCCCTGAGTGGAAGCACGGGGCGCCAAGGCTTACGGGTTATCCCTACTGACTAAAGCAGCTTCTGTTTTCATGGAAACAGAAGCTGCTCTGTTTCTCTTACGCGGTCGCATTTTCGGACGGAAACCGGAATCCACTTTTCCTGAAAGTGCTCGAAAGCACCATGGTGCATGGTCCGCGTGACCGGTTCTCGACTATTCTCAGCGGGCCAATCGCGATGACATTCCAGTCGGAGTGTAGCGTTGGCCGCAGACCGCCCGTCCGCGCGGAAGCGGAGCTATGTACGCGCATGCGAAGAAATCTGGCAAACGCCTCAACATGCGGGATATAATCGTGCCGCGTCTTATCGCTGAAGGTCCGGATCGTCATGTCCGCGATCATCCGACGGCGAAGATCGCTGATGGGCTTGTCACTCATCGAAGGCTCCTGTCCCGACGGGTTGGAGTTTGGAACCCCTCGATCCTCAGGACGGGACCTGCCCCGTCATAGCCTATCGATCAGTTGGTCAGCACGACCCTCGCCAATGGCTCCGCCACGCGCGCAGCGCGTTCCCGCGCGAGCGGGTTCGTTCAATGGCTCGCGCCAGCCCTCCTCAAGGCGGGCGTGAAACTGTTTCATTGCCCGTCGGGCCTCGACAGTCGCGCCAAACCTGAAGCAACATGCGTTCATCGCCTCAAGCGGAGCCTTGCGGTCATGGTTGTCAGTCTCACGGTGAACGGCACGGCGCACAGCGTGACGGCCGATTTGGACACGCCACTGCTCTACGTGCTGCGCAATGATCTCGGGCTCAACGCCGCCAAATTCGGCTGCGGGCTTGGTCAGTGTGGCGCCTGCACGGTCCTCATCGACGGCGCTGCGGCACGCTCCTGCGTCATGCCGATCGGTGCGCTTACGCAGTCCGAGATCATCACGCTCGAAGGTCTCGGGACGCTTGAGCAACCCCACCCGCTGCAGTCTGCTTTCATGGCGGAGCAGGCGGCGCAGTGCGGCTATTGCATTGCCGGCATGATCATGATGAGCAAAGCGATTCTCGACCGCAACCCGCGCCCGAGCGAGGCTGAGGTGCGACTCGGACTTATCGGCAATCTCTGCCGTTGCGGAACCCATAACCGGATCGTCCGCGCGATTCTCAAAGCGGCGCAGCGAAGTTAGCGAGGATGAACGGGGCGGTCTTGCGTCCCGTGCCCGATTGCGGCAAGCTTACTGTTGATGGTTTGCTAGCGTCGCGGACCTCAGACACTCGCGCGGGACGGTATCATGACGAACAATTGCGTTTCGACGGTTTTCGGCTTGCTCGGCATTTTCGCCGCGCTGACCTTTCCGGTCACTCCGGGAAATGCCGCTGAAGCCCAGGCCGTCCTCGACGGCAAGTTGGTGGTTTGTGGGGTATGCCACGGTGTGGACGGCTCGCCAAAAGTGGAGGGTGTTCCGATCATCTGGGGTCTGCAGGAAAATTATATCTTGAAGCAACTGCATGAATTCCAACACGGAGAGCGCGCCAGCGACACCATGAAGAAGATCGCGGTAAACCTCACCGAGGAAGAGGTGGGGCCCGCAGCGGCTTACTTCGCGACAAAGCAGTGGCCCGGACCCGCGAACGCCTCCTACTCGCCGCCTCCCACAATGGCGATATGCGAGGCTTGTCATCAGAAAAATCTGGTTGGTGGCGTAGCGGCGCCGCGACTCGCAGGCCAAAAGTACGATTACTTGGTCGAGTCGATGCGCCGCTTTGCGGAAGGCCAGCGAAAAAACAGTCCCGAAATGAGCGGCATCATGGAGGCGATTTCGGCGTCCGAACGTGAGGCGATTGCGCGTTACATCTCAGGCCTCTGAGATCGGACACCTAGAGTCATGGCCGGGCATGTCCGGCATGTCCCGGCCATGAACGTCTTCCTTGCAAAGCAGGCCGTCGCAAGCAAGACGTGGATGCCCGCGACAAGCGACGACAAGCGTGGGCATGACGCCGAGAGTGTCGGGGCATCGTAGGGTGGGCAAAAGCGCGTGTTTCGCGCGCTCTGCCTATCTTCGGCCGCTGTATTTCAGCGTGTGAAAATCAAGCGAGGAAGCTCCCAATGAAAAAATTCATGGTACTGTATATGGCGACCGCTGCCGACTTCGAGAAGGCAATGAAAGATTCCACGCCCGAGCAGCAAAGGAAGGGAATGGAGGCGTGGATGCAGTGGATGAACCATCATAAAGGGGCCATCGTCGACAACGGCGCGCCCTTGGGGAAAACCAAACGCGTCGATGCGAAAGGCACGACCGACGCTAAAAATGGCATTGGCGGCTATACGATCGTGCAGGCCGAAACCCACGATGCAGCCGCCGCGCTGTTTGGCAAGGACCATCCGCACTTGGCGTGGATGCCGGGCGCATGGGTCGAAGTCATGGAAATCAGATCGATCCCCGGGATGTAGGACGCTTCCCTACCGGCGGCGGTCTGGGGCACTTTTTGGGAGCAAGCGTGGCCCGGGATGAGCGACCTTTTGGTCGCGGCATCCGGGACGTTCTTTCCCGCACCTGAATCTTCCGCATATCGCTGCGCTCATGCGGGCTACCGACGCATGGCCAACGGCGAGCCTGTGCCGATTTCCGGCCGTTCCCGTGGCGCCGATCGGTCGGTTCAGTCGTCAGCGCCTAGCTTCCTTAAATCGTCCCCGGTGAGGGTCGATTTCAGAATGCCATGCCAAACGGCTTTGGCTTCTGCTTTGGAAATGACGCTGTCGTCGGCCCTCAGCTTAAAGATAAGCGTATAGGGGTTCGTGATATTTCGGGTGGTCAACGTCCAGTCCACGACCGTGAACGTATTCAAAGCGGGATCGACCGCCGCGGGAGCCGTACTGACTTTTATGTTGGACGATTTCTTCGTTCCTTCATCGATCGCCGCAAGCGCCTTGTCGATCCGCTTCTGATCGCCCTGAAGGGTGAAGTGGACAATCATGTTCGCGTCATTTTTCGCGGAACCCGCGAGATTGTATTCGATGGCCTGCTTCAACACCATGGCCCTGAAACCGACGTGCTGGTCATTGCCGGTGACGGTGGCGGAAATAGCCTGCTTCTGTGGCATAGTCACCTTCCCCGCGAAGTTACGAATCCGAAGTCCTAAGAATGATCATAACGAAAATCCTGCAGCAGCGCATCCTCCATCGGAAATCGGAAGGCGTGCGCTGATTCGACGCTTGACGTGCCGACGCAGACCAAGTGCATTGCAGCGCTGCATCCGGGCAGCCGGCGAAGGGGCAGGAGGTGAAGGTCTCCGCGGCGGCAGTGGCGAAGACTCCCCTTTCCGCCATCGCGCCCGCCGCCACCGCAGATACGAACAAGACGGCCGTGAATAGTGTTCTCTTCATGTGCCTCCTGGAGCACGTTTGGCGCCCTCCAGAATTTTGCGGGAGGTGGCCCTTGACTTGCCGCAGTCGGGCGTTGATAACACGTCAGTCGATGACCTTACTCCGTGGTCTGATCTTGATCAAACATTAGCCGCAACCAAGGGTAAACGTTTCGACCGCAGCACCCCATAGGACCACGCTGGTTGTTCTCAACCGCGCCCGCCTCCGGTCTTAAATTCAGGCCGCAGTCTTCGCTCAGCCGATTGGATGTGTTCCAGGCACGATCCCGGTCGGAGCCTGCTTGAAAGGAAACGATACCGGATGACTTGCATTTGATGCGGCCGGATCGTGTAAAGGAGTCGTTATGGAAAGACGTTCGTTCTTGAAAGCCGCCGCCGCGATCCCCGCCGCTGGGCTTGCCGAAAAGTTGGCCTCAAGCGCCGAGGCGGCATCACCTTCGGCAAAGCCGAATATCTTGTTCATCTTTTGCGATGAATTGCGGTATCCGTCGGTATTTCCGGCAGGCATCAATTCTGTTGACGGGTTTCTCCAGAAGTTTATGCCGAACGTCCATAAGCTATGGCTACAAGGCGTTAAGTTTGCGAACCACTTTACCGCCGCGACGGCGTGCACACCCTCCCGCGGCGTGTTATTGACCGGGTTGTATTCGCAGCAAAGCTGGCTGCTTCAGACCATCAAAGATACGCCTGGGACTGATGCAGCAAACAATCCAGTTCTTAATACCGCCTACCCGACTTATGGCAAGTTGCTGCAACAGGCTGGGTACCGGACACCCTATATCGGCAAGTTTCACGTCGCGTATACCGATCCCAGCACGGGGCTGTCCGCCTACGGGTTCGAGGAGGGAACCTACTACGATCCGACCGGGGCCAACCTGCAAGGTTCGGTCGGCGACCACGCCAATGGTTATTTGAGCGATGTTGATATTGCCAATCAGGCGGCGGCCTGGCTGGAAAGCAATAGCCGTTCGAGTCAGCCATGGTGCCTCACCGCCGCCTTCGTCAATCCGCACGATCAAGAGTTTTTTTGGGCGGGAACTCAATTCGACCTATACAATGGGTTGTTCGACAACCAATCAACGTATGTTCCGTTCACGTATTATTCCTCAGATAAAGGTATGGACTATCCACCGGTGGTCAGTGTACAAAACAACCCCCTAAAAAATCCGCCGAATTACGGCTACCCCGAAGCGCCGCCAAACTGGGAAACCGCCGATCAAATCAGAGCCAAGCCGAAAAGTCAGACGTTCAATAAAACCTTTATGGCTGCGTTGTTTGGGGATGTCACGGATGACCATACCCAGGCAGGTTTCTCGATCGCCCAATACCCCAATCCCAACGGATACAGTCAACTTGCGGGTCTCGGGATTGCGTCCGCTCCCTACGCATATTGGCAGCGCTCGCTGGACACCTATACCAAGTGCATGACGCTGGTGGACGAGCAAATTGGTACGGTGCTGAATGCACTTCCTGCCGACGTGGCAAAAAACACCATCATCGTGTTCACGTCCGACCATGGCGATTACGCCGGAGCCCACGGCTTTCCGGCGGGCAAAACGGGGAGCGTGTATGACGAAGCGTTCCACCTGCCCCTGATCGTCTACGACCCAAGCGGACGGTTCACCGGCGATACCGGTTCGATCCGCACCGGACTTACGTCCTCGGTTGACATGTTGGGGATGCTGGTGAGCTTTGCTTATGGTGGCACTCGCAATTGGATTACCCCAGAATTAGCCAGTCCATATGCGAGCCGCCATGACATGATTCCGATGCTCAAATCCAAGGACGCGCCGGGACGCGATTATGTGCTGCTCGTATCCGACGAGATCGTTCCGAATTTTTATAACTGGCTGAACGCGGGTTTGCATATCATCGGCGTCAGGACGCAGTTCGGCAAACTCGGCGTCTACGCGCATTGGACCCCAACAGGCGACATCGACCGGACCCAGCTGATCGAGACCGAGTACTACGATTATGCGACCATCGACGGCCAGCTGGAGCTGACCAGCACGCCGTATTCCCCGGCCGCACAAACGCTTCTGAGTGCCCTTCCCGCGATCATTAACAACGAATTGCGGGCGCCGATTGCGCTGAACCTCCGGTTGCCGCAGGCGACGTCGAAGGCACACTATCTCGTCTATTCGGCCATCTTGGCTAACCTTCCGGGAAATCAAAGATCGTTACTTGCCTACGGGGCCGATTTCTGAGCCGGTTGCTCCTCGCCTGCTTTCGATCAGGTCGAATCACACTCTCGGCGTCATGCCCGCGCTTGTCGCGGGCATCCACGTCTTGCTTGCGACGGCTTTGCAAGGAACACGTGCATGGCCGGAACAAGCCCGACAAGCCCGGCCATGACTCCAGGTGTTCCGATCCGACCGGAGGCCGGTCTAGGAGGTGGCCCGCTGCTCCTCCGATCGCTACAAGAATGTGTGCGCCGCATCGCGGATCGACAGGCCAATTCGTCGTTGCCAGACCTGTCGCTTGGCGCCATTCGTCGCAACTTTATGACCGCGAGGTGGGGGTTGCGCCCTGCGGTCAGACCGGATCGGGCACGGCGCGGCATGATCGTCGCTCCCGACCCGTGCCTTCACCGGAGGGCGGGTGGGAGGATTCCATCCGCCGCGAATTTTTCGCGGCCGGCGGGACCGGTCATCCGTGCCACCAAGTCTGCGACCGCCGGAGCGATCGCGTTGCGGTGCCACAGCGAAAAGTCCGTCGCGAGGGCAAATTCCGCAGGGAATGGCCCCGCCATGGAGTTGGGGCTCGCCTGCACGATCTCGCTCGATTGCGATACGCCGAGATCGGCCGTGCCGGCGACCACGCGGCGCATGGTTTCGACACCGTCGGGGGCGAAGGTGATGTTCGGCAACACCGCGTCCTTGACGCCGAGCGCTTCGATCACTTTCATGAAATGCGTGCCGACCGTCGCGCCGCGGGCCGGATCGGAAACCGCAATGCGCTTTGCCGCCAGCAGTGCGGCCTTCAGCTTTTCCGGGCTGGAGACATCGGGCTTTTTCGATCCTGGCGTCACCGCCACGCCGGCGACCGTGGTGCCCAGCGGCGTGGTGATGCCATCCCGCAGCGTGCCAGCGCGCTCCGCGTTGCGGATCAGCGGCAAGGTGGTGATCAGCAGGGCTGCTTCGGGGTCCGCGCGAAACTTTTGTGCGGTGGCGCCGGCGGTATCGAAAACCAGGGTTACCTTGTTTCCCGTGGCGTTTTCATACTCCGCCGCGATGGCGGTGAGGGGAGTCTTCGCCACCGCCGCCGCGTAGACCTTCACGTCCTGCGTCTTCGCCGGCTGCGCAGATGCCGCACCCGCCGCCAGCGCCGCTCCCAACAAAACCGGCGTGAATAGTGTTCTCTTCATGTGGCTTCCCTGCCCCAATTTGCTTGCAAGCGAGCATAGCTTCCCGCGGGGCCGGGTCACAGTCCAATCTTTCCTTCCCAAACTTTCCTTCCCGTAGCCGGGATCTCCTGCTCGCGAGGACGCCGGGCCATCGGCGACGGCGTGCACGGGTCCTTCGCTCCGAGCGGCGGCTGCGCTCGCCGGTTGCCATCCGAACGCACCGCCATTGCGGTGCACCGGAGAGGATCGTATGAGCAAGCTTGAACCTAAGGCAACGGTCATGGACCTGAATGCGAATTTTGACGCGCGCATCGCGGTGCATGCGGCCAAGATTCCTTGGCAACCCTCGCCCATGCCGGGCGTCGAGCGTCGCATGCTCGACCGGCTTGGCGATGAAATTGCCCGCGCGACCACGATCGTGCGCTACGCGCCCGACAGCCACTTCTCACCGCACGTGCACACCGGCGGCGAAGAGTTCCTGGTCCTGGACGGGGTCTTTCAGGACGAGTCCGGCGACTTCCCGGCCGGGAGCTATGTCCGCAATCCGCCGGGGTCGCGCCACACGCCAGGGTCGGCGCCCGGCTGCACCATCTTCGTCAAGCTCTGGCAGTTCGATTTGGCGGACCGCACGCAGGTGCGGATCGATACCAACAAGATGGCATTCGTCCCCGACGCACGATGTCCAGGCGTCGAGGTCATGCCGCTGTTCCATGACGCAAGCGAGGATGTAAGGCTGGAGCGGTGGGCGCCGGGCAGCGTTATCGTTCTCGACGAAGCCGGGGGCGCGGAAGTCCTTGTGCTGGGAGGAAGCTTCACGGAGAGCGACGAAGTCTTCACGGAACAATCCTGGTTGCGCCTTCCCAAGCACCGGCGCTCCCGCGTCCAGGCCGGAGAACGCGGCGCATGTGTGTGGATCAAGCGTGGGCATTTGGCGGAAATGCCGGTCCGGCCACACACGCCATAGTGTCAACAGGGCGCGGCCGAACAGCCGAGACCGCCCGGACAATGGGCCTGCGCCACCTGCGCCCGACCGCTCACCCGCGGTTTTGCTCAGCGCGCCCGCAACGCGACAAATAGCGCCGCGGCGGCGAGCACGAGCCAGCTGGCGATCAGCAGCGTGCCGCCGGTCGGGGCAGCCATGGGGAACAGGCGGTGGCCCGCGAAGGTGCGCATCGATACGTCGCCGGCGAACAGCGCGCCGCCGAGCACGAATCCCGCCATCGCGATCAGCGCGGCCGGCCGCCATAACAGCCCCTGGCCGATGAGCGCGGCGGCGGCCAGCACCGCAAGTCCGTGGAACAGCAGCAGATAGGCGGCGCTGTCGAGCCCGGCGCCGGGCGCGGCGTGAGCAGCCGCGGCGGCAAGGATGACGCCGCACGCACCCATCAAACACGCGAGAGTCAGTGTGATCGCGATCATGGTCACCATTCGGATTGCCGCGGCGGCCGTGGCCGGTGCGCCGCCGCCGCTGCGCCATCTATAGCATCACCCGACGACGCGCGGGCCTCTCCGGGACATCATGCTTCCACCGCCGATCGCCTATTCGGCTATTTCAGCACATCGCCCGCGTCGGCCGCCGCCACCAGCCGCTTGGCGTCCGTCTCCAGCAGGAAGCCGGACGCCACCGCATTGCGGGCCGCCTTGTCCACGGCCGCCACATAGCCGGCGTGGTTGCCGTAGCGCTCCTCCAGCGAAGGCCGCGGGTCCGCGGCGGCGAGCCGCTCGGCCTTGGTCTTGGCGAACGGGATCATGCCGCCCGCATAGTTGCAGATCTGGCCCTTGTGGAAGCCCGCCGCGGTAATGTTCCAGCCGAGATACGTGCCCAACGGGGCGTCGCGCAACACCACCGGAACGCCGCCGAGTTCGTTGCCGTCGGCATCGACGCGGGGGACTTTCAGATTGATGACATGCTTGATGCGCGGCGGGACCACGGTCTGTACGCCGGTGCCGTCGATATTATTGAAATCGGGGCCGAAATCGTAATCGAGGCCGGGATTGATCAGTCCGCTCGGCGCGTGCTCCGGCAGGCCCGGCAGCGACGGGAAGCCCATGGCCTCGCTGGTGGCATCCACCAGCATCCCGGCCGCCAGCGTCGGATAGCGGCTCGGCGGCGGGGCGATATCCTTCATGACCCAATTGCGGAAATGCGCCCGGATCGCATTCACCGTCTCGGTGTGCGGCATCGGATTGCCGGGCAACGCGCCGGTGCCCCAGCCGACGGTCGGGCAGGCCGGCGCCGCCGTCGCCGCGGTGCTGAAGCCGCCACGGCCGCCGCCGTGCTGCGTGCTGGGGATGTAATAGCGGCGCACATTGTCGGGCAGCGGCAGGTCTTTATCGCCGGCCGAGCCGACCCACTCCGGCGTCAGCTTCAGGCCCCACACTTCGGCGGCGCCAAAGTGCTCGATGATTTTGGGGCAGGTGTGGGTGGCGCTGCAGCGGTCGAGGATGCCGCCGGGCGGCAAGCCGCGCACCGGATCGGCGGCGTCGGCCCACCATTGCGGACCTTCGCTGCCGGCCTCGTAAAGCTTCAGCACGCCGTCCGGTACCGCGAAGCGGTAGTTCAGCGCAATGCGCCGGCCGGCGATGATCGGCCAGGCGCCGTCATAGACCTGCCGGCCGGCCTCGTCCTCGTTGAAGCCGAAATGCAGGAAGCCGCGCACGAAATTGCCCGACTGCGACACGCCGCGGCTGATCGCCCACGACACCCCGCCGGCGAGCGGATTGGGCGTGCCGGCATCGTCTTGCGTGGCGTTGCGGAAGAACGAGCCGACGTCGCGGAAGGCGGCAAAGCCGATGCCCAGCACCAGCGGATCCTTGGCGGTGAACACCACCTGATAGAGCAGGTTCGGATCGAAGCCGTTCTTCACGCAGATTTGGGTCGGGTCGGGCGTGCCGGGGAACGGGTTTTCGGCGCTGCATTTGGCGAAGGCCCAATCGCCCGCCGCAATCTCGGCGGTCGCCCCGATGCTGCCGTCGATGCCCTCCGAGGCGTGGGTCGTGAGGCTCGCGTCCTTGGTATCGAGGCTCGCCGGCCGGTAGGGCATCGGATTGCTGTGCATGATCATCGGCCGGGAGTCTTTTCCCGCCGCATTCATGATCCGCGCCATGACCCGGCCGGTGATGGCCGAGCCGTCCGGGTTTTTGGCGACCGGCACGACGACGTAGTCATTGTTCGCCCCCGGAGCGGTGGCGCCCGAAGCGTCGCCCTGCCAGCCGCTGGAGAGGCCGATGTCGCCATTGGCGCGTTCGATCGGCACGATGGTGAGCCGGCCGGCACGGTTCGGTACGTCGTGCCACATCAGGTGGCTCGATTTCGCCATGTCCACCGGCTTCACGATCTGGAACGTGGCGGTATATTCCACCATGCCGCGCGCGTTACGCGGTGCCAGCTGGATGTCCTGAATGACGGCGTTGCGGCGGTCGTTGGGATCGAGTTCGCCAAAAGCCTTGCCGGCGAGCGTTTCGTATTGGCCGGCATTGCCGAAGCTGGCGCCGTCGAAAGCAGGCGAGGCTTTCTTCTCGATCACGATGCGGGTGACGCGCGCCTGCGCGGTGGCGGTCATCGCCATAACGAGCCCGACCGCCGTCAGGCAGGCCGCGGGCTTCGCGATGGCCACGCCAAGCTTCGATGCGTTGCGGATCATCCATTCCTCCCGTCGTCGTTTTTCGGCGTAGCTTTTGGCGCAGGCCACGCAATTCGGATCATTGCCGTTTAGGAACGACGCGGCTTGCAGCATCCCGCAATTTGCCGCCCCGGCACCGACCGGACGCAACTTTAAAATCATTGATGCGACGACACAACCGCAAAGCCGGGCGCCCCTCCGCGATGCCGGCGCGGCGCTGAACGAATGCGCCAGATCTTGGCGCATCCATTCCGAAAAAAAACATCGACGCACGAGACGGCATCGGCGACCGGCCTTGATCCGGATCAATGCCGGCCTGCCGATGCAATGTTTCGATAACCCCGCATTTTCCACAAACGAGCAGGAAGGAACGCCAGATGAAGCTGAAGATGCTGACCATCGCCGCCGGTGCCATAGCGATTGGTTTCGTAACCGGGTGGGCGCAAGCATTGCCACTCACGGTATCCGCAGAGGGCGTAAAAAGCGCCGCCGATGCCTCCGGTCTGACCAAGCCGGTTGACGCGTGCAACCGGGTTTGCCGCAAGGGTCCGGTCCCGGAATGGGGCGGTAGTGTCCGCTGGCACCGCCATGTCGGCAAGGCCTGCGAACCGGTCAAGTGTACGCCGTGAGGGCCTGAGCGGCGTGTCCGGCGCGCCGGGGAAGTCTTTGCTCTCCAGCGCGCCGCGTCGATATTTGTCCCCAAATTGTTGAGCGTTCCATTCTCCGACTGCCGACGCAAAAAATGGCCGGCCCGATTGATCGAGTGCTACCGGACGCATCGGCCGGTACGGCCAGGACCAGCGCGCGCCGCTGTACCCATGCGATATCTAAGGCCGTTGCGGCCGCCGCGCGTTTGCCCGCGGTCCGGATGACAGGCGGCGTGGGTTCCGGGTAGAGACCGCCAGTCCGATCCGGAAGGCAAAATATGTCCCTTGCGCGCGATGTCACGACCGTCGGGACGGCGACGCTGATCTCGCGCCTGCTTGGGTTATGTGCGCGATGCCGGTATCGCTTCGGTGCTGGGCGCCGGCGCACTGTCGGATGCGTATTTCGCCGCGCTGCAGGTGCCGAACCTGTTCCGGCGGCTGCTCGCGGAGGGCGCGCTCAATGCCGCCTATGTGCCAATGGCCTTGCGCATTCGCCATGAAGGCGGAGACGCCGCGGTCCGGCGCTTCGGCGAGGACGTGCTGGGCACGATGGCGGTGGCGCTGTGTGCGCTTGCCATCCTTGCCGCGCTGTTTGCGCCTGCGGTCATTCATGTGCTGGCGCCCGGCTTCGGCCCCGCCGACGAGCGATTGCGGTTCGCGGTCGATTTTCATGCGCCTGTCAGCGCCCTATATCGCGTTGTCGGGGGCGGTCGCGGTGGCGGCCTCCGCGCTCAATGCGGAAGGGCGGGTCTGGCCGCCGGCGGCGGGGGTCGTGGTCTTCAACGCCGTCCTGGTCTGCGCCGTGCTGGCATTGATCCTTGCGGACGCGCAGGCGACGCCCGGCGCGGCGGCGCTGCTCTCCGCCGCGGTGGCGCTCGCCGGAGCGGTGCAGTTTGCCTGCGTGGGCGCCGCATGGCTGCGGCGCGACACCGGGCCGCGCCGCTTCTCGATCGCCCTGACGCCGCAGTTGCGGCGGTTCTTCGCCAAGGCGGGGCCCGGAGTGGTGGCGGGCGGCATTCCGCAGCTCAAACTGATGGCCGGCGCCATGGTGGCGTCGTCGTCGCCGGCGGCAGTGTCATGGCTCTATTACGCCAACCGCCTTTATGAGCTGCCGCTCGGGGTCATCTCCATCGCCATCGCGGCGGTGCTGGGGCCGGCGATCGCCGCAAGCCTGCGCACCCGCACGGCAGCCGGCGCCGCGCAGGCGCAAGCGATCGAGATCGCGCTCGGCCTGGCGCTGCCGTCCGCGATCGCCTTCGCGGTGCTGGCACCCGATATCGCGGGAGCGCTATTCCAGCGCGGCGCGTTTGGGCCGCACGACACCGCCATGGTAGCCGCCGCCCTGGCGGCGATGTCCGCCGGGCTGCCCGGCCACGCGCTCGAAAAAGTGTTTGGCGCCGTTTCGTTCGCCCACGAAGACACCCGCACCCCGATGATGGCGGCGCTCTGTGGCTTGGCGATGGCTGGACCGGAGCGATGATCCTGTTCCCGCATTACGGCCATGTGGGGATCGCGGCCGCGATCGCGCTGTCGGGATGGGTCGGAGCGTCGCTGCTGGGCATCATCCTATGGCGCCGCGGCTGGCTGCAAATCGACGCGACGGCGCGGCGGCGGTTGTGGCGGATCGTTCTGGCGGCCATCGTCATGGGAGGCATAATCGCGGGCGGCGACGCGGCCCTTGCGGCATGGCTCGGCGAACCCGGCACGCTCGTCGCCCGCATGACCAAGCTCGGTCTCCTGGTAGCGTTGGGGCTCGGCACGGATATGCTATGCCTCGAGGCCTTCGGCGTCGCCTCTGCGCGCGGTCTCGTGGCGGCTGTGGCCAAGCGCTTTTAGGCGACGGCGAAAAACAAGTGCGGCAAACGCTGTGATCTCAGGCGAACCAGCTCGTGAAGAAATCGCTCCGTACAGAGCGACGCGCGCCCCCTCTCCCCATCGTTCTTCACGATGGGGAGAGGGTCGGGGTGAGGGGCAGGTGCTCGCACAGACGGTACGACCTATCTTTTTCCACGGTGGCGGGCAGCGCAACGGCGCCCAAGACCCTCACGCGCTCCTGCCCCTCACCCTAACCTCTCTCCCCCATGGCGTGAAGAACGCCATGGGGAGAGGGGACGCGCATCGCCTCTTGCGTGCCGCCGCCGCGCCATGGCATGCACCGCGTGCAAGCGAGGGAGCCGCACGCGATGGCGTTCAAGGAGTTGGTATTTTCCGGGGTCCAGCCGACCGGCAACCTGCATCTCGGCAACTATCTTGGGGCGATCGCGCGGTTCGTCGCGCTGCAGCAGCGCTTTGCCTGCATCTATTGCGTGGTCGATCTCCATGCCATTACGGTCTGGCAGGATCCGGCGGAGCTGCGCCGCAACATCCGCGAGGTGACGGCCGCCTACATCGCCTGCGGGATCGACCCGAAACAGCATATCGTGTTCAACCAAAGCCAGGTGGCCGAGCATGCGGAACTCGCCTGGGTGTTCAATTGCGTGGCCCGGCTCGGCTGGCTCAACCGCATGACCCAGTTCAAGGAGAAGAGCGGCAAGGACCGCGAGAACGCCTCGATCGGGCTGTATGACTATCCGATCCTGATGGCGTCCGATATTCTGGTCTACCGCGCCACCCATGTTCCGGTCGGCGACGACCAGAAGCAGCACGTCGAACTCACCCGCGACATTGCGCAGAAATTCAACAATGATTTCGCCGCCCAAATCACGGCAGCCGGGTTCGGCAACGCCTTTTTCCCGGCGCCTGAGCCGCTGATCCAGGGACCGGCGACGCGCGTGATGTCGCTGCGCGACGGCAGCAAAAAAATGTCGAAATCGGACCCGTCCGACGAATCGCGCATCAATCTGACGGACGACGCCGATGCTATCGCGAAAAAGATCCGCCGGGCCAGAACCGATCCGGATGCGCTGCCGTCGGAGGAAAAGGGTCTTGAGCCGCGCCCGGAGGCCGACAATCTCGTCGGCATCTATGCGGCACTGGCGGAAACCACCAAGAGCGCGGTGCTCAGCCAGTATGGCGGCGCGCAATGGTCCACGTTCAAACCGGCGCTGGCCGACCTCGCGGTTGCGAAACTCGGGCCGATCGGCGCCGAGATGAAGCGCCTGGTCGCCGACATGGCCTATATCGATGCGGTGCTGGCCGACGGCAGCGTGCGGGCGCAGGCGATCGCCGCCGAAACCATGAAATCCGTCAAGGATATCGTCGGCCTGATCCGCCGGTGAGCGGGTCAGTGCGACGGTAATTAGGTATTTAAATGCCTATACCTGCTTTCACCATTGATGGAGTTTTGCCGCCCTACGTCGGTCCCGATGGTCCTGGTGGCCATCCGAGCCATATGACACCGTATCGGGTTTCAGCCTTGGAGGTGGCGGAGAAACTGGGCACGACAGAACGGCGCAAGGCGATCCTTCGCGGGTGGCTGCATCATCGCTCTGCCCTCCGTGCCGCCGGCTTCGGTCGCGGCTTTCAATGGCTCGATGGCAGCTTCGTCGAAAGCAGGGAGCCAAAAGATCTTGATATCGTGAGCTTCCTCTATCGCCCACACGGGCTTCGTGATACGGATGCCTTCGCAAGACACTTCCGCGAGAACTTCGGTCTGTTTGATCGTGGGCAGGTGAAATTAGCCTACCATCTCGATAGCTTCCCAGTCGATCTCGACAGTGCGATTGAAACGGTTCTCAATCTGACCAGATATTATCTTGGTCTGTTTTCACACCGCCGAGGCGACGGGCTATGGAAAGGGATGCTCGAAGTCCGTTTTGAGGACGAACCTGGTGACCTGCTTGCACGATCAAGGCTCGGCCCCGAGCCGGAAGCACCGGCAGGAGAGACGATATGAGCCGCCTTCGCAGGTTGGAACGAGACTTCGTTTACGCCGATATCGCTGCGGTAGCGTCCTTGCTGGAGCAACTTGACGCTGACGATGTGATGGCACGTTTCGGCCTCGAATTGCGGTTGCATGAGTTGAGATTGGCCGCCGCTCAACTCGATGCACTGCCGGACGAAACGACGGCGAGTGCAGCGCTATTCTTTGGTGGCCGTCCGGTATTGGGCTCGCTGGGAATCGAGAGTGAATTCGGCGGCGCGGCGCTCACGAAGTTCCAAGACTTGGTAGCGAAGATGCTAGCCCACGAGAGCGGCAGCCTGGGACTGCGCGGTGTCGTTCCCAACAAGAACGCTTCTACGCTGCATGTTACCAATATCGTAAAAGGATCATTTGGCTTCCTCCTCGAGGAGATGCAACCCCAGCAGACCATGTTGGAGACTCCGCTGAAAGCCGCTGTCGATGGCGCCACCGGCCTCCTTGATGCCTTCGGAAAAGACGATGAAGAGCAATTTCAAACGGCGGTTGAGTCGATCGACGACCGGGTGTTGGGGACGGCGCGGGAACTGTTCGGTCTCATGCAGCAGAATGGAGCAACCTTGCGGGTTGTCGCCGGTGATATCGACCGCAGCTTTGATTCAAATGCGGTTGCGCGCGCGGCCGAGCGGGCGGTCTCGACAAACGTTGTAGAAGAAGAACGAGAGGTCCGCGGGGAACTCGCCGGCATTTTACCAAATGCTCGCCAGTTCGAATTTCGCTCCGCGGATGGCAGCGGTATCTTACGCGGGACAGTGTCGAAGCAGCTAAAGGACGATGAATTAAGCCTCCTCAACCGCAAGCTGGTGAACGTCGATGCTATCGCGCGCCTGCACGTCAAGCGTGTTCTGCGTAACGGTATTACGGCACGAGAAAAGTTCACTTTGATCGAGATAAAAGCAATGCCCGGACAGGAGCCCCTCGTCGCTCCGGCAGCCCAATGAGCCTGGTACGATGATCCCCCAACGCCGCAGCTATGAGGCCGGGCACAGGGCCAAATTCCTGGTGGTCATCGACGACACGCCGGAATGCGACCGCGCGGTCTATTACGCCAGCCGCCGCGCCGCCCGGGTGGGGGTGAGCGTAGTCATGCTCCGGGTTATCGAAACCGACGATCACGGACAGCAGTGGCTGGGCGTCGCCGACATCATGCGCGCCGAGGCCCATGAAGAAGCCGCCGCCATGCTGGCGAAGTTCGCGGCGCGCTGCAACGGCATCGCGGGCATCACGCCGGAGAGCGTGATTCGCGAAGGCGCGCCGGCCGAGGCGATCCTGAAGCTGATCGAGGAAGACGAGGACATTGCCGTCCTGGTGCTGGCCGCCGGGGTCGACAGCGAGGGGCCCGGGCCGCTGGTCACCCATCTCGGCCGCACCGCCGGCAGCTTCCCGATTCCGATCGCCATCGTGCCTGGGCATCTGAGCGACGCGGATCTCGATGCGATGAGTTAGCGGCCGCGCCGGTCACAGTGGTTCTGCCGACGACAACGTTGTCCCGCGCCGCAGCATCGGTTAACGAGCCGCCATGGCAACCACGCTGATCCCCGACCCGTCCGACGTCCAGGAGATCGCTGCGCGATGCGCTGGAGGAGCGCTACCTCGCCGACGCGCTCTCCACCATCATCAACCGGGCGCGGGCGGCACGGCGAGGGCGACGGCGCGATTGCGCAAGCGAGCGGCGGCGACCTGGAGCACGCGAGATCACGCCGGCAACGTTGCGCTCATCCGCGAATCAGCTACGCTGATGGGATGAACCAGAGAATCGCAGGCTCCAAAGCTTGGCCAGGCACGCAGGCGGCGGAAGGACTGCCGCGCTGGCACTGGACCCTGGCGGACATTGAGCGTGTCGCCGCCGCCGGGCTGTTTGCGGACGGCGACCGGTTCGAGTTGCTGGGCGGAGAAATGGTGCCGATGTCGCCGAAGGGCCGCCGCCACGAAATGATCCGCCTGGAACTGTCCTATCGGTGGACCCGGATGGCGCCCGAAACCGCCATGGTTGCAGCGGAGCCGCAATTCAATCTCGATGCGGACACGTTTCTCAATCCGGATATTCTCGTTCACCCCCGATCGAAGGCAACCTACGATATCCGCGGGCCCGAGGCGCTGTTGGTCGTCGAGATTGCCGAAACCAGTCTCGCCTACGATCTCAATACCAAGTCGTCGCTCTATGCGGCAAGCGGCGTTCCGGAATATTGGGTCATCAATGCCGTGACGTTGCACACGACAATATTTCGGCAGCCCTCCGCGCAGGGCTACATCGATTCCGACGAGTTTTCTGCCGACACAGTTTTGGTTCCGATGCTCATATCCGAACTGGCGATCGACCTGAATACGATTGGTCGCCAAATGATGGATTGATAGCGCGCCGATGTCCTAATTCGTGAGCAGCCGGATGGTGTCGCCGTCCGCTGGTGAATTGATCTGGCGGATGCGCGACTTTCCTCATTGCGTTGGGGACGTTTCGTGGGCAAGGACTCGTGTGCGATCATTGGTGAACGTGAGGCGGATGGCTGGTATTTCGTCAATGCAAGCGGAAACCATCATCATTTCAAGCATCCGACCAAGCCGGGCAAAGTTACGGTGCCGCATCCGCGCAAGGACTTGCATCCGAAGACGCTGAGATCAATCTACCGGCAGGCTGGTTTGGAACCAAAACGGTGAAACCATGGTGGGCTATATCGCACTCGTACACAAGGACGAAGGCACGACCTACGGCGTGAGCTTTCCCGATGTGCCCGGCTGCATTTCCGCAGCGGACACCTTGGAGGAGGCAATCGCCGGCGCTGCCGAGGCACTCGGTGGTCATCTGGCATTGATGCGCGACGACGGCGATGCGATTCCGGTTCCGCGAAGCTACGAGGAACTAAGGCATGACCCGGAATTCCTCGCCGATGCAACCGGGGCGATCGTGACCGTGGTGCAGCCGCAACGCGTGCCTGCTGAAGTCTGAATTTGCGTCACTGGTGACGCCGCCGCGCGAACGCGAACTCGCCGCACCCGCAGCAGCCGTAGGATGGGTGAGCGCAGCGAAACCCATCGGCGGCCGACAATGGGTTTCGCTGCGCGCTCAACCCATCCTACGGACCCCTGCTTATCGCATAGGGCGGTCGCGCCCGTCGCGGTGCTCACCGGCACGACAAACATTGTCCCGCCCCGCGGCATCCGCTAACGAACCCGCCATGGCCACCACGCTCGATTCCCGATCCGTCCGACGTCCAGCACATCGCCCTGCGCGAGGCGCTGGAGGAGCGCTATCTCGCCTATGCGCTCTCCACCATCATGAACCGGGCGCTGCCGGATGCGCGCGACGGCCTCAAGCCGGTGCACCGGCGGCTGTTGTTCGCGATGCGGCAGCTGCGGCTCGACCCCGGCGCCGCGTTCAAGAAATGCGCCCGCGTCGTCGGCGACGTGATCGGCAAGTTCCACCCGCACGGCGACCAGGCGGTCTACGACGCGCTGGTGCGGCTCGCCCAGGACTTCGCCCAGCGCTATCCGCTGATCGACGGCCAGGGCAATTTCGGCAATATCGACGGCGATAACCCGGCCGCCATGCGCTACACCGAGGCGCGGCTCACCGAGGTGGCGCGCCTGCTCCTCGACGGCATCGACGAGGATGCGGTCGATTTCCGCGCCACCTATGACGGCTCGGAAGAAGAGCCGGTGGTGCTGCCCGGCGCGTTCCCGAACCTGCTCGCCAACGGCTCCCAGGGCATCGCGGTCGGCATGGCGACCTCGATTCCGCCGCACAATGCCGCGGAGCTGTGCGACGCCGCGCTGCATCTCATCGCCCATCCGGCGGCCACGAGCGCCAATCTCTTGAAATTCGTCCCCGGACCGGATTTTCCGACCGGCGGCGTGATCGTCGAAGACCCCGCCGCCATCGCGGAGGCTTATGACACCGGCCGCGGCGGTTTCCGGGTGCGGGCGCGCTGGCACAAGGAGGACGGCGGGCGCGGCACCTGGCAGGTGGTGATCACCGAGATTCCGTGGCTGGTGCAGAAATCCCGGCTGGTGGAAAAACTGGCAGAACTGTTCAACGACAAAAAGCTGCCGCTGGTCGGCGACGTGCGCGACGAGTCGGCCGAGGACATCCGCCTCGTCATCGAGCCGCGTGCCCGCACCGTCGATGCCGAACTGATGATGGAATCGCTGTTCAAGCTCACCGAGCTTGAAAACCGCATTCCGCTCAACATGAACGTGCTGGTGAAGGGCAAGGTCCCAAAAGTGCTGGGCCTTGCCGAGGCGCTGCGAGAATGGCTCGAGCATCGCCGCGACGTGCTGCTGCGCCGCTCGCGCCACCGGCTCGGCAAGATCGAGAACCGGCTCGAAATGCTCGGCGGCTTTTTGGTCGCCTATCTCAACCTCGACCGCGTGATCGCCATCATCCGCACCGAGGACGAGCCCAAGCCGATGCTGATGACGGAGTTTACCCTCAGCGACGTGCAGGCCGACGCCATTCTCAACATGCGGCTGCGCAATCTGCGCCGGCTCGAGGAAATGGAAATCCGCACCGAGGACCGTGACCTGCGCGCCGAGCGCGAAAAGCTGCAGGTGCTGCTGGCGTCCGAGACCGGTCAGTGGAAAACCATCGCGGACGAAATCAAGGCGGTGCGCAAGACTTTCGGGCCCACGACGCCGCTCGGCAAGCGCCGCAGCACCTTCTCGCAGGCGCCGCAGCACGACGAGGCGGCCATTGAGGAGGCCATGGTGATCCGCGAGCCGATCACCGTGGTGGTGTCGCAGAAGGGCTGGATCCGGGCGCTGAAGGGCAACGTCACCGATCTTTCCGGCATTGCCTTCAAGACCGATGACGCCTTGCGTTTCGCATTTGCGGCGGAGACCACGTCGAAATGCCTGGTGCTGGCGACCAACGGCCGCTTCTATACCCTCGAGGCCGGCAAGCTGCCGGGCGGGCGCGGCCATGGCGAGCCGGTGCGGCTGTTCATCGACCTCGAGCAGGAGGCCGATCTGGTGACGGTGTTCCCCGCCGTCGGCGGCCGCAAGTTCCTTGTCGCAAGCCGCGAAGGCCGCGGCTTCGTGGTGGCGGAAGACGAGTGCATCGCCAACACCCGCAAGGGCAAGCAGGTGCTCAACGTCGATATGCCGGACGAAGCCTGCGCGGTCTGCGTGGTGGACGGCGATATGGTCGCGACGATCGGCGAAAACCGCAAGCTGCTGGCGTTCGGGCTCGACCAGGTCCCGGAAATGGCACGCGGTCGCGGCGTACGGCTGCAGCGCTACAGCGACGGCGCCTTGTCCGACGTAAAAACCTTCCGCGCCGCCGACGGCTTGACCTGGACCGATTCGGCCGGCCGGGTGTTCACGCTATCGATGAAGGAGCTGGCCGACTGGCGCGGCAGCCGCGCCGACGCCGGCCGCATCGCCCCGAAGGGATTTCCGCGGTCGAACAAGTTCGGTTGATCACGCCGGCCTGCCACGGGTGATGGCTGCGCTTGTCCCGGCCATCACGACGATCGGCGCACCGCGTGCTTCCAAACGCGATCGCCGGGACAAGCCAGGACAAGCCCGGCGATGACGAACGGGGCGGCCACCACTTTCCCCCTGTTCCCCTATTCCCGTGTTCGCATTGCGGATGGCGGGGTCGTCGACGGACGACCACCGATCGTGGCCCCCGCATCGTCAAGGAGCGGACGGCGCAGCGCCACGACGCGCCGATGCGCAACGGGCAGGCGGCGAGGAGCCACAATCCAATCGAGCGGAGGCGCCTGAGGAACGGAATCGGATCGGCAGGGCTCCACGCGCGGCCGATGAACGTAAGCGGGTCCCGTTACTCCACCCGCAACCCGAGCTTGCGCACCAATACCCCCCATTGGCGGGTTTCGCGGTCGATATCGGCGCGATATTCCTCAGGCGTCGAGGTCAATACGTCGCCGCCGTCCGCGGCGATGCGGGCCTTCACGTCCTCCATCGCTACTGCCGTGCGAATTTCCCGGTTGAGGCGCGCAATGATGTCCTTCGGGGTTCCGGCGGGCGCCAGCAGGCCGTAGCGCAGCATGGCCTCGAAACCCGGCAGGCCGGATTCCGCGACCGTCGGCACCTGCGGCAGCAGCGTCGAGCGTATGGGGCTCGCCACGCCCAGCGCCCGCAGACGGCCGGCCTGGATATTGGTCAGCACCGGGGCGAGCGTGTTGAACGACACCGGGACATGGCCGCCGACTGAGTCATTCGCCAGCGGTCCCGTGCCCTTATAGGGCACCACGATCATGTTGACTTGTGCCGCCTCCTTGAACAATTCCGCCGCCATATAGCCGCCCGAACCCACGACCGACGTGCCGATGGCCAGTTTTCCGGGTTCGCGCCGCGCCAGCGCGATGAGTTCGGCGACCGTCCCCGCCGGTACCGAAGGGTGCACCGTCAGCACGATCGGAATGGTGGCGATGAGGCCGACGGGCGCAAAATCGGTGCGCGGATCGTAGCCGGCATTGACGTAGAGGCTGGGGTTGATCGAGATCGTACCGGTATGGCCCAGCAGAAGGGTATAACCGTCCGGCACGGCGCGGGCGACCATGCGGGTTCCCACGATGGCGCCACCGCTCGCCCGGTTGTCGATGAGGATATGCTGCTTGAGCGCGGTGGCGAGTTTTTCGCCGACGATGCGGGCAACGGTATCGACGCCGCCGCCGGCCGGGAACGGCACCACCAGCGTGACTGCGCGGGTTGGATAATCCTCGGCCAACGCCGCGGGTAGCAAAATCGCCAAGAAAATCGACGATAGAATGCCGGTCAGAATTCGGCGCATGCTGGCCTCCTGCGATCGCGGTCTTTGCTCCGTCGTGCACACAGGCCCGCCGGCGCGGACGCCCCCGGCACGCTCACTCGACCCGGAGCCCGAGCCGCTTGATCAGCGCCGACCATTTCGGCTCCTCCTTGGCGATATCGGCGGCGTATTCGGCGGGCGTTGACGGCAGTGGGTCGCCGCCATCGGCCGCAATTCGTGCCTTCACGGCGGGATCGTTCACGGCGGCGCGCAGGTCGCGATTGAGCCGCGCGATGATGTCGGGAGGCGTGCCGGCCGGGGCCATCAGGCCGTAATGCAGCACGGCTTCGAACCCCGGCAGGCCGGATTCCGCGATCGTCGGCAATTCCGGCATCAGGCTCAGGCGAGTGGGACCCGCGGTCGCGATCGCCCGCAGCGTCCCGGCCTGGAGATTGCCCATCGCGGGCGCAAGCACGTTGAAAGCGATGGGGATGTGCCCGCCCAGGAGATCGTTGGTGAGCGGGCCGGTGCCCTTATAAGTCACGATCGTAAAATCGATTCCCGCCACGGTCTTGAAGAGTTCGGCTGCCAGATAGGAACCGGTGCCCGGTGGCGGCGTGCCGACATTCAGCCCGCCCGGCTCGCGCTTTGCCATGGCGATAAGGTCCGTCACAGTCCGAATCGGCACGCTGGTATTGGTCATCAGCACGATCGGCGTGGTGGCGATCAGCCCGATGGGCGTAAAGTCCCGGCGGGGATCGTATCCCGGGCGCGCATAGAGCGTAGGGTTGATCGCCGTAATTCCGGTATGGGACATCACGATCGTGTAGCCGTCGGGCGCCGCCTTGGCGGCCACGCGCATGCCGATGATACCGGCAACGCCGCCCCGGTTATCGATGATCACCTGCTGGCCGAGACCGGAGCTGAGCTTTTCCGCCACGATGCGGGCCACCGCATCGACGCCGCCTCCCGGCGGAAATGGTACGATCAACGTGACAGGGCGGGACGGATAGGATTGTGCCCCGGCGCTGCCGCCGGCCGCAACGGCCGCCAGCACGGCGGCTGCCAAGACGATCCCAAGCCTCACGGTGTGCTCCCGGCGATGCTTTGGTACCTTGTAGCAAAAAAACAACCGCCGGCTTCACACGCGGAGCCGGCGGCGGTTACCATCGAGCCAAGGTCTCGATCGGATCAATGCACGCTCGCGTTGTGGCAGATGCGCGCGATCTGATCTTTCAGCTGCAACTTACGACGCTTCAACTCCGTCACCTTGATATCTTCCGTCGAAGGATGCTGAAGGGCATCATTGATCTCGTCTTCAAGCATCCGATGCCGTTGTTCGAGTTCAGCGAGGTGCGCCGATGTCGCCATCATATGTCTCCTTGCGTCAGTTTGTCTGCTGACCGCAAAAGTGTGACATGAGGCTGACACAAAGTCGATGCGATATTTGTTGTGCAGCGCAACAATTTTAGGCCGAGGCTCGGAAGGCTGGTCAGAAAGCGCCCTTGTACATAGCCAAACTGTTAACCTTGTAGAAGCATCGCGCACTCAACCGTGCTATGTTGCAAGCGCAGACCGCATCTTGTGCTCCAGACGATAGTAACGTGGAAGCAGATGGTAGAATTGACGACGGTGATGACCGAGGAAGAGGAAATCGAGCTAAGGTCCCAGCTTGAGCGGCTACGGCAGGAGCATCGCGACCTTGATGCCGCCATCGAAGCGCTGCAGATGGTCCCGGGGTCGGACAGCGTCCAAGTCCAGCGGTTGAAGAAACGCAAACTGGTATTACGTGACCGCATCGGCTTCATCGAAGATATTTTGACGCCGGACATCATCGCCTAGCGGCATGGCGAAACGGTCCGCTTCGAGCGAGCGACGCCGCGGCGATTCCCCATACCCCCGAAAACCCTCCAGTCGCATAGCGCCACCCGAAGGATGATCACGTGGCCGTCAAATCCGTTGCCATCATCATGGGCAGTCAGTCCGATTGGGACACCATGAAACATGCCGCCCTAACGCTCGAAGCGCTGGAGGTCGGGCACGAGGTGCGCATCGTGTCGGCGCACCGCACGCCCGAGCGGCTCTACGCGTTTGCCAAGGGCGCCAGGGGCGCGGGTTTCCGGGTCATCATCGCAGGCGCCGGCGGTGCCGCGCACCTGCCCGGCATGACGGCGGCGCTGACCACGCTGCCGGTATTCGGTGTCCCGGTCGAATTCGAAAGCGCTATCGGGTCTCGATTTCGCTCTATTCGATCGTCCAGATGCCGCCCGGTGTGCCGGTCGGCACGCTGGCCATCGGCCGCGCCGGTGCCATCAACGCCGCCTTGCTGGCCGCGAGCGTATTGGCGCTCGCCGACGACGCGCTCGCCGCGCGGCTGGAAGCGTGGCGGCGGCGCCAGACCGACGCGGTCGCCGAGGCTCCGGCAGACGAGGCCGCGACGTGACCGCTTCGGCTCCCGCGCCGCTGGGCCCTGACGCCACCATCGGGATCCTCGGCGGCGGCCAACTCGGCCGCATGCTTGCGTTGGCGGCGGCGCGGCTCGGCTTCAAGTGCCACGTGTTCTGCCCCGACCCCGCTTCCCCGGCCTTCGACGTGGTGCGCCGGGTCACCGAGGCCGATTATGGCGATAAATCCGCGCTCGATCGTTTCGCCGACGATGTCGATGTCATCACCTACGAGTTCGAAAACGTTCCGGCCGAAACCGCGGCATTTTTGGCCGCTCGCAAACCGGTGCTGCCGGACCCAAGGGTGCTCGCCGTTACGCAGGACCGCTTCGCCGAAAAGAATTTCGTTACCTCGTTAGGTATCGCGACCGCACCTTACGGGGCCGCGGCTTCTGCAAGCGAAATCGCCGCTGCGCTGTCCGCCGTCGGCCTGCCGGCTGTGCTCAAGACGCGGCGTTTCGGCTATGACGGCAAAGGCCAGGCGATGCTGCGGCCCGGCGGCGACGTTGCGGCGGCGTGGGCGGCGGTGGGCGCCCAGCCCGCTATCGTCGAGGCCTTCGTGGGATTTGAGCGGGAAATCTCCGTCGTCGCGGCGCGCGGCCGCGATGGCCGCATCGCCTGCTTCGACGTGACCGAAAACCAGCATCGCGACCATATTCTGAAAGTCTCGCGGGTGCCCGCCGAGATCACGCCCGCCGCCGCCGCCGAGGCGGAACGGATCGCGCGCCGCATCGCCGAGGCGTTCGATTATGTCGGCGTGCTCGCGGTCGAGATGTTCGTGGTCGCGACCGGCTCCGGCCAAGACATCGTCCACCACATCATGGTCAACGAAATCGCGCCCCGCGTGCATAATTCCGGGCACTGGACGCTCGACGGCTGTTCGGTATCGCAATTCGAGCAGCACATCCGCGCGGTGGCGGGCTGGCCGCTGGCGGTGCCGCTGCGCCATGGGCGCGCCGAGATGGTCAACCTGATCGGCGAAGAGGTCGCCGATTATCGGCGTTGGCTCGAGGTGCCCGGTGGCTGCGTGCATCTCTACGGAAAACAGGCCGTGCGGGCGGGCCGCAAAATGGGGCATGTTACGCGGGTGTGGCGTTAGACCGGATTCCGAGACCGCGAAGCGGTAGTCCCGCTACGGCGTACGGACTACAGCGAGCCCTCGTGGGCGCGCGATCCGGGGACGGCCGTCGAGACTTCCAATCTTTGGAAATCCGTGGCAATTTTCTCCAATGATCGTGATTGGCACGGAGATCGTTGAGAAATACCTTGTCGGTCACACCGGCTATCGGGCGATCAAGGCGGTGCGATCACAGTATGGAGCTTTGGCTTGCGATTGCGGGACGCTCCGAGTGGCGCCACCCGGAAGATGTGAAAATATCATATCCAAAAGCGAGCATCCTTAAGGCCGGTAGAGTTGTTTTCAATATCAAGGGAAACGACTATCGGTTGATCGCCTCCGTCCAATATCGGGCCGGGATCGTGGTGATCCGGTTCTTCGGCAGCCATGCCGAATATGACCAAATCGATGCGGAGACCGCGTAATGGACGCAACCCTGGTCTTGATCGACAGCGATGCGGAGCTTGCGCGTGCCCGCGCGCTGATTGATCGGCTGTGGGGATCGGACGACCCGGCCGACATGGCCCGGCTCCGCGCGCAGGCGCTTCTTATCGCCGCCCATGAGGAAAGCCGTTGGCCGCGCCGCCCGCCCGGCGTCGCCGACCTGATCCGTCACCTGATGGACCAGCACGGCCTCAGCCGCGCCGATTTGGTGCCGATCCTCGGCACGCCGGGCCGTGTCAGCGAGGTGCTTTCCGGCAAGAAGGGCCTCAGCATGGCGATGCTCCAGCGGCTGCGCGCACGCTTTCACGTTCCCGCCGACCTGCTGCTGCCGCCGCCGAAATCCACCCGCGCGCCGAAGCGAGCCGCAGCCTGATTGCGCCGACCTCAGCGGACTCTAGCGCCAACTGCGATCGTCTCATCCGGACTACGGCTGCGCCTTGGCCCCGATCCTGCCCTCGGTGCCGGCCATGAGCCGCCGGATATTGCCGCGATGCATCACCCACAGCAGCGCGGCGAGGAGCGCGAATAACGCCGCTTCGCGCGGTTGGCCCGAAGCCCGCAGCATTACGGGCGTGGCGGCGCTCGCCATCAGGGCGGAGAGCGAGGAATAGCGCGAGACGGCGGCGACCGCGAGCCAGATGGCGCAGAAGCCGAGCGCGACCGGCCACGCGAAGGCGATCAGCAGGCCGATGAAGGTGGCGACGCCCTTGCCGCCCTTGAACTGCAGCCACAGCGGAAACAGGTGGCCGAGAAACGCCCCTAGACCGGCCAAAACGGCCGCATCCGGCCCGCCGTAATGGGCGGCGGCCAGCACCGCGACCGTGCCCTTGAGGGCATCGCAGACGAGCGTCGCCACCGCGAGATCGCGCCGCCCGGTGCGCAGCACGTTGGTGGCGCCGATATTGCCCGAGCCGATTTCCCGGATGTCGCGCAGGCCGGCGAACCGCGTGAGCAGCAGGCCGAACGGAATCGATCCGAGCGCGTAGCCGAAGGCGAGCGCGAGCGCCAACCGGGGGAGCAGCGCCAAATCTAGTCCGAGATCAGCCATCGTGCTTCCTGCATGCCGTCGGGCGGGAACGCATCGCATGACGCCCGCCTTCCGCCATCTGTCAACCGGATTTCCCGCCGACCGCGCAGGCGAAATTCAGCAACCGGGGCGACGGGTGACGACACGGTGCACGAAAACAGCCTGCGGCGCGCGCCTTACGGCTCGACCGCGATGCGCAGCCGGCCCGTGGCCTTAAGGGTTTTGGCGTCGAAGGTGCGAATTTCCATCGCGCCACCTATATCGATGGTGATCACGATCTGGTCCGCCGCAACCGCGGTGGAAACGATGCGCGCACCCGCGGGCAGGCGTACGATGGTATCGGCCATGTCGGCTGGCGCCGCGCTTCCGCCGGCGTGAAAAAGCCGATAGCCGATCACCGTGATGACGACCGCGATGCCGAGCACGGTCGCGAGCCCCGAAATAAGCATCAGCCAGCGCACCCGCGATACGATGCGCGCCTGCGCGGGGCTCAAAGGTTGATCGTCGGTAGTATCAATGTTGCTCATGAACGCAAATCTGGGCCAAGGAGGAAGTTGGTTTCGTGGAACCGCCGATCAAGGAGATGCTCGGACGCGGAGATGCCCGACGCGGACGCCGCGGAGGCGGCGACGCCTGGGCTGGCATGCACCGTCGTGGCGGCGGAAGACGCGCACGAGCGGCTCGATCGCGTGCTTGCCGCGCACGTGAGCGAACTGTCGCGCTCGCGCCTTAAGGCTCTGATTCTTGCCGGACAGGTCGCGATCGAGGGTTTTACCATCCGCGATCCGAGCCACCGCGTCAATGCGGGTGATCGCATCACCGTCGCGGTGCCGGAAGCGGAGCCCGCGGTCCCCTCCCCCGAACGCATCCCGCTGACGATCATTTACGAGGACGACGACATCGTGGTGATCGACAAGCCGCGCGGGCTGGTGGTACACCCTGCAGCCGGCAACCCGACCGGCACGCTGGTCAATGCCCTGATCGCCCATTGCGGGGACAGTCTCTCCGGGATCGGCGGCGTGCGCCGGCCCGGCATCGTGCACCGCCTCGACAAGGAGACCACCGGCGTGATGGTGGTCGCCAAGAACGACCGCGCGCACCGCGGGTTGGCGGCGCAGTTCGCCGACCACGGCCGCACCGGGCCGCTGCAGCGGGCTTATCTGGCGTTCGTTTGGGGAGCGCCGGACCGGCCCAAGGGAGTGATCGATAAACCGATCGATCGCCACCCGCAGGCGCGCGACCGGATGGCGGTGCGCGAGGGCGGCCGGGAAGCGGTGACGCTGTGGGAGGTGCAGGAGCGCTACCGGGTGCCGGCGGTGCGGGAGAGCGGCAAGAAGCCGGGGGGCAGCGCGGAGGTCGCGAGCCTCATCGAATGCCGGCTGCTGACCGGGCGCACCCATCAGATTCGCGTCCATCTCGCCGCCGCGGGCCATCCCTTGCTCGGCGACGACACCTATGGTCCAGGCTTCAAGACCAAGGTCGCCCTGCTACCACCAGCCGCCCGGGAAGCGGTGGAGGCCCTTTCCGGACAGGCCCTTCATGCCTATTTATTAGGCTTGGAACATCCGGTGAGCGGCAAGGAAATGGTGTTTCGGTCCGAATTGCCGCCGAACCTCGCGCGGCTTCGTACATCGCTGGGTACCGGATAAATCGCCGCAGGCCGGTGAAATAAGGCAAATCGTGCACTGCACCATGATAATACTTCATTATTTCCAATGAGTTGCAGCGGTTCAACGGGTTTTGGTCACGTTACCGTCACGGTGAAGTGACGCCGAGACGCTGTTTCCAATCGGCCCCGGCGTGTATGGTATGGTGGAGATCGTGGTTCGCGATCACGACCAATGCCCGGCGCCGCCGGGGTAACACTGATCCGGCTCCGTCCGGCTCGAAGAGCGGCTGGAGTCCTTGCCCGCCGGTTTCGGGGGCACAAACCGAGGAGGGCGCTATCATGGCCCAATCCGCTACCCTACCCATCATTTCGGCCGAATCGGGGCTGTCCCGGTATCTGGACGAAATCCGGCGGTTTCCCATGCTGGAACCGCAAGAAGAATACATGCTCGCCAAGCGCTGGCGCGAACACGGCGACCGTGATGCCGCACACCGGCTGGTGACAAGCCACCTGCGTCTCGTTGCCAAGATCGCCATGGGCTATCGGGGCTACGGCCTGCCGATTTCCGAAGTCATTTCGGAGGGCAATGTCGGCCTGATGCAGGCGGTCAAACGCTTCGAGCCGGAGAAAGGCTTTCGGCTGGCCACCTATGCGATGTGGTGGATCAAGGCGGCTATTCAAGAGTACATTCTGCGGTCGTGGTCGCTCGTCAAGATGGGCACCACCGCCAACCAGAAGAAGCTGTTCTTCAACCTGCGCAAGGCCAAGAGCCGCATCTCGGCCTTGGACGAAGGCGACATGCACCCGGAGCAGGTCAAGCTCATCGCGCAACGCCTCGGCGTCACCGAGCAGGACGTGATCGACATGAACCGCCGGCTCGGCGGCGATGCCTCGCTCAACGCGCCGATCCGCGAGGACGGCGATTCCGGCGAGTGGCAAGACTGGCTGATGGACGACCGCGACAGCCAGGAAGCCTCGCTCGCGGCCTCCGAGGAACTGGACCATCGGCGGGCGGCGTTGTCCGACGCGCTGTCGGTGCTCAATGACCGCGAACGGCGCATTTTCGAAGCGCGCCGGCTGAGCGAGGAACCGGTCACGCTGGAAGATCTGGCGGCCGAATTCGGCGTCTCGCGGGAGCGGGTGCGCCAGATCGAGGTGCGCGCCTTCGAGAAGGTGCAGAAAGCGGTCAGGACCCGGGTGGCCGCCATGGAAATGCCGTCGGCCCCGCCCCCGCGTACGGCGGCAGCGGCGATGGCAGCGCACTGACCGGATTTGACCGGGCGGATGACGCGCTCCGACGTCATCTGCGTGATTGCCCGCGCCTGTCGCGGGCAATCTACTAATTTTCGCAATCGAAATATCGTCGTGCCGTGGGCAACGGCCGCTTCGCCGTTGCCCACGCGGTCCGCCGCTTCGGCACTCTCTATTCTCGGCCAAGCCTATCTTGACGGTAAAACCCCCGGCTGACGGTCAGCGTGGCCACGGCGCATTGCAGCCGAGGCTGAGCAAACCATTGCGGATCGCGTCGGGAATGCGCCGAGCCGACCCTACACCTCCGACCCCGCGGTAGGCTACCCCGCGACGGACGACACGACTTCCGACTATTGTTAATAGATAAGAAATGTGCTTACTCTCAGCATCCATCGGCTCGGAGCAAATATCCATGACCACCGTGACGATTTCGCTGCCGGAATCCCTCAAGGAATTCGTCGATGTGCAGGTCGCCACCAAGGGATATGGCAATGTCAGCGAATATTTCCGCAGCCTGTTGCGCGAGGCACAGCAGAAGGAAGCGGATGCGCGGCTTGAGGCGCTGCTGCTGGAGGGGCTGGCTTCCGGCGATCCTATACCGGTGACCAAGGAATTTTGGACCGAACTGCGCGCCGAAGCCGTCCGGCGCGTCCAAGCCCGAAAGGCAGGAAAGCAACCGGTGTGAAGCTCGCCATCTTTCCGTCCGCGAGAGCCGACATCCGGGATCAAGCCGAATACTATTTCGACCCGGCTCGCTGGACTTCGGTCCTGGCCGATCGCGGGCTTCCCCGAGCTCCGCATATATTATTTGGTCCAAGACGACGTGGTTATCGTGGTCCGTGTTCTGCACGATAAGCGAGACATCGGGGTGATCCTGAATCAGCAATCTTTGGAAAATCCTGAGCCCAATTGATCCACGCCTTTCGCAAAGTGTTTCGGCGATATCCTCACCGTTATCTATACGGAGCGCGGCGAGCGTCGCCTTCGCCGACGATGGCGGTCGATGGGGGGTGTGCACGTCGCCGTCGCGGCGGTTGATCTGAACGATGAAGAAGGCGCCCTTGGGGTTCCTTTCGATCGCCGCGACCGTCCTGCGTACGGCCGGATACTGCGACGCGGCGGCGGGAGCCAAAGCCCTGCGTGCCGACATCCCGGGGGGCTACGGGATCGTGCGATTTCCACTCAGCGTGCGCCGGACCGCGTCCTTCCAGGCGGCGATTTTGCGTGCCCGCGTATCGGCATCCATACGGGCGCTGAAGCGGCGATCGAGCGCCCACCGCGCCGCGAAGGCTTGCGGCTCGGGATATAATCCCGACTGCAGGCCGGCGAGGTACGCCGCGCCGAGCGCCGTGGTCTCAAGGATGATCGGCCGGTCAACCGGTGCGCCGAGGATGTCGGCAAGCCGCTGCATGGTCCAGTCGGACGCCACCATGCCGCCGTCGACGCGCAGAACGGTGTCGGCCACGGCACCGCAGTCGGCCCGCATAGCGTCCAGAAGGTCGAGGGTCTGCAGGCACACGCTGTCGAGCGCGGCGCAGGCGAGTTCGTTCGGCCCGGTGTCGCGCGTAAGGCCGAACAGGGCGCCGCGCGCCGCCGCATCCCAATGGGGCGCGCCGAGACCGACAAAGGCCGGCACCAGCACGACCTCGTGGCTTGGATTGAGCCGCCTCCGCCATGGCGCCGACCGCGGCGGCAGACGGCACGATGCCGAGCCCGTCGCGCAGCCATTGTACGGCAGCCCCGGCGATGAAGATCGAGCCTTCGAGGCCGTAAACGACTTCGCCGTTAAGCCGGTACGCAATGGTCGAGAGCAGCCGGTGTCGCGAGGCCACCGCAGCCGGCCCGGTATTGAGAATAGCAAAGCAGCCGGTGCCGTAGGTCGATTTCATCATGCCGGGCGCAAAGCAGGCTTGGCCGATCAGCGCCGCCTGCTGATCGCCGGCGATGCCGCGGATCGCAATCGCACTGCCGAACGCGGTCGTCGCGCCGTAGTCGGCGGCGCAGTCGCGGACCTCGGGCAACATCACCTCGGGCACGCCGAACAGCGCACATAGCTCGGAACTCCAGGCGTTGGCGTGGATGTCGTAGAGCGCCGTGCGCGACGCGTTGGTGGCGTCGGTCGCATGCACGGCGCCCTCCGTCAGCCGCCACAGCAGGAAGGAATCGACGGTGCCGAAGGCAAGCTCGCCGCGCTCCGCCTTGATTCGCGCGCCGGGCACGTGGTCGAGAAGCCACGCGATCTTGGAGGCGGAGAAATAGGGATCGAGCAGGAGTCCGGTGCGCGCCGCGACCAGTGGCTCATGGCCGGCGTCTTTGAGCTGTCGACACATCGCGTCGGTGCGGCGATCCTGCCACACGATGGCATTGTGGATCGCCTTGCCGTTGGCGCGGTCCCACACGAGCGTCGTCTCGCGCTGGTTGGTGATGCCGATGGCCGCGATGTCGCGCGCCGCAAGGCCGGCCTTGGCGATGGCTTCGCGGCAGGTCGCAAGCACCGTGCGCCAAAGTATCCTCCGGGTCATGCTCCACCCAGCCGGATTGTGGGAAGCGCTGCGGAAATTCCTGCTGGGCCATCGCCGCTATGGTGCAATCGGCACGGAACACGATCGCGCGCGAGGAGGTCGTGCCCTGGTCGATCGCAAGAACATGGCTGGTCATGAAGCTTTGGCCCACCGCTATGAGGGGCATTCTGCAGACTTGCCCCCGTATTGCCAGCCTTGAATCGTGCGATCACTTAACAAGAACGCCCACATCGAATGGCGCACCGCGCCAACGTGGCCATCCATTGCCGCAGGTCGTCAACAGGCACAAACCGCCCCACTCGCACCACACGAAGACGGCCGGCTGGCCGTGCCGGCCTGGAGCCAGCGCATTGCAAGCGACCCCGGCAATGGCGCAAGCAATGCGAATTTTCGCGGTCTGGCCACCCGCCAGGACTCTGTCGTGAGGCTTTTGTTGGCAACGATAACGAACGCCGAAACGATTTCGGCCGCCTTTTGAGCGGCCGAAACTTGCCTGGCTTCACTGAGACGAATTGTCAGTGCGCTCCCAAGGCAATCGTGTCCCAGCCGGGAGCGGAGATGATTGCTATGTTACCCAAACCCGGAGCCCCTGGAATGAAATGGGTTGCGTAGACCAATCTGCGCAGGGGATCGATCGCAATGTCGGAGCCGCCACCGCCACCGGTTAGCGGAATGGTGGCGACGATTTTGTTGGTTTGCTGATCGATGGCGACGACCGTGGCGGCGCTAAATGTCACCGCATAGACGGTATGACTGACCGGGTCCACCACTGCCTCCTCGGTTATCGCCTTTGGGCTGGTTGGATCGAACGGAGCCACGACAATCGTATCAACGATTGTATTGGTTTTTTCGTCAATCACGACCACCGTGCCCGGAGCGGTTTCGAACAAACTCGACGCAGTCGTGAAGCCCGTACCCGGCACGTAAAGAAGTCCTTTCTCTTCATCAATCGCCAGCAGCCCCTGTGCCAGAGCGGTCATTGGGATAGTGGCTTTGACTTTGCCGGTATTCTCATCAAGAGCAATGATACGATAAGGCCCTAGCGAACTGATGGATGCGTAAATCGTCTCGCGAATAGGATCGAGGCCAATCGCACGCACATCATCCGGAACGGCGTATTTTGCGATGAGTTTATTCGTGCGCAGATCGACGACGCCCACATATGAATTTGCTCCGCCCTCGATCCCATAAATGATTTTCTCGTGCAGAGGGTCAACAACAAAGCGGTTTAGAAACAGACGACCGCTGTCAAGCGTGATGGTCGCGATTGTCTCGTAAGTGTCTTCATCCAAGATATTTAGGACAGTAGCACCGCTTGACGTGATGTTCGTCAAATAGATTTTCCCGTGGATCGGGTCGAGCGCCTGTATCCCCCCAACCCCCGCAGGAATGGTCGCAATCACCGCGTCAGTCTTCTCGTCGATGACCCTGGTGCCCGTAATGATCGTCCCGCGAAGCGGATCGACTAGCACATTACCTGTGTCGGTTGGGATGGTGTTTAGTCCTATGACCCTAGCGGACTTGATGTCCCTAAATTTCACCCAACGGGCGACATCGGACAAGGTGCCGGCCCTCCGGCCCGTCACTGTGCCTTGATGCCGGCGAACCTGATCACCTTGCCCCATTTTTCGGTTTCGTCGGCGATCAATTGGCCGAATGCGGCCGGCGGACCAGCGATCGGCACGTAGCCGAGCTCGGTGAGACGGGCCTTCAGTTTCCGCATCCGCAAGCCCGGCGTTGACGGTGTTGTTCAGCACCGCGACGACCTCGGCCGGGGTATTGCGGGGTGCGCCGATCCCATAGAACGAGGCGGCCAGATAGCCCGGGAGCGTCTCGGCCACGGTCGGCAGGTCGGGCAGGGCGTCGGAACGGGTCGCACCCGTCACCGCCAGCGCATGCAACTTGCCGGTCTTCACATATTCGATCGAGGAGCCCAGCGAGGGAAACAGCACCTCGATCTGTCCGGCGATCAGGTCGGTCAGCGCCGGCGCGTTGCCGCGATAGGGCACGTGGACCAGATCGACGCCGGCCATCATCTTGAACAGTTCGCCGGCAAGATGGCCGGTGCTGCCGACACCGGCCGACCCCATGTTGATGCGGCCCGGATTGGCCTTGGCGTAGGCGATGAATTCGGCGACGGTCTTCGCCGGAACCGCAGCGCTGATCGCGAACGCCGACGGCGCCTGGGCGATGCCGGCGACCGGCAGCATGTCGCGCATGAAGTTGAAGTTGAGTTTTTCGTAGAGCGCGGCGTTGACCGCATTCGCCAGATTGGTGACGAACAGCGTGTGGCCGTCGGGGGGCGAATTGATCACTGTCTCGGCGGCGAGGTTGGTGCCGGCGCCGGGGCGGTTCTCGATGACGAAGGTCTGGCCCAGCCGCTCGGTCAGCCACTGCCCGATCAGGCGCGCAATGATGTCGTTGCCGCCGGCAGGCGCGAAACCGCTGATCAACCGCACCGGCCGGCTCGGATAGCTGTCCGCCAGGGCATGGCGAATGATGGCCGGCGCGGCAATCGCACCGCCTGCCAGACGCACGAATTGCCGGCGCGGAAGGATCATGGCCATGCTCCCGGACAGTGAATGATGATCACAGCAAAAGGCCGCGTGTCCACGGTGGCAAAATAACCGGCAAGAGGCAATGATCAATCGATTTCCTGGCGGGCAATCGGTATCGTTCGGCTTTTGGCAGCATTCGGTCGCATCGGCGTGTTAACGTGGTGGAGAGCGACGGGGACATTTGATATGACTTTGGCCCGGTGACAGAAGGAGTCCCTGCATGCCGACCCCTGCACCCGTGCAGTTCCCATCCGGCCCCATGGACGTGGACGATTTCATGGTGTGGCTCGAAACCCGGCCGAAGGGCGAGCACTGGGACCTTATCGAGGGGGTTGCCGTCATGATGGCCCCGGCCAGCACTGCTCACCAACGGATTGCACGGAACTTAGCCGAGCTTCTGAACAGCGCGTTTGCGGCGCAGCGTCTCGACCTGTTTGCGTATCTCAATGTCGGCGTCAGAGTGCAGGGCTCCAGGAACTTCCAGCCGCAACCCGACGTGGTGGTGCTGCCGGGCCCTGCAAGCTTCGACCTGTACGCGGAGCGGTTCCAGCTGGCCGCCGAGGTGCTGTCGCCATCGAACACGCCGGCCGAGATCGCGCTCAAACTGCGACTCTACCGCCAGGCGCCGGACAATCTCTACGCCCTGGTGATCGATCCGCGCGCCGTCAGGGTGGAAATTCATGCCCGCAGCCGCGCCTGGGAACCGGTCATCCTGGAGCACCCCGATGATCCAATCGTGATGCCGGAATTCGGGCTGCGCTGCCTGGTTTCGGACCTTTACCGCGGAACGCCGCTCGATGCGGCAAGGACAAGCGGGTGGGGTGGTCGCTCCCTTGACGGGTAACGACATCAAGGCACTGCGCGAGCGCGCCAATATGAGCCAAGCTGTTTTTGCGCGAATATCGTATGTTCTGCCGGTCCTGTATAGGAGCAAAATTCGGGGTCGTCATCGCCGGGAGGTCGGGAGAGCGAAACCGGGTGCCCGACCCTCGGTGCCATGTGCCATGCGTAAGACCAACTTCTACCTACACTGAATAGCGAAGCGCCGGATTTCAGCCCTCACGGCCATTCCGGGCGGTGATACCCAAGCGGAACCGCGGGGCGCGCCCAGTATGGCGGGGTTTCGGACAACTGCACGGCCGGCTTGAGGTGCCGCAGCCGGCCGGATGGGGTTTCGCTGACCGTCGACCATTTTTCCAGTTCGCCGGCGGTGAACTCGGCCGGTACGCCTTCGAGCGCAGCAGGCGCCACTTCGCCGAGATCGGCGATCCATTTGCCGACTTGCGCGAGCGAGATCCGCACCAGCCAGCTGCCACCTTCCCGCGTCCGGCGCGCCAATGCGACCATCGCGCCGAACGCCATCAAGTAACCGGTGCAATAATCGATCGCCGAGACCGGGTAGAATTGCGGCCCCGGAGATTTTCCCGGGACGCACTCCGCCTGCCGGATCGTCATGCCGCTGACGGTTTGCACCACCGTGTCGAAGCCGCGCCGGGACGCCCACGGGCCGGTGTGACCGAAGGCACAGAGCGAGACGTAGACGAGCCCAGGCCGGATCGCAGCCAGTTCCTCCGGCGACAGGCCGCGGTCGGCCAGGCTGCCCGGACGATAGCCTTGCGAGAAGACATCGGCCTTGCTCACCAGCCCGCGCAGGATATCGACATCGCCTTGTGCGCGCAGGTCGAGTTCGGCCGCCAGCTTGCCGTGCCCGATATCCAATTCCTGGTACCCAAGGCTCGGCAGATGGGCGCCGGTGATCCGCAAGACGTCGGCACCATGTTCGGCGAGCGTGCGGCCGCAGGTCGGTCCGGCCAGGACGCGCGTGAGGTCGAGGACGCGGATCCCTGACAGCGGCCGGTCGCCGGCCGGAAGCGGGACCGGGGGGCCGTCGCCGATGCGAAAAATCTCCATGAGCGGCAACGCCGCGACCGCAGCGCCTTGCGGATGCCTCGCCCATTCTTCCGCCGTTCGCGCCATGCCGCCGGCGCCCTTCGCGGCAATGACGGCCTCCTCGAGATCGGCGGCGTCCCAGGTGGCCACCGCGCGCGCCACGGCGTCACGATCCTCCGCGACCCCGAGCACGCGCAACGCCGCCGCGCGATGATTGGGAAAGTTGCAGTGCAGATAGGACCAGCGCCCGTCGCGGCTCGGATAGAAGCCCATGATGGTGTTGCGCGCGGATGAAACGTCCGCACCGGCGAGTTTAAGGTAGGTGCCGCTGCGCAACGCCGCCGTCGCCTGGCGAACATCGACGCTCACGCGCTGCCGCCGCCCGGTGCGAACCTGCCACAGTTCCGCGGCCGCGAGCCCGCTTGCGGCGAGCGTGGCCGCGCCGGCCGCGCCGATGCGGAACGGCGTCGGCAGCACCGGATCGGCACCACCGGTGAACGCGACATCCGCTGCCTGCACGTCACCCCAACCGGCGATCGGCAGGATCGTGCGGAGCGCTTCATCCGGCGTGGTCATGATCTTCTCACCGCGAGCCCGTGGATACCCGGTCATTGTGCCTGGGGCCGCGTCAAACATCCATCCCGCGAAGTCCCTTCGTCGCCGCCGCGACGCTTCGATCGATCATCGGCCGGGCCCGTGATCGGCGAGACGACACCGTCCGGACCGCTTGCTCGCGGCGGAAATGCAAAGTCACGCTAAAAATGGTACGATCGGCGTGCAGCGACCCACAAAGGTCGCTTCGCGACAAGCACGAGGAGGAGTCCGATGGACAGGCGCGGTTTTCTCAAAGCGAGCACGGCGGGACTTGCCGCCGCCACGATTCCGGCCGCCGGCGGCGGAAGGGCTGCGGAAAACAGCGTGAGCCAGGGACCGCTCGGCAACCTGCGCTCGGCGACGCCGTCGGATTCTGCAAAACCTGGTCGGCGACGGCCGGCGGCGACGCATTCTCCTGCGCGGCGGTGTCGTGCTGAGCCTCGACCCGCGCGTGGGCGATTTCGAGAAGGCCGACGTGCTGATCGACGGGAAGACGATTGCCCAAATCGCCCCGACGATCACGGCAAGCGACGCCGAAATCGTTGACTGCACCGGAACCATCGTGATGCCGGGCTTCATCCACACGCACCATCACCAGTACGAAACGCTGCAGCGCAGCATGATCCCCGATGGTCTGCTCCAAGGCGCGTGGCCGCAGGAGAGCTACGGTTCGGTGGTCCAAAATATTTGGACCGCCGGCCGCGTCGCCGATCCGGCGAATCCAAACAATGTCATCTGGGACTTAGGGCGGGTGCCGTACGACCCGGAGGATTGTTATATCTCGGAACTCCTCGCATGCCTGAGCGAAATCAGCGAGGGCATCACCACCGGAACCGATACCTCGCAGTCCTCGCACACGCCCGAACACACCGACGCGATGATCAAAGGTTTGATGGATTCGGGCCGGCGCATGGTCTACGCCTACTCGCCCGGCATCGATCGCAGCAGCGATGGTTTCCGTTACGAGTTTCCCGGCGCGATGAACGACACCGCAATCGGGATCGGCCGCATCGCCAAAACCTATTTCAGCTCGCGCGATCAACTGGTGACGCTGGGGTTCGGCGGCGGTCCGGGGCCCGCATTTCCGGGCGCCGGCTATACCGGATGGCAGCTCGCCCGCGCGTTCGGCGCCTCGATTCACAATCACAATGTGGGTGCGCCAAAAGTCGTGATCGATGCGGCCGCGGATGCGCGCAACGGCACCGACTGGTCGGATGTCACGTTCATCCACGCCACCCGCTGGCAGGACGAACCGCTCGCGCAGGTCGGTTATGGCGCGTCCGGCTATCCCAACCCGAACCGGTCCAAGGCGTGGGAAATCTGGCGCGACCGCGGCGCGCATGTGTCGATCGCGGTGCTGATCGAGATGCAGATGCGGCACGGGATGCCGCCGTTCCAGCTGGCGCTCGACCACGGCATCCTGCCGAGCCTCAGCCCGGACGTTGACACCAACATGACCACGGATCCGTTTTCGCTGATGCGCGGCGCGTTCACGCTGCAGCGCGCGCTGGCCAACGATCTCGCCTTTCCGGAGAGCAATCCGGGCGGCCTTCCGGTGCCGCAATTGGTCACCTCCCGGCAGGTCATCGAGATGGCCACGATCGCGGGCGCCGCGTCGAACCGCATTCTCGACAAGGTCGGCACCCTCACCCCCGGCAAGGAGGCCGATATCGTCGTGCTCGACGCCCGCACCATCAACACCTGGCCGATGAACAACGTGCCGGGCACGATCGTGACGATGATGAACCCGAGGCATGTCCGCGACGTGCTGATCGCCGGCGAGTCGTGTACTGGAAGGGCAAACTGGTGGGCTGGAATGTCGATGCCCTGCTGCGCCAGATCGAGCAAGCCCGCGAGCGCGTCCTCGCCCGCATCAACGCGACCCCGAAGCTCGGCGCGCTGCCGCAGGGCAACAACAGCTTCGCGGGTCCCTACCGCCCGAACTTCCTCGCCGCATGCTGCGACAAGGGGCAGAACACGACGGCGCCCGCGTATGTGTTGAGGCCGTGAGTGCGTGTAGCCCGGATTGGAGGCGGAGCCGGAAATCCGGGACGGCGGGGCGACGGACTGCGGCTGTCCCGGATTTTCGCTCCGCTTCAATCCGGGCTACGCTTGCTGTCGTTGGTCAAAGTTCTGGGCGGCGCCGGCAGCGAATAGACGCCGGACGAAAACGGGAGCTGCGCTGTGTCCTCATACCTAGGATACCATTCGTCTAATTTTACCTTAAATTCTTCCCACGTCGCACTCATTCGCATCAAAAGCATTACACCCTCAAGGAGGCGTTTCAGCTCTGGTTTCCCTTCTTCTGGTGTCAAATATTGTGTCAACTTCTGAGTCGGCTTGCCTTTTTCGTTGCGTCGTACCCGTTCGTGCAAAGCAACACGAACACCCGGGGCAAGCCGATCATATATATCGTTTGTCCATTTTCCTATGACGCCTGGCCGTGATGTTTTTTCTGGATCAAATTCCCAGCCATTTAGCCGGAAAATTTGCCGGTAGAACTCCAGATCGAACATCCGAACCCATGAGCGCGCGCGCGCCTCAACATACCTGTCAATAATCTTGTCAATGGCGCGCCGTTTGCGCGCATCCTCAAAACCGGTCGCCCGATCGACAAGATCGTCTATGGCGTGATTGGTGAGCGCCTTAAGGAAGAACCGGCAAGCGTCACCGATGTGCTTCTGGCTTGGCAGCAGTTTTTGCGCAACCAAGGCATCTTGGTAAACCCAACAGATGCCCGGCAGGAGTGATGCACGGTATCCAAACGCGCGCCCTTGGTAGCCCGGTCCACGAAGCGGCACAAATTCTATTGGAGATATCGACTTTACCAAATCATTGGAAATAAAAGGCTTTAGGTTTGCCGCCCTCAAGAATGCTGGCAACCCGTCCACACTAGCTCCTTCGCCACCTTTTGCTTTCCCGGCACGGCCAATGGCCGTTAGGAATCCTTCCTGAGTCTAGGATTCGCGTGTTCTCTTGATCGTCAAGCACGGCACACGCAATCCGCAAATCGCCGATTACGATCGCTCCCTCTGCAATGGCTTTCGGGAGCCCCTTATCGTGGCGCGCAAGCGCGGCGCGTCTCGCAATTGCGCTTCGTTGTTCCGGCGAAAGGCTCTCTTTCCGAGCCAACGCTGCTGCGACTTTCTTCGGGTCCTTGTCTTCCGTTCCGGCCATTGAAAGCTCCTGCTTGCAGAATCATTGCGCAAGCATATGCTAGCACGTCGTTTTGTGCAAGCAGGCCGTAACATGAAGCAAGCTTAGCCCGGATGCGGCTCTCGCGCTCGACGATCCCTCAACGACGCAACGGCTGCCGCCGCGAGGGTTACTGTCCGGACGCCGAGTTCGATTCTTCGTCTATCGGCGAAATCCGGCTCTGAACGGTCGAATTGTTGAACAGCAACTCGACGCGGTGTGTAGGGACCCCGTGGCCAATCAGCCCAGGGTCGAAGACGCATAGATTTACCGCATCCAGCGAAACGCGAGACAGGAAGATGATGCCGCCGATTCCGCTGGCTGCGATTGCGGCTCCGAGCGCCCGCGTCTGTGCAACGTTTTCGGGGGCATCACCAGGAAGGTTGCGTAAATCTGCAACGCGACCTCGCACCCTCCACTGCGTGGCGGTATAAAATTGCGACGAAAGCTGCGCTATGTTCGAGTGTTGCAGGAAGCGGTGACTGTAGAACATCACCTCCCTAATCGCGTTTTCTAGGGTCAGAGAAAGATAAATTCCCGGCTGACCAGAATTCAGGAACCGGCTTCCGCCAGGATTGGGGTGATTAAACGCACGTCTTATCTCCCTTCTCCAAGGCGTCTCGATGTTCAACTTTCCGAAAGTCGGATGCGAGAAGGTCATGTGCTAAAGCGATTGATTTCGATTCAACCGAACTAAAAAAAGCCATACTTCTGAACTGATCCCTGACAATCCGAAAGGCGACCAGATCAATAAACGTCGTCGGTATTTTATCGATATCAAACCGCGGAGATTCCTTGCGGGAGAAATTGCGCAATCTCTCCCCTAGGTGCCACTCTGCTTTTCGAGCCAAATCCGTGTCACCAGCGAAGCGGACAATACTGAGTTGCGCTGCGGGAAACTCCGAATATGAGTTGAAGCTAGCGAGGAGGGTTTTGGCCAATTCACCCCTGTGGCCGATGAGAATGCCGGGTCCGTTCTGAGCGAAGGCGAAATATGATCCCTCGCTGAAGTCGCAATAGATGATTGGTACATCGCGCATTACGGGCGTACCGGGTGCCACGTCGATCTGCCTCAGGCCCTTTAGAGTAAAATCTTCATCCAGATCCTGCATGAATTCACGATTGTCGCCTACGCAGCCGAACAACGGCGTCGCAAAGCCAGGCACCGCGCCGCGCACGGGCATACAACCATTGAAGTAGATATCTCCTTCGTGGCTCATAAGTAGCCCCGCGATTTGTAGTAGTCTTTTACGCGTGCAATAATCTCGTGAACATCATGCACCGGACGATCATGATATACGTCGTACCCAATGATTTCAGCTTGTAGCTCGTGCAAAATGAATGATACGAGGTTGTCATCATCCATATAGTCCGTCGGCATCGCTATCGCCATAACGGTTTCCTTATTCAGCGGAATATCTGACGAAAACTGGAACTCAATGGTCCCCCTACGATCGTCTAGCGTCAACTGAACCGTGCTGCGCAAAATACCAAGATAGCTCTGCCCAGCAATCTCAGTAGGCTTGAGCGAGATTTTGGGATTTGCGCGGCCGAAGTAATAATTCATATTAGAGCCAAAGAACGCACTGACGCATTTCTGCGGAGCATTAAGACCCCCCTGGAGCTCAAAATTCTCCTTCGCCAGCTGAGGTGCGACATGGCTTGAGAAGAAGCCACGATGGAACGCACCAGAGTCCAGGCTGACGATCCGACGAGCTCCACCAATCGCGTCCGGGTTCAAGATGAAGGACACGGGACGAAAGCTGTTGTCACCAGTGTTCAGGATACCGGAGCCCGGCCGGTAGGCGGGTCGGGCGTAGAAGAGATATACGAGGTCTTCGTTATATACATCGCATAGGCCAGCTCGAATAAGGCCTTGCGCCAGCATGACAAAGAAATTCACGGAGCCTGTGCCATGCGTAAGAGGCATGACAGGCGTAGCGGGAGGAAAACTGTTCACAATTTCCTGCAAGGACAGGTAGTCGCCCTTCAGCATCTCGTTCACCGACTTCGAGCCTGGAAACACCTTACAGCCTTTGCTAGAGTGGGTGCTCGGGAGTGGTTCCATTCTAGCATGAATCAGCCTGGCCCGAATAGCTTGCTAAGTGGAGGACGACCGCTCGATGAACGATGGGCAAGCGGCGGCCGCGGATGGGCGCAACGGCACCGACTGGTCGGATGTCACGTTTATCCACGCCACGCGCTGGCAGGACGAACCGCTCGCGCAGGTCAGTTATGGCTCAAGCGGATATCCCAACCCGAACCGGTCCAAGGCGTGGGAAATCTGGCGCGACCGCGGCGCGCACGTGTCGATCGCGGTGCTGATCGAGATGCAGATGCGGCACGGCATGCCGCCGTTTCAACAGGCGCTCGACCACGGCATTCTGCCGAGCCTCAGCCCGGACGTTGACACCAACATGACCACGGATCCGTTTTCGCTGATGCGCGGCGCCTTCACGCTAGGCCTTTCCGGAGGGCGTCGAACCCTCTGGACCGCGATGAAAGGTTTCAGTTCGTTTGACGATCCTCCCCCTTCCCTGTCATCCTGACGCTACCGGGCGACGCTTGTGCAGCGCGCGCTGGCCAACGATCTGCCATTTCCGGCGGGACGACGCGGGACGACAAGCGGTGTTGTACCGTCGTCGATTTTGCGATATGAGTTATAAAATGAAAGTTCATTTTAGCCCTGAGACGGAAAAAAAGCTCGACGAACTCGCCGCACAGAGCGGACATGGGTCCGCCGATGCGCTTGTCCAAGATGTCATAGGGGGTTACGTCGAGGCGGTTGCGCTGACGCGAGACGCACTCGACAGCCGCTACGACGACCTGAAAAGCGGGAGGGTGGCGCCCATCCCCGGCGACGAGGTTGTCGCCTACTTCCGCGAAAAGAGCGCCGCGGCTCGCCGGGCGCCGCGCGGTTGATGGCCGGATACGACTTCCACCCGGAAGCCCGCCTGGACCTGGACGAGATCTGGGAATTCATTCGCACTGACAATCTCGACGCCGCTGACCGGCTGATCGCGGAAATTCTGTCCGCAATTGATGCTGTGGTGCAGTTTCCTGATCAAGGCCACCGACGCCCGGACCTCACCTCGCGGCCTCTACGTTTCATTACGGTGCGAGACTATTTGATCGCCTATGCGCCCAACGAAAAGCCTTTGTGGGTTGTAGCCGTGATACACGGACGCCGCGACCCGCGCATCATGGCCGCGATGTTGAGAAGCAGGGTGTAGGTCGAGCGCCATCGGCGCCACGATTAGCGCTGCCGTCGAAGCAACATGTTTGCTACTTTAAATCCAATTGATCCCGATCTTGTTTGCAAAGCCGCAGCCGTGCAATCGTATCGGGATGGCCGGGACAAGCCCGGCCACGACCCCTTTGAGCTGATTCGACATGATCGGAACATGGAGAAGCGGCGTTGATCGCCGCGCGTTGCTGGTATAGCTTCCCACAGTCGCGGCGGATTGGTCCGCCGCAGGATGCGTCTTGGCTGGAGACAGGTCGATGCCGACGTATGAATATATGTGCGACGAGTGCGGGCCGTTCACACAGCTGCGGCCGATGGCGGAATGCGAGCTGCCGTCGGCCTGCCCGGAATGCGGCGCGAACGCCCCCCGTGTCCTCCTGACCGCGCCAGGCTGCCTCGGCATGTCGGCCGAAGGGCGTCAGGCCGGCGCCAAGTACGAGCGCATCACCGACGGATTGCACGACCCACCGCCATACCTGCGCGATCCCGCCGCGGGCAGGAAGGAGGCGGCGGCACGTGCCAAGTGGAAAGCGTCTCAGCGGCCGGAATGACTTATCTCCCGGCGAGACCCGGTGAATTTCGTCAAGCCGGCTCGTCGCGAAGCTGAACGGCGCCCACCGTCTTGCGGCCGATCAAAGCACGAAGCTCACGGGCGGGCGCAACAGCGATCTCGTGCCCAGGCGCCGTCGTCATGAAGACGCCTGCCGGGGGTCGATAAGCGCAACGCCGCAGTCTTCGAAATCGCGGATATCGCGTGTGACCACGCCGGCACCGTTGGCCCGCGCGATGGCCGCGATCATGAGATCGAGCGGCGCGGTCGGGTGGCCGGCCCTTTGGCGAGCCGCAAAAAAGTTACCTCCGGCCCCTTTTGCCCCCGCATCGAACCGCATTCTCGACAAGGTCGGAACACCCGCCCCCGGCAAGACGGCCAATGTCGCTTGATGTCGAGCTGTATGTACTGCCGGACTGACGAGCGCCACGCCGTTGTCGCGCCCGGAAACCGGCGCAACATCTCTCAGGGACGCATCCACCGCTTGTGCACAGCGGCGTCCGGTTCCGAACCGGACGCCGCGTTGCTTCGTCAGCCGGTCAGTTCGCCGCCAGCGCGGCGCCGATGTCGGCCTGCTTGGCGGTGGTGCCGTGACCGCCCGCGATCAGCGCGCCGGTGATGTTGTGTTTGCGCAGCGCATCGCCGACCGCGACCGTCTGGGTATTGCGCCCGATCACGCCGCGGGGCGAAACCAGGTCGGTGATCCAGAGGATGTTGTCCTTGGGAAGGTGGATGAGGAGAAAGCCTTCCACATGCGGATTGGGGATGTTGTAGAGATTGATCTCTTCGGCGTCGTCCTTGAGCGAGAGGGTGTCCTTCACCTCCTGCACATTGGCCGGCTTCATCGCCTTCTGCTGGGCATCGGGTTCGAGCGCGTGCGCCGCCTTGATGACCTGCTCGAAATAGGCCTTGTCGGGCGTCGGCACGATCACGGTCGCGCCTTCGGCCGCAAACGCCCGCATGCCGCCGGTGTGGTCCATGTGGTGGTGGGTCAGCACGAGATATTTGATCGGCTTGCCGGGATATTTGGCCTTGGCGGCATCGATGACCCATTTCGACTGGCCTTCGTCGGTCGGCGCATCGAAGATCGCGAGGCCATCCTTCATGTTGACGATCAGGTTGTTGGCGCCGCCGCCCTGGACCATCTGCACATTGGGTGAGAGTTCGACCAGCTTGAAGCTGCCGCCCGGCGGAAAATAGATCGCATCGCTGTCGGTGAAGCGGCCGAGGAAGATGCGCCGCAGCACCCACTGATACGGCACGTTGGCGGTCGCCGCCGGCTTGGCCGCGGCCTTGACGGCATCGGGCACCGCGAAGGTCGTGGCGGCGATCGGCGCGTTCAGCGCCACATCCTTCAAGGTCAGGCGCTGGACTTCCATGTCGTTCAGCCGGAATGAGCGGCTATGCGCAAGATTGACGCCGCCGACCTTCTTCCAGTCGCTGAGAACCAGGTCGTAATTCGCATCGCCCCAAATGTTGTCTTCATCGCGGAAACGAACCACAACCGGCAGCTTGGTGGTGCGATCGAACAGGATGATGGGCCGGTACGGCCCCTCGCGGTACTGCAATGCGGGCAAGAGCTGGTTGCCGAATTTTTGATCGGCAATCGCCGACACGTTTTGCGGCGACTCCAGGGCGCGCAGCAACGGTCCGATCCACCACGCGCCGCTCAGCGCTTCGCGCAATTGGGCGGCGAGCCGGATCGACGACATCGGCGTGGCGTGGCCTTTTTCGTCGATCACCGCACCGTAATTCGGCGTCCGAATCTCGCTGTATTTGAGCCGCTCGACGGCGGGGTATTGCATGCCGCGATCCCAATCGATGCGGGCGGTCCTGCCGGTCAGGTCGATGGTTGCGGTAAATGTAAAATCGCCGAGAAACCGCGATTCGCCGTTGACGCTATAGGACTGTCCGGGCTCCCAATGCTTGGCGTCGCCTTTGACGACGACACTTTTGACGCCCCGCAGCACATCGGCACCGCCCAAGGCTTCGACGCCTTGCTTGACGAGGTCGAGCGGGCCGGACTGAGCCAGTGCCGGCTGCGCCTGGCTCACCGCCAGCAGCAGCGCGGCCGAGATCATCAACCTCAGTGTCATAACGAACCTCCTTCCGTTTGCGGACACACTTAACCGATCGGCTTGGGGATGCCGCCGGTCCGCCGTCCTTAACGGAACATTACCACGATCGGAAGACGGGTCGCACGGGTGGGCCGCGGCACGGGGCCACACAGGCCGCCGCAAGGGCGAACACCTGATCAGGCCTCAGTAGCCGGTGGCCAGCTGCCCGTGATATCGCCGCCGGCACGATGATGATCGATCATACCAGCATCCAGAGATAGGGGCACCACCGCCATGACGGAAACGCACATCGGATTTTGCCACGTTAGGACTTAAATGATTTAGGTAGTCCTACAAGAGCGAATGTGGATCGCTATTGCGCGAGAATGCCAAGAGGTTCCTTGCAGCGATCCGCGCGCTATTGCGCACCTCCCGACTGAGCGGCCCGCTTGGCCGCGATATCCGGGTGCCGGCATTCCGGCCAGGGTTACGTTATTGTGGCCGATCGCCGTCCGTGTCGGCTGCCGCCAAGGCATAGAGATAGCGCAGCAGCGTGACCGCGTCGTCCCGGGGCTGCGCCAGGACGGCGCGATAAAACGCCGTGACCAGCGCGCAATACGGCGCGAACTCCGACGGATCGAGCTTGTCGCGGTAAAGCAAGTCGGTCTTGACCTGCTGCTGGCCGAGCTTGGCGAAGACATTGTCGAGATAGGGGCGCGCCTGCTCCTCCGTCGGCGGCGCGATCGTCGCGCTCGGCGGCACGCTCGCCACATGTTCGAGCACCGACATGTCGCGGATGAACTGGATCGGAAAATCTTTGGCGAGATTGCCGGTCGATCGGGCGCCCTTGCTTTCGTCGGACAGGGCCACGCAGGTTTCCGGGTTCGCGGATTGCAAGGCCTCCATATAGCCGAGCGAGGCGTCGGTGATGTCGAGCAGCATATCGCCGGGCGCATTGGCCAGCTGGCGCCTCAAGCTCTTGCGCAGCGCTGCCCGCGCGAGCGAAAGCAGTTCGTCCTCCGGGGCGTTCACGGCGCCGGCGGCGAACCGCTTCTTGAAGGCGGCGAATGCGGCCGGATCGGTGTGTTGCAGGGTCACGACGACGGGCAGGTCGACGATCACTGCGGGGAGGTCGTTGGTCCCCGCGGAAGCCCCGACGGGCATTGTCCGCGATGTGCCGGGTGCCGTCGCCCCGTCCGCAATGCGGGCCCGATCGCGCGCGCCCAGCCACGGCGGCGAAATTACCCCGGATGCGTAGAGCCCCCACCCGGCCGCCACCACGACGAACGCTGCCGCCAAGCCGCCCGCCAGCCGCTTGCCGAACCGGCGCGCCGGGCGTCCGCTCCGCCCTTTGGCCCGGTGGCCCACATCTCGCGCCACGTTTCGATACGGGGCTCGCGGCGGGTCTCGAACCGGCACCCAAACCCGATCCGGCACCAAGTCTGGAATCCGGTCTCGCATGGGATCAATCCGGGGTGGGTGCACCATCATGGGTGCATCGCTCTCGGGCGGTGCGGGCTGCGACGCCTCCTCAGGGTCGGGATCGACGGCCCAATTGAACGCCGCGTGGTCTTGGGACAGCTCCGCATCCGGCAACTCCGGTCCACCGTCATGCGGATGGTGCTGTGCGATCGGATCCGGCGGCGCGATATCGGCACGCTCCACGGTCGCCGCGGCAGCCAAAGGCGTTTCGCCCGCTTGCTGTGTCGCCCGGGAAGCGGATAGTTCGCGCAGCTCGCGGAAATCCGGGAGGTTTACAATCTCGGCGTCGGTGTCCGCGGCTCGCTCATCGGCGGTATCCTCCGCGTAAGCCACCGCAAAGCGCGAAAGCCGCATCGGTGGCGTCAGCCGCTCCGGCGCCGGATCGGCCGACGGTGGCGGACCAGCCGTCCCGCCGGCGGCGATATCGTTCCTTGCGATATCGTTCCTTGCTATATCGTTCCTTGGCGGTTCCGCCGGAGTCGCGGTCGCTCCTGCGGGCGTCGCGGACATCTCACCACGCGTCGGAACCGACGCCGTGATCACGTGGCTGGCAGGCAGCCATTCCGTCCAATCGCCCCTTCGTACGGTCGTGTCGGGGGCCACGATCCCTTTCGCCGATGCATCGGCCAGGACCGCGAAGGAATACGGCCCGTACTGCTTGCCGTCACGCAAAATGAACCAAACCTCGTCGGGTTTGAGGTGAGGCTTCGCGCCACGACTATCCATCGGTCCCGCCCGGCATCAGGGTTGCGGAACGGCTGGGCCTCGTCAGTCCGGCCCAAACCGCGGTGAGGCTTGGCGTCGCCGCCGGATACCCACGACAGGGTGCGGGGCGGCCACGCGGCATTATGATCGCGAACAATGTGGCAACAATAGTCGCGGCATAAACTGTCGCGGATGTGCACAGACGCCGGGCGTGGCGGCCGTCCGGACGCACCGTTTTTTCCCAAAGGGCAGTCGAGACCGCGGCGGCAAGCGCGGACATCGGTGCGTTCCGCCCGTTCCGCTGGAAATGAGCGGAGTTGGCCACCCTGTTCTTAAAATATGCTGCGACCTCGCAAATCACCGGTTACGTGGAACAACTGTGGATTTCAAAATGTTAGCAGGCCGAACCGCAAGGAGTGAGACATGCAAATGCGCGTTACGCAAAACCCTGAGAGTTCGGTGAAGGTGTGGGGCCATCCACTTCATCCGTTGATGGTTCCGCTTCCCATCGGACTGTTTACCGCGACGCTTCTGTTCGACATTCTGCTGTGGATCACGGGAACCGATGCTTTCCGGATCGGGGGAATGTGGCTATTGGCGTTCGGCCTGATCGCATCGGTCGCCGCCGCGCTCGCGGGAATAGCGGATTTTCTTGGACATGACCGTGTCCGCCATATCGGCGACGCTTGGTACCATGCCGTCGGCAACACTGTCCTGTTGCTCGTCCAGTTCTTCAATTTTTACTGGCGCTACGAACATGGCACGGCGGGCATTATTCCGGTTGGAACCATCTTGTCCGCCATTGCGGTGGGCATCATGCTCTACACGGGCTGGAAAGGCGGTGAACTGGTGTATCGTCACCGCGTGGCCATCATGGATCCGCAGCGCGATGAGGAGCGGGAGCAGGCGCTTTCCCGGATGTAGAGGTTACCCGAGCGTGTAAGGCCGAACGGGCAAAACGGCGTGGATCACGCCGTTTTTTTACGCTCCGCAATGGCGACGAGCCGGCGCAGTATCCGCACCGTGCCCTTCAGCCGGTCCTCCGGCTCGTCCCAGCGAATCGAGCAGCACCAGCTTCATGTCCGGGCGCACCTTGGCGTCGCGGCCATGCTCGCGGATGAAGGCGATGAGCCCTTCCGGATTGGCGAAGCGGTCATCCCGGAAGGCGATCACGGCACCCTTCGGCCCGGCGTCGATCTTGGCGACGTTGGCGCGCCGGCACAGCGTCTTGACGACGACGGTGGTCAAAAGGTGCTTCACTTCGTCCGGCAGCGGCCCGAAGCGGTCCACCAGTTCGGCACCGAAGCCGTCGATCTCGCGTTCGTCCTCCAGATCGGCGAGCCGGCGATAGAGGCTTAGGCGCACCGACAGGTCGCCCACATAATCCTCAGGAATCAGCACCGGCGTGCCGATGGTGATTTGCGGCGACCAGCGGTCCTCGACCGGCGCGACGATGCCGGCCTTGAGGCTCGCCACCGCCTCCTCCAGCATCTGCTGGTAGAGTTCGAACCCGACCTCCTTGATGTGGCCGGACTGTTCGTCGCCCAGCAGATTGCCGGCGCCGCGGATGTCGAGGTCGTGGGAGGCGAGCTGGAAGCCGGCGCCGAGCGTATCGAGCGATTGCAGCACCTTGAGCCGGCGCTCGGCCTGCACGGTGAGCTTTCGGCCGACCGGCAAGGTGAGCAGCGCATAGGCGCGGGTCTTGGAGCGGCCGACCCGGCCGCGCAGCTGATAGAGCTGGGCGAGGCCGAACATGTCGGCGCGATCGACGATCAGCGTGTTGGCGGTCGGAATGTCGAGGCCGGACTCGATGATGGTGGTGGACAAGAGCACGTCGTACTTGCCGTCGTAGAAGGCCGACATGACATCTTCCAGCACGGTCGGCGGCATCTGGCCGTGGGCAACGACCACCTTCACCTCCGGCACGTGCTTGTCGAGAAAGTCCTTCACCTCGGCGAGGTTCTCGATGCGCGGACTGACGTAGAAGGATTGGCCGCCGCGATAGCGTTCGCGCAGCAGCGCTTCGCGCACGATCAACGGGTCGAACGGCGACACCGTGGTGCGCACCGCCAGGCGATCGACCGGCGGCGAGGCGATGATCGAGAGCTCCCGGACGCCGGCGAGCGCGAGTTGCAAGGTGCGCGGGATCGGCGTCGCGGTGAGGGTGAGCACATGCACCTCGGCGCGCAGCGCCTTCAGGCGCTCCTTGTGGGCGACGCCGAAATGCTGCTCCTCGTCCACGATCACCAGCCCGAGATCGCGGAACTTGATGGTCTTGCCGAGCAGCGCATGGGTGCCGACGACGATGTCGAGCGTCCCGGCTGCGAGCTGCTCGCGGACTTTCTTGAGTTCCGCGTTGCCGACCAGGCGCGAGGCCTGCGCCACGTTGACCGGCAGCCCGCGGAAACGGGTCGAGAACGTCTTGAAATGCTGGCGCGCCAGCAGCGTGGTCGGCACCACCACCGCCACCTGCTTGCCGGACAGTGCGGTGACGAAAGCCGCGCGCAGCGCCACCTCGGTCTTGCCGAAGCCGACATCGCCGCAGACGAGCCGGTCCATCGGGTGCCCGGATGCAAGATCGTCCAGCACGGCATCGATCGCAGTTTGCTGGTCTTCGGTCTCATCATACGGAAACCCGGCGCAGAACTCGTCGTAAAGGCCTTCTCCGGCGGTCAGCCGCGGCGCCTCGCGCAATTGCCGTTCGGCGGCGATCTTGATCAGCTCGCCCGCCATTTCGCGGATGCGATTCTTCATCCGCGCCTTGCGGGACTGCCAGCCGGCGCCGCCGAGGCGGTCGAGCTCGACCGCCATGTCTTCCGAGCCGTAGCGCGACAAGAGCTCGATGTTTTCCACCGGCAAATAGAGCTTGTCGTTGCCGGCGTAATGGATCTCCAGGCAGTCGTGCGGCGCGCCCGCGGCCTCGATGGATTTCAGCCCGACGAAGCGGCCGATGCCGTGGTCGACATGGACCACCAGGTCGCCGGCCGTCAGCGCCGTCGTTTCGGCGATGAAATTTTCCGCACGCTTGGAGGCGCGCCGCGGCCGCACCAGGCGGTCGCCCAGAATGTCCTGTTCGCCGATGACCGCAATCGCGTCGGTCTCGAACCCGGATTCGATGCCGAGCACGGCGAGCGCGATCTCGATCGAAGGACGCGCCAGCGCCTGCGGCCAGCTATCGACATTGACCAGGTTGAGCAGCCGGTGATCGGCCAACAGGTGGCTCATGCGGTCGCGCGCACCGTCGCTCCACAGCGCGAACATGACGCGCTTGCCGGCCGATTGCAGCGCATCGACGTGGCCTTTGACCGCGTCGAACACATTGGTGTCGGGCAGCGCCCGCTCGGGCGCGAAGTTGCGGCCCGGCCGGGTGCCGGCGTCGATGACCGACGTCGTCCCCTCGGGCGCGGCGAAGGGCAGCACGCGGATAAGTTTGCCGGCATCGAGCCGGGCGCGCCACTCGGCCTCGGTGAAATACAGGCGGTCCGGCGGCAGCGGCTTGTACGCAACGCCTGAACCTTTTTCGCCGTGGGCAAGATCCTGGCGCCGGGCATCGTAATAATCCGCGATCTGGGCGAAACGCTCGTGCACGGCATCTTCGGCCAGCGGCTCGACCGCGACGGGCGTGCCGGGCAGATAATCGAGCAGAGTATCCAGGCCATCGTGGAACAGCGGCAGCCAATGTTCCATGCCGGGATAGCGGCGGCCTTCGCTGACCGCCTCATAGAGCGTATCGCCCGGCGTAGCCGCGCCGAAGGCCTGCACGTAGCCGGTACGAAAGCGGCGGATGGTGTCGGTGGTGAGCTGAAATTCCGCGACCGGTACCAGATTGAGCGCGTGCAGCTGATCCGTGCTGCGCTGGGTTTCCGGATCGAAGGTGCGGATCGACTCCAGCGTATCGCCGAAGAAATCGAGCCGGACCGGTTCCTCCATGCCGGGCGGGAACAGGTCGATAATGCCGCCCCGCACGGCATATTCGCCGGCTTCCCGCACCGTCGAGGAGCGCACGAAGCCGTTGAGCTCGAGCCAGCGGACGATGCCGTCCATCGCGAACACATTGCCCGGCGCCGCCGACAGCGCCTGGCCGGCGACCAGGGCGCGCGCCGGCACGCGCTGGACGACCGCATTGACGGTCGTCAGCAGCACCGCGGGGCGCGGCTGCGGTCCGCTATGCGCCTTGAGATGGGCGAGCCGCGACAGCGTCGTCATGCGCTGCGCGACCACGCCGGGATGCGGCGACGCCCGGTCATAGGGCTGGCAGTCCCAGGCGGGGAATTCCAAAATCCCTAAGTCCGACGCAAAGAAAGCAAGCGCGCGCGAGAGCTGCGCCATGCGGGCGCTGTCCCTGCACACCACGAGAAGGCTGGTCGCCGGCGCATTAGGCTGCGCCGCCACCGTACGCGCCAGATCGGCCAGCACCATTCCTTCGGCGCCGTCGACGACGTGCGCAATGGTCAGCGGCCGGCCGGGTTCGAGCAGTTTAGCGGGAGACTGCGCCTTGGTGCGCGCGATATTCATCCGAACGACCTCGATCCATGGAAATCCCGCAAGCTGCGAAACACCGCGACGTCGTAGTTCTCCGGGACCGGAGAGCTACCGGTCACCCACGCATAGAGATCGGGGTCGGGCACCTCGGCAAGCCGTTCCAGATCCGCGATGTCGGCGTCCGTCAATTCGCCGATCACCGCATCGGCAAACCGGCCGGTGATAAGGTCCACCTCGCGGGTGCCGCGGTGCCACAGCCGGTACAATAGCCGCCGCCGCCGCGGGTCCAGCCCCGCACTCGATCGTGAAACTCCGGTCAAAACGCACTCCCGCGGGCGGCGGCGCGCAGCCATGCAACGCCGAAAGCCCGGACGGTTCCGGGCGCGGGTCTCCTATAGCGGATGTTGCCGCGCCTTGCCGCGGCCGTACACAGAATTTCCTTCGCGGGGGTATCGGCGCGCCTCGCCGATACCCCCGCACCCGGCGTGGGACTGCAAACCGCGGTCAGAAATCCGGCGTGCTGGCCTGCGGGATCGGGAACAGGTTCTTGCCGAAATGGTCGCCGTTGTTTTCGGCGCACACCGTTTCCAGCATCGGGTTTTTCACCTTGCGCCAGCGCTGCACCATATTGAGCGGTTCGTTGAAGGTGTCCGGATCCTCGACCCGCACCAGCGCTTCCAGCGTATTGCCGTTGTTGATCAGCCGGAAGCGCTCGGTCACATGCTCCTTTTCGGAATGCGGCGTGCGGTACCAGTCGAGAAAGCTATTGTGGGTGGAAAGCCCGACCGTATCGACGACCAGGTCGCCGTTCTCATAGTGTCCGATCAATTCGCCGAACCACGACGGCTTGATCTCTTGCGTGTGCTTGTCGGTGAGGTAGATGCGGCGCACCATATGGTCGCGCTGCCAGATCATCCACACTTCCTTGGGCGTCTGGATGAAATAGAACGGCTCGGCCGGGGTGAGCAGCTGCCCCGGAACGCCGCCCGGATGGCAGGTCGATTGGGCGACGAACGGCAGGCCGCGCTTGCCGCTGAGCACCTCCTCGTTGGATTCCTGCATCTGCTTGGCGGCCCAGGGTTTGAGCACCGGGTCCTTGGTGAAACCGATGTCCGGCGTCACCTGTCCGGGGCCGTCCACATTGCTGTGATACGGATAGGCCGGGTCCTGGCGGATCGGTCCGCGGCCGAGGCCGGCTGGCGGGTCGAACCAATGGACGCCGGCGGCGAGCCACGCAAATTCGATCGAGGCGAGGTTCGGAATTTGACCCGTCGGCGATGCCCCGGGCGCGGGGGTCTGGGCACCGGCACACGCCGCCCACAGGACAACGCTGGCGCCGAATAGAATTGCGGCGGCACCGTCCCGCGGTTTCGCCAGGGCTGCACGACCGCGCCCGCGGTCGATTGCGGTATTGGGCATGGGGTTTCCTCTAAGGTTCGTTGACCCTGAATGCGCAGGTTAGGTGAGCCGCACACTTATCACCAGCCCCGATGCGGCCGCTAAAGGCGTGCCGATCAGGTCGTCCCCCTGCGCGGTCACCACATGCCATTGGCGGCGAGCGAATCGCCTAGCGTGAGCCAGGGTGCGCGCGATCCGACAATGCCGCCCGTCATCCCGGCACGATCGAAACCTCATCCACGCCGTCCTCGGCCCGCTCCCCCGAAAATCGCATCTGGTAAAACTGCGCGTAGCGGCCGGCGCGCGCCAGCAAATCGGCGTGGCGGCCGGATTCCACGATGGCGCCATTTTCCACCACGTGGATCATGTCGGCCTTGGCGATAGTGTGCAGGCGGTGGGCGATCACCAGCGTGGTGCGGCCCTTGATGAGCTTCTCCATGGCATCCTGCACGTAGCGCTCGGATTCGCTGTCGAGCGCCGCGGTCGGCTCGTCGAGCAGGATGATCGGGGCATTGCGGATCAGCGCGCGGGCGATGGCGATGCGCGCCCGCTGGCCGCCGGACAATTGCGCGCCCTGCTCGCCCACCATGGTGTCGTAGCCGGCCGCGAACTGCGCAATGAATTCGTCCGCATGGGCGGCGCGCGCCGCGGCCACGATGTCGGCGTCGCTCGCGCCCGGCCGGCCGAGGCCGATATTGTGGCGGATGGTGCCGTGGAACAAAAACACGTCCTGGCCCACGAAGGCGATGGCGCGGCGGATCGATTCCTCCGACACCGCGCCATAATCCTGCCCGTCCAGGCGGATTGCGCCGCTTTGCGGCCGATACAGCGCCAGCACCAGATTGAAGATGGTGGACTTGCCGCCGCCGGACGGCCCGACGAACGCCGTTACCTCGCCGGGGCGCGCCGTGAACGTCATCCCGCGCAGCACCGGACTGCCGGGGCGATACGCAAACGACACCCGGTCGAATTCGATGCGCCCGCGCTCCACCGCAACATCCGGCCGCGGCTGCGTCGAGCCGCCGTCGGGAATATCCAGCACCTCGAACAGCACCTGCACGCCGGACAGCGCATTGTGCAGGTCGATGTTGAGACGGGCGATGCGCTTGGCGGGCTCGTAGGCCAGCAGGAACGCGGTGATAAATGAAAAAAGTTCGCCCGGCGCGGCATTGAGCACCAGAACCCGGTAGCCGCCGTAGAGAAACACGGCCGCAATGGCGACGCCGCCCAGCGCCTCCATCATCGGCGTGGCGCGGTTGGAGACGCGGGCGAGCTTGTTGGACGCCTGCTCGACCTCGGCAACGCTGGCGTAGATCTGGGCGCGGGCGAGCGACTCCAGATTGAAGGCCTTGATGATCTTAAAACCCTGGATGGTCTCCTGCATGGTTTTGAGAATATCGGCGCCGCCGCCATATTGTGTGCGGGTGATGGCGCGCACGCGCTTCATCAGCTTGCGCACGGTCAGAATCGCGGGCGGCATCACCAGGAAGGCGAAGATCGACAGGAACGGCGCCTGGTAGACCATGACGCCGACCAGGGCGATGAGCGATAGCAGGTCGCGCCCGAAGGTGTTGATGAGCAGGTTCATAACCTGGGCGGCCGAGCCGGCGCCGAAGGTGATGCGCGCGGCGAATTCGGAGGAATGCCGGTCGGCATAGAAGCCGGCGTTCTGCGCCAGCAGCTTGTCGAACATTTTGCGCTGGTTGTCGGCGATGATGTGATTGCCGATCCGCGCCAGCGTCACCGCCTGGCCGTAGCCCGCAATCCCCTTGATGGTGAACATCGCGGCGGCCGCGAAGGCCACCGCGGCAACGCCGGCAAAGCTGCGCTCCACATAGGCTTCGTTGATGCCGCGGCCGATCAGGAACGCGGACGCCGCCGTGCACGCGGCGCCGACCGTCATGAACCCGAGACAGACCCCATAACGCCGCCAGTGGCGGCCGCCATGTTCGACCAGCAGCCGGCGGATCAGCGCCATCGACCCGTTCGGATCGGCAAACTGGTTGCGCCAGAAACGTGTGAACATCGCTACCGGCTCGCCCAAGGGCCCTATCCATAGCCCTGTCCAGGGCCCGCGCCCCACCATATCGGCTGTAACGGAGCGGAGTTGCGTTGTCCACGCGAGGGCAGCTTTCGGCCGCAACGGCGCGGGGTGGTGCTTAACCGGGGGTTAAGCGGACGCGTCGGCGAGCCGCTTTGTCAGGGTGCGAGCGGGGCCGGTGCCTCGCCGCGATGAACCGCCCTGCGGTCGGGGTCCATCGATTTGCGCCCCAACTCAGCCGCACTCCGCCGCCACTTTGTCGGCGAATCATCGACGCAACGCCCGGTTTTCGTGGCCTTGGCGTAATGGTAGAGTTGCCGGACCGCGGCGATCGCGACGTGGAGGTGCAATCGACGCCGGAAGTTGCGCTTCCGGGCAAGCCGATAAGGAAATCAAAAGGGGAGAGCCAAATGCCTCAATCGATTTCGCGACGCCGGTTGGTGCCGGCCGCCTGTCTTCGGATGGTCATAGCGGCCGCGGGCGTGACGATCGCATCCGCCGCGATGGCGCAACAGCCGCCGACGGCGGCGCAGGTCGGCGCGATCCGGTCGGCCTGCCAGACCGATTACGGCAAGCAGTGCCATGGCGTTCCGCCCGGCGGGAAGGCTGCGCTCGAATGCCTGCAAACGCATCTCGGAAAAGTGTCGGCGCGATGCCGGACCGCGGTGGCGGCCGCCGCCGCACCGGCTGCGGCGCCGCGGCACCGGCGTCGGGATCGGCGGTTGCGGCCACGCCGACGGCGCCGCAGCCGACGGCCGCGCAGGTCGGCGCGATCCGGTCGGCCTGCCAGGCCGATTACGGCAAGCAGTGCCGGGGTATTCCGCCCGGCGGGAAGGCTGCGCTCGAATGCCTGCAAACGCATCTCGGAAAAGTGTCGGCGCGATGCCGGACCGCGGTGGCGGCCGCCACCGGACCGGCAACGGCGCCTGCGGCACCGGCGGCGGGATCGGCGATTGCAGCCACGCCCACGACGCCGCAGCCGACGGCCGCGCAGGTTGGCGCGGTCCGGTCGGCCTGCGAGACCGACTATGGCAAGCAGTGTCGGGGCGTTCCGCCCGGCGGAAAGGCCGCGGTCGCATGTCTGCAAATGCATATCGGGATGGTGTCGCCGCGCTGCCGGACCGCGGTGGCGGCGGCCACCGGCACCGCAGTGCCGGCGCCCCCCCGCCCGGCCGGACCGCGCACGCCCACCCCATCTGCGCCATCGCCGACGGAGAATTCTTCGCCGGGCGAACCGGTGGCGGGCACTCCGCCGGCCGATGCCACGACCGCGACCGAACCGGCCGCCACGGCCGACCCGGCTGCTGCGCCCGCCATGGCCGCGCGTGATGCGCTGATACCGGATCCGGATGCGCCGGCATTATCACGGCGCCTGCCGCTGCCACTGCCACCGCTACAGGAATTGGGTGCGCTTCGCGCCCTGTGCGGCGCGGATTTTCGCGCCTTGTGCGCCAATGCGGGCGTGGGCGGCGGCCGCGCGATCGGGTGCCTCAAGGACAACGCGTCGTTGCTGTCGCCGAAATGCAAGCGCGCCATTGTGGCGGCACGCACGCGGTAAGGTGCATGCATGTCTTCACACAACTGCCGCGGTGTTCTCCTCCGGGGAGCGGTCGGGCTGTGCTATCGCCGGTCACGGAAACCGAAAATTCGCGGGGTGCGGCGGTTGCACCCCCCTGGCGTATATGCGTAATGAAAACCGCGTCAGGGCGGGTGCGCGGCACCGGCAATCGATATCGGTGCGGCGAGTTGTAGCGACAGATCGACCCCCATCTTGACCGCGACGATCGCCAGCACCGTGGCCATCACGTAGCGCAGAACGAGGTCAGGGATGCGGGCCGACACCGAACTGCCGAGGAATATCCCCGGCAACGATCCCGCCAGCAGCGAAACCAGCGCGTGCGTGTCGATCGAACCCATCGCGCCATGGCCAAGGCCGGCGACCAACGTCAACGGGACCGCATGTGCGATGTCGGAGCCGACGATTCGCGCGGTCGAGATGCGCGGATAGAGCAGCACCAGTGCCGTTACCCCGAGAGCGCCCGCGCCGACCGATGACAAGGTCACCAGCACGCCGAGCACCGCCCCCATGGCTACGGTGAGGCCCGCGATCGACCGATCATCCAACCGGGCGAGACGTTCGGCATAAAGGGCGGAGACCCGGTTGCGGGCGATGAGGATCACGGCGGTCAGAAGCAGCGCCGCCGCCAGGATCGCGGTAATGACTTGGCGCGCCTCGCCGCTACTCGCCTGCAGCAACGATAGGGCGTAGAGCGCGAGCCCGGTCGCCGGCAGGCTGCCGAGCGCCAGCCGCCTGACGATCCGCCATTCGATGGTATGATTGAAGCCGTGCACGACACTGCCGACCGATTTGGTAGCGGCGGCAAACAGCAGGTCGGTACCGACCGCGGTCGCGGGCGAAACCCCGAACAGCACGATCAGGATCGGCGTCATCAGGGCGCCGCCGCCGACACCCGTAACCCCGACGAGGGTGCCGACCAAGAAACCCGCAACCGCAAAGTGAGGATCTATCATGGGCCAAGTCATGTGGCACGCCCCGCGACTCAGGCGCCGTTCGCCGCTTCGGGGCGAGCGCAGGGCACGCGCCTCCCGAAGCGGCGCGCAAGCGCGTCGATCACGGCCAAGCGACCGGAAACGCGGGAGCGAAGCTTACCCGGGTCCCGCGGAAGGCGAATTTGCGAAGCCGAAGGTGGGCTTCGCCGCGCATGCGAACGGCAACACATAATTCATCATAGCAAATTTTCACACAGGCGTCACGCGCGGCGAGTTGTCACGAAATCGTCACGCCGGGCGAAGCCGCAATTGCGGATTTTTCACCGTGAGGCGCGCGCCGGGGATTGCGGATCTTTGCTGCGGCGCCCGGTCCGCAAAGCCGATATTGTGCGGGGCGATGTGGAACCTCATCACCAGTCTCGACGCCTGGGCCGCGCTGATCAGCCTGACGGCGCTCGAAATCGTGCTCGGCATCGACAATGTCGTCTTCATTTCCATTCTGGTGCAGCGGCTTGACCAAGGCCGCCGCGACCGTGCCCGGCGGTTCGGCTTGGCGCTCGCGCTGATCTGCCGGATCGCGCTGCTGTTTTCCTTGACCTCCCTAATGGGGCTCTCCGCAACCGTGTTCGTCGTATGGGACAATCCGGTTTCCTGGCATGAGCTGGTCCTGATCGGTGGCGGCCTGTTCCTGATCGCCAAAGCGACCCACGAGATGCATGCGCAGATCGAGGGACGCGGCGAGGGCGCCCCGCCCGACGATCCGGCCGCGCCAAAATCGCATCGCGCAATGGGTGCGGTGGTGGGCCAGATCATCATTATCGATCTGGTGTTTTCGATCGATTCGGTGGTCACGGCGATCGGGATGGCGCAGGACATCCGCATCATGGTGGTGGCGGTCCTGATTGCGGTCGCCATCATGTATGCGGCGTCGGGGCCGGTGGCGGGTTTCGTTGCCGCCCACCCAACGACGAAGACGCTGGCGCTGGCGTTCCTGCTGCTGGTCGGCGTCGCCCTGGTGGCGGACGGCTTCGAGGTGCATATTCCGCGCGGCTATATCTATTTCGCCATGGCGTTCGCCGCCGCGGTGGAAATGGTCAACATCTGGGCGGCACACCGCCGGCGACGCGGGGCGGGAGTGAAAAGGCAGGAGTGAGCATGGCCCCGGCATCCAGGATCGTGCTGATCACCGGAGCAAGCCGCGGAATCGGCGCCGCGACGGCGCGGCTTGCCGCCGCGGCGGGCTACGACGTGGCGATCAATTATCTGCGCGACGAGGCCGCCGCCCTGGCGGTCGCGGCGGACGTGGAAAAGGCCGGCCGGCGCGCCGTGGCCATCCAGGCCGATGTCGGACAGGAGGGCGATGTGGCGCGGCTGTTCGCCACCATCGACGCCACGCTCGGGCGGCTGACCGACCTCGTCTTCAACACCGGCATCACCGGGCCGATGGCGCGCATCGCGGACCTTCCGGCGGACGCCGCCCGCGAGGTGCTGGCCGTCAACGTATTCGGCGCCTTCCTGTGCGCGCGTGCGGCGATTGCGCGGCTGTCGACGGTGCGGGGCGGGACCGGCGGCGCCATGGTGTTCATCTCCTCCGCCATGGCGACGCTCGGCGGGGCCGGGGAATACGTGATGTACGCGGCCTCGAAGGGCGCGGTCGAAAGCCTCTCGCTTGGGCTCGCGCGCGAACTCGCCCACGAAGGCATCCGCTCGAATGTGGTGGCGCCAGGGCCGATTGCGACCGGCATCCACCCGCCGGGTCGTCTGGAGCGCATCACCCAGACCGTTCCCATGGGGCGCGCCGGCACCATGGAGGAAGTCGCCCAGGCGGTGATGTTCCTATTGTCCGAGCAGTCGTCCTTCACCACCGGCGCGGTGCTCCGGGTCGCGGGCGGACGGTGAACGATATGTGTCAAAGCGCCGCGCAAACAAGAAAGCGCGGCAACTGTGCCGCGCTCCCAATGCTTGCGGGTCGGTGTTTTCAATAACACCGAATGTATCACCACTTCATTAGAAGATGCCGGGAAGCACCGAGGTGCCTTCGATAACCACCGACTGCAGCGCGCTCGGGTTCAGACCGAGAGCTTGCAGAATTGTCGGTGCGACCTGCATCGTTTCCACCGGGCTGTACACGGTGCGGGCCGGAAGCTGCGGATTTGACAGCAACATGATCACGTTGGTGTCGTCATGCGCGAACCCGCCGTGCTCGGCCTGCTTTTTGGTGCTGCCCGAGTAGGTGACGCCGACATTCGGCGTGACCAGAATATCCGGCGTGCGCGGATCGCCGTTCGGCGGCAAACCGGGAGCATTGAACAGCTGAGTGAGTGCAGGTCCGGAGAAAATCTGGCCAATTCCCGCGATATTCGCCGACGCCGGAGATTGCGCTTCGAGCAAGCCCACGGCTTGCGACGTGGTGCAGCTGTTGTTCAGCCAGACCATCGAAATATCGTCCTCGGTCGGTCCGATGCCGGTGGGATTCGACGGCGACTCCGACAACGGCAGGCAGTGGCTGTTGTCCAGGATGGTGGCCGGTGAGGTCGTTACCGGTCCGTTCGAGGTGATGCCGGTGTAGCGGGCGGAATCCACCGGACTCTGGCCGTGTTTTGCGGTGATCACAATGAGAGTGGACTGATAAACACCTGCGCTTTGCAGGGCCGAAACCATCTTGCCGATCGCGGCGTCCACGAATTGGATTTCACCCATCAATGCCGGCGATGGTGTGCCCTGGTTATCCAGATAGCCGCCCCTCACGACCGGGCTGAGCGACTTCTCGATCAGCTTTTCGCCGATGCTGACCGCCTGGAAGTTCATGCCGAACACTGCCGGCACCGGAGCCCGGCGGGACCCGTCATGCGTCTTTCCATTAATTTGGTTGAGGATCGCATTGACCTTCAGGGTATCGTAGCACTGAATATTCTGGAAGCTGTCGGTCCAGGCGTTCGACGACGATACCGCGGTCTGATCGGGCAGTTTCGGGAAGCAACTCACGGTGTTGTTGACCCGCACGCCCGGCAGCGGCACCGGAATCGAATTGATCTCGGGCGAGTAATAGTCATCGAGATTGCTGCCGTCGCCGGGGCCGGACACCGCGGAATAGGAAGGATGTTTGTCGGCCCAAGCCGTATATCCGCCGCTCGCGTGCACCACTCCGAAGATCGTATTGGTCCGCACGAAGTTCCACGGATAAACCGGCGCACAGCCGCGGGCCGGATCGCGCTCCAGCTTCCTGGGATCGATCGCGTTGATGCCGCCGTCGCCGAAGGGAGCGCCGCCGTTGAGCTTGGTCTGATCGATATCGATGCCTTCATCAAACTCGGTCGTGGTGCCGGTCGGCGGTTGAAATGGTTTGCAAGCGCCGGGGCTGCCCGCAACGCCATTGCCCGTCGTGATGATTGGCGGTTGGAGCGAACGGTCGTAGGCGACGTCATAGAATGCGCCCACGCTGCGGGGCGACCCGCCGCTCACGATGGCCATGAGGCCGGGAAAGGAGTCGGACGGCTTGGACGTGGACGCATCGAGGTAATTGACGCCGTTCGCCTTGAGGCCGGCGAGATTGGGACAATAGGGCGCGCCTCCGTTGGCCCCTGCGATGCCGTTGGCACAATTGATGAAGTCCAGCGCATGCATGCCGTCGATGCTGATCAACAGAACGTGCCGGACGGAGCCGTCCGCTTTGACGGAATCTGGGACGGTAGCAGCCAGTCCCAACGTTAAGGCGGCAAGCGCCACGCACGACAGCAGCTTCTGCGACATCGGTTTGATTTCCTTGCCGGGGTGAGAGTGGGCGACATCGCTAGTGTTGCCTTGTTACGGTTAGATGACGGTTGGGTTACCGTAACGGCTATCAGGGGTGTGCGGCGCGTTACCAGATCGGCCGCGGCAGCGCTTGCGCCGCCCGGCGCTCACGAAGCCTGTCGCCCCCACCATGAGGGCCATAAGCGGCGCATGCCGTATCGTTTCTAATTTAGAAAACATCCATTGTTCCTTAGATACACAAGACGTATTATCGTTGACTTATAATTGCTGCGACGTTCATATACATGAGACATGTTGCTTAAACCTACCAGCACCTGCCGAAGTGAGCAGCTACAGTAGCCTCTATAGTTTAGTCTCACTCCAAAAATCCACCGACCCCCGAGGGTGAAGGAGCACAATATGGCTGATACGCTGAGAGAAAATGGATGCGATCCTTGTTCCGAGTTCAAGATTGCGGATCTTTTGAGCGGCCTCCCGTTTGGAGTGTCGTTCGAAGGGGTCGCGAATTTTCTTATCGATCATATCGTTGAAAGAGAATTCGACCTGGGACCCGGCCGGCGGCGTCACGGAAACATCGCCAAGCACCCGACCCCATCTTCAGCCGGAGCACCAGCCACCCAGATGGCCGATGTCAGCCACGCGCTGAACCGCCCAAGGAGCTTCTTGCCCCACCATGAAAGCGTATGGACGGCATGGCTCCGTCGCGTTTCTTGCCTTGGCCACCGCGTACACGTATTTGCTACTGCCGGGCGGCAGCCAGCGGTGGATACGCTGGGCACGCCGTAGTGCACGTTTCGGGCGGCGGCATGACGGTGCAGTTCACTTGGCAGTTCACTTGCGCCCGGGGGCGCGGAAGACGACCGGCATGGTGAAGCTGAGGCCCTCGTCGGCGACGCGCGGTGGAGGCTGGGGCACCGGATCGGAGCGCTGGAGCATGGCAAGGGCGGCCGCGTCAAAGGACGCATCGCCTGAGCCTCGGACGATGCGCGACGACAAGATGTGGCCTGTGCGATCAAGGACGAAACTCACCTGGATCTCTGCGCTTTGACGCGAACGGTCGGACGGATAGCGCTTGTGCTTGTCGAAATGGGCGGCCAACTCCTTCTGCCACGTGGCTCGCTCGCGCCGCGCAGTGTCGCCGGTTCCTTGAGCCGGAGTGACTGAGCGCGGAGCTTCCGGAGTGGTTTCTGAACTAGGCGCCGCCGTCGCTTCGGCGGCGATCGACCCGGTCAACGGCGCTGTCGCCACGGCGGCGATCTTGGAGTCGTCCTTAGGACGTTTCGAATCATCGATAGTAACCAGGCGTTCCGGGTCGACATTCTCGGTCGGCACAGCTTTGGGCAAATCGCTCGGTTCGACCACCGCCTTTTGCTCGGCGACGGCGGGCGACGCCATCGACGCGTCGGCATCCGGACCGGGCGGCAGATCGTCAGGCTCGCGGCGCGGCGCCGCTGGTTCGAGGCCGATCTCGATCGCCGGTGCGCCAAGCGTTTCGTCGTCGTCGGACCGCAGATATTGGAGCGCCAGCGCCGCGCAGCCCGCATGGAGCACGGCGGCTCCCAGCGCCGCCAGGACCCAGATCCGGAATGACGCCCATTGCGGCGGTTGAGCTTCCGACATTGTATTCCCAAGCCTTGGTTTAAGTGTTGGGCTCAAGGATTGGTCCAGACTAAGGTTTGGGCTCCGCCGAACTTGGTGCCGGCGTGGGATGGTCGGGACCGCCCTCGAGCGCCACTAGCGCAACCTTGAGGTAGCCGCCGATACGCAGTATCTCCAGGATGTCCATTAGTTCGCCGTATGGTACCCCGCGATCGGCGCGAAGAAAGATGCGGCGATCTCGATCCGGCTCGACGGTTGCATCGAGCGAACGGATGAGATCGATCCGCTTGACCGGCGTTTCCCCAATGGCGACCGCGAGATCGGCCTGAATGGTGACGTAGAGCGGCTTGTCGGGTTTCTTTTGCGGGATCGCGGTCGATGACTGGCAGATCAACCGGCAGATCGACGGTCGAAAGCGGTGCCGCCACCATGAAGATGATGAGCAGCACCAGCATGACGTCGATGAACGGCGTCACATTGATCTCATGGGCCTCGGCAAAATCGTCATCGTCATCGATGGCCGCGATATCGATGCCGCCGTCCCCTGCCTTATCGAATGAAGCACCCATGGGTTATTCCGCCCTGCGGGAATGCAGGAGGCGGCCGCGATCGAGATCGCGCGACAGCAGCCTTGCCACCGCGCTTGCGGCGTTGCGGACGAGATCGAGATAGGCCTTGGTGGTACGCGAAAACTGGTTGTAAATGATCACGGCCGGGATGGCGGCGGCGAGCCCGATAGCGGTGGCCAGCAGCGCCTCCGCAATGCCCGGCGCGACCACCGCAAGATTGGTGGTCTGGGCCTTCGAAATCCCGATGAAACTGTTCATGATACCCCACACCGTGCCAAACAGGCCGACGAAGGGCGAGATGGCTCCGATCGTAGCCAGGGCGCCCATCCCGCGGCGCGCCGCCCGAGCTTCGGTACGCAGGATTTCGGCAAAGCTCGACGCTGCGCGCGCCTGAATGCCGCCGTCGGTAAGGCTTTCGGCCGACATCCGCACCTCCTGGGTGGCCGCAGCTACCAACGCGGAAACCAGGCTGTATTGCCGGCCCGCGGCCAACTGGGCTTCCGTCAGCGTCTTGGCATTCTCAACGCGAGCGAGCGCGTCGCGCAGGCGCCGACGCGCATAAAACAATTGAGCGCTCTTAGCGAAAAGGATGGTCCAGGTCACAAGCGACGCAAACACGAGGCTGACTATCACGGCCTTTACCAGGATGTCGGCGGACAGAAACATCGACCAAGGCGACAGTTCGCGAAGCACTGGAGCCTGGGCGCACGCCGATGACACCACTGACAGTATCGCCGACGCGACAAGCACATGCAGCGCTGCTCGTGATTGCAACTTGTTCATACTTCAGCCCAATAGCGGATGAGATTGTGATAAATTCCGGTCAGTTTGACGGTTTGCGGGTCGTCTCGGCCGATGCGGCCGACGAGACCTTGGATCGCGGTGTCGAGATCGAAGATCATGCCGCGCGCGTGGGCATCGCGGATCATACTCTGCAGCCAGAGAAACGAGGCGACGCGCACACCGCGCGTGATCGGCGTCACCATGTGCAGGCTGCTTGCCGGATAGAGCACCAGGTGGCCGGCCGGCAGCTTGATCTCGTGGGAGCCAAAATTGTCTTCGACGATCAGTTCTCCGCCGTCATACTGATCGGGCTCGGAAAGAAACAGCGTCACCGATAGGTCGGTCCGGATACGCGTCCCGGTCAGGATATCGCCGCGTACCGCATTGTCGACGTGCAGGCCGAAATGATGTCCGACACCGTAGCGGTTGAACAGCGGCGGGAAGATGTGACGCGGGACTGCGGCCGAGATAAAAACCGGATTCGCCGTGAGGGCGCGGATCACGCGTTCTCCCAACTGTCGCGCTGCCGCGCTGTCGGGCGGCAGTTGCTCGTTGCGCTTGACCATGGCCGACTGGGCGCCCGCGGTCGAACGGCCGTCCTCCCAATCGCAAGCATCCATGACGTCGCGGAATTGCGCGACGTCGGTCTTGCTCAGCACGTCCGGTATGCAGATCAACATGCAGGCATCTCGGATTTGCGGACGCTAAAACTTCGCCTGCAGCACCCAGGAAGCGACGCGGCCCGGTGCAATGAGAACGAACGGTGACGCGCTTTGATAGAAGGCGTCGTAGTAGGTCTTGTTGAAGATGTTGTTGATGAAAAACTTCGTCGTCCAGTTCTTGTTGATCTTGAATTCGACGAAGGCGTCGAAGCGCCAATGGTCCGGAAGAACGGTGCCTTGGTTGGCTGCCAGCAGCGTGCCCCCATAAATTTTCGACGCATAAATCGCTTGGCCTCCAACCTCGATATTATCGGTAGCTTGGTATTTCACGAGCGTATTGAAGGACTGGTGAGCGATGTTGGCAAGTCTGTCGCCGACGTCGCCTGGAACTACGGATTGGGTTATGGCCGATCGCATCAGCACCAGGCCGCCAAATAGGCTCCACCGGTCGGTGATCTTGCCGGCCGCTTCGAGATCGATGCCTTGGACATAGGCGGCCTGACCGGCGACGATCTGGCCGGCATTTGGCAATGGGACGGAACTGCCCGGAGCAGTTTTTGGGACCACCTCGCGTGCGTTTTCTATGTCGGTTCGAAACAGGGCGCCGGTGACGAGAAGACGTTTGTCGAACAGCTCCCATTTGTTGCCGATTTCATAGGCTTGATTTTGTTGAGGAGCGAAAATCTGGTTGACGGTCGCCGTCGGGTTCAAACCGCCATAAGTGCTGGATGTGCCGTCGAGTTCGGCGCCGACCGGATTGGAGGATGTCGCATATGCCGCATAGAAGCTGGTGTTCGGCAAGGGCTTGAAGACGGCGCCGAGATTGTAGTTGACGAGCCCGGACGACAAGGCGACGGTCGATGCCGCCTTGGTGGCGCTGACATGGTAGTCGTCGTAGCGAACGCCGCCGTTCAGGATGACGAGATCATTATAGTTTGCGGTTTCGATCAGGTAGAGGCTCTGGGTCGTGACCGGAATGACCGTCGGGGTGCCGGTTAACGCCGGGCTGGCGGTAAATGGCAGCAAATTGGGCGGGCTGAAAACCGATTGATTGATCAGACTGCCCGAGGCGGTGAATGATCCGGCTCCGATGGCTTCCGATGCAAGGCCGGTATAGCTATCGATGCTGACGCGTTCGCGCGAAAACTCAGTGCCGAGCACGGCCGAATGTTTGACCGGTCCCGTGTCGAATTTCAGCAATGCTTCGGTCTGGTCGGCGGTGACGTCGGCGACTTGGTAGCGGCTCTGAGGATTGAGGTTCACGTAGCCCGGCAACCCATTGGTGGCCGCCTCGGGAAGCGTTCCGATGTAGTTCAGAACCGACTCCTGCTGCCGGAATTTATTTGTCACCGTCAGGTGATCATTGATTGCGGCTTCGCCATAGAGGGTCCCGATGTCCTGGGTGGCTTTTTGAAAATCGCGGTTCACGAAGCCGTACCACGTGTTGCGCGGGACCCCGGTGTCGGTCCATGGCGCGAGCGCCGGCCTGTTGTAGGGGACGCCGAAGTCCGGCAGCGAATCAATGTCGGTATGGATGTAGTTCGCGGTGAATTTCACGGCGTCGCTCGGCGTCCACTTGGCCGCGACCAGACCGCCCCAGCGATCGTCGTAGATAAAGTCGCGGCCCGCCACGTCGGCCTTCTGGAACATGCCGTCCGACCCGCATCGAGAAGGTCGGGGTGATGACTTGGTTGGCATCGATGGTGATGCGCCGCGTCATGTCGGTACCGAGCGTGGTCTGAGCATTGTAGAAATTGCTATCGACCGCCTGCTTGGTGACGATATTGATGGCGCCGCCCGTGGTGCCGCGGCCCGCGAAGGATGAACCTGGTCCCCGCAGGATTTCGATCTGCTCGGTAAAGAAATTCTCACGGATGCTGACGGCGGGATCGCGTATCCCATCGAGGAACACGTCATTGCGGGCATCGAAGCCGCGAATGAAAAAGCGATCTCCGAACGCGCTCCCGCCCTCACCGGTTCCCAGCGTCACGCCGGCGGTGCTGCGGCCGATCTCCTTGAGTGTCGTAGCGTTCTTATCATCCAGAATTTCCCTGGTAATAACCGTGACGCTTCTCGGCGTATTCACAAGCGGCTCGGGGAATTTCGCCGACGAAAGACGGTTGGCCTGATAGGGAGCGGCAGGATTGGCATAGGGGTCGCCGTCGGGGGCAGCGGCAGTCGCGCCGGCGCCGGCAGGTGCGGGTGTCGATGACGGTGCCGTACGCGCCTGTCTTTCTTTTTCCCGCTCGCGCGTAATTTGCCGCAGCGCCGCGCGAGCGCGCAGATGCTCCGGGCTCGGCTTGGCCGCAGGAGGGCGCGGCCGCGCGACCGGCGCATCGATGGTCACCGGGGGCAACGGGGCGTCCTGGGCTTCCGCACCCGTGATCGAACCCGCCGCCATGATGGCGGCGACCGTGATCTTGAGAGAGCAGTCCAGCTCGGGATTTTCGTTGAGCACCACAATGCTCGAACGTAAGGATCTTGGCACCTTCACGTTACTCATTTCATTTGGCCCCCACACCGGAACCCGCATTCACGCGGTGTACGCCCCCAGGAAATTCCGTTAACTTTGATAGGAAGAGCATCTGTAAAAATCAATTAAATTCACTCCAATTAATACGCTATAGTCTCGAACAATTCTAAATCCGGCTTAAGAATGGAACGCTTCCAAAGTAGCCGTCCGCTCAATCGGTGCTGGGAGGCTTCATCAAGGAAAACATCTCGTCGATGGTTTTCTGCGCGACCTGCCGGACCTGGCGGGTGTCGGCGCTGCCGTGAATTCTGACCTGATTTGCCACGGCTTTGATTTCGTCGCGAAAATCATTGAGGAACGCAAGCGGGTCCGGCGAGCCGTTTGCAACTCTTGCTATCAATCCGGTGATCAAGAGCTGGCACGCGATCATGCGGCCATTCAATTCATCCATCTGGATTGGTCCATCATTAGGGCCATGTAGAATACATTAGATATCAGAGTAAGAATGCGACCGTTATTTGAATCGCTCTAAAATGATGGCGGGCGCCTGCAGTAGATTGACGAGCTTGGACCGGGTAGAATTAATTTGGAATTATTCAAGATTGGCACTGCCGGCCGGTCCGCCGCCCGCGACAAGCACATCGTATCCTTCGATTGGAATATCAGCCGGTACGTTGACATCGGTGGTTCCTATGCCGGCAGATGACCGAATTCTCGAGCGGAATTACCGTAAGCAATCGCCCGCTCGCGCTGGCCGTCGATCGGTCCCCGGCAGCGTCGGCATCATCGGAATGAACGGGCACACAAATTTCCGGCTGCGCTTCCGTAACGGGCGTCGGCGCGCCGTGGACAATCGGGCTGCTTTGAGGGCGAACGATCAATGGGCGTAAAAACGACGGCCTCCGCGACGACGGCTCCAACTCGACTACATCTCCCATGTCCGGCACCCGCCGACCATTGGCGTCAGCCCGGGTCACAAAACTGTCAGACACGCGGTGCTATGCGCCACACTGGCGGCCGGGTTGCGTCTGCCTTGCAACTTTGCGCCCCCGGGCCATCCTCAAATGAAGGACAATTTCGCATGAAGAGCACGCTTCTCGGCGCTACCGCCGTCATCGCTCTGACCGCGGGCGCGCAGGCCTCCGAGCCGGCCGGACCGACGATCACTTACGTGCCGAACAGCATCGCCCAATCCAAAATCCGCAGCGGCCCGTGGACGCTGCACGAAAGCGCCTTCCCGCGCGACGCCTCCGGCATCAAGCCGACTACGTCCGGGCCGCCCTATGCGGGGTCGGGGTTTCCCTACAAGGGCTACTGCTCCGTCATTGGCCAGGTCGCGGTCAATTACGGCCTGAGCGTCATGCAGCCCTATTATTTTCCCTTCGTGCGCCGGAACGGCCCCATCCTCGAAGGATTCTTCGATTATCGCCCGCGCAACGAGCAGGAAGCCGTAGTGACGGCGATCTCGAGCGATGGCGGCGTGACCTGGACTTTCACCGGCATGGCACTGGGGCTCAACACCTATTGTCCGTGGGATGACACCGACCCGGATAACCTCAACGTGAGCGTCCCGGTGCTGGGTGTGCCGAAGAAGACGGCCTACGGTTCCAATGCCAACAACGCTGCGGATAACGGCCTCGGCCATCCGGTGGTCCTCACGGTCAACAACCGGCAATTCCTTTACCAGCTCAACCGCGCCAACGGCTTTATCGATTTGTCGCCGCTCGTGGTCCATCAGCTGCCGTCGGTCGGTGTGCCCGGTTCGCTGCTGGCGTTACTCCCTGCTAAAGGGTACCAGAGTCCGCTAGCCCCGGGCAACGTCCCGATTTCGGGCAACTATCCGACCCTGCAGGCCCCATATAAGCTGACCTCGGGGCTGATCGATCCCGACGCGTTCATCGGCGCGCTCACCGTCGGCGGCACGACCACGGTCGTTTATGTGTCAAAAAACACGTCGGCGACTGCGGACACGGACGCGGGCTACACGGCGTGCCCCAAGACACCCTCTTATGCGCTGACGAATTTGATCAACGGCTCGGCGCGCAAGGCGAACCACGATTTGATCACCATCCGCGTGGCCACCACCACGGATGGTATCAATTTCACCGACATCGGCCCGGCGTCCGGCCTGTTCAATCCCGGAACGACGTCCTACAGTGGCACCCGTTGGCTCGGTAGCGGCAGTCTCATTCGGCTCGCCAGCGGCAAAGTCGCTATGTTCTTCGGCGCCGGCAACTGCCTCGACAACGATTTGGATGGGTTCCACTACATCGGCTACGCGGAGACCACGAACCCCGTCACGAGCGCGGCCGACCTGCAGTCTTGGACGGTATTCAACGCGCTCGACAATCCGATCCTCTCTACCGATCGGGTCACCAATACGTCGGTCACACCGAATTGAACCTACCCCTTAAATGCGCCGCTTGTGAACGTCTCCCAGGTTCAACCTGCTGACCCCGGCCCAGGTCGCGCCGTGGACGCCGCCGACGGGACCCAATCCGCCGACCGGCGGCTACACCGCCAACTTCTTCAGCGGCCGCGCCTACGACCCGCAGGCGATCTACGCCGACGATCACACCGTGACGATCGTGTTCGCCGGCTACAACACCCCGCAGCCGAGCAACAACCTCGGTGACTATCGCTCCATCGGCCGGTTCCAGCTGCAATTCCCCAGAGGCTATCTGGCGGCGCCCCAACCTTGAGCTAAACAGCCAGGAGCCGGCTCCTCGGGTTAGGTGCGCTCGGGCATCGCAACGCGCGGATGCGGACCGGCATGGACGCGTAAAAGCGCTGCCGTCGCTTTACCGTCAAAGGACCGTTCAACGGTCCTTTGACGGAGCATGGCGGACCACTCCCTCGGGCCTGCCCGACTTTTCACCGCATTCTGCGCGGTGAGCAACCGGCCATATTTGCTGCCGGTTTGCGGTCATTTTACCCTCGTCATCGTCTTGGATAACGCCGCCTGCGGCAAATACGCGCCGTTGGCGCGCAGCGTCAGCACCAGTTGCTCGGTGTCGAGGTCGCAGGCAGGCTCGCCGGTGCGGATCGACTGCACGGCGGCGGTCGCGGCGGCTTGGCCCATCATGTAAGCCGCCGATTGGGCGCGGATCGAGCCGTGCACCTTGGTGTCGCTCGAATGGCAGCGCCCCGCGACCCACAGATTGGACCACCCCTTCGGCACCAAAATGCCGTAGGGCACGCCGAGACAATCGCCCTCGCCGAGGCCGTGAAACCCCTCGAAATCGTGCAGGAAGCGCTGATATTCCTTCTCCGATGTGTCGGTCGGATGCACATCGGTCGGGCGGTTATAGACCGCGACCTGGTCCGGGAACTGGCGCGCGGCGCGGAAATCCTCAATTCCCAGTTCGAATTCCCCGACAATTCTTCGGGTGTCGCGCACCCCCATCACGGGCGCGGTGGTGAGTAATTCCAATTCCGCGCAGCCCGGCACGTATTTGCGAAAGAACTCCAGATATTCGACCGCAAGCTTGCGCCCGGCCATCATGCCGTCGGAGAGCGAACGGGCCGACAATCCGTTGAGATTGAAGATGTGGCCGCCATTGAGCTGGGCGGCATGTTTGCCGATCTTGTTCATGCCGGGCATGAAACGGTCGGCTTGCGAAAAATGCCCATCGGCGATCGCCTGGTGCAGCTGTCGCTTGGCAAAGGCCTTGACCTTGTCGATGCCGCGCCAGTCGTCCCCATAGGCCGGGTCGTCCCAATTCATGCCGGCAAACAGCGAGCACAGCGTGCTCGGCGCAATGGCTTCGATATCGCGCGCAATCACCTTGCAGGCGGCGCCGGCGAGATCGGACAGCGCGGCATCGCCGGTGGCATCGATGAAGGTTTTGGCGCGGATGAACCGGTAGCCTTCCACATTGCTGATCATCGCGCCCTCGACGCGGCCGCCCGAAGCTTCTGCGTCGATAACCCGAGTAAAGAACCGCACCTCGACGCCGGCATCCAGCGCCATCTCGTCGAGCAGGCGCTTGAGCGCCTCGGGCCGGAACGGCACCCAGCGATTGAGCTGGCTGTGCAGGAATTCCGCGACCACGTGGGGTCCTAGCGCGCCGCGCTGATGCATCGAGAGCACCAGTTCGCGCATGAAGCCGCCGACCAGCATGCGCCGTCCGTCCGAGATCGGTCCGAAGGTAGCGACGAGCCCCGAGGTGCCCATGCCGCCGAGGCAGCCGGTCGCTTCCGCCAACAGCACTTTGGCGCCGAGCCGGGCCGCGCAGATGGCGGCGGCGCTGCCGGCCGGCCCGCCGCCCGCAACGAGTATGTCGTATTCCTCGACCGGAATATCGCGGGTGAGCCGGTAGGTGGACATCGGGGCTTCCAGGTGTGGCCTATTGCGGCTCGATGCCGGCTTGCGCGGTGATCTTCCGGTACAGCGCAAGGTTCGCCTTGACGAGGTCGGCGAACTGCTGCGGCGAACTGGTGACCACCTCGAAGCCGGCCTCCTCAAGAATCTTGCGCGATCGCGGCGCCGCGGTCGCAGCCACCAATTCGGCGTTCATGCGCGACACCAGCGCGGCCGGCATTTTCGGCGGTCCCAGGAAGCCGACCCAGGATTGCGGCATGGCGTAGCCCGGAAGTCCTTCCCCGATGGTCGGAATGTCGGGCCGCCGCCGCGAGCGTTTTGCCTCCACCATGCCGATCACCTTGACGGCGCCGCTGTCGATATAGGGCAGCGCGGTTGACAGCGTGGCGAACAGGATCGGGATTTGCCCAGCCAGCAGGTCCGTCATGGCCGGCGCGCCGCCCCGGTAGGGGACGTGCACCAGATCGATCCCGGCATGAACTTTGAGGAACTCGCCGGCGATATGGTGAACGGTGTTGGGGCCAGAGCTGCCAAAGGCGAGGCCCGGATGTGCCTTGGCGTAGGCAACCAACTCGGTGATGTTGCTCACGGGGAGCGATTTGTTCACCAGCAGGCACATCGGCAGCTCGACCGCAAGACTCAGCGGCGTGAGGCTCGTGACCAGATCGGCGGGAAAATTCTTCGCCAGCACCGGCGCGACATTGAGGGCCGCGGCCGTGCCCAGCAGCAGGGTGGTGCCGTCAGGTTCGGCGCGCGCCACGGTGACCGCCGCCAAGGTACCCCCGCCGCCCGGCCGGCTGTCGATGACCATCGGCAGCCTGGTGGCGGCGGTGAATGCGTCACCGACCGCGTGCCCGATCGCATCGGCGGCGCCGCCGGCGGCAAGCGGGGTGACGAGCCGGACCGGCCGGGTGGGCCATTCCTGTGCCAGCGGTCCATGGACACCGGCAAGCATCAGCGCCGCCAGGAGTACGCCCGCCGCGCCGCGCCAAAATCGCTTCATTGCGCCTCCTCCGCGTTTCCATGGAGCGACAACATAGCGAATTTTTTCGGCTCCCGGCGCGATGGCAACGAGCCACGAGGGCCGCCTACCCCCCTCTGCCATCGTTCTTCGCGATGGGGGAGAGGGGCGGAGTGAGGGGCAGGTGTCCGCAGAGACGGCGCGACGGTGCTCCCCGAGGCTCTCGCGTACTCCTGCCCCTCACCCTAGCCCTCTCCCCACGGCGTGAAGAACGCCGTGGGGAGAGGGGACGTGCGCACCCCCACCCCAGTGAGGTGGACCCCACCGACGGGCGTTCGGCCACAATGAAGCTGCGAGGGCGCATCGCCGCGTTTGATTATTCGTCCGATCCCGGCCAATATCGCCTTGCCGCCTGCTGGCGGAAAAACAACGCGAACAGGGCGGCAACGTGCGGCGCCAGCTACACGTGCGAAGAGGACGGCGGCAGGAACATGGACATCCGCAAGATCACCGACGAGCTTTCGGTCGCGCCGCAGATTCAGGCCGAGGACGTGGCGGCGATAGCGGCTGCGGGTTTTCGCGCCGTGATCTGCAACCGTCCCGACGGCGAATCGAGCGACCAGCCATGCTGCGAGGATATCGCGGCGGCCGTCGCCGCGCAGGGGCTTGCCTGGCGGACGCAGCCGGTGCGGTCGGGCAGCATTACCCAGGCTGACATCCAAGCCTTCAGCGCGCTATTGGCGGAGTTGCCCAAGCCGGTGCTTGCCTATTGCCGGTCGGGCACACGCTGCGCCATGCTGTGGTGTCTCTCGCAAGCCGGCACCCGGCCGCTGCCGGATATTTTGCAGCGCGCGCAAGCCGCGGGCTATGACATGTCCGCCGTGATGCAACGCGCGGTCGGACCGGACTGATCAAAGTCAAGCCATCATTCGGCCAATCGGCCAGATCCATGTGCCGGCGCGCCCGCGGAGCGGTCGCAGCGGCGAATGCGGCGCGACGATCGTTTCGGACAGCATAAACAAATGGACCTGGCCCTTTCCGATGTCCTGGCGATTTTCTCCGGTTCGCTGGTCGGCTTCATTCTCGGCGTCATCGGCGGCGGCGGCTCGGTCCTTGCCGTGCCGCTGCTTGTTTATGTGGTGGGCGTAGAGTCCCCCACGTCGCCATCGGCACCAGCGCGATTGCGGTTGCGCTCAGCGCACTGGCGAACCTGATCGACCATGCGCGACGCGATCACGTCTGCTGGCCGGTGGCCATGCTGTTCGCCTTGTGCGGGGTGCTCGGTGCGACGCTCGGCTCGACGCTCGGCAAAGAGACCGACGGCCAGCGGCTGCTGCTGCTGTTCGGCGTTCTCATGATCATCGTCGCCGCCTCGATGGCGGTGCGAAAGGAGGGCGGCAGCAAAGCGCAGGTGCGCCTCGACGCCGGCAATGTGCCACGGGTCTGCGGCATCGGCTTTGCGGTCGGAGCGCTGTCCGGATTTTTCGGGATCGGGGGCGGATTTCTGGTGGTGCCGGGCCTGGTCGCCGCGACGTCGATGGCCCTGATCACGGCGATCGGTTCATCGCTCGTTTCGGTCACGGCGTTCGGCCTCACCACCGCGGCGAACTACGCGCTGTCCGGGCTGATCGACTGGCGGCTGGTGCTACTGTTCGTCGGCGGCGGCATCGCGGGCGGGCTGGTGGGGAGCCAAGTCTCCACCATGCTGGCGGCGAAGAAGCGGGCGCTGTCGCTGGTGTTCGCCGGGGTGGTCGCCGCTGTCGGCGTCTACGTCGTGGTGCGGGGAATCATCAATCTCGCCAGGTGAGCTGCCCGCTCCAAACGGGTGTATAGTGAAGGCGCCCGAGGTGGAAGGACGTCGGCGGACGGCCGCCTGACGGCGCGTCCTGCGGGCACCACGTCAACCAAAAAATCGCCGGCATGGCGGGGAGGATCGTGATGAAACGTCGCACAGGAACATTGCGCGGGTTGGACTTGCTCGGGCTCGCGGCCACCGCGATTGCGCTATGCCTGGTGCTCGGCACTCATGGCACCGGCCGCGCCCAGGAAGCGGGGGCAAACCAGGCCGGGTCGAATCCGGCCGCACAGCTTGACGATTGGAAGGTCGATCCGATGCGTGGGCCGGTCGATCTCGGCCTCACCGATCCGGCGCTGATCGGGGCGATCGATGTGCACGTCCATGTCGATCCCGACGCACCCGGCACCGGCGGCGTGGTCCGGGCGATCGATATCTTCGATGCCGTGGCGCTGGCGAAAGCTCGCGGCATGCGCGGTTTCGTGTTCAAGACCCATCAGGACGCCGGCTCGGCGAGTGCCGCCTATCTGGTGCGCAAGCATGTCGCGCCCGGCTTCGAGTTGTTCGGCCGCATGGCGTCGAATTATGCCACCGGCGGTGTCAACGTCGCGGCGCTGGAGCATTTTTCGCAGATCAAGGGCGGCTGGGGCCGGATATTCGAGATGCCGACGCGGGATTCGATCACCGCGACCACCCGTCCCGGCAGCATGGACCCCAAAACGCTGGAGAAGACCCGGCCGTGGATGCTGATGATGCCGGAGGGCACGCCATCCTACATCGCGGTGTCCCGCAACGGCGAATTGCTTCCTGAGGTAAAACACCTGATCGCCGTGTTGGCGAAAATCCGCACCATCGACAGCAACGGCCACATGGTGCTGGCGACCGGCCACGCCACGCCGGAGGAGCACCTGCTGCTGGCGCGCGAGGGCCGCGCCCAGGGACTCAACGTCCTCCTCACCCATCCGGGCGACATTCCGCAGATCGCGGAGGCGAGCCGGCTGGGCGCGTTCAGCGAACTGACTGCGTCGAACGTGTATAAGACCGAAGCGGCCCGTACTGCCGGCGCCGCCTTCGTGCGCAAGGTCGGCGCCGAGCACATCATCGTCTCGACCGATTGCGGCCAGACCGGCAACGTCTACCCGACCGACTGCCTGGTATTGGCCGCGCGCGGTCTGCGCGCGCACGGGATCACGCAGCGCGAGCTTGATCTGATGTACAAGATCAACCCGGCAAAGCTGCTCGGCCTGCCGCCGCCCGAGGAGACGGTGGAATTCTCTTCGCAGACAAGGCGGTAGTTCGACGCGGTTCCGGTGGGGCAGAATTTGCCAAATCGCCCCACGCGAACGACGTGTTCTCGATAAACAACGTTCCCGGCCGCCGGGACATCAAGGGTGGAAATCCCGCTCAAGGAGCTTCCTATGAGGACAATCATATCGCGAAGCGGTCTTAAGAATCAGAAGCTCGCTGCGACAGCGTTGGTCGCGACGGCCCTGGTAGGGACGTGCGTTACGCTCGCCAGGGGGCAAGGCGCGTTGGAAGGTGACGTCGCGCTGCCGCTGGCGCGGCGCGATGCGGCCAAGGAGCTGGCGATGAAAATCACCGAGCCCTTCACCTTCGCGGCGGTCGGGGACATCATCATCCGCCGCCCGGTGGGTCAGTTGAACGACGCGGGCTTTCAGGCACTGACCACGGTAATGCGCGCCGCGGACGCGACCTACGCCAACATGGAAGGTCCGATCATCGACGCCTCGGATCCGAATTACCACGGCCCGGCGGCGGGCGGTCCCAAGTCGATCATCGACGATGTGAAGGCGATGGGAATCCGGGTCATGACCACCGCGAACAACCATACGATGGATGGTGGCATCGAGGGGATGTTCATGACCAACCGGCTGCTCGATGCGGCAAGCATCACCCATGCGGGCTCCGGTAAAGATCTCGCGGAGGCGCGACGGGCCGGGGTCGGGATCACGCCCAAAGGCACGATCGGCGTGGTCGGCATGTATTCCACCGACCCGAGCTCCAACCCCGGATGGACGCGGTACACCGACGCGCGGGATAAATGGCCCGGCCTCAATGCTCTGCGCGTGACGCCCTACAATGTCGTCACGCCCGAGCAGATGGCGTCGTTGCGCCAGATCCGCGATGCAGCATACGCGCATCGTTCCGAAGTCAGGGTCCCGGTCGCCCCCGCGTCCGCCAACGAACGGCCGAACGAACTGGTCCTGTTTGGCACGCGGTACAAGGTGGGCGACAAGGTCGGAAGCCTCACCTACACCATCGACCCGCGGGATCTGGACGGGATCATGCGCAGCATCCGCGTCGGCAAACAGAACGCGGACTTCATGGTGGTGGCGATCCACGCCCACCAGAATTCCTTCAGCTACCAAGCCTACAGCCACGACAACAGCACGCCGGATTTTTTGATCGAGCTGGCCCACAAGGCGATCGACAACGGTGCGGACGTCTTCGTCGGCCACGGCGTCCACACTTTGCGGGGGGTGGAGATCTACAAGGGCAAGCCGATCTTCTACGGCGTGGCGAGCTTCATCCAGCATGAAGGTCCCGCCATCGAGGTCACCGACCCTTCACGCGCGCCGGTCGCGCAGCAGTCGCGCCAGCCCGACAATAAGGAAGTGCTGCTGACGACCAGCCGCTATGAAGGCGGCAAGCTCGTCGAGGTTCGGTTATATCCCGTCGATGCCGGCATCGATGGAACCCGGCCGGTGTCGAAAGCCGGCCTCCCGATGACGCCGTCGCCGGGCGAGGCCCAAAAATCCTCAAGCTCGTGCAAGATCTGTCCAAGCCCTTCGGCACCAAAATCTCCATCGAAGGCAATGTGGGTGTGATTCACTTGGCGGAAAGCGAGACGAAGCATTGAAGGGGCTGCCGTGTTGGTAACCGCTCACAACCGGCGGGTGTTCGCAGTTATCCCTCCCCGTGTTCGGCCGTGTTCGGGGAGGGTGGCGCGCTCTTGCCCGCCGGGTGGGGTCACCGGATTGCGGGAGAAGTCGGCAGACATCGAACAAGAACCCTCCAGCCGGCCGCGCTTCGCGTCCACCCTCCCCGAAGCTTGCGCCCGCGCGGCGGGGGACTGGGATGGATAGAGATTCGCACTCTTCGGTTGTGCAACCGGGCCACGGAGGGCGGTGCTGTGAATCCGCTGCATGGCACCTTGAGCCTACATTAAACCTGTCGCCCCCTGGTCGGCCGTTTTCCGCACGGGTGGCGTTGCCGGCAGACCCTATGCCCGCATCCGGGCACGTTCGGCTTCGCTCAGGGCGTAGTGCCCATGGGCGAGCGAGGTCAGCCGTCCCGCATGCACAAGTCGGTGTAAGCGCACCACTAACGTCTTGCGCTTGATGTCCAGCGCGGCGTCCTCAAGATTGTCGACGAGGTCTTGCACCGATAGGCCGGCCGGGTTTTCGGCCAAAATTTCAAGAATGAATTCCTCGACCTCGTCGGCGCCGCCGGTGCGCGTGGCGACGATCACCGGCACCGGCCGGCGCGGCTCGGGGCGCGCACGTACATCCGCACCGCCGGAGCCCGGAATCGCTACGGTATTTAGCGCCGCCGGAACCGCCGTGGGCACCTCGGACATTGCTTCATCGTGTCCCGCGGCCTGCTGCAGGCGCTTGGTGATTTGGGCAAGAATCTCTATCGCACGCTCGGGCGCCAAGGTCCTCAGGGCGTCAAGTCCGAACTCGACGACCTCGACCTTCCGCAACAGCTGTTGCTCATAGGCACGCACCTTGTCCGGCTCGATCGCCATCGCGGTTCCTTAAAAATGCCCCGTACTTCAAGCCTTTAGGGCTTGCAACGCAAGACTACAGGAGGCATGATATCGGAAATTACAGAGCCGGCAAGCGGCCAGGACATCACGCTCGCGGCATGGTAAATTAGGACGAATCAATCCCGCCGGGAAAGATTCTGGCAAAATTAGGTTAATTTCTTCTGAATCGCTTTGACATGGGTCAGCTCCTATGTAATTTTACATTACGTTAAGATTTGCGACATGGGGGGCTGAAACATGCCGTTCGATCTATCGCTGCCGCTATTTGCCGCTTCGGGTCTCGCCATCGGGGCAGCCGTCACGTACTTTGGTATACCACATCTCCGCATGCGGACCTACAACAAAACCTACGGCGCGCTGCGGGTGATCGAAATCGCCTTCATGCTGTCGGGTCCCGGCCGCACGCGGCGGGCTGCCCAAGCATCGGCGGTCGCCGGTCCCGAGGGACAGCCATCCGGCACGGAATTCGTCATCTACCTGACGCTCAAGACCTGTAATCATTAGTTGCCGCCGGTTCTCCGATCCGCTCCCGCGAAGGCGCTCACGGCTGCTCCGTGCTGCCGCTGAGTTTGCCGGCGGCACTGTCGCCCTTGGGGAAAACCTCCTTGAGGCCGGCGCGCTCGCGCACCACGGCATGGATGCGTTCGGCGATCCGCGACTCCTGCTCCATCAGGACGCGGAGGTCGGACGCATCAAGCACCAGTAAGCTGGTGCGCGGCATCGCCGTCACGGTGGCGGAGCGGCGCGAGCGGCGCAGCACCGCGATCTCCCCGAAGCCTGTTACAGTACCTTTTGCCGCGTCGTGGCGTGTTTCCTTTACGGTTGCGATCATCCATTTTCCGCCATCGCGGCGACCGGAACAGCCGTGGCTGCCTTGGGTTCGCCGCGCCGCTTGGCGGCCTGCACCAGCGGCGGGCAGCGCTTGTCGTCGTAGTACTCAACCTGGCAATCGAGGCATTGGAAGCATTCCGCCATGATGATCTTGCCGGATTTTTCGATGGCCCGCACCGGGCAGGAACGCTCGCACAGATGGCACGGATTGCCGCATTCGGGCCGGCGCTTGAGCAGGTCGATCAGGTGCAGCCGGTCGAGGATCGCCAGAAAGCCGCCGAGCGGGCATAGGAAGCGGCAATAGGCCCGCTCCGAGAACAGCCCGATGCCGAGCAGCATGCCGGCGTAAAACACATACGGCCAGGCGCGGGTAAATTTCGACGTGATCGCGGTCTTGAACGGCTCGATCTCGGTGGTGGCGCCCGACCCGTCGATGCCGCTCAGCACCAGCACCAGCACCGCTGCAGCGGCGATGTATTTGCCCATCCACAGCCGCTTCTCCAGCGCCTCCGACGGATTCCATTGCGGCACGCGGAGCGCGCGAGAGATCTGCGCCAGCAGCTCCTGCAAGGCGCCGAACGGGCACAGCCAGCCGCAGAACACGCCGCGGCCGAGCAGAATGAGCGAGACCGCCGTATAAGCCGCGATCATGAACATCAACGGTTCGGCAAGGAAGAAGCCGATGTCGAAGCCGCGCAACGGCGCCCGGATATAGTTGATCACATTGACGATGGAGAGCTGCACGCTGGCGGTCCAGCCGAGCCACACCAGCACCACCAGCAGGAAGCCGGTACGCACCAGCCGGTGCGCCAGCCGCGAGCGCGCGATCTGCGCCTGGAAGATGAAGATCAGCGTCAGCGCCGTCAGCAGCACGGCGAGGATCGCGACGTTTCCGCGCGCATCGTGCCAGGCCTCGACCCAGGGCGGGACCGGCGTGGTCTCCGGCATGAGGATGAGCGAGGCCGGGAGCTTGTAGTCGGCCGGGAACGCTACCGTAACCGGGTTTTGGTCCGTGGTGGTGACCAGGAGTTCCAGCCGCCACGGTTTGAGCGGATCGAAATTGGTGTTCGGCGGCAGGGTGAACAGCCCGGCATCGTGCTGCGATTGGATGCCCTTCTCGGCTCCGACGAGCAGGCGCTGGTGGTCGGGGTGCAGAAAGCCAAAACGCTGGTCGCCCTGGACGATGCGGATGCGGTCGAAACGATAGTCGTGATGCTTCCAGAAATGATTGGTGCCATGGTAATCATAGGGGCCATTCGAGGCCATGAAAATGACATGGCTGCCGGCCGGAATGCGGGGCCGGTAATCCTCGAAATTGCGCACGCCAAGCACGTTTCCGCCGATTGCGGTCGGCGTCAGCAGCCCGAAAAACACCTCCGCATAGAGATCGTCCGGCTTGCCGAGCGGCACGTCCAGCGCGGCATCGGCGGCGCCCGCTTTGGCCAGCGCCCCCGCCACCTCGCCCGAAGTTACCCGCAGGCGTCCGACCGCGCCCGACGCAATCAGCTCGTCCCACGACTTGAGCTCGAAAAAGTCCATGTCCAGCGTCGGCACCGACACCACCTGCCGCCCAAGCCTGGTGTGCAGCACCATGCGGGCGGTGTCGTGGACCGCCGCCCGCATCAGCCGTGCCGTGATGGTGGACTGGGCGACATAATCCGGCGGCAGCATCGGCACACCGCCCTGCATCGGCTTGCCGGCCTCGTCGGCGAGGAACGTATCGAGCAGCGGCTGCCGCACCGGATCATGATAGACGTAGGGCTCGCGGTGGAAGATCACCTTGGCGCCGGTGATCCGGCCGTCCGGCTCGACCCCGGCGATGACGTCGAAGGGGGTCGTCGAATAGCCCGGCGGCGCGATGATATCGAGGGTGGAAAAAATGTAGGCGACCACCTTGTCGCCCTTGTAAACGGGAATCGCCGGGGGCGTGCCTTCCTCCGGACCGAGCCGTTCAGCGCCGGGAAAAACCACCGCCATCACGTCGGGGGTCAGGCGCTCCAGGAGCTTGCCTTTTTCGGCGTGCGCCGGCGCCACCAGGGCAGCGGCAATGAAGGCAAGAGCGATCAGCGCCAGCGCGGAGGCGACGCGCGCCATCGCGACGGACAGCGGAACGTGGCGGCCAAACCAACCACCGTGCCAAAAGGTCATTTTCGCGCGTCCTGTCCCTTAGCGCCGCAGCTTCGGTGCTGATTGCATGGGAATGCGCGGTTCTTAACCCATGGCGGCCGGTCTGTCATCGACCGGCGCGGTGCGCCAAGCGGTTTCGCCACACTTGCGGAAGGGCGGCGAAGGGCTCGTCCCGACCGAGCATGGGCAACCAGGCACTGAAGGGTGGTGCCCACCCCATCGGTAGGTCATCCGTATCAATGCGGATGCAGCGTGCACCCTGCCGCCGCTATTAATAAAAAGTGCCAGGGCCCGAGCGCATCCCCGAGAGGTGCGTTACGGGCGATGCTTGAAGCCCGATCGAATCGAGGAGGACGCCATGCGGATCATGCGCGCCATGGCCGCCGTTGTCGCGACCGTCATTACCGGAGCGCCATGCCACGCAGGGGCGACAACCTCGGGCTCGAACCACATGCTGAGCCGGATGGATACCAACAAGAACGGCACGGTATCCAGGGAAGAGTATGCGCAATTCCTGGGCCACAGGGACCCGACGGGACGCGGGTTCAACTATCTTGATGTCAACCACAACGGAAAGCTTGAGAATAACGAATTGCGGCGCATCTACGGCCCCGGTTGGGTAGAGAGTATCGGGGTAAATCATCCGCCAAAGAGATAAGCCAGGCGCCGGCGCCCGACCGCGCTGTCGCTAGCCCATGAGCTGAGCGGCGATCTCCTGCGCCATCGCCAGCCCCTGGCTGTTCAGCGCATAATTGCTGCCCTTGCGCTGTCCGTTGCGAACCACGAAGCGGCCATTTCTGACATATTCGTTGGCGGGGCGGCGGAGCGAGACGCCGGATTGTTCGGCGGCCCGAAACAGGTGGGTCGCCAGCACGCATTCTTCGTTTTTGAGCAGATAGAATCCGTAAAGCAGGAGCAGCATGGCGTCGGCCTCTTTATCCGGCCCCTTCGGTAGCAGCTTCAATACGACGGTGCCATCGGGCCGGATTTCGAAAATTTGCTGCAGCGAAGCCTGATCGCGTATTTTGGGTGGCGCATCGGCGCCATCGGTGCGAACCGCGGGGTGGTCCCGGTGTTCGAGCATGACAAGAAACTGATCGTACATCGGCTTGACCCGGTCCTCGGCCACGTCGGCCTCGAACTCGGCGTCCCCGATTTTCATCTTCATGTGCCGCAACTCGGTCATCGCATCCTCAATGGATCGCGGTTTTGGACCTTCAGACTGGCCTCTTCACGACAACGAACGCCAACGCCCCCCGCCTTCTCGAACAAGGCCGCCGTGATGCGAGACCAAGGTGCCTTCTCAACTCGCTAAAACGCCTTAACGACATTCGCGCTTCGCAGGGCGCCGAAGGAGGACCCGAGGCACGGCCGGAGCGCGCAGTCGCGACCCCGCCGCATCGTTAAACCGTCAGCGTCACCGCCATGATCGGCTTCACCGAATCGCGCTTTTGCAGCCCCGCTAACGGGACGATTGCGTCACCGCCGGGCGGCGGACACGTGCGGCCGATGCCGCAGGGGTCGTGGTCGCCGAAGCGGTGCTGGCGGCCGCGGGGCAATCTCCCCAAGCGCCGAAACGACCATCCTTCGCCTCCCCGGCCCAATGCGTGAAGCATTTATTGCCGATGTGGGTCGGGCCGCCCCGGCTCGTCTCGGCGCGTACGGGAGCGGATGCCAGCACGGCGCCGCAGGCGATGGCCACGGCAGCGATTGTCAGCTTGTTCATGACAGGACCCTCACTTGAGATTGTGGATACAACCACCGCGGTTGCATCACCTTAGAATAACTTGGATATCTTAAATTAATGTCGAAGTACATTCAAATTTTATTTCTATAGCATTCCCATAGCTAAAGCAGCTAGAGGGAGTTCTTATAAATATTTACTATCTTTAATTGTAATAACGTGGGAGCCACGAAGCACAGCTATGGAGATTTAGGTCTTTAAATACCATAGCCATTGCCGTGATGCCTAAAAACGCAGGAAGAGTCGCCGCCGCACGGCCGACCGACGGCGCCTGCATGCGCTCGGGCACCGCGAATCCGAATCAGAAAGCGTTGGCGCTATGGCCCTAGTCGCGCGGCAGGTTTCCAAACAGCCCCAACAACCAAACAGATTTGCAATTTGGGGCTCATTGTTGCGACATGAGCCTTCCGATCCTCCCGCTTGACCGCACAGGACCAGACCCATGAATGCGCCCGCCAACCTGCCACCTGCTTATCATCACACCCCGCTGTTCCCGCTCGGCCCGGACACCACGCCCTATCGCAAGATCACGTCCGACGGCGTGCGGGTGGAGACCGTTTTGGGCGAGGAGGTGGTAGTGGTCGCCGGCGAGGCGCTGCGCGCGCTCTCCGAGGCCGCGTTCACCGACATCAACCACCTGCTGCGGCCGGCGCATCTCCAACAGCTGCGCGCCATCCTCGATGACCCGCAGGCCTCCGACAACGACAAGTTCGTTGCCTATGACTTCCTCAAGAACGCCAATATCGCGGCCGGCGGCGTGCTGCCCATGTGCCAGGATACCGGAACCGCCATCATCATGGGCAAGAAGGGGCGGCTGATCTGGACCGCGGGCGACGATGAAGCGGCGCTCGCCCAGGGCGCCCGCGACGCTTATGTGAAAAAGAACCTGCGCTATTCGCAACTCGCGCCGCTCTCCATGTTCGAGGAGAAAAATACCAAGAATAACATGCCGGCGCAGGTCGAGATTTATGCCGAAGGCGAGCGTGATGCGGGGTCCGCCTACAAGCTGTTATTCATCGCCAAGGGCGGCGGTTCGGCCAACAAAGCGTTCCTGTTCCAGGCGATGCCGTCGATCCTGACCCACGATCGCATGGCGGCGTTCCTGAAGGAAAAGGTGCTGACGCTCGGCACCGCCGCCTGTCCGCCCTATCACCTTGCCATCGCGATCGGTGGCACTTCGGCCGAACTGACGATGAAGACGGTCAAGCTCGCCTCGACCAAATATTACGACAACCTCCCCACCCAAGGCTCGGAGGACGGCCACGCCTTCCGGGATATCGCCATGGAGCAGGAGGTGCTCAAGATGACGCAGTCGCTCGGCGTTGGGGCGCAGTTCGGCGGCAAATATTTTTGTCACGATGTTCGGGTCATTCGCCTGCCGCGCCATGGCGCCTCGCTGCCGATCGGACTCGGCGTGTCGTGTTCGGCCGACCGCCAGGCCATGGGCAAGATCACCCGCGACGGCGTGTATCTTGAGGAACTCGAGCACAATCCGGCGCAATATTTGCCGGATATCGACGAGAGCAAGCTCGGCGGCGAGGTGGTGCAGATCGACCTCAACCGGCCGATGCGAGACATTCTCGCCACCCTGTCGCGCTATCCGATCAAGACCCGGCTTTCCCTCACCGGCTCGATGATCGTGGCGCGCGATCTCGCCCACGCCAAGCTGCGCGAGCGGCTGGAACGGGGAGAAGCGCTGCCCGACTACTTTAAGGACCATCCGGTCTATTACGCCGGTCCCGCCAAAACCCCCGCCGGCTATGCGTCCGGCGCGTTCGGGCCGACCACGGCGGGAAGGATGGATTCCTTCGTCCACGATTTCCAGGCGGCCGGCGGCTCGATGATCTCGGTCGCCAAGGGCAACCGCTCGCCGCAGGTGCGCGAGGCCTGCCGGAAGCACGGCGGCTTCTATCTCGCCTCCATCGGCGGCGCGGCCGCGAACCTCGCCGAACACTGCATCAAGAAGGTCGAGGTGGTGGAATATCCCGAACTCGGCATGGAGGCGATCTGGCGCATCGAGGTAAAAGATTTCCCGGCCTTCATCGTGATCGACGACAAAGGGAATGATTTTTTCAAGGAGCTAAATTTGGGGTAGGAAGGCGCGGGGCGCCTGTTGCCGCGTCTGCAGGATGGTAGCGTGGTGAAAGCCATCCTACAGGCTTGGGCTGGCGTCATGGCGCCAGCACTTATTTTGCACCCTACGATAGCCCCTCCAGCTCCGCGATCATGCCCTCGATCATCCCGAGGCCGCCCTGCCAGAAGGCCGGGTCGCGGGCATCGAGCCCGAACGGCTTTAGCAGCTCCGCATGGTGCTTGGTGCCGCCGGCCGCGAGCATGGCGAGATAGCGCTCGGCGAAGCCCTCATGGGCGTTTTCGTAGACCGCGTAGAGCGCGTTCACCAGGCAGTCCCCGAACGCATAGGCATAGACGTAGAACGGCGCATGAATGAAGTGCCCGATATAGACCCAGAACGATTCGTAGCCGGCCTTGAGGTCGATCGCGGGCCCGAGACTCTCGCGCTGCACCTCCAGCCAGAGTTCGCACAGCCGTTCCGCCGTTAATTCACCCTTGCGGCGTTCGCCGTGGACCTTGCGCTCGAAGGTGTAGAACGCGATCTGCCGCACCACGGTATTGATCATGTCCTCGACCTTCGAGGCCAGCATGGCCTTGCGGGCCTTGCCCTTGGTGGTGGCGAGGAGGCGGCGGAAAGTCAGCATCTCGCCGAACACGCTCGCGGTTTCGGCCAGCGTCAGCGGCGTCGGAGCCATCAGGGCACCGTTCGGCGCCGCCAGCACCTGGTGGACGCCGTGACCGAGCTCGTGGGCGAGCGTCATCACGTCGCGCGGCTTGCCCTGGTAGTTGAGCAGGATGAACGGATGCGCCGATGGTACCGTCGGGTGTGAAAACGCGCCCGGCGCTTTACCGGGCCGCACCGGGGCGTCGATCCAGCGCTCGGCGAAGAAACGCTCGGCGATGCTCGCCATCGCGGGGGAAAATTCCCCATAGGCCCCAAGCACTGTATCCTTTGCCTCCTGCCAGGGAATCGCGCGCGTGGTTACGTCCGGAAGCGGCGCGTTGCGATCCCAAAAGGCTAGCTTCTTCTTGCCGAACCATTGCGCTTTGAGGGCGTAGTAGCGGTGCGACAGCCGCGGATAGGCGTCGCGCACCGCGCTCACCAGCGCGTCGACCACCTCCGGCTCGACCCGGTTGGCGAGATGGCGCGCGTCGGCGATATCCTTGAAGCCACGCCAGCGGTCGGAGATTTCCTTATCCTTGGCAAGCGTATTGGTGATCAGCGTAAAGGTGTTCAGGTGCTGGGTGAACGTACGGCCCAGCGCCACGGCTGCCGCCTTGCGGGTTTTGCCGTCACGGTCCTGCAGCAGATTGAGGGTCGGCTCCAGCGGCAGCTTCTTGCCGCCGACCTTGAAGCGTAACGCCGCGATGGTGTCGTCGAACAGCCGGTTCCAAGCGGAAGGCCCGGTGACGGATTTCTCATGGAACAGCTCTTCGACACGATCCTCAAGCTGGTAGGGCTTTTCCTTGCGGACATCCTCGATCCATGGCCGGTAATGCGCAAGCGCCGGGTCGGCCATCGCGTCCGCCAGCACCTTGTCGTCGATCCGGTTCAGTTCGAGCGGGAAGAACAGGAGATGCGTTGACGCCGCGGTGATGCGGTCCTGCACGTCGCCGTAGAATTTGCTGCGCACCGGATCGGTGGTGTCGCCGCTGTGAACGAGCTGCGCGTATGATGCAATGCGGCCGATGAGATCGTCGATCGCTTCGAATTCCCGGATGGCGGCCGCCAGCGCCTTGCCGCCCTTGGGACCGCCCGCGAGCGCGGCAAGCTTACCGCGATACTGTTCCGCAAAAGCCCGGCACATGGTGTCGCAACGGGCCAGGTCGTCGCGCACGTCGGCCGATTCGATGCCGGGATAAAGACCGGACAAGTCCCACTCCGGCAAAGCGCCGATGCGGGCGGGCGCTTTCCCCTGCGTTTTCACGGTTGCTTTGGAATCTCCCTTCGCCGGCCGGGCCGGGCCGGAAGGATCATTGCGCTTTGCGGTGCCGGATCGGGTTGCCATGGTGTTTGCGCTCTTTAATGAATTGAAGCCATATCTTGCATAGCCCAAGTGATCGCGGCGGCAAATGTTGCTCGCAACGCAGGTGGCGGCCGGCCGACGCCCCCTGAAGCCAAGACCGCTCGCTTAACAAGGGGCCGCGCGCGTCCCTCTCCCCGGGGCGTTCTTCACGCCGTGGGGAGGGGGATAGGTGAGGGGCAGGGCCCCGCTGGGAGAAACCTGCGTTGCCCTACGGCAACAGGAAGACGAAAAAGCGTTGACCCACCGCATATTGTGCGTGCTGGATAATCAATTGGACGCTAGCATTAGAATATTCGCATCGGTGATGAACTTCGAGGTGCCCTACCGCGACCAATCGACAATCATCGCTGCTTAGGGTAAATGGGGGCTTAAATATGGGGCTATCTCGCTACGAGCTTTGGTTTGCCACGACCGCAATCGCTGTGGTCGTGGCGGGGACGTCGGTTTCGGCCCAGGGGATATCCCCGACCGTGATCGCCGCCGGGGCGACCGTTCCGACGCAGGGCATGGCGAACCAGCCGGCGCGTATTAACGCTGACGTTTCCACCCCTGCCGCCGCACCATCCGCCGAGGTAGTCCAGGAGCCGGCAGCCGCGATCGCGGCACCGGCCCCAGCCGCGTCCCCAGCACCGATCGATACGGCCGCCGACGCCGTGAAGGACCTCGCGCCGTCGGCAATCGCGGCGCCGGCCGAGCCCATGCCCGCCGCCGCACCGGTGGTTACCATGGACCAGCAGGTAGCGGACAAAATTCGCGATCTGTTTTCCGGCAAGGCGGATCAATTGATCGATCGCAAAATCAAGCCGGCGGTCGAATCGTTCTATGCGGCGCGCGGTTACGCGCCGCTGTGGAGCGAAAACGGCGCCCAAAGCAAGCGAGGAAAGGCGGCGGCCAGTTTCCTCGCCGGTGTGGACGCCGACGGACTTGATCCCGCCGACTATCCGGTGCCGAGTTTCACGAGCACCGATGTGGGCGCGCTGGCGGAAGCCGAGTTGAAGTTCACCGCTTCGCTGCTCCGTTATGTGCGCCACGCGCAGCTTGGCCGGGTGCATTACTCGCGGGTGAGCGCCGATATTGTTTATGATCAGGTTCCCCCCGAACCCGGAGCGGTCTTAGGCCAGTTGGCCAGCACCGACGATATGGCGAACTCGCTCGACAGCTACAACCCGCAACACCCCGGCTACAAAGCGCTTAAGGCCAAGCTTGCCGACGCGCGGGGATTGACTGGCCGGTCCCGGATTCCGGCGGGCCAGCCGGTCAAGGTCGGGATGAATGATCCAAGGGTGCCGGCGGTGCGCGAGCGCCTGGGCATTGCCGGCGCGGCGGGCGACACGACCTTCGACAAGGCCTTGTCCGAGGCGGTGAAGAAATTCCAGCGCCAGCGCGACATGGCGCAGACCGGAGTGCTGAATAACGCGACCATCGACGCGATGAACGGCGTTCGCCGCGACCATGAGGCCAACATCATCATCGCCAATATGGAGCGCTGGCGATGGCTGCCGCGCGACCTCGGTCAAGCCTATGTGATGGTGAATATCCCCGACTATACGCTCAAGGTCGTGGATCATGGATCGACCGTCTGGACGACGCGCATCGTCGTCGGCAAGCCGGGCGAGAAAGCGACGCCGCTGCTCAGCGAGACGATGAAATATATCACCGTCAATCCGACATGGAACGTGCCGCCGTCGATCGTTCATAACGAATATCTTCCGGCGCTGCAGCAGGATCCGACCGTGCTCGAGCGCATGGGACTTCGGGTCGAGTATAATCGCGATGGTTCGGTGCATATCTCGCAGCCGCCGGGTGCCAACAATGCACTGGGACGCATCCGCTTCAATTTTCCCAACAAGTTCCTGGTCTACCAGCACGACACGCCGGACAAGAACCTGTTCGCGCTCACCACGCGCGCCTACAGCCATGGCTGCATGCGGGTGCAGTTTCCGGATAAATATGCCGAGGTTTTGCTCGGCATTTCCAACCCGCGCGACGGCTATACGGCGGAGCGAATCCGCCGCATGTATGGAAACGGCGAGCGGGATATCCAGCTGACGACTCCGATCCCGGTGCACCTGACCTATCAGACCGCCTATGTGGACGATGCCGGCCATCTGGCGATGCGAGACGACATTTATGGCCGCGACGCCCGCCTGCTGGCGGTGCTCAAGAACGAAGATCGTCGTATGGCCGACACGCCCGCCGAGCACCGCGAGGCGAGTTCGGGACCACGGCGGACGGCCATGCGGATGGTTGCCCCTCCGCCTCCTCCCGCCCGAACCTCGTTCTTCGGATTCCTGTTCCGATAGAGCCGGCTTCGTCCGCGCTCGTACCCCCTCACCCCAGCTTCTCCCCATCGTGAAGGACGATGGGGAGACGCGCGCCCCACACGCTTGGCCCCGACCGACTACTCAAAGCTACATCAACGAGACCGCCGGCTTGTCTCGGCGCTTATGCGCAGGAGCGCTCCAGCTTTCGAAAGGCCGGATTAAGCATCTCCGCTTATAAGGTTAGTCAGCCGGCTCGGGTGTTTCCGGGCCGGCTTGTTTTCGCCATTTTCCGTTCCTAGCTTCTTTGGTGGGTTGGGGGAACGGAGTGGCGGCTATCCGCCTTAACCGATCCCGGCAGTTTTGGTTGCGGCTCTTGCTGCTGCATCTCGCGGCAGAATTCCGGTCAGCTCGTCTGGCCGGGAGACGGGAGCGCATGGGAAAATGGGATGGGGCAGTGAAAATTGCACGCAAATCGTCGAACATAACCGTCTCTTCGGTGACCGGCTCGTGCGCGCTGCTGACGGCGGCGCTATTATTGCTCGGCGGCACCAGTTTACAAAACGCCGCCGCGGACGGCGACACCCGTACGCTCACGCTGCACCATATTCACACCAACGAAGATATTACCATTACCTATAAGCGCAACGGCCGTTATGATGAGGAGGCGCTGAAAAAGCTTAATTGGTTCGTGCGCGATTGGCGCAAGGAAGAAGAGATCCAGATGGATCCGCAGCTCTTCGACGTCATCTGGGAAGTGTCGCGGGAAGTCGCGGGCGATAAGACCATTTATGTCGTTTGCGGCTATCGTTCGCCGGCCACCAACGCCATGCTGCGGGCGCGCAGCAATGGGGTTGCGGAATTCAGCCAGCATACCCTTGGCAAGGCCATGGATTTCTACATTCCGGGCGCATCGCTTGAAGAACTGCGATACGCCGGATTGCGCCTGCAGCGCGGCGGCGTCGGATACTATCCGACGTCCGGATCGCCGTTCGTGCATCTCGATGTCGGCAGTGTCCGGCACTGGCCGCGGATGTCGCACGACGAACTTGCCCGCGTGTTCCCGAACGGGCGCACCGTTCACGTGCCCTCCGACGACCATCCGTTGCCCGGTTATGCGCTGGCTTTGGCCGATATCGCCAAACGCGGTTCTTCACCGCCATCGCAAAGCTCGCTCGGCGCCGCCCGTGCGGTGGGGGCCGAACCGGCGGCGACGGCAACACCGCCAAGAAAGAATGCGCTGGCGGCCGCGTCGAAGAAGGGCAACGACACGTCCGACGCTGCGTCAAACCAGCCCAAGGCGTCCCGACAAGCGCCTGCGGCGGCGGTCGCGATCGCCAATCCGGCCGCTCAGTCTCCCGCCCGATCGCCCGCGCTCGCGGCTGCGGTCCTCCCCGCGCGGTCGCCGGATCGGGGATCCGCGACGGACCGTCTGCCATCGAGGGTCCTGGCGTTCGCGCCTCAGCCAAGCCCCGCCGAACCGGCACGTGCCCCGTTGAACCAATCCGCCGCGCCGGCTCAGAACGTGACGGTCGTCTATAAGAAGGGGAGCGTTCGTCAGGCGGCCACGGCCTCGGTCACAGCCGTCACAACACCTGAAGTGCCCGCCCAGGTAGCGGGCGCCGGCATGCGCTATGACGATCCCTGGCTGCGGGCGGCAATCCTTGCCCCCAGCCTTTCCGACGCCATGACCGTCACGCCGCACGGCGAACCCGATCAAATCTCACTGCGGTCGCTGATGAGCAAACCGAAGACAATGGTGGTGATGTCGTTCACACACGACCCCTATCCGGGCATTACGGCCGACCGGTTCAGCGGCGATGCCGTGGTGTTCGTCTCCACCACCGGGTTCGTGCGCCGCACCGCCTCGCTGCATTAACGCCCAAGCGCGCGGCCGGCGTTTGGCCCGCCGTCAGGCTACACACCGCAACCCGCCAACAGCGTGCCTTGGTCCACCTGGGCTGGCACGCTACTTCCACCCGGTTGCGGGTCAGATCATACCCAGCGCGTGTAAATAGGTCTCCAGAATCGCCTCCTGCTCGGCGCGTTCGTTCTTATCCTGCTTGCGCAGGCGCACGACGGTGCGAAGCGCCTTGACGTCGAAGCCGTTACCCTTGGCTTCGGCATACACATCGCGGATATCGTCGGCGATGGCCTTTTTCTCTTCTTCCAGATGCTCGATACGCTCGACGATGGCCTTGAGTTGATCTTTCGCAAAGCGCGATGCGGGATCGTCGTTGGGCTCATCCTTGACGGCGGCGGCGGTAGCGGCGGGCATCGGGCACTCCTGACATTGACGCGACGATTGGCATTGACGCAGCGATCCGCTTGCGACGTTGCGGAAGCCGTAACGTTTTCGCAAGGCTGCGGGCCGCGACGGCCCCCGTCATCCACAAAATAGCTTCAGGCCCGCGTGGGCTTCAGTGCTCCGGACGCGAGCGCTCGAACGCAGCCTGCTGGGCCGGCGTCGCCTCGCGCTGATATTTGGCCCGCCACTCCTCATAGGGCATGCCGTAAACCTCCTCCCGGCTCGCGTCCTTGGTCATCGCGAACCCCTTGGCATCGGCGGCATCTTTGAGCCAATTGGACAGGCAGTTGCGACAAAATCCCGCAAGGTTCATCAAATCGATATTTTGCACGTCGGTGCGGTCGCGCAGATGCGCTACGAGGCGACGGTAAACGGCGGCTTCGAGCTCAACGCGGGTCTTGTCGTCGATCTGCATGGTGTCCTCGTATCTCTATGTTGACCGTAGATAGGACCATCCGATGCCACATGCCATATTGCGCCGGGCGTCCGGATGATGACTTAATCGCCGCGCGGGCCATGCTGGCCCACCCCGGGCGGCATAGGGCCCCTTCGATTCGAGCCTGACATTGGATACGGATTCCTCGCGCGCGTTTCTGGATGAGCTGTTTCGCATCGCAGTGGCATCGGCTCATCCGGCGAACTGTCTGGTGCCCCACCTGCCCGATCCGCCATCACGCGGACGGCTGATCGTGCTCTCGGCCGGCAAGGCGGCGGGCTCGATGACCGAAGTCGCCGAACAGCACTATCTCGATGAGTTGCGCTTCCACCCGGCGCAGCTCGCCGGGACGGCGGTGACGCGGCAAGGCTACGCCCGGCCGACCAGGATCGTCACCATGACGCAAGCCGGGCATCCGGTGCCCGACGCCGCGAGCCTGGCGGCGGCGGAACGCGCGGTTTCGCTCGCGCAGGCTGCCGGGCCTGAGGATATGGTGCTGGTGCTTTTATCCGGCGGGGCCTCCGCCAACTGGGTCTTACCCGCGGCCGGCCTCTCTCTTGCAGAGAAGCAAGCGGTCAATCGCGCGCTGCTCAAATCGGGCGCGGCCATCGGAGACATCAATACCGTGCGCAAGCACCTGTCCCGGATCAAGGGCGGACGGCTGGCGCAATACGCGCATCCGGCGCAGCTCACCACCCTTGCCATCTCCGACGTTCCGGGGGACGACCCCGCGGTGATCGGCTCGGGGCCGACCGTGCCGGACCCCACTACTCTCAACGACGCCCGCGCGGTGGTGGCTCGCTTCGCTGTCCCGATCTCGGCAGCGGTGGAACGGGCGCTGGCGGACGTCGCGAACGAATCCCCCAAACCCGGACACCCCGCATTCGACCGCACCGGCTTCCGCCTGATCGCCCGGCCGGCCGATTCGTTTCGCGCCGCCGAGCGGGCGATTCACCAGCGGGGCTTCGAATGCCTCTTTCTTGGCGACCGCGTCGAAGGCGAGGCCCGCGATGTCGCCGCCGCCCATGCGCGTCTAGCAATGGAACAGAATCTCCACGGCCGGCGCAGCGTCATCTTGTCGGGCGGCGAACTGACGGTGACGATCCGCGGCAAGGGTCGCGGCGGGCCGAACCAGGAATACGCGCTCGCATTGGCGCTGGCGCTGCAGGGCACGCCCGGAATCGCCGCTGTCGTGGGCGATACCGACGGTACCGACGGCGGAGCGGGAAGCCCCGACGATCCGGCCGGCGCCTTCATCGACGCAACCACGCTCGCCCGCGCCCACAAGCTTGGCCTCGATCCTGCCGCGTTTCTCGCCGACAATGATTCTACGGGATTTTTCGAGCGTTTGGGGGATCTGCTGCGGCCGGGACCGACCTTCACCAACGTCAACGATTTTCGAGCCATCCTGATCGGCGGGACATAAGTATCCGGTATCGCAATTCGGCCATGAGGCAACATCCGACAAAGCTCACCAAGTCCACCGCATTCGCGCGCCTGTCGGCCGCATTTGCGGCGCTCCTTGTTGCTGCGGTCGCGCTGGCCTGGACGGCGCTGCCGGCCGCCGCCGATTTTCGCATTTGCAATGGCACCAAGAGTTGCGTCGGGGTCGCGCTCGGGTACAAGGATAACGAAGGCTGGACCACCGAGGGGTGGTGGAATCTCCCGTCCGGCAACTGCGAAACGCTGCTGCGCGGAACCCTTGGGGCACGGTATTATTACGTTTATGCGGTCGACTATGATCGCGGGGGCGAATGGTCGGGCCAAGCCTTCATGTGCACGCGCGATAAGGAATTTACCATCCGCGGTACCGCGGACTGCCTCGCCCGCGGCTTCGACCGCACCGGCTTCTTCGAAATCGACACCGGCGAGCAGCCGGCATGGACCGTGCAGCTGACGGATGCCGGCGAGGCGACGCCGCGCGCGGGCGTGCCGAGTCAGCCTCCGCCGATGACGTTTCCACCACCTGCAGGTACCGCGCGATGAGACGGCAACGGCGTACCAAGATCGTCGCGACGCTCGGCCCGGCGTCGTCCGATCGGGAAACCATGGCGGCCTTGTTTGCGGCCGGGACGGACGTGTTCCGCATCAATATGAGCCATACGTCGCACGACCGGATGCGCGAATTGGTGCGCAACATCCGGGCGATCGAGCAGGAGAACGGGCGGCCGATCGCAGCGCTCGTCGATCTCCAGGGGCCGAAGCTGAGGGTCGGGACGTTTCGTGGGGATTTCGCCGCGCTTGCCGCAGGTGCGCAGTTCGTTCTCGACGCGGATCCGGCGCCGGGGGACGAGCAACGCGTCTACCTGCCGCATCCGGAAATCCTGTCGGCGCTGCAGCCCGGCCATACGCTCCTGCTCGACGACGGCAAGATCCGGCTTACCGTGATCGAGGCCGCGCCGACCCGCGCGCTGACGCGCGTTCAGGTCGGCGGTAAACTGTCCGCGCGCAAGGGCGTCAGCGTGCCGGATACTATTTTGGGCTTTTCCGCCATGACGGCGAAGGACCATTCCGATCTCGAAGCCGCGCTCGATGCCGGCGCCGACTGGATCGCCCTGTCCTTCGTGCAGCGCCCCGAGGATATCGCCGAGGCCAAGAAGATCGCGCGCGGCCGCACCGCCGTGATGGCCAAGATCGAAAAGCCGCAGGCCATCGAGCGGCTCGCCGAAATCATCGAGGCGGCGGACGGCCTGATGGTAGCGCGCGGCGACCTCGGGGTCGAGCTGCCGCTGGAGAAGGTCCCGGTCCTGCAAAAGCAGATGACACGCGCCTGCCGGCGTGCCGGCAAGCCCGTCGTGGTTGCCACCCAGATGCTGGAATCCATGATCGCGAGCCCGGTGCCCACGAGGGCCGAGGTATCCGACATCGCCACCGCGATCTACGAGGGCGCCGATGCCGTGATGCTGTCGGCGGAGTCGGCCGCCGGCCGCTATCCGGTCGAGGCGGTGGCCACCATGGACCGCATCGGCCAGGAGATCGAATCCGACCCGAATTACCGTTCGATCATTCAGGCCCAGCGCTTCGATCCGGAGGCGACGGGCGCCGACGCCATCGCGGCCGCCGCGCGTCAGATCGCCGAAACGCTCGACCTTAAGGCCGTCGTATGCTGGACGTCGTCCGGCGCGACCGCCTTGCGGGTGGCGCGCGAGCGGCCGCAGCCGCCGATCGTATCGATCTCGCCGAATCCCTCGGCCGGCCGCAAGCTGGCGATCGTCTGGGGGGTGCACAGCGTGATCGCCGCCGATGCGCGCGACCAGGATGACATGGTGGACCGGGCCTGCGCGATTGCGTTCCGCGACGGGTTCGCCGACGTCGGCAAGCGCGTCATCATCGTCGCCGGTGTGCCGTTCGGAACCCCCGGTGCGACCAACATGGTGCGCATCGCCTTCGTGAATTCCGCGACCGGCAAACCCGCCGGGTAAGTTTTGTGCCTGTACAACCGTAGCGCAGACCTCCATACCTCCCCTTGTTCGAGAAAGCAGGAGGAGCGCGCGTACGTCAGTTCCTGCAATCGCAGTCGCAAGCACCAGTTGCAGGACTATCGCACAACTGACCCGATGTACTTCGGCCTACCGGATTCGGCATTTGCGGGGGTTGCCTCGATGGACGTTCAGATCGTGATTTTTCCTGAGACAAAAATTGCTGCGATCGAGCATTTCGGCCCGCCAGCCCTCGAGCACGATACTGTGCGGAAATTGATCGCGTGGAAGCTCGAGCAGCGACTGCTTGATCCATTAAAATACCGCAGCTATGGCATTCACTATACGAACCTTGGCACCAATCCCTCCGATCATCACGTCGATTTCTGCCTTTCGATCGATGATGAAGTTGCGCCGAATTCTATCGGCATCATCAACAGGGTAATTCCATGCAATCGGTGTGCCCTAGCCCGCGACATTGGCTCCCGCTATAATAACAAGGCTGCAATCTACCTATATGAACAGTGGCTTCCCCAGAGTGGTGAAACACCTGGAAATTTCCCGATCTTCTTCCATTACGTCAATGTCGGGCCAAATGTTCGGGAAGAGGAAATGATCACGGACGTATATCTGCCCTTAAAGTAGTTCTCGTGGTGAACTGCTGTCTTCGACGAGACTACAGCCTGGCGCGGCCGCGAACAGGCGGAGGACAGTGATGCCCACGATGCGCATGGGCATCACTGTGCACGGAGCGATTCGATCACATCGAAACGTGGTCAGGCCCTTCCAAGATCGCGATCGCCGCCATCACCGCGTCCGTATGCGTGTGATGCGGCATATGGCCGGCGTCTTCCAGCACGATGAGGCGCGCATTGGCGAGCGTCCGCGCCAGCGCCTGGGCGTGGAGCCGCGGCGACACGACGGTGTCGGCCGATCCGGTGAGGATTACCGTGGGCGTCGTAATCTCCCCATAGCGCGGCGCCTGGGCGGTAACCGACCTTTTGAGCGCTGCGATGTCCTGAGCATTGGCAACGAATTGCGATGGCCGCAGCAACAGCCGGATTGCCGCCCGGTCGATATAATCTTCCGGTGCCAGTTGGGGGATAAATACCGAGGCCGCACCGCTGCCCATCAGCAGAGCGCCGAGCGGAAGGGCTACCGTGCGGGCGAACAACGGACCGACAACCGAGGTGGACAGAAGGCGATTGTACCAGGAAATACCTCCCGGCCACGGATGACTGACCGGGGCCAGCAGGACGAGACCGGCAAGACGATCCGGAAACGCCAGCGCGAAGGCAAGCGCCACCGCGCCGCCGAGCGAATGGCCGAGCAGGACGAATCTCCGGATTCCGATCCGGTCGAGCGCTTGCGCGATCAGCACTGCTTGTTGCGCCGGCGTCGCATCGGCGGCACCGCCCGGCCGCGGACTCCAGCCGTGCCCCGGCCGATCGATCAAAATCACGCGGCGGTTTTGCGCCAGCCGCGCGCCCTAGGGCGAGAAGGAGATCGTTGAGATTACCGCTCGCCCCATGCACCAGCACGATGGGCAGGCTGGTTTCGGCGTCGCGGCTGCCGAGTTCCACCACATGCAGGTAGCCGCCATCTACGGCAACGAACCGGCCCGCGGCCGGATGTTTCGCCGCAATCCGCCTCGAACCGATCGCCGTCACCACGGCGCCGGCCGCAACCACGCCGGCAGCAATCAGCGCAAGCAGCACCAGAAGCGTCAGATATCGCGCCCTTCGACCTTTTCCTTCAGGTTTTTCACCTTCTCCTCCATGCCCTTGAGGCGCGGATAAACGTCGAGCGCCTTCCGGTAGGCGTCGAGCGCATGCTTGTCGTCACCGATTTCCTGCATGATCAGACCGAGGCCGGACAGCGCGCCGAAATGCCGCGGCTCGCGGGTCAGCACCTTGACGATGTCGGCCAGCGAGCTTGCGTAGTCCTTTTTCATGAAGAAGATGGTGGCGCGCCGGTTCCAGGCCTCGGTGAAGTCCGGCTTGATCTCGATCACCGAATCCAAGAGCCGCACGGCGAGATCGTAGTCCTTCTCGTCGCTCGCCTTTTTGGCCCGGCCCATCAGCAGATTGGTGGTCTCGTTGCCGGCCATTGCCCACACCGCCCAAATGCGATCTTCAACGGCTTTGGCACTGGCGTCATCCGGGGCGGCCTTGAGGGCACCGAACAGAAACTCGATGTTGCGGTTACGCTCGCCGCGCGGAAGTTTTGGCAAATCGTCCGGCGGCTTGACGAGCTCCTCGTGCGGGGCAGGCACCGGTTGGGCCGCCACCGTGCCGGGCATGACCCAGGGAGCCAGTGCGAAAGTTGCGCAGAGGGTGAATAGCGCTATTCCGGAGATCCGCGTGCTCATGACAGCAAGATTACGCCACATTTGCGCGCCTGCAAGCGGATTTTTTGGGGGATTTCTGGTGTAATATAACACCGTCATTACGATCAACCACACGCCGGTGGCGTAAATCCGGGCGAAACTCTCCCGTCTCGCACCACCGCCCCGGATTTTCCGGGACCGCCGTCGGCGGTCCCTCCGATCCGGGCTAAGGCCTTGCGAAAACGGCAACCAGCAATCCCTATGCCGCAGCCGCCACCTTGCCGTTGAAGGTCAACCCGAACCGGGTCGCCGATACCTTGACCCGGTCGCCGTCCTTGACGCGGCCGGATAAGATCATTTCGGCAAGCTGATCCTGCAGCGCCTTCTGCATCACCCGCTTGAGCGGCCGCGCCCCGTAGGCCGGATCGTAGCCCTTGTCGGCAAGCCACTTCTTTGCGTCGGCATCGAGTTCGACCACGATCTTGCGATCGGCAAGCAGCTTTTCCAGCCGCTTCATCTGGATGTCCACGATCCGGGTCATCTGGTCGCGCTGCAGCCGGTGGAACAGGATGATCTCATCGACGCGGTTGAGGAATTCCGGACGAAAACTCGCCCGCACCATCGCCATCACCTGATCGCGGACGGCCTCAACGTCCTGCCCTTCCGGCTGGTTCACCAGATATTCGGCACCGATATTCGAGGTCATCACGATGAGGGTGTTGCGGAAGTCCACCGTGTGGCCCTGGCCGTCGGTCAGCCGGCCATCGTCGAGCACCTGCAGCAGGATATTGAAGACATCCGGATGCGCCTTCTCGATTTCGTCGAACAGCACGACCTGGTAGGGCCGCCGCCGCACCGCTTCCGTGAGCGCGCCGCCTTCCTCGTAGCCCACATAGCCTGGCGGCGCGCCGATCAGGCGGGCGACCGAATGCTTCTCCATGTATTCCGACATGTCGAGGCGGACCATGGCGTTTTCATCGTCGAACATGAACTCCGCCAGCGCCTTGGTGAGTTCGGTCTTGCCTACGCCGGTGGGCCCCAAGAAGATGAACGAGCCGATCGGCCGGTGCGGATCCTGCAGGCCGGCGCGGGCGCGGCGAACCGCGGTCGACACCGCCTTGACGGCCTCGGCTTGACCGACCACCCGTTCGCCGATCTTCTCCTCCATGTGCAGGAGCTTTTCCTTCTCCCCTTCGAGCATGCGTTCGACCGGCACCCCGGTCCAGCGCGACACCACGCCCGCCACATGATCGGCCGTCACGGCCTCCTCCACCATGGCGGCTTTGCCGTCGGAGGCTTCGAGGTCCTTCAGTTTCTTTTCCAGCGCCGGGATGCGCCCGTAAGCGAGCTCGCCGGCGTGCTGGTATTCGCCCCGGCGCTGCGCATTGGCAAGTTCTACCCGCAGCTGATCGAGTTCGGTCTTGACCTTTTGCGCGTCCGTCAGTTTGGCCTTTTCGGATTTCCAGCGGCTGGTGATATCGGCCGAGCGCTTCTCCAACTCCTGCAACTCGCCCTGGAGCGTTTTCAGCCGCGCGCGCGAACCGGCGTCGTGCTCCTTCTTCAGCGCTTCCTGTTCGATGCGCAGGCGCACGATCTCCCGATCGATGGTGTCGAGCTCTTCCGGCTTGGAATCGACCTGCATTTTGAGCCGGGCCGCCGCCTCGTCGACCAGATCGATCGCCTTGTCCGGCAGAAAACGGTCGGTGATGTAGCGGTTCGACAGGGTCGCGGCGGCAACGATAGCCGAGTCGGTGATCCGCACCCCGTGATGCTGCTCGTATTTCTCCTTCAGCCCGCGCAGGATCGAAACCGTATCCTCGACGGTCGGCTCGGAGACGAACACGGGCTGGAACCGTCGCGCCAGGGCGGCGTCCTTCTCGACGTGCTTCTTGTATTCGTCGAGCGTGGTCGCGCCGATGCAGTGCAATTCCCCCCGCGCCAGCGCCGGCTTCAACAGGTTGGACGCATCCATGGCGCCGTCGGCCTTGCCGGCCCCGACGAGGGTATGCATCTCGTCGATGAACAGGATGATGCCGCCCTCGGAGGACGTCACCTCCTGCAATACGGCTTTGAGGCGCTCCTCGAATTCCCCACGGTATTTTGCACCCGCAATGAGCGCGCCCATGTCGAGGGCAAGCAGCTTCTTGTCGGCAGAGACTCTCCGGCACATCGCCATTGACGATGCGCAGCGCCAGCCCCTCGACGATCGCGGTCTTGCCGACGCCGGGTTCGCCGATCAGCACCGGATTGTTCTTGGTGCGACGGGACAGCACTTGGATGGTGCGGCGGATTTCCTCGTCGCGGCCGATCACCGGATCGAGCTTGCCGTCGCGGGCGGCCTGGGTCAGGTCGCGGGTATATTTCTTGAGTGCGTCATAGGCATTTTCGGCCGTCGCCGAGTCCGCGGTGCGGCCCTTGCGCAAGGCTTCAATGGCCGCGTTCAGATTTTGCGGCGTGACCCCGGCGCGGGCCAAAATTTTCCCCGCCTCGTTGTCCTTCTCGATGGCGAGCGCCAGCAGCAGCCGCTCGACCGTCACGAAGGAATCGCGGGATTTTTCCGCCGCCTTCTCCGCGGTCTCGAACACGCGCGCAAGCGCAGGATCCATATAAAGCTGCCCGGCACCACTGCCGGCTACCTTGGGCCGCTTCGCCAGTGCCGCCTCGACGGCGGCCAAAGCTTCACGCGAATGACCTCCAGAGCGGTCGATCAGTCCGGCCGCCAGACCCTCCGGATCGTCGAGCAGCACCTTGAGCAGATGTTCCGGCGCGAATTGCTGGTGACCCTCCCGCATCGCGAGCGACTGGGCCGACTGCACGAAACCGCGGGCGCGTTCGGTATATTTTTCAAAGTTCATGTCTAACTCCCTCAGCCTGTCCAGGCCGCCCGTTGCGGCGCAGCCAAAACATCCTCATCGGGCGCATCATACGCCAATCGGCGGCCCCACCGGACGCCGCCGGAACTTATGTGGGCAGCCATCACGGATCGCGAAAGAGGTTTGTGCGGCAAAATCCGTCATGCCGTCGGTGCCCTGTGGCATGATCCAGAGCTCGAAACCGTTGCGCTTCGCGCCGGTTGGGAGACGTGCGCCCTGGCCCGGCCGGACCCGGTGCGGCGTGGCATGCTACCGGTGTGACCGGGAATATGACAACATCGGCCTGACGCTCTGCCTTCGCGCCATCGGGTCCTTCGCTCATGCCGCAACCGAGGATGGACGATATTATGTACCTGCCGCAGCGCGTGCGATGTCCCCCGCATCGGTCAATTGGTCCGCCCGCCAGCACAGATCGATGATCGACCGGATACGATCCGGAGGCAAAATTCCGTCCGCGAGGTCGCGGAATTTGTCTTCGATCATGCGATCGCTCATCGGCTTCTCGATGCTGCCGACGGCGTGCTCGATGAAGATAGACGGGCGGTCGCCGTTCTTAAGCACCAAGGTGACGCGCGCCTGGTCCTTGCCGATCATCGGATCGATCGCCGGAACGACGCGCCGGCGCAATTCGGCGACGGCCGGCGCGCGCACCGCCTGGTCGGAGAACTGCCGCTCCCCGGCGGCGCCATCGATAAGCGCCACGGCGGCGGCGTGGTAGACGCTGAATTTGCCCTCGAGACCGGTGGTCGGTTCCTTGATCGCAGTGATTTGCATCACGCGGGGGTGGACCACGACCTCGACGCGTTCGATCATGTCGACGGTCAAGCCGCCGCGATTACGCAGCTGGATACAGGCATCGATGAGCGGGTGAACCACCAGGCCGCAGGCGAACGGCTTGTAGCTGTTCTTCAAAATCTCCCATCCCCCGCCGGTGAGGGCCGCCTCATTACGCGTGGGGCTTACGGCGTTCAGCCAGCCGAACTTGCCTTCGAGACCGGTCTCGGAAGCGGTAAATCCCTTGCTGGCAAGGAAAGCCGCGGTCAGCCCGTTTTGGGCGGCGCGCCCGGGGTGGAAACTCTTGGTCATGGAGCCGAACATGGCGATCAGTCCCACCGGCTGCGATGCCGCGAGCCCCAGCGCCCACGCCATCTGCTGCTCGTCGAGGCCGAGCAGTTTCCCGCTCGCCGCGGCGCTGCCGAATACGCCCGCGGTGCCGGTGATGTGCCAGCCCGCTTCATAATGGGCCGGGACGACGGCTTTGCCGATCCGGCACTCGGTCTCGACGCCCATCACCAGGGCCGCGATGAAATCCTCCCCGCTCACGGGCTTGTATTCGGCGAGCGCCAGCAGCGCGGGAACAACCGGGGCGGCTGGATGGATCGTCGTTTCCGCGTGGGTGTCGTCGAAGTCGAACACGTGGGACGCGATACCGTTTACCAATGCGGCATTGAGCGCGTCGAACCGTTCGGTGCGGCCGAGCAACGTCGCTTGCGCCGCGCCGGCGAACGGCGCCACTGCGGCGATCGCATTGGTTACGGTCTGGTCGTGCGAGCCGCCGATCGCGCAGCCGACCCAGTTCAGGAGCGTTCGTTTCGCTTCGTGGCGGACCGCCTCCGGCAGATCGGCATAACGTGCGGTGACGACAGACCGGGCCAGCCGGCGGGTGGCGCCCGGCAGCGCCGGTTCCCCGACGGCGCTCTTGGCCGGTTGCGCGGATATCGGTGTATAGATGGCATGATCAAACAGCGCGGCGGCCGCGATCGTGAGCCCCGAGTGACGCAAGAATTGCCGGCGTCCCTTTGCCATTGCTACCTCCATTGACGGCGTGACGCTCCAGCCGGCGCCCCTGCACGTACGCTAAATACCGTTCCGCAGGCTGCTCGAATCCGCACGACGGGTGGTCCGGAAATCATAGAACAGGGCGCGGCCGCAAGGCTAATGGTGCCGCAGCAATCCGCTCCAAGAACGCTGGCGGTGCCAAATGCGCCGGAACGGTATTTGCGACAGCATATCTGGATTGGAGGCCGCTTGCGGGGATCGGCGGGTATCGTCGGCCTGTTTGCCCAACGGTGGCTTGGGGTTGCAGCCTGGCGGACGCTTTCAACGCGGGCAACCTAACGGTCCCCGAAAGCGCGCCGGTATCAAGTATGCCCGTTGGCGCGCGCCATCGCGCGAGGCGGTACCCTGACAGTTTGGTGGTCGGCCCGGTCCGCGCATCCATCCTTCGAGATGCATGCGAAGAGCCCGCCCGTCAGCATTATGTTGAAAATGGACTGCGTTGGCGTTTCCCGCTCCGGACGCTGCCGTAAAATATTACTCTGCGGGAACGCGGACCGTCTCGTCGTTAGGCTCCCTCAGGACGTAACCGCGTCCCCACACGGTTTCGATGAAATTTTTGCCGTTCGAGGCGATTGCGAGCTTTTTCCGCAGCTTGCAAATAAAGACATCGATGATCTTCAGTTCCGGCTCATCCATTCCGCCATAGAGATGATTGAGAAACATCTCCTTTGTCAGGGTGGTACCCTTGCGGAGCGATAAGAGCTCCAGCATCTGGTATTCTTTGCCGGTAAGATGAACCCGCTGGGCGTGGACTTCAACGGTCTTGGTATCGAGATTGACGACCAAGTCGCCGGTCTGAATCACGGACTGCGCGTGCCCCTTGGAGCGCCGCACGATCGCGTGGATGCGCGCAACCAACTCGTCCTTATTAATCGGCTTGGTCATATAATCGTCGGCACCAAAACCGAGACCCTTGACCTTGTCCTCGGTGCCGACCATGCCGGATAAAATCAAGATCGGTGTCTTGACTTTCGACACGCGCAACGATCTCAGCACGTCAAAACCGGACATATCCGGAAGATTGAGGTCAAGCAAAATAATATCGTAGTCATACAGCTTTCCGAGGTTGACGCCCTCTTCGCCGAGATCCGTCGTATAGACGTTAAAGCCTTCGGATTTTAGCATCAACTCAATGAGTTGCGCGGTTGCGCTTTCGTCCTCGACCAATAAAACGCGCATGCCAGTCCCCTTCCGCGCGGTTTCGAACTCAGGCTGACCTGCCGCACGGCGCAGCCCCGATTAACCCCCTGGAACAACCGACTCCAATTCTACATGCATGATGCTTAACAAAGTCTAATTTCGGCGCACAAGGACCTGACCGGCAGGTGAGGTGCCGTGAACCTAACTTTGTTCGGCACTGAGGCCTTCTGGACACGGGCGGATTCAGACGCAGGTTCGAAGGGAGACTCGAGCGCCGTCGCGGTTTGTCCAGTCGCCACGCCGCCATGCGCCCGCGAGGTAGCCCCGCTGACGACGGAAGCAACCATTAACGATATCGGTAAACGCTTCGTTAACGTCTGCGGGGACATTCAGCTCGTCATGCGTTTGTAACGCTAGAGATACAACTAAATGTTTGCAGCCGTGCGCTGCGCCGAACCGAATGTCTGGTGCGATGATAGGTTCCGCAGTCGAGCCTCGGCGGAGCGGTCGGCTGCGGTGTCGGGTTTGGACGCAGCGTAGTGGGATTGGCACAGCCGCGACGGATCGTCGGCGTGCCGTCAACCAATCGCCGCTTGCGCCGAGCGCGACCTTTCAGCGCTCGGGAAATGCGCACGGTTTTGCCCGTCGTTGGGGATGCGTGGCCACGATTTGCGCAGTTGTCCCAAGGGCTGGAAACCGTTTCCTAAGACAATTTGGGCAGCATGAGGGCGGGGTTACGGTTGGGCGCGCGGAAGTCGATTGCCGTGCAGTGGGTCAGTCCGGGGGGAGGGACCGATGAAGTCACATCACACGCTGGTTCGCTTGAAGCGATTTCAACTTGCCGAGAAGCGGCGAAGGGTCGCGCAGATTGAGACGATGATCGCGGATTTTCAGCGCATGGCCGGCGAACTCGAACGCGAGATCACGGCCGAGCAGCAGCGCGCCGGGATCCATGATCCGTCCCATTTCGCCTATCCGACCTATGCAAAGGCGGCGATCGCGCGGCGGGACAATCTGAAACGCTCGGCAGGCGAACTGACGATGCAATTGCAAGAAGCAAAAACAGCCTTGCAGGAAGCCTTTGAAGAGATCGAAAGAACGGAGCTATTGGTCGAACGCAATCATGATCGCACCACCGAGGAGGTGCGGATCGAGAGCAAGACTGATAGTATTGGTACTTACGCTCCGGCCGTGCGCTAGCGTCACGTCCGCCCCGCCTTCGGGGCGGCGCGCCTTCGGAACCGTGACAAAAAAGCGCGCCACGAGGGAAGCGGCGCGGGCAGCGTATTTGCGATGGAACCGCTTTTGTGCGGGGCTCAGGGTTCCGCTTTCATGAGCGCGGAGCCCGGTTCCAAATTACCCGTGTCGCATAGCATCAGGTCAAACGCCGGACCTGTTGCTCGTCTGCGTCAGCGCACGGTCGACGTATCGCCTTGCGTGATCGTCATCGGCTTGCCAGCCTTGATGGCAGGGCCGGCGGTCTGAATTCGGGCGGTGCCATCCACCGGAGAACTCGTGTGCGCCGCGATTCCCACCACCAGAACGATAATCGACGCGACCACGGACATTACCACGATCTTCAGATGGGTCGTTCGATCCGCAGTAAACATGGTCGAATTGTTCATTTTTGCACCGCTCTGATGTCCTTTGCTATAGCGTTAGTGTCGTGAGCGCGGCGGAAGGTTCAACCATCCTTAACGCTGTGAATAACTTTTCCCAGTCCTCGGGATGGTGCGGGAAAGCGTCTATATTGCAACATCTTAGGAGATTCCCGGCACGCGGGAGCCATCGCGCGCGCAGACGCGATCACGCCTCGTTGATTGCCTGTCGGGACAAGCGCCGCAGCGCTGCCCCTCATTGAATACCTATTGACGCACGGCGTATTGAAAGTTTCGTTCATCGATGCGAACCATGGGAGACCGATTCGGCGTGACAAATACGCTTCCGCCGGTCGGCTGCGAGACACGACGGGACCCCTCATGCTGACCCGGCTCTCGATCCGCGACATCGTCCTGATCGAACGCCTCGATATCGATTTCGGCTTCGGTCTATCGGTGCTGACTGGAGAAACCGGCGCCGGCAAATCGATTTTGCTCGATTCCTTCGCGCTCGCGCTCGGGGCTCGCGGGGATTCCGGCTTGGTGCGCCTGGGGGCCGAGCAAGGTCAAGTGACCGCAGCTTTCGACGTCCCGGCGAACCATCCGGCACGGGCAATCCTGCGGGCGAACGACATTGCGGGCGATGATGATCTTATCCTGCGCCGGGTGCAGTTCGCCGACGGCCGCACCCGTGCGTTCCTCAACGATCAGCCGGTCGGTGTGCAGGTGCTGCGCAGCGTCGGCAGCGCGCTGGTGGAAATCCACGGACAACACGATGAACGCGCGCTCATCGATGCCGCCGCGCACCGCCTCTTGCTCGACACCTATGGCGGGCTGGAATCCGCCGCGGCTGAAGTAGCCCGCTTGTGGGTGGCGCGCCGCGAGGCGGAGCAAGAGGTTTTGCGCCACCGCGCAGAGGTCGAGCGGGCACAACGCGAGGCCGAATGGCTGCGCCACGCCGCCGACGAGCTGACCGAACTTGCCCCCCAGCCCGGCGAGGAGACCGAACTTGCCGGGCGCCGCACCGCCATGATGCAGGCCGAAAAAATCGCCGAGGACCTGCGCGAGGCACAAGCCGTGGTGTCGGGCAGTGGTTCCCCGGTGCCGGCCTTGGCGGCGGCCGTCCGCCGGCTGGAGCGGCGCCATACCGCCGCTGCCGGTTTGATCGAACCGGCCGTGAAGGCGCTCGACGCCGCGTTGACGGCGCTCGATGAGGCCGGCCAGCATCTCGATCGGGCGCTTGCGGCGACCGCCTTCGATCCGCATGTGCTTGAACGCATCGAGGAGCGCCTGTTTGCCCTGCGGGCCGCGGGACGCAAGTACAACACGCCGGTCGATCAACTGGCCGAACTCGCCGTGCGATACCTGGCCGATCTCGCGCGTATCGATGCGGGCGCCTCGCGGCTCGCGGTCCTGGAAGCGGAGGCTGCAGCCGCAGTCGAGCGTTACACCAAAACGGCGGCGGCGCTATCGGAACGCCGCCGCGAGATCGCGGAGCGGCTCGACAAGGCGGTGAACGCGGAGCTCAAGCCGCTGCGGCTCGACCAGGCGCGGTTCTCCACCGCCATCACCTCCAATGCGGAAAATCCGGGGCCGCACGGCTTCGACCGGGTGGAATTTTGGGTCCGCACCAACCCCGGCACCCAGCCGGGACCGCTCCTGAAAGTCGCATCCGGCGGCGAACTGGCGCGCTTCATGCTCGCCCTCAAGGTCGTGATCGCGGACCGTGGCACGGCGCCAACCCTGGTATTCGACGAAATCGACACTGCCGTAGGAGGTGCCGTCGCCGATGCCATCGGGGTGCGGCTGGCGCGGCTCGCACACGGGATGCAGGTGCTGGCCGTCACCCATGCGCCGCAGGTCGCGGCGCGCGCCACGCATCATTATCTGATTACCAAGGACACGCTTGCCCGCGGCCAGCGGCTCGCGACCAGGGTGGCAGAGCTCGAGCCCGGTCGCCGGCGCGAGGAGATCGCCCGCATGCTGGCCGGCGCAGAAATTACCGCGGAGGCGCGGGCCGCTGCCGAGCGGCTCATTCAGGCGGCGGCCGGGTGACGGGTGTCGGCGATGAGCATAAACTACGCGAAGACGGTCGCGCCGCGATTTGGCATCTGCTAAATGTGCACCAGGAACACAACCGGGAGGACGGAATGTCTGTTCGAATCGTTGCCACCACTGTCGTCGCCGCGACCATCGCGCTCGCCGGCGCCACCCTGACGGCGCAGGCCGCGGCGCTCGACTACGAGTACTTCAAGGCCAAGGTGCAGCCGATCTTCCTCACCAAGCGGGAGGGTCATGCGCGCTGCGTGATGTGCCACGCCGAGGCCAACAACATGCTGCATCTGCAGAAGCTTCCCGAGGGCCAGACGACCTGGAGCGAGGAAGACACGCGCAAGAATTTCGACACGGTCTCCAAGATCATTCAAGCCGTCGACGATCCGCTGACCGCAAAAATCCTGCTGCATCCGCTCGCCCCCGAGGCCGGCGGCGACGCGTTCCATTCCGGCGGCCGGCAATTCGCCGATCGGAACGACCCGTATTGGAAGACGATCGCCGATTGGGCGAAGGGTGCAACGCTGAAGTAAAGACAGGTAATCCTCACAGCAACCCGGTGCAGCCACTGCGCTGGGTTGCCAGACTAAACCACGTCTGCGTCGAATTGTAGAGTGGGTGAAGGCGGCCTGTCACAGGCGAAAGAGAAGTCACCCACCTCGCCCGCCTTTTCCCACCGGCGGGGCCGAAGGTGGGCACCGTACGAAAATCGCGCCGTTATACCAAATCCCGTTCGCATCGAATCGCAGGGTCGTAGGGTGTGCAAAATCGCCTCGGCACGGCGGAGCAACCGGTACGGCCTCGCCGGCGGTTTTGCGCACGCGGTCGGCCGCTCACATCATGATCGCGAGGTGTCGCGATCGCGGCGCTACCCAAAGGTCTGCCGCGTGCGCAAAATCGCCATTTGACGCCGTGCCGGCTGCCTCATTCTCGCAGGGCGATTTTGCACACCCTACGTGTTCGGACCTCACCGGAACCCGGTCTAGGTACACATTTAAACGACGTGTGGCGCCACACGCATCGGCGTGACGCCGCACGGCAGAAGGTCAGCCTTACGGCAGGACCAGCGTATTGCTGCGCTTCGGCACTTCGCCGACCGGGATCACCTTGACGAGCTTCTTCGCCGGGGCGTCGATCACCGACACCGACCGCAGGCCGGCGTTGGACACGTAGAGATATTTGCCGTCGGGCGTGAACGTCACCCATTCCGGCACCGCGGAGATCGGAGTGTCGTGGCCGGCGAGCTTTTCGTTCGGCAGATCGACCTTGCCGACCACCTTGAGGGTGGCGGTGTCATAGGCATACACGGCATTGTTCGGAATGCTCGTCACCCACAGCGTCTTGTTGTCCGGCGACATGCCGATGCCATGCGACGGCTCGTTGGTGCGATAGCCGCCGTGATCGTATTCGATCGGCGGTTGCGGCAGCGGCACCTTGGTGATTTCCTTGCGCTGGGCGAAATCCACCACCGAGAAGCCGTTGAGGGCCGACAGTTGGGTGTAGACTCGCTTGGTCGAGCCGTCCGGATTGGTCTCGATCGCCATGCAGCGCACGCCGAGATCCATCGGGAGCTGCCAAGCCAGCTCTTCCTTGTCGAGATCGAAGGTGTAGAACATCTTCGACGGGATCGAGCCGCCGACCACATACTTCTGGTCCGGCGTGATGTAGACGTCGTGCAGCCGCCCCGCCGGAATGGTCTTCTTCAGCGTCAGCGTCTTGGCGTCAACGATATCGAGCCCGCCCTTGCCGCGCGCGATCGCCACCACGATGCGGTCGCCCTTGCTGGTCGCCGCAACGATATTGGGGTGCCCGCTCAGCTTCACCGATTTGATCACGGCGCCGGTCTTGCGGTCGAGCACATCGAGCAACTCGGTGTCCTCGTTGGTCACATAGACGCGCGTGCCGTCGGGCGAGAAATCGATGCCGTGGGCACCGACATAGTTCTTGATCTCCTGCACGACCGTATTGGTCGCCGGATCGATGACGTGGATGCTGTCGCCAGCCGCGTTGGTGATGTAGATGCGCACGTCACCGGCCGACGCCGGCAATGGTGCCAGCGCCACGGCCAGAAACGGCATGACGTATGCTAAACGGGACAAAGCCTTCATGGGCGGAGCGCTCCTTGGGGACAGTGAAAGCGGTCACAGGTTACGCGCCTGGGTCGCGATAGACAAGGCCGTTGAATGACGGGGAGATGAACGGCGACATGCCCCGTTTCGGCGTGGCTCGTGCCGCGCGGCAAATTGACAAACAGCCAAAAGTCGCACCAATTCGCGGGCATTGACCGGCCGCCCGGCCGTTTCGGAACGAACGCTTCGCATGGCACCGAAATCCGCCGCCACGGTCGCGCCCGACGCGCTTAGCCCAACCCAAGCGAAGGCCGAGCTGAAGCGGCTGGCCGCCGAGATCGCGGCGCATGATGCGCGCTACTACCAGGAAGACGCGCCGGCCGTGTCCGACGCCGAATACGATGCGCTGCGCGCGCGCAATGCGGCGATCGAGGCGCGGTTCCCGGAGCTCGTGCGCACGGATTCGCCGAGCCGGCGGGTCGGCGCGCCGCCGGTCGCGAAATTCGCCAAGGTGCGGCACGCCGTGCCGATGCTGTCGCTCGGCAATATTTTTGCCGACGAAGAGGTGGCGGAATTCGTCAACCGCGTGCGCCGGTTCCTCGGCCTTGACGCCGACGCAGCGCTTGCCTTTACGGCAGAACCCAAGATCGACGGCCTGTCGTGCACGCTACGCTATCAAGGCGGCCAACTGGTCAACGGCGCCACCCGCGGCGACGGCTTCGAGGGCGAGGACGTCACCGCCAATGTGCGCACCATCGCGGACATTCCGCACCGGCTGGGCGGCAATGGCAATCCGGAAGTCTGCGAGGTCCGCGGCGAAGTCTATATGAGCCATGCGGATTTCTTCGCGCTCAATGAGCGCCAGGCCGCGGCGCAAAAGCAAATCTTCGCCAATCCGCGCAATGCGGCAGCCGGTTCGCTGCGCCAACTCGATCCGGCCATCACGGCCGGCCGGCCGTTGAAATTCTTCGCCTATGCGTGGGGCGAGATGAGCGAGATGCCGGAAGACACCCAGTCCGCCATGGTACGCTGGCTCGGCAGCCGCGGCTTTGCGGTCAATCCGCTGATGCAGCTGTGCGCCGGGGTCGATGACATGCTCGCCGTCTATCGCGACATCGAGGCGCGGCGCGCCAGCCTCGGCTACGACATCGACGGCGTCGTCTATAAGGTCGATCGGCTCGACCTGCAGGAGCGGCTCGGCTTCGTGTCGCGCAGCCCGCGCTGGGCCATCGCGCATAAATTCCCCGCCGAGCAGGCGACCACGATTTTGCGCGATATCGAGATCCAGGTCGGCCGCACCGGGGCGCTGACGCCGGTCGCCAAGCTCGAACCTGTCACCGTCGGCGGCGTGGTAGTCGCCAACGCCACCCTGCACAATGAGGACGAAATCGCCCGCAAGGACGTGCGCATCGGCGACACGGTGCACATCCAGCGCGCCGGCGACGTGATCCCGCAGGTGCTCGGCGTGGTGCTGGACAAGCGTCCGCCGGACGCTACGCCTTATGAGTTCCCAAAGGTCTGTCCGGTGTGCGGCAGCCATGCGGTGCGCGAGGTCAATCCGCGCACCGGCCGCGAGGACGTGGTGCGCCGCTGTACCGGCACCCTGATTTGCCCGGCCCAGGCGGTGGAGCGTTTAAAGCATTTCGCGTCGCGGCTCGCCTTCGATATCGAGGGTCTTGGCGACAAGCAGATCGAACTGTTCTTCGCCGAGGGCTGGATCAAGGAGGCTGCCGATATTTTCACCCTCGAGGAACGCAATGCCGAGATCAAGCTGCAGGAACAGGAGGGCTTTGGCGAGCTGTCGGTGAAGAATCTGTTCGCCGCCATCGCGGCGCGGCGGCGCATCGCGCTGAACCGGCTGATTTTCGCGCTCGGCATCCGCCATGTGGGCGAGACCAACGCCAAGCTGCTGGCGCGCCATTACGGCACGATCGACAATCTGCGCACCAGCATGGAAGCGGCGCAGCGCCGGCCGCGACTCCGAGGCTTACGCGGAACTCAATGCCATCGACGGCATCGGCGAGGTTCTGGCCGATGCCGTGGTGGAGTTTTTCGCCGAGCCGCGCAACCGCGACGGTCTCGACCGCCTGCTCCACCACGTCACGATCGAGCCCATGGAAGAAACCCGGAGCGCCTCCCCGGTTGCCGGCAAGACCGTGGTGTTCACCGGTTCGCTCGAACAGATGACCCGCGACGAGGCCAAGGCGATGGCGGAACGGCTCGGCGCCAAGGTCGCGGCCTCGGTGTCGAAGAAGACCGACTACGTCGTGGCCGGCCCCGGCGCCGGATCGAAGCTCGACAAGGCCCGCGAAGCCGGCGTCGCCGTGCTCACCGAGGACGAATGGTTCGCGCTGGTGGGAGAGCGGTGAGGCGACGCCATGTGGTTTCTCCGACCTCCGATCTCATCCTGAACAAGTCGCCCGCACACCCAATCGCGACGGCGGTGAATGGTGTAGCCCGCATGAGCGAAGCGATATGCGGGACGGCCGTTCCCGGATGTCGCGACCAAGAGGTCGCTCATCCGGGCTACACGTGCTTCCGTAACGGTGTGGCGATTGATCAGATAGCGCGCCAGTGTGCGCGGGGTGCCATTGTCGAACAGGACCAGCATTACGGCTGTGCGGCCTCCGCGCTATGCGCCGCAAACTGCAGCGCGGCCTGCACCTGTTCGCGCGTGACGCCGAATTCCTCCACCAACTCGTCGATGCTCATGTCCTGAAGGTTCTCGAACACCAAGGAAACGGGCGTGCGGGTGCCGCGAAAAACCCATGCGCCGCTGCGCTTGCCCGGCACACTCTCCACGGCTGGGCATTGCGACCAATCGAGATTTGCCATGCGATGACTCCTGCTTTCAGGCGGCACATAGGGTGGATAGGGCAAACGCGCAATCATCGTTGCGGGCGCCGAGGGTGCACCCGCGCGGGGAGGCTCGCCCGGCGCCGTGCCACGGTTTGGCTCAGTGCTTGTGCTCCGCCGGTTCCAGCACCGTCAGGGGTTTTCCGGCTTCGTTGACGACGACCACCAGCACCTTGGCGGGTTCGGTTTCGCTGGCGTTGCGCGACACGGCGTGCAGCTGGCCCGGCGCTTCGTAGAATGTCTGCCCCTTGGTCAGCACGGTTTCAGGGCCGTTATCGACTTTAATCCGGTAGGCGCCCTCCAGCACGTAGCCGAAATTATGCGCGCCCGGATGCCGATGCGCCGGCGAGCCGCCGCCGGGCGGGATGTCGAGGGTGATCATGATCACCTCGCGGCCCGGTACATCGGCCAGCGTGCGCTGCATCAGCTGGGTCACCTTGGTGGCCGGCGTTTGCTGTTGCGCTACGACGGCGCCGAGACCGAAGGCGCCCGCAAGGGCGGCGAACCCGAGCAGCGCCGATAGAGACCGGACGATAGTGCGATGCGACAGTGACATAAGGGGTCCTCCCCTGTTTGGCCGAACCCATGACCGGGGGATCGGCGCGCCGGATGGGTGGAGCGAAGCGAATCCGGTGCGCGGCCGGATGACGGCCGATGGGTTCGCTCCGCTCGTCCCATCTTACAGGTCCGGCGCGCCTTACAACGACCGGAAACTCGAACTTTCGGCGGCCCAGGCCGCCGCGCGGCACCGCAGCGTCGCACGGGGCAATCGCCGAAAATTGATTGGCCGTCGGCGTCGAAGCGGCTCAGATGCCGCAACCCTGACATGGCACCGTCGTCACATTGCCCATGATGAAGATGGGGTAGATGGAGGATTGGGCCAATGCTCGCAACGCGTCGCGACCTTGTCGTGGGTACCGCCGTGTCGGCCGCCGCAGGCGCTGTCACCACCGCAGGCGCTGTCATCGGCGCAGGCGCCGCAATCGGCACGCAACTTGGGATCAAGGCGGTCGCGTTCGACGCCTTTCCGGTGTTCGATCCGCGCCCGGTTTTTGCCCTGGCCGAGGACCTCTTCCCCGGCAAGGGTCTTGAACTCGGCAACGCCTGGCGCACGCGCCAATTCGAATATACCTGGCTGCGTGTGGTGTCGCAGCGCTACGCGGATTTCTGGCAAGTGACCGCCGATGCGCTGGTTTTCTCGGCCAAGTCGCTGCGGCTCGATCTCACCGAGGACAAGCGCACGCGGCTGATGCAGGCCTATCTCGACCTCAAGCCGTGGCCGGACGCTTTGCCGGCCCTGCAATCCATGAAAAGCGCCGGGCTGCGTTTGGCCTTCCTGTCGAATTTCACACCACGCATGCTGACGGCCGTCGTGGCGGGGGCGGGCATGGACTCCATGTTCGAAGCCCTGCTCAGCACCGACTCCATCCGCACCTACAAGCCCGATCCGCGCGCCTATCAGCTGGCGATCGATGCCCTAAAATTGCGGCGCGAGGAGATCTTGTTCGTTGCCTTCGGGGGCTGGGATGCGGCCGGCGCCAAGTCGTTCGGCTATAAAACATTCTGGGTCAACCGCCAGAATCTCCCCGTCGAGGAGCTCGACGCGCCACCCGACGCGATCGGCACGACCTTGGGCGACCTCGTCAGCTTTCTGAAGATAACATAGTCGAATCATGGCGGCATCGGGGGGCGCAGACGTCGCGGGAGTAAAAGCCGGCGCTGCTTCACGCAGAATTTTCTGTTATTTACATGCCCCCTGGTGAATGCTGATCCGGCGGCCGGCAGCCCGCGCGGCGATTCGTGGTACGCACGTGCCGTATCGCATGTCGTCATAGCGCACCGCAGTGCGGCCAGGAGACTAAGGCCCTGACCAACCTCGCGCTCAAGACCGCCCCTCCGGCCGGCGATACCGTCGCCGCCAATCTTGCCGCCGCCCAAAACCTGCTGCACAGCGTGTTCGGCTTTGCGGAGTTCCGGGCCGGCCAGGCCGAGATCATCGAAACGATCCTCGGCGGGAGCGACGTGCTTGCGGTGATGCCGACCGGCAGCGGTAAGTCACTTTGCTACCAGCTGCCGGCGCTGCTGCGCGACGGGCTGACGGTTGTGGTGTCGCCGCTGATCGCGCTGATGCGCAACCAGGTCGCCCAGCTCAAGAGCTACGGGATCGCGGCTGCGAGCCTCAATTCCACCAATGGATTCGAAGAGACCCGCGCCATTCTGAGCGATATGGCGCAGGGCCGATTGCGTCTCGTCTATGTGGCGCCCGAGCGGCTCGCCAAGGCCGATACGGTCACGCAGCTGCGCAGCGCGCGCGTCAGTCTGCTGGCGGTCGATGAGGCCCATTGCATCTCCCAATGGGGACATGACTTCCGGCCGGAATATCTGGCGCTGTCCGGGCTGCGGGAGCAGCTGGGCGGCGTGCAGACTGTCGCCTTTACGGCGACCGCCGACGCGGCGACGCGGACGGACATCCAGTCCCGCCTGTTCGGTCAGCCGCCGCGATTGTTCGTCCACGGCTTCGACCGGCCCAACTTGCGCCTCGCCATGAGCGCGCGCGGTAGCGGACGTGGGCAGCTCTTACACTTCGTCGCTTCCCATCGCGGCGACAGCGGCATCGTGTATTGCGGCGCGCGCCGCACCACCGAGGAGATTGCGGAGTTTTTGCGCAAGGAGAAGATCCGGGCGCTACACTATCATGCCGGCATGGAGACGGCGGAACGCGGCCGCAACCAGGATATCTTCTTGCAGGAGGACGGCGTCGTCATGGTGGCGACGATCGCGTTCGGCATGGGCATCGACAAGCCCGACGTGCGTTTCGTGTGCCATGCCAATATGCCCAACAATATCGAGAGCTATTACCAGGAGATCGGCCGCGCCGGCCGCGACGGGCTGCCGGCCGATACCCTCACGCTTTACAGCACCGGCGATATTTCCTTGCGGCGCCGCCAGATCGAGGACGGCGCCGCTTCCGAGGAGCAAAAACGGATCGACCGGCTGCGGCTCGGTGCGTTGATATCGCTGTTGGAATCGCCGCGCTGCCGGCGCCAGACCCTGCTAAATTATTTCGGCGAGACCGATGCGCCGCCTTGCGGCAATTGCGACATCTGCGCCGGCGGGGTGGCGATGATGGACGGCACCATCGCGGCGCAGAAGGCGATGTCGGCGATCCTGCGCACCGGCGAGCGGTTCGGCACCGAGCATCTGGTCAGCCTGCTGCTCGGCGAGGCGACCGACGCCATCAAGCGTTTTGGCCACGACGCGCTGCCGACCTTCGGGGTCGGCAAGGAATTTAACCGCAACGAATGGCGCTCGATCTTCCGCCAGCTTTATGCGGCCGGCATCCTGTCGCTCGACATCACCGGCTATGGCCGCTGGACGGTGCCGGCGACGAGCCGGGCGGTGCTCAAGGGCGAATCGAAGATCCAGTTACGCCGCGACACCGTCACGGCGCCGGGGCGCAAGGAGGCCCGCAAGGCCGCCGCCGCGGCAACGCTCGGCGCCGGCGAGGCCGACCAAGCCCTGTTCCAAGCGCTGCGCGTGCGGCGCTCGGCGCTCGCCAAAGCCCAAGGCGTGCCGGCCTATGTGATCCTGGCCGACCGCAGCCTGCTCGACATGGCCCGCCGCAAGCCGAAAACGCTCGGCGAAATGGGTGCGGTGCACGGCGTCGGGGAGGTGAAGCTCAAGCTCTATGGGGCGGATTTTCTGGAGGTCATCAGCGCCCACGTGGCGGGTTGATGCGGTGCCGTGGCGCGCGGCGAACGGCGATGTTGACGCCGTTGCTGGACCTTCCTCGGCGTTCGCCGATTGCCATCTTGACACGCGGCTTCACGGCAACAAGCTACGCGGTAAATCGAACGCCCTATGCCAGCCGCGGTCGTGCGCAGCCGATGCCACCGGGAAGTCAGAGGCTATGCATTAACGTCCGCGCCGCAATACAACGGCCGAGCTTACACCTTTGGCGAATCACGATCGATTTTTTTAAGGCCCCGGAACGTGCCCAAAGGCTCAATCGCCGAAACCGCGGCGGCGTTCGCGACGCTGTCCGGTGAGCCGCGTGGTCCGCAGGGCGAAGTGATGGTACCGACATCGTACCGAAATCGAAGCCGCCGTGGAATAGCGGGACCGCAATTGCCGGCCCGGTCCTTGAGGTTGTCGGCGGCCCCACGCGACGCAATCCTGACAGGGACTCCTGCATGTCAAACATCATCGAGCCGGTACGCCTGTTCCTGACCTTGGCACTGCCCTATTTCCGTTCGGCGGAACGTTGGCGTGCCTGCGGATTGCTGGCCGGGGTGGTGGGTGCCGAATTCGGCCTGATCTATGTCGCGGTCGCGACCAACCAATGGAATGCACAATTCTTCAATGCGCTCGAGGCCCGCGACTGGGACGGTATGACACACGCGTTGATCGTGTTCGGCTTCATCGTGGCGAGCGCCGCCGTCGCGGGCATGTCGCAATATTATTTCGGCCAGCGGTTGCAGATCAATTGGCGACGGTGGCTCACCGAACACTATGTCAACGTTTGGATGGCTCAAGGCCGGCATTATCGCGTCCGCTTCGTCAACCCCTCGATCGATAATATACACTTGCGCATCGCCAACGACGTCTATCTGTTTGTGCAACGTACCCTTGAACTCGGCACCGGATTGCTTGCCAGTCTCAGCGCCCTGCTCAGCTTCGCCTACATACTTTGGGGTTTGTCCGCGGTCACGCCGCTGCCGCTGTTCGGCATGGACCTCGCATTCCCCGGCTACCTGATCTGGATCGCATTTACCCTTGCCGGTCTCGGCACCCTGACGGCGCATTGGATCGGCTGGCGGCTTATTCCGCTGAATTTCAATCAGCAGCACTACGAATCGGATTTTCGCTCTGCCATCGTGCGGGCCGCCGATCACTCCGAGGCGATCGCGTTGATGCGCGGGGAGCCGGTCGAGCGCGAAGAATTGCGGGCGCGCTTTGCCACTCTGGTCGGCAACTGGACATTCCTCGTCGTCAACCAGACCCGGTTGACCGGGTTTACTGCCGGCTATGCCACATTTTCCGTCGTGTTCCCCACCCTGCTCGTCACCCCGGCCTATCTGGTCGGGGCGATCACTCTGGGCACGCTGGTGCAAGCCGCCAATGCCTTCCAGCGCGTCGAAAGTGCCCTCGGGTACTGCATCGGCGCCTACGCAAAACTTGCCGAATGGAAGGCGATCATGAATCGTCTGTCGCAGATGGCGGCCGCTTTGGTCGCCGTCGATGAGCATCAACACGATGTCGGCACGATCGACGTAGCAGCCGGGAAAGGCAACGAACTGCGCGTTGCGGATTTGGTTGCGCGGCTTCCATCCGGGGACGACATCGTCCATGTGTCGCGGCTTACCGCCAAGCCGGGCGAGCGCGTGCTGATCACCGGCCCGTCGGGCGCCGGCAAATCGAGCCTGTTTAACGCCCTGATGGGACTGTGGCCGCAGGGCGAAGGCACGGTGAGATTGCCGGCCGACGCCGACATTCTGGCAATGCCGCAGCGGCCGTATTTTCCACTCGGCACTTTGCGCCAGGCCATTGCTTATCCGATGCCGGCCCGCGACGTGCCGGACGCGGATTTGCGGGCGGCGCTTGCCGATGTCGGGCTTTCGCACTTGGCCGCGCGGCTTGATGAGGAAGGCGATTGGCAGGTCATGCTGTCGGGCGGCGAGCAGCAGCGCATCGGCTTCGCACGGGCACTGTTGCGGCGCCCCGCGGTGCTGTTGTTCGACGAGCCGGTCGCGACCCTCGACGATGCATCCGGCCGCGCGCTTTATGCCGTCTTGATCGAGCGGTTGCCGCTGAGTATCGTCTTGTCGATCGACCGTCGCGGGGTGCTGCGCGATTTCCACACCGAAACCATCGACATGGGTGCCGATCGGCGGCGCGCCTGCGGGGCTGCTCTCGCAATGCTGCCGGCATGAACCATCATGTTAGCCGGGGGAGAATGATGCTGCAGATGAACTACTACGCCGATACATGGGTGCTCGACGACTGTTGCCCCTGCGATATGCATTTCAATGACTGGGTTGACGCACAAAACCTGCGCAACAAGACCATCTTTCACTTCGGAACCGGCGTTCATCACATCGTCGGCATTCGGCAGGCAACACGTCAAAACCGCGTGTTGGGGATAACCGCTTCGAAGAATGAATATACCGACTACATCGAGCTTGCGAGCAAAAACGCGGCTGTTGCACGTTATTATATTGCGTATTTTGGCGATATTTATCTGACCAAGCCGGAATTGCTGCCGTCGTTTGACGTCGTAACCCTGTTCCACCTTTGCGAATACTTTCATAAAAATACTGGGAGCGAAGAATATGGCGGCTTGACCGACCTCGGCGTGCTCGACCTGTTCGCCGACAAGATCGTCCCAGGCGGACATATTTTATTTTACACCAAATCCCGGAGCTGGGAACAGGCCGGCGAAGTGGTCGCCGCCTGGGAAAAGACGGCACCGGTGATCCGCGTCGGCGAATTCAAGACCTTGTTGGTGTATGCGAAGACGGCGTGATGCCGCCGCGGCGCGCGGCGCCGGCATGCAGTCATTTTTCCTGCCAATTTGAATCTTGACACAGAACTTCACGGCAACGAGATACACGATAAATCGAGCCCCCGATGTCAGCTGAGGGCGTGCGGGAATCGACGCTACAACACAGTGAGAGGCTGCCACACAGTGAGAGGCTATGCATGAACGTCCGCGAGGCGATAGCGACGGCCAAGCAATATACCAGGGAGGTCTTCGCCGACGAGAAGATCGCCGATCTTGGTCTTGAGGAAGTGGTGCGGGATGACGAACACGGGGTTTGGCGCATCACGGTCGGATTCTCCCGACCTCGCGGCGTGGCCGATCGATCAATCGCCGATACCGTGGCCGCACTCTCAATGCTGACCGGAGAGCCGCCGATGCACCGCCTCTACAAGGTCGTAACGATCAAGGACGCCTCGAATGAAGTGGTCTCGCTCACCAATAGGGAGGTATCGTAACCGATGCGGAGAGCGGTCGCCATTGATGCGAACCTATTGATACTGCTTATCGTCGGGCTGACTTCACGCAAGTACATCGCCAAACACAAACGATGTCGTATATTCGAGCCTGAGGATTTCGATTTGTTGATCCATCAGCTGATTGGGGTCGAGGTGATCTTGACTCCGAACACCCTCACCGAGGCATCCAATCTTCTACGACAGATCGATGAGCCTGCACGCACAGAGATCGGACTGAGGTTCAAGGCTTATATCAATCGCGCGCAAGAGCGTTACGTCGAAAGTACCAAAGCCGCGACGGGAACCGAGTTTATACGGTTGGGCCTGACCGATGCGGTATTGTTGCAGCTTGAAGACGTTGCGATTTTGACGACCGACCTTGACCTCTATCTTGCCGCGTGCCGGAATAAACGTCCGGCATTGAATTTCTCCCATCTCAGGGAAGCCCGTTCGTGAGTATAGCGCGGCTCACGCCCCGGCCCGCCCCTCAATCCGCGCTGATCCCCGCCGCCCGGATCGGCTTTGCCCAGCGCGCGATTTCCTCGGGCAGGTACTTTGCCAGATATTCCGGCGTGCGGCGTTCCGGGGATACGATTTCCAGGCCGAGTTCCTCCAGCCGCTGGCGCAGCGCAGGGTTTTCCAAGGATTTGTTCATGGCGGCGTTGAGCTTGCGCACGATCGCATCCGGCGTCCCCTTGGGGAGGAAAAATGCGTTCCAGACGCTGGCCTCGACGCCGGCCAAGCCCTGCTCGCCGGAGGTCGGCACCTCCGGCACGATGGCGACCCGGTGTTCGGAAAGCACCGCGATCGGATTCACGGCGCCCTGCTTGGCCATTTGCGCGCCGGTCTGGATGGTGTCGCACATGTAGTCGATGCGCCCGCCGAGCAGGTCCTGGATCACCGGTCCGGCGCCCCGGTACGGCACGTGGGTGACGTTGACCCCGATCGCGAGATTGAACAGCACGCAGGGCAGGTGGGTGCCGGAGCCGACGCCGGCGGAGCCGAACTGCGCCTTGGCTTGGTTGGCCTTGAGCCAGGCGATGAATTCCTGCAGGCCGTTGACCGGCAAATCCTTGCGGGCGTTGAGGATGCGGGGTGATTCGGAGATCAGGCCCACGGGGGTGAAATCGGTGACGGAATTGTACAGCGGCTTCTTGTAGAGCGTCTGGTTGTAGGCGTGGGTGCCGGTATTGCCGATCATGAAGGTGTAGCCGTCCGGCGCCGCATGGGCGACGCGGACCCCCGCTGTCATGCCGCCGCCGCCGCCGATGTTTTCCACGATCACGTTCTGCCCAAGAATTTCGCCCAGCGCCTGCGCCTGCAGGCGCGCCGAAATATCGACGCCGCCGCCCGGCGTGAACGGCACCACCAGCGTGATGGTGCGGATCGGCCATTCCTGCGCGGCGGCCGGTGCGAGTACCGCCAGCACGAGTGTGAGGGTCAGAAGGAGGCGCGACATGCTTGGTCACCATCGTGTTGCAGGGCTTCGATGCGTCCGAAGACGGCGGCAGATGTTGTCGCAAATCAAATCCTCGCCGGCAATAACGTGCGGGGGCGACGGGGGCGACGGTCCGCATCGGCATCGGCGGCGCCCCTATGATCTATCGCAAATGATCACGTCGCATTCGCGCTAAAGTACCTGCCGAACGGAGACCGCCATGTCCTTGTCGCAAAGATCCTTCCCCGATGGACCCATGCTTCGAACCGCCGTCGCCCTGCTTGCCGTCGCCTTTGCGGTGGCGTCATCCTCCGCGGCACTCGCTTACAGCAAGCGCACCCGGACAATCGCCAACACCGATGTCCGGCAATTGATGCGCCTGATGGATACCGACAAGAACGGAAGCATATCCAAAGACGAGTTCATGCAATTCATGGCGCAGAAATTCGATCGGCTGGACGCGGACAAGAGCGGTCAACTCGAGGCCAAGGAACTGTCGGGTTCATCGCTTCCGGTCAGCAAGCGGGCCGATGCGGCGGGCACCAGCGACGTGCGGCAATTGGTGCGCCTGATGGATGCCGATCTCAACGGCACGGTATCGAAGGACGAATTCCTGAAATTCATGTCCGACACCTTCGATCGTCTCGACGTCGACAAGAGCGGCGCGCTCGAACGCAAGGAACTGCGGCAACGCGACGATCCGAACTGGATCGTCTGCCACGACCTGCATATCTGCGGCGCGTATTGAGCGATCTTGACGCGGATGAGCCTGACGCGGCTGAGTCTTGACGCGGGTGATTTTGGCGCCGACGATCGCGCAACGCGAAACTGGAGAGTGAAGCGATGGCGCAAACCACCGGGCGGCTTTACGACGAGCTCGCCAAGCTGATGAACGACGCGGCCGGCGTCGCCACGGGTGTGCGGCGGGAAGTGGATTCCGCCGTACGCGCCCAGGCGGAGCGGTTCTTGAAGGACATGGACGTGGTCCAGCGTGAGGAATTCGAGGCCGTCAAGGAGATGGCACGGCTCGCGCGGGAGGAAAACGAGGCGCTGAAAGCCCGCATCGCGGCGCTTGAGGCGCGGCTTGGGCCGCCGCCGGGCGAGGCGGCGGCGTCTTAAGCAAAAGCGGGGGAGCGTGCAGGTCCTACCGCCCACCCGTCCTCGCTCAGCCTTCTGCGATCAAAGCCCGCAAATTTCCCGACAATGCCCCCAGGGACATCCTCTCAGAAACGATCGCGAAACGTGGTTCCGATGCCGATACCTTGAGAGGTTCGGCTTCGGAACCATTCCGACTATAGAGGATTACCCCTATGCTCCACGCACATACTGGTTGAACCACTCGATGGTGCGCGTCCAGGCCTGCTGGGCCGCGGCCCTGTTGTAGCGTTCCGGCGTGGCGTCATTGAAGAAGCCGTGCACCGAGTTCGGATAGATGTGGCCCTCGTAGCGGATCTTATTCTTCTTCAGCTCGGCTTCCTGCGCCGGATAGGCCTCCGCCAACGCCTTGTCGAGGGCGCCGTGGTGGATCAGGATGGCGGCTTTGATTTTCGGCACGTCTTCGGGCTTCGGTGCGCCGCCGTAGAACGGCGCAGCCGCCCCCAGTTCCGCGCCCAGCAGGACGGACAGGTTATTGGCCATGGTACCGCCGAAGCAGAAGCCGGTGGCGCCGATTTGTCCGGTGCAGTCGGGGCGGGCTTTCAACCACCGCGCGGCATTAACGAGATCCGCGGTCCGCTTGGCGGGGTCGATCTTGCTGAACAGCTGGCCGCCCTTGTAGTCGTCGCCCGGATAACCGCCGACCGACGACAGTACGTCCGGCGCAAACGCCATGAAATTCTCCAGCGCAAAGCGCCGGGCCACGTCCTCGGTGTGCGGATTGAGCCCGCGGTTTTCGTGGATGACGATGATGCCAGGCAGTTTCGCTGGCGTCTCGCTGCGCGAATTGGCGCTGAACGGCCGCACCAGATAGCCGCGCATGTACCCGTTCCCGTCCGGCGAGGGGAACGTCTCGTAACTCGCCTTGATGCGGTCGTCGTCCTTGCGGACTTGCTGCCCCAAGGCATAGTTCGGCATCAGCGCCTCGACGATCGCCGTGGCGGTGAGGCCGGCGACGGCGAACCGCTCCACCCCGCTGAAAAAGTCGCGGCGACTGATCTCGCCATGAATGAACCGCGTGTACAGATCGACCGCTTCCGCGGGAATTTTCCGCTTCTGTTCCATCAAGACCTCCCGTGCCTACGTTGAGGGTACCACTACTCGCGCGAACACCGAAACCTGCATCCGGTTTGGCAACTGGTAACGCCGGTCTGTTCAGCCGAACGGCGACCTACCAGTGGACCCACCATAGCAGATGATTTCGGGTTTGTGGCCATAGCGCGCGACCTCGCCTGACCGGCATGACTTTCGCGTTCTCCGGATTATCTGAGTGCTCCGCTCCGCCAGGGTGCGTAATCGCGGCCCGTCATCGTCGCCTCACCCCGTCTGGAACTGCAGCCGTGCCAGGCGGGCATAGAGGCCCCCCTGAGCCACGAGGCCCTCATGGGTGCCTTCCTCGACGATGCGCCCGTGTTCCATCACCAGTATCCGGTCGCAGGAGAGCACCGTGGCGAGCCGGTGCGCGATGACGATCGTGGTACGCCCCTGCATCAGCCGCGCCAGCGCGCTTTGCACCAGGGTTTCGCTGTGGGCATCGAGCGATGAGGTCGCTTCGTCGAGCAGCAGCAGCGGTGCATCGCGCAAAATCGCGCGGGCGATGGCGATGCGCTGACGCTGGCCCCCTGACAAGGTGACGCCGCGCTCGCCCGCGAGTGTGTCGTACCGGTTCGGGAGACGGTCGATGAATTCGGCCGCAGCCGCCTGATCGGCGGCAAGCGCGATCTCGGCCTGGGTCGCGTCGGCGCGGCCGAACCGAATGTTCTCGGCGATCGTCTCGGCGAAGATGACGGTATCTTGCGGCACCAGCGCGATCCGCTCCCGCAATTCGCGCGGGTCCGCGGCGGCGACGTTGACGCCGTCGAACGCGACCGCCCCGGCGCCGGGGTCGTAGAAGCGCAGCAGCAGATGGAAGATCGTGCTCTTGCCCGCCCCCGAGGGACCCACGATCGCAACCTTTTCGCCTGCCCGTACCGTGAACGTCACCCCATCGAGGACATCCACATCCGGGCGCGTCGGATAGGCGAACCGCACCGCGTCGAACCGGATTTCGCCGCGCGGCGGCGACGGCAACGGCAGCGGGTGCGCCGGCGCCTTGATGGCAGGCTCGAGCCGCAACAATTCGCCGAGCCGCTCGGCGGAGCCGGCCGCTTGCGACAATTCACCCCACACGTCGCTGAGCTGCCCCAGTCCGCTGGCCGCCAGCACGGCGAACAGCACGAACTGGCTCAGCGTCCCGGCGGTGGTGCGTCCCGCCAGCACGTCCTGCGCCCCGACCCACAGCACCACCACGACGCTGGCGGCGGCCAGAAAGATGATCACGGCGGTCAGCACGGCCCGCGCCCCGGTGGACGTGACGGCCGCCTTGTAGGCGCGTTCCACCGCCGCGGCGAATTGGCCGGCCGCCACGCGCTCGTTGGTAAATGCTTGCAATGTCCGCACCGCACCGATCAATTCGGCCGCGTAGCCGGACGCCGCCGCAAGGGTGTCCTGGGCGGCGCGCGAGCGCTTGCGCACCATGCGGCCGATCCCGACCAGCGGCAGCACGATGACCGGAATCGCACCGAGCACGAAGGCCGACAACCGCGGAACTCGTGACCACCATCATGGTGGCGGAGCCGAAAAACAGCACCATATTGCGCAGCGCGATCGAGACCGACGCACCCACAGCCGATTTGATCTGCGTCGTGTCGGCCGTCAGGCGCGAAATCAGCTCACCGGACTTCGCGGTGTCGAAAAACGACGCCGAGAGTGTGGTGATACGCGCGAATACCGCTTCGCGCAGGTCGGCCACCACCCGCTCGCCGATCGTGGTGACCAGATAGTAGCGCATACCGCTGGCCACGGCCAGCAGCCCCACCACGGCAATCATGACCCCGAAATATTGATCGATCAGACCGGCGCGATCGCGGTCGAACCCGTTGTCGATCATGCGCCGTACCGCGATCGGCACCGCGAGCGTCGCGAGCGCGGCAACCGTCAATGCAATGAGGGCCGCAACGACGCGCGCCTTGTAGCGTGCCACGTAAGGCATGAGCCCGATGAGCGGCCCGATGTTGCGCCGCGCCGCCCGCGCGGCTGGTGCCGCCGGCAGGGCGGCCGGCTCGACTTCGGATTTGGTCGTCACAACGCTCATGAGAAGACACCTATTATCGGGCGCGCGGCGGCGACGCCAAGGCCCCGCCCGACCATGGCGGGATCCTGGTGGCCTGACAACCACGCACTTGTTTCGTCGGCAAGTGTTTCGTCGGCACGCCGAGCCCTTCGTCTTGTGTCATCGAGAGGGTCGGGATATAGACCCGAAACGATTTCGTCTCAAACGTTGAGCGCGGCTTATGATCGCGCCGGAAATGCAGCCATGAAACAAGAGATTCACCCCGGCTACCACACCATCAAGGTCGTCATGACCGACGGCACCGAGTTCCAGACCCGATCGACGTGGGGCAAGCCCGGCGACACGATGCATCTGGATATCGATCCGAAGTCGCATCCGGCGTGGACCGGCGGCAGCCAGCAATTGCTCGATCGCGGCGGTCGCGTATCCCGGTTCCAGAAGAAATTCTCGGGTCTTGGCCTGAAGAAATAGCCGGAATCGGCGCTGGCCGCGGGTTGTGTGCAATTGCAGCAGGCCCGCGGTTGTGTTGAAGGCCAATACCGTTAGGCCGCCTCCTCATCGCAGACCCGCGACGCCTGCCAAGCAGCCCTTAGCCGCAGGTAGATCAGATTCTGGTGAGATCGGAACGCCCGGAGTGCCGGCGGCAAGCGCGAGCATGGCTCCGGGCGTGCTGTTCGACCTGATCGCAATCCGGTCTAAAAAGCCGTCGCAAGCAGCCGGCGGGCGCCGGTATGCGGTCCCTGTCGCCCGTCTTGCCGCGATCCGCCGGGTCCCGGTCTCAGCCGTGATAGACCGGTTCCGGCTGGGAGAAGAAGCTCAACAGAATGTGCAGGCACAGTTCGTAGTTCTTGCCCTGGAAGCTCGCATGCGAGATGCCCGGCATGACGGCGAACTGCTTGTCGGGATTGGGCAGCAGGCGGAAGAAGTCGATCAGATCGTCGAAGCTTGCGATGCCGTCCCACTGGCCGCGCATGATGATGGTCGCGGGCTTGATCTTGGTGGGATCGACCACCGGCAGGTTGGCGCACATATCCACATAGGTGCCGTTGGGGATCGAGTCGTCGAGCGCCAGGATTGCATCCGCGAAGGCGTCGATGACCTTGTCCTCGGCCGAGCCCGGATGGTCGCGGTTGAAGATGGAATGCACGAAGGCGCGGTCGATCGGCCGGCGGTTTTTGGCGCGGAACTCGGGAAGCCTTTTGGCGCGCTCGGCCAATGTGGGCGAGCCCTTGCCGGTCCACACCATGGCGTCGAGCGCAAGCCGCGACACCAGTTCGGGATGGTTTTGGGCGAACAGCGCAGCCCGCAATGCGCCGGACGAGATGCCGTAGACCAGGAGCGGGCGCATCCCGCGCAGTTTACGGATGTACGTCGCGGCGATGAAACAATCCTCGGCCCCATAGGCGATCGGCGCATTGTTGTTGCGGGTCTTGGTGGAGCGCCCGTAGCCTTCCATATCCACGCACCAGGTGTCGTAGCCGTGACGGGCGAAGAACTCCATGGCGGAGGAATTCGGACGCCCCGGCACGTCAAGATCGAAGGTTGGCTGCGAGGCCATGGATGAGCCGTGGACGAACAGGATCGTGCCCTTCACCTGCGCCGGATCGACCGCGCATTTGTTCCACATGAACAGGTTTGCCTCGCCCTTGTGGGCCCAGTGTTCGGTGCCGGCAAGGCGGGGCGTTGCAGTCATTGCGGTCATGAATGGGCCTTTCTGGGCAAGAGCGGCGATGCGGTGGAGAAGCGGGGCACGATGGCGTGCGCAGCGGGGGCCGCATGGGCTGCTAGATGCGGATTGGGGCAGAATGCTGGATTCAGGAGTCCGAGCGGCTATGCAGCGTCCGGCCTTCGTCGCCGCAGCCTTTTAGTGCATTCAACACCGTTCACGCAGCCCAGCAGCGTCGCGGCGGAGAACCGACGAGCAGGTACCTCCGCCGCAACGAATTGCCGTCACGCTGCGATCGGCACCGAGCCGGCGGCCGTGACATGCGCGGCCGTTCCGTCCGGCCGGGTCACGATCGCCCGATAGCCCGGATAGGCGGCGAGCAAAACCGGGGCGCGGGCTTCCCCGGCGACGCAAATGGCGGTTGACAGCCCATTGGCGGCGGTCGCGCGCGGGCCGATTACCGCCACGTTGACCAAGCCGTTGGCGCTTGCGCCGGTGTGCGGATCGAAGATGTGATTGAAGCGGCCGGTCGGCTCGAAGGTGGTACCATAACCGCCCGATACCGCGAGCGCCATGTTCTCCAGTTCGACCGTGCGGGCGACCTCGCCCGAGGCATCGGGCTTGCGGATGCCGAGCCGCCAGGCATGGCCGTCCGGATGATGTCCGAGCGTGCGGAATTCGCCAAGGTCCACGACGGCGCTGTCGAAGCCTTCGTTGCGCAACAGGTCGGCGATGGCGTCGGTGATGTAGCCCTGCGCGACGCTGTTGAGCGTGATCGCCATGCCGGCGCGGGCAAATGCGATTCGCGACCGGCCGGTATCGATGCGCCGGTAATCCACCTTGTCGCGCGCCACGTCTTGGGCACGCGCCAGCAGGTCCGGCTGAATGTCGGACTGCGACCAGAAATGCGCTTCATAGAGCCGCCACAGCGGCTGCACCGAAATGTCGAACGCGCCGTCGCTCAAAGCGCTGACGCGCTGGCTTTGCTCGATCAGTGCACGCAGCTCGGAAGACGGCTTGTCGAGCGCACCCGCGGCATTGAGGCGGGCGATTTCGCTGTCCGGCCGGCCGAGGCTGAAGATGCCTTCCAGGCGCGCAATTTCGCCGCGCATCCGCTGGATGGCGCGCTGCGCCAGCGCGGCATCTGGATGCCATAGGGTCAATTCCGACAGCGCGCCCAAGACCTCGCCCTGCCAGCCGACCATTTGCGGCTGCGGTGCGGTGGCGCGCACGGCTGCGATCATCAGCGGCAGCCCGGCCGCCGCAGCCACGATCCGGATCGCGCGACGGCGCGTCAGCGCGCGCGTCGAACCGGCCAGACCGGCCGCCGACGGTGTCGCTCTCGGCGGCGTGGAAAATACCGCGGTGGCCGCACCTGAACCCGAGATATCCTTGCGATCAGGCATTTTCCATCCTCGCGGCGCCTAAGGCGGCGGCGCCCGATTGGGGTCCCTGACACCGCCGGGCTGCTTGCGCCATTCGCTTGAAGAATTGGCCTGACAAAGCATCCGCGTCAAGGCCGCCCAGCAGCCCGCTAGCAGCCCGCCGGGCCGGTCCTCGCGCTACGCTCGAACTCGATTTTGCCCCGAAGGGCGCAGCCTACGCGCTGGACATGGCCGCGGATGCGCACGGCGTCAGCCGCCGCGGGGTCGCCGACCCGGCGGACGAATGCAAAAATTCGCTGCGACGGTTCATTGACATGCCGCCCGCCGTGGTATGGTTTGGCGCGTACGAAACGGAGCCAAAAAAACATGGCTGAGACCATAGTCCCGCATTGGATCATCGGCGCCGCGCTGGCGCTGTTTACCACCGCTGTCGCCGCCGCACCGATGGGCGAGGCGACCAACAACGTTGGGCAGGTGGGAGGCCGCGAGCGCACGTTCATCGAATATGTGCCAAAAAACTTGCAGCCCGGTGCGCCGTTGCTGTTCGTGCTGCATCCTTCCGGGGGCGACGCTCCGGGCATGCGCGATTATTCCAGATACGAATTCGATGAGTTGGCGGACAAATATGGCTTCCTGGTCGTCTATCCGGACGGGTTCGAGAACACCTGGAACGATTGCCGCGGCGGCTCGCCGTTTTCCTCCAAGCGGCTGAAGATCGACAATTCCGGCTTCATCGAAGCCCTGCTCGAGCATGAGGCCACGGCGCACGCCATCGACCGCAAGCGCGTGTTCGCCGCCGGCTGGTCCAACGGCGCCCAGCTTGCCTACCGGCTGGCGCTGGAGCACCCGGAAGATTTCGCCGGCGTCGCCGCCATTTCGGCAAGCCTACCGGTGAAAGAAAATCGCGATTGCGGCCAAGTCGACAAGCCCGTTCCGGTAATGATCATCAACGGCACCGCCGACCCGATCAATCCCTATCGCGGCGGCATGGTAAATTTGGGCGGCGCCCGGCTCGGCAATGTGCTCTCCAGCGAGGACACCGCGAAATATTTTGCGAACCTGCTGGGCGTAACCGCCATGCCGGAGCTTGCGAAGCTGCCGCATAAGGGCGGGAGCACCACGGTCGACAGCATGACCTGGGCGAAAGACGGCACCCCCGTGGTGGTGCTTTATTCTGTGCGGAACGGCGGCCACGCCATGCCGCTCGCAGGCGAAGATCTGGATTCGCCCGTCGCAATCTGGGATTTCTTCGCCAAATTACCGAGCCGCTAACGTTGGATCGGCGACGAGAGCGAGAGGAGCGCGACCGGAAGGGACGAGACTGCGATCCGCAGTATCGCTGCGGCTTTGAGCTTGGAGATTGCGCAAACGCGACCGGAGACCGTGATGTCTATGACAGCACCCCCAGCGCCCGATTTCGACCGCGGTCTCGCCCTGCACAGGCAAGGCCGGATGGCTGAGGCCGCACGCATCTATTGCGAGGTGCTGCTGCGACGGCCCGATCACGCCGATGCCTTGCATTGTCTTGGCATAATCGCGCTGCAGACCCGGCGGCTGGACGAGGCGGTCGATCTGATCGGGAAGGCCATCGCACTAAAGCCGGACTTCCCGGAAGCATGCGGCAACCGGGGAATAGCGCTGTCGGGATTTGAAGCGCCCCGCGGAGGCGCTGGCAAGTTACGACATGGCTATCGCCCTGAAGCCGGATTTTGCGGAAGCGTACAACAACCGCGGCACCGCGCTGTGGGATCTGCAGCGTCCCGTGGAAGCGCTGGCGAGTTACGACAAGGCAATCGCCCTGAAGCCGGATTATGCGGAAGCGTACGATAACCGCGGCAACGCGCTGCAAAATATGAACCGTCACGAGGAAGCCCTGGCGAGTCACGACAAGGCGATCGCCCTGAAGCCGGATTTTGCGGAGGCGTATAGCAACCGCGGCAATGCGCTGCGGGATCTCAAACCATCTCGCCGAAGCCCTTGCGAATTACGACAAGGCGATCGCCCTGAAGCCGGATTTTGCGCAGGCGCACAACAACCGGGGCACGGCGCTGCAGGATCTAAACCGTCCCGCCGAAGCCCTGGCGAGTTACGAAAAGGCGATCACCCTGAAACCGGATTTTGCGCAGGCGTATCAGCAATCAGAGTCTTTGCCTGTTGCTAATGGGGCGGTTTGAGGCGGGATGGCGTCTCTATGAATGGCGTAAAAAGCTTGATAAACCGGCCAGTTCCCGCGTCTATCCACAGCCGGAGTGGCTCGGTGTAGAGGACATTGCCGGTAAAACTTTGTTCCTCCATTGGGAGCAGGGACTTGGCGACACGATTCAGTTCTGCCGGTATGCGAGGCTCGCGGAAGCGCGCGGTGCACGGGTCATCATGGAGGTGCAACAGCCGTTGTACCGGTTGTTGCGACAGATCAGCCCAACGATCCAGATCATCGGTCAAGGCGAAAAGCCCGCCGCCTTCGACTATCACTGTCCGCTGCTGAGCCTGCCGCTCGCCTTCCGAACCACGTTGGAAACCATACCGGCCGCGGTCCCGTATTTACACGCCGATCCGGATCGCGCCGCCCGCTGGCGGCATCGCCTCGCCGCGTTGCCGGGCCACAAGGTTGGACTGGTCTGGGCCGGCGACCCAAACAAGTCGCGGATACCCAATCGCGTGATAAACATGGATCAGCGACGCTCAATCACCCTCGCTCATTTTTCAAGGCTGGCGGAGGTGGTCGGCGTAAGTTTTGTGTCCCTGCAGAAAGGCGAAGCTGCCGCCCAGGCGCGAACCCCGCCCGAGGGCATGGTGCTGCACGACTGGACGGATGAACTGCATGATTTCGCCGACACCGCCGCGTTGGTCGAGGCGCTCGATCTGGTGATCAGCGTCGATACTTCGGTGGTGCATCTCACTGGAGCGCTCGGCAAGCCGGTGTGGATGCTGAACCGGTATGATCAGTGCTGGCGCTGGCTGCTCGACCGCATCGACAGTCCGTGGTACCCGACCGCGCGCCTGTTCCGGCAGCAATCCCCGGGCGACTGGCACGGCGTGATCCGCGCTGTCGCCGCGGCATTGAGGGCGGAGACTGCGCAAATGCGACCGGAGGCCGTTATGTCCGTGATAGATAACGGCAGATGGGTGAGACCGAACGCGACCGGCTTTTGATCTCTGGGTGACGGCCATGCCAGGCGTGAGGTTGACCAACAGGTGAAACTGGCAAATCGTCGCTTCCTTGCGACCAGAGACAGGTATATTTTTACTTGCGAGCCGCCAGCTTGCCCCAGGGAGCCTTCGGAGGGGGCTCTAGCGCACTGATTTGATTGATGATCGCTAGACCGGATTTCGATCAGGTCGAATCACACTCTCGGCGTCATGCCCGCGCTTGTCGCGGGCATCCACGTCTTTCTTGCGCCGTTCTAGGATAAAGACGTGGATGGCCGGGACTTCGCCCGGCCATGACTCCCAGGTGTTCGGACGTGACCGGAATCCGGTCTAGATGTCGCTGTAAATCGTTGAGTGTCGCTGCCCGCTGTGCCAGATTTATGCGCAAGTAGTGGCGCTTGCACATCGCACGAAGAGCCGTCGCGAAGTCCGGGCGTGCGGCCATGACCCTCAGTTAGGCTCGGAGCAGCAGCCCTACACCCGGTGCAGTCGAAGCCGGCCTTACGGCAGGTGCCGCCAAACCGGATTATAATCGCTCTTGAAACGTCGGCTAAAGGAGAGGACCTATGAAGGGCAATCGTTTGATCAACTTTGCATTGGCGGCGGTGACTTTGCTGTGGGGAATCCCGCATGCATTCAGGCCGGCGGCCGCTCAGGGCGCATCTTTGGAAGCTCCCCATTGGGGAGAAGGGGGTGTGCCTCAATTCCAAATCGACCCCGCCTGGCCCAAGATTCCGTCAAAGTGGAAGGTGGGATTTGGCTCTGCCGTTGTCGGCGACAACAAGGGCAACGTATGGATCCTTAGTCGCCCGCGCAGGCTTCCCAAAGAGGATCAAGCATCCGCCGCGCCGCCCGTCATGGAATTCGACCAAGCGGGAAATTTCATTCAGGGTTGGGGAGGCCAAAGCGGCCCGGGGTATCAATGGCCATCGAACGAACATGGACTCTTCGTGGATGACAACGGATTTGTGTGGATTCAGGGGAATGCGGATGGCAAATCGAACAACCCCGCCGATCTGGCAAACGACAATCAGGTTCTGAAGTTTACCAACGACGGTAAATTCGTGATGGCCATTGGGCAGAGTGGCCAAACGGGCAGCAACGGCACCCATATTCTCAAGGGTGCAACGGATATTTTCGTCAATACTAAGAATAACGAAGTCTATGTCTCTGACGGCTATGGGAACAGCCGCATCATCGTGTTCAACGCAAATACGGGAGAGTTTATTCGCATGTGGGGCGCGTACGGCCACACACCGCTCGATATGAACCGGCGCGCAGCACGCGCCGCCCTTAAGCAAGACCCTTGGACCGCCGTTTCAGAAGTTCTGCAGCAGTTCGGATCACCGATGCATGACGTAAAAGTTTCAAACGATCAGCTATTGTATGCCGCTGATCGTGGAAACAAACGCATCCAAGTGTTTACACCCGACGGAAAATTCCTCACCGAACAGTTTGTAGGCCCCGATTTGGCAGATATCCAGGTAAGAGGGCTCGCTTTTTCACCTGACCCTGGCCAGCGGTTTTTATATGTCGGAGGAACGCCTGACGCCTGGATCCTAAACCGCAGGACGCTTGAGATCCTCGGCACGGTCAAGACCGTTCCCAAAGGAAGCCAGGCGGGTCAGACGGGCAATTCCAACATCGGACACCTTCTCGGCGTCGACACCAACGGGAATCTGTACACCGCCGGAGAACTTAGCACGGTCTTCGGGAAAACCCAGGGCGCCTTTAAGTACAAGTTGACCGGATACTCACCCACTATTCCGATGTTGCCAAGCACCCAGGAACATTTCCGCTGCGGCGGCAAGCACGGGAGCGACCGAGGCGACTGAGGCACCATAGCATCGCCAAACATCCGGCGGCTCCGATTTGGGGCCGCCGCTCGGCGCGCTCAGTACCACAGTAAGCGGACCCCGAGGCCGGCGAGTGTCGGGGCTATGGACCATGAACGGCACCCCACACTATAAAGGAAGTTTGGGGAACCCTTCGCCCACAGAAAGGAGACACGTACAGACAACTGGTGTAGGTTACCAAGGTGTGCCAGCGAGACGCGTGGCCGAAATCCGTGCGGCGAAAGGTGGCAACGTTGTGCCGTCGGCAGGCGCAACAATCTGAAAATTGCAGCATTTAAACTAGTGTATCGGGGCGATCAGCGCGTGTCTGCGCGTGGTCCCTCCGTCTCGCCAGTGCCCATGCTGCCATCCTGAATCAGGAGAGGGCGGGATCGATCATGAAAAACTTCGTAAGCACAATCGTGGTGTCCTGTCTGACACTCGCGGCGGTCGTTAATCAGAACGCATTTGCTCAAAACACCAACAAGACGGAGGCGGAAGCACAGATGTTCGCCGTGAGTGCCGGCTACGAGCGCTTCATGGGCCGCTGGAGCCGCCTTCTCGCGCCCGCCTACGTTGCATTTGCCGGGGTAAAGAATGGCGACCGCGTACTCGATGTGGGCACCGGGACCGGCTCGCTTGCGGCCGCCTTGGAAGCGAGCATGCCCGCGAGCGAGGTCGTCGGCGTTGATCCGTCGGAAGGGTTCATCGCCTACGCGCAAAAGAACGCCAAGTCCCCCCGCGTGCGCTTTGAAGTGGGCGATGCCCGGGCGTTGAAGTTCAAGGACGCATCGTTCGACAATACCTTGGCATTGCTCGTCATGAATTTTGTACCTGATGAAAATAAGGCCGTGGCCGAGATGCGCCGCGTGACCCATATGCAAGGCACCGTAAGTGCATGTGTCTGGGACTACGACGCAGGAATGCAGATGCTCAGGTTCTTCTGGGACGAAGCCGTTGCGCTCGATCCGGCAATCGAACCCAAGGACGAGCGTCACATGAAGCTATCTCGCCAAGGACAGCTGGGCGATCTCTGGAAAAAGGCTGGCCTAACCAACATCAAGGAGGAGCCGCTGGTGATCGACCAAGCGTATTCATCATTCAGCGACTACTGGGAACCGTTTACGGACGGCGCGGGCCCCGGGGGAGCCTACGTTGTGTCCCTTTCCCAGGGTCGCCGCGAACAGCTCGAATCTCGTATGCGCAAGCACTTGCTTGGAGATCGCCAAGATGGTCCATTCACGCTTAAAGCGAGAGCTTGGTGCGTGCGCGGGGAAGTGCCGAAGAGCTGAAGTCAAGGGCATGGATTGAAGGGATCCAAGCCGGCCGAATTACCGGTGCAGCAGCCGACAAGGTTCGAGCTGGTCATCAATCTCAAGACCGCCGATGCGCTCGGGCTTACCGTTCCGGAAACTCTGTGGGCAACCGCCGACAAAAGCCGCTGACTTCCCGTACGTGCAAAAATCAAGACTTTTGCAAAAACGCATCACCTCAATGATTCCAAGGACTTGCACTATGCATAAGATACTTGCATAAGTCTGCACCGTTTTGCTCGATCTCTTTGAACATGGCAATTCTCGGCTACGCACGAGTCAGTACGCGGGCCTGCGGAGTTCGAACGCATCTTGATCCGCGCCCGCACCGGCGACGGCCGCGCCCGCATCAGGGCGCGCGGCATTCGAGTTCCCATTCTCACGCCGCATCGACGCCACGAGGCGGCGCAGGCGCTTCGCAACGGCAGGGCGACGCGAGCCGACCTTGCTCGCGGAGGCCTTCCGATCCGGCTTTGGTCGAAAACATCTTGCGTAAGAGCGTTCGATCGTGAGCGTTGCCCCAGCCTTCAACCTGCATGCTCAAAGCGGAACATGCCTTGCAAACCGCCGGTTGCATGCCTCTGCCTTGTTCCTTTTCACGGTAACTGCAGAACATGATGGTGGAATCTCCGCTTCCTTGCGACCGGCAATCGGTATAGCTTTATTTGCGAGCCGCCGGCGGGCAACGGCGTCCGCGATACCCCAGCACGCTGACGCCAAGGCCTCCGAGCTTCCTCTCGCTGGGCGACCGAAGCGAAAGCTTCGGGCGGATAACAGTAGGAGATTACAATGGTAAAGAGTCTCTCGGTTTTAGGCGTTGCTCTCCTGACCACCGTGACGGCACAAGCACAGACGGCGTGTCAGCCCACAGTTTATCTGTTCCGTCATGCGGAAGACTTTAAAGATTGTGGTAGTAAATATCCAAAGTGCTTAACTCCCGCTGGAGAAGCACATAGCAAGCGCTACCCAGCGATGTTACAGACATTTGAATCGGCGCATGGTCTTTGCCCCATTAAGAGGGTTTTTGCCATGTATGATAAAAATCCCAACGGCACGGATGGAACACATAATCCAATAGACACGGCGGCGCCTTTGGCGATGGATCTAGGATTAGGCGCACCAGAAATGTTCATTACCGCAAATGAGGAGAAGTACTATTTTTATGAACACATCAGCCCCGAACCGCCAGCCACAAAGAAAAATGCTCTCTCCGGGAGCGTACTACGTGATTACTTGAACAACTATTTCCAAACCGAACAATACAGTTCAACGAAGGGTGCATCGATCGCTATTTTCTATACTCATCAAGGAATGCCTGACGTCTCTACAACATTGCAAATACCACTAAATCAGGTACCCGCTTCTGCGCCGGACCCGTTAGTGAGTTGGCCAGGCGAACAAAGAAGCTCCGTCAATATAGCGTATTGGTACAATAGCGCGCCATCATTCCAAAGACAATATTCTGATGCACCTTACACTGCGATCAAGGTGAAATCCTATCAATGTTTCAACGTCAACGAAGAGGGGCAATACGACAACACTAAGTATTATTGCCAGTATAGCGGGAATCTGAATGATTACCCCTCCCTCAGTAATCCCGACGAAAATCTCAGGGGGAAAATTTGCGGCACCTTAGCCCCGCTGATTACTCCGTCAACAAGCAGCAAAATATTCGGCACGTGCTGACAATAGGAGGTAACGGTGCCTCGCTCTCTATCGTGGAAGCAACAGCCGCTGCGGAACCTGATGCGTGTCACGGCTAAACCAGATTTCCGATGAGATCCGAACACCTGAGGTCACGGCCGGGCCTGTCCCGGCCATCCACGGCTTCCTTTTGCACCGCCGCAGAAAGACGTGGATGCCCGCGACAAGCGCAGGCATGACGCCGAAAGGGTGGTCCGACCCGGTCGAAGTCCGGTCTAAGTGCAACGTATAGCGCCCTACGCTCTCGCCGGCACGCGCTTCCCATTCAGCACCGTCGCCACCGGAAACAGCCGCTGCCGCCCGGCGCGCTTGCCCCCGTAATTGTCGAGGAACTCGAAATTGCCTTCCCGCAATTCCATGATGGCCACGTCCGCCGGCGCGCCGATGTTCAGCGTGCCGCGGTCGCCGAAGGCGGGAAACACTTTTGCCGCATTCACCGTCGCGCACGCCACCACGTCGGAGAGCGGCATGCCGAACATCAAAAACTTCGACATGACGTTGGGGAGGTCCACCACTCCGGTGGTGCGGGCCGTCGTGGTCCAGTCGGTGGAGAGGGTGTCGGGCCAAAAACCCTGTTTGGTGGCGCGCTCCACCATCTCCCAGTTGAAGTGCCCGGTGGTTCCGTTGCCGAAGTCGAAGATCACGCCGCGGCGCCGCGCGGCGGCGACCTCCGGGAACAGGCGGCCGGAATCGTCGAGGATGCCGTTCGGCGGCGGCGCGTACATGTGGGTGACGATGTCGCCGCGCTTGAGCAGGGCTAAAATTTCGCGCATCGGCGATACCGACTGGCCGATATGGATCATCACCGGCAGGCCGAAGGCGGACGCGGCCTCCTGGGCGCGGCGCAAACCCTCGATATCGTTGGGGCCGGCGACATCGGCCGACAGCCGCGCCTTGACGCCGACCACCACATCGCGATGGCGCGCGATCCCCCCGCGCACCAGGCCGACATCGGCGCGGTTGATGTCCAAAAGCTCGCCGCCGGTGAAGCCGGTGCGCTTGGCGACGTTGATCAAAGCGCGGCCGATCTGCGGCCCGCCGCGCACCACGGCGGCGATCTCGTCGATATTGTCGGGACCGCCCGATCCGGCATCGATATATCCGGTCACGCCGTCCTGCAGCGCCAGCGCCGGCGAATCCTTACCGCGGCCGGCGTGGGTATGGATATCGATCAGCCCCGGCGCCACGATCTTGCCGCGCGCATCGATCGTCTCGGTGGCGTCACCGGCGATGCCGGCCTCGACCGCCGCGATCCGGCCTGCAGCGATCGCCACGTCGCGGATGCCGTCGAGCCCGACCGAGGGGTCGATGACGCGCCCGCCCTTGATGATGAGATCGTAGGTCGCGGCCCACGCTTTCGGCATGCCGACGGCGATCGCAGCGCCTGCGCCGATCGAGATCATCTCACGCCGGTTCATCATCGCGTCGCCTCCACCACGTTGATAATTTTCGAATGATTGTGGGCCGGCGCCGACCGGAGTGTCAACTCGGCTTTCGATGCGGCGGATGGAGCGCGGGCGTGTCGCCCGCCGGGTCATCCGATCTGATGCGATTGTGGATCGGATATGATTGGAACAAGAGCGGGCGCGACGCCCGCGCTCCGGTGCCAAAACCACGACTTTTGCCGCGGTTACTGCCGTCAGCCCGATTTGCCGCGAAGGCCCCCGAAGCCGTGCCAAGAGTGATCGCTGCTGAAACCGCCATCCTGGTAAACGTCATATCATTTCATGTTCAAACCAACGTCGGCACGGCATCTGCAAACTAGACCGCGGGGCGCAGGCCTTGTGTGACGTACATCACAGTGAGTGAAGTTTTTTTTCCGGCGCGGGAAGCGCAGGCCGCGGACCGCGCGGCGTGGCGGCACCCGCGCCCTCATGCCGTGGCGTTCCGCACACCGTGGGGAGAGAGTTTGGGTGAGAGGCAGGGGCGCGTGAGGGTGTGGCACCGGCGGCGTTCGCCGCCGCGACAGCAACGTTCGGTCTCCATCCGCCCGTGCCCGCACCTGCCCCTCATCCGCCCCTCTCGCCACAGCAAGGAGGCGATGGGAAGAGAGAGATGCCCGGTCGCACCCCCTTTGCGTGCCAGGAGAAATGCGCTAAGGGGTTATCGGACCAAGATGCGGCGATGCGCATGCGCCGCCGCCTCTTGCCGCCAAATCCGGATTACGCCGCGGCGACATCGCTAGCGATGTCTGCATCCGCGACGATGATCCGCCGCAATCGCATTCACCGCGGTCACATGTTCAAAGCAGTCGGAAAGGGCGCCCCATGAGAATCGTCACCCTATCGTCCCTCGCATTGTTAGCCGCTTTCGGCCTCGCCTCCGGTGCGCAAGCCCAGACGGCAGCCAAGAAGCTGTTCTTCGAAGGCGACATCGTGCGCCACGCGCTGCCGGGTCAGGCCGGGCCGTTCTGCGTGCTCAACAACCAGTACAAGCGCAAGGAAGCGGTCGCGTTCCGCATTCGCGCGCTGCAGCCGAACGGCGAATGGGCGACCGATAAGGACATCAAGAGCCTGGTGGTGGAACTCGGCAACGGTCAAAAGCTGCCCGCCAGCTACAAGTCGCATGGCAATCCGCCGACCGATTATTTCTGGTCGCTGTTCTGGACCATTCCGGCCGATCATCCGACCGGCACCGTCGGCTACAAGGTGTTGGCGACGATGAATGACGGCTCCACCGTCGAATGGAAGCCGTTCAACCGCCCGACCACCGAATTGATGGTGGTGGAAGGCGAACCGGTTCCATCCAAGAAGTAATCACGTCGCAGCGATCGGAGTTATCGATGAACTTTGGCAGCGGCCGAGTGGCCGGGTTATCGTGCGCGCTGGCAATGCCGGCGCTGATGTGGCTGATATCCCAGGTGCCCGCGGCCGCCGCCCCCGCTTCGGGCCTGGGTCCGGAGATCACGGTCGGCGAACCGTCGAACGGCTATGTGGGCCGGCTCGACGTTTCGCCAAAACATGCGCCGGCCGGCGCGCCGGTGACGCTCTCGGCCGAAGGCCTGCCGCCGAACCAGGAATTCCAGCTGGTGTGGACTACGGCGTCCGGCGCCTGGAACGTGACCGACACCGAATATCACGGCCGGGAATTCACGCCCGTCGCGTATCGAATCGCCAATGTGCGATCCGATCAAACCGGGCGGCTGGCGGCGACGTTCACGACGCCCGAGGATTACGGCTTCCTGCACGACATCGTGCTGCAGCAAGGCTCCCGCCTGATGACGCAGGTGGCCTTCAATCTCGACATGACGGTCGAGGTATCGCCCAAGAATGGGCCGCCCGGAACCCCCATCAAAATCGACATCAAGGGGATCGGCTACCGCTCGCTCTATAATTCCTGGGACGTGATCTACGACAACGCCTTTACGGGCTGGATTTCGTCGATCACCACCAAGGGATCGGCCAGCTTCACGATTCCCGCTGCCGGCGGTCCGGGTACGCATGTCATCGAAATCATGCATGGCGAACTCACCTTTCCGTACCGCAATCCGGAGCAGAATCCCGCGCCGGGCCGGCCGCGGTTCGCGTTCCAGTTCGACGTGACCGACGGCGCACCAATATTGCCGCCGCCGCCTGAGCAGCAGGCCCAGAAGGTGGTTCGGGTACTGCCGCCGGTAGGTGAACTGGTAGCCGAGCCGCGGTTCGCCGGCATCGGCGAGTCCGTGCTGGTCCGCGGCGAAGGTCTTGTGCCGGGCAAGGATTACAAGCTGAACTGGACCCGCGTGGTCGGCAATCGCATGATGGGGCCGGGCGCCGAGCAGCCGGGGCGGACCAACTGGGAGGAACTCTCCAAGGTCGTCGCCGAAGGCAAGGCCGATGCAAACGGCAAGGTCGCGTTCCGTTTCCCGACGCCGGATGACCTCGGCGGTACCCACGGGCTGTGGATCGATAACGGATCGGCGCGCAAGTTCGGCAGCTTTTATGTAAAGCCCACGGCGCTGCCGGTGGACGTGACCCGCGGGCCCGCAGGCACGACGTTCACGATCCATCTCAAGGGCGGCGGCTGGACCGAAACCGCGAATATCTACCACGTCGTCTACGATAACAACTACACGGGCTATGTTTGTGCCTTCAACAGCCAGGGCGACGTTGAAATTTTCATGAAGGCGACCGGCGCGCCGGGCGTGCACTTCATCGATCTCTATCCGGGCATCTACAAGGGCACCGAGACGCGGCCGAACAATTTCCGCATCCCGCAGCTGACCTATGCGGATGACCATCCGGGCGAGGATCTGCCGGCCTTCCACTTCGCGTTCGAGGTCACGGCCGGCCATCAGCGGGCGGAACTGGCGAAGTAGCAGCGGCGCGACGCGGTGGGGCGGAGCAACTGGCGGCGCTCCGTTTCCGATGGAGGCACCGCCGCCCGCGGGGCGCGGATTACCAAAGGCCCGCTCCTGCATGGCATGACGGACAAAAAAACCGGCGCTGCGTAGCGCCGGTTTTTTTGATTGTCATTTGAAGGAGCGGGCAGGAAAGCGGCGCAACCTGCCTATGCGGCCGCCGCCTTCGCGGCCACCGGCCCGGAATCGCGGCCCTTGGCGGTTACATCGCGATCGACGAACTCAATGACCGCGACCGCCGCATTGTCGCCGTGGCGGAATCCGGCCTTCATGATGCGCGTGTAACCGCCGTTGCGTTCCTTGTAGCGGGGCCCGAGCACATCGAACAGCTTCTTCACGGTGCCTACGTCACGCAGTTCGGCAATCGCCTGGCGGCGCGCATGGAGGCCGCCGCGTTTGCCCAGCGTGACCAGCTTTTCGACCACAGGGCGCAAATCCTTCGCCTTGGGCAGCGTGGTGGTAATCTGTTCGTGCTTGATCAGCGCCGCACACATGTTGGCGAACATCGCGCGGCGATGCTCGGCCGTGCGGTTGAATTTTCGATAGACCTTACCGTGACGCATCGCCGCTGCTCCATCTCACCCGAACTTATCGCACCAAAACTGCCGCCGGAGACCCGAATTTCATCGGGTTCACCGACACCGCCTCTCCTAATAATGATCCTCGAACCGTTTGGCGAGTTCGTCGATGTTCTCGGGCGGCCATCCGGCCACTTCCATGCCCAAGTGCAAGCCCATCTGGGCCAGCACTTCCTTGATTTCGTTCAACGACTTGCGACCGAAATTCGGAGTCCGCAGCATCTCGCCTTCGGTCTTCTGCACCAAGTCCCCGATATAGACGATATTGTCGTTTTTCAAACAATTGGCCGAGCGCACCGACAGCTCGAGTTCGTCCACCTTTTTGAGGAAGGCCGGGTTGAAAGCGAGATCCGGAATCGATTCCGGAATCCCGGTTTCCTTCCGCGGTTCCTCGAAATTGACGAAAACGTGAAGCTGATCCTGCAGGATACGCGCCGCATAGGCCACCGCATCCTCTGGAGATACCGCGCCATTCGTCTCGATCTGCATCGTCAGCTTATCATAGTCGAGAATTTGCCCCTCGCGGGTGTTCTCGACCCGATACGACACCCGCCTTACCGGCGAATAGAGGCTATCGACAGGGATCAGGCCGATCGGCGCATCCTCGGGCCGATTGCGCTCCGCCGGCACATAGCCCTTGCCGGTATTGACGGTAAATTCCATCCGGATCTCGGCCCCCTCGTCGAGGTGGCAAAGCACCAGATCGGGATTGAGAATCACCACGTCGCCGACCGTCTGGATATCACCCGCCGTGACCAGCGCCGGGCCGGTTTTCTTCACCACCATGCGCTTCGGCCCTTCGCCTTGCATCTTGATGGCAATATCCTTGATGTTGAGGATGATGTCGGTCACATCCTCGCGCACCCCGGGAATCGACGAGAATTCATGCAGCACACCGTCGATGTGCACGGCCTGAACACCGGCGCCCTGCAGCGACGACAACAAGATGCGGCGGAGCGAATTTCCCAGGGTTACCCCGAAGCCGCGCTCAAGCGGCTCCGCCACCAGCGTGGCAGAGCGCCTCGGGTCGGGGCCAGGCGTGACCTGGAGCTTATTCGGCCGGATCAGTTCCTGCCAATTCTTCTGGATTGTCACTTAACGGACCCCATTGCGTTGCACGGCGCGCGCGCCTTGTTGGGCGCGGCGACACCGCTATCAGGGGAAAAAACGGCAACGCCGCCGCTTCCCGCCCGCCGGGTGATGAATTACACGCGCCGACGCTTGCGCGGACGGCAACCATTGTGCGGGATGGGCGTTACATCGCGAATGGACGTAATGGTGAACCCGGCCGCCTGCAAGGCGCGCAGCGCCGACTCCCGACCGGATCCAGGCCCCGACACTTCCACCTCGAGCGTGCGCATGCCATGCTCTTGCGCCTTTTTGGCCACGTCCTCGCCGGCCACTTGCGCCGCGTAGGGAGTGGATTTGCGCGAACCCTTAAATCCCATCGTGCCGGAAGAGGACCACGCGATGGCGTTACCCTGCGCATCCGTAATCGTGATCATAGTGTTATTGAACGACGCACTGACGTGGGCGACTCCGGAGGCAATGTTCTTGCGCTCCCGCCGGCGAATGCGTGCGACTTCTTTACCCATTCCTGACCCTTTCGTGGCCCGCGCAAGCGAGCCTCACATCATCGCGACTACTTTTTCTTGCCGGCGATCGGCTTGGCGGGCCCCTTACGGGTTCGCGCATTGGTATGCGTGCGTTGACCCCGCACCGGCAACCCGCGCCGATGGCGCAACCCGCGATAGCAGCCAAGATCCATCAGCCGCTTGATATTCATCGCCGTCTCGCGCCGCAAATCGCCCTCGACCATATAGTCGTGATCGATGACCTCGCGAATCTGCAGCACTTCCTGGTCCGTCAACTGGGACACCCGCCGCTCTTCGGGAATGCCGACCTTGTTCACGATCTCCCGAGCCTTGGCGGGTCCGATGCCGTGAATGTATTGGAGACCGATCAGGACTCGTTTGTTGGTTGGAATATTTACACCCGCGATGCGCGCCAAGGCCTTCACTCCTTTGGCCGGATCTTGCACCGACCAGTGCTTTCACGCTGTCATGCTACGCTGCGAGACACAGAGCATCGCAGGCACCTGATAAACACAAAGACGACGCCCCCCAGGATACAGGGATCGGCGCCGCATCAGCATTTGGAATTCGTCCGACGGCTATATCGACATCCGCACATTCCGTCAATCCCCGAATGCGCCACATTCATTGTTTTTTCATGCGCGATCGCATTCTCGCGGAATCCGCAGATCGCGCCGTCGCGCACCGGTCCGACTCGCTTTTTCAGGCAGACTGTCGCTTCCGGGCCGCCTCTCGGCTAGCGTTGCGGGTTGAAAGCACCGCTGCGATAGCCACGGCCACCCGATCGATCGGAGCCATACCGTCAACCGTTTCCAGCGCACCTTTGCCGGCATAATAATCGATCAAGGGCGCCGTCTGCCCCCGATAGGCATCGAGGCGCTTCTTTAGCGTGTCCGGGTTATCATCCGGCCGCAACGCCTCGCCGCGTGCCGTCATCTCGGCCACGCGATTGGCGATACGGCGCAGCAAGGCCCCCTCGTCCACCTTCAGCTCAATCACGGCGTCGAGCGCCAACCCCCGATCCGCCAACATAAGGTCGAGTGCCTCGGCCTGGGGCACGGTACGCGGGAATCCGTCCAAGATAAATCCGTCGCGGCAGTCCGCGGCTGCGATGCGATCGGCAACGATCCCGACAACGACAGCGTCGGGCACGAGTTCGCCCCGCGCCATGATATCTTTGACGGTAAGCCCAAGCGGAGTCTCCGCCTTGACGGCCGCGCGCAACATATCCCCGGTCGAAAGTTGCACGATCTTATACCGATCGACCAATCGCTGAGCCTGAGTCCCCTTGCCGGCACCCGGCGGACCCAGAAGAATCAACCTCATGTGCGTTCGCCCCGTGTTTCCTAGCCCGTCTGCGCGGGCTTTGGATTTATCGTCGCCGTCCGCGCAGCTTCGAGCGTTTGATCAGCCCTTCATACTGATGGGCAAGCAGGTAGCCCTGAATCTGCGCGACGGTATCCATCGTGACACTAACCACGATCAGAAGCGAGGTACCGCCGAAATAAAACGGCACGGCCGCATAGGAAATCAAGATTTCCGGCAGCACGCACACGGCGGCCAGATAGGCGGCACCGATCACCGTAATCCGCGACAGCACATAGTCGATGTATTCGGCGGTGCGTTCACCGGGCCGAATACCGGGGATGAAACCGCCGTGCTTCTTCAGATTGTCGGCAGTCTCGGTGGGGTTGAACACGATCGCCGTATAGAAAAAGGCGAAGAAGACGATGAGCGCCACATAGAAGACCAGAAACAGCGGCCGCCCGTGGCCCAGTTGCGCCGTCACGGCGGCAAGCCAATCCGGAATCTGCCCGGCGTTGAAATTGGCGACCGTGGTCGGCAGCAGCAGCAGCGAGGAGGCAAAGATCGGCGGAATGACACCCGAGGTGTTCAGCTTCAACGGCAAATGCGAGGACTGCCCCTCGAACATGCGATTGCCGACCTGCCGCTTGGGATATTGGATCAGCAGTCGGCGCTGCGCGCGCTCCATGAAGACGATGAACGCGATCACGGCGATCGCCACCACGATGACCGCCAAGATCAGCCCGGTCAACAAGGCGCCCTGCCGGCCCAACTCAAGCGTTCCCGCGATGGCGCGCGGCAACTCCGCCACGATTCCCGACAGAATGATCAACGAAATACCGTTCCCGATTCCCCGCGATGTCACCTGCTCGCCGAGCCACATCAGAAACATCGTGCCGCCGGTCAGCGTGATCACGGTGGAAATGCGGAAGAACCAGCCCGGGTCCGCGACAGTCTGGCCGAAGCCTTCGAGACCGACCGCAATACCATACGACTGCACGGCAGCAAGTCCAACCGTCAAATATCGGGTATATTGGTTCATCATTTTCCGACCCTGCTCGCCCTCTTTCTTGAGCTGTTCCAGGGTCGGCGACACCGTCGTCATCAGCTGGATGATGATCGAGGCCGAGATGTAGGGCATGATGTTGAGAGCAAAGATCGCCATGCGGTGAATACCACCGCCGGCGAACATATTGAACATCCCCAAAATACCGCCGGAATTCGTATTAAAAATCTGTTCCCAGGCGGTCGGGTCAATTCCAGGTAGCGGAATATACGTTCCGAGCCTGTATACCAGCAGCGCGCCGAGCGTAAACCAGATGCGCTTTTTCAGCTCGTCGGCTTTGGCAAAGGCCGCGAAGTTCAAGTTCGCCGCCAACTGTTCTGCTGCAGACACCATGGTCAGGCTCGCCTCTTATGATCCGGCTGCTGCGCTGCGTCGGCCGGGCATTTCACCTCGCCGAGAAGAATATAAACCGAGAGTCAGCTTCGCAAGGCGCGACCTTCACGGCGCCGCTTCGGCGGCGACCTCTTGGCGTGGCTGCGCAAGCAACTTAACCGATCCACCCGCTTTCTCGACCGCCGCGATAGCGGATTTGGAGGCACCGTGAACCGCGAACTGGACCGGCAACGTCAATTCCCCCCGCCCGAGGAGCCTCACGCCATCGTGAACGCGCCGCAGTACGCCGGCCCGAACAAGCGCCTCACCGTCCACGGTGTCTGCGACAGACAGCACCCCGCGGTCGATCGCCGCCTGCACCCGGTCGAGATTCGACCACATCGAATCTGAGAGCGAAAATATTATTGAAGCCCCGCTTCGGCAAGCGCCGATGCAGCGGCATCTGGCCGCCCTCGAAACCCTTGATGCGCACACCGGTACGGGCCGTCTGGCCCTTGCCGCCGCGTCCCCCGGTCTTACCCTTGCCGGAGCCGATGCCGCGACCGACCCGCATGCGGGCCTGACGGGCCCCCGCATTATCGGCGATTTCGTTGAGCTTCATGGGTCTTCCCTTATGTCATGGCAACGAGCTGCGGCCGTTCCGCGCATCTCTTCGGGTAGACTTCACCCCAAGACGACCCCGGTTCCGTTCGCGTCAGCCAGCCACGCAATGCAAAAACGCTACTTGCTTTCGATGACGCGCACCAGATGTGCGACCTTGGCGATCATGCCCCGCGCCGACGGCGTGTCCGCCACCTCGGCCACGCGACCGATCCGGTTGAGCCCAAGACCGACGAGCGTTTCGCGCTGATCGTGCCGGCGGCGGATCGGGCTGCCGACCTGCTGCACCTTGATAATCTTGTCGTTGGCGGTCGCCATCGCAAACTCCGATCAATTTATTCGGTGGCCGGAGCTTCGGCGTCGTAATCACGCCGCCGCGCCTGCAGCGCCGATACTTTCACATTGCGGCGCGCCGCGACCGACCGCGGCGAATCCTGATGCTTCAGCGCGTCGAAGGTGGCCCGCACCATATTATAGGGATTCGACGAGCCGATCGATTTCGCCACCACGTCCTGCATGCCCAGCGTCTCGAACACGGCCCGCATCGGACCGCCGGCAATGATCCCGGTGCCCGGAGAAGCGGCGCGCAAGAAAACCTTTCCGGCGCCGTGCCGGCCATGCACGTCATGATGCAGCGTCCGGCCTTCGCGCAACGGCACGCGTATCAGACCGCGCTTCGCCGCGTCCGTCGCCTTGCGGATCGCTTCCGGTACCTCGCGCGCTTTGCCGTGGCCGAAACCGACCCGACCTTTTTGGTCTCCAACCACCACCAGTGCCGCAAAACCGAAGCGCCGACCACCCTTCACGACCTTGGCGACGCGATTGATGTGCACCAGCTTATCGGTGAATTCGCTGTCGCGCTCTTCTCGTTCGCGATGCTCACGTTCACGTGCCATAACGAAAATCCATTTCCCTTCGGGACATGCCCGCATCCGTATTGGCGCCGCTGCCTATTGACGCCGGCTGTTTTTGTACCGACGTCGGCATTCCCATCCGGCCGCCGCTAAAAGTTCAAACCGCCCTCGCGCGCCGCATCCGCCAAGGCCTTCACGCGGCCATGATAGATATAGCTGCCGCGATCGAACACGACATCCTTGACCCCGGCAGCCGCGGCACGCTCGGCGACGAGCTTGCCGACCACCTTTGCGGCCCCCACATCGGCGCCGGTCTTCAGACTGGCGCGCAGGTCCTTTTCGACTGACGACGCCGACGCCAGCGTCGCGCCCTTCCGGTCGTCGATGACCTGGGCATAAATATGCTTCGAGGAACGAAACACGCTCAACCGAGGCCGCCCACCAGCGGCCGCCTGGATCGAGCGTCGGATGCGCGCCTTGCGCCGTTCGACTTGCTTGGTCGCCATAGCAGGTATCGTCTTTCCCGTTACTTCTTTTTGCCTTCCTTGCGGAAAATATATTCCCCGGCATACTTCACGCCCTTGCCCTTATAGGGCTCCGGCGGCCGGAAGGCGCGGATTTCGGCGGCAACCTGACCGACCTTCTGCTTGTCGATACCGGTCACCAGGATTTCGGTCGGCTTCGGCGTCGCGATCGCGATCCCTTCCGGAATCGGATAAACCACGTCATGACTAAAACCGAGCGCGATCTGTAGGTTCTTGCCCTGAACCGAAGCGCGATAGCCGACGCCGGTGATCTCAAGCTTAGTCTCGAAGCCTTTGGTCACCCCGGTGATCAGATTGGCAACGAGGGTGCGCGACGTCCCCCACATGGATTGCGCCCGCTTGGACTCGGAACGCGGATCCACCTTGATGGCACCCTTATCCATCGTTACCACGATTTCATCGGGGACCACGAATTGAAGGACGCCCTTAGGCCCCTTCATCTTCACAGTCTGTCCCTCGATATTCGCAGTCACGCCCGAGGGGACAGCGACCGCTTTCTTGCCTATGCGTGACATGGCGGCCTCTCAGAACACAGTGCAAAGAATCTCGCCGCCAACATTGGCTTCGCGAGCGACGTGGTCGGCCATCACACCCTTGGGTGTCGATACAATCGCTACGCCCAGACCATTATTGACCCGCGGCAAGTTCTTCACCGACACATAAACGCGACGTCCAGGTTTCGACACCCGCGCGATTTCCCGGATGACCGGCGTGCCGTCGAAATATTTGAGTTCGATTTCGAACTCGCTGCGCCCATCGCTGCGCTCCAGCGTCGAGTAGTCCCGGATATAGCCTTCGCTCTTGAGCACGTCGAGCACGCTCTTGCGCAACTTCGAGCCCGGCGTCGAAACTTTCGACTTGGTGCGGCTTTGCGCGTTGCGAATGCGGGTTATCATATCGCCGATCGGATCGTTCACATTCATGCGTCCGAACTCCTTACCAGCTCGACTTGACCATGCCGGGGATCAGGCCCTTGGAGCCGAATTCCCGCAACGCGATCCGGCTCATCTTAAGCTTCCGGTAAAACGCACGCGCCCGGCCGGTCACTTCACAGCGATTGCGGATCCGGGTCGCCGACCCGTTGCGCGGCAGCGCGGCAAGCTTGATGCTCGCCTCGAACCGCTCCTCGAGCGGCCTCTCCCTGTCATTTGCGATCGCCTTGAGGCGCGACCGTTTGGCGGCAAATTTCTTCGTCAACCGTCGCCGCCGGTCGTTCTTCTCGATCGAACTCGTCTTAGCCATTCGGGTCTCCAGTATATCCGCGTTTGGGGATGTCGCCACCCTCACTGCCGGAACGGGAAGTTGAAGGCCTTCAAGAGGGCGCGCGCTTCCTCGTCGGTGCGCGCGGTGGTGCACACGGTGATGTCCATGCCCCAAATCTCGGCCGCCTTGTCGTAGTCGATCTCGGGGAAAATGATGTGCTCCTTCAGTCCGAGCGAATAGTTACCCCGCCCATCGAAGCTTTTCGGGTTCAGGCCCCGAAAGTCACGAACCCGCGGCAGCGCAATGTTGATCAGCCGATCGAGAAACTCGAACATCCGCGATTTGCGCAGCGTCACCTTACAGCCGATCGGCTGATTTTCGCGCAGCTTGTAGGTCGAGATCGCCTTACGCGACTTGGTGATGACGGGTCGCTGCCCGGCAATCAACGCCAAATCGCTCGCCGCCGATTCGACCTTCTTGCGGTCGGCGACCGCCTCGCCGATGCCCATATTCAAAACGATCTTTTCGATCGTCGGCACCTGCATCGGGTTCTTGTAGCCGAATTCCTCGGTCAGCTGCTTGCGCACAACCTGCTCGAACTGGACTTTCAGACGCGGAGGCCCCTTCGGTTCCTCCACGGGCACCGCACCGTCGTTTCGTTCAGACCGCTCCGCCCTGCCCTCGGTCTTGGCCGACTTCTTGCCTTTTTCGCCGTCCGGCCGACCGCCATCCGCCTTGCCGCCTTTCGGACCTTTCGGTTCGCCGGCCTTCTTGCCCTTCTTCTCTTCTTGATCAGCCATCGATCTCGACTCCCGAACGCTTGGCAACGCGCACCTTGCGGCCATCATTGCCGATCTTGAATCCGACGCGCGTCGGCTTGCCGTCCTTAGGATCCGCGATCGCAAGGTTGGAAAGATGCAGCGGAAGCTCCTTGGAGATGATTCCGCCATCCTGTTGCGGGGTCTGCCGCTGATGACGCTTCACCACGTTGACGCCCCGCACGGTCGCCCGCGCCGCTGAAGGATTCACCTCGATCACTTCCCCGGTGCGACCTTTGTCGCGACCGGCGAGCACGACCACCTTGTCGCCCTTCCGGATCTTCGCAGCCATCACAGCACCTCCGGGGCGAGCGAGATGATCTTCATATGGTTCTTGGCCCGCAGCTCGCGCGGAACCGGCCCAAAGATACGGGTGCCGACAGGCTCCATCTGCGGATTGATGAGAACAGCGGCATTGCGGTCGAACCGGATCACCGATCCGTCGGCGCGGCGGATATCCTTCCGCACCCGCACCACGACGGCCTTCATGACATCACCCTTTTTGACGCGGCCGCGCGGAATAGCCTCCTTCACGGACACCACAATGACGTCCCCGATGGTCGCATATTTACGCTTGGAGCCGCCCAGCACCTTGATGCACATGACGCGCCGCGCGCCGGAATTATCCGCCACGTCGAGGTTAGTCTGCATCTGGATCATGGGACGCCTCTCTGGTTAACTTTTAAGATGCGGGCAAGGCCCGCGTTTATTTCGCCTGCCGGTCGCCCTGAACCACGACCCAGCGCTTCAGCTTCGAGATCGGCGCATGTTCTTCGATATTCACCGTGTCGCCGACCGCGCATTCGTTCTTCTCATCGTGGGCGTAGTATTTCTTGGAACTGCGCACCGTCTTTTTCATCACCGGATGGGTGAACCGGCGCTCGACCTTCACCACCACGGTTTTGGCCTGCTTGTTGCTGACTACTTCGCCCTGCAAGACGCGCTTTGGCATCGATCGTTCCTCATTTTCCTACGGCGGCGCGCTTGCTCTGGGCAGCGGTCTTGATCCGGGCGATATCGCGGCGAACCTCGCGGACCCGCGAGGTATTGGCAAGCTGTCCTGTCGCACGCTGGAAGCGCAGGTTGAACTGCTCTTTCTTCAGCTTGAGCAGTTCGTCGTGAAGCTGATCCGGAGTCATTAATCTAAGGTCGTCGCTCTTGAGCATGTGATCGGCTCCTTACTCGGCAATGCGCTCGACAAACCGGGTCTTGATCGGCAGCTTGGCGGCCGCCAGACCGAGCGCTTCCCGAGCGATGGTAGTCGGCACGCCGTCGATCTCGAACAGGATCCGTCCCGGCTTGATCCGTACCACCCACAGTTCCGGGGCGCCTTTGCCGGAGCCCATGCGCACTTCGAGCGGCTTCTTCGACACCGGCACGTCCGGAAAGATGCGGATCCAGACGCGTCCGGCCCGCTTCATGTGGCGCGTCATGGCGCGTCGCGCGGCCTCGATCTGGCGCGCCGTCACCCGGTCGGGCTCCATGGCCTTGAGGCCGAACTGACCGAAGCTGAGCGTCGCTCCGCTCGTCGCGACGCCCTTAATCCGGCCCTTATGAGCCTTACGGAACTTCGTGCGACTCGGCTGCAGCATGGAACTATGCCTCTCTCACCATCAAATACTGTGCGACAGATCAGTTGTCGCGGCGCTGCGGCCTGCCGCCGGCATCGCTTTCGGCCATCCGCTTGTCCTGCGCCATCGGATCATGCTCAAGGATCTCGCCCTTGAAGATCCACACCTTGACGCCGCAGGTGCCGTAGGTCGTGAACGCCGTGGCGACCCCGTAATCCACATCGGCGCGCAACGTGTGCAGCGGCACGCGGCCTTCGCGATACCACTCCATGCGGGCGATTTCGGCGCCGCCGAGACGACCCGAACAGTTGATCCGAATCCCCTCCGCGCCCAGCCGCATCGCCGATTGCACGGCGCGCTTCATCGCGCGGCGGAAGGCGACACGCCGTTCCAGCTGCTGGGCGATCGATTCCGCCACCAGCTTGGCATCGAGCTCCGGCTTGCGAATCTCGATGATGTTGAGAACGACGTCGCTCTTGGTAAGCTTCGCCACTTCCCGGCGCAGCTTCTCGATGTCCGCACCCTTCTTGCCGATCACCACACCCGGACGGGCCGAATGAATGGTGACCCGGCATTTCTTGTGCGGGCGCTCGATCACGATCTTGGATACCGCGGCCTGCTTGAGCTGCTTGCCGAGCATGTCGCGGATTTCCATGTCCTCGTGCAGCAGCTTGCCGTACTCGCCCTTGCCGGCATACCAGCGCGAGTCCCAGGTGCGATTGATGCCGAGACGCAGTCCTGTCGGATTGACCTTCTGACCCATGGGATCTCCTACGCGCTCGCCTCGGTCTCGCGGACCACGATCGTCAGGTGCGAAAACGGCTTGAGGATTTTGCCGGCGCGGCCGCGGCCGCGCGCATGAAACCGCTTGATGACGAGCCCTTTGCCCACGAAGGCGCGGGCGACCATCAGATCGTCCACGTCAAGATCATGGTTGTTTTCTGCGTTCGCGATCGCCAATTCCAGACACTTGCGCACCTCCTTGGCGATGCGCTTGCGCGAGAATTCGAGTTCCGCCAGCGCGGTCTGCACCTTTTTGCCGCGGATAAGCTGCGCCAAAAGATTCAGTTTCTGTGGGCTGATGCGCAGCATGCGGGCGACGGCCTGGGCCTCGTTGTCCGGAAGCCTGCGCGGAAGGGCAGGTTTGCTCATGTGGTCCTCGCTTAGCCCCGTTTGGCCTTCTTGTCGGAAGAATGCCCGTGAAAGGTCCGCGTCGGCGAAAACTCGCCGAACTTGTGGCCGACCATTTCCTCGTTCACCAAGACCGGAACGTGCTTGTGCCCGTTATGCACGCCGAACGTCAGGCCGACGAATTGCGGCAGGATCGTCGACCGGCGGCTCCACGTCTTGATCACGTCGTGCCGGCCCGACGACCGCGAGGTTTCCGCCTTCTTCAGCAGATAGCCGTCCACGAAGGGACCCTTCCACACCGAGCGCGTCATGTTGGCCCCGCCTTATTTCTTCTTCCGCGCGTGGCGGCTGGAAATGATGAATCTGGTGGTTCGCTTGTTGGAACGGGTCTTCTTGCCCTTGGTCGGAAAGCCCCACGGCGTCACCGGATGACGGCCACCGGAGGTACGGCCTTCGCCGCCCCCGAGCGGATGATCGACCGGATTCATCGAGACACCGCGGTTATGCGGCATACGTCCCAACCAGCGCTTGCGGCCGGCCTTGCCGATCGAGATGTTCATGTGGTCGGGATTCGACACCGCGCCGACCGTGCCTTTGCACCGGCCATGGACGAGCCGCTGCTCGCCGGAATTGAGCCGCAGGATCACATAGTCCTGGTCGCGGCCGACGATCTGGGCATAGGATTCCGGCCGAACGGGCGATCTGCCCGCCCTTCCCGATCTTCAGCTCCACATTATGCACGATCGTCCCGATCGGGATATTGCCGACCGGCATGGCATTTCCCGGCTTCACATCGACATGCTCCCCGGCCACGATCGTATCGCCCGGCGAGAGCCGCTGCGGGGCCAAGATATAGGCCAATTCGCCGTCTTGATACTTGATAAGGGCGATAAAGCCGGTGCGGTTCGGATCGTATTCGATCCGCTCGACCTGCGCCGGCTGGTCGTGCTTGAGCCGCTTGAAATCGACGGTCCGCAGCGCCCGTTTGTGGCCGCCGCCGCGAAACCGCACGGTGATCCGACCGTTGTTGTTGCGCCCGCCGGACGAACTCTTACCCGTCGTCAACGCCTTGACGGGATCGCCCTTATAGAGGGCCGAACGGTTGACCAGCACGAGCTGGCGCTGGCCGGGGGTCGTCGGTTTATAGTGCTTGAGTGCCATGGTTGCTGCTTCCCGCGCCTCAGAGCCCGGTGGTCACGTCGATGCGGTGACCCTCTTCGAGGGTCACGATGGCCTTCTTCACGTCCGACAATTGCCCGCGCATGCCGCGGAACGTGCGGATCTTGCCTTTGCGGACCAAGGTATTGACGCTCTTCACCTTGACGTCGAACAGCTTCTCGACCGCTTCCTTGATCTGCGGCTTGGTGGCATCCGGAGCGACCCGAAAGATCACCTGGTTCTGCTCGGACGCAAAGGTCGCCTTTTCGGTGATGACCGGGGCGACGATCACGTCGTAATGGCGCGGGTCGGTGGTGGTCATTTCAGTCGCGCCTCCAGCGCATCAAGCGCGGCCCGGGTCAGGACCAGCGTATTCCGCCGCATAATGTCGTACACGTTGATGCCCTGGATCGGCAGCACATCGATATTCGGAATATTGCGCGTGGCCAGCCGGAAACCCGGATCGATCTCCGCGCCGTCTATGATCAGCGCATTGGCAAGCCCGAGTTTGGCGAACCGCCCCTTAAGCATTTTGGTCTTCGCCTCGGCCAGCTTGGCGTCCTCAATGATGATGAGGCCACCACCCTTGGCTTTGGCGGACAGCACATGCTTGAGCGCCAGAACGCGTACCTTCTTCGGCAGGCCGATTTCATGGCTGCGCACCACCGGACCGAACGAACGTCCGCCGCCGCGAAACAGATTGGCGCGCTGGGAACCGTGACGGGCACCGCCGGTGCCCTTTTGCTTGTACATCTTCTTGCCGGTCCGCGCGATTTCCGCACGGTCCTTGACCTTATGGGTACCGGCGCGGCGTTTGGCGAGCTGCCACACCACGCAGCGCTGAATCAAATCCTGGCGCGGCTCCAGCCCGAAGATCGAGTCCGAGAGACTGACGGACCCGGCGGCCTCGCCATCGAGCGTCGTGATCGCAAGTTCCATGATCAGGCCCCCTCGCCCGGCGCCGCGTCGCTCGCGCCGCCTTCCGCCGCCGCCCCAAGGCGGAACTTGCCGGGTTGCGGCACGTCCTTCGGCAATTGCTTTTTCACGGCGTCGCGCACCGTAATCCAGCCGCCCTTGGCGCCCGGTACCGCACCCTCCAGCAGCAGCAGCCCGCGTTCCACGTCGGTCTGCACGACCCGAAGATTGAGCGTGGTGACACGATCGACACCCATCTGGCCGGGCATTTTCTTATTCTTGAAGGTGCGTCCCGGATCCTGACGGCCGCCGGTGGAACCAATCGAGCGATGCGAAATCGACACGCCGTGGGTCGCGCGCAGGCCGCCGAAGTTCCATCGCTTCATGCCGCCCGCATAGCCCTTGCCGATCGACGTTCCGGTCACATCGACAAACTGGCCGACGATGAAATGGTCCGCGGTGATCTCCGCACCGACCGGGATCATGGCATTTTCATCGACCCGGAATTCCACCACCTTGCGCTTGGGTTCAACCTTGGCGATGGCAAAATTATTGCGCTCCGCCCGGGTGACCCGCGTCGCCTTCCGGGTGCCGGAGCCGAGCTGCAGCGCCACGTAGCCGTTTTTGTCCTTGGTGCGATGTCCCACCACCTGGCAATTGGCCAGACGCAATACCGTCACCGGCACATGTTCACCCGCGTCGGTGAAAATGCGCGTCATTCCGACCTTCTGCGCGATCACTCCGGAACGCATCGACATGACCCTCTGCTGCACCATTTTTTCGACGGTTTCGCGGTTTCAGACTACAGCTTGATCTCGACATCGACGCCGGCGGCAAGATCGAGCTTCATCAGCGCGTCTACCGTTTGCGGCGTCGGGTCCACGATGTCCAAAAGCCGCTTATGGGTGCGCATTTCGAACTGTTCCCGGCTCTTCTTGTCCACGTGAGGAGAGCGGTTGACGGTGAATTTTTCGATCTTGGTCGGCAGCGGAATCGGGCCGCGCACCTGCGCGCCGGTGCGTTTGGCGGTCGCCACGATCTCCCGCGTTGACGCGTCGAGAACGCGGTGATCGAACGCCTTGAGCCTGATTCTGATATTCTGGCCGTTCATGTCCAAAACCTTTCGCGGCCGACCGCCACTTCACGCGCCGCCTGAAACCGCATGGCCGGGATAGATCCCGGCCATGACGATGCCGTTTCCTTATTCGATGATGCTGCTGACGACGCCCGACCCGACCGTCCGGCCGCCTTCCCGAATGGCGAAGCGCAGCTTCTCCTCCATGGCGATCGGCACGATGAGTTCGACCGTCATCGCAATGTTGTCGCCCGGCATCACCATTTCGGTTCCTTCGGGCAGATGCACCACGCCGGTCACGTCGGTCGTCCGGAAATAGAATTGCGGCCGATAGTTGGTGAAGAATGGCGTATGGCGGCCACCCTCCTCCTTGGTCAGGATATAGGCTTCGGCCTTGAACTTGGTGTGCGGCTTGACGCTGCCGGGCTTGCAAAGAACCTGCCCGCGTTCGACTTCCTCACGCTTCGTACCGCGCAGCAGGCAGCCGACGTTATCGCCGGCCTGGCCCTGGTCGAGCAGTTTGCGGAACATCTCGACGCCCGTGACGACGGTCTTCACGGTCGGCTTCAGCCCGACGATCTCCACCTCCTCGCCGACCTTGATGATCCCGCGCTCGATACGACCCGTCACCACCGTGCCGCGACCGGAGATCGAAAACACGTCTTCGACCGGCATCAGGAACGGCAGATCGACCGGGCGCTCCGGCTGCGGAATGTTTGCGTCGACCGCCTTCATAAGCTCCAGGATCGCGTCCCTGCCGAGCTTGGGATCCTTGTCCTCAAGCGCCATCAGGGCCGAACCCTTAATCACCGGGATGGTGTCGCCGGGAAATTCGTATTTCGACAGCAGTTCGCGAACCTCGAGTTCCACCAGTTCCAGAAGCTCGGGGTCGTCAACCATGTCGACCTTGTTCAGAAAGACCACCAGAGCCGGAACGCCGACTTGGCGGGCAAGCAGAATATGCTCGCGCGTTTGCGGCATCGGGCCGTCGGCGGCACTCACCACCAGAATCGCGCCGTCCATCTGGGCGGCTCCGGTGATCATGTTCTTCACATAGTCGGCATGTCCGGGACAGTCGACATGCGCATAATGGCGCGCGTCCGTCTCATATTCCACGTGAGCGGTCGAGATCGTGATGCCGCGCGCCTTCTCTTCCGGCGCCTTATCGATTTCGTCATAGGCGGTAAACTTCGCCTGGCCGGTTTCCGCCAATATCTTTGTGATTGCTGCCGTCAGCGACGTCTTGCCGTGATCGACATGCCCGATCGTGCCGATGTTGCAATGTGGCTTGTTGCGTTCGAATTTTGCCTTGGCCATCGCAGTCTCCGTTGCCGGTTGGCATCTTTGCTTTGTGGAATCGAGGGGATCAGGCGTACTTGGCCTGAACCTCCTGCGCGACGTTGTTGGGTACCTGCTCGTAGTGATCGAACTGCATCGTAAAGGTCGCGCGCCCTTGCGACATCGATCGCAGCGTGTTGACGTAGCCGAACATATTCGCCAGCGGCACCATAGCGTTGACGACATTGGCATTGCCGCGCATGTCCTGGCCTTGAATCTGGCCACGACGCGAATTGAGGTCCCCGATCACCGAACCGGTGTAGTCCTCCGGTGTGACGACCTCGACCTTCATGATCGGTTCGAGCAGCACCGGGCCGGCCTTCTGAAGCGCCTCGCGCAGGGCCGACCTGGATGCGATTTCGAAGGCGAGCGCCGACGAATCGACGTCATGCGAGGCACCGTCGATCAACGAAACCTGCAGATCGACGACCGGGAACCCGGCGAGCACACCCGAACCCAACACCAACTCCAGGCCCTTCTCCACGCCGGGCACGAATTCCTTCGGGACCGAGCCGCCGACCACCTTGTTCTCGAACACGAAGCCACCGCCCGGCGGCAGCGGTTCGGCCACGATCTTCACGCGAGCGAATTGGCCGGAACCGCCGGTCTGCTTCTTGTGCGTGTAGTCCACCGTTGTCGGACGGGTGATCTTCTCGCGATAGGCAACCTGCGGGGCACCGATGCTGGCGTCAACCTTGTAGGTGCGCTTGAGGATATCGACCTTGATGTCGAGATGCAGTTCGCCCATGCCTTTGAGGATCGTCTGGCCGGATTCCACATCCGTGCTGACGCGGAACGAAGGATCTTCCGCCGCCAGCTTGGCCAACGCCACGCCGAGCTTCTCCTGATCGGCCTTCGATTTGGGCTCGATGGCGATTTCGATGACGGGCTCCGGAAATTCCATCTTTTCCAGGATCACCGGCTTCTGCGGATCGCATAGCGTGTCACCGGTGCGGGCCTCCTTGAGCCCGGCCAGCGCCACGATATCGCCCGCATAGGCCTCCTTGATGTCCTCGCGGTTATTGGCGTGCATCAGCAGCATGCGGCCGATGCGCTCCTTGCGTTCGCGGGTCGAATTGATGACGCCGGTGCCGCTGGTGAGCGTGCCGGAATAGATGCGGCAGAACGTGATGGTGCCGACATAGGGATCGTCCATGATCTTGAACGCCAAGAGCGACAACGGTTCGTTGTCCAGGGGCCTGCGGACGACCTCGTTGCCTTTGTCGTCAATCCCTTTGATCGGCGGCACGTCGAGCGGCGACGGCAGATAATCCACCACCGCGTCGAGCAGCGGTTGCACGCCCTTATTCTTGAAGGCGGAGCCGGCAAGAACCGGAAAGAACGCGCCGGTAATCACGGCTTTACGGATAAGGCGCTTCAACGTGGCCTCATCGGGCTCCTGTCCGTCGAGATAGGCCGCCATCGCTTCGTCGTCGAGTTCGACCGCCGCCTCGACCAGCTTTTCGCGATATTCCTTGGCTTGGTCGAGCATATCGGCCGGGATTTCAACATCGTGGTAATTTGCGCCGAGGCTTTCGTCTTCCCAGACGACCCCGACCATCCGGACCAGATCGACGATACCCTTGAATTGACTTTCCGCGCCGATCGGAAGCTGGATGGCAACCGGTTTCGCCCCCAACCGATCGACAATATCGGCCAGACAGCGAAAGAAGTCCGCGCCGATCTTGTCCATCTTGTTGGCAAACACGATACGCGGCACTTTGTACTTGTCGCCCTGGCGCCACACAGTCTCGGTCTGCGGTTCCACGCCTTGGTTGGAATCCAGCACACAGACCGCGCCGTCAAGAACGCGCAGCGAACGCTCCACCTCGATGGTGAAATCCACGTGGCCGGGCGTATCGATGATATTCAGCCGCTTGCCATGCCAAAACGCCGTCGTTGCCGCCGACGTAATGGTAATGCCCCGCTCTTGTTCCTGCTCCATCCAGTCCATGGTGGCCGCGCCCTCATGGACTTCGCCGATCTTATGGCTCTTCCCGGTGTAATAAAGGATTTGTTCCGTCGTCGTGGTCTTGCCGGCATCGATGTGGGCCATGATGCCGAAATTGCGATAATCTTCGATCGGATGAACGCGGGCCATGAGTTTATCCTCGGAAAGTTTGCCGATTGCGGTGACTGCAATCTACCAACGGTAATGCGCAAAGGCGCGATTCGCCTCCGCCATCCGGTGGGTATCTTCGCGCTTCTTGACTGCATTTCCTCGGTTATTCGACGCGTCAAGCAATTCGGCAGACAGCCGCTCCGTCATCGTTTTCTCATTTCGATCCCGCGCTGCGGTGATCAGCCAGCGAATCCCAAGCGCCTGGCGGCGGTCGGTCCGCACTTCGACCGGCACTTGATAGGTTGCACCACCAACGCGCCGGGAGCGCACCTCGATGGTAGGCATCACGTTTTCCAGCGCCTGCTCGAATACGCCCACCGGATTTTGCTTGGTCTTGCCCTCGATCATGTCAAGGGCACCGTACACGATCGTCTCGGCGACCGATTTCTTGCCCGCATACATGATCGAATTCATGAATTTCGACACAACCATGTTCCCGAATTTCGGATCGGGAAGCACCTCACGTTTTTCGGCACGGTGACGACGGGACATCGCGTTAGGCTCCGGAATTCGATTGGCGCATCACGTTATTCAAACCACCCGGCGGGTTTTCCGCAGGAGTTGGCTCGAAACTCACGGTGCTCGCCTCAATTGCAGCGTTAGCGGTGACGCACCCTGAATGGCTCACTTAGGTCGGCTCATTTGGGCCGGCTCACTTGGGCCGCTTCGCGCCATATTTTGAACGGCGCTGTTTGCGGTTTTTGACGCCCTGCGTATCAAGCACGCCGCGCAGGATGTGGTAGCGCACCCCGGGAAGGTCCTTCACCCGGCCGCCACGGATCATCACCACCGAGTGCTCCTGAAGGTTATGGCCTTCGCCTGGAATGTAGCCGATAACCTCGAAGCCATTCGTGAGCCGCACCTTGGCGACCTTGCGCAGCGCCGAATTCGGCTTCTTGGGCGTAGTCGTGTAGACGCGCGTGCAAACCCCGCGCTTTTGCGGCGATTGTTGCAGGGCCGGCACCTTCTTGCGCGCCTTCTGCGCCACCCGCGGCTTGCGGATCAACTGATTGACCGTCGGCATCGTCGCCTTCACCTTAGCTGGCGGGACGCTGGCGTCCCGGTTCAGAGACAGGACGCCCCGGCTATCGGAGCGCACCCGCCAGAAACGTTCCTGCGCGCGTCGATAACGCACGCAGAAACGAAAAAACCGTCATCCGTGAAGGTTTCACGGATCACGTTTTCGCCGCAGAGGACCACGCTGACGCCCGCTTCGAGCGCCGCCGCGGTCATGCTCTCACATCTGACAGTCCGGTGTCAGAGGCAGCGTTTGAGCGTCATTCATCGAGGCCCTTGAAGTTCCACCAGCGATCGACAGCATATGCTTCGCAGACCCTTTGGTCCCGAAACGTGCCTGCGACCACCCATCCATGGAACGGCCGTACCGACTGGCGATGCTCACCGCCTGCCGCAAAAAGTCCGCGTTTGTATCGGCGCGGCAGCTCGGAGTCAAGCGCGCCGAGAGAGAAAAGTCTCACGAAATTCGCTGAATTTCGTTCCTCCGTCACGAAGGCCTTTTGCCCGGCGACGACCGGGCGGGCACGCCGCGGCGGCGTGCCCCGGCACGAACCCAGCAGGCCCGCCGCCGACGCTTCAACCGTCCGCATCAAGGTCGCAAAAGCCGCTCAGGCGGCTTTTGTCTTCGTACATATCGGCCGGTTCAGGCCCGAGAAAACCCTACTCCGCCGCCGGCAAGTGAACCGTCGGCTGCTCCCCGGTCCGGAAGGCCTCTTCTTCCCGCTGGCGCTCGTCGAGAATGAGCTGGTCCCGGCGGACCGCGATTTCACGGATCTGATCCATCATGGCGCCGGTACCGGCCGGGATCAGCCGGCCGACGATGACATTCTCTTTGAGACCATCGAGTTCATCGATCTTGCCGTTGACCGCCGCCTCCGTGAGCACCCGGGTGGTTTCCTGGAACGATGCCGCCGAGATGAACGAGCGGGTTTGCAGCGACGCCTTGGTAATGCCGAGCAGGACCGGATACCCATGGGCCGGTTTTCTGCGTTCCGCGATCGCCTTGGCGTTGATTTCGTCGAGTTCGGTCCGATCGATCTGCTCGCCGTGGATCAAATCGGTGTCGCCGACATCGCTGATTTCGACCTTTTGCAGCATTTGGCGGACGATCACCTCGATATGCTTGTCGTTGATGCTGACGCCCTGGAGGCGATAGACCTCCTGGATTTCGTTGACCAGATAAGCCGCAAGCTCCTCGACACCTTTGACGGCCAGGATATCGTGCGGCGCCGGATTGCCATCGACGATGTAATCGCCCTTTTCGATGACATCGCCATCCTGCAAGTGGATGTGCTTGCCTTTCGGAATCAGGTATTCCCGCGCCTCCTCGCCCGCCACACTGGGCTCGATGGTGAGGCGGCGCTTGTTCTTGTAATCGCGGCCGAACCGTACGGTGCCGGAAACCTCCGCGATCACCGCGGCTTCCTTCGGCCGCCGCGCCTCGAACAGTTCCGCGACCCGCGGCAGACCGCCGGTGATGTCACGGGTCTTGGCACTCTCGGAAGGCATGCGGGCGATCACGTCGCCAGCCCGCACACGGCTGCCGGGATCGACCGACAGCACCGCCTCGACGGCAAGCAGATAACGGGCGTCGCCACCGCGGGCGAGCTTGAGGATTTTGCCGTGCGTATCCTTGATCACCATGGCGGGACGCAGGTCCTGCTGGCCGCGCGCCGCTCCGGTGCGCCAGTCGATCACCACGCGCTTGGCGATGCCGGTCGATTCGTCGAGCGATTCCGACATCGACTGGCCTTCCACCAAATCCTCGAATTCGACGATGCCCTCGACCTCGGTCAGGATCGGCCGCATATACGGGTCCCACTCCGCAATGCGCTGGCCGCGCTTGATATGGTCGCCCTCGTCGGCCTTGAGCCGCGCGCCGTACTGGATACGATGGACGGCCCGTTCGGTGCCGTCCTGATCCACCACGATCACCGCCATGTTGCGCGTCATGCAGATGAGCTCGCCATCGGAATTGCGCACGACGTTGCGGTTCTTGACCCGAATTGTGCCCTCGAAATTCGACTCGATGAACGACTGTTCCGAGATCTGGGCCGCGCCGCCGATATGGAACGTGCGCATGGTCAGCTGCGTACCCGGCTCGCCGATCGATTGCGCCGCGATCACCCCGACCGCCTCGCCCATGTTGACCGGCGTGCCGCGCGCGAGATCGCGCCCATAGCACGCCGCACAGACCCCGTTCGGTGCCTCGCAGGTGAGAACCGAGCGGATGCGGACCTCCTGGATGCCGGCCTGGACGATCTTCTCCACTTCGGGCTCGCCCAGCAGCGTGCCGCGCGGCACGATGACGGTGGTGCCGCCCGGATCGCGCAAATCCTCGGCGGTCGTGCGGCCGAGGATGCGGATCGCGAGCGAAGCCACCACCTGCCCGGCGTCGATGATCGCCCGCACCTTGATCCCCGACGTCGTCCCGCAGTCGAACGACGTGATGATGGAATCTTGCGCGACATCGACCAGGCGCCGCGTCAGGTAGCCGGAATTGGCGGTCTTCAGCGCCGTATCGGCCAGTCCCTTGCGGGCGCCATGGGTCGAGTTGAAGTATTCGAGAACCGAGAGCCCTTCCTTGAAGTTGGAAATGATCGGTGTCTCGATGATCTCGCCGGATGGCTTGGCCATCAGGCCGCGCATGCCGGCGAGTTGCTTCATCTGCGCCGCCGAGCCACGGGCACCCGAGTCCGCCATCATGTAGATCGAGTTGATCGGCAGTTCGCGGCCGGTCTCCTTGTCGCGCTTGACCGCCGAAATTTCCCGCATCATCTCTTCGGCGATCTTGTCGGTGCATTTCGACCAGGCATCGACCACCTTGTTATACTTCTCGCCTTGGGTGATCAGGCCTTCATTGAACTGCTGTTCGAACTCCTTGGCGTTCGTGCGGGTGGCGTTGACGATCTTCCACTTCGAGGTCGGCACCACCATGTCGTCCTTACCGAACGAGATCCCAGCCTTGAAGGCGTGGTAGAAGCCAAGCGCCATGATGCGATCGCAGAAGATGACCGTGTCCTTCTGGCCGCAGTGGCGATAGACCGTGTCGATCAGCTTGGAAATCTCGCGCTTCGTCATCAGCTTGTTGACGGCGTCGAACGGCACCTTGTGGCTGCGCGGAATCACCTGTCCGAGAATAACCCGTCCAGGAGTCGTATCATACCATTTCGGCGACGTCGTGCCGCCTTCATCGATCGCCGTCCAGCGGTACCTGATCTTGGTGTGCAGCGTGATCGACTTTTCCGCCAGGGCATGTTCGATCAACGACATGTTGCCGAACGCCTTGCCCTCGCCCGGCTCCTTTTCGTGCAGCAGGGTCAGATAATAGAGCCCGAGCACGATATCCTGGCTCGGCACGATGATCGGCGAGCCGTTGGCCGGGTGCAGGATGTTGTTGGTCGACATCATCAGCACGCGCGCTTCCAGCTGCGCTTCCAGCGACAGCGGAACATGCACCGCCATCTGGTCGCCGTCGAAATCGGCATTGAACGCCGAGCACACCAGCGGGTGTAGCTGGATCGCCTTGCCTTCGATCAAGACCGGTTCGAACGCCTGGATGCCGAGCCGATGCAGCGTGGGGGCGCGGTTGAGCAGGATCGGATGCTCGCGGATCACCTCGTCGAGAATATCCCAGACTTCGGGCTTTTCCTTCTCGACCAGCTTCTTGGCCTGCTTGACGGTGGTCGACAGGCCCTTGGCATCGAGCCGGGAATAGATGAACGGCTTGAACAATTCGAGCGCCATCTTCTTCGGCAGGCCGCACTGATGCAGCTTGAGTTCCGGTCCGACCACGATCACGGAGCGGCCCGAATAGTCGACACGCTTGCCGAGCAGGTTCTGGCGGAACCGCCCCTGCTTGCCCTTGAGCATGTCGGCCAGCGATTTCAGCGGCCGCTTATTGGCGCCGGTGATAACGCGGCCGCGGCGGCCATTGTCGAACAGCGCGTTGACCGCCTCCTGCAGCATGCGCTTTTCGTTGCGGATGATGATGTCGGGCGCGCGCAATTCGATCAGACGCTTGAGGCGGTTGTTGCGGTTGATGACGCGCCGGTAGAGGTCATTGAGATCGGACGTGGCGAAGCGGCCGCCGTCGAGCGGGACGAGCGGACGCAGATCCGGCGGAATCACCGGCACGACGGTCAGGATCATCCACTCCGGCTTGTTGCCCGACTGAATGAAGGACTCGATGAGCTTGACGCGCTTGGCGAGCTTCTTCGGCTTGAGCTCGGACTTCGAGGCCGCGATCTCGACGCGCAGGTCCGCGGCGAGCTTCTCCAGGTCCATGGACTTGAGCAGTTCACGGATCGCCTCCGCCCCGATGGCCGCGGTGAAGCTGTCCTGCCCGTATTCGTCCTGGGCGCGAAGATATTCCTCTTCGGACAACAGCTGACGGTCCTGCAGCGGCGTGAGCCCCGGCTCCAGCACGACGTAGTATTCGAAATAGAGAATCCGCTCGAGGTCCTTGAGCGTCATATCGAGCAGCATGCCGATGCGGCTCGGCAGCGACTTCAAGAACCAGATATGCGCCACCGGCGCGGCGAGCTCGATATGGCCCATCCGCTCGCGCCGAACCCGCGACAACGTCACCTCGACGCCGCATTTTTCGCAAATAATGCCCTTGTACTTCATGCGCTTGTACTTGCCGCACAAGCACTCATAGTCCTTGATGGGCCCGAAAATACGCGCGCAGAACAAGCCGTCGCGCTCCGGCTTGAACGTCCGATAATTGATCGTCTCGGGTTTCTTGATCTCGCCATAGGACCAGGACAGGATTTTGTCGGGGCTGGCGATCGAAATCCTGATCTGGTCGAATACCTGGGCCGGAACCTGCGGGCTGAAAAGATTGATGACTTCTTGATTCATGAGGATCTCCGTTTGCAGGCAAAGCGCCGGCCGGGCCGGCGCGCGGGCATCTGGTGGTCGCGCGTTTTATTGTCTTGGTGTGCGGCGCACGCCGGCGCCACACCCACTGCGAGTTGCCGACACGATGCCGGGTGCTACTCCGCCGCCTCCGCGGTGCCATCCCGCAGCGGCTGCTTGGAGTTATGCAGATCGACGTTGAGGCCGAGCGAGCGCATTTCCTTGACCAGAACGTTGAACGATTCCGGAATACCGGCCTCGAAGGTGTCGTCGCCACGCACGATCGCCTCGTACACCTTGGTGCGGCCCGCCACGTCGTCGGACTTCACGGTCAACATCTCCTGCAGCGTGTAAGCGGCGCCGTAAGCTTCCAGTGCCCAAACCTCCATTTCGCCGAAGCGCTGTCCACCGAATTGCGCCTTGCCGCCGAGCGGCTGCTGCGTCACCAGGCTGTAGGGTCCAATCGACCGTGCGTGAATCTTGTCATCGACCAGGTGGTGCAGCTTAAGCATGTAGATATACCCCACCGTCACCTTACGATCGAAGGGGTCCCCGGTTCGACCATCGTGCAACGTCACTTGGCCGGAGTGATCGAGGCCGGCAAGGTCGAGCATGTTTTCGATATCGGCTTCCTTGGCGCCGTCGAACACCGGCGTCGCGATCGGAACACCGCGCCTGAGGTTGTCGCCGAGTTCGATGAGGCCTTCTTCATCGAGGGTCCGAATGGTTTCGTCCTCGCCATAAACCTTCCTCAGGACTTCACGGAGCGGTTTGGCGTCCTTGCGCTGATTGTACATATCGACCGCCTGCCCGATGCGAAAACCAAGCCCGGCACAAGCCCAGCCGAGGTGCGTCTCCAGAATCTGGCCGACATTCATGCGGCTCGGAACGCCGAGCGGATTGAGCACGATATCGACGTGCTGACCGTCGGACAGGAACGGCATGTCCTCCACCGGTACGATCCGGGACACGACACCCTTGTTGCCGTGCCGGCCCGCCATTTTGTCGCCCGGTTGAATCTTGCGCTTCACCGCGACGAAGACCTTGACCATCTTCATGACGCCGGGCGGCAATTCGTCGCCGCGCTGCAGCTTCTCGACCTTGTCGAGGAAGCGCTGCTCCAGCCCCTTCTTGGACTCGTCATATTGTTTGCGGATGGCCTCGATCTCCGCCATCAGCTTGTCGTTCCCGGTGGCGAATTGCCACCACTGCGAGCGCGGATATTCTTCCAGCAGCGCACGCGTGATCTTGGTGTCCTTCTTGAACCCCTTCGGACCCGCGATGCCCTGGCGGCCATCCAGCAATTCGGCCACCCGGCCGTAGACATTGCGGTCGAGGATCGCCTGCTCGTCGTCGCGGTCCTTGGCCAGCCGCTCGATCTCTTCCCGTTCGATGGCGAGCGCACGCTCGTCCTTTTCGACACCGTGACGGTTGAAGACCCGCACCTCGACGACCGTCCCCTGCACACCCGGGGGCACCCGCAGCGAGGTATCCCGCACATCCGACGCCTTCTCGCCGAAGATGGCGCGGAGGAGCTTTTCCTCCGGCGTCATCGGGCTCTCGCCCTTGGGCGTGATCTTGCCGACCAAGATATCGCCGGCATGCACCTCGGCGCCGATATAGACGATGCCGGCCTCGTCGAGATTCTTCAGCGCCTCCTCGGAGACGTTGGGAATGTCGCGGGTGATTTCCTCGGGGCCGAGCTTGGTGTCGCGCGCCATCACTTCGAATTCCTCGATATGGATCGAAGTGAACACGTCGTCCTTCACGATCCGCTCGGAGAGCAGGATCGAGTCCTCGAAGTTGTAGCCGTTCCACGGCATGAAGGCGACCAGCACGTTGCGGCCGAGCGCCAGTTCGCCGAGATCGGTTGAACGGACCGTCGGCAATGATGTCACCCTTCATGACCTTGTCACCCACCTTCACCAGCGGGCGCTGGTTGATGCAGGTGTTCTGGTTCGACCGCTGGAACTTCATCAGCCGGTAAATATCAACCCCCGACTTGGTGGGGTCGAGATCCTCCGTCGCGCGCACCACGATACGGGTGGCGTCGACCTGATCGATGGTGCCGGTACGCCGCGCCGCAATGGCGGCTCCGGAGTCGCGCGCCACCACGCCTTCCATTCCGGTACCGACATACGGAGCTTCCGCGCGGACCAGCGGCACCGCTTGGCGTTGCATGTTGGAGCCCATCAGGGCGCGGTTGGCATCGTCATTCTCAAGGAACGGGATGAGGGCGGCCGCAACCGAGACCAGCTGCTTCGGCGACACGTCCATGTAATCGACCCGGTCGGGAGCGATCATCAGCACGTCGCCGGCATGCCGGCACACGATCAGGTCCTCGGTGAACCGACGCTGCGCATCCAGCGGCACATTGGCCTGGGCGACGTAATAGCGCCCCTCCTCCATGGCCGACAGGTACACCACCTCGTCCGTGACCCGGCCGTCCTGAACCTTGCGATACGGCGTTTCGACAAAGCCGTATTTATTCACCCGCGCGAAGGTGGCAAGCGAGTTGATGAGGCCGATATTGGGACCTTCGGGCGTCTCGATCGGGCAAATCCGACCATAGTGGGTCGGATGCACGTCGCGCACCTCGAAGCCCGCGCGCTCGCGGGTAAGACCGCCCGGACCAAGCGCCGAGAGCCGCCGCTTATGGGTGATTTCGGACAGCGGGTTGGTCTGATCCATGAACTGCGACAGCTGCGACGAGCCGAAAAACTCCCGCACGGCCGCCGCGGCCGGCTTGGCGTTGATCAAATCCTGCGGCATCACGGTGTCGATATCGACCGACCCCATCCGCTCCTTGATGGCACGCTCCATGCGCAGCAGGCCGACCCGGTATTGATTCTCCATCAGCTCGCCGACCGACCGCACCCGGCGATTGCCGAGATGGTCGATGTCGTCGATTTCACCCTTGCCGTCGCGCAGATCGACCAGGGTACGGATCACCGCGATGATGTCCTCCTTGCGCAGCACGCGCAGCGTGTCCTCCGCCTGCACATCGAGGCGCATATTCATCTTGACGCGGCCGACCGCGGACAGATCGTAGCGCTCCGCATCGAAGAACAGCGATTGGAACATCGCCTGGGCGGTATCGAGGGTCGGCGGTTCACCCGGACGCATTACCCGGTAAATGTCGAACAAGGCGTCTTCGCGCGTCATGTTCTTGTCGACATTGAGGGTGTTGCGAATATAGGCGCCGACATTGACGTGGTCGATGTCGAGGACCGGAATTTCCGTGTAGCCGGCCTCGTGCAGCGATTTGAGCACCTTATCGGTAATCTCGGCGCCGGCTTCCGCGTGGATTTCACCGGTCTGCGTATTGACCAGATCTTCTGCCAGATAGTGACCGATCAACTCGTCGTCGGTCATCCGCAGCGCTTTGAGACCTTTCTCGGCGAGCTGGCGCGCTTGCCGCACGGTTATCTTCTTGCCGGCCTCGACCACCACCGCACCGGTATCGGCATCGACCAGATCGTTGACTGCCTTATAGCCGCGCATCCGGTTCGAATCGAACGGCACCCGCCAACCGTCCTTCGACCACTTGTAAAGGATCTGCTTGTAGAAGGTGTTGAGGATCTCCTCGCCATCCATGCCGAGCGCGAACATCAGCGACGTCACCGGAATCTTCCGGCGGCGATCGATGCGCGCATATACGATGTCCTTGGCGTCGAACTCGATGTCGAGCCACGATCCGCGATAGGGAATGATTCGCGCCGCAAACAGGAGCTTGCCCGACGAATGGGTCTTGCCCTTGTCGTGATCGAAGAACACACCGGGGGAGCGGTGCATCTGCGACACGATCACGCGCTCGGTGCCGTTGACGATGAAGGTGCCATTATTGGTCATGAGCGGTATGTCGCCCATGTACACGTCCTGCTCCTTGATGTCCTTGACGGAGCGTGCCGCGGTTTCCTCATCGATGTCGAACACGATCAGCCGCAGCGTCACCTTGAGCGGCGCCGCATACGTCATCCCGCGCTGGCGGCACTCGTCAACGTCGTATTTCGGCGGCTCGAACTCGTAGCGCACGAACTCCAGCTGCGCGACGTTCGAAAAATCGGAGATCGGGAACACCGACTTGAATACCGTCTGCAAGCCTTCGTCGGGGCGCCCGCCCTCGGGCTCCTTGACAAGCAGAAACTGATCGTAGGATGCCTTTTGAACCTCAATGAGGTTCGGCATCTCTGCGACTTCTTCGATTTTTCCAAAGAACTTGCGTATCCGTTTGCGACCGGTGAACGACTGTGCCATCGTGGCCTCTTTCTGCCTCCGCTGGCCGTCATGGGCCAGCGAGGTCCTCCGGCGGGGGCGAAATCCCGATCCGGAAGGTGGTCAGGGCGGCGAGAATACCCATTCCGCCGGCTCTAGCATCCTGCGCGCCGCGCAGGGCGCGGGCGAGAGAACAGTAATCCTTGCACGTCCCGCCGCTTGCGTCTCATTGACTGTTTGTTTTTGTCGCGCGGCGATCGCGGGCCTCCATATGGGTGTCCGACTCGCAAATCGCCACACGATTAGGGTAAAGCTACCCCTAAAACAACTGGCGGAGCAACGGTCCTGCCGCATCGTGGAGGAGGACCGGCCCCTTTGAGCGCGTCACAAGCAAGCTTGTGAACAGAGGCCCGCCTACTTGAGTTCGACCTTCGCTCCGGCCTTCTCAAGCTGGGCCTTGACCTTTTCGGCCTCATCCTTGGACACGCCTTCCTTGACGTTCTTCGGCGCGCCTTCGACCAGATCCTTGGCTTCCTTGAGGCCGAGGCCGGTGAGGGCCCGAACCTCCTTGATGACCTCGATCTTCTTGTCGCCGGCGGCCGCCAGGACAACGGTAAACTCAGTCTTTTCCTCGACCGGGGCCGCGGCGGCGCCGCCGGCTCCCGGAGCCGCGACCGCGACTGCAGCGGCGGCGGAAACGCCCCACTTCTCTTCGAGAAGCTTGGCCAGTTCCGCAGCTTCGAGCACCGTGAGGCTCGACAGATCGTTCACGAGTTTCGACAAATCAGCCATTGACGCACGTCCTTCAGGTTCGAACTTCGATTGGATTAAGGGGTGAAGCCCGTCACGCGGCTTCGTCCTTGCTGGCATAGGCCTGAATTACCCTCGCGACCTTGGCGGCCGGAGCATTCACGAGCTGCGCGATCTTGGTCGCCGGAGCCTGGATGAGGCCCACGAGCTTGGCGCGCAGTTCATCAAGCGACGGCAGCGCGGCAAGCGCCTTGACGCCGTCGGGATTCAGAGCGGTCTTGCCCATCGCGCCGCCCAGGATAACGAACTTGTCGTTGGCCTTGGCGAAGTCGGTGGCGACCTTCGGCGCGGCCACGGGATCGCCCGAATAGGCAATCACGGTCGGCCCCTTGAGAAGGGGTGCGACGATGGCTACGTCGGTGCCGTCAAGAGCGATTTTAGCGAGACGGTTTTTGGCGACCTTGACCGATGCCCCGGCCTGCTTCATCTGCATTCGCAGCTTCTGCATGTCGGCGACGGTGAGGCCGGCATAGTGAGCTACGACGACGACGCTGGTGGCCTTGAAGACGCCATTCAGCTCCGTGACCAGCTCTTTTTTTGCCGCTCGGTCCACTTGCTCTCTCCGATTGGCGGACATGGGTCCAACCCAGAAGTGGGCCGGTTCATGCCGCCGGTTCACGATTGACCGCGGCGCCCTTGGGTCAACACCCGCGCGCGCCACGTTCCTCACTGCCCTGCCCTCTTGAGCGGACTGCCGCTCAAGATCCTTCAAGGTTCGAACCGTCGCGGGAGTAACCCCGTAACCGATCGTCACTCGTCTGTGCTGGCACCAAGGTCGGGGATACCCCAAACCTCCAGAATTAAGCCTCGCGCTAACGGCAAGGCGCCGGCAGTCTCGGACAGGACGCCACCCGGCGAACGCGCCGAATGATGCACGCTCCCAACGAGGCATCGACAACGCGCACCCTGCCTATCAGATGAATCCATCCGGATGTCTGACAGGCAAAGCTCCATCATCGTCGATTTTTCGCGAAAGCAAATAAGGGCGTGCCGGCACTCAGAGCCAGCACACCCGTAAGGGATTCATACAGCTTCCAACCGCCTCCGCCAAGTCATTTTTCGCCGACTGCGCATTTTTTGTGACGGATTTGACGACCGATGCGACCCGCTCTGCGGCGTGAGCCCGATTCGTTGCGATAGGAGCGCGAAAGCGATACATTGGCCAGGGCGTCGGTCAACATGGAGCCGATCTCCAGCCCCAGGGGGCGGCGACGAGCGGCGCGCGGATTTTCGCATATGTGAACGGATGGTGCACGAATGGCGGAATTACAGCCGGTCCCTAGACTTCGGAGCAGACCCGAATTCGTCGTGAAGATCGACCTCGACGAGCGGGCCTTCCTGTTTCCGGCCGGAAAGTCGGTGGCACAAATTTCCTTTACCACGGAGGGGCGCGCCATCCACCTGGATGCCGTCTACCCGTTCAATGAAACCCACACGCCGCCGCGCCTATTGACGCTCGATCTCGATGACGCCCGCGAACTGGGCCGGCGGCTGGTCGACGCCGTCTACCAAGCCCGCACCCAGCTTGCGATGTCGGACGGCATGCGCATCGCCGTCAACGTGATCGCCAACGGCTATCACCTGCAGATCGGCGACATGTCGGATCCGACCGATCTCTACCTCAGCACCGGCTGCATCTGGCGGGTCTGCCAGGGACTGCTGCGGATCGTCGATCACATCGCGCCGGTGGAGTCCAACTGACCCGGCCGCGCGCAGTTGAAAGAGGGACAAGTTCCGCCTTAAGGTGTTTTTCATTCGCGTTGAACTGTGGATTCGAGGGCGCAGGGCAAGGGCATGTCGGCGCCTCCAACTCGGCTCATCCGTGATGGGGACGATCCATCAAAGCAAGCCGGGCCGGCTTCGGCACAGCCGCCGTCCCGGGGATGAGCAGTTCGCCGAGAAGCCGGTTAGGGAAACGGCGTTTCTGGACGATTGCGTAGAAGCTCTCGGTGACATCCGGGATGCGGCAATGGTCGATAAGGGTTCCCGCCTCCAGTTCATCGCGCACGACGATCGGCGGCACCAGGGTGACGCCCTCGCGCTCACGCGCGAGAAGCCGAAGCATGGCCATGTCGTTGACCTCGGCCAGGATGGTCGGGCGGATGCCGGCCAGTTCGAGAACCCGGTCGAACGCCACACGGATATCGCTGTCGAGACTCGGGAGCAGGAGGGGCTCGGTGCGCAAGTCCTCCGGGAAGCGGAACTTGCGTCTCTCTGTCCGGGGACGGCCGACGAGACTGACCGGCTGCTCGTTGAGCAGGTGATTGCGCAGCGACGAGCGTGCGTCCCGTGGCGCAGCGCTGTTTGCTAAAACCACATCGACGGCGTGGGCCTCCAACTGCGCGAGGAGATCGCGGATGTTACCCGACCGGACGATCAGCTCCACGTCCGATCGGCCGACCAACGGGCGAAGGAATTCCAGCTGGAAGTTTCGCGACAGCGTCGTGAGCGCCCCGACCCTGAGAACCTGACGGCTGGCCAAAGGGCGCCCCCTGAGGGTGCTCATCAGTTCGTCACCAGCCTTGAACACCGTATCGGCGTAGTCGAGCGCGATCTGACCGGCCTCGGTCAGGACGAGCTTTTTGCCCACGCGCTCGAACAGCGGATGGCCCATCTGGTGCTCGAGCTTCTGGATCTGCACCGACAGCGCCGACTGCGACAGGTTCATGTGCTCGGCGGCCCGCGTGAGGCTGCCCTCGTGCGCGACCGCCCAGAAATAGCGAAGGTGGTTGTAGTTCAGGTCTCTCATATCGTTCTATTAAACCGAACGATATCGGCGAAACAATGAATTTTCCTCGCGCTAAACGCTCCAGTACGACTGTCCCCGAACCGCAATCTGCCTCGAAGGGGACATTCCGTGCCAATCCAACTCTCGCCATTGCTGGCGCCCGTTCCGCTGTTGGTCAGCGCGGCGATCGGCTTCTTGAACACAGGACGTCGCCCCAAACACCTCCCCAAAACGGCCGAAGCCGCCGCCTTTCTGGCGCTGCTCGCAGCTTTCGTCTCGACGGCCGGGCTGATCTTTTTCGGACCCGGCGGCAGTCCCGTGATCGGGCTTCACGGGGTCGGATTGTCGGTCCGGCTGGACGCCGTCAGCGCCGCGATGCTGCTTCTGGTCACCTTCATCGGCTGGGTGGTCATTCGCTACGCCGGGACCTATTTGGACGGCGAGGCGCAGCAAGGTCCCTTCACCGGCTGGCTCTGCATGACGCTCGCGTCGGTGCTGTTGCTCCTCACCGCGGGCAATCTCGTCCAGCTGGTTCTCGCCTGGATTGCCACCAGCCTGTTTCTGCATCGGCTTCTGTTGTTCTACCCCGATCGGGTCGCGGCGCAACGCGCGGCGCGCAAGAAGTTCGTGACCGCACGCCTCGGGGATGTCGCGCTGCTCGGAGCGACCGCTATGCTTGCCGCAGCATACGGCACGATCGATATCGGCTCGATCCTGAAGGCCGCACGTGCGGGAGAAGGCGGCAGCCTTGCGGTGGGAGCGGCGAGCCTGCTGGCGCTCGCGGCGATGCTCAAGTCCGCCCAATTTCCGACTCATGGCTGGCTGACCGAGGTGATGGAGACGCCCACGCCCGTGTCGGCGCTCCTCCATGCGGGTGTGATCAATGCAGGCGGGTTCCTGTTGATCCGCTTCGCCGATGTCATGCTGCTGGCCCCGGGCGTTCTCGCCGTCCTCGTCATGATCGGCGGTTTCACGGCTCTGTTCGGCAGCCTGGTCATGCTGACCCAGCCGGCGGTGAAGACCTCGCTCGCCTGGTCGACCGTGGCGCAAATGGGTTTCATGATCTGCCAGTGCGGACTGGCGATCTTTCCCCTGGCGCTGCTGCACATCGTGGCGCACGCGCTGTACAAGGCTCACTCCTTCCTCGCCTCCGGCGGCGCTGTGGAGCGGGTCGCCGCCATCCGCAGGCCCGGTCCGGTCGCCGTCCCCGACGCCGGCGCGGTCGGCCGGGCCTTCGTCTCGGCACTCGTCATCTACGTCCTTGCAGGGCTCGGCTTCGGCCTCACGCACAAGTCGCCCCAGGCCATCGCGCTGGGCGCCATCCTGATCTTCGGCGTGGCGTACATGCTCGCGCAGGGGTTCGCCGACGCCGCACCTAGGGCGCTCGCCCGCCGAACGGCCGTCTACGCCGTGGCGACCTCGGTCGGCTACTTCGCGCTGCAAATGGCGGCAACGTCTCTCACCGTAGACGTACTGCCGGCTACGCCAGCGCCGGGGCCGCTGGAATGGGCACTCATCGTCCTCGCGGTCATCAGCTTCGGCCTGGTCGCCATCGTGCAGGCGATGTTCCCGCTCTGGGCCTACCACCCCGCCGCTGCGAGCCTCCGCGTCCACCTGTCGAACGGCTTCTACGCCAACGCCGTCTTCGACCGGATCGTCGGCGGCTGGTCCATCCGCAGCGCGTCCTGATCCGTCTGGAACATTGAAGATGTCCTATCCCTGTCCCTCGGCTCCCTGTCCCCCGGCAGCCCGATCTGAAAAGCCTCGACACCGCGGCGGATCGCGCTGCCCGGGCCATTCCTCCGCTCTGGCCTCTGGCGTCCAGCGTCGCCGTCAATCCCTTCCTCGGGCAAGCGGGCGAGAGCCTGGCAACAGCGGGCGCACGCCTCGCGCGGGTCGCAGGCGTCGCCGTCACCATGCCACGACGCTGGTACCAGGAGAAAATTTCCGCAGGGGCCATTTCCGACAAGGACCTGATGGAGGCCTGGAGTTCCGCGCCTGTAGACTTGAGGCCGGCGGATTCTGGCCGCCCTGAAGGCTGCCGCCGCTTCCGACGCACCGAAGCCGGACGCTCTGCCCACGATCGCGGACCTCGCGGCAAAGATCTCCGGCGTCAACTGGCCGGACCTGATCGCCGAGCGGTTCGGCGCCTGGGCGGCGGGATATTTCGACGAAGGGCAGGCGCTTTGGGCAGCGCCGCGCGGCAAGGGCGCCTACGCGGCCTGGCGGGCCGTGGCCACGCACGACCTGACACCGGAGATCGCGGGACTGCCCGGCTTCGCGCTCCACGTATCGGAGGCGCCCGAGAGCGCCATTGCCGCCATCGCCCGCGCCGCCGACAGGCTCGGCCTCGGCGATGCCGCCATGGAAACCTGCTTCCACCGGATGCTCATGACACTGGGCGGCTGGGCGCAGTATGCCCGCTACAAGCTTTGGCAGGCAGAGCTCGCCGGCGGCTCGGATCAGACGCTTAAGGACTTCCTCGCGATCCGGCTCGTCTGGGAAGAGGCGCTGTTCCTTCGCTACGGCGCGCAAATCGCTGAGCAGTGGGCGAACGTGCGCGCAGCGCATGCCGCGCCGATCGAGGCGACGCCCGACCTCGTAACCGACGCAATCCTTCAGGAAGCGGCGGAGCGTTCCGCCCAGCGGGCGCTGGCGATGACGCTCGCGGCGGAGACCACGCAGACGATTCATCATCGCCCGATGCTGCAGGCTGCTTTCTGTATCGACGTGCGTTCGGAGGTGTTCCGGCGCGCGCTCGAGCACGTGAACCCGCATATCCAGACGCTCGGCTTCGCGGGCTTCTTCGGTATGGCCACCGCGCATCGTCGCTTCGGCTCCGACGCCGAGGAATTGCGGCTTCCGGTGCTGCTCAATCCCGTTCTCAGGTCCTGCTCCGGCGGGCCCGAAGTCGCCACGGCCGACCAATCCGCCCGGCTCAAGGCGCGGGCCAAGCGCGCCTGGGGCCGCTTCAAGCTCGCCGCCGTCTCCTCCTTCGCCTTCGTCGAGGCAACGGGACCGGTATACGCCGGCAAGCTCTTGAGCGATGCTTTGGGACTCCATGGCGGGCCGTCACTGGACGACCCTGCACCCCGCCTCGATCCCGGGCTCGATCTTGCAACCCGGACCAAGACCGCCGAGACGGTGCTCCGGGCCATGTCATTAACCACGGGCTTCGCGCGGCTGGTCTTGCTGGCAGGGCATGGCGCCAATGTCGTCAATAATCCTCATGCCAGCGGGCTTCATTGCGGCGCCTGCGGCGGCTATTCGGGGGAGGTCAACGCGCGCCTGCTGGCGGCGCTCCTGAACGACCCGGAGGTAAGGACGGGGCTGGGGCCGCGCGGCATCGATATCCCGGCGGACACCCTCTTCCTGGCGGGGCTGCACGACACCACGACGGATCGGGTGACCCTCTATACCGAGGATCATCCCTCCGAGGCCCACCGCAAGGATATCGGCCAAGCCAAAACCTGGCTCGCCGCGGCGGGCAAAATCGCCCGGCGCGAGCGTGCCCTTCGGTTGCCGCGGGCCCGGCATGAAGGTTCCGTCCCAAGACGCAGCCGCGACTGGGCCGAGACGCGGCCCGAATGGGCGCTCGCCGGATGCAAGGCGTTTATCGCCGCGCCGCGGACGCGCACGGCCGCCAAGAACCTGGAAGGACGCGCCTTCCTGCACGACTATGATTGGAAAGAGGACAAAAGCTTCGGCGTACTGGAACTGATCCTAACCGCGCCGGTCGTGGTGGCAAGCTGGATCAGCCTGCAATATTACGGATCGACCGTGGCGCCCGATGTGTTCGGCGGCGGCAACAAGCTCCTGCACAACGTCACGGGCGGCATCGGCGTCGTCGAGGGCAATGGGGGCCTGTTGCGGGCCGGTCTTCCCTGGCAATCCGTCCATGACGGCGAAGGTTATGCGCACGAACCGCTGCGTCTATCGGTCTGCATCGCGGCGCCCCGGCAGGCGATGACGGATGTGCTAAGCCGCCACCATACCGTGCGGGCCCTGTTCGACAATGGGTGGCTGCACCTGTTCGCCCTCGATGAGGCGGGGCGCATGGCCTGGCGTTACGCCGGCGATCTCCAATGGGCTGCGATGAACGACGTCGAAGCGGCCGCGCGGCTACCCCGGTTCAAGGTCGCGGTCTGAGGGCTGGCGCGGTGGCGATCTACATATCCGAAAGGTCGTGGCCGAAGCCCAAAATCTCGGAAGGGATTTAACCGTAATGGCCGATCTGGCCATCCGTCGATCACCTCGTGCCGATGATCGACGGGGAGTTGCGTCGTCACGATGGTGGAGCCGCGACCGCGGCAGTGATCGACGATTTCGAGCAGGTCGCGCGGCCCTCCGGAGAGGTCAGAGGCGCCTCAGCAGACCCTTGCCGGCTGCGGAGGATCGGAGGTGGGCACGAACAGCGCGCACTTGCCCACCCGACGCTGCTCCGGCCAGACCGTACTTCGGGTCTAGTGCGCCGTTGCCGTGGCGCCCGCCATGACGCTCGACAGCTCGATCTTCACGCCGGGTCCCATCGTCGAGGAGATGGCGATCCGGTTGACGAAGTGTCCCTTGGCGCCGGGCGGCTTCGCCTTCTGCACCGCATCGGCGAACGCCTTGATGTTCTCGACCAGCTTCTCGGCCGGGAACGACGCCTTGCCGACGCCGGCGTGGATGATCCCGGCCTTTTCGACACGGAACTCCACCGATCCGCCCTTCGAGGCCTTTACGGCACCGGTGACATCCATCGTCACGGTACCGACCTTGGGGTTCGGCATCATGCCGCGGGGTCCCAGCACCTTGCCGAGGCGGCCGACCAGGGGCATCAGATCGGGCGTCGCGATACAGCGATCGAAGTCGATATTCCCGCCGGTAATGCGCTCGACCAAATCCTCGGCACCGACCACGTCGGCGCCGGCGGCACGCGCCTCATCGGCCTTGGCGCCGCGGGCGAACACCGCCACCCGCTGGGTGCGCCCGGTCCCGTTCGGCAACGCCACCACGCCGCGCACCATCTGGTCGGCGTGGCGCGGATCGACGCCGAGATTCATGGCGATCTCGACGGTTTCGTCGAACTTCGCCTTGGCGCGGTCCTTGATCAGCTTCACCGCCTCGTCGAGGGCATAGAGCTTTTCCCGATCGATGCCCTCGCGGGCCTTCACGACGCGTTTGCCATGCGTTGCCATGATCGTTACTCCCTGACCTCGAGACCCATGGAGCGGGCGGAACCCTCGATCATCCGCATTGCGGACTCGATCGTGTCGCAGTTAAGGTCCTTCATCTTTTGCTGGGCGATTTCCGCAACCTGTGCCTTGGTCACCGCACCCGCCTTGTCGCGGCCCGGAGCCTTGGAGCCGGATTGAATATTGGCCGCCTTCTTCAGGAAGTGCGAGACCGGCGGGGTCTTCATCTCGAAGGTGAAGGAGCGGTCGCCATAGACCGTAATCACCACTGGAATCGGCGAGCCCTTCTCCAGCTTTTGGGTCTGCGCGTTGAAGGACTTGCAGAATTCCATGATGTTGAGTCCGCGCTGGCCGAGCGCGGGGCCGATCGGCGGCGACGGGTTCGCGGAACCCGCAGGCACCTGCAGCTTCACATATCCGGTGATCTTCTTTGCCATCTATTGCTCCTTGCGGCAGGGCCATCCGCCCTGCCGGGTTCGTGGTTCGGCTCGAACGAACGGTTGGCGGCCGTCCGTCGCCTTCCACAACGACTCGACACTTCGAGAACTTGCTCGGTTGGGTCTTTAGCTGCGCCGTTAGGCCCTCGCGGCGAAAAACGTGCAGCCAAGATGCCGTCCATAACGTCTAATCGATCGGTTTGGAACTGTTTTTTGTGCGTCGCGACGGCCGCGCGGGCGATCGCCCGCATGATGCCGCGACGTGGGGCGCTTCAGGTCTTTTCCACCTGGCCGAATTCCAGTTCGACCGGCGTGGCGCGGCCGAAGATCGACACCGCGACCTTGAGCCGCGAGCGCGCTTCATCCACCTCTTCCACGGTACCGTTGAAGGATGCAAACGGCCCGTCGGAAACCCGGACCTGCTCGCCGACCTCGAAGGAGACCGCGGGCTTGGGCCGCTCGATGCCCTCCTGTACCTGATGGATGATGCGGTTGGCTTCCGCCTCCGAAATCGGCATCGGCTTGTTGTCGGCGCCCAGAAAGCCGGTGACCTTCGGGGTGTTCTTGATCAGATGAAAGGCTTCGTCGGTCAAATCCATCTTCACCAGCACGTAGCCGGGAAAGAACTTGCGCTCGGTGTCGATCTTGCGGCCGCGGCGCACCTCGACAACCTTTTCCTTCGGCACCAGAACCTCTTCGAACAGGTCGGCAAGGCCGCGCTGCTTGACCTGCTCGCGGATCGATTCGGCAACCTTGTTTTCGAAGTTCGCGTAGGCGTGAACGATATACCAGCGCTTGGCCATGGATGTCTTGCCGTTCAACTACCGATGCCCAGCAAAGCGGCGACCACGACGCGAATGATCTGATCGCCGATGAGGAAGAACACCCCGGCCAGGGCCGCGAACACGAACACCATTGCGGTGGTGATGGCGGTCTCCCGGCGGCTCGGCCACGTGATCTTGGCGGCTTCCTGCCGTACTTCCTGCATGAACTTGAACGGACTGACTTTTGCCATGTTGCCTATTCCAGAGGAGTTCGAATCCACAGGCGATTTCGCGGGGTGATCGTGTCCGGATCACACGTCGTCCGGACGCGGAAGCCAAACATGGCCGCCGGCCCAATCCTTAACGGATGGAACCGCTGACGGGCCCACTTTTTCAGGATACGGTCGCCGCGGAAGTCCGAAACCGGGCCGCTGGCGTATGCGTCTCTTACCGCGTGCGTCCGCCGAAATCAAGCCGCAGATGCCGCCGTGCCCGTGACCGGTCCACACGCCGATTCAGATAGGAACCCCGGTCCGATTTCGCCACCATGGATCGTGGCGGCGATGTTTCCAACCGGAAGGCCCGCGGAAGCCTGCGGCGGCCCGCGCCCGTCGCGCGGCCCGCTACTGAACGCGAAGCCATTTTTCCACCCGCCCTCGCGATCGATAGAAGTTGCGATCGAGCGCGCTGACATCGATGGCGGGCGTCGCCGCGATGAATCGCACCGCGTCGCCTTGGAGTTCGGCACAGGTGAGCACGTCGGTGTAAAAGGCCCCGCTATCGCACGCAATTCGGTGCTTTTTCACCTCCGGCCCGCATGGCGTGTGGCCGTGAACGACGACAAAATCATGCGGCCATCGGGCGGCCGACAAAAAGGGATCGCGGATCCAGGTCAGCGTACCGGCATCATCAAGATCGAAAGGCTTGGTCGGGTGAACGCCGGCATGCACGAACACATAGGAGCCGATGCGCCGTGCGAGCCGCAACGCACCGAGGCAACGCAACCCCGCCTCGCCGATGCGTTCAACGGCCTTCGCCCTCAAAGTATCGAACGGATAACGATAAAGCGCATCGATGGCAAAGCCAAGCTCACGGAACGTCGATGTCGCACCGTTGTCGATCCATTCCTCAAGAAAATCGAAATCGCAGGCGGGATCGTATAAAAAACGCTCAAGAAAAACTTCATGATTGCCGCGCAGTAGGACGATATCGACGCCTGGAAGCCGCAGCCGCCCCAAATAATCGAGAACGCCGATTCCATGGGGACCACGGTTAACATAGTCTCCAAGCGCGATGAGATGGCAGGACTGAGCAGAGCCGCAAAGCACGTTGGCGCCGAGCCACGCCACCAGCGCCGACAGATGGCCAAGCTGCCCATGCACATCGCCGATGGCACAAACCACGGTGCCGGGATCAAGACGTCCAGGCGACGGCTGCCATTCCGATACGAAGATATTAAAGCGATTGCAATCCCGCATATGCATGACTGCAAACTCCCAACACGGCACCGACGAAGGGCGCCAAATCCGTTCCAGATCGCCACCGATAGGCGGACGATAATCCGGCCAAAGATTTTCGTCCGGCGTATCTCCGCCGGTGGCGTCTGTGGTTGCTTAAAGCATATTTCGATGCGATTCAGCCACTATGATTCCTGAGCAAATCGGCGGCAGCGGGCCCAGTTCGGGCGCAAATCGGCGGATGAGGCTCCCCGCGCGGGTCGTTTACTGCCTTTCCGTATTCCGCCCCGATGGCAAGTGAGATATGAGTAGCGTACACGAGCCACACCAGTGCCCGCACCCGGAGCGGACGGAAGAACGTGACCGGTGGCGGAATTGGAACGACCATGCCGGAGGAAACACCCATGAAGGCCGTTCGCAACCGCGCAGCTTGCCGGCGGGGCAGCTTGATGCCGGCGCTATGGGGACTGCTGCTCGTCGTCATGGCGGGAACCGCCGTCCAGGCCCAAGTTCAAATGCCGGCTCAAGTGCAGGCCGGCCCCAAAGCCATCTACGGCGTGACCAGTCTTGATGTCGCTCCGGCGGCGACGGCCGAGGGCGTGGCCCTGCTGCGGCAATATCGCGAGGCCGCGCGCAAGCAGCCCGGCAACCAGGGCGTTACGCTGCTGCAGGAGGTAGATTGGCCCAACCGGTTCGTCATCTACGAGACCTGGAAGGACCAGTCCGCCTACGATGCCAATGAAAAGGCGAGCCACACGGCCGCGTTGCGCGACCGGCTCAAGCCGATCGGCGGCGCGCCGTATGATCGCCGCAACTACGCGGCGATCGCGGTCGGGCCCGAGCGGCCGGCGACAGGCGGCGGCACCGTCTACATGCAGCTGCATCTCGATGTCTTCCCGCCCGGCATCGATGCCACGCTCGCGGCTGCCAAGGCGGTAGCCGAGGCCGCCCGCAAGGGCGAAGGCAATTTGCGCTACGACGTGGTGCGATCGGTCGATCCGCCGCAAAGCCACAGCACGCTGCTGGCGGCCTGGGCTAACCGCAAGGCGTTCGAGACGTATGAGGATTCCGCTTACGCCCGGCAATTCCGCGACACCGTCGGGCCGCTGCTCGGTTCGCCGTTCGACGACCGCCTCTACGTGCCGATCGATTGATCGCAGCGACATTCGGAGGGCAAAACCATGAAGTCTTTCGTGAGATGCGCATCGGCGCGTTCATGGCCGGCATTCGGCCGGTGGGCCGCCGCGGGGCTGCTGGTCGCAGCCACGATGATCACCGCCGCGCCGGCGCAGACCGGAGCCGCGCCGGTTTACGCCGTGACGTATCTCGACGTCGCCACCGACGCGGTCGCCAAGGGCGTGGACCTCATCGGCCGATACCGCGATGCAAGCCGCCGCGAAGCCGCGAATGTGGAGTTCACCATTCTGCAGGAGACAAGCCGGCCCAATCGGTTCGTCATCGTAGAGGGTTGGACCGATCAGGCGGCCTTCGACGCCCACGACAAAGGCGCCGCCAAGCGCGAATTCGAGGGTGCGCTGAAACCGATCCGCAACAGCCCGCCGGACCGTCACATGCTGCAGCCCTTCGCCAACGCGCCGGCCCAGCCCGAACCGGCGCGCGGCGCGCTTTATCTGGTGGAGCACGTGGACTTCATGGGCGGCGATCCCGCCATTGCGGCCGCCGCCGAACCGCTGATCAAAGGCTTGGCCGAGGCGAGCCGCAAGGAGCCCGGGGTGGCACGCTACGACATCTACCGGCAGCCGCCGCCGCGCATCAACCATTATGAGGTGGTGGCCGCGTGGCCGGATGCGAAAGCCTTCGACGCCCACGAAACCGCCGCCCACACGCGGCAGTTTCGCGCCGACACCGCAAAAGGCGGCCGGGCTTGGCGGGCCAATCTTTACGACCAGCGCTTGTACCGGGTACTTTGAGGCCGCGCCTTTGTCCGCCTGCCGCTCCGATCGCTGCGCAATCCGGGCCGATCTGCACGGGCTTCGGGCGCGCGACCGCCTTGACTCCGCGACCCGCCGGGCGCCCAATGCGCCGCGGTTGGCGCCTGCTCAGCGGGCCCCCTGGCGTTAAGCCGGGCACGTCTCAAACACGCGAGGAAACACCATGCGGCCATCAACTCCGTTCGGAGTTCTTGCCATCGTTCTTGCGGCCTCCTTCGCACCCCTGCGGGCGGACGCCGCGACCGTCAGCGGCACCGTGAAGGGACCGGACGGCACGCCGTTCCGCGGTGCCTTCGTGCAGGCGCGCCATGCCGGCCTCAAAATGACGGTCAGCGTGCTCACCGACAATCAAGGCCGCTACTTCGCCGAGAACCTGCCCGCGGGCGATTATCGGATCGGGGTACGCTCGATCGGCTACCGGGCGGATGTCCGGGCCGGCGTGAAACTCGCCGCCGACCAGAACGCGAGTTTCGACTTTGCCCTCAACGCGGTGCCGGTGCGCTGGAGCGACCTCACTATCGCGCAAGGCGCCGCGCTGCTGCCCGAGGCGCGCGGCAAGAAGACCTTGATGGAAAACTGCATGAGCTGCCACGGCTTCCAGTCCCGGATGGCGGCGACCATTCGCGACGAGGACGGCTGGCGCGACCGCGTGAGCTTCATGCGCGAGGCGATGCGCTCCTCGCTCGCCGACCGCCAGGGCTTTAGCGACCAGCAGGCCGAGGACGTTATTTCCTACCTGACCACGATGTTCGGGGAAAATTCCCCGTTGCCGAAATCGCCGGCCGACCTGCCGGGCTACAAGGCGACGCTGAATCAGTTCAGCGACGAGGCGCTGAAAATCGTCTACGTGGATTTCGAAATGCCGGGACCGAACCGGTTCCCGTGGACTGCCAACCCGGACGCAGACGGCTATTTCTGGATTCCCGAATACGGCCAGGCCAATAAGATCGCCCGGCTGAAGCCGGCGACCGGTGAGATCAAGGAATTCCCTGCCCCGAACCTCGGCCCGGCGCTGATCCATTCGGCGGTGCCGGCTCCGGACGGCTCGGTCTGGATCACCGAAGCGGGCGCCAAGAAGCTTGGCCGCTGGGATCCGGCGACCCAGAAGATCACCGAATATCCCGACGATTGGCGCAAGCACACGATCCGGATTCATCCCGACGGTTCGATCTGGTTGACCGGCGGACTGACCCGCTTCGATCCCAAGACCGGAACCTACACCCACATTGCCGAGGTGCCGTCCGCCTACGGCATTGCGCTCGATCCGAAGGGCAATGTCTGGTTCACGGAAATGAACCGGACGGGCTCGATCGGCAAAGTCGATCCGGTCACGCTGAAGGTGACGAAATACATTCCGCCGACGCGCGAGCGGCCGCGGCGCATCCAAGTCGATGGCGACGGGATCGTATGGTTTGCGGAGTATACGGACAGCCGGATCGGCCGCTTCGACCCGCAGAAGGAGACCTTCAAAGAGTTCCAGTTGCCGCACCGGGAGACCAAGCCCTACGCGCTCGGCATCGCGCCCGACCATTCGCTATGGTATTCCGGCGAGCATAACGACGTGGTCGGCCGCCTCGACCCCGATACCGGCAAGGTGGTGGAATATCCGATGCCCTATACGGACAATGGGATGCGGGACTTCTTCCTCGATAAGGAGGGCCACATGTGGTACGGCTCGCCGCCCAACAACCGGGTGGGTTATTTCTACCTTTCGACGCGGCAGCGCAGCGCCGACGCGCGCTGAGAAGCCCCGTAGGGTGGGCACAATCGCCTGGTCCGGCCGATGGGATGTTGCCCGGCCGGCCGCGATTTTGCCCACGCGGACGTAATGGACGAAGCGGACGTCGCGGGCGGACCGCGTGGGCAAAATCGCCGGCAGGGTCCGCGCAAGGCCTTAGCGCCACGCGAGGCGATTTTGCCCACCCTACGCCCCGGTGAACTGATAGTTTATCCCACGGACGGCCTCAGGCGGCACGTCTTTGAACACTGCAGAAAACGCCCAACAGCAGAGGAACACCATGAAACATCGCAACGTCAGTCTCGCGGTCCTGCTTGCGGCCGGCATGGCGGTCGCGTTCGCTTCGCCGTCAAGCGCCCAGGCGCCCCGCCCGCTCCCGACCTTCGAATTCGTCAAGGATTGGCCAAAAGTGCCGCCGCAGTGGAAGGTCGGCGACGTGTCGAGCTTCACCACCGACGCTCTCGGCAACATCTGGCTCATCCATCGCCCGCGCACCCTGAAGGGCGAAGACCTCAAGAAGGCGGCGCCGCCCGTCATGGTGTTCGATGTCGACGGCAATTTCATCCGGGCCTGGGGCGGCGAAGGCCAAGGCTATGAGTGGCCGCAGCGCGAGCACGGCATCTATATCGACAGCAAAGGCTTCGTCTGGCTCGGCGGCAACAACTGCCCGACTAACGGTTTGGCGAACCTCAAGCCGGTGGCCGACGACCAGCTGCTGAAGTTCACGCAGGACGGCCGGTTCGTCATGCAGATCGGCCACAGCAACCAGAGCAAGGGCAACGCCGACACGGTGAACCTGCATCGTCCAGCCGACGAGCAATACTACGCGCCGACCAACGAACTGTTCGTGGCCGACGGCTATGGCAACCACCGCGTCATCGTGTTCGACGCCGACACCGGCGCCTTCAAGCGCATGTGGGGCGCGTTCGCCAACAAGCCGGTGGATGACGATCACTGCGATGTCGTTCGCCGCACCGACTTCACCAATCCGGGGCCGCAGCAGCTCTCAATCGTACATTCGATCCGCGTCGCCCATGACGGCCTCGTCTACGTGGCCGACCGCGAGAACCGCCGGGTGCAGATGTTCACCAATGACGGCAAGTTCATCAAGCAGCTGATCAAGGGCGACACGCTGTTCGCCCGTTCGGTTGCGCTGTCGCCGGACCCGGACCAGCAATTCCTCTATGTCGGCGACGGCGACGATATCGCGATCGTCGATCGCAAGACTCTGGCCATCCTCGGCAAGATCAACGTGCCCGGCATGAAGGGCGGCGGCCACCTGATCAACACCGACGCCAGGGGCAACATCTACGTCGCCAATACCGGCAAGGGCATGCAGAAGCTTGCCTTCAAGGGCATGAAGTAAACGACGATCTAGCGGTAATATTTTCCGCGAAATGTTGCGGACCGCAGGCCCCCCTGCGGTCCGTTTTGCATTCTTGAGCCGGAGTATCGCCGCTTCGGCGGTCAGGGCCTACGGCGAAAACCGGCGTATCGGCAGCGGCGGCGGGGGAAAACGGCCGAACTTGGAATTCCAGTAGGCCCAAGAGCGTGGATCGATGATGCCCGGCGGCGCACGGTCCAACGCCTCGCGGAAATCGTCGTCCGACACGTAGCGGCGGATTATCTGCATATCCTCGTGCAGCGCATAGCGCATGGCGTAGGCCATGAACCGCACCGGGTCGGCGAGGGCCTGCGCGGGCGGCTCGAACCACACGATGCGCCGTGCCAGCGCTTCGGTCTCCGGATTGAGCGGGATTGGCTTCATGGAGCGCCGCTGCACGTGGCTGCACGAACCGTGAGCGCTGCGAGGTCGGGCAGTCGGGCGAGATCGACCTCCCGCGCCGCCTGGGCCAGTCGCGCCTTCAACGCTTCGGGCAGATGTGGCAGATTGCCGTCGCCAAAATAGGACAGCGCCTTGAGGGTGCTTTGGGGATTGAACTGCGATCCATAGATCGCGCGCGCCGCGGTCAGCGCCGCCGGCAGGCCGATTCCGGCGGTCGTGATCAGTGCATCCATGTCGATGTAGTCCTTGGCTTCGGCGCGCACTTGCACGACGGATGCCTTCGTGCCGGCGAGATCAAGCAGGGAGGCAATCTGGATATGGTTGTCGGGCGCACGCCGCGGGGGCGAGAGTTGCGGAATTTCCGGCAGACCGAAAAATGAAACCTTGACCGCGCCGCCGCGATCGATAATGGCCGTCAACGTGTTCGGTTCGACCTGGGTGATGCGCGCGCCGGTCAGGAAAGGTAATTCCAGGAGTTCCCTGGGATCGAAGTGACGGTCTCCGAAAAAGGCGAAGTCTTCGGAGTTGCGGTGCCCGAGATGCAGCGCGATCGCGGTGCCATCGTACAGCACGAAATCCACCGGAACGTTCCCGAGTTCGTCCCACAGCCGCCGCTGTGGCGGCGGGAGAATTGCAAGTTGGAGGGAGAATGTGGTCATGCAACTCGCCTCCTGCGGAATGCCCCGTGCCAAGACCGTAAACAGTTCGCAGCCGGATCAAGTGCCAGCGATATTTTCGGGCAAGTGTCCGCCGATTGGATTATCTATAGCGCGGTCGAAGCTGCCAATCACGGCAGCTGCGGGCCAAATGCCGGGCGGTCGCTTCGTATGATTATCCATCCGCACCACCACGATCATGACCATGATCCACGTCGGCTCCGAGCTGGGCGAGATGGAATTGCGGGTCCGTGCCCTCGAGACCATTTTGACCCAGAAGGGCTATGTGGACCCGAAGGCGCTCGATGCCATCATCGACGCCTACGAGACCAAAATCGGCCCCCATATCGGAGCGCGCATCGTCGCCAAGGCCTGGGCCGATCCGGATTTCAAGCGCCGCCTCCTCGCCGATGCCACCGCCGCGGTCGCCGCGGCCGGGCATGAGGGGCGCGCGACCCACCTGATCGCGGTCGAGAATACGCCGCAGCGGCATAACATGGTCGTCTGCACGCTGTGCTCCTGCTATCCGTGGGATATGCTCGGCCTGCCACCGGTCTGGTATAAGTCGGCGCCCTATCGCTCCCGCGCGGTCATCGATCCGCGCGGCGTGCTGGCAGAATTCGGCGTGACCCTGCCGGCCGACACCGAAATCCGGGTTTGGGATTCGACGGCGGAGACACGCTACCTGGTGGTGCCGATGCGACCTGCCGGCACCGAGGGCTGGAGCGAGGAACGGCTCGCCGGCCTGGTCACCCGCGATTCGATGATCGGGACCGGCTTGGCGCAATCACCGGACGAAGTGGCGGCATGACCGGCGCCCGTGACATGAGCGCATAATTATTGATCATATTGCCTAACTCATCATCATCTGCTTAGAGATTGATCGATTTTCCGCGACAGAATCCAAGGTCCCCACCCTGGCATAGTCCTTGCTCGAATCGCAGCGAGAGCGAACACTGCCGAGGGGTTCGCTCGCGTCAATGGTATGGCGTCAACAAAGGACCTGGAGATGCTCAATTCTGACCACGCGGTCGGCCGAGGACCGATATCCTTGAGCCGGCTTGCCGCCGCAGCGGCGCTCGCTGCGGGTGTCGCGCTGGCGATCCCCGCCAAAGCTCAAGAAACCATCAAGGTCGGCATTCTGCACTCGCTGTCCGGCACGATGGCGATCAGCGAAACGACCTTGAAGGACGTCATGCTGATGCTCATCGATGAGCAGAACAAGAAGGGCGGTCTGCTCGGCAAGAAGCTCGAACCGGTGGTAGTCGATCCGGCCTCGAACTGGCCGCTGTTCGCCGAAAAGGCGCGCGAGCTGATCAGCAAGGACAAGGTCGCGGTCGTGTTCGGCTGCTGGACCTCGGTGTCGCGCAAATCGGTGCTGCCGGTGTTCAAGGAACTCGATAGCATCCTGTTCTATCCGGTGCAGTACGAAGGCGAGGAGAGCGAGCGCAACGTATTCTACACCGGCGCCGCCCCGAACCAGCAGGCGATTCCGGCGGTCGACTATCTGATGAAGGACGAGAAGGTGAAGCGCTGGGTGCTGGAAGGCACCGACTACGTCTATCCGCGCACCACCAACAAGATTCTCGAAGCCTACCTCAAGTCCAAGGGCGTCAAGGACGAGGACATCTCGATCAATTACACGCCGTTCGGCCACGCCGATTGGCAGACCCGCGTTGCTGAGATCAAAAAATTCGGCTCGCAGGGCAAGAAGACCGCGGTCGTCTCCACCATCAACGGCGACGCCAACGTGCCGTTCTACAAGGAACTCGGCAACCAGGGCGTCAAGGCCAAGGACATCCCGGTGGTGGCGTTCTCGGTCGGCGAGGAGGAACTGGCCGGCATCGACACCAAGCCGCTGATCGGCCATCTCGCGGCCTGGAACTATTTCGAAGTCGATCCGGAACAAATCCAACGAGGACTTCATCAAGAAGTGGCACGCCTTCACCAATAATCCCAAGCGCACCACCAACGACCCGATGGAAGCCCATGTCATCGGCTTCAACATGTGGGTCAAGGCGGTCGAGAAGGTAAAGTCCACCGATCCCGACAAGGTGATCGACGCATTGCCCGGCATCGAAGTGCCCAACCTCACGGGCGGCATGTCCAAGATGCTGCCGAACCATCATATAACCAAGCCGGTGTTCATCGGCGAGATCAAGGGCGACGGCCAATTCAGCGTGGTGTTCAAGACGCCGGGCCTCGTTCCGGGCGACGCTTGGTCGAACTACCTGCCCGATTCGAAGGACCTCGAGGCCGATTGGGTCTCGCTCAAGTGCGGGAACTACAACAAGGTTACGAAGAAGTGCGGCGGTTCTTCGTGACCGTACGCCCGAAGCTGAGTCCCGCCGTGATGCGGTGACATCAACGGCGGTCGTCAAGCCGAGCCCGGAGTACATCCGGGCTCTTTTTGTAATCGCGCGCCTTCCCAAGCGGTTTCTCGCGCTTTTTGCGCGATGGTCGGGCCGGACGAGCCACCGCGGTCCACACGCCGCCGATTGATCCCTTAGCGCATCAGAACTAAACAGACCGCCTGGCATCGGCCTTGCCTATGGTGCCGCGTGAAATGAGGCACGTACGCGCAAATCGATCCGCTGGCGCGACGCATTTCGGGACAGTTCAACGATGCAGGTCCATGGAGGCGGCTTCCACACACGTGGATGGTTCGCCGCTTTTCTAGCCATAGCGATCCTTATGATGGCGGCGCCGCTCCATGCTGCGGGGCTTGAGGAGGCCGTCGCGCATTTTGCGTCCGACGACTACGCCGACATCGAGGAGGGCATCACCGCGGTCGCGGCCAGCGGCGATCCGCGCGCGGCCGCTATTCTCGAGGCCCTTCAGGATAGCCGGCTGTTTTACAGCGCGGCAGAAAAGAAGGTCTTCATCAAGGACGCATCCGGCCGGCTGTTCGATGCCGCCACCAATGCGCCGGTCGCGGGCAATGGGCCCGCCGATATCGATACCGTCGGGATCAACAACCGGGTGCGGCGTGCCATCGATGCGGCCATCGGCGGCCTCACGCTTTCGTCGCCCGACCCGGCCAAGCGCTATGAAGCCGCCCAGGCGGTGTTCAAGTCGCGCGAAACCAATGTGCTGCCCGCGATCGAGGCGGCGCTCGCCAAGGAGACCAATCCGCGCGTCAAGCGCGCGCTCGACGAGGCGCGGGCCGCCATCATTCTCAATGCGGACGATGCGAAGGAAGCCGACAAGCTCGCGGCCGTTGCGGTGATCGAGGCGCGGGGCGACCAGGATTCGGTCGCGCTGTTGCAGGACTTGCCGGCGGATGCGCCGGCGGCCGTGACGGCCGCGGCGGCGCGGGCGGTCGCCGTCATGACGCGCGAGCTTGCCGTCTGGGAACTGGCGCAAAACGCCTGGTACGGGCTGTCGCTCGGCTCGGTGCTGCTGCTCGCCGCAATCGGGCTTGCCATCACGTTCGGCGTCATGGGGGTCATCAACATGGCCCATGGCGAAATGGTGATGATCGGGGCCTATACGACCTTCGTGATCCAGGAGCTGGCGCGCACGACCTTCGCGGCCTATCCGAACCTGCTTGAATTGTCGCTGGTCATCGCGGTGCCGGCCGCCTTTGTGGTCGCCGGCCTGATCGGCATCCTGATCGAGCGCGGCGTGATCCGTTTCCTGTACGGCCGTCCGCTCGAAACCTTGCTCGCCACTTGGGGCATTTCGCTGATCCTGCAGCAGACCGTCCGCACGATTTTCGGGCCGACCAATCGCGAGGTTTCAAACCCGTCCTGGATGAGCGGCACGTTTGAGATCGGTCATCTCAACATCACCTATAACCGCCTGTGGATCATCTGCTTCGCGCTTGCGGTGTTCGTCGCGCTGCTGGGCATGCTGCGGTTCACCCGGCTGGGGCTTGAAATGCGCGCCGTGACGCAGAACCGGTCGATGGCCGCTGCGATGGGCATCCGCACCGCCCGCATCGACGCCCTCACCTTCGGCCTCGGCTCCGGCATCGCCGGCATTGCGGGCGTGGCGCTGTCGCAGATCGACAATGTGAGCCCCAATCTCGGCCAGGGCTACATCATCGATTCGTTCATGGTCGTGGTATTCGGCGGCGTCGGCAATTTGTGGGGTACCTTGGTCGCCGCGATGACGCTGGGCATCGCCAACAAATTCCTGGAGCCGCTCGCCGGTGCCGTGCTCGGCAAGATCGTGATCCTGGTGCTGCTGATCCTGTTCATCCAGAAGCGCCCGCGCGGCCTGTTCGCGCTCAAGGGCCGGGCGGTGGAAGCATGATACGGCTGTTCGCCCGCGGGTTCGACCGGACCACCGCCGCCTTCATTCTCATCATTCTTGGGCTGGGGGTGGCGGTGCCGCTGCTCAACCTGCTGCCGCCGGACTCGGTGTTCCAGGTGCCGACCTACATCGTGTCGCTGTGGGGCAAATATGCCTGCTACGCCCTGCTGGCGCTCGCCATCGACCTGATCTGGGGCTTTTGCGGCATACTCTCGCTGGGCCACGGCGCTTTCTTCGCGCTCGGCGGCTACGCCATGGGCATGTATCTGATGCGCCAGATCGGCACCCGCGGCGTCTATGCGAATCCCATCCTGCCCGACTTCATGGTGTTCCTGAACTGGGACCAGCTGCCGTTCTACTGGTACGGCTTCAACTGGTTTCCTTACGCGCTCATGATGGTGCTGCTGGCGCCCGGCCTGCTCGCCTTCGTGTTCGGCTGGTTCGCATTCCGCAGCCGTGTGACGGGCGTGTATTTCTCGATCATCACCCAGGCGCTGACCTTCGCGCTGATGCTGGGTTTCTTCCGCAATAATTTCGGTTTCGGCGGCAATAACGGGCTTACCGACTTCAAGGATATTCTTGGTTTCAATGTCCAGGCAGCCGGCACCCGTGGCGCGCTGTTCGCCATCACCTGTGTGGTGCTGGCGGCGGCGCTGATGCTGTGCCGGGGCATCGTCCGATCGAAATTCGGCAAGGTGCTGGTCGCCATCCGCGACGCCGAATCGCGCACGCGCTTTCTGGGCTACAGGGTGGAGTCCTATAAGCTCCTGGTCTTCACGCTGTCGGCCTGCATGGCCGGCGTCGCCGGCGCGCTGTACGTGCCGCAGGTCGGCATCATCAATCCGAGCGAATTCGCGCCGGCGAATTCCATCGAGGAGGTGATCTGGGTGGCGGTCGGCGGCCGCGGCACCCTCACCGGCGCGATCCTTGGCGCCGTCGTGGTCAATTACGGCAAGACCTATTTCACCTCGGGCTTCCTCGCCCCCTACTGGCTGTTCGTGCTCGGCGGCCTGTTCGTCGGCGTCACCTTGTTTTTGCCGCGCGGCATCGTCGGCACCATCCAGCATTGGTGGTGGCAACGCCACGGTGCCGGCACCCCGGATCCCGATCCCGAGCCGGCCGTCGAACCGGCACCGGCGGAGTAAGCGCGATGGATGCCCGCACCACCTCCGCGCTGCTTTATCTCGACGGCGTCACCGTCTCGTTCGACGGATTTCGCGCGCTCAACGCGTTGTCGTTCACCATCGATCCCGGCGAAATGCGCGCCATTATCGGCCCTAACGGCGCCGGCAAAACCACCATGATGGACGTCGTGACCGGCAAGACCCGGCCGCAAAATGGCGACGTGCTGTTCGACGGTCAATACCGGCTGACCGATCTCGGCGAAAGCGATATCGCCGAACTCGAAATCGGCCGCAAGTTCCAAAAACCCACCGTGTTCGAAAGCCAGACGGTGGAGGACAATCTCCGTCTTGCCCTGAAGGCCGACCGCCGCGCCCGCGCTACCCTGTTCTGGCGCGACAGCGCCGAGGAGGATGAGCGGATCGACCGCCTGTTCGCCACCATCCGGCTCGGGGCGCTACGCTCCCGCGTCGCCGGCAGCCTGTCGCACGGGCAGAAGCAATGGCTCGAAATCGGCATGCTGCTGGCGCAGGAGCCGAAGTTGCTCCTGGTCGACGAGCCGGTCGCCGGCATGACCGACGCGGAAACTCACCAGACCGCGGAACTGCTCAAGGAGATCAACCGCGACCGTACCGTGGTGGTGGTCGAGCATGACATGACGTTCGTGCGCGAACTCGGCGTCAAGGTGACGGTGCTGCACGAGGGCAGCGTGATCGCCGAGGGCTCGATCGATCAGGTTTCGGAAAACGAGCGGGTGATCGAAGTGTATTTGGGGCGGTAGACCTTGTTTCGGTCATTGCGAAGCGCGGCATCGTAGGGTGGGCAAAGGCGCCAGGTATGGCCCAAAGAGGGATCATCGAACTCTCGCGCCTTTGCCCACCGGCGGCGCCGAAAGTGCGCACGGCGCGAATACGCGTCTTTACCGCGCGGCCGACCTGGGACGCCACGGAAGAGCCCGACCGCGTGGGCAAAATCGCCGGAAGCGTCCACGCCAGACTTTGCGCAGGGCAAGGCGATTTTGCCCACCCTACGCGTCCGAACCAAATGGGTAAAACAATGCTCGACGTCAACGCCATCGACCTGCATTACGGCGCCGCCCAAGCGCTGCGCGGCATCTCGCTCCACGCCGCGCCCGGTACCGTGACCTGCGTGCTCGGGCGCAACGGCGTCGGCAAGTCGAGCCTGTTGCGGGCGCTGGTCGGCCAGCATCCGGTGAGCCGGGGCACTATCATCTGGGAAAACCAGGATATCACCCAGCTTCGCACCTCCGAACGCGCGCGCCGCGGTATCGCCTATGTGCCGCAGGGCCGCGAAATCTTTCCGCTGCTGACCGTGGAGGAAAATTTGCAGACCGGCTTTGCCCCGCTCAAGCGCGACGATCGCTCGATCCCCGACGTGGTGTTCTCGCTGTTTCCGGTGCTCGACGGGATGCTGCGGCGGCGCGGCGGCGATCTCTCCGGCGGCCAGCAGCAGCAGCTTGCCATCGGCCGCGCCCTGGTGATGCGCCCGCGTCTCCTGCTCCTCGACGAGCCGACCGAGGGCATCCAGCCGTCCATCATCAAGGACATCGGCCGCGCCATCACGTATCTGCGCGGCCTCGGCGACATGGCCATCGTGCTGGTGGAGCAATATCTCGATTTCGCCCGCGAACTCGGCGACCATTTCGCCGTCATGGACCGCGGCCAGGTGGTCTATGCCAGCACCCGCGCCGACCTCGACGAGGCGGCGCTCAAGCGCGCGCTGGCGATTTGAGAACCACGCGTCGGGTGGGGAAAATCACCTCGCATTGGGGGATGCACAGCAACCGGCAGCGACGAAACCTGGCGATGGCCTTGAGCTGATCCGGGCGGCACCGTGTAGCGGACGCCGGCCTTTTACAGAACCGCACCATGATTGCGGCAAAAATCATTCGCGCGCTCGACGATCGCGAGCGGTCGACGTGCGACGCGGAACGGCTCAGATCATCGCATTGAAGCGCTTCGCGTGCCGCGCTGCCGCGCCGAGCCCCGCATGATGGCCTACCGGTTGCGGAACTGCGGGGAGCGCTTCTCCACGAAGGCGGCCATGCCTTCTTTCTGGTCCTCGGTGGCGAACAGGGCGTGGAACACGCGGCGCTCGAACGCCACGCCTTCGGCGAGCGAGACCTCGAAGGCTCGGTTCACGGCTTCCTTGGCCACCATGACGGAGGGAAGCGACATCGCCGCGATGGCGTCGGCGGTCTTCATCGCCTCGGTGATCAATTCGGCCGCCGGCACCACGCGCGCCACTAGCCCGCTGCGTTCGGCCTCGGCGGCATCCATCATCCGGCCGGTAAGGATCAGGTCCATCGCCTTGGCCTTGCCGACCGCGCGGACCAGGCGCTGGGTACCGCCGATGCCCGGAATGATCCCAAGCTTGATCTCCGGCTGGCCGAACCGCGCCGTATCGGCCGCGATGATCATATCGCACTGCATGGCGAGTTCGCAACCGCCGCCGAGCGCGAAGCCCGCGACCGCCGCGATCACCGGTTTGCGGGCATGGGCGACGCGATCCCAGGTCGCGGCGAAATTGCCCATGAAGGCATCCATATAGGACTTTGATGCCATTTCCTTGATATCGGCGCCGGCCGCAAAGGCTTTTTCGGAACCGGTGATCACCATGCAGCCAATGGCACCATCGGCCTCGAAGGTATCGACGGCGCCGGCCAGTTCGGCCACCAACGCCGCATTGAGGGCATTGAGGGCCTGAGGCCGATTGAGGCGGATGACACCGACCCGGCCTTTGGTTTCGACGATGATGTGGTGGTGGGGCATGACGGAGGTCTCATGGCGATCCCGGATGAGGCGGGGGACAGAACCTATCGCGGTCGCCGCGGTTCCGCCAGCCCGGCCCACCCTTCCTGACCCTCCCTGCTCTGCTTTGGCCACCCTGCCGATGCACCGATTATAGATTGTTGCCGCGGCGTCGGGGCGCACTTCAGTCACCCCGGGAAGGGCCTGTCCCGCCGAACGGTTGTCGCTCCAAAAGGCATCAGGAAAGCAGGCATGACAGGCATGACAGGCATGTCAACGTCACTTGGATGGGCTGAAATCTCGCTCCGGCTCGCATTGGCCACAGCGGCGGGCCTCGCTCTCGGATTCAATCGCACCGAAGACGGAAAGGCTGCCGGAATGCGCACGACTCTGCTTGTCACCCTGGCGGCCGCGGTCGCGATGATCCAAGTAAATTTGCTGCTCCCGACCGCCGGCCGATCCAGCGACTCCTTTGTCATGAACGACTTGATGAGGCTGCCGCTCGGCATCTTGACAGGCGTGGGATTCATCGGCGGAGGGGCGGTGCTTGCGGCGCGGCGAATTCGCCACCGGAGTCACCACCGCGGCGACTTTGTGGCTCGCGACGGTCATCGGGCTCTGTTTCGGCGGCGGTCAGAACGGGATCGGCATCGCGGCGAGCGCGCTCGGGCTCATCGCGCTGGAGCCACTGGACTGGATCGAGCATCGGGTACCGCGGCAGCGCACGGCGACGCTCGTCATTGCTCTCAACCGGGATGCGCCGGCAGATGCTGAAATCCGTCGCCGCATCGGCGACGCCGGATTGTCGATCGTCGCCAATACCGTATCACGGATACCGGCCGACGAGTGGCGGGAACTGCGGTTCAAGGTTCACCATACACCGGCGCGGCGGGATGCGACGCCGCCGCCGTTGCTTGGAGTTTTGGCCGGCGAGGCCGGGGTGATCAAGGTCGAATGGTGCGCCTCGGTCTGACACGGCCGCACGCGCCACGCGCATCTTCGCTGCGAAACGGCGCCGGGCACCGGAACAAGTGCGGCCTGTGACCTATTCCGGCACTTGTTCGGCGGCCGGCTTGCCCTTGTCGAAAATCCGCATCTCGACATAGCGGGCCGGCTTGTCGCTCAGATTCTGCTGCCGATGGATGGTACCGCGCGGAACATAATTGCTGTCGCCGGCCTTGAGCACCACCGGCGGCTGCCCCTTCACGGTGAAGGTGATCTCACCTTCCTGCACCGCGGTCCACTGGTCGCCGGGGTGGCGATGGAACTGGTTTCCGGAGCCCGGCGGTGCGGTGACGGATTGCATGCCCACTTCGCGCGAAGGGTCTTTCTCCAGCGGTGCCGAGAAATACCGGTTGTTCTGGAACCTCGGCGGCGCCGGCGTCTGCGCCAGAGCGGCTACGGCGATCAAGACCGGCCGTCGCGACGGCGGCTGCGATAACGAACCTGGTCATGTTGTCCTCCCGTTTGCTGGTTGTGGGCGTCCCCTCCCCCGCTTGCTGAGGAGGGAGTTACATCGTCGCGCCTCTCAGTGCGCCAATCGACGCGATGATCGATCCCCAGCGCTCAGTTCGAGCCGCCTGCAGGCACATACGTCTTGGCAAAGCCGTTGCGCGTGTTGGTGACGGTGAAGGTCCCATCGGCCTTCGCCGTCGCCTTGATCCAATGCGCCGCCCCGTTATGGGCCGGGGGCGGCGGAGCGCTGGGGCCGGGGGCAGGTGCCGCGATCGGCGCCACCGGCATGGCGGCGGAGGGAGCGTCGAGCAGGTTGGCGATGAACATGCCGGGCACGGTATATTCCTGCCCGCTCAGCTGCGAAAAGTGCATCTGCCAGAGATCTTCCAGGCCCGGCGAGGAATGGATCACCTGCATGGAATCCGGCTCGCCGCCCTTGCGGGTGCCGTTGTTCATGATCGCGACGCGCGGATGGGTGGCGTGGATCATCACCTCGGAATTCGAGGAGTTTTGGCCATGATGCAAGCCCAAGAACAGGTCGATCGGCCCGATCCGGTTGACCGGGCACATCAGCTGGAATTCCTTGTTCTTGGTCAGGTCGCCGAGATGGACGGTGCGGAACTTGCCGAAGGTAACGTAGATCGCGACCGACGCCGGATCCTCGGCATTGCTCTGCGCCGGCTTGAAGTTCGCGCAATACGGATTGGGGGCGCCGGCGCCGGCCACCGGGGTCTGGATGGTCTCTCCGGCCGCCGCCACGACCTGCACGTCGATGCCGGCAACCGGTATCTTGTCGCCCGGCTTCGCGACCGTGTGCTTGGCGTTGGCGATCAGCTGTGCGTAGGTTTTGGCGAGGAATTCGTCGACCGCCGGGTTCGGCTGCAGGTTCGGCCCATGGTCGATGAAATTCCGGATCGGGATGCGCTTGGCGAGTTCGGCAAGGCCGCCATAGTGATCGCCGTGCCAGTGGGTGATGATCAAATTGTCGATGCGGGTGAGCCCGGCATCCTTGATGGCATCCATGATGCGCCCGGAATCCCGGATCGCCGCATCGGGCGCCACGTTGCCGGTGTCGATCAGGAGCGATTCGCCCGACGGGGCAACGAACAGCGTGGCATTGCCGCCCTCGACATCGATCACATAGATGTCGAGCGTGCTGCGGGTCTGGGCGTGGGCCCCGTCGTGACCATATTGGGTCAGCGCAACCGCCAGCCCCGCGGCCGCTGCGAGCAATTTCGTCCTCGACATGATTTTCTCCCGGTTGATGGCGTCGGTCCCGACCGATCTTCTTCCCGACCGATCTTCTTGCGCACAGCCGATGCGACCGTGATGTCCGTGATTGATGATAGCAACATGCCGCGGGCGGCGCCATCCTTGACAATCGGCGGTTCGACAGAACGATCCGAGGGTGCCGGATTCGCGGCCGGCGGCTCTTTGGATCGAATTCGCAGCCATGGGCTCGGCAGTCTCCCGACGAGACACTTTGATTTTTGTCAACACAACCCGCTGGATCTGATGTATGTTGAAAAACATATGTTGATCCAATCAGAAACGCAATCAATGGACGCGGGTGCTCTTAGCTGCCAACTGGCAGGAGCCAATCTGATGACTTAGCCATTGGCGGTGCCATATAGGCGCGCATTATTCATTTCCATCGATCGAATTATGTCTGTAACAAAATCTGTCATATTGTGGTTTTTGGATCCTATGTTTTTGACCGAAGCACGGAGCGACTATCTCTGCATGAGCGGTAAAGCTGCTACCTAAAATCGCAACCCATATGGTGTCAGAGCAGGAGGGGAGTTGCCGCATGCCTTCGAACCAGCCCCAACCGGGCGATGCCCGATCTGCGTTTCCTTTCGGCGCGTTCACCGCCGCATCCGAATACTGGATCGACGCCGCGCAGCGGAGCATCCTGTTTTGGGATGTAATGCGCGAACGGGGTAACGCCTACCGTGAACATCTCGTCGAAATCGCTCCGCATGTGCTGGACTACCAGGTCGAGCTTTTGCTTGACGGCCGCACCTTCGCCCGGCCCGTGAACTACGTGCTCGTTCGCGTCATTCCGCCGCAAGGCACCACGATCGATCAGACGCGCCGTCCGTTCGTCACCGTCGATCCGCGTGCGGGCCACGGACCGGGCATCGGCGGGTTCAAATCCGACAGCGAAATCGGGGTCGCCCTCAAGGCCGGCCATCCCTGCTATTTCATCGGGTTCCTGCCCGATCCCATGCCCGGCCAGACCATCGAGGATATTGCGCGGGCCGAAGCGTCCTTTCTGGAAAAGGTCTCGGCGTTGCACCCCGCGGCGGACGGAAAACCCTGCGTCATCGGCAATTGCCAGGCCGGCTGGGCGGTCATGATACTGGCGGCCGCGCGTCCAGAGCTGTTCGGTCCGATCATCTTGGCGGGATCCCCGCTGTCCTATTGGGCCGGCGTGCGCGGCCAAAACCCGATGCGGTATTCTGGCGGCCTTCTCGGCGGCAGCTGGCTCGCCGCGCTCATGGCTGATCTCGGCGGCGGCAAGTTCGATGGTGCCTGGTTGGTGCAGAATTTCGAAAATCTAAACCCCGCGAACACGCTGTGGAGCAAGCAATATAACCTGTATGCAAAGGTCGATACCGAGGCGGAACGTTATCTCGGCTTCGAGCGCTGGTGGGGCGGCCATGTCAACCTCAACGCCGAAGAGATTCAGTTCATCGTTCAACGAGTTGTTCGTCGGCAACAGGCTAGCAGCCGGACTGATCCGCACCTCGGGTGGCGCGGCTATCGACCTGCGTACCATTCGTTCGCCGATCGTGGTGTTCTGTTCACAGGGAGACAACATCACGCCGCCGCAGCAGGCGCTGGGGTGGATTCTCGATCTCTATGACGATGTCGAGGCGATTAGGTCCCACGGCCAGACTATCGTGTACACAATTCACGACAAGGTCGGCCACCTCGGCATCTTCGTTTCCGGCGGTGTGGCGCGCAAGGAGCACGGGGAATTCTCCAGCAATATCGACCTCATCGATACGCTTCCGCCGGGCCTCTATGAAGCGGTATTCGAGGGGAAGAGCGACGCCACCGCAAATCCCGATCTCGTGACCGGGGATTGGGTAATGCGGTGCGAGATGCGGACACTCGATGACATCCGCGCGCTTGGAGGCAACGCGCCCGAAGACGAACGGCGCTTTGCGGCCGCGGCGTGCGTCTCGGAGGCCAATCTCGCGCTCTATCGGATTTTCGCCCAGCCGGTCGTCCGTGCCCTGACCACCGATACAACCGCAGTGTTGATGCATCGATGCCATCCGTTGCGGCTGCAATACGAACTGTTCAGCGATGCCAATCCGTTCATGGCACCGGTGGGGCCGATGGCGCGGTGGGTGCGCGAGCATCGCAGCCCCGCCGCGAAGGACAATCTGTTCGTCGCCATGCAGGAACACGTCTCCTCGCAGATCGCACAGTCACTCGACGCGTGGCGCGACTGGCGCGACATGATGGCCGAGCAGACGTTCCTTTGGACCTATGGATCACCCGCGCTGCAGGCCGCTTGCGGTGTCGATCCGACCGCGACGCACCCGCTGCAAATCCTCGCCGCGACAGGGGCGCAATCGCCCGAGGAGGCCGAACGAAGAGCGCGAATCGGACGGCTGTTCGGGGTCGAGCGCGGGGCAGCCGAAGCAGTCCGGCAGTTTCCGTTTCGCACGACCGGACAAGCCGAATTGCACCCAAAGGCCTCATGATGCAGCGGCTCTGCCCGGCGACCACCCTCAAAACGGTGAGTATCGGAACATGGATGAACAAGATTTCGGCCTAAGCCCTATGGTTGCGCTGAGTGCGCTGGCGCAACCGTCGGCTCCGGCCCAATCGAAATATGAGCGGCTCATTCAAAAGGCCATGCAAGTTCCGGCGGCTACGACGATCGTCGTGCACCCGTGCGACGAAAGCTCATTGCGCGGCGCCGTGGAAGCGGCTGAAGCTGGCCTGATCATTCCGACGCTGGTGGGGCCGAAAGCGAAGATCGCCGCGGTAGCGCGCGAGTTCGGCCTCGATATTAGCCGCTATGCCATCATCGATGCCGCGCACAGCGACGACGCGGCCGCGCGCGGCGTTGCCTTGATCCGCGAGTCCAAGGGCGAACTGTTGATGAAAGGCAGCCTGCATACCGATGAGTTGATGCGTCAGGTAACGTCCGGCGCGACCGGGTTGCGAACCGGGCGGCGTATCAGCCACGTCTTCGTCATGGACGTCCCGACCTATGCAGAGACGCTGTTCATCACGGATGCCGCCATCAATATTTTTCCCGACCTCGATACCAAGCGCGACATTGTGCAAAATGCCATCGATCTGTTCACGCAGGTCGGACTCGGGACGCCGCGGGTCGCGATCCTCTCTGCCGTTGAGACAGTGACATCGAAAATTCCATCGACCATCGAGGCGGCGGCGCTGTGCAAGATGGCGGAGCGCGGGCAAATTACCGGAGGAATTCTCGACGGTCCGCTTGCCTTCGACAATGCGATCGACCCGGAGGCAGCGCGGATCAAAGGCATCACGTCGGCGGTTGCCGGCCACGCGCAAATCCTGGTCGTACCCGATCTCGAGGCCGGCAACATGTTGGCCAAGAACCTCACCTTCCTGGCCAAGGCCGATGCGGCCGGCATCGTGCTCGGCGCACGGGTGCCGATTATCCTGACCTCGCGCGCGGATTTGGTTCGCGCCCGCATGGCGTCCTGTGCGGTAGCGGTACTCTATGCCGACGCGCGGCGGCGGATAGCGGCCGTACCGGCGGCGTGACATGGACACGATCCTCGTCATCAATGCCGGCTCGTCGAGCGTGAAATTCCAGGTCTACGACGCCCATGAAGGGGGTGGCCTTAAGCGGCTGATCAAGGGGCAGATGGACGGCGTCGGGGCACGGCCGCGGCTGCGTGCCGACGGTGCCGGCGGAGCCTCGCTCATCGACCGCACATTTGAGGCCGAAGCGATTCCGGACGTGCCGGCCGCTATCCAGGCGGTCGGAACCTGGTTGCGTGAAACGCAGAAGCTCGATCTTCTGGCGGTCGGTCATCGTGTCGTCCACGGCGGCCCGGATTACGACCAGCCAATCCGCATCGACAGCGCTGTGCTGGCCAAGCTTGAGCGCTATATTCCGCTGGCGCCGCTGCATCAGCCCAACAATCTCGCGCCGATCCGCACGATTTTGGCGCGCTTCCCGGAACTGCCGCAGGTCGCCTGTTTCGATACCGCGTTTCATCGTGGCCACGGGCCCGTGGCCGATCATTTCGCTATCCCTGAGCGCTTCTACGCCGAGGGGGTGCGGCGCTATGGATTCCACGGCCTGTCCTACGAATATATCGCCGAGCGGTTGCGAACCGTCGCACCGCAAATCGCGGGTGGACGCGTCATCGTCGCCCATCTCGGCAGCGGCGCTTCGATGTGTGCCATTGCGAACGGCCGCAGCATCGAAAGCACCATGGGCTTTACGGCGCTCGACGGGCTGCCGATGGGGACGCGGCCCGGTCAACTCGACGCTGGCGTCGTGCTTTACCTCATTCAGCAGAAAGGGATGTCGCCCGAGGCCGTCGAAGATCTGCTGTATCGCGACAGCGGCCTCAAGGGCATGTCCGCGATCAGCAATGACATGCGTGAACTGGAAACGAGCACACATCCGGCCGCAAAACTTGCGATCGACCATTTTGTTTACCGGATCGGACTCCACGCCGGCATGCTGGCCGCCGCGCTCGGGGGGCTCGATGCCTTCGTCTTCACGGCCGGGATCGGCGAGAACTCCGTAATGATCCGAGCGCAAATCGCCGGTAAGCTTGCCTGGCTGGGCGCGGAACTCGATCCCGCCGCCAATGCGGCCGCTGCATTGATTATCTCCACGCCCGGAAGTCGGGTCGCCCTGCTGGTGGTGCCGACCGACGAGGAACTGATGATCGCGCACCATACGGCGGCGATCGTGTCGAGGCGCAACCGGGGCACGGCTCAAAAGGAGAGGATCGCATGAAAATTGCACCCGCCAAGGCCCCGCTGCTCGAAGGCAAGCGAGGGCTCATCATCGGCATCGCCAACGAACATTCAATCGCTTGGGGCTGTGCCAAGGCGTTTCGCGCACTCGGCGCTGAACTCGCTGTGACCTATCTCAACGACAAGGCCAAGCCCTACGTTCGACCCGCTCGCCGAGGCCCTGGAAGCGCCGATCGTCATGCCGCTCGACGTGCGCACGCCGGGTCAAATGGAGGCCGTGTTCGAACGCATTGCAAAGGAGTGGGGGCAGCTCGATTTTGCGGTGCACTCCATCGCTTTCTCGCCGAAAGACACGCTGCAGGGCAGGGTTGTTGACGTGCCGCGTGACGGATTTCTGACCACCATGGATGTCTCATGCTGGTCGTTCATGCGCATGGCCCATCTCGCCGAGCCGCTGATGCCCAACGGCGGGACCTTGTTCACGATGACGTATTACGGCAGCCAGATGGTGGTGGAGAACTACAACATCATGGGCGTCGCCAAGGCGGCCCTCGAAAGCGCGGTGCGCTATATCGCCGCAGAACTCGGCCCCAAGGGTATTCGGGTGCACGCCATTTCGCCGGGGCCGCTCGCCACGCGGGCGGCATCCGGAATCCCCGAATTCGACGAACTGCTGGCCAAGGCGCAGGCTAAGGCCCCTGCGCGCAGCCTGGTCTCGATCGACGACGTGGGTGTGGCTACCGCCTTCCTGGCCCATGACGCTGCCCGGCTCATCACCGGCGAAACCCTTTTTATCGACGGCGGCTATCACATTATAGATTGACCCGTGGCTCACATTCCTCGAAATTGAGTTGTTATCAATATCGTTCCGGCACGAAACGGCGGCCATTCATCGTTTCGGCGTCGTCATATTTGCCTTTGTTCGATCGTTTTGGCAATGTTACCTTGGCGTGCGGCACTTTCTCACGGGGGATCAAGGACAGAATTTGCGCGATGCAATTGAGGCGTGCCCGCCGTTTGTCGTCGGAGCGCACAATATGCCACGGAACGGCCTCGGTGTCGGTCTCGGCAAGCATCAGATCGCGCGCCTGGGAATAGTTGTACCACAGCCGGTATGATTCGATATCCATGGGGCTTAATTTCCATTGCCGCAGCGGATCCTCGATACGGGCTTCGAAACGTTTTTGCTGCTCGTCCTTGCTGACCTCGAGCCAGAATTTGATCAGGATGATCCCAGCTTCCGTAATCCATTTTTCGACGATGGGACAAAGATCGAGAAAGCGCCGGTGTTCTTCGGCCGTGCAAAATCCCATGACGTATTCGACGCCCGCGCGATTATACCAGCTGCGATCCAGGATGACGACTTCGCCGGCAGCCGGAAAGTGCTGGATGTAGCGCTGAATAAACATTTGCGTTTTTTCACGGTCGGACGGCGCCGGCAGGGCGACGACGCGGAATACGCGCGGGCTCACCCGTTCGGTGATCGCCTTGATGGTTCCGCCCTTGCCGGCGGCATCGCGCCCCTCGAACAGGATGATGACGCGCAATCCCTTGTATTTCACCCATTCCTGCAGGCCGCAAAGCTCGACCTGCAACTGGCGCAGCGCCTTTTCGTATTCCTTGCGCTTTAGCTTTCGGTCTAAACTATCGTCAACCGCAGAAATCTTCGCCATAGTTCCGGACCTCGATTATATGGAGCGCTGGTTCGGATTGCCGCGGTCGCGCGATAGGCTCATAGCTGCGTACGGTCGAACTCAAACTGATCGGCGCGCCCGGCCGCAACGCCGCCGCGCCATCACCCCCACACCAGCGTGATTCCGATGTCTCCCGGCATCCCGTCCGGCCAATCGACGATCTGGACCCGCAGCCGGTAACCGCGCGGTTTCAGGTATCGGTCCCAGAACTGATAGAGTTCTTTCGGCAGGCCCGTAAGGGTATTCTCCCAGCCCGGTTCCGTTTGGTTAATGGCCCGGCCGCGATCGGTGATCAGCGAGTTCGGAAACCGGCCGATAAAAACTTCGGTCTGCCCATTGTCCACGGCGCGCTGGATGATCGCGGCGGCGCGCTTGAGCCGCTCCTCGTCGGATATTCCGGAGGGCTTTTGCAGCCGCTCCATCAACTCCCGCTTCTCCGCTTCCGCCGCCGCTTGCTTGGCCATGTAAGCGGAGGCTTTCTCGGCCTCGGCAAGCGCGATTTTCTTCATGCAATCCGCAGCCGATGGGAGCAGGTCGGTCGTCATGGGGCGCCTCCGGGAATCTCTTACATTTTCAATATAGCTGACCGCTCGATCGTGCAATTGATTTGGCACAAACCAAATCATCGCCCGGATCGACGCTCCGCGTGGTCGAATTCGGTCCGAAGCCGACGCCCGAGGTCTATTCCGCAGCGGACGGCATCGGCGGTTCGATGGCACGATCCGCGGGCGCCGGAATTTTGGCCGGCGGTTGCTGCGGCCGCGCCGCCGGCCGCAGCCGTTCGCGGATGGACTGGAAGAACACATAGAGCGGCGGGATGGCGAAGATGCCGACGAACGAGGCGAGGATCATGCCGCCGAAAACGGGAGTACCGACATTGCGCCGCGCCAGTTGCGCGGCGCCCGTCGCGATCACCAGGGGGAGCAGGCCGAGGATGAAGGCAAACGATGTCATCATCACCGGGCGGAATCGCAGCCGTGCGCCCTCGGTTGCGGCTTCGAGCAGGTCGATGCCGTGTTCGCGCTTTTCCTTGGCGAACTCGACGATCAGGATGCCGTTCTTGGCGGCGAGGCCGATCAGCACCACCATGCCGATCTGGCCATAGAGGTCCAGCGTCAGGTGCCCCAGCACGATGGCGATGAACGATCCGAGCACGCCGATCGCGACCGACAGCAGCACCGGGACCGGAATGCTCCAGCTTTCATACAGCGCCACCAGGAACAGGTAGGCAAACAGCACCGCAAAGCCGAGAATCATCACGGTCTTGCCTTCGGCGCGCTTCTCCTGGAACGACGTATCGGTCCATTCGCCGCCGTAGCCGGGCGGCAGCGTCTTCGCCGCGACCGTTTCCATGGCGGCCAGCGCCTGTCCGGAGGAAACCCCGGGCGCGGGGCTGCCCTGAACCGTCACCGCGCGCAGGTTGTTGTAGCGGATCAGCGCCGGCGGACCGACGACGATCCGGACCTCCGCCAGGCTGCGCAGCGGGATCATCTTGCCGTCGCTGTTGCGCACATTGATCCGGTAGATATCGTCGATGCCGGAGCGGTCGGCGGCCTCGGCCTGTACCTGAACCTGCCAGGTGCGGCCGAACAGGTTGAAATTGTTGACGAAATAGCCGCCGAGCGAGGCCTGCAGGGCCTGAAACACGGAGTTCAGCGGCACGCCGAGGATTTGCGCCTTGTCGCGATCGATATCGAGATAGACGGATGGATTGGTGGCCGAGAACGTCGAAAACACGCCGCTGAGTTGCGGGTCCTGGTTGGCCGCCACGGTCAATCCACGCACCACCTGCGCCAAGGCCTTTGGATCGCCGCCGCGCAGGTCCTGCAGCACATAGCTGAAGCCGCCGCCGGTGCCGAGGCCGATGATGGGCGGCGGCGCGACCGCCAGCACCACCCCGCCGGAAATCTGCCGGAATTTCGGACCGAGCCGCTCGATCAGTGCCGCAACCCCGGACGCCGCCCCCTTGCGTTCGTCGAACGGTTTTAAGGTCACCACGATGAACGCCGCGTTGGGCTGCGAATAATTGTCGATGAAGTTCAGTCCCGACGACGGAGGTGATGTCCGCGACCAGCGGTTCCGCGCGCAGCACCGCCTCGGCTTGGCGTATGACCTCGGTGGTGCGCGCGACCGCGGCGCCGCCCGGCAATTGCACGATGACGAAGAATGCGCCCTGATCGTCCTCCGGCAGGAAGCCGGTTGGGGTTATCTTGGCCAACCCCACGACGCCGACGGCGGCGACGGCGACCAGCCCGAGCCCGATGACCGAAAAGCGCACGATTCGGGCGACCACGGCCCCGTAGGCGTCGCGCACGCGGTCGATGGCCCGCATCACCATGCCGATGATGCCGCGCCGCGGTCCGTGATGCGGTTCCAGCAGCACGCCGCACAGCGCGGGCGACAGCGTCAAGGCGTTGATGGCCGACAGCAGCATCGATACCGCGACCGTGACGGCAAACTGGCGGAACAGTTCTCCGGAGATACCCGGAATGAATGCGACCGGCACGAACACCGAGAGCAGGACGAGCGTGATGGCGATGATGGGCGCGGTGATCTCGCGCATGGCCTGCTTGGTCGCCTCCGCGGGCGACAGCGCAGGGTTTTCCTCCATGACCCGTTCGACGTTTTCCACCACCACGATGGCATCGTCGACCACGATGCCGATCGCCAGCACGACCGCAAGCAGCGATACCGAATTGGCGGAGTAGCCGACCGCCAGCAGCACGACGAAGGTGCCGATCAGGCTGACCGGGACGGCGAGCGTCGGGATCAGGGTCGCCCGGATGCTGCCGAGAAACAGGTAGACGACCAGCACGACCAGCACGAAGGCCTCGATCAGGGTTTTCTGCACCTCTGCAATCGTGGCTTTGACGAAGCTGGTCGGATCATAGGTGATCTTCCAGGCCAAATCTTCCGGGAACCGCTTTTCCAGCTCCTCGATGCGCTTCTTCACCGCATCGAGCGTGGTGATCGCATTCGCGCCTGGCGATTGGTAGATCGCAATGGAGGCGGCCGGGCCGCCGTTGAACGTGGTATCGCGGTCGAGGTTGGCGGCGCCGAGTTCGAGCCGCGCCACATCGCCGAGCCGCAGGATCGAACCGTCCGGATTGGTCCGCACCACGATATTTTCGAATTCCGCGACCGAACTCAGGCGGCCCTTGGTCTGGATGTTGAGCTGAAGCTGCTGGTCGTCGGCAATCGGCCGGGCGCCGATCCGGCCCACCGCCGCCTGGACGTTCTGCGCCTGGATGGCGCTGATGATGTCGCCCGTGGTGAGATTGAGGCCGGTCAGGCGGTCGGTGCGGACCCAGGCCCGCATGGCGTAATCTTGCGGTCCCCACAGCGCGGCGTCGCCGACCCCGGGTGTGCTTTTCACCGGATCGAGCAGGTTGATGGTGACGTAGTTGGAAAGGAACAGCGAATCGTGGGTGTGCTTCGGCGCATAAACCGCGATCACGCCCAGCAGCGCCGATGATTTTTTCTTGACCACGACACCCTGGCGCTGCACCTCCGGCGGCAGGCTGGCCAGTGCGACCTGGACGCGGTTGTTGACGTTGACGGCGTTGATGTCCGGATTGGTGCCGAGTTCGAACGACACCGTGAGCGCATAGCTGCCGTCGTCGCCGCTCACGCTCTTCATGTAGATCGCCTTGTCCACGCCGACGACCTGGGCCTCGATCGGCTGCGCCACCGTGGCATCCACCACGCCGGAATTCGCGCCGGGGTAGAGCGTGGTGACCGATACCTGGGGGGGAACGATATCGGGATATTGCGCGATCGGAATGGTGAACAGCGCCAGCGCCCCCGCAATCGTGGTGACGATGGCGATGACGATGGCCAGCCGCGGCCGGTTGACGAAAATGGCGGAGAGCAAGGGCTTAACTCCGCCCGATTATCGCCGGCATCGGCGCGGCGCGCACCGCCACCCCGGGCCTGATGTTTTGCAGGCCCTCGACGATGACCTGTTCGCCGCCCGCCAGCCCCTGGTCGATGACGATATTGGTGCCGCTTTCCGCTCCCGGCTTGACGCGCTTGACCGCCGCCTTGCCGTCCTCGACCACAAACACATAGACACCTTGCTGATCCGCCAGCAGGGCTGCCTGCGGAATGACGATCTTCTCATCCGGGGTACCGCTTTCCAGCGTCACCCGGACCAGTTGGCCGTCGATGAGCGTGCCCTTGGGGTTCGGCATGGTTGCCCGCACGATGACGGTGTCGGTCGAGCGATCGACGGTCACGTTAACAAAATTGATTGTGCCGATCTGGTCGTAGCTGGAGCCGTCGGAGAAACGAATGCTGACCTTGATGTCCTTGACGTCGGTCGTCTGCCCCCGCTTCTCCGCCTCCATCAATTCGCGCTGACTGACCGGGAACGTGACATACATGGGGTCTTGGCTGACGATGAGCGCCAGCACGCCGCTGTCCGGGCCGACGGTATTGCCCTTCGTCACGTTGGTGCGGCCGATCCGTCCCGTGATCGGCGAGGTGATGTCCGTGTAACCGAGATTGATCTGCGCCGTCTTCAGGTTGGCCTCGTCGGTCAAAATCGTGCCGTTGGCTTGCTGGTCCGCGGCCCTGGCCTGGTCTCGCGCCACCTCGGTGCCGGACTTCGACTTCAACAACGTTTCGGCACGATCCAGCTGGAGCGCGGTCAGCACCTTGGCGGCCTTGCTGCGCTCCAGCGCCCCTTGCGCCTGTTCGACGGCGGCTTGGAACAGCCCTTGCTCGATGCGGTAAAGCGGCGCGCCTTCCTTGACGACATCACCTTCCGTAAACCGCACATCCTCCAAAAAGCCCTTTACGCGCGCGACGATTTGGACGCGATTGACGGCTTCCACACGGCCGACAAAATCAATAGCGTCGGTAATCGGTTTGCGCTCCGCCGCAACGGTGCCGACCGCAACCGCGGTGGGCGCGGCCTGCTGTGCGGCCGCCGCTGCGGCAAGGGTGCAAATCATCACGGCCGAGAAAAAAGTCACGCGCATCGTCGGGTTCCTTCGATGAGGCCTGCGGCCGAATATGCGCACGCGCAGGTGACGGCTTCAAGGCTCATCAGCGCGTAGGGCGGGGAGGCTTGAACCCGCCGACGTGGCCGTGACGTCGGTGTTCGCCATCGCGCAGGCCGCGTAGGACGGGCTCGCTCTAACCCGCCGCTGTGGGGCGGCATGCTTTCTTCTCCCTCCCCGTCTTCGGGGAGGGCCGGGGTGGGGTCTTTTCCCGGGCACAGGGCTAAAAAGCGAAGAGCCCCACCCGGCCGCGCTTCGCGCGTCCACCCTCCCCGAAGCTTGCCCCCGCGAAGGCGGGGGACGGGGAGGGAAAAGGCCGCCGCACTTCGTCGGCGTGACGATCTTGTCGTCTACGGCCCGGTCTTTGGCGGCGCGTCGGGATCGCGCAAGCCGTGGCGCACCAGGTCGTCGAAGCTGCGCGGGCGGAGCGTGTCCTGGACCAGCGAGAGAATGTCCGGCACGTGGCGGACGAAATGGCCCATGCGGCGGAATTCCGCGTAGTCGCCGTCCGATAGGAAATCCTGCCCGTGTTTATCCACCAGGGCTTTCACCCGCGCGTGCCGCTCCTGCCACCATGCGGCATGTTCGGCGCGCTCGAATAGGTCGGCGATTTTTGCGTCCGGCAGCGTGTAGACGCGGACGCGATCGAGAAACAGTTTGTCCTTGCCTTTGCAGTTGAGCCAGATTTCGTAAAGCTCGGTCATGCAATAGATCGAGCGCAAATATTTCTCGCTTAAAATGACGAACACGCATCGTCCTTCGGCAAGCCGGTGCATGAATGCCGAGATGCGGTCGCCGGCCCGCATGTCGTTCTTGTCGCGCAGGATGCGCAATCCGCGCCTCTCGGCCTCGGCGCAAAGCCGATCCACGATGGCCGCGCGATCCGGATTGCCGGAGTCGCCCCAGGCATAGGAAACGCAATAATGCGGTTCGGTCGCCGGATCCGCGCCGAATACGAGCGACGGTGTCCCCCTCTCCCCGCTTGCGGGGAGAGGGCCGGGGTGAGGGGCAGGCACACGCTCCGGCCCTGGTGTCGGCCCCTCACCCGGCGCGCGAAGCGCGCGCCGACCCCCGATCACGTCGGGGGCAGGCTCTCTCCCCGCAAGCGGGGAGGGGTAAGAATTGCCCACCGCGCTCCCCGTCACCTCCGGCCGCAGCCCGAGCCGCTCGTTCTCCTCCACGATCCACCCGGCCAGCCGCGCCATCAGCTCCCCGCCCTGGCCGCCCTTGGTGGCGAGCCGCACGGTGCCGCGCCAGGAATCCGGGGTGATGCTCTCCTCGATCAGCGCGCGGCTGCGGGTAGTGGTCTCGTAGACATAGACCCCGCCGCGCCAGTAGATGGCGTCGAGGCCGGCCTCATTGCCGATGCGCGCGATCACGCCGCGCATCAGGCCCGGATGCAGCAGCGGATAGGCGAACGTCGTCTCCCAGCCGGGCGGCTCGGTGCCCCAACGGTCGTCGAGGTCGGTCTGCACCGCCTCGCGGCCCGGCAGCAGGTCGGGCGCGATGTAGAGGGTTTCGTCGTCATCGATCCCGTGCGGCCCGCGCGGTAGACGAAGCAGATGCCGCAGGAGCGCATCATGCTGAGAAACAGCCGCTGCTCGTCGGCCGTATAGCCCTGCTCTTTCCAGATGAGTTCCTCGAGCCGCAGCCGGTCGAACCGGCCGCCCTCGCGCTGGAGCCGCTTGTAGCAGCGCGTGCGGTCGAACACCGCATAGATCGCGTTCAGCGCCCAGGCATGGTCGAGCACGATGCGGTCGCCGAACAGGCCTTTTTGATAGAACACGATGCCGGCATTGTGCAGGTAGGCGAGAAGGTGCTCGGCCGACGACACGCCGCCGGCCTCGTCGCACCACGCCTGGAACGTTTCCCGCTCCATCAGCCGCCACTCCGCCGGCAGCGACCCGTCGCGGTTGCGCAAGCCCTCGATCCGCCGCTGCACCCGCAGTCGGCCGGCGCCGATCTGCGCGATCCCCTGTCCCGCTCCCGCAGCCACGCGATGGCGCCGCGCAACGCCGCTTCCAGTTCGTCGCGGCCGCGGTCGTTCTTGGCGCTGAAATGCACCTCGCGGCAGAATTTTAGCGCCTCGACCGCCTCATCCGGCACCGGCGCGCGCCGCCTGTCGTCCGCCGCCCGGTCGCACTTGGCCTGCACGATCACGACCGGGCTTTCGGCCTGCGCCAGATGGCGGACATAATCGACCCAATATTCCAGCGGATGGTTGCGGAACGTGATGCCCTGGTGCTCGTAGGTTTTCGCGGCTTCCGTATCCGTGGCCCACACCAGCACGAACACCGCGCGGCTGCGCACGAACAGCGCATGGGTGCCGTGATAGATATCCTGTCCGCCGAAATCCCAGATATTCAGCCGCGCTGCGGTGCTGTCCGGAGCGCCCGCGCGGTCCGCCGCCAGCACGGCCGCCGGGGGCACCCGGATGCCATGGGTGGAATCCCAGTCCGGCTGGAACGGCTGATCGGCGAGGCGGCGCGCGAGTTGGGTCTTGCCGCTGCGCCCATTGCCGAGGACGAGCAGCTTCACGTCGGTGATGGTTTGCGCTCCGGCAGCGGCATCCCGGAAGTGCGCGCGTAGAGAGTCGAGGCAGTTGTCCCTGTCGTCATGTGACAGGACCTCTTCGGGAACGCCGAGAACGCTTGAGCCGTGGAGCACGAGCTTCGTCAGAGACGGCTTATGCCAAAAAGCATCCGGAACGCGCGACAAACGACATGAGGAACAATTTAGCGATTGCAGAGCGTCCAGGTTCGCCAGTGGGCCGAGGTCGGAAACCTGGGTATCTCCGCAATGCAGCGATTGCAGTCGCATCAGGTTCGCCAAGGGGCTGAGATCGGATACTTGCGTTCGCCAGCAATGCAGCGATTGCAATGCAGTTAGGTTTGCCAATGGCCTGAGATCGACCACTTGCGTGTTGCCAAAATTTAGCGATTGCAAGCCCGTGAGCTCGGCCAGTGGGCTAAGGTCGGTCACCCGTGTGCTGCCGAAAGAGAGGGATTGAAGGACGGTTAGTTTGGCCAATGGGCGGAGGTCGAATATCCCCGAGCGGTCGCAATCCAGTGATTTCAGCGCTGTCAGGTTCGCGACTGGACTAAGGTCCGAAATCGGATCGTAGCTGCAATCCAGGTTCTGGAGAGCGGTGAGGTGCTCCAATGGGCTGAGGTCCGACACCAGCGTGATTCCGCAGTTCAACTCTTGTAGGGCGGTCAGGTTCACCAACGGAAGGAGGTCGGAAACTTGCGTGCGGCCGCAATTAAGCGATCGTAGCGCGGTCAACTCCGAGAGCGGGCCTAGTGGAGACACTGTGTCGCCCAGCAGCGTGTCACCACAATTTAGCCTTTGCAGAGTGGTCAGTTTCGCCAAAGGACGAAGGTCGGACACCTGCGTGTAGTGGCAATCTAATGATTGCAAGGTGATCAACATTGCCAGTGGGGTAAGGTCAGACACCCGTGTGCCGCTGCAGTCCAGCGATTCCAGCGTTGCGAGGATCGCAAGCGGGCGGAGATCGGATACCTTTGTAAACGCGCAATCCAGCGATTGCAGCGCGGCGAGTTTGGCCAGCGGCGCGAGGTCGGACACTGGCGTATGCGAGCAATCGATCCAGGTCAGGCGGACGAGCGATACGAGCGCATCAAGGCTGGCACAGTCGGTTCCGGACAGCGATAGGGCCTCGATATTTGGAAGCGTCCCAAGCCGCACGATATTGGCGCCGAGACGGTTTGGGTTCGAGTCGCCGCGCCAATCGGCCCTGACCCAACCCCCCTCCCGCTGCGTGAGCCGCCATCCCAAATGCAGCCGCCGCAAATGCGTGAGCGCAAACAGCTCCGCCGGCAGTTCGGTCAAGCCGAGCTGGCTGAGATCGAGAAAGCCGGTCCGGCGCTCCGCCTCCTCGGCGATGCGCGCGCGGGCAATGCGTTCCCCGTCGAAATCCTCCGTCATACTCGCCATGATGCCACGCCCCCGCCCGCCGGTAAACGCACCGAGCGAGCGCCGCACATCTCCCTCTCCCCATCGTTCTTCACGATGGGGAGAGGGTCGGGGTGAGGGGCAGGTGCCCGCGTCGACGGCTCGGGCGGGTCTTCTCTGCGGCGGCGAACGCGACGTTGCCGCAACGCCCTCACGCGCCCCTGCCCCTCACCCTAGCCCTCTCCCCACGGCGTGAAGAACGCCGCGGGGAGAGGGGACGCGCAACCTTGGAGCCGTGCGTAGCGGCGCGCGGCCCGATGAATTGCGCGCGCTTACTTTGCTGCCTTGGGGACGAAGGCGGACTGCATCAGGGCGCTGTCGAACGGCGCCTTGCCGGTCGTCGCGTAGACATAGAGGGCGGCGCGGAAAATGGTCCCGAGCGTGCCCATGGCGACCGAGGCCGCCACGATGTAGGCGATTGCGACGGCGAAGAACGCCGCCGCAAACATGCCGTTCCCCGTGTGGGCCGCTATCGCGACGCCGATGGCGATGATGATCATGCCGGGGACGGCGACGGCGAAGCCGAGGGCGCCGAGGCCGGCGCTCCCCGTCGCGGTCTCGCCCCAGGTTTGACGCAACAGCGCCGACGACCGCTTGATCGCGGCCACCGGGCCGAGTCCTTCGACGACCAGCACCGGCAGCACGAAATAGGTCGCCACCGCCCAGGCCAAGCCGATGCAGCCCGCCGAGCAGGCTGCCCAGAAAGCCGAGCTTCTCTCGCAGCGTATCCTGAATGAAACTGGAAACGAAGCCCATGACGATGGCGACGAACGCCCAGCCGGCGATCTGCGGCAGCCGCGCGAAGGCGGCCGTGAGGCCGTCGCGGACGGTGGGTTCGCGGCCCGCGAAACAGCGCAGCACGCAGAAGATCAGCGCGGCGTTGGCGTAGAGCCCGATCATCGTCAGCACCCATCCGGCGAACACCAGGCCGGCACCGAAGGCGAGCGAATGCGCTTGCCAGAAGCGATCGATATGGCGGACGAATTGGCCGGCCTGCTCGAAGCCGCCGTTCAATACGACGACCGCCGCAAACGCCGCCGCCGCCGCGAGAAAAATCGCCATCAGCGAAATCAACGGCAGGATCATCAGACGCGGATAGCGTGCAAGCACGTCCCAACTCGCCACCGCGATCGACCAGCTACGTCGCACCGTCTTGAACATGATTCCCTCCTGAAAGTGGTTGCGGTTTTAAAGTTCGAACGCGCCGGAATCCCTCCTGTCGCACGATCGGTTGCTTCGGCGCCGCCACCGGTTCAACGGGGCCTGCGCCCGAAGCGCGCGGATCAAAATCATCCGGCGCGGGCTTTGCGAGGAAGCACGCGGACTTCACGGCAAGAATTTGCCGCACGGTGTCATGACGGCTCCATGCCCTTTTCCACGATCACGTGGCGGTTCTCCGGCGCCATCACGAAATCCAGGAACGCCTTCGCGGCCGCGCCCTGGCGCGCGGCCGGGCTGATGCCCGCGGTCTGCACGATATAGTTCTGCACCTCCGCCGGCAGCGGCCCGACCAACGCGACGCCCGGAACCGCCAACAGCTCGCCGATCGGCGTGATGCCGATCTCGGCCTCGCCCTTGGCGACGGTTTCGCCGGTCAAAGGTCCGCTGGCGATAAGCTTGAGTTTCGGCTTGAGGGCGTCGGCGAGGCCCAACCGTTCGATCAGACCGGCGAGATAGATGCCGCTCTGGCCTTGCGGCGGAAACGCGATCGATTTGGCGGCGAGCAGCGCGCGCTTGAAGGCATCCACGGTGGAAATGTCCGGCTTGGGCGCACCGGCGCGCACCATGACGCCGATACCCGAGCGCGCCAGCACGCAGGCGGGATTCCGGCACGATCTTGCCCTGCCGGATCAGCGCATCGATCTGCGGCGGCGCCAGAATCGTCAGATCGAAGGTGTCGCCGGCCTCGATCTCCTTGCCGAGCACCGCGGCCAGCCCATAGCGCACGATGAGTTTATGGCCGGTCGCGGCCTCGAAGCGCGGGCCGAGCTCATGCATGACGGCGCCGAACCCGTTGGAGCAGATGATTTTGATGTCGGCCGCCCGCGCCCCCGTCGCCAAGGCCGCGATGGCGGCAGCCGTCGCGATCAGTCTCAAGACCCTCATGCTGTCCTCCCGGAGATCGATGTGTGTCGCTACTCGGTATATTTAGCGGATTTGCAAGGCGATGTGGATATCCAGCCGGCGTGCCGCCGGGGGCTCGGGCAATGGCGGCACAAGGCGCGAATTGCGCATCGCGCCTCCGCGGTGGCCGCTCGCGGCCGGATATTGGACTGTATCGGGGGCAGCCTCAAGGGTGCCTGCCGTACCTCCTATTGGAATTGGAAAGCCGGTCGATAAGCCGGGTGAGCGGGGCTGCAGCACCGCCTTGCAAGTCGATCCTGCCGCCCTGCCCATCGGTCGCGAGACGCTGGCCCCAATAACTGGTCTTACAGCCGCACTTTGATCGATACCGGCTCGTTGCGGTCGCATCCTCGAATCCGATAAACACAAAGGCGCCGTCATCCCGGTTACCAACGACCAGGACGCGTCCCCGTCCATTCGGCCTCTGAGAAACCCCCTCCCGCCTGACTTTCGCCGCACCGTCATTGGGTGATAGGTTTTAGACCGGATTCCGGTGAGGTCCGAACATGTAGGGTGTGCAAAATCGCCTCGCGAGACGCAGGCAGCCGGCACGGTGTAGAATGGCGATTTTGCGCACGCGACAGGCCTTTGGTTTAGCGTCGCGATCACGACACCGCGCGATCATGACGTGAGCGGCCGACTGCGTGCGCAAAATCGCCGGCGAAGCCGTGCCGGCTGCTCCGCCGTGCCCGGGCGATTTTGCACACCCTACGACCCTGCAATTCGATGCGACCGGAATTTGGTATAGGTCTGAACGGAAAGGAGCAGCCGTTGCGAAAGCAGATGCGTTGGTTGGTGGCGCTGATGGCGGTGCTGGCGCTCGCACCGTTGCCCGGCACTGCCGCCTTGGCGCAATCGGAAATCTATCCGAGCCGGCTGATCCGGATCATCCATCAATATACGCCGGGCGGCGGCAACGATTTGGTGGCGCGCATCATCGCCACCGGGCTGTCGGAGCGCTGGCATCAGAGCGTCATCGTCGAGCCGCGGCCGGGCGGCGGCGGGATCATCGGGGCAGATGCGGTCGCCAAGGCGCCGGCGGACGGTTATACGCTGCTGGTGACGAACACCGCGCTGTCGATGCTGCCGGCACTCGGCAAGCCGCTGCCGTTCGATGTGCCGGGCAGCTTTGCGCCCATCGTCATCGCGACCTCCGGCCAATGGGTGCTGGCCGCGTCCACCGCCGCGCCTTATCGCTCGCTCAAGGAATTGATCGCCTATGCGTCCGCCCGGCCGGGCCAGGTCGCCTATTCGTCGGTCGGGGTCGGCTCGCCGCATCATCTGATCATGGAAATGCTCAAAGCGCGGACCGGGATCGACCTCGTCCACGTGCCCTACAAGGGTGCCGCCCCGCAGATGCAGGACATGGTCGCCGGCCAGGTCCCGGTCGGGTTTTCCTCGGTCTCCTCGGCAATCGCGCTGATCCAATCCGGCGCGGTACGGGCGCTGGCGGTGCCGAGCGTGGAGCGCTCGGCGCTGCTTCCCGATACCCCGACCGTGATCGAAGCCGGCGTTCCGGACTTCGTCACCGACAGCTGGTACGGCATTCTGGCGCCGGCCGGCACACCAAAGCCGGTCGTCGATCGCCTCGCCGCTGCGGTGACGGCGATTTTCGCCGAGCCGGCATTGCGGGAGAAGCTCGCCGCGCAGGATATGGTCGCGGTCGAGGGCTCGACCCCGGCCTCGTTCACGGCGCGGATCGCGCGGGAGGCCCGGATGTGGCGCGAGGTGGTGGTAAAGCAGAGGCTCAAGCTCGAGTAGGGCGCTGGCCTGCAGAAACCGTCGCGGATAGGCCCAACGACCTGAAGCATCGGCGGCTCGTCATGCCCGTGCCTGTTGCGGGCATTTACATATGGCTCGCCGATATCGCAGATCGATCTTACGCATTCGCATGCGAAACCATCCTGGTAATTCCGAATCCCGCAAGGGCCGCCACCAGCGCGGGTGAAGGCTGCTTGCCCGACGTAAAAAATGCGACTGCTTCGATTTGGGGACGCGCCGCAAGCGGCGGCCCGAGCAGACCGGCAACCCGGCGCGCGATCGCGGGTGCCGGATCGATCCAGTCAACCGGCCAGGGGGCAAGGCGCTGCAGCCGCTGCAGCAGTAACGGATAATGCGTGCAGGCCAGCACGACCGTATCGGTGCGGCGGCCGCTGCTTTGGACGAAACACGGCGCGATCTCGCGGGCGATGGCATCATCGTCGGCCGCTCGACCGTGCAGCGATGCCTCCGCCAGCGCCGCCAAGTTGGTGGCCCCCACCAAGGTGATGTCGCAGCCCTGGCCGAAATCACGAATCAGCGTGCGGGTGTATTCGCGCTGCACGGTGGCCTCGGTTCCGAGCACGGAAACCAGCCGCGACCGCGACGCCGTGCAAGCCGGCTTGATCGCCGGGACCGTGCCGACGAAGGGCACGGTGAGGCGCTGCCGCAAATGTCCCAGCACCAGGGTCGAGGCGGTATTGCACGCGATCACCACGAGCGCAGGCGCATGGGTGGCGACCAATTCCTCCATCAGCGGCACCACCCGGGCCACGAGTTGCGTTTCGGTATGCCGTCCATAGGGGAAGAACGCATCGTCGGCGACGTAAACATAGGATGCGTCCGGCCGCGCCTTGACGACCTCGCAAAACACCGTCAGGCCGCCGAGGCCGGAATCGAAGACCAGGATGGTAGGAGAGGGGTCGGTACTCACGGCAGCTCATTCGTGATCGAGGCTGCGGCCAGCATAACGGATTCGCGGGCCGAGATCATTCTCATCCCGCGGGAGGCGAGAATTTGTCCGAAGGCGATTCCCGTTCGGCGCCCCTCGCCGATGTCCGCTCCGCACCGGTTCGGCAAACGGATTGGCACTGCCTCCTACCCGGCGGCCGCCTCGATCGCCTCCATGTCGTCGTCGGAGAGGCCGAAATGATGGCCGATCTCGTGGACCAGCACGTGGGCCACCATGGCGCCAAGAGTCTCGTCATGCTCGGCCCAGTAATCCAGGATCGGGCGGCGGTAGAGCCAGACCATGTTGGGCATGTGGGTGGGGGCGCTTTCCGATTGGAACGGCAGGCCGACGCCCTGGAACAGCCCCATCAAATCGAACGGGTTTTCAATGCCCATCTCGTCCAGCACCTCGTCGGTGGCGAAATCCTCGACTTGGATTACCAGGTCCGTGCAGAGCGCCCGAAAATTCTCCGGCAGGCGGACGAACACCTCGCGCGCCATGATTTCGAGGTCCACCAGTGACGGCGCCTTGATGAGCCGCCAAGCCAAGGGGTCGGCGAGCGGATTGTCGGACATGGGTCGGCCCTCGCGGACAATGCGAATCGGGTTCGAATTTCACGTTGATGCATGTTCGTTACTAATGCGGCGTTGACGGCGGCGCCATGTTGGGAAATTTTGGCGCGGGTACCGGCGGTGGACCGCGCCTCCCCGGGGTTCGAACGGAGCTGAAACCATGCGCATCGGGTTGACGATTTTCGCCGCGGCGCTCGCCGTCATGGTGGGGAGCCCGCCGCGCGCGCTGGCGCAGCAGCAGTATCCGCGGCTGCAGACGGAGCCGCCGCGCCGGCCGCCGCTGCGCATCGAGGTGCGGCCGACCGGGCGGCCGTTCCGTCAATGCGAGGATTGGTATGCGGTCGAGCACCGCGTCACCGGCGACACGATCGTGCCGCGGATGCGCTGCTGGTGGGCGGTACGGTAGGCCCGCGCGGGGGCCCACCGGCACTTCGCAAAAGGACCGGCATGAGCCGATCCGGATGGCCGCCCGCCGGTGCGGCCATTCTCGACATGCCATTTCGGGTTCGTTATAACGAGTTCGATACCGCTACGACCTCGGGGCGCTCCTGATCTTGTTTCCGCAAGCACCGGACTGCGGTTTCCCGTGTCGGAGGCGGCAAGCAATCCCATGGGCCGCTTGCCGCGGCGCTCACGCCGCCGCCAAAGCGCCGACCCGGCTCACGCCGGTAACGACATCGCGATAATTATTCGCACGGAGGACCATCATGGCAACAGCGGTGTCGCCGCTCGCCCCCTCGAACTTTCCTGAAATACCGGCGATTGCGGGCGTTCGCCTTGCCACCGGGGCCGCCGGCATCCGCTACAAGGGGCGCACCGACGTACTGGCGGTGCTGTTCGACAAGGGTACCACGGTCGCGGGTGTGTTCACCAAGTCGAAATGCCCGTCGGCGCCGGTCGATTGGTGCCGCGACAAGGTCGCGGCCGGCAAGGCGCGCGCGCTGGTGGTGAATTCCGGCAATGCGAATGCGTTTACCGGGCGCAGCGGGCGGGAGGCGACAAAATACACCGCCGCCAGCGCCAGCAAGGCGGCCAAGTGCAAGCCGGGCGAAGTGTTCCTCGCCTCCACGGGGGTGATCGGCGAACCGCTCGACGCCACTGCCTTCGACCGCGTCATGGACGACCTCGTCGCCGCCGCCAAGCCCGGCGATTTCGAGGCGGCCGCACGGGCGATCATGACCACCGACACCTTCCCCAAGGGTGCGGTCGAGACCGCAAAGCTCGGCGACGCCACGGTGACGATCTGCGGCATCGCCAAGGGCGCCGGCATGATCGCGCCCGACATGGCCACCATGCTGTCCTTCGTGTTCACCGACGCGCCGATTCCGGCGCCGGTGCTGCAGGCCTTGTTGCAGAAGGGGGTTGCCGACAGCTTCAATGCGGTGACGATCGACGGCGACACCTCGACCTCGGACACGCTGCTGGCGTTCGCCACCGGCGCGGCCGCGGCGCATGGCGCCCCATCGATCGAACGCGCCGGCGACCCGCGGCTCAAGGGCTTCGTCACCGCATTCAATGCGGTGCTGAAATCGCTCGCCGAGCAGGTCGCCCGCGACGGCGAGGGCGCCCGCAAGCTCGTCGAGGTCATCGTCGAGGGCGCGAAATCCACAAAGTCGGCGCGGCGCATCGCGATGTCGATCGCCAATTCGCCGCTGGTGAAAACCGCAATCGCCGGCGAAGACGCCAATTGGGGCCGCGTCGTCATGGCGGTCGGAAAGGCGGGCGAACCGGCCGACCGTGACCTGCTGTCGATCTGGTTCAACGGCATCCGGGTCGCCCACAAGGGCATGCGCGATCCGGCCTATAACGAAGCCGACGTCTCGGCCGAGATGAAGAAGCAGGTCATCGAACTGAAGGTAGCGCTCGGGATCGGGACCGGGCGCGACCGCGTGCTTACCTGCGATCTCACCAAGGAATATGTGGCGATCAACGGCGATTACCGGTCGTGATGTCAGCCGAAGCGGTTACCTCGTGAAGCTCCTCCTGGTCGCCGCCTGCGCGCTGATCGACACCGATGGCCGTATCCTGCTGGCGGAACGCCCCGCCGGCCGCGCCATGGCCGGCCTTTGGGAGTTTCCGGGCGGCAAGGTGGAGGCCGGCGAACGGCCCGAGCAGACGCTCATTCGCGAACTCAAGGAAGAACTCGCCATCGCGGTCGAGGAAGCGTGCCTAGCGCCGCTGACCTTCGCGAGCCACACCTACCCGGATTTCCACCTGCTGATGCCGCTCTATGTGTGCCGGCGCTGGCACGGCATCGTCGCCCCGCAAGAGGGACAGCGGCTCGCCTGGGTGCGGCCCAACCGGCTACGCGATTACGCCATGCCGCCGGCCGATATTCCGCTGATCCCGCATCTGGCGGCGCTGCTGTGAGGAATAGTCCGCCGGTTCGGAGGAGGTGATTGGCTTGAGGAGGCAAAATCGCATCGCGCCGCGCAACCAGAGGCACGACGCTTCCGTTCGTTCGACGAGCTGTCCAGCCGCGAAGGCATGATTCGCATCCGACACCAAACCCTTTGATCGGAGCGTAAACCGCGTCGTCATCGCTGCGGCCTCCCCGGATTCCGCCCGCGTCACGACCAGCAGGTCGAAGTCGTTGTCGGGCGTGTGGCGCTCCTCATTACGGCTGCCGACGCCAAATCTCGGCGCGAGTCCGAATGCTTACACGAGCCTGCGGACGACACTCGCCGAGAGCGTGGTCTTCGGACGCAAGGGACCCGATTTGCGACCGGCAAGGAAGCGTCGATGAGCGTCGAGGGGCCATGGTCTCCCTGTTCTATCCCTGGCAGGTGCGCCTCGTGCGACGCTTTCGGCGAAAGACGGGATTCCCGTTCGCCGCGTCATGCGTTATTACTATAACATGAACATCACCCTGCCTTCAAACCCCTGACCGTCCCGGAATTTCTCGACCTGGGCGCAATCCCAGGAGAAGGGCCGGTATGAACTCGTGCGCGGCAAGGTCGTCGTGATGGCGCCGGAGCGGGCGGCGCATGTCAGGGCCAAGCAGCGCATCGCCTTGCGTTCTCGGACGCGATCCAGCGCGGCGGTGTCGCCTGCGAGGCGCTGGTCGATGGCTTGGCGGTCGCATTGACGACGAGACCAGCTACGATTCCGGATGCGCTGGTCAATTGCGGCGCGGCGATCGCGCCGGATTCCATGATCGCCCCCAATCCGGTTATCGTCGTCGAGGTGCTGTCGCCCTCGACGGGGAAGATCGACAAGACCGTCAAGCGCGCCGATTATTTTCGCGTGCCGGCTGTGATGCACTACGTGATCGTGGACCTCATCGATCGCCGGGTGCTGCATGACCGGCGTCTGCCGCATGGAGACATCGGACCGGCGGTCGTCACCGGCGAACTTGTGTTCGACCCGCCCGGCATAACGATCGCGGTCGAAAGCTTCCTCGATTGAACCGTGATGGGGCGGGTGCGTCACTTCAAATCGGACAGCGCACAATAAAGCGATTGCACGCTACGGTCCTTCCGCCCCGCTCGCTGCCCTCGGCTTCGCAATTGACGCGCGGGTCGGTAAGAAGTCGCATCCGCCAACCTAAGGAGCAGTTCCATGGCCGAGCGTCACTGCATATTCACATGACACCGCCGCTCGACCGGATCACGATCGATCCAAGGGTTTGCTTCGGCAAGCCTTGCATCAAGGGCACGCGTATCTGGGTGTCGCTGATTCTCGACTTCCTGGCCGGCGGCGAGACCGAGGCGCAAATCCTGGCGCAGTATCCGCAATTGCAGTCAGAGGATATCCGGGCAGCGCTCGCCTATGCGGCCGACCTTGCGCGCGAACATATCGTCCCGGTGCCGAGCGCGGCTGCGGAATGAAATTCAAGCTCGACGAAAATCTGGGCACGATCGGGAAATCGCTGTTTGAAGCGAACGGCCATGACGTTGCAACCGTCGCGGAACAGGGCTTGAGCGGCGTCGAGGATGCGCCCGAGGCGCGGCAGGAAGCGATCGCCGGCCTTATTTTTGAAGAAATCGCCGCCGAGCGCGCTTGGGACGAACGCTTTGCAGCCACACAGAGCGAACTGGGCGAATTGGTGCGAAGGGCGCAGGCTGAAGCGCAAAACGGCGACGTGCTGCCGTGCGATCCATCGGACCGCCCGCAACGGTGATTTCCCGCACGACAAAGAGCTTTTGGAAGCATTTCGACCGATTGCCGCAAGACATTCAAACGCAGGCCACGCGGGCCGACCGGTTGCGGCGGTCAAGTCCCTTTATTAAGAGGAAGACAGACCGGAACCAAAACTGACTTCGGTCGTAGCCAGTATCCTAATGTAAGCGCTTCGTGGGAGTTAAAGAATGTTTCGAACGTGAAGAGATGCTCGTCGTTATTCCTATCGCAAAGTACTATTTCGCCTACGCCCAGATTGCCTCCGCGCTGTCCGCCGCAGTAGCGTGAAATAAACTGAAAGAGTTTGGGTTCGGTGATATGCCCGAAGCGCTCACGAAAATGCGGAAACTCGACACAGTATCTACATGGATTTATGGGATCGAAATCAGGTTTTCGCCTTAAAGGATGCGGATGACAGCTGACGAGCGCAACCATGGGGCGGTTGCTGTGAGCTTGTTCAACAAACCGCCACAAGGTCGAGGTTATGGTATTCCAAAATACCTTGCTGAGATTTCTGATGAGTGCAAGACATGGCGTGGCGGCAGTCGCTTCTGCTCGAAAGCGGTCTGCCAGAAAAAGGAGTTGACCAGCTGTGTAATTAGCCTCGGCTTCTACGATCTCGTGACAAGCTGGAGTGAGTGTCTGCTCGGTGTCGCCGAGCATCATATCAGCGTGCCATGGGATAATGCCATGACCGATTTCGTGCGCTTCGTTCCAGCGATGCTTGATTTGGGGGAGATCTTTGTCGAGTAGGATTTGCTTCTGGTCAGGCAGATAAAGCGCTTTGAGACTTAAAGAGCAAATCGCATCGCGCAGGATGGTCGGCCGCGACAAAATTTGCCGTCCGGCCACTTTCAAGCGGGAGACGATTTCTCGGAGGAGCCCGTCGTCGGTGGTGCTGTAATAGCCGCGATCGAGATTGAGTAGGTCCCGCACAACGCGCAAATCTATCGGAGGCTCAGGATTGCCGAGGCCCCGAAGAACCTTGGCAACCTGGCCGTCGATATCGGCGACGGTGCGCGATCCGAGTTTGACGTTCTTCACTTCGATATTTTTCGATCTTGCTCGCTCAGGATGGTGACGAAAGCCTCCAGAGCTGAGGTTTCTTCCGGCGACAATTTTCGTATGGACTTAGAACGCGCGGCAAATCGAACAGCTTCCTGGCGAAAGCCGACATCGTTCGCCGCTGCCAAGCCGGCGAGCTGCATGAGGCGTCGCTGGGAAACCTCAAAGATCTGGGCCAATTTGAATACAGTGCGCGGCTCCGGCGTGTAGTGAATATCGTCTTCGATCACAAGCAACTCGCTCGCATCAAGATCGGCCGCTTCGGCCAACTGCTCCATCGTGTAGCCGCGGCGCCGGCGCATGAGGTTCACGAATTTGCCGAATGCAATGCGTGTGTCCTCAACCGGCGCAGCTTGCACGGCGGGCCATTTCTCCAGCGGTGGATCGAACGCGATCAGCCCGGCGCCAACAGCGAAGTCGCCCTCACGGCGGGCTTGAGCGAGCCACCAATCCTTGCTTCGCTCCAATCTCACGGTCCTCACTCCTCCAGGAATACTCGAGCCTGCTGGGGCGTCAGCTCGAAGTATCTCAAGTTTTGATAAGCTTGGTCGGGCCCCAGATCGATGAACCTGCATCGGCGGTAAAATTCATCCGCCTGAGGCAAAGAATGGAGTCCAACGCGACCTCCGAACCCTTCCTCCTCGCTGAGCGCTATGGCGGCCGCGACGAGGGCCGTGCCAACACCGCGCAGGTGTGGCGTCGTTCCAAGCTCCGGCCTGTTCCAGGGCGCCGCCTCAAGGTACTCGATATAAACGAGGGGTTTGCCAACTTGGCTCGGCTCCCGAGCCATTTTAGTCAGATCAACCCGCGCCAACCCCTGAGTGAGACCCTGAGCAACGATGCTGAACCCGCGGAAAGCGAGGAGCCCCTCGACCTGGGCAATCTTCTGTGCCCAATTCCAGTGCGCGCTCTGCGGCCACTGCGACATTGGAACGCCCTTGCGATGCAGTTCCTGTAGCACATCGAGCAAGGCGGGCAGCCATTTTACCTGCCAGTCTTCGAGGTGGGCTTGCTCGATCGCATCGCGCAATTCCGCCTCGACGCCGTCACCGGTCGCGCCGTCGAGCAGATAAATCGTGGAGACATCGACCGTCACAGCAGCATGAGCTCCGCTTTCTCCTTGGTCGCCTCGTTCTCGAACAACAGCTTTTCGCCTCGTTCGACCCGCGCTTCGACGGTTTGATACAGGCGCAAGGCCTGCCGGAGTACCGCGGTCTTGGTGATGTCCTTGCGAACCGATAGCTCCTCCAGAACCCGCATCTCGGCGTCGGTGAGGTTCAGCGTCATCGTTCGCTTGGCGGTCATCACGTCCTCCGTCGAAGACATACATAGAACATCCCCGGACCCCTGTCAACAAAAAACAGCCATACGGCCATGCTCTAATAGCTAAATTTTAGCTACTTGGACGGGAGGGAGATTCTCGCCCCGCGCTCTAAGCGGCCACGTCACGACCAGCAGGTCGAAGTCGCTGTCCGGAGCGTGGCGGTCCTCGGCGCGGCTGCCGGACAGCCAATCTCGCGCGGGTCCAATGCTTGCACAAGCCGGCGTACGACCACGCTCAGGGCTTGACAGGGTCGGTGATTTTTGGTCGATTGACTCATAGCGCTGGTCTCGCCAATATAATTTCTTCAGGTACTATTTTTAGAAGGCCATCAATATCTGCGGAAAACGCAATATAATCGAAGTCTTTCGGCTTTCTCGGCTTCGTGCCAATTCGATGAATTGCCGAGTTTACCGCACCTCGCAATGCTCGAATCTGATCCATTGTATCAAGGTCTTTGACGTCTGTCCAACGCAGTTGCCCCACGCTCCAAATTTCCTTTTTACTCGGCCGGTAGCTTGTATAGTCTGCTGAAGCCTCAAAAACTGCACCCCATTTTTCGAAATCAGCAATTTCGAAGCAAAAAACAAACCGGTCGATCGAACTGCCAAACGATTTATTCTGAATTCCTCTGGTGAGGTATTCATCATCCGCCCTCATGGAGATCTTCCAGCGACCGCGAGTTAGCCATGCATCGGCAGGCTGTGAGTTCCCGCGCTCGTGACCAACGAAAAGAACTTCCTTGCCGGAACTAATCACGGTTCCAAACTTCATTGACGTGCACTGTTAATTCTTGGTTATGCATGCTTTGTGCAGCGGCGTAGAGCGCAGTAAGCGCGGTGAATTGCGGCGCCGGATTTCTCGGCACGCTGAAACTTTCCCTGCGCCGCAGAATTGTGCAACAAGCCAACAGGGAGGTGCAATGCCCTACGCTTGTTGCGCCCTACTCGCGTGGCGCTCGCCCCGCCCTCGCGAGCGGGGAGAGTGCGCAATCGCCCTCAATGCGCGAGCGGATCCGGCCTCACCTGGAAATGCACGGCCATCGGCTTCATGCCCTTGCCGCCTTCCTGCAGCCACGGCACGCGGTCGCCGCTGGATACCCACAGGCCGCGGCCTTTCCAGCCGGCGTTGGGGTCGTCGATGCGGCCGTCGAGGCCCTTGGCGTAGAAGCCGGTCGGGTACGGCACCTTCATGGTGATCATCTTGCCGTCCTTGAAGGCGACCAGGCCGTCATTGAGGTTCGCGGTCGAGATCGGCGTGTCGTTGCCCAGCCCCGACACGTTGTGCTGGTCGACCCAGGAATAGTAGCTCGAACTCGGCGGAATTTTCGCCGATGCCGTCGAAGCCGGGGCCGGGATACTGGTAGAACGACCAGCCTTCGCGGCAGTGGTTGCCGGTCGCGGTCGGGCCGTTGAGGACCTTGCACTTGCGCCGGTCGAACATGCCCATATGGCCGCTGGCGAGCGATACCCACACCCGGCCCTGGCTGTCGATGTCGGCGCCGCGCGGGCCGAAGCCCGGCATCGGGATGTTGTACTGTTCCGCCAGTGCCGTCTCCGGCGGGTTGGAGCCGGGGTTGAGCCGCACGATCGAGCCGGGGCTGGTGCGCAGCGTGCCCCAGATCGAGCCGTCGGCGGGGCTCACCATCACGGCATAAAACACCTGGCCGATGCGCTTGTCCTTGGTCGGGTCCACCGGCTGGTTGGGCTCGACATAGTCGTCGCGCTTGCCGTTGCCGTTGGTGTCGAGGATCAGCGCGGTCCAGCCCTTGCGCCTTCACGGCATCGCCGGTTTCGTCGAACAGTTTTGTGTTGAACCAGCCGACCGCCCCGGTGCCGCCGCCGCTCGAGGCCCACAGCGTGTCGTTGGCGTCGCGGGCGAAGTTGAGATGGTGGGTGGTGAAGCAGGTATCGACGAAGGTGTATTTCATCGTCTTCGGGTCGAGCATCGCCAGCTGGCGGTGGCTCTCGTTGAGCGGCCATGCCTTGGCCGAGGGATGGTCGGAGCCCTTTTTGCAGAACGCCGGGTTCTCGACGCCGCGCACCGCGGCGGCAAGCCACATCCGGCCCTTCCCGTCGATCATCGAATTATGGTTGTTGATCCGGGTATCCCAAATCTGCTCGTTGCCCCAATAGGCCGAGGGCTGCATCGGCGTCAGCATGGCGGCGTGGCCGGGCCCGAGCGACAGCGGCATCTGCGGATCGCGCACCGGCGCCTTGAAGGTGGAGACGCTGTTCTTGACCGGATCGAGAATCGGGATCGTGTCGGTGGCATATTCCGGCTGGCCGAACACCGGGCCGTAGCCGTTGACGGTCGGGTTGCGCTTATCCGTCACGCTGAGATCGTGGAGATAGTGCTTCTCGTCGGCCCAGTCCCAGGTGGTGACGACGACGTTGCGCTCGAGGCCCGACGGCCGCTCGGGCTTGTGGTGGGGCAGTTCGCCCTTGGCGACGCGGTCGGTCCAATCGCCAAAGTATTTGTAGGGCGCGCCGCCGAGCTGGCCGGCCGCGATGTTGGTCATCAGTTCGCCCGCCTGGCCCGACTGGGTGCGGCGGATCCAGGCGTCTTCGCCGGTCTTGAAGTCGCCGAACGCTTTCGGCACCGTGCGGGTCCCGGCCTGGCCGAGCTGATGGCAGCCGACGCAGCCATTGTTCTTGATCAGGTTGAGATAGTCGGACTGCTTGATGTTGGCCGGAATGTCGCCCTTGCCGCCGAACTGATCGGCGCCCGGGATCTTCACCATCGAGTACCAGTAGATTGCCGGATAATATTCCGCCGCCGCGCGCTCGTTCGGCGCCGGTACCGCGGTGAGATTGAGCTGCTTGCCGGGTTCGCCATCGACTTTTGGGGAATCGACAAGACCGTAGCCGCGCACCCAAATCTTGTACTTCGCCTTCGGCAGGTCGGGCAGCACGTAGCGGCCCTGGTCGTCCGTCACCACGCTGCGGGTGAAGCGGGTCGGCAGGTCGCGGGTTTCCGCGATCACCCACACGCCGGCCTCCGGACCGTTCGGGCCGCGCACCACGCCGCCGATGTCGTCGGTGTCGATCGCGACCGCGGCGGCGGGCGTTTGCGCCTGGGCGACGCTAAAGCTCGGCATCGCCAGCAGCGCGGCGAACGCGATCGCCGCCGCCGTGCCGAGATGGAATTGTCTCGTCCTGTGCATCCTTGAAGCTCCTCTTGGGGTTTGTTGGTTTCCGATCGGGCCACGACTGTAGCATGGCGATCGGACGTGCACGGAAATGCCCGGCACCATGCCACGTCCGGGGATCGCGATCCATATGCACTGCGCCGTGATTTCCGATGCCGTCCGTCAAGGTGGTGACGGGCAAGCATAGCGCCTTGTTACCACCTCAAGCGGATTGCGATTCTCGTGGCTTGACACCAAAACCTTCGTTCCTTCACACCGCTTGTGCGGGGCATGGCGGATCATGCGAGGCGGAACATGCTGCGGCGGGATTTCATCGCAGGTTTAGGCGGGGCGGTACTCTGGCCCGCCGTCGCCCGCTTGCAGCCGGCGGAACTCCCGCTCATCGGCTTCCTGCACGAAGCCAGTGCGGAAAGCTACGCCGCCAATGCGGCGGCTTTCGCCGAGGGCCTCAAACAAGGCGGTTTCGCCGAGGCGCGAGACCTTGCGGTGGACTATCGCTTCGCCGGCGGCGACGACGGAGCAATTGGCGACGGCTGCCGCCGATCTGGTGCGAAGCAAAGTTGCACTGATCGTCGCGGGAGGGAGCCGCGCGGCGCTGGCGGCACGGGCGGCGACTGACACTATTCCCATCGTGTTCGTGATCGGGGACGATCCGGTCAAGCTGGGTCTTGCGGAAAGCATCGCCCGCCCCGGCGCCAATGCGACCGGCGCAACTTTCGCGACCGCCGCCCTGATGGCGCGCAAGCTCGCGCTGTTGGGCGAACTGGTTCCCGGCCTCGCCCGCATCGGCTTGCTGGCGGAAGATGCGGGCGAGGGCGCTGCGCAGCCGGCACTTGCGGAGGCGACGACCCGGCTGAGCACGGAGTTCCGCGCCGCTGCGAGCGCGCGCGGCTGGCAGCCCATCATCGTGACTGCCGGCCGCGGCCACGCCGAATATGATGCGGCCTTCGCTGCGCTCGAGGAGGGCCGCGCAGACGCTGTGGTGGTCGCCCCAACCTCGGCTCACGCCATGGACGCCGAGGAAATCGCTTCCTGGGCAGCCCGCCGCGATCTGCCGGCGATGTTCCAAAGCCGCGAAGATGTCGTTTTGGGGGGGCTGATGAGCTTTGGAGCGCGTCAGCCGGACGCCTGGCGGCAGGCCGGCGTCCATACTGGCGGGATACTCAAGGGCGGGATCGCCGCGCAAACCCCGATCGTGGCAACGACCACAACCGAACTGGTGCTCGGCCGCGCGGCGGCGAGAGCCATCGGACTGGCTTGGCCGCCAGGTTTGCTTGCCGCGGCGGATGAGGTGATCGAATAATGGTAGATTCCAATTTGTTGATTTTAGAGCGGATTCCGGTCAGATCGGGTGTCGAGCACATTCCAACCCTGCGCGCGCGGGGGGCGGCGACAAGACCCTTCGCCAGCTCCGCGCTCTGGTCTTGGGGGTCGGACATCGTGCTTTTCATGAATGTGGGTGCGGCAATCAGCCGCCCGCGGCCGCGATCACCACCAACGGCCGCATGCGCCCGGCCACCCACGTGAGCGGCATGTCGCGCAGGAACACGCTGCAGATGTCCAGGGAATTACCATCGGCCGAACAAGGACTGGAAGCTGAATTGCGGGAATACTTGCTGCCTGCGGGAGTTGGGGCGGTAAACTGATGGTGCTTCCGCATAGGCCGTCGGCCGCGGTGCCGCGCGACGGGGGACTGACGGCTTTGCCGCGGCAGCACTGGCCACCTGCTGTGTCCCGGTGCCGGATTTCGCAGGGGCCGGACTGCTTTGCGATGCGACCATGGGGGTCATCGGGGTCATCGGCAGGTCGGTGGTCGCCACTACAGGATCGCTTCCTACCGGGGCGACACCGCGGCGCGGCCAGGCGAAGTCGTCGGCGCGGCCGGCCGGAGCGCGCACGGACTCGCCCATGACCAGCACCTTGGTGACTATGGCATCGTTAACCTGCGGGCGGGTTTTGCCGCCCAAAAGTTCATCCGTTTCCGCACCCCGTTCCGCGACCAACGGCACTACCGGTCCGGCGAGCAGCCTTTCGCGCAGGCCCGATTGCCCGGCAGAGGGCGCCCCTTGGGCCGCCCCTTGGGCTTTCGGCTCTTCCGGCACAGCCACGGTCGCCATGTCGTTGCGCGGCGCGCTTAGCCAACGTTGCATTTCATGCTCGACGTAATGCGCGAGCTTGCGCGCACCCGCTTCGGTGAAATACACGCCGTCGCCGGTTCGCAGCCGTCGCGTCTGGCCATCGACATCGGGACCGGACTGCGCGTAACGGCCATCCTCATCGACGAAACCGTCCCAAACATCGACATAGATGATCCCGGCCTTGTCGGCCCGGCTGCGGTAGAGGTCGTTGAGGAAGGGGATTTCGGACGCCGACCGCGGTCCGCGCAGCGGCGGCAGCCCGACCCAGAAGACCGGGACCCCCGATGTTTTCAGTGCCGCAATCGTCTCGTCGATGCGTCGGATATAAGCGTCGCTCCAGCCGTCCGAGCGGAATTCCAGGTTCTTTGTACCACCGGGCTTCGCGGCGTCTTGCGGCAGGGCGCCACCGGCTTCGGCGGAATCCGCGGCGGACTTGTCGGCTTCGAGCGCCGCGGGGTCCTCGATTCGCGGGGTACCCGGCTTGGCGCTTCGCGGGGCCGGGGCGGCCGGAGCGGTCTCGCGCATCGACCGTCGGTCGTTCAGCCCTACCATCATGAGCACGAATTTCGGCTTTTGTGCCGCAATCATTTCGCGTGCCGCCTGGGGCCAATCGGGATATTCGCCGCGCGAATCGCGCGCTTCGGTGCGAATGAGACCCGAGTTGGTGCGGTGACGGCGCAAAATACCGATCTCGGGATTATCCGCATAGGCCAGCTCAAGTCCATATCCCAGCCAGTCCGCCATCGCATCGCCAAAGACCATAATCGGCGTCGTGACTGCGGCCTCGGCCTTGGGATCCGGGGTCTTCGGCGCCGGCGCCTTGGAATAGTCACCCCCGGATGCGGCCGACGAGGACGATGAGGACGATGACGCGGATGACGATGCGCTGCGCTCGGGCGCTCGTTGCGGACGCGGTGCGCGCTCCGTGCGCTGCTGCGGGGCTGGCGTGAACCAATCGAACAGGCCGCGCTGCTGCGGTTGCTGTTGCTGTCGTTGCTGCGGCTGCGGCCGGCTGGGAGCGAAGAGGCGAAAATCGAACAGCTGTGCGCCCGCTGGCGCCGGCATGCCAACCAGCAAGATCGTCGCCACGATGGCTTCCGCCGCCAGCAGAATGTACCCAGCGAAATATTTTATGCACGGGGGGCGAGCCATCGCATCCTCTTTCGATTTGTGGCGCAACCGACGCGTCCCGAGGTACCATCCCCGCTGCCGCACGTTAACGATAGCTGAAAGCCGCCGCCCTGTCACACCAAGAACGCGGCGCCGTAATCGAATTTGCCGCGATGTTGTATTCAAGGTGCCCGCAGCCGCTGCAGGATATCGGCGGACGCGAAGCCATCCGGGACAATCCCTTGCGACACCTGGAAGCTCTTGATCGCGCTGCGCGATTTGGCGTTGATGCGGCCGTTCGGCTCGCCCCCGATATCGAACCCGCGGCGCACCAGATTTTGCTGCAATTCGTAGCGCTCGGCGCTGGTCAGCACCCGCTCCTGACGCGGCCAGGGGGTCACGATCGGGCCATCGCCGCGCATGCGATCCGCCAGATGGCCGATCGCCATCGCATAGGCTTCGGCGGGATTGTATTTCATCAAAACGCGAAAGTTGTTGACCATCAGGAACACCGGTCCATTCGCGCCCGCCGGAATCAGCAGGTAGCCCCGGTCGGTCGGGCGCGGGAAGGGCTTGTGGTTGACGCGGGTGACCCCGAGCCGCTCCCATTCCTGGGCCGTCATGCTCTTGGCACTGTCGGCCAACAGGTAATTGAAACCTGGCGGCAGCGTGACCTCGTAGCCCCAGGTCTGCCCCGCGATCCAACCATCCACCTTGAGGTTGTTAGCCGTCGAGGCAATGAGATCGGCGGCCGAGTTCGACGACATCACGGCGCCCGTCGCCGTCGAAATCCACCGCGTAGCGCTTGAACGACGTCGGCATGAATTGGGTCGGACCGAACGCCCCGGCCCAAGACCCCTTGAGCCGATCCGGACTCACGTCGCCGCGATTGAGGATTTCCAGCGCGGCGAGAAACTCGTCGCGGAAATAGGCTTGCCGGCGGCCGACACAGGCCAGCGTCGCCGTCGAGCGCACCACCGGGCGTTCACCCCCCTGGGTACCGTAATCCGATTCGATCCCCCAGATCGCCGCCACAATGTGGCGATCGACCCCGTAGGCCTTCTCCACCGCATCGAAAATGGCGCGATGCTGCGCCAGCACCTCGCGGCCGCGTTTGATGCGGCTCTCGCTGACCAGAAGATCCAAGTAGTCCCAGAACGCCTTGGTGAATTCGGGCTGCGCATCCATCAAGTCCATGATGCGCAGGTCGGGTGTCAGTCCGCGCGTGTAGGCGTCGAAAGTGGCCCGCGTCACGCCGCGCCGCGCCGCATCCGGCCATAGACCTTCGATGCAATTGTTGAAATTCGCCGCGGCCGAGGTAATCGCTTCGACGGTCATCAGCGGATGGCCGGAACTGCCCGCTTGCCCGCTCCACGGCCGCACCCCGGATGGATTCGGAGCTGCCGCCGGCGCTGCAGCCGGCGCCGTTGCGGCCGGCATAGCCGGTGCTGGACCTTGAGCCGGCGCGGCGGGAGCCAGAAACGGGAATAGTTTTTCCAAAAATTGCGCCTCGGCGCGGCCGGTCGCGACCGCCGATATGCCGATGGCGCAGATCGAGATAGCGCAGATTGTGTCGATCAGCGATTTCGAGCGCAGCATTGCGTTGTCTCCTGTCCACCATGGCGCACCCGGCCAGCGAGAATGTCAACCCGACACACTGGTAATTACTGGTACTCAATTCCCCTGTAGGCTTCGTTAACATGACGACGATGAATGGGCGATGAGCGGCCCGGATATATTAAGAATGCGCCGCCGCGGATCGGTCGCGCCGTGGACTCCGGCCCTGCGCTATGATTATTGCCGCGGCAGCGCGGTGTTGCGCTCCGATTCCTGATCAACCATCCACCTTGGCATCTGTTCCGACATGACACCCATTCGCAAAGCGGTCCTGCCCGTTGCCGGCCTTGGTACCCGTTTTCTCCCCGCCACCAAGGCGATGCCCAAGGAGATGTTGCCGGTGGTCGACCGGCCGCTCATCCAACATGTGGTCGATGAGGCCCGCCAAGCTGGCATCGAACATTTCATCTTCGTGACCGGCCGCAACAAGGGGGTGATCGAGGATCATTTCGACCGTCAGTTCGAACTTGAACTCACCCTTACCGAACGTGGCCGCGGCGCCGAACTCGAACTGCTTGCCCGCGACTTACCCGGTGCCGGTCAGACCAGCTTCACCCGCCAGCAGCAGCCGCTCGGGCTCGGCCACGCGGTCTGGTGTGCCCGCGACATCGTCGGCCATGAACCGTTTGCGCTGCTGCTGCCGGATGTCCTGGTCCAGGCGCGGCGCAGTTGCATGAGCCAGATGCTGGACGTCTATCAAAAGTTGCCGCGCGCGGCAAATATCATCGCCGTGGAAGAGGTGCCCGTGGACCGCGTCCATATGTACGGCGTCGTCGGGGTGGGAAAGTCCGAAGGGCCGGCCTTCGAGATCACCCGCATGGTCGAGAAGCCGCCGCGCGACAACGCACCTTCGAATCTGATCATCACCGGGCGCTATATCCTGCAGCCGGAAATCTTCGACATATTGGCGACCCAAACTCGTGGTTCGGGCGGCGAAATTCAGTTGACCGACGCCATGATTCGCCTGGCGCAAACGCAGCCGTTCTATGGGCTCAAATTCGAAGGCCGCAGCTTCGATTGCGGCAGCAAGATCGGCTTCCTCACCGCCAACATCGCCTATGCGCTGGCACGGGACGATATCGCGCCGGCTTTGCGCTCCGAGATCAAGGCGCTGCTCGGCTGATCGGAGACCCGCGAAAACGCGGCGCTGCGCCGCAACGGTGGCCCGTGGCGCGCTCCTTCCCACGAAGAGGTCCAGGACGATCCTCATGGATAAACCGATGGCCGCGGCGGCGGACCTGTCCGTGGTGGTTCCGACCTTCAACGAACGCCACAATATCGGAGAATTGGTTCGGCTTCTGGATGCGGCCCTCGAGGGCATCGCCTGGGAAGTCATTTTCGTCGATGACGATTCCCGCGACGGCACGGCCGAGGAAGCGCGGACGATCGCGCGGACCGATTCCCGGGTCCGCTGCATCCAGCGGATCGGCCGCCGCGGCTTATCATCGGCCTGCGTCGAGGGCATGCTGGCATCGTCGGCGCCATTCCTTGCCGTCATGGACGCCGACCTGCAGCACGACGAAACCATTCTGCCGGCGATGCTGGCGCGGCTGCAGCGCGACGATTTGGATATCGTGATCGGCAGCCGCTATGTGGACGGCGGCGGGATCGGCGAATGGGAAAATCGCCGTGCCGTCATGAGCCGGTTTGCCACCAGGCTCAGCCGGATGGTGAGCCGCGCCGACCTCAAGGATCCCATGAGCGGCTATTTCGTCATCCGCCGCGAAGCTTTCATGGGCGCAGTGCGCGACCTGTCTTCCATCGGATTCAAGATCCTCTTGGATCTTTTTGCGTCCTCGCCAAGGCCGCTCGCTTTCCGCGAGATGCCCTACAGGTTCCGAGCCCGAAAGGCGGGCGAATCGAAACTCAATTCCACCGCGATATGGGATTATCTGATGCTGCTGGCGGATAAGCTGATCGGCAAATATATTCCGATCCGCTTTATCTCGTTCCTGACGATCGGAAGCCTCGGCGTCGTCGTCCATATGGCGATCCTGGCGACCGCACTGAAAGCCGTCGGATTGAGTTTCGAGGTTTCCCAGTCCGCCGCGACCTTGGGCGCCATGACGGTGAATTTCTTTTTCAACAACATGCTGACCTATCGCGACATGCGGCTGAAGGGGTGGGCAATCCCGCGCGGACTGCTGACATTTTACGCGGTCTGCGCGCTGGGCGCGGTGGCGAATGTCGGCGTCGCGGGCTTTATTTTCGATCTGAACTATCACTGGTGGTTTGCCGGCGTGGTCGGAATTATCATCGGCGCGGTTTGGAATTACGTTGCGACCGCGGCATTTACCTGGCGCGGGCTGTCGTGGCGGTAAAGGCGGAGCGCCCCCCGGCTGAGCGGCCGGCGCTCCGATCCGAGATTCAATCAGCTGGTTTTGGGGAAAAGTCAGACCGCTGCTGACACCTGCCAGTTAAAATCTCACTTGAAATCAAATCGCACGATGTAATTGCGTTGCGTTTCCGACATACCAGCCGGCGGTGTCGGAAATAGGGTTCGCTGTACAGCCGCGACGACGGCGCGGTCGAGATCCGGACTTCCGCTCGATGTTACTACATCCACGAACTGGACGGCGCCTGTGGGACTCAGTGCGAAGGCGACGGAGACACGTCCCCTCAGTCCCTCATGCTTGGGACGCGTGGGGCCGAGCGCGGCGCGCACGAGCATCGCGTATCGGGACCGCTCACCAGGACTGGCATTCGCAGAAGGCGCGGCAGCGGAATTGGCGGCAGCGCTCGAAGCCGATCCACCCTGAACCTTCGCTTCCTGGGGAAGCTGCGAGACGGCGCCCTTGCCGGTTTTGTTGCTTTCGCGTCCCGGTTCCCGGTTGGTCTGGTCCGTGTTCGGCTCGGGCTTGGGTTCATGCGGCTTGGAGGGATCCGGCCTGACGATTTCGGCTGCTTCGATTTCGGATTCTGCCTCCGGTTTTGGCGGCAGCCTCACCACGGCCTCGTTCGGTCGCGCGGCCTCGGTTCCTTCCTTCACGGCGGCCGGCTGCGACGCTTCCAACTCAGGCATTTCAATCGGAATATCCAGTCCCGGCTTGCTCGCGAGGGCTTCAGGAATTCCAGCCTGATCGACAGGCCGGCGTGTGTCAACGGCTTCGAGCGCCGTCCCGTTGACGATTTCGATGTTGATTGCGTCGATCACTTCGCCTTCGAAGCCCGGCGGCTCCGGCAGATGCAGCAGAAGCCACGCGCCGAGACCCGCATGCAGCGAGGCTGAGACAAGGAAGGCTGCGGCATAAGCAGCAGAAGCTGCAAGGCGTCCGGCTTCTCCTGTCGCGGCTTCCCGCGAACTCGAACTGATTGGGGTAACTGCTTCCCCCTCGGGCTGCGCGGGCGCAACGGCTTCGGCGGGGAACGTTTCGGCGACAATCGTGGGCACCGCTTCGAACAGCGCCCGCGGCGATCTGACCGCCGGTCGCGCGCCGCGCCTTTGAAGCCATCTGATCATGCTCGTGCCAAACAGCAATGGCGCAGCCGCTCCACCAAGGGCCTCTGCCAGCCCGGCGCGTAAGGGCATAAAAATACCAAGAGCCGCCATCAAGCCAATCCACCGCCGCCTTGGTCCCACGAACCGCGCACAACCGGTGATGCCAAAGAACCGGCCCTACGGTGCGAAAGGCCGCCAGCTCAGCCGAGATGCCGGCGCGCGGCGGTCAAGCCCAGTCAAAGCTCTTTCGCCCGGGCAAAGGCCGCTTGCCCGATAGCGGTTGCTGTTTCGATGAATCCGGTGAACATAGCGCCGACCATGGCCGTGACCTCGACGGGTGCGCGCGCCGGAGTTCCGGCGTCAAACGGTGGCTCGGGGGCGTACTCCGCCAGCAATTGAACCACCTGGGCATACGTCGCATCCCGAAGTCCGGCGACGAGAGCAAGGCCAAAATCCAGACCGGCGGTCACGCCGCCTCCGGTAATGCGGTTTCGATCGCGGACGACCCGACCTTCGGTCGGAATGGCGCCAAACACGCGCAGCAGATCCCTGGCGAACCAGTGCGAGGTCGCCTTGTAGCCATCGAGCAGTCCAGCCGCACCCAACAGCAGCGACCCCGTGCAAACCGACGTTACGAATCGGGCGCTGCCGCCGCTGTGCTTGAGAAACCTCAAGGTGGCATCATCCTGCATCGCGGTAAGCGTTCCGGACGATCCTCCCGGCACACAGACGATGTCGAGGCCGCGTGGACACTCCTCGAACGTCATCGAAGGGTTGAAGGAGAGACCGGCGTCGCTGATGACCGGATTGCGGTCCTTGGCCACAAGGTGGGTCGTCGCGCCCATGAGGCTGGTGAACATGTAGTGCGGACCGACCATGTCAAGTGCCGTAAACTCGGGATAAATAAGAAAGGCAATTTGCTCTTTGCCCGTCCAGCTCGCAGGCATCGACGACATGTCGTGGACAGTCCCTTGCTCGCCGGGCGCATCACCCGCACGTGCAACCGGCGCTGAAAGCGCGCTCGCGACCAGCCCGGCCAAATCTCGTCTCGTCAGCATCGGTTGAACCTCCGTAACGCTTGATTGCGATCTTTCCATACGCGGCCCCCGCGGTCGCCGTACTCATCACGCTTCCGAGCATAATAGTGCCCAATGACATCAGGGGAAGCAAAGCCGGGATACGCCACGAATGCCAACTTCTCCGCACCGAACCACGACAGTGGGAAACCCGACATGTCGTATTCAGATGAGGGGTGTGTTGTTTGCGCGATCGCATGGGGCGGCTCCATCCCAATGCGATCAATGCCGCCGCGAGCGTGCCGATGTCCCGCCGCGTGATTGGCATTTGCTTGCTCCTGCCGTCGGGAAGAGAGCGTCAGAATTTGTATGCGACCTTGCCGAAAAAGGCCCGCCCATCGCCCGGTTGCACTTGGCCACCTAACCAGTTGTAAGGCACGAAGTACTTCTCGCCCGTCAAGTTTTTGATGTTGAACGAGGCCGTCCAATGCGCGGAGTCATAGCCGATTTTGGCATCGACCGTGTAATAACCCGGCGTCTTGTACAAATTGGCGGCGTCGACATATTGCGAGGAGGCTGCATAAACTCCGGCACCGGCGCTCCAGCCGCTAAGAGCGGGCCAGTCGAAAGTGTAATTAACCCAAACGCGGCCAGAATTTTCCGGGACGCCGGGGACCTTGTTACCCTGTGGAACACCCATGTTTGAATCGGAGAACACGACGTCGGTGTGGCCGTAGCTTGCCAGCACCTTCAAATTCTTGTTCGGCTGCCAGATCAGGTCTGCCTCGTAACCTTTCAATTCCTGATCCGACAAGACCGCGATGCCCGCGCCCGTTATAACGGGCACATTTAGGCGTTGGATATCAAAGGCGGCAAGGGTACCGGTAAGCTGGTCAACTAAGTTGAGTTTGAAACCCGCTTCGCGCTCCTTGGAAATCTCGGGAGCGATGTTGACGGTTACAGCCTGCGTGAAGGGGGTTGCCATCATTCCCTCGCTGTAGTTGCCATAAATTGACACGCCAGCAACGAGATCGACGACCGCCCCAACCCGGGGTAAAGCTTTCGTATTATCGCTGGGAAATTGCGTCGGTGAATAAATACCAGCGAAATAAGGATATTGCTCGAGATAGTCGATCTTGATGTTCGCGAGCCGCACGGCACCAAGAAAATGAATTCTGTCGTATATGGTCGATTGCAATTGCGTATAGGCGCCCGTGGTCGTGTAGACGCTGTTGAACGCGTAATATGGAAAAAACGTCGGCGACGCAGGGTTTGGATTTGTGTACGGCGTCGGAAAAACAGGGTTGTTCAACAGGTCAACCGGCGGAACGCCGAAGTCCGTGAACCAAAAACCGCTGTCCGTCAGGCGGCTGTAGTCAGCGCCGGTGAGCCAGACGTTCTTGGTCGGGCCCAGGCTGAACCGCGCTTGCAAATTGGGGTTGATGGTGAATTCTTCCTGCTTCTGGGCGAGTTCGCTGTTAAGCATGCTCCACGTCGTTGGACCGACATCGGGCGCGGCGGTTAAAGTTGATTGAGATTTCTGATCGAAGCTCTGTTCCGCCCAACGTGTCTTGAGGTTGAAGGACCAGATCGAATCGAGCTTGCGGTCGAAAGTTACCGTCACGCTTTCGACCTCGCTGTAGCTCTTCGGGATGTTGGAAGGACCAATATACAGATCGGGGTTGATGCGGAAGTTCCCTGCGACTGTACCAACCGCGGGCAAGCCCTCGTAGGCTTGCCCTTCGAAACGCGAGGCGCGCCCCTGGATCGTCAGCGTCGTGTCTTCCTTATCCGTCAGTGTCAGCGTCGGATTCAGCGAGTAGCGGTCCTGATGCAAAACATCGACAAAGCTATCGGTCGCCGTATATGAGCCCGTGAACCGGAACAGCACGGTCTTGTCGGCCGAAAGCGGTTGGTTGATATCGAAGTACGGCAGCAGATAGTTGTTTGTCCCGAACGTCACGCCCGTTTCCGCGCTCGCCTGGTCGGTCGGCAGCTTGGAGACAATATTGATTGCGCCGCCGACCGGAGCACCTGTCCCGCCGCCATACAAGATCGCGTTCGGCCCCTTCAAGACCTCGATGCGTTCCACGTTCACCAACGAGTCGCGGTCGCCGGCATTATACATGACGTTGAGGCCGTCAAGATACTGCTGGGCTAGGAACCCGCGAACGGTTGTCCCACCCGAGGGGCCCGTGGTGCCGATACTGAGGGGGCTTATCCCCTGAACGTTCGAGACATTTTGAATAGCCTCGGTGACCGTGACATTGTTCTGATCGGTGATGACGCTTTTGGGGATCACCTGGATCGACTGCGGAATTTGCTCGATGGGCGTCGCGGTCTTGGTGGCAGAGAATGCCGACAACGCACGATAACCATCGACAGGGCCCGCGGTCGTCTCGGTGGTCCCCGGCGGGAGTTTGAGACCCGGCAAATCAAGTGCGGGATTATACGTTCCGAGAGCGTTTGCGGCATTCTTGACTGCCGGGACTGCCGGAGGGAGCACGGCTGGTGATTTCCGACGTGCCGTTGCCGTGCGATTGCGCGGCGGCCTGCTCGGCTCGGCGCGCACGGTCGTCGGCTTTGCTGATTGCGGCTTCGCCGTTTGCGGCTTTGACGGTGAAGCCGGTTCGACCGGCACCGGCGGCAGCGCCGTCGGACCCTCTTGCGCCTGGCCCCCATCGAAGGGAAGCGCAGCGGCTATTGCGAGCGTGACGACAGACAAGGGTAGGCTGGACCGACGCGCCAGCGCGCGCTTCGAGGCGAATTTGCGCATGATCGAGAACCTGATTAATCCTGGCGGCGAGTGCCGCGATCGACGACGGCGCGCTCTGCTCATTGGGGAGCGGCACGGACGCATTGAAATGGAAGGACGCCTGTTAGGAGAGCCCGATCAGTAAGTGCGTCGCCTTGGGACCCGAAGTCGCCGATCAGTGGCACTTCGGGGAAAGCGAATCGAAGCACTTAATGTTCGAGATGTCCTTAGCTTAGGCTGAAAGCGGAGGTGCACGACCGGGCGGCCAAAGCGCACGATGATCCGCGCGTGGCATCTGGATGGCGACAACCGTATCGTTCGGGCAAGGAAGCGGCGCGACGAATGCAACAGCGATCGTTGGCAGGATGGCGGCCGAGGCCGCACAATTCAGGCAGTCCGGACAATGACGCTGTCGCTCGCCTGAATGATCAGCACCCGAATTATCAGCGGACGCGGCCGTTGACTGGCTGGAGAGACATATTTCGCCGAAGGAATAGTTAAAGGCGGCCGTATCGGCGTCCGCCGCCAACGCCATGGCGTTGTGGCGGACAAACGATCCAGCGTGCAGCAGCACACTGATCATCGCAAAAATGCCGACGATCCGACGGAAAAACATCTTCGCCTCCGCGCATCAGAAGACAGCAAATGCCTAAAACCCGCAAGCGGCGGTTAGGAGATTCCAAGGAGAATCTTGCCTATTCCGCCGATCCGTTGCGCCGAAGCACCACTTTCCCGCCGACCGTCTTTCCGATCCTGCTCTCATGCGAGACCGTCTTTGCCGCATACATGATTGCAGTGCGAATATGCTCTACGGTCAGATGCGGGTAGGCTTCGATGAGGTCGGCCGGCGTCGTTGGCAGCGGCTTCGTCCTCGAACATGACCTGAGCGGCCATGATAGGGGGGCGACCGGGACCGTGAAAGCCTCCGGCAAGGAGCCGAATTGGCCGTCACGCCGAGGCAGGTGGGGCAAACCGTTTGACGATATTGCCGCCTGTGGTTCGGCGTGCCGGAATTGGTAATGAATCCGATGGCGAGTGGCGGATCGCTTTTGGTCGGCGGCAGCAAATCGGGCGTGAGCGAAAGGCAATTCTACAAGGATTGATCCGCATCGCGGATGCACGATTCACCAGACATCTGCAATCGAAAGCCGGAGCCAGGACATCGGCTTGCGGAGCATGACTTTGGGTTCGATGCGATCCGTGATTGCTTTAACATCGGATTCATCCTTGAACATGACCTAAGCCTAAGCGGCTTTTTCTCCGCCAATGTTGTCAGCCATGATAGGGGGCGGGCTCGACTGTGAAAGCCTCCCGCCAGGAGCCAAATCGGCCGTCAGACGCCGAGGCAGGCGGGGCAAAGCGCGTGACGACCATGTTTGCCGCCCGGTGCTCGGCGTGCCGGAGTTCGTCATGAATTTGCAGCCGGAGCCGGATTCCGGCGCTGCCGGCAATGGCCTGCCAACGCCACGCCATCCCGCCACTTGCCGCAGCGTCGGCGCGTTACCGCGTCTGCCGGCTCGCCGCAGTGATTACCGCCGGGTTTATGTCCTCGATGTCGTGCTCAAGCGCGGTTTTTCGCGCCTCAAGTGCGGCAAGTTTCTTTCTGAGACTGCCGATCTCCTTTTTAACAGCTCGCAATTCGGTGTCCAACTTTTGGTTCGCCAAGTACGGCGAACCAAGCTGCGACACGATATACGATTCAAGCTGGCTTCTCAGAATTCTGAGGTACGGGTTCCCCCACATCGATCCGTCGCGGAATTCGAGTTGGCCGGCTTCGATGCCCTTGACGATAAAATCCTGCGATACGCCATACTCTTTTGCGGCCGTCACGTCGCTGAGGGCCGCGCTCTTTCGAGTCCATTCGCCTTCGTCCGCCATTTCTGATCCGCCTCGGTCAACGTTACAGGCGACGCTCGATCGGCGGTCAACTTGCGACCGGCGGAGCAGCCCGTAGCCCCGTAGCTCACATGAGCAAAGCGAATTGCAGGGCCTGAGTTCCCGGATGTCGCGACCACGTGGTCGCTCATCGGGCTACGTTTCCTGATAACCGAACTTGCAGCCGTACCGGGAAAATCCATCGTCCGGAACGAGATCGAGGAAACGTCAGCATCATTCGGAGCCCGCTCCGCGCCTTGATCCTGCCCGACCGCCACGGCTAAGTTGGCGGCGCCAAGGTCGGAATGGCGTCGATCTTGTTGCCAAGTTCCTGCTCGGCGCGACGCAGATCGTAGCACCGCTGCAGGTTGAGCCAGAGGTCAGGGCCGTTTCCGCACAACTTCCCGAGCCGCAGTGCCATTATGGGTGTCACCGGCTGTTTTTTCTCCAGAATGTCATCGAGCGTCTGACCCGACACGCCGAGCAGCCCAGCAATCTCGGCCTTCGACCGAGCCAGCACCGGCAAAATCTCATCGCGAAGCAGTTCGCCGGGGTGCATCGGCAGCAAGCCGCGCTTCAGGAATTCTTGGCCATCCCAGTCCGTCCTCAGTGGTCGTCTTCCCAATCAACATCGACGGCATCGCCTTCCGACCAACCGAACGTGATTTGCCAGTTCCCGTTCGCGTTCACCGCATAACGGCTGCTGTCGCGGCCGACGAGAGAATGAAATCGGAAGCCCTTCTGCGACATTTCTGCCGTGAGCTTGCTAGTTTTCAGTCGTCGGTCATCTTAGCTTCGCCAAACAATGTCGCACGAATGACGGCCTTGAGATCGTCGGCAGCTTTCTGTGACTTATCCTTTTCCCAGAATATTATATGGTCTGATCCAACATCGAAGTGCGGCGTCGGGTGTTTCCCGATGGTTTTATTGTACATATAAATAACCGGCTTTTCCAAAGCCCTGGCGAACCCCGCCTCCCAATACGCGCCGTTGTTATGATGGGATAATTCAGCAACGACGAACCTGGCGGTTCTTATTTCCACTTCCATCCTGGCATGGATGTTTCCTGCCATGGGGTCGCTCGCCAAGGGATTTGAAAGTTCGTATCTAGTTTGACGAACGGCCGGGATCAAATACTGGTCCAAAAGTTCGTTCTGGAAAAAATAGTCTTCTTCTGGTTTTGCAGAGTTTGCGAAGGCCATAGCGACAAAGGCTTTTCTTGTGTCCGTGATCGAACGCTTCAGTTCCTCAGATTTTTGCCAGCCGGAAAGCGTGAGGGCCATACTTTCGATGATAGGTTGGCCGTCGGAAGTCAGCTCGCCCCCTCCTGGCCCCTTTAGGTGCCGGATGTTGAGGAGTTGCTGTTGGACTAAAGAATTAGCCAAAAAGCGAAGGTCAACCCATTCGCTGCCGATTCTAAGGCCAAGCAAACCATAGATATTTTCCTGACCCTTAGGCACATTTTTCTCGGGCATCTTATAGGTGTTGCCGGGGCTAGCAAGGCGGTCACCAAGGAACAGAATGAGGTTATTGGCTTGATCGGCCGGGGTCGGCGTCGAATTGTGCTTAAGGATATTGGCAAAATCCGCAAGCTTTATTCTCTTAACGCTATCCCTCTTACGGATTACGTGGCTCAAGAGCGAACGAACCGTAATCATGCCGCCATGGATGCTCTTTTTGGCAACCTCGATATAGATATCGGATGGACCGTCGCCATTCGGCGCGGATGTTTGGCCGACGTATTGTTTCACACCAGTTTCATCGAGGGCTAAGGCCCTTTCGAGTTTTTCTTTAGCGAAATCAGCCACGGAATATGTTCGGCATCTCGGGCATCGCACCAAGTTCAGGTGCTCATGAGAACTCCGCTATCTGCTCAAGGACGCAGCTGGTTTCGCAGATAGGGCATTTGCGTGACGTTGTGTTCATTATTTTTAGCTCACGTCGAGAGTTCGCTCCGCTTTACCAACAGGGGAGGTAAAATGCGACCAACAATGGGCCTTTATCGAAACACGTGCCACGCGGTCGCGGTAGATTTCGGTCACAGCGGCGCGGAAGCGGCTAAAGATCGGATCGTTTGGTGTTTGAGCGACGATGTTTGAGTACACCCAGTGCGTAGGGCGCAATCGCTTTATTGCGCCGTTTTCCTTTTCGGTGAACTTCGGGCACGTGCTTATTGTTCATGCGAAGGTGACCATGTGGCGAGCGAAACGGCAAACCAAAAGGGCGCAATAAAGTGATTGCGCCCTACCTTGCACCGCCTCACCTCACGCCCGCACCAGCGGCCCCGGCGCTTTGAGATACTGTTCCGTGATCGCCTTCGCGGCCCAATAGGTCAGCGCCCCGATCGTGCAGGTCGGGTTGTGCCCCGCATTTTGCGGAAACACCGCGCCTCCCATCACGAACAGGTTGCTGGCGTCCCAATTCTGCAGATAGCGGTTGACCGCGCTGGTAGTCGGGTCGGCGCCCATGATGGCACCGCCGGTGTGGTGGGCGGCGCCGCCGTTACCGGCGCCGAAATTGCCGCGGCGTGGATGCGGCTCGACGAAGCGGGCATTAGCGGCCCGCGCGATGCCTGCGGCCTTCTCGGTGAGATAGGCCGACATCTTGTAGTCGTTGTCGGTGTAGTTGTAGGTCATCCGGATCAGCGGCCGGCCGATCACGTCCCGGTAGGTCGGGTCGAGATCGAGATAATTGGCGCGGTGGGCGTAAGAGATGCCATGGCAGGCCAGCGGGAAATAGTGATTATACCAGCGCGCGGTCGCTTCCTTCCACGCCGAACCCCAGCGCGGCGTGCCGGCCGGAAGATTGCGTACCTGGATCGGCCGGCCGCCGCTGACCGTCGGCGCGATGAAGCCGCCGCCGAAAAAGTTTAAACCGCTGTGATCAAAATTGTCGCCCTGGAAATCGTCGATCACGGCCGGGTTGGTGCCGGTGCCGATCCACGGGTTGATCTCGTCGTCGACGAACATCGCCACCGTCGAGGTGGTCTGGTGGCAGTAATTTTTCCCCACCACACCCTTTCCGGTTGCCGGGTCGTAGGGTTCCCCGATGCCGGAGTGCAGCAGCAGCTGCGTGTTGTTGAACGCATAGGCCGAGAGCACCACGATATCCGCCGGCTGCTCGATTTCTTCGCCGGAATGGCGGTCGATATAGACGACGCCGCGGACCTTTTTGGCCGCCTTATCGTAGAGGAGCCGGCTGACATAGGCGTGGGTGCGCAGCTCGAACCGCGGGTCGGCCATCAGCACGGGAAGGACGCAGATCAACGGGCTTGCCTTGGAATTGGCCTCACAGCCGAAATATTCGCAATGGCCGCAATACTGGCATTGCCCGATCGTCAGCCCTTCGGAATTCACGTAGGGCGCACTGGAATTGGAGGCCGGCGTCGGGAACGGATGGTAACCGAGCTCTTGGGCGGCCTTGGTGAAGATCAATCCGGCCTGCGACATGATCAGCGGCTTGTTGGGATAGTCGTTGGCGCGCGGGCCTTCGAACGGGTTGCCCCCGGCGACCACCTGGCCGCGCAAATTACCGGCCTTGCCGGAGGTGCCGCACAGCTTTTCGAACCGCTCGTAATGCGGCTCCAGGTCCTCATAGGTGATGCCCCAGTCCTGGATCGTCATGTCCTCCGGAATGGCATTGCGGCCGTACCGCGCCGTCAAATGCGAACGCAGCACGAACTCGCTCGGCAGGAAGCGCCAGGTGACGCCGTTCCAGTGGGCACCGGCACCGCCGAGGCCGTCGCCGACCGGGGGGATATCCCACTTGCGCATCGGCAGCGCCACCTCGTCAGGGGCGTTGCGCAGCGTGTGGGTCTCCATTCCGGTGTCCTGCATCAGCTCCTGGCGCACCCGGTATTTCAACTCGTCACGGATGCGCGGCAGCGCGAAATCCTCCGCCGGCACTTTTGGCGCGCCGCGCTCCAGGCCGACGACGGAAAGGCCCGCCTTGGTGAGTTCGCGCGCCATGATGCTGCCGGACCATCCCATGCCGACCATCACGGCATCGACGGCTTTCATAACTTTGGCCATGATCGGTGTCCTATGAAAAGTCGGCGATGGATTGCGGCGCGATCGTCACCTTCTTGCCGCGGTATTGGAGCGCCTTGTTGGCGTAGCTCGCCGGCAAGCCGGGATAGCCGACCATCCGCCACGACACCTTGTTGCGGTTGCCGCCATACACCGGATCGGCGAAGAAGCCTTCCATGGCCGACTGGTAGAGCGCTGCGAAGAACGGCTTGGCTTCGAAATCCGTAAATACCGCCGTACCGGATTCCATCGCCTTGAGCGCCACGTCCCGATCGGCGGCGGAAAGGCGATCGAACTCCTTGCCGAACGTCTTGCGCGACCACGCATTGGCGGCCTTGATGCCGGCGGCGAAATATTCCCGCGGGGTCAGCGAGAGCTGGTAGCCGTGCTCCGGCTTGCCGGCCAAGAACGGGCCGCTGCGATAGAGCCGCGCGCCGCCGCCCCAGGCCCCCGCCAGCTGGCGATCCATATAGACGACGAGGCCGCAGTCGGTGCCGGAGGGCGACAGCGCGTCGGCCGGGATGAACGTGTCATACGCGGCGGAGAGAAACGCCGCCTCGACCGCGGTGAGCGTGAGATAGGCATCGACGCCCGCGGCATCCGTCGCGGCGCCCGCTGCCGGCACTTGCGCCTGCGCGGTCTCGGATCGCCCGCTGAGCGCCGTCGCGGCCGCCGCGCCGGCTACGCCCGCGCCCTTTAGAAAATCACGCCGGGGAATTGCATCGTCGGCCATGTCGTCCTCCCTGCTCCATCCGCCGGAGCGCATCGTTTACGAGAGAGTATCGGGGTTTCTCGGCTGCGCCAAGCGGACGATAAATTGCGCGGCTCGCGAACCAATTGACGGCGACAGCGGTATGTCGCTGGTTGCCGGGCCGCACTGCGCCGCGCCTCTCCCCGAAAGGGGAGATCGACCCCAATGATTGTTGGTATTATACTCATCAGGCCAAGGGAGACCATCATGACCGACCAAAGCACCGACGATGCGTTTGGGATCAGGGCCGGAGAAGTTGCGGTCACGCTGCCGGACCGGTTTGACGCCGGACTCTATTTCATCGGCCGGATCCACACGCCGTGGACGCGCCGGGAGGATTGTCCGAAGAACGCCCGGGAATCCGACGCGGTCTGCACCATCGAGATCGCCGAGCGCTTCGGGGACGGGCTCAAAGGCGTGGAGAGCTGCTCGCATCTCCTCGTGCTCTATTGGATGGATCGGTCCCGGCGCGATCTGGTGCTGCAGGTGCCCCGCCATTATGGCGAACAGCGCGGCACCTTCGCGTTGCGCTCGCCGGCGCGCCCGAACCCGATCGCGGCCAGCGTCGTGACGCTGCTGCAGGTCGCGGGCAATCGCCTGTCGGTGGTCGGCCTCGACTGTCTCGACGGCACGCCGCTGATCGACCTGAAGCCCTATTTTGCGTCAACCGATTCGGTGCCGGACGCCGTGGTGGGCTGGCACCAGGCGCGCAACGACTGACCCGCAAAGTACCTGCCCAGCCCTCGCCTCCGTTATGGCGACTGGGCCTTTCCCGACCCGCGTTTGCGCCGGCCGGCACCCGGCTTCGCATAGACCGCGTTGCCCTCGATCACGCGCACCAGCAGATTGATCAGCTGGTCCCGCTCGGGCGGTTCGAGCGGCGCCAAGATGCGCGCATTGGCGACGGTGTTGATGGGCTGCAGGCGGCGCCGCAGCTTGGTTCCCCGTGCCGTCAGGAACAACTCGCGGACCCGGCGGTCCTTTTCGTTCAGGCGCCGTTCGACGATTGCCTTCGTCTCCAGTTGATCCACCACCTGGCCGGCGTTGACCGGCGCGATCCCAAGGCCCTGGGCCAGATGCCGCTGATCGATTCCCGGGTGATCATCGACGCAGGTCATCACCGCCCATTCCAATTGCGACAGCCCCTCCGAGGCCAGCGATTTGGCGATGAGTGCGGCGCAAACCTGCTGGAACCGGCGCGCCAAATATCCTGGCGCCCGGTAAAGAACGACCGGCAAATCATCGTCCGGTGCAGCGCCCGCGCCACCCGGCGAACTGCCGCTTGGTTTGCCGCGCAAGCGGCCCGTCTTCGTAACGTCGCGAGAAGTTTCCGTCATGAACCGTCTCTTTGGACCCGCCTAGTGACAAATATCACGTTCAGCGGCACGGCCGCCAATATCGTTTCACTCGCAACTAGAATTATTCTAAGATTGCGCAGCTCATTCCGCAGCCGACATCCGTCTGGAGGGATCCATGGTGGAAGACACCACGACTGATAGCAAGATCGAGCGGCATCCGGGAACGGCGCCGCGGCGACCACCGCTATCCTACCAATCCGGGTTCGGCAATCAATTTCAGTCGGAGGCCGTGGCGGGGGCATTGCCGGTCGGCCGCAACAGCCCGCAGCGCGCCCCGCTCGGACTTTATGCGGAGCAGATTTCCGGTACCGCTTTTACCGCGCCGCGTCACGAAAACCGCCGTACCTGGACCTACCGGATCTGGCCTTCGGTGGTCCACCGGCCCTATCGGCGCATCGACAACGGAATGCTGCGCACCGGCCCGTTCGGCGAGACCGAGGCGACGCCGTCGCAACTGCGGTGGAGCCCGTTCCCGATTCCCGACGTGCCGACCGATTTCCTCGACGGCATCATCACCATTGGCGGCAACGGCAGCGCCGCCGAGCAGTCCGGTATGGCGGTCCACATCTATGCGGCCAACGCCTCGATGACGGAGCGTTATTTCTATAACGCCGATGGCGAGATGCTTGTCGTCCCGCAGCAGGGCCGCGCCCGCTTCGTCACCGAGCTCGGCATCCTGGAGGTCGAATCGGGCGAGATCGCCGTCATCCCGCGCGGCCTGCGATTGCGGGTCGAGCTGCCGGACGGCGCGTCACGCGGCTATATTTGCGAGAATTACGGGCAACCGTTCCGATTGCCCGAGCTCGGGCCTCTCGGGGCTAACGGACTGGCCAATGCGCGCGACTTTTTGGCGCCGGTCGCGGCCTTCGAGGATCGCGAAGGCCCATGCGTGATGGTGGCCAAGTTCCAGGGCAATCTGTGGGCTGCCGACCTCGCGCACGCGCCGCTGTGCGTCGTCGCCTGGCACGGCAATCTCGTTCCCTATAAATATGACCTGTCGCGTTTCATGGTGATCGGCACGGTGAGCTTCGACCATCCGGACCCGTCGATCTTTTCGGTGCTGACCGCGCCGTCCGCCATCGCCGGCACCGCCAACATCGATTTCGTCATCTTCCCGCCGCGCTGGATGGTGGCGGAGGACACCTTCCGGCCGCCATGGTTTCATCGTAACGTGATGTGCGAGTTCATGGGTCTCATCAAGGGCGTCTACGACGCCAAGGCGGAGGGCTTTCTGCCCGGCGGCGCCAGCCTGCACAACTGCATGAGCGCCCACGGCCCGGATGCCGAAACCTTTGCCCGCGCCAGCACTGCCGCGCTGGCGCCGCACAAGATCGAAGATACCATGGCGTTCATGTTCGAAAGCCGCCTCGCGATGCGCCTGACCCGCTACGCCATGGAGTCGAGCGAACTCCAGCACGACTATTTCGCGGGCTGGCAGGGGCTGCGGCGACATTTTGCCGGGAGGCAGCCGTAGCTGCGGGGGTCGTAGGGCCGTAGCCCGGATGAGCGCAGCGATATCCGGGAACAGATGCTCGGTTCACTCCTTATTTCTGTCGCGCCAGTCGGTTTCCACGCGCGGGCCATCAAGGGAATCGACGAGAAAAATCGCTGGATCTATTTCACGGCCACCGAGAAGAGTCCCACGGAACGGCATCTGTATCGCGCGTCCTTGGATACTCAGGACCCGCAAAAAATCGACCGAGTCTCCCAGGACGATGGCTTGCACGGCATCGTCATGTCGCCGGACACCCGCTTCTACGTCGACACCTTCACCAGCAGCGCACAGCCGCCGCAGGTCAGCTTGCATGCCGCGGATGGCAAGCTACTGGCGCAACTGCTCGAGAACCGATTGGATTCTAAGCATCCGGACGCGCCCTATCTGGCCGACAATTCCGTGCCCGAATTCGGAACCCTGACCGCCGCCGACGGCCAGACCCTGTATTACCGGATATTCAAGCCCGCACACTTCGATCCGGCCAAGCGCCATCCCGCCATCGTCGATGTGTACGGCGGCCCCGGGGTGCAGAGAGTTCTCGATAATTGGACCGGCAACTCATTCACGCAAATCCTGACTCGCGCCGGCTACGTCGTCTTCCAGCTCGACAATCGCGGCACCGCCTTTCGCGGCACGGCATTCCAAACACCCATTCACGACAAGCTGGGGGATATCGAAGTGGCCGACCAGGTGCAGGGAGCACTCTGGCTTGCCGCACAGGGCTATGTCGATCCCGCGCACATCGGCGTCTGGGCTGGAGCTACGGCGGCTACATGACGCTCATGCTGATGTTCAAGGCCCCGGATGTGTTCCGTGCCGGCGTTTCCGGCGCGCCCGTGACCGATTGGAGCCTT
>CAWDKL010000069.1:0-53324 GCA_963802745.1 uncultured Alphaproteobacteria bacterium | reverse complement strand
CGGACGCCGCCATCATGGCGGCGCGTGAGCGCGCGCGAAATGCGGCCAGTCTGGAGGAGCTGCGCGCCGTCCTGGAACGTTTCGAGGGCTGCGCGTTGCGCCAGAGCGCGACGCAACTCGTATTCGCCGACGGTAATCCCGCCGCCCGGGTGATGTTCGTGGGCGAAGCCCCCGGCCGCGACGAAGACATCGCAGGCGTGCCGTTCGTCGGGCGCTCCGGGCAACTGCTCGACCGCATGATGGCGGCGATCGGGCTCGACCGCACCAGTGCCTATATCGCCAATGTCATCCCCTGGCGGCCGCCCGGCAACCGCACGCCGACGCCGCAGGAAACCCAGATCTGCAGCCCTTCATCGCGCGCCAGATCGAATTGGCCGACCCCGACATCCTGATCTGCCTGGGCGCGCCGTCGGCCGCCACGCTGCTCGGAATCAAGGAGGGCATGCGCAGAGCGCGCGGGCGCTGGCATGTCTATCACACCGGCAGGCGCGAGATCCGCGCCATGGCGACATTTCACCCGGCCTACTTGTTGCGCACGCCGCTGGAAAAGCGGTTCGTCTGGCGGGATTTTCTGGCCATCAAGCAAGCGCTGGCACAGTCGGCGCAGTGACCGGCGCAGGTGCGCTACGGTTGGGCCGGTTCGCCCGGCGGCGTTGCGGCGAGCGGCTGCTGCGGTCGCAGCACGCCCCAGCCAAGCCACAAGGGCGGCAGGCGCCCCTGGACCCTACGCGCGAAGTCCCGCGGCACATCGGCGACCAGCGCGGGAAAACGTGCCGCGATTGCGGGCGGCACTTCGGCGCTGGTGCCGGCGTTGGGCCAGACCACGACCGCGCCCTTGCGCTGGATATCCGCCGCCGTGACCCATGGTGTGAAGCGCGGCGCGGCATCAAGATAAAGGCTGGGCCGGGTCGGCGCGCCGAGCGCCACCAAGGCGGCGGTGCGTGGATCGCCCGACACGATAGTAAGGGGCAAGCCGATGCGGCGCTGAAAATTCGCCGCCACGAACCGCCCCATCGCGGCGGCAGGGCGGGCGACCTCTACGCCGGAAATACCGAGCCACGGCAGGGCGACGATACTCGCCGCGGCGGTCAATGGCGGAACGACGAGCAGCAAGGACCACACCATCGCGGTGAGCGGCGCCCGGTGCCACGCAATGGCATCGCCGATCAGCATCACCACCACAAGGCCTGACAGCAGCAATAAGGGGGTGAAAGTACCGGGCGCTTGCTGAGGACCGGACCTGATTGCCACAAAGACCGTTATGCACAGCGGTGCGAGAAAAAAGAAAAGCACGAACCGGCGCGCGAAATCGTGCATCGGTTCCCGCCTGAACACTGGGACGGTCTCGGCGCCGCCCCCCCACCATTGCCAACTGATGGCCACCAGAACCAGAAGCCCCGCATGGGCGAGGACCAGGGCCTCGCCGACCCCGGTCAGGCGGGCGAGATACGCCGCGGCCCCCGCCGGCCGGTCGGGCGCAAACAGCGCCGACAGCGGACCAGCTGCCAAACGCAGCCAAAGCAGATAGGGCGAGGCCACGGCCAGCATCAGGACCGTGGCGATCCAGGGCCCCAGGGTCCCCAAGGCCTGCCGCCCATGCCGCGTCGCCACCAAAAACACGGCGAGCGCCACGACAAGAGCGAACCCCGCATAGCTCGTCAGCAGCAACAGGCCGAGTTGGAACCCAAGCCTCACCCACGCGGACCGCCGCCGTGCACCGATGGCGCGCCAGAGGTTGAGAATTGCAAAAGCCCACAGCGGCATCGCCAGAATGGCCGGTCCGAAATCCGGCGTCGGCGCCGCGAAGGTGGAAATTCCCGCCATCAACAGGATTGCGAACACCGCATGGTGAATACCGACAAGGGCACGCGCGAGCGCAAAAATCCCGCAATACGCGATGACCACGCAGGCCTGGGCGAGAAGATACACGCCCGCCATGCCGGCGACATCGAACACAAGCTCCGCGCTCCAGAACGCCAGCGGCGGCCCGAAGGCACTGCCGGCCCGGAACTGGTGGCCGACCGCCAGCACCAATGGCAGGTCGCCCGGCGGTGCCGAATACAGAACCGACGGTACGATCCACCACAGCGCGGCCTGCGCCAGCGTCGCGACCCAGAAGATCAGCCGCGGCCGCGCACGCAACAGTTCGGCGACAATGGAGGTAAAAAGCATCGATTCGGCGATCTTGCGCGGAAAGCGTCCCAAGGGTCCATACATTTGGTCGGTGAGCTAACCCGGTTGGGCCCTGCACGCGAGGCCAAACGGGTCGCACCAGGATAGCCTATCGGCGGCGCGGCTTCCGTGAAACCGCGCGGGTGCGGAACACTTTATTTCAATCCGGCGCCCGCCCGGGAGATCGGCGCGCCTCGTCATGCCGGCATTTGTCGCGGGCATCTGCGTCTGTGACGTCGTGCCCATACAAAGTCTTGGACGGCACGGACAAGTCCGGCCCTGATGGCGCGGAGAGGTCGGAAACATGGCAGATCGGCATCAGCAGATCGCCGCCGGCCGTGCCAGCCATCGCCTCCGCCTCACGGTAGGCGGCCGCGACGGGAGCGAAGCTGCGGCGGTGATGGATCGTCGGTCCGAACTCACCGAGCGCGTGGCGATGCGCCGGCACTGCGTAGCCCATGTGGCGCTCAAACCCGTAGCCCGGATGGGCGGCCCCGATCTGCCGCATCAGGCGGTCGCGCACGACCTTGGCGATGATCGAGGCGGCCGCGATGGATAGCACCCGTGCGTCGCCCGCAACGATCGCTTCGCAGTCGCAGCCGGTGTCGATGCGGTCGATGCCGTTGACCAGCACGAGTTGCGGGCGCACCGGCAGCGCCGCCACCGCGCCGGCGAGCGCCCACAGAGATGCCCGCCGGATATTGTCGCGGTCGATGCGTCCGCGCGAACCGAACGCGATGCCCACATGGGCGGTCGCGCAAATGCGCTCATACAGCTTTTCGCGCTCGCTAGGCGCGAGCTTCTTGGAATTGTCGAGCCCGCGCGGAATGCGCTTGGGGTCGAGAATCACGGCGGCCGCCACCACCGGCCCCGCCAGCGGTCCGCGTCCGACCTCATCGCACCCGGCGACCGGACAGACGCCGCGCCTCATGGCGTCCCGTTCGCGCGCAAAGGTAGGCCGCAGCGGCGGCTCGTCCAGGGGCAGCCGCGGCGCGGGCGACGAATCCGCACCATTGCGGCGGGCGGGACGGGGTTCGAGCGGGGTGCGACTCATGGAGGGAATGTGCCGCAGACCGGGGCCCGGCGGCAAGCACTGGCGGCCCCGCCTGATGCGGCCCTCCATGGCGGAGATTTAACGTACCAGCGAGCGATCCGCCTCCCGAGTCCGCAACGAATTCTCCAGTCTTGGCTGAGGCCGCGAAGTTACTTGGGAGGCAAGCCGTCAACCGGTGGGTGGTGGACGTGCATGCGATGCCTCGCCGGATTGACAAGAGTCCGCCCCACTCCTATCTGAGCACGGCTTGCCGGTCCGCCTGTCGGGGGATTTCTCGGTTGTGCCCTGTATGGGGCGAAAAATAACGGAATTCCAAGGCTTTGGGGATGATTTCCGGGCGAGCGAGCAGGGGTTCGGCGGCACCACCCGCAGCGGACGAGAAAGGATCTTCGGCATGTTCGGCGCCGTAGCCCGTAAAATTTTTGGTTCGTCCAATGAGCGGCGCATCCGCGCCTATCGGCCACGCGTTGATTCCATCAATGCTTTGGAAAAGGAATTGGAACGGCTTTCCGACGAGGCGCTGCGGGCGCGCACGGACATGTTCCGCCAGGAATTGGCCGCCGGCAAGGAGCTCGACGATATTCTGGTGCCAGCCTTTGCGACGGTACGCGAGGCCGCCAAGCGCACGCTCGGCCAGCGCCATTTCGATGTCCAGATGATCGGCGGCATGGTGCTGCATGAGGGCCGCATCTCCGAGATGAAGACCGGCGAAGGCAAGACGCTGGTGGCGACGCTGCCGGTCTATCTCAACGCGCTGGCGGGCCAAGGCGTCCACGTCGTGACCGTGAACGACTACCTGGCCCGGCGCGACTCCGAATGGATGGGCCAGATCTACAAGTTCCTCGGGCTCACCGTCGGCGTTATCGTTCACGGCATGGACGATGCGCAGCGCAAGGAGGCTTATGCGTGCGACGTGACCTATGGCACCAACAATGAGCTGGGCTTCGACTATCTGCGCGACAATATGAAATACCGGCTGGAGGACATGGTCCAGCGCGGCCACATCTATGCGATCGTCGATGAGGTGGACTTCGATCCTGATCGACGAAGCGCGCACGCCGCTGATCATTTCCGGTCCGCTCGACGACCGTTCGGATTTTTACAACACCATCGACACGTTCATTCCCAATCTCGACAAGGGCGATTACGATCTCGACGAGAAGCAGCGCACCGTCAACCTCACCGAAACCGGGATGGAAAAGATGGAGGTGCGGCTCAAGGCGGCCGGCCTCTTGAAAACCGATTTGCTCTATGACGTGGAAAACGTCTCCACCGTGCATCACGTCAATCAGGCCTTGCGCGCCCACAAGCTGTTCCAGCGCGACAAGGATTACATCGTGCGCAACGGTGAAGTCGTCATCATCGACGAATTCACCGGCCGGATGATGCCGGGCCGGCGCTATTCCGAAGGCCTGCACCAGGCGCTGGAAGCGAAGGAGCATCAGCAGGTTCAGCCGGAAAACCAGACACTCGCCTCGATCACGTTCCAAAACTATTTCCGCATGTACAAGAAGCTCGCCGGCATGACCGGAACGGCGCTGACCGAGGCCGACGAGTTTCTCGACATTTATAATCTCGAGGTGCTGGAAATCCCCACCAACATGCCGCTCGCCCGCCTCGACGATGACGACGAGGTCTATCGCACCGCGATCGAAAAATACCGCGCCATCATCACGCTGATCGAGGAGTGCAAGAAACGCGGGCAGCCCGTTTTGGTCGGCACCACGTCGATCGAAAAATCCGAGCAGCTTGCCGAGATGCTGCGCCAGCAGGGCTGGGAGCAGCACGACTTCACCGATCCCAATGCCTTCGCGGCGCTTTATTCCGGCGACGAGGGGGCCTCGAAGGTAAAAGTGTTCGCGATCCTCAACGCGCGCTATCACGAACAGGAGGCCTATATCGTCTCCCAGGCGGGGGTTCCGGGCGCCATTACGATCGCCACCAACATGGCCGGCCGCGGCACCGACATCCAGCTCGGCGGCAATGCCGATATGCGCATCCGCCAGGAGCTCGCCGACGTGACCGACGAGGCCGAGCGCACACGGCGGACCGAGGAAATCCGCGCCCAGGTCGCTCGCCTCAAGGACAAGGCCCTGAAGGCCGGCGGCCTGTTCGTGCTGGGCACCGAGCGGCATGAATCGCGGCGCATCGACAATCAGCTCCGTGGCCGATCCGGCCGCCAGGGCGATCCGGGCACGTCGAAATTCTTCTTGTCGCTGCAGGACGACCTGATGCGCATCTTCGGCTCCGACAAGCTCGACGGGATGCTGCAGCGGCTCGGCCTCCAGGAGAACGAGGCAATCGTTCACCCTTGGATCAACAAGGCGCTCGAAAAGGCGCAGCAGAAGGTCGAGGCGCGCAATTTCGACATTCGCAAAAATGTGCTGAAGTTCGACAATGTGATGAACGACCAGCGCAAGGTGATCTTCGACCAGCGCATCGAGCTGATGAAGGACGAGAACGTGGCCGACACGGTCGCGGACATGCGCAAGGACGTGGTCGATACCCTGGTCAAGAAGCATGTGCCGGAAAATGCGTATCCGGAACAATGGGATACTAAGGGCCTCAAAGAAGAACTCAACACCGTGCTGGGCCTCGAACTGCCGGTCGATGAATGGGCCAAAGAGGAAGGCATCGCAGACGAAGAGCTGATCCACCGGGTCGAGCGCCGGGCCGACGAGCACATGGCGTCCAAGGTGGCACAGTGGGGCCCCGACGTGATGCGCTATGTGGAAAAGTCGATCCTGCTGCAGTCGCTCGACCACCTCTGGCGCGAGCATCTGCTGATGCTCGAACATCTGCGCCAGGTGATCGGCCTGCGCGGGTTCGGCCAGCGCGATCCGTTGAACGAATACAAGTCGGAAGCGTTCCAGCTGTTCGAATCGCTGATCTCGCGCTTGCGCGAAGCCGTCACCGCGCAGCTGATGCGGGTCGAGATCCGGCAGGCGCCGCCGCCGGAACCGGAAAGCCTGCCGTTCATGGAGGCGCACCATATCGATCCGACCACCGGCGAGGACGAGTTGGCGATGTCGGATGCGGTCGCCACCATGGCCCGCAATGCCGGGGCGAACTTAAGCGCCGCCCCCGCGCGAAATCCCAAGGACCCGTCGAGTTGGGGCAAGGTCGGCCGCAACGAGGCCTGCCCGTGCGGTTCGGGCAAGAAGTTCAAGCACTGCCACGGGCGGTTCGGGTAAGGCGCGGTTCGCGCGTATCCGGCCCGCGCAAGCGCCGCGTACGGCGCGCCTGGTGTTCTCACGGTCTTCCGAAGAACCGCGGGGGCGCCGGAACCTGCTCTGCCTAACCGGACGACGTTGGGTAGGACGGATCAAAAGTCCTAACGATGTGCGCTTGTCGGTTTTGTCCAAGTCGATTGATTTTCATCAAGGCAATGACGGTTGCTTATTATAATGAATTTTCAGGACCGCCCGATGTGCGATCAACAAGATTGGGATTTAAACTATGACGGACTTGCAACCGGGTGAAGCCGAGCCGGAAATCGTTCAATTCAATCTGCACGCGTTTGTGATGCACGAGTGGCCTTATTTGACGGTGTTAACAGCGGTAATTTTGGGCGTCGCGTATACGAATTTCGCGCAAACGCCGATCATGCCCTATTGGGTACTGCTGGCTCCCTTCATCGGGGTGATGTGTGTCATCAAGCGTTGGAACGAAATGGAGACGCGCGAGGATAAGCTGCGTCTGATGTGGACGCAAGGCTTGCACTGGGCGGCTGTGCTGCTGGCGATGCGTCTGTTGTTCGTCGCCACCGTCAAGCAACAGATGACCGCCAATGCCAGCGCGCTTGTCGTCCTGACGTTGCTTGCGCTCGGAACCTTTACGGCAGGCGTGCACATCATATCGTGGCGCATGTGCCTGATCGGGGTCATTTTGGCGATCGGCGTTCCGGCCATCGCATGGCTTGAAGAATCCGCGATTCTGCTTACGGTTGTGGTACTTGCCGTTGCGGCGATCATCGCACCCATGTTCTGGCCGGCCAAGCGGGCGAGCAAGCCGGTGCCGGTAGGGGTGCCGCATAGCTGATCGGCAATACCTGAACCGCGGGGTTCATCCCGCACCTCTTCGTATCGAGAGCGGTGTAGAGGTGTGCCCGCATTTCGCCATTTGATGAAACCGCGATGATCCGCGGTTCATTTGGACCGCATAGGCGGTAATCGCCCGTTCAGGTGCCGGCATTGCCGCGTCGGATCAGCTTGCGGAGCGCGCGGAATTCCCCGTTGGCCGATGATCGCGTCAGGCTCTCGATCGTCCGGTAGAGATCGATCACCTGCTCCCCCACCGGCGTCAGTGCCGCACCGCCGCCGCTCGCCCCCCCGGTCGCCGCCGTAACGGCCGGCTCGGACAGGCTATTGTTGATCTGCTCGACCAGCAGCCACGCCCGCCGATACGACATGCCGAGATGGCGCGCCGCCGCCGAAATCGACCCCTCCGAGCGAATCGACTCCAACAGGGCGATCTTCCCCGGTCCGATGCTGTCGCGGCTCGTCAGGTCGAGCCGGATCGATAAGCCGATGTCCGCCATTGTGCTGCGCCACGTGTACCAATGTGCCGCACACATAGCACGCGGCGGCACCGGCGCACAGCGCGACGGAACGGAAGATCAGCCCGATGAAATCGGGATCGTCAGCCGGCAAGCTTCGCTGCGATGCGGTCCCAGATCATGGCGGCGATATCCGGGCCGCCGAGGCGCGCAATCGCCCGGATGCCGGTCGGCGAGGTCACGTTGATCTCGGTGAGATGGCCGTCGATCACGTCGATCCCGGTGAACAACAGGCCGCGCAGGCGCAGCGCCGGGGCAAGCCTCGCGCAGATCTCGCGCTCGCGGTCGGTCAGGTCGGCGGCTTCCGCCGCGCCGCCGCGCACCATGTTGGAGCGCACGTCGTCGGCCGCCGGCACCCGGTTCACCGCGCCGGCGAATTCGCCGTCGACCAAAATGATACGCTTGTCGCCGTCCTTCACGGCCGGCAGGAATTTTTGCACCACCCAGGGCTCGCGGAACGTGGCGGCGAACAGGTCGTAGAGCGAGCCGAAATTGATGTCGCCGGATTTGAGCGCGAACACCGCGGCGCCGCCGGCGCCGTAGAGCGGCTTCATCACGATCTCGCCGTGCTTGGCGCGGAACGCCTTGATCTCCGCGAGGTCGCGGGTGATCAGGGTCGGCGGCATCAGGTCGGGAAACTCGGTGACGAAGATTTTTTCCGGCGCGTTGCGCACATGGGCCGGGTCGTTCACCACCAGCGTGCGCGGATGCACCCGCTCCAAGAGATGGGTCGACGTGATGTAAGCGAGGTCGAACGGTGGATCCTGGCGCATCAGGATCACGTCGAAGGTCGAGAGCGCGAGGCGGCGCGGCTCGCCCAGGGTGAAATGATCGCCCGCGATATCGCGCACCGTCAGCGGCTGCACGGTCGCCAGCACCTCGCCGTCGAGGAGCGCCATCCGGTCCGGTGTGTAGTAGGACAGCCCGTATCCCCGCGCCTGCGCTTCGATCAGCAGCGCGAAGGTCGAATCGCCGCGGATGTTGATCCGCTCGATCGGGTCCATCTGCACCGCGACGGCAAATCGCTTGTGTTCAGCCATCCGGAGCATTCCTTCGATTGAGCAAAAGCCAAGCTATGTGTGGAATCAATCGCTTCGATGGCGTGTCGTCGCCCACGACGGAGCGTGTGAACGAATTGGTGTTTTGGTGTCAAGCCGCCGGCATGGTGGCATCAGGCATGCTCCGCACGCGGCGACACGATTTTTTCGATCGCCGCCGCGATCGCGAACAGCCGACGGTCGGCGCCGTGGTGGCCGACCAGCATCAGGCCGACCGGCGCGTCGCCGGCGCGATGACATGGAATCGAGATGGCGCAGCGGTCGAGCACGTTGGCGATCGTCGGGTTGCGCAGCACCAGCAGATTGACGATGCGGAAGCGTTCTTCCAACTCCAGGTCCGCCAGCGGCGGCGCGATGATCGGCACCGTCGGCATGATCATCGCGTCGTAAGCGTCCGAGATCGCCGCGACCCGCCGGATCAGGTCGGTGCGCTGGCGCAAGAGGTCGATGTAGTCGGCGGCGTCGATATCCTTGCCGCGCATGATGCGGACCAGCACGCGGGGATCGTATTGCGGCCCCTTGGCCGTGATCAGCGGGCGGTGCCAGGCATAGGCCTCCGACGCCGCGAAACCGCCGCGCCGGTTGAGTGCCGTGATGCCGTCGAACTCGGCGAGCGGTACGTCCGCAACCGTCACGCCGGTCTGGCGCAGGCGCGACAGCGCGTCCGCGTAGGCGTCGGCGACCGTCGCATCCATGCCGTCGAGCACCACGGTTTGCGGTGCGGCGAGGCGCAGGCCCGCGGCCGGTGGGATAGCGATATCCTCGGGTTCCTCGCCGGCCATGACTGCATCGAGCGCCGCGCAGCAGGCGACCGTCGGCGCCAACGGCCCGACCGAATCGAGCGTGAACGACAGCGGCAGTACGCCCGCGGTCGGGATGCGCCGCGCGGTCGGCTTGTAGCCGACGATGCCGCACAGTGCCGCCGGGATGCGACAGGAGCCACCGGTGTCGGTACCGAGCGCCCCGATCGCCATGCCGTCGGTGACGGACACCGCCGCCCCCGACGAGGAACCGCCCGGCATCCGGCCGGTGGCCCGATCAAAAGGGTTGCGCGGGGTGCCGTAATGCGGATTGAGCCCGACGCCGGAAAACGCAAACTCCGTCATGTTGGTCCGGCCTACGGGGATGAAGCCCGCCGCGCGCAGGCGCGCGATCGCGGCAGCATCGCGGGTGGCGGCGGGGGCGTCGCGCAAGGCCACCGATCCGGCCGTCGTCACGTCGCCGGCCACATCGAACAGGTCCTTGACGGAAATCGGAATGCCGGCGAAGCGCGACGGCGCCGCCCCCTGCCGGCGCATGGCGTCAAGATAGTCCGCGGCGAGCCGCGCCTGGTCGGCATGCACCTTGAGGAACACCCGCGCGCCTTCGCCCGCCGGATCGCGGATGCGGTCCAGGCATTCCTCGACGAGCGCCCGGCTCGACAGCCCGGACGCCAGATCAAGCGCGGTTTGCGCAATCGTCCGCATCGATATGGAACTCCTCTGCTGCGGCTGTGATGGCGCCGGTTCGGACGGATCGGTCGGAGCAAGGCCATTGATCGCGACGGTATCACGGCGTCTCTTACACCAGCCGTGGCGGAGTCGACCGGCTTGGCAGAACGAATTTTATTGGCCGTCCCGCCGTTCCCGCGCACCCGCGTCGCGCCCGCGGCGGCTCCTCTCACGGGCGGCTCATCTTGTATACCGCCGGTGCGCAGTTGTTCGGCCTGAGCAGGCGCCTTGCACACCCTACGGCAACCTTGGCTGCGACCACCGTGCGAAGCTGCCGCGGCGGCCTTATATGAGGCGGGATCGGCCAATCGCCGACCAGGAGAGTGCGATGTTCATGTTCAAGAAAAAGCTTGAGATGCCGAGCGCCGCCACGGCGCTGCCGGGCCGCCCGGACCCGATTCCCACGGCGAAGGATCATTTCCTCAACCGCCACCCGCTGAAGGGACCGTTTCCGGAAGGCCTGGAGACCGCGATCTTCGGACTCGGATGCTTCTGGGGCGCCGAACGGAAATTTTGGGAACTGGGCGAGGGCATCTACGTCACCGCCGTGGGGTATGCCGGAGGCCTCACGCCGAACCCCACCTATCAGGAGGTCTGCAGCGGCCAGACCGGCCATAACGAGGTGGTGCTGGTGGTGTTCGACCCCAAGCGGATTTCCTATGAACAGTTGCTCAAGACCTTTTGGGAAAGTCACGATCCGACCCAGGGCATGCGCCAGGGCAACGACGTGGGCACGCAATACCGCTCCGGGATCTATGTGACATCGCCGGAACAGCGCAAGGCCGCGGAAGCTTCTAAGGCGATGTACGCCAAGGCCATCGCGGCCAAGGGCTATGGGCCGGTCACGACCGAAATCCTCGCCGCCCCGGCATTCTACTACGCCGAGGACTACCACCAGCAGTACCTCGCCAAGAATCCGGCCGGCTATTGCGGGCTCGGCGGCACCGGCGTGAGTTGCCCGATCGGGCTCGGTGCCGTCATCGCGTAGGCGATGCATCGGGCGGCCCGCGGCAACGCTGCAGCACTCTGGCTCAGGCGTGCCCCATCACGGGCACCGCCTCGGCGCGCGGCGGCACGAAAAGCATCAATATTTGCGTCCTTTGCGGCGTTCCGGAAGGGTTTCCTCCGGCAGAAGGGGTGGTTCCGTCCTGCGGATTGCCCTGATCGATTCCAATGTACAGCTGATTTCGGTTCGGGGCCATTCCGGCTCCGGAATGAGGCGGGCAATGGGCATGCCGTGCCGGGTGATGACCAGCGTCTCCCCGCGTTCGACCTCGTCGAGCAGGCGCGATAAGTGGGTTTTGGCGTCGGACGCCTGGATGAGACGCAAGAGGCGCTCCTTCCATTGACGATAAAATTGACCAGTCCATCGGTAGCATCGAAGAACAAAATGTCAACGAATTATGCGCGCGAGCAGCATCGCGCGGCGCCCGCGCCGCGAAACCGAAGAGCGCAGGCCCCGTAACAGCGCGAGTGAGTTGACCGCTGAGGCCGGATGCGGTCATAGGCTGCAGCGTCATGGCTCCGGCCGGCGTTGCGATGACTGAAGCCTGTCCTATCGCCACCAGCCTTCCTTCTGCGGCAAGCACCAGCATCGTCGAGGTTCGAACCATTATGGACCAAGTGAACAAACTTAAGTCGAAGCGCGGCGCCGCCGCCAAGCCCGCAGCTGCATTTCCCGCCGCGCCGCCGCGCGCCTATCCGGACCTGCACGACCACATCCGCGCGCTCGATGCGGCCGGCCTGCTCGTCACCGTAGACCGGCCGATCAACAAGGACACCGAGATGCACCCCTTGGTGCGCTGGCAGTTCCGCGGCGGCATCGAGGAGAAGGACCGCAAGGCGTTCCTGTTCACCAACGTCACCGACAGCAAGAAGCGCAAATACGACATTCCGGTCGCCGTCGGCGTGCTCGCCGCCAACCGGGAAATTTATCGGATCGGCATCGGCTGCAAGCTGGAGGAGATCGACGAGCGCTGGGTCAAGGCGGCGCAGAACCCGATCCCGCCGCGCATCGTGGACAACGCGCCGTGCCACGAGATCGTCATCCAGGGCAAGGACCTCGACAAGCCCGGCAACGGCCTCGACGGCATACCGCTGCCGATCTCGACGCCGGGCTGGGACATCGCCCCCTATGCGACGCTGTCGCAATACATCACCAAGGATCCCGGACACCGGCATCCAGAACCTCGGCAATTACCGCGGGATGGTGAAGTCGCCGCGCCGGCTCGGCATGAACCCGTCGCTGGAACTGCGGCCGGGCATCTACAATCACTGGGAAAAGCTGCGCGAGCGCGGCTTCAAGAAACTGCCCTGCGCGGTGGTGCTCGGCGCGCCGCCCTGCGTCACCTTCGCCTCGGTGCAGAAGCTGCCCGAGACCGTGGACGAGCTCTACATCGCCGGCGCGCTGGTCGGCTCCCCCCTCAACGTGGTGAGGGCCAAGACCGTCGATCTGCTGGTCCCGGCCGAGGCCGAGATCGTGATCGAGGGCTTCATCGACACCGAATATCTGGAGCCGGAGGCGCCGTTCGGGGAATCCCACGGCCACGTCAACCTGCAGGAATTCAACGCCTATATGGACGTGACCTGCATCACGCGCCGGCGCGACGCCGTGCTGACCTCGATCATCTCCCAGGTGACGCCGTCGGAATCGAGCCTCATCAAGCGCATCGGCATGGAGCCGCTGTTCCTCAATTTCCTGCGCAACACGCTCGGCATCAAGGGCATCAAGCGCGTCTCGATGCACGAGCCGCTCACCAATATCCGCAAGGTGATCGCGGTCGTGTGCGAGCGCGACATGCCGGCGACCGAAGTCTGGCGCGCGCTCTACGGCACCGCGGTGCTGCACCGCGCCGCCGGCAAATACGTCATCGCCATCAACGACGACATCGATCCGGAAAATGCCGACGCGCTGTTCTGGGCGATGTCCTACCGCGCCAATCCGACGCTCGACATGCACGTGCTGCCGCATCGCGACCAAGGCCACGGCCCCCGCAGCGCCCGCAACGGCGGCCAGGATGCCTCGGTGCTGATCGACGCGACGCTGAAGGAAAACTTCCCGCCGATTTCGCTGCCGAAGCGCGAATACATGGAGAACGCCAAGAAGATTTGGGAAGAGCTGGGCTTGCCGAAACTAAAGCCGGAATCCCCCTGGTTCGGCTATTCGCTCGGCGAATGGTCGGAGGAGCTTGACGCCGCCGCCGCGCGCGCCACCGCGGGCGATTATTTCATGACCGGCAAGGTGCTGGCCCAGCGCCGCCGCAAGGACGTGCGCATGAACACGGAAGTGCGGAATGTGGAGGAGTAGGCTTCGCGGTGGTCTGGTCATCTGTATTATCGCCTGAAATAATCGATAGCACCGCGTGCCTTCACGTAGGCAATCCACCGCGTGCGGTGATCTCATCAATCAGAGCCTGGATCTCCGCAATATTTGATCGATCGATCTTATGGCCGAAGAAGAATTCTGACCAGTCGGCCTGCGCTGTCAAATATTCCAGCCACATCTGATAGTCTACGGGTGTTTTCTCTTCGAAGAAGCGGAATTGATTCCCTGTTTGCACCATGAGTTTTGCGAGCTCAGATAGCACAGCCTCCAAGGATTTCGGTTCGAAAAATCCCCCGATGATTCCAAGATCGCTTCCCGCGGCGGTAAGCATACGAAATCCGCTATATGTTGGATGCGATCCTAATTCGCAGAGTAACTGATATGCTTTCTCACGCTTGCGCTCAGTGAAGCCATCCCGTTTGTCGAGCGCCATTCGAATCTTCATGGCACCGAAGGTCTTGTTTCGCTCTCGCTCGTCGCAGGCCCGCCAAATTCCGATTTGTTTACGGTTCAAATAAAAGTAATCGAGGAGAAACGTGGTTTCGAGGATATCCGCATCACCATTACGGAAGTCTGATAGTAGCCAGCCATCATCAACTTGATCGCCGATGCACCGTAATTGAAAAGTCGGATCATAAGCATCTGTATAATTAGCTGGTCTTCATCCCGATGAACATGGTTCTTGACAATATAGTCTAAGATGTTCAGGGAGCGCTCTATCATATGCGTGTGCAGGGTCAGAGTATTGCTCGCCATGATGGCGTCCTTGCTTTTGGTTCGGATTAAATCCTCTCCCAAGGCCAGATTGTCTAAATTTTGGGGGAATGGCATGCTTATGCTTGGCCTCTCCGCGCCTCGCAAACGACGTTCCAGAACTCTTCCTTTCAGAAAAGAAGAACTCGGGCATTGAGCACTACATCTACGCCGCCCGGTTCGCCTTTATCCGCTCCGCATCCGCCGGCTTGAGTTTGCGCCGCGCCAGTTTCAAATCGTAATGCGTCTAAAGGTTCATCCAGAATTCCGCGCTGTTGCCGAAATAAAGGCCGAGCCGCAGCGCCGTATCCGCCGTGATACGCCACCGGTTGTGGACTATCTCGGCAATCCGGTTCGGCGAAAAGCCGATGATCTTGGCCAGCGCGTTTGCGACAGCCCATAGGCGGCGAGGAATTCTTCCTTCAGCATTTCGCCCGGCGTCACGGGGGCGAATTCGTCCTCAGCCATCAATGCTTTCCCGTCAATGGTAGTCCACGATTCGAACCTCGCGGGATTCCCGTCGATCCATGCGAGATCACGAGCCACTGATTGTCCTGTGCGCCGTGGCGTTTATTCCAGGCGCGACCAACTGTGCATTCTCAATCCTCACCCCTGGACTTCGACAAATATCTCCCCCGCGCGCACCGCGACCCGCACCGGCGTGAGGCGCACGTTTGGATCGCCGGGGTGGCATCCGGTTTCGAGGTCGAATTCGTAGCCGTGCCACGGGCACACCACGTTGCGGCGTGCGGAATGGCGCAAGCCGGCGCTTTTCATCTCGGGCGTCAAAGCTTCCTCGATCCGGTGGAACAGTTTGCCCTGGCACACCGGGCCGCCGGCATGCGGGCAGTCGTTCTTGTAGGCGACGACCTTGTCGCCGATCCGGAACACGCCGACCTCGAACGCATCGATGGCGAAAACCTTGTGGTCGCCGTCCGCCAGGTCGGCGAGGCGGCCGACCGGTATTTCGTCACTAAGCTTATCCACTGCGCCCAACTCCGAGGTTTCCGGTCATGCGCGGCCCGGCTTAGCGCGCGGGGCGGCAGCGGGGGTCGTCCAGTCCGGCCGGATTGCCGACCCTGCCGGAACAGGCGTCGCGGATGGCGCGAATGGCTTCCGCAGAGCGGTTCGAGCCGCCGTCAGTGAACACCAGCGATTGCTGGAAGCGCAGGATGTCGGCGGCATTGTCGGTCGCGCCGGGAAGCGCCTTGGCCGCGACCAGGTAGAGCCGCCCGGCATAAACGAACAGCGCGACCGTCGAGCGGCTGCCGTCCGCGCCAGCGATGCTGAGTTGGCGGCCGTAGACCCGGTAGATGCGGTGGGGGAGATTGAGCTTCACCTCGCCGCCTTGCGCCAAGGTCTTGATCGCATGGTCGATGACGGCGCTTTCCTCCAGGCCGGTATTGGCCAACGGGGCGACCGTCACGGTGAAAACTGCGTTGTTCTGTCGGACGCTGTAGACCTGCGCCGTGACGGAGCGGCCGTCGGCCACCGGGAAGGCCACCGTTTCGATCCGCGGATCGGCCGGAAACGCGACCGTGAAGGCATAGTCGGGATAGGTGTATTCCCGCCAGGTCTGCGCGGCGGCGGGGCCGGCCGCGAGAAACACGGCCAGGATGAAGGCGATCATGCGCATCTTCAAGCTCCTCTCCATTCACCGGGTGGCCTTGGCCGCCACCTCATCAATCGCGGAGCCCGCGGATGTTAGACCGAAACCCGGCGAGGTGGAACAACGTGCGGCCGCCGTCAGCTCATCCATGCGTCCAACTTTCCGGGGTCGACTCTAATCCCTCCTCGGGGGGGAAAATTACCTCTTTGCAAAAAAGGTTTTGGATCGATGAGCCCCGTCTTCGGGAGCCGCTCATGCTAAAGTCCAGTAGCGTCCCGCCCGCTTGCAATTGTCCTTTGCCGCCGCCATGGTCCCGGCATGGACGATCGAACACATTCGCCGATTCAGGCGGCATATCATGCCGAACCCGGCCTTGAGGGCCGCGTGCGCCATGACTGGACCCGCGCCGAGGTCGAGGCGCTATTTGCGCTGCCGTTCCCGGACCTGATTTTTCACGCCCAGCGCATCCACCGCACGCATTTCGATCCGCGCGCGGTCCAGATTTCGACTCTGCTGTCGATCAAGACCGGCGGCTGCCCGGAAGACTGCGCCTATTGTCCGCAAAGCGCGCAATACGACACGGGCGTGAACGCCGAAAAATTGATGGACCTGGGCACGGTGGTGGCGCAAGCGCGGGCCGCCAAGGCGGCGGGCGCGACCCGATTCTGCATGGGAGCGGCGTGGCGTTCGCCCAAGGAGCGCGATCTCGACCGCGTCTGCGCGATGGTCGCGGCCGTGCGGGACCTCGGGCTCGAGACTTGCGCGACGCTCGGCATGCTGACGGCCGGACAAGCGGCGCGGCTGAGCGAAGCCGGCCTCGACTATTACAATCACAATCTCGATACCTCGCCGGAGTTTTACGGCGAGATCATCTCGACCCGCACCTACCAGGACCGCCTCGATACCCTCGACCACGTCCGCACCGCCGGCATAGCCGTGTGCTGCGGCGGCATCGTCGGCATGGGGGAGGGGAGGCGCGACCGCGCCGGGATGATCGCCGCACTCGCCAGCCTGCCGGTGCATCCGGAATCGGTGCCGATCAACCTGCTGGTCCGCGTCGCCGGCACGCCGCTCGCCGCAAAACCCGAGCTGGCGGGGTTCGACCCAATAGAATTCGTGCGCACCGTGGCGGTCGCCCGCATCACGATGCCGGCCTCGGTGGTGCGGCTGTCGGCTGGACGCGAGGCGATGAGCGAAGAGACTCAGGCCCTGTGTTTCCTCGCCGGCGCCAATTCGATCTTTTTCGGCCCAAAACTGCTCACCACGCCGAACCCGGAGGCCGGGCGCGATGCGGCGCTGATGGACAAGCTCGGACTCGTCCCGATGCGGTAAACGCCGTAATGGCTGGTGCGGTACGGCCAAGACGCCGCGCCACCAAGACAGGCAGAAATCTTCCACCGGCAGCACCTTTCCGGCACATCGTCGCTTCGCGCGCGTCGGCGCGGCATCCGGAAAACGCGGCTGTAGGTACGATAGCCCAGCTGAACCCGGCCCAAAAACGTGAAAAGCGCCCCGGCCGGAGCCGAGACGCTTTTCACGGAGATGATGGCTGCGCTTAGGCCGTTAGGCTGGAAACAACGGCCAAACCTCATCAGCCGCCGAAGCGGTACGTTACCGATGTCCGCACCACCTGCTCGTTTAGCCTGCTGTTGAGCGTTTGCGTGAAGCCCGGGACCGCGGTGAAGTTGTCGGTCACGTTGCCCAGTCCCATATAGAGGTATTCTGTTCGGGTCGTCCAGTTCCGGCCGAGCAGGCCGAACAGGTCGAATTTGCTCTCGATGCCGCCGCCCACCGCATAGCCGGAAACATCGTGCGAGAACGATTGCGAAACGCCGACACCGTTTGCCGTCTGGGTAATGCTGTCCTTGACCTGCGCGTAGGCTGCGCCGCCGGTCAAATAGAACAGCTCCGGTCCGACCGCATAGCCGACGCGGCCGCGAACCGTGCCAAACCAAGACAGCTTCTGGTCGATGGTTGTGCCGAGGGTTGCACCGGGTGCGCCCAAGCCCAGGGACGTTAAATAACCGGTCCCAGTGCTGTCCACCAAGTCGGCCTCCAGGCCGAAGACCCAACGGCCGAATTGCCAATTGTAGCCCACGAGACCGCCGATGTCGACACCGCGGGGCGACAACTCGAATTCATCCGCGCTAAGGGCCGGTATCGTAAATGTGCTGTCGTTGCGCCCGATGTCGAACCCGAAGCTACCGCCCACGGAGAGGCCGGCCCAGTTGGAAGTGGCGGCGAGCGCGGCCGACTGGTCCGGACCAAACCGGTAATTAATGCCGCCGCGGACGATTTGTTCTTGCTGCTTGGTATTGAAATTTGCGGAGACCGGGCCAAGCACGCTCGATACACCCGTGCTGCCGAGGTCCACGTAAAGGTATTCGACCTTTCCGGTCCAGTTACCGCCGAGTGCGGCTTCGACACCGGTGCCCCAGGTCCACCCGGACTTGGTGGTTGAACTGACCGCATTGTTGGTGACACTCCCGATCGTAGTGGTAATGTCGGTCTTGATTCCCCCATAGGCAGCGCCGGCGGTAATATATGGAAGTACCGGACCGGACGCTAGACCGAGTCGCACGCGCGTGGTGCCGAACCAGGTGAGTTCCTGATCGAATCTCGATGAGAATCCGTTGAGGCAGGTGAACAGGCAGCTCCGATCGTCGGTAATTCCGGGACCCTGAAGATCGGTCTCGGCGCCTAAGACGAAGCTCCCAAACTGGTAGTTGTAGCCGACCTGAAAGCCCGCGAAGCCGCCGCCGGGCATGTTATTGAACCCGTACGATGCGATCGGAAATCCCGCCGCTTCGACGTTATAATTGCCCTGGCTCGATCCGGTGCCGTAACCAAAGTTGACGCCGGCATACGCCCCGGTCCAGGAGTAAGCAGGGGCGAGGGGCGGCGCCTTGTACATCGGCACCGTCATGTCCGCGGCGAGCGCAGATCCGCCTAAGCCAAGCACCAGCGGCGCTACGGTAAGAAGAAGAAATCTTGTCCTGTTCGGTTTCATGTGTACCCGCCCACCCCAAATGACATTGTGGAGAAATATTAACAGAGCCATCGCCCATTGTCTGTTACCGTCGCGCCACAGCCGAGGGAATTATGTCGAGCGAAAGGCATTGAGCTTCGGGCTTAGACCGGATTGCGGTAACGCCGGAACACTTGGAGTTATGCCCGAGCTTGTCCCGGCCATATGTCTTCCTGTGAAGCGCATCCCTACTGGAAATGTGTCGCCACGGTTGCGGTTCGGCCACGCGGAAACAACATGACCATGAAGGCTACGGGATTCGCCCATTCTCAAAACTTCGAATGCTCTCAATGGCTTGCGGAAAACTTGCCCGTCAGCCGCAGGCGACAGCGAAAGACGCTGGGAGACAAGCACCAATGGCGTTTTTGCTCGGTCCGGGTGCGGAGATGTGTGCATCCCGTCGCCATGAGGGACCGACCTATCCCCGGCACACGACCGTGCAACGGGTCCGTTCATCAACCTGAGATATACATAAATTTTCCATTAAGTTTTTAGTCTCGGCGGGCCCTTCGTTTCCGACGCATGTAAGAATCAACCTTGTGCATTGTGTAAGTTGCGTTACACTGCGAGTTGGGCGACGAAATACAAGCCGATCGAAGTGGCGAAAAATCGCCCAGGGGATGAAACGTGGCTCGCAGAAACCGCATCCTTGCAATCTTTAGTGTGCTGGTGGCTTTAGGTGGGGTCGGGACTTGGTATCTTTACCACGGTCATGCTCAGGAACCGGCTCGGCCGGCACGGACGGCGGGCGGCGGCACCGTGCCGGTATCGATCGCATCGGTGACCAAACGCGACCTTCCGATCTATCTTACCGGCCTCGGCACCGTACAGGCGTCTTTCACCGTCGGCATCCGCAGCCAGGTGGACGGCAAGCTGCAAGAGGTGCTTTTTACCGAGGGCCAGCACGTCAAGAAGGGCGATATCCTCGCCAAGATCGACCCGCGCTTGTATCAGGCGGCGCTCGATCAGGCCAAAGCCAAAAAGATGCAGGATGAGGCGCAGCTCGCTTCGGCGCAAAAAGACCTGGCCCGTTCGCGCACCCTGGTGAGCAAAAGCTTCGAGACCCAGCAGGTCGTCGATCAGCAACAGGCCAAGGTGGATCAGCTGGTCGCCTCGAACGACGCCGATCGTGCCATGATCGAGACCGCGCAGACGCAACTCGACTGGACGTCGATCGTGGCGCCGAGCGACGGGCGCATGGGTGTGCGGTTGATCGATCCGGGCAACATCGTTCACGCTTCGGACTCCGCTCCGATCGTAACCTTGACCCTGACCAAGCCGACCGCGGTTATTTTTACCCTCTCGGCCCGCTACCTCAACGATGTGCGCGACGCGCTAGCGCGAGGGCCGGTTGAAGTAACGGCCTTCAGCCAGGATAATCGGCGCGAACTCGGCAAGGGCAAGCTGCTGCTGATCGACAATATCGTCGACCAAGCCAGCGCCACGATGCGTCTCAAGGCCATGTTCGACAACGAAGACGAACGGTTGTGGCCCGGAGACTTCGTCAATGCACGCGTGGCGGTCAACGTGCAGCGCGACGTGCTGACGATACCGTCGGTCGCGATCCAGCGTGGGCCGAACGGGATTTTCACCTGGGTGATCACGCCTAAGAATACCGCGGAGGCGCGCCGCATCACGTCAGGAGCTGTATCAGGCAACCAAACTATTGTGACGTCGGGTCTCGCGGAAGGCGAGCACGTTGTGATTGATGGCCAATACAAGTTGCGGCAAAATTCGCCCGTTGCGATCAACGCGCCGGCACCCGCGCTGGCGAGCCAGGATCGAACCCCATGAACATATCCGAGCCATTCATCCGTTCAACCGATCGCGACCGCCCTGCTGATGGCGGCGGTCGGCTTCGTGGGCCTGGTCTCGTATCCGTTCTTGCCGGTTGCACCGCTGCCGCAGGTGGATTTTCCCACCATACGGGTGGACGCAACGCTGCAGGGCGCCAGCGCCGAGACCATGGCGGCATCGGTGGCGGCGCCGCTGGAGCGCCAGTTCGGGCAAATTCCAGGGGTCACGCAGCTGACCTCGATGAGCGCGCTCAACGGAACCACGATCACGATCCAATTCGACCTCAACCGCAACATCGATTCCGCGGCGCAGGACGTGCAGGCCGCCATCACGGTCGCCGGCAGGACGCTGCCGCAGCAAATGTTGACGCCGCCGAGCTACAAGAAGGTCAATCCCGCCGATTCGCCGGTCATGGTGCTGGCGGCGCGCTCGGATACGTTGCCCCTGTATATCGTTCAACGACTATGTTGACAATTTCCTCGCCCAGCAGATTTCCCAGGTTCCAGGCGTCGCGCAGGCCCAGCTCAGCGGTGAACAAAAGCCGTCGATCCATATCCGGGTCGATCCCGCCAAGCTCGCCTCGGCCGGCCTGACCCTGGAAGACGTTCGCAGCATTCTGATGACATCGACGACGATTGCTGCAAAGGGTACCGTCAATACGGAGCATACAAGCTTCACGATCGCGGCAAACGATCAGATCATCAGCGCCGAGCCGTTCAACGACATCGTGCTCGCTTATCGCAACGGCGGCCCGATCCGGGTCCGGGATGTTGGTGAAGCCATTACGGCGCAATCCGACATGACCGTCCAGGGCTATGAGAACAACCAACATGCTGTTCTGCTTTATATCTTCAAGCAGCCCGGAGCCAACGTCATCGACATTGTCGACAAGGTCAAGGACATGTTGCCGCGCCTCAAGGCGAACATTCCACCTTCGGTTGACGTCGATATTCTGCTCGATCGCACAACGACGATTCGCGCTTCGATCGCCGACGTCGAATTCACCCTGGCGCTGACGATCGTTCTGGTGATTCTCGTCATTTTGCTGTTTTTGCGCAACTTCTGGGCCACATTTATTCCCGCCGTAACAGTGCCGCTGGCGATCCTTGGTTCATTTGCCTGCATGTATCTGCTTAATTTCAGCATCGACAATCTATCCCTGATGGCGCTGACGATTGCGATTGGGTTTGTCGTTGACGACGCCATTGTCGTGGTGGAGAATATTCACCGCCACATCGAGAACGGCGAGACCCCCTACGACGCCGCGCTCAAGGGTTCCGCCGAGATCGGTTTCACGGTTCTATCGATCAGCATCTCGCTGATCGCCGTTTTCATTCCGCTCCTGCTGATGGGGGGCATCATCGGCCGACTGTTCCGCGAGTTCGCCTTGACGGTCACAGCATCGATTGCCGTGTCGGCGCTGGTGTCGCTGACGCTCGCTCCCATGCTGTGCTCGCGCTTCATGCGGCCCGAGTTGCATCACCATGGTGCGGTCTATCGTGCCATCGAGAGCTGTTTCGACGCGATGCTGGCATTCTACCGGCGCACGCTCGACATCGTGCTTCGTCACCAGCCGATTACGCTCGGCATCTTTTTCGTCACCATGGCCCTCACCGGCTATATGATGGTAACGATCCCCAAGGGATTTTTTCCGATCCAGGATATCGGCCTGATCAATGGCGTGTCCGAAGGCGCGCAAGACACCTCGCCGCAGCAATTGATGCGCTTGCACCAGGAACTCGCCGAAGTGCTCTTGCGGGACCCTGCGATCGCACAATTCGGGTCTACGGTCGGGTCTACATCGAGCGCCAAGACCGCAAATACCGGAAACTTTACCATCGTGCTGAAACCGCGCGAGGAGCGCGATGTCACGGCGTCGCAAGTGATCGATCGCTTGCGGCCACAGCTGGCAAAAATTACCGGGGTCAATCTATTCCTCCAGCCCGCGCAGGACATCACGGTGGGGGGGCGGTCTTCCCGCGCGGCCTTTCAATACACGTTGCAGGATCCCAATATCGCCGAGCTCAATGAATGGTCGCAGAAGCTGTTGGATAAGATGCGGACGTTGCCGGAGCTGACCGATGTCGCCAGCGATCTGTTGGCAAGCGCGCCGCAGCTCAAGGTGTCGATCAACCGCGATCAGGCCTCGCGTTTCGGCATTTCACCGCAGGCCATCGACGACACGCTGAACGACGCCTACGGGCAACGCCAGATCACCCAATATTTTACACAGCTCAATACCTACTGGTTGATTCTGGAAGTGCTTCCGGAAATGCAGCATACGCTTGCATCGCTCGATAGCATCTATGTGAAATCTCCCCTCACCGGCGCCGCGGTGCCGCTATCGGCGCTCGTTCAACACGGACTCCTACAAGGTCGGGCCGCTGTCCATCAATCATCAGGGCCAATTTCCTGCGGCGACGTTGTCGTTTAATTTGCGCGCCGGCGTTGCGTTGGGCGAAGCGGTCGAAGCCATCGGCAAGGCGGTACGGGAGATCGGCATGCCGAGCGCCGTGATCGGAACGTTCCAGGGCAATGCCCAGGCGTTTCAGTCATCGCTGTCGAGCGAACCGGCGCTGGTCGCCGCAGCATTGGTGGTCGTCTACATTATTCTCGGGATGCTCTATGAGAGCTTTATCCACCCGCTGACGATTTTGTTGACGCTGCCGTCCGCCGGCATCGGCGCCTTGCTGGCGTTGCAGTACGGGCACATGGATCTGTCGGTCATCGGTATCATCGGCCTGATCCTGCTGATCGGCATTGTCAAGAAGAACGGCATCATGATGGTGGATTTCGCCATTGTGGCGGAGCGCGAACGCAACATGCCACCGATCGCAGCCATTCGCGAAGCCTGCCTGTTGCGGTTCCGCCCAATCCTGATGACAACGGCGGCGGCTTTGCTGGCCGGCGTTCCCATGATGTTCGGCGATGGTACTGGCTCGGAGCTGCGCAAGCCGCTGGGCTATTCCATGGTGGGCGGGCTGGCGCTCAGCCAAGTGCTCACGCTGTATACGACCCCGGTGGTCTATCTTTATCTGGCCCGGCTGCAAAACTGGATCCAGGGCAAGAAACCGGAGCTGGTACCGGTGCCGCAGGCCGAGGAGATCCACGCCGTGGCGGCGGAATAAGGTGGTGGTCGGGCGCGTGCGGCCATCCTGTCCGCGCTTGCAGAGCGATGCCTGAATGGAAAACGAGGGTCCCTGCAACCAAGTGCGCACACGACGGCGGTGAGGGTATTCGAGGTAATTCGGCCTCAGTCCAAATGTTGCCGCGCCATGGCTGTGGCGAAAATTACTCCCGCGGCGCGAACCCGAATTGCCGCGTGAAACGTTGCGCATAAGCCGGCCAAACTTCAGGATTGACCTTACGCGTGACCGGCTTGCCGTCGATCGCATCGAGCACTTGTTCGGCCGCGATCTTGCCCATGTTGAAGCGCGTCTCGCGGGTCACGCCCGCCGTGTGGGGGCTCACCAGCACATTATCGAATTGCAGCAACGGGTGCTCGCAAGGCGGCGGCTCGCTCGCCCAGACATCGAGCCCCGCACCGGCGATCTGCTTGCGCCGCAACGCATCGGCTAGCGCCGACTTATCGTGGATGTGACCGCGCGCCGTGCTGATCAGGTAGGCGCCGGGCCGCATCTGGGCGAATTGCGCCGCGCCGATCATACCACGAGTCTCCGTCGTGAGCGGGCAGTTGATCGAGACGTAGTCGCTGCGGCGCATCAGTTCGTCGAGCGCGACCTTTTCGGCGCCGCGGTCGGCACAGACCTCCGCCGAGAGATAAGGATCGTAGGCCAGCACCTGCATGGCGAACAGGCCGCGGCAAAGCTGGGCGAGGCGGCTGCCCACATGGCCCAATCCGACGATACCGATGGTCTTGCCGAACACGTCGTTGCCCATATAGGCGACGCGATTGATCCGCGGTTCGCGCCGCATGGCGTGGTTGGTTTCGGGAATCCGTTTCGACAGCGCGATCAGCATGCCGAGCGCATGCTCGGCGACGGCCTCGCGATTGCCGCCGGCCTGGTTCACCACCAGAATGCCCGCCGCCGTGCAGGCGTCAACGTCCACGGTATCGTAGCCGACGCCGTTGGTGGATACGACCAGCACCTGCGGCATGCGGGCGATCGACGCGGCATCGACATGGAACTTGCGGGCGATTTCGTCGCGGGTTGAGCCGACTTGATACACATGGGCGGCGGCCAGGATCGTGATCCGCCAAATCGTCCGGACTCTCGTTCTCCAAACGGTCGAGCTTCAGGTCATCGCGCCGCCCGAGGATGTCCGCGAAAACCGGGTCCGCCAGGTTTCTCACATAGAAAACGCGCTTGGTATTTGCGGACACAGGTACGAACCTTTCTGGGTTTCGGTTGGTGGTTCCGTTCATGCGCAGCCGGCTGCGCAATGTCGCGCCGATTGCGGCGAAGCTCCCGGCCGAGCCATGGACCGGCTCTCTGAACGTCCGGAGCCGGCGCTTGTCAATGCAATATTTGGCTAAGAAAAAGTTTCGTGCGTTCGTGCTGCGGATTGGTGAAAAACGGCACCGGCGCGTTGATTTCGATGATTTGACCGGCATCCATGAATACGACGCGGTCGGCAACCTGGCGGGCGAAATTCATCTCGTGGGTGACGACCAGCATGGTCATGCCGTCATTGGCCAGTTCCACCATCGTATCCAGCACTTCCTTGACCATCTCGGGATCGAGCGCCGAGGTCGGCTCGTCGAACATCATAAGCTTGGGATTCATGCACAGTGCACGGGCTATGGCGACGCGCTGTTGCTGGCCGCCCGACAGCTGATTGGGATATTTGCGCGCCTGCTCGGGAATTTTCACCCGCCCCAGCAGCTGCATCGCCCGCTCCTCCGCCGCGGCGCGCGAAAGCCCTCCGACGTGGATCGGCGCCAGCGTGCAATTTTCCAGTACCGTCAGGTGCGGGAACAGATTGAAATGCTGGAACACCATGCCGACATGGCGGCGGATCGTGTTGACGCGACGGATGTCACGCGTAAGCAACAGGCCGTCGACGACGATCTCGCCGCGCTGAAATTCCTCAAGCCGGTTGATGCAACGCAGCAAGGTCGATTTGCCGGATCCGGACGGACCGCAGATCACGATCCGCTCGCCGCGCGCGACGGTGAGGTTGATGTCGGCCAGCACATGAAGTTCGCCGAACCACTTGTGCACGCCGGACATTTCGACCGCCGGCGTGACGGCCGCGGTATCCTGCGCGGCGCTCATCGCTTGTCTCCCGCCGCCAGTCTCGCCTCGATGCGGCCCGCATAGCGCGACATCGCGTAGCAAAACACGAAATAGACCATGGCGGCGAAGATGTAACCGGTGGCGCTCGTCACCGATGTTGACCATTTGGGATCGGCGCGCGCCACTTCGATGGTCTTGAGAAAATCGAAAATGCCGACGAAAAACACCAGCGTCGTATCCTTGAAGAGCGCGATATAGCTATTCACGATATTGGGAATTGTAATTTTTAACGCCTGCGGCAGCACCACGTATCCAATTGCCTGCCAGTGCGAAAGTCCCAGTGCCTGGGCAGCTTCGTATTGCCCCTTGGGGATCGCCTGCAGGCCGGCGCGCACCACCTCCGCCATGTAGGCCGAGGAGAACAGCGCGACGCCGACGAGCGCCCGCATCAGTTTGTCCGGCGACCAGGAATCCGGGACGAATAGCGGCAGCATGACGCTGGCCATGAACAGGATCGTGATCAGCGGAACGCCGCGCACGATTTCAATAAACAAGGTTGACAACAGCCGAACCACCGGGAGCGTGGAACGTCGCCCGAGCGCCAATATGACGCCGAGCGGAAGCGACATCACGATCCCCACCGCAGCGACCACGATCGTGACCATCATGCCGCCCCACAGCGCGGTGTCCACGGTCGCAAGACCCATCGGTTCGAAGCCATGCAGCAAGGCGAATGATACGATCGGCAAGATCACGAAGAAGAACACCGCGCCGAGATCGCGCCGCGGCGCGTCGAGCCAGAGCAGCCAGCCCGCGCCGAACGTCAGGAGGACGAAAAACACATCAACCCGCCACCGTTCCGGAAGCGGATAGGAACCATAGATGATGTAGGCGAACCGATCCGCGATATAGGCCCAGCAGGCGCCGACCTCGGGCCGGGTCTCGGAGGGCAAGCAGGCTTCCCGATCCGTGCCGGTCCACACCGCGTTGACGATGAGAAAGTCGAACAGCGGCGGCACGATATAGGCCAGCAGCGCGGCAATCAGCACCGTCGCGATGGTACTGCCGACGCTGGAAAACAGATTGGCCCTCATCCATCCCAAAAGACCGACCGTCGCAGGCGGCGGCCGCATATCCGGTGCCGGGACCTTGCGAACATAGGCGCCGGCCTCGGGCTGTGCGGTGTTCGCCGAAATGATGGCATCCATCGCCTTTCATCGCTCCACGATGGCAAAGCGGGCATTGTACAGGTTCATCGCCAGCGACGTGATGAGGCTGAAACTCAGATACGTCGCCATGGTGATGACCACGACCTCGACCGCCTGCCCGGTAATATTGAGAACGGTACCGGCAAACACCTGAATAAGATCCGGATAGCCGATGGCCACCGCCAGGCTCGAGTTTTTCGTGAGGTTCAAGTACTGGTTGGTCAATGGCGGGATAATGACGCGCATCGCTTGCGGGATGATGATCAGGCGTAAGGTCTGCATGCCATGGAGCCCGAGCGCCTGGGCGGCTTCGGTCTGGCCGTGCGAAACCGATTTCATGCCGGCACGCACCACCTCGGCGATGAAGGCGGCGGTGTAGATCGAAAGCCCCAGCAGCAATGCCACGAATTCGGGCAGCAATTCCGATCCGCCGCGGATATTGAAACGGCCGATCTCCGGATATTCGAAGGTGAACGGCGCGCCCGCGGCAAGAAAAGCCCCAACCGGCAATCCGATCACAATGAGCAGAACGCCCACGAATTCTTGCTAGGACCGCGCGTCTGAACATTTCGACGCGGCCCGTCACGACACCGAAAACCACCGCAGCCGCCACGGTGGCCGCCAGCACCGCCGCGATCTGCCAGCCGGATGCGAACAGCGGCCGTGGGGTGAACAGCCCGCGGTTGTTGAGAATGATGCCGCCCGGAAGCATGAGGCTGGCGGCGATTTCGGGTAATGCCTTGAGAACGGCATTATACCAGAAAAGGAGCTGCAGCAGCAGCGGCACATTTCTAATCAGTTCGACGTAGCAAGTGGCGAGCCGCTCCACCAGGAAATTGCCGGACAGCCGTGCAAGGCCGACCGCGAAGCCGATCGCGGTGGCGAACAATATACCAAGGCCGGCAACCAGCAGGGTATTGAGAAGACCGACCCAAAACGCGTCGCCATTCGTTGATGCCTGCGGTGAATAATCGATCAGCGTTTGGCTGATGTCGAACCCGGACGTGACGTTCCAAAACCCAAAGCCGGACGCGATCTTGGCGCGTGCGAGATTTTCACTGGCGTTCTGCACCGCTGCGTAAATGACGAGCCCAAGCACCAGGCACAGCAAAACCTGCGCCACCAGCCCCCGCAGCTGTGGTTGGCGATAGAAGGGGATGCGCCGCTCGGCCTCCCGTCCCATGGCGCCCACCATTTCCCCCTCGCCTTCAGCGAATTGGCGGTGCGTACTGTAGTCCCCCTTTGCTCCATAGTGCATTAAGCCCGCGTGCGATCCTCAGCGGCGAACCTTGGCCGACCGTACGTTCGAACACCTCGCCATAATTACCCACCAGTTTGACGATCCGGTAGACCCAATCCTTGGTCAACCCAAGTTGCTCGCCGAAATTGCCTTCGCGGCCGAGCAGCCGTTTTATTTCAGGATTTTCCGATTTCAGCTGTTCGTTGACGTTCGTCTTGGTGATGTTGAACTCCTCGGCATTGAGCATCGCGTAATGCACCCATTTGACGATGTCGAACCACTGATCATCCCCGTGCCGCACGAACGGGGCAAGCGGCTCCTTGGAAATGATCTCCGGCAAGACGACATGGTCGTCGGCCCTGGCGAGCTTCAGCCGCGAGCCGTAAAGCCCGGATGCGTCGGTGGTATAGGCGTCGCAACGGCCGCTCTCATAGGCCTTCAGCGCCTCGTCGATGGTGGCAAACGTTACGGTCTTCAGGCGCATGCGGTTGGCGCGGAAATAATCAGCGAGGTTGAGTTCGGTGGTGGTCCCCTGCTGGACACAGATCGCCGCGTCGTTGAGTTCGAGCGCCGAATTCACCTTCAAGGACTTGCGGACCATAAAACCTTGGCCGTCATAGTAGTTGATGCCGGTTGCATTGAGGCCGAGCTGGGTGTCGCGCGAGATCGTCCATGTGGTATTGCGCGCCAGCACGTTGACGTCGCCGGTTTGCAGCGCCGTGAAGCGGTCGCGCGCCGTCAGGGCAACGAATTTCACCTTGGTTGGGTCGTTGAAGATCGCTGCCGCGATGGCCCGGCAAAAATCGACATCGAGCCCGGTCCAGTTGCCCTGGGTATCCGGCAGACCGAAGCCGGGCAACTGGCCGTTGCCGCCGCAACTCAGCGATCCGCGTTGCTTGACGGTGTCCAACGTCGCGGCGGCCGCAATGCTCCCACTCACGCATGTCGCGACTGCTATCAGCAGCGCTTGGGTAAATTTCGTCATTGTGAACCTCCTTGAGCCGACCTTGACCAACGTAGCGACCCAGCCGTCCGCGTGGCAACCTCACGGGTCATCGCCGCGCAACGATGACGTGACGCCCGTCTCGCAAAGTTTATGCCCGCGCGCCGCGTTACCTTTGCGATGTTCCGCAATACCTTGCGGACAGGCAGTCTAGAAACCGGTTAAGGGTCCAGGTCAAGGGGTTGACGCCCGCGGGGTCCCGCGACGTAAATGCTCACGGAGCCGCAGGTGCGGACGGGCTGCGAAACGGGCGTTGCAGGGCAATCGGCGGCGGGGGTATCCATGGCAGGCAAGGGTGAACACGACGACCTGCGCGTCGCGACCAGGCTCACGACGGCGGGCCGCGACCCATTCGCGCATCACGGGTATGTCAATACGCCGGTTTATCACGCCTCGACATTGCTTTACCCCAGTGCCGAAGACTATCTGGCGCATCGGGGCCGCTACCAATATGGCCGGCGCGGCACCCCGACCTCAGAGGCCTTGGAGACCGCGCTGAAATCCATAGAGGGGCCGCGGTGCGAAGCCGTTGCATTGCTGCCGTCCGGCCTCGCCGCCATTTCGGCCGCCCTGCTATCGGTCGTGCGGGCCGGCGATCACATCCTGGTCACCGACAGCGCCTATGGGCCGACGCGAACGTTTTGCGACAATATTTTGACCCGTTATGGCGTGGCGGCGACCTACTACGCGCCGACGATCGGAGCGGGAATAGCCGCCCTGATGCGGCCCAATACGGTTGCGGTTTTTGTCGAGAGCCCCGGCTCGCTCACCTTTGAAATACAGGACGTACCCGCCATCGTGGCGGCGGCGCATGCGCGCCACGCGAAGGTGCTCATGGACAATACCTGGGCGACGCCGATCCATTACAACGCCCTCGACCATGGCGTCGATCTTTCGATCCAATCGGCGACCAAATATATTTGCGGTCATTCGGACGCCATGCTGGGCCTCGTCGCTGCCACCGCGTCCGCCTGGAAGGGCCTCAAGGAAACCGTCTTCGATATGGGGCTGTGCGTGGGGCCGGACGACATGTTTCTTGCCCTGCGCGGTCTGCGCACCCTGGGGGTGCGGCTGGCGCAGCATGAGGCGGCCGGCATGCAGGTTGCCCGCTGGCTCGAATCGCGATCCGAAATCGCGCGCGTGCTGCATCCGGGGCTTGAAAGCCATCCCGGACACGACATCTGGAAGCGCGATTTCGGCGGCGCCTGCGGGCTCTTCAGCGTGGTGTTCAAGCCCGCCCCGGCAGCGGCGGTGAACGCTTTTCTCAACCGGCTGACCCTGTTCGGCATCGGGGCGTCATGGGGCGGCTTCGAAAGCCTCGCCATCCCGTTCGATTGTGCCAGCATCAGGACCGCGGAGCGTTGGGCTCCCGGTGGTCCCACCGTGCGGTTCCACATCGGGCTCGAAGCCGTGCCAGATCTGATCGCCGATCTTGAGAATGGCTTCGGGGCTTTTGCTGCGACGAGGTAGATTTCGAATCTCGCGGCGGGTCGGCGTGGTTGAACCGGCGTTCATGTGGACCGGTATCCGTCGCGCCGTGCCCACACCATCGGCGCCGTGGTGGGTCCGTCACTGGGAGCGCGGCGTCGCGCCCATTCTTTCAAGCAACCGCGACGAAGCGGGCGGGACGCCGCGCTCCCAGCGGCGCTCACCGCTCCGGACGGGCATCGCCGCTGTCATCGCGCCCGCCGCGCCCGAATGCAAAATTGTGGAAACGCGGCCGCCCTACCCGCGACAGAATATTAAAGCGCCGCTTCTGGTTGTCGTCGAGGCTTTGGTACAAAGGTGCCGCGGCCTCCGCATAGTGACGAAGTGCGGCGCTGCGGGCGGCAAGTTGATCGGCGGCACGCTGGGCGCGCGCGATCGGATCATTTTGCCCTTCAGAGCGCGGCGTGAACGCGCGTTCGCTTGCGGCGAGGTCGCGATAAGCCTGCTCGTAAGCCGGCCACTCCTTCTCCTGATCGGGCGTCAATCGCAATCCCGCGTGCAGCGCTGCCAGGCGGGCATCCAGGAAGGCCGCACGGTCATCGGCGCGCAACTGCAGGCGCGCCCCGAAATCTCGCACCGAAGGAGGTTGTTGAGCATAGGCCGCCGCACACGCGACGACAATGAGCGCACCGGCGCCAACGGCGATCTGTTTCAGCATCCCAACCTCCACACGGTAGTTTCAGGAGGCAATAGAATAAGTTTTTCGCCAAAACTGCAAGTTAAGGTTAGCTTACAAATTCATTACACCTAGTTAATCGTCGACGCCATTGCGCGATCAGTCCGCGCGTGCGTGATCCCTTGTGGTCGGATCGTTCAAACGATAGCCGACGCCGAGTTCAGTCAGCAGCACCTTGGGCCGGTTTGGATCGGCTTCGATTTTTTGCCGCAGTTTGCGAACAAAAATCCGCAAGTACTGCGTATTGTTGACGTGAGCTTGGCCCCACACCGATTTGAGCAAATTCTGATGCGTCATCACTTTACCGGGGTGCTGAGCAAGCACCTGCAGCAACCGGTATTCCTTCGGTGTCAGATTGAGTCGCTTACCGTCCAACTCCACCGTGCGGGCGGCGAAATCGATGACCAGGCGGTCCAATCGCAGCGCACTTTCGCCGTCTTTCCGGTCGCTTTGCCTGCGCAGCACGACCTTGGCGCGCGCTAGCAATTCCGACATGAAAAACGGCTTGACGACATAATCATCGGCGCCAAGCTCCAGGAGCTTGACCTTTTCGGCTTCGCCGGCCCGCACCGAAAGAATGATCACCGGCACGCTCGACCAGGCGCGAATCCGCTCCAACAGTTCCGACCCGTCGATGTCGGGCAATGCCAGATCGAGAATCACCAGGTCGATCGGATGCAGCGTGATTTCGCGAAGACCATCGGCCCCGTTGGCGGCCTCCGACACCCTGTAGCCGCCAAGCTCCATGCCGGCTCTAATAAACTGACGAATTTGCGCCTCGTCATCAATGATAAGTACGTGCTGCTCGCTGTCCGTCATGTCAAACCTTATGATTCTCCTTCATCGGCAGGGGAAGCCGGATGGTGACCGTCAAACCCCTGTTCACGCCCTCGCTGGTCGCTTCGATGGTTCCGTTGTTTGCCGCCACGAATGCGCTCGCGATCCAGAATCCCAACCCCAGGCCTGACGTGACCTGCGAGTGCCTGTTGCCGCGGAAGAATTTCTGTCCGATCAGTGCCTGGTCGTCGGCGTCGAGGCCGGCCCCCTGATCCGTCACGGAAATCGCGAAATAGCCCAATTCGGCCTGCCCGTGCACGCTGATAAGCGATTCCGGCGGCGAATATTTCGCGGCATTGTCGAGGATCTGTCCCAGCGCACGCTCCATCAGCACCGAATCGATGCGAAGCAGAACCAGCTCCTCGGGGAGGACCACCTCGACCGGGCGATTCGCGATGCGGTTGCGGCACCGCTGGAGCGCCGCATTGATGAAGTCCGCGGGTTCCGCCCATTCGAGTTTCGCTTGCAGGCCGTTGCTGCTGATTCGCGATGCGTCCAGAATGTTCTCGATCTCGACATTGAGCCGTTCGGACTCCTGGTGGATCAACGCCGCCAAATTCTTGAGGCGGGAATTCCCGGTGATCTCGGGTGCCAATGACAGCACCGTCGAGGCGCCCAGAATCGACGACAGCGGGGTCCGCAACTCGTGCGAGACCGAACCGATCAGGGCCTCGCGAAACTGCTCGGTCTCGGCGCGCGTACGGGCTTCCGAAATGGTCCGGGCCAAGCCCAGCCGCTCGAGCGACAACCCGGCATCGCTGATCATCGCCACGACGCGCGATCGCAAATCCTCGAACACTTCGGATCGCCGGCCGAGATCGACCGCCACAACCCCGAAATCGGCGGTGTTGCTGGAGACCGGCCGGACCAGCCAAGCACTCCCACGTTCGTCGTCGACCACCACATCCTTCGATCCGGCGGTCCCGGCGGCTTGCGTTTGCGCGACCGCGACGGCCACCGCCGCGGGCACCTCCTCCTCGCCAAGGCGTTCCGATTTGGCCTGCACGGTACCGAGGGAGTCGAACAGCAGCACCTTGCGGCCCACCAAGCTCACCAGATGCTCCTGCATCGCCTCGAAAATACCGAGCGGCGAACTGGCGGCGGAAACACGCTGCGAGAATCCGTACAGATCGCGAATCTCGTTCTCACGCTTCAGCGCGCGCGCAGCGTCGCGACGCGTCTTTGCGGCAAGATACCCCAACACCAACGAGACGATGAGGAAAACGACGATCCCCAGCACCCGCGAACGCGATTCGGTGCTGTAGAGATAAAACGGACTGTAAAAAAACCACGTCAGCGACACCGCGCCGCCGAACGCCGTGATGGCGGCCGAAAGGGTGCCCCAGCGGATGGCGGCCACCACGATCGGGATCAGAAATGTCAGTGAAACCGGCGGCAATTCGCGAATTTCCCGCATCAGCAACAGCGATGCGTCGGTAACGACGACGAACACCAGGGCCATGACGACGCCGGTGATCCCGCCGGGAGCCATGGCCTTGCGCGTCCAGACGCGCACACGTTCGAAATAATCTTTCGCGACCGAAAGCGCCTGCGCACTGGCCGCATGCGACCGCGCAAGCTTCTCGGTGGTATCCGATCGAAAAAGTGATCGCTCGATGCTCATAATCGATATGACAACGCATTGTGCAAAATAGTCAATTGAGATCTTTCTTCGGCCGGAAAAGCGTACCCGCCGACCACCGAATCTTGTATCATGATGCCAAATTTACCTTGCGCTCCCGGTATATGAAGTGGAGATTGCGCAGATAGACGAACAGGCCCAGCCCTTGGCCAAGGATGAAGACCGGATCGCGCTTATAAAGCGCATACACGAGCAAAAGCACGCCCCCTCCGATTGAAAAAAACCAAAATGCAACCGGAATGACGCTGCGGCCCGCTCGCTCGGACGCGATCCATTGAACCACGAACCGCGACGCGAACAGAGCTTGGGCCACAAAGCCGAGCAACGTCCACCAATTGAGCTGCGACAGGAAGACGCTTTGCAGATAGTCGCCGATGGCCTGAGACAAACTAGCCAGCATCGCGAACGATCTCCGAAACCAGGGGTACGCGTTTTTTGCGCCGGATCAGCCACCAGACGCCCGCGAGGTCGAAAATGCCGACCCACAGCCGGTCCCATAGCCCATAATTCGACACGCCGCTGCGGCGTGGCCGGTCGATCACGTCCACATAGGCGACCCGATAGCCGTCACGGCGTACCAACGCAGGCAGAAACCGGTGCAGACCGTCGAAATACGGAAGCGCCACGAAGACGTCGCGGCGGAAGGCCTTCAGTCCGCACCCGGTGTCGCGGGTGCCGTCGCGCAGAACCGCATTGCGTGCCGCATTGGCGATCAGCGATTGCAGGCGCTTGAACCCGGTCGCCTTGCGGCCGACCCGCTGACCCGCCGCCAGCCCCACATCGGGATCGCATTCGAGCGCTGCTATCAGGGCGGGCACGAAGCCGGGATCGTTCTGGCCATCACCATCGAGCGTCGCCACGATTGCAGCGCGTGCCGCCATTACGCCGGTGCGCACCGCCGCCGACTGCCCGCAGGAGATGTCATGCCTGATGCAGCGGAGGCAATCATACCGTTCCATCAACGATCGCAGTTCGGCCTCGGTGCCGTCGCGCGACCCATCGTTGACGTAAACGATTTCGATCGGCGCCGATGCCGCCAGGGCGCTGACGATCTCCGCGATGAGAGGTTCGATATTGCCCGCTTCATTGCGCACCGGCACCACGACGGAAACGCGTGGCAGTGCGCGGCCGGAGGACGATAGGCTGAAATCGGTCATACAGTTGCCCGCTCTCACCCGCGGCCCTTACGGGAAACAGGAGAACGTACGCGAACCTGTCGGGCGCTCACGGGGCGGAACATCACGGTTGTTTAGTGAGCCAAGAGGGCGCCGGCAACCCGTCTGATGCGCCGCCATGATGGCCCGGGCATTGGGCGCACCCGGCCGTCGGATCCGACGTAGAAACCGAGCCGGCGCGCGGCGAACCAGTCGCGCACCCATAGGGCGCCGCAGGTGCCCAAGGCCGCGCCGGCGATCGCGTCGCTCGGATAATGCGCCGATACCACGACGCGGCTCGCCGCGATCAGCAGCGCATAGGCGCACAACACGATGCGTGCCCGGGGAAAAATGATGCCCAAGGCGACCAAAGCCGCGAAGGCAGTCGTGGTATGTCCGGATGGAAAGCTCGCAAAATCCGGGCGCCACGACAACGGCTCGTAGGCGAACGGACCGCGGATGGACGGACGAACCCGGCCGATCAGCCGCTTGGCGACGGTGCCCACGAGGCCTGGCAGGCCGACGGCGATGAACACGAACCCGATCCGCGTTACCGTCATCGCGAGCACTGCCCGCGACATGGTGTCGAGGGCCGGAGAAGCGAGGAGCGTTATCAGGACGACCAGTGCGCCGGTTGGTACCAGAATCCAACCCGAAAGACCCAGATCGGTGATCTGGTAAGCCGTATCGACAAACCCGGTCGGGAGCCGCGATGCCCATGCGAACGCCGAGGCATCGAGCCACGCCATCGAAGCCGCCGCGGCCGCGATCGCCGGCGCAACCACGGCGCCGAACCGGCGCCATGCAGGAACGAAGTTCGCGTGGAGCGGGTGCGGTGGCCGCACCAACATCGCGAGCCCTCCGCTTATGTTGGTTACGATGCAGGCGAGCCGTGCCATGGCGGGGAACCCGCGCGCATCGGCCCCGGCACTTGCCGTCATGGTGGGGGCTCCGACCGGAAGGTGGCAATGACCACCGGCTGGCCGCCATTGATGGCGAAGCCGTCGATGCGCGGCCCTAAGGAATAGCGCAATCCGATCTCTTCGGCGCGCTGCGCGAAGGTACGCTCCTGCCGGCTATCCACGAACGCGAATCGGCACGTCCCGCCAAGCAGAAAATCCGCGGCCCCGGAGGCGGTACCCAATATGGTGCCGGTGCCGGCCAAAAACACGAGACTTGGTTCGTGAAAGCCGACCGAAGCCGCAACCGGGTCGGCGCAGTTCGTGCTGTGCATGTAGCTCGCCAGTCCGACCGCCGGGAACAATCCGCGCAAAACCGGAATCGTTGCTCCATACGCCGCCCAAGATAGCATGATCGATGCGGTCGCGGCCCGTACCAGGGAGGTTTCGGCACCGTCGGCGCGATACAGTAGCCAGGCGAACAGCGCGAAAATGATGGCGGCTGCCGCAAAAATCCAGGTCAAGATCCCCAACCGCTGACCGACGACGACCTGCGAACCTATCAGCGCCGCTGCCGTCACCACCATCAGGAGGAACCACCACACCGTCCCGCGAATCAACCAGCGATTGCGTGACAGGGCGTGACCGTCCATAACTCCGGCAATCAGGATCGCAATGGCCGGATAGAGCGGCAGCACGTAATGGGGCAGCTTGGTCGGCACCAGTTCGAACACGATCCACGACGGTACGACCCAGGCGAGCAGGAATTTGGCCCCCGGCTCGCTGCGCGCCCGCCACACCGCCGGCGCGGCAAGCCCGGCCAGCATCGCGCCGGGGAAGAATGTTTCCCAAAATGCCACGAAGTAAAAACCCGGCGGCAAGCCATGGGTTTCCTGGCCGCCGGCCACCTTGGCAAACAGATCGTCTCCGAGCGAGTCGGAAAAGAAATTGCCGCCGCTGCGGACCAGGATCGCGATGAACCACGGCAGGACGAGCAGAATTGTCCAGGCGATCCCGAGCAGGGGCTTCAGCCGCATCAGCCAATGCGCCGAACGATCCACCGTCACGAGTGTCACCGCCGCAAGCCCGGCGACCATCAGGATGACCGGCCCCTTGATCAGGATGCCGACCGCGACGGCGGTCCAGAAAATCGCCGCGATCGCTATTTCCGGAGTGTGCGAAACGCGGTCGCCCTGGTCGCGCAGATAGGCACGCGCCATGGCGCCCATCGCGGCCACCATGGCCAGGAGCAGCACCGCATCCGTCTTGGCGAGCCGCGCCTCGACACCGAGCAGGAGCGAGGTCGCCATCATCAGACCGGCCAGCAGCGCGGCGCGCCGCGACACGAAGGCGAGCGCGGCCCAGTAGGTCAGCACCACGGCCGCGGTCGCACCGATCACGGAGGGGATGCGATAAAGGCCGATGCGCGTGCGCGCCTGCGGCACGCCGAGCGCGTCCGCGGCCTCAACCACCGCGGCCTGGAGCCAATAAATGCCGACCGGCTTCTTGTAGCGCGCCTCCTCCTGGAAGCGGATGTCAACATAATCCCCGGTCTCGATCATCTGCTTGGTTGCTTGCGCGAACCGCGCCTCGTCCCGATCCACGGGCGGAATTTGGAACAGGCCCGGCAGAAATGCCGCGAGCGACAAGACGATCAACAGCGCAACGGTGCGCGTATGCGACGTCGCGACCCAATCGATGAGTGCCGCGACTTCGGTACTCCCCGTGCGCCAGCGCCCCTTCGGCTCGGAGATAATGCTCATTCCGCCTTCCTGGCGCTCCACCTATGGATCCGCGATGCGAGAGGCGCGATCCACGGTTACTTTAGAGCGCGTGCATCGCACAAACAAGATTTGTGGCCGCTAAGCAACAGCGCAGGAGTGGGCGTAGGATATTTTCCGAGCCACGGCAACATGGCGCGACCGCGGTCACGCGGTGGCAGCCAGCGGCAGGCCGGGCGCGCGCTGCCGACGCTCACCGGCAGCAAAACACGCCCAAAGCGCCGGAGGTGTCTACGGTTCTGATGCCCATGTCTTTTTGAATGAGCGGACCCATGATCGGTGGACGCAGGCGGCACCATTGCGGTGATCGCGCGTCCGGACGAATGGCAGATCGTCTCGCCGGCTGCCCGATTGGATACTACCGGCGGCCTGATCACCGCCGGGCAAGGTCCAGTCGATTTGGTTTCATTGTGACTTAAATGTTGCAGACAACGCGCGCATCGTTTGTTAGCTATTGAAACTGTGGGGCATCAATGTTGATGCGAGTTAGGGGGGATGATCATGAGTTCAAAGAAGCTTCTCGCCGCGATGGCGTTCGGGCTGGCGGGATCTGGTTTGGCGGCCATGGCGGCGATGCCGACAGCGGCATTGGCTGCCGACATGTCGCTAAAGGCGCCGATGATGGCAGCACCCGTGGGCTATGACTGGAGCGGGGGATATGTGGGTGTCAACGTCGGTGGGGCATGGAGTTCCCATAGCGTCACCGAGTACGACGCCGCCGGCTTTGCTCTTAGCAATACCAGCTACCAAGAGAGCGGGATCATCGGCGGCGGCCAAGGCGGCTACAACTGGATGATGTCGCCGAACTGGCTGTTGGGCCTGGAAGCCGACCTCTCTGGTTCCGGGCTCAAGACCGACGTTTCCGGCTGTGCTGCGACCGGGTGCGCGACCTCTCACATCGAGATGGAATCCTTCTTTACCGTGCGGGGCCGAGTTGGCTATGCGATGAGCAACTGGCTGCTTTACGGAACCGGCGGCTGGGCCTGGGTGGATTCATCCGTGGAACGGGTCATCACGGCGGCGTACACGGCTCCCGGCCTGGTCGGTGCGAGTTCGACATCGGCGGGCTGGAATTCCGGCTGGGTGGCGGGCGGCGGCGTCGAATGGGCTTTCGCTCAGCGCTGGACCGCCAAGGTCGAATATCTGCACATCGAGATATCCGACCTGGCGCGCGACTTCGCCTATTCGGGCTACCCTACCGCATCGCGGCACAACATATCGGAAGTCGGTACCGATCTGGTCAGGGTCGGCCTCAACTTCAAGATGTAGGCAGCTCAAAAAAAACCGCATCGTCAGCTGCAACATCATCAAAATGCCGCCCCATGGAAAGGGCGGCATTTTTTATGTGCGCTTGGTGGGTGACCCCATCACCGCAGTAAGGCGGCAAAACACGCTGATAAAATCCGTTCTACTCCTCAGCGACCCGAGCCGCCCAGGTTGGGACCAAAACCGTATCCCCAGCCGGGATTAAGCGTCCCGCCGAATCCGCGCGAATACCAGCCGGTGCCGTCTTGGCTTCCTATGGCGTTACGCCTCGAAGTCCCGGCGTATCCTCCTAAGCCTCGCGCCGTAAGCACCGGAAGTGTGCATATGCCGCGGCGAAGTGACCTCCCTTGTGGTGAATGGCCCGCCGTCGCGCCCTATCGTGGCGTCATCTTGGGTATCAATTCGCCAGGAGACCTTCCTTGCGACGGTCACGCATTCCGAGCGCTTGCCTTCAAAACGCAGTTTCCGTGCGAGTTCAATGGAGGTTTCAACCCTCTTTTGGGCTTCACTCTCGGCCTTCGCCACAGACTCCTGCGTGGGCTGATGATGAAGCAGCGCATCAACCGACTCAGGGGCAGTTACCACGGCCTGCCCGTCGGCGCGGGCGCGGTTCAAGGCTGTTTCCAGCCGAGCTATTGCCGCGCCACACGCTCCCGGACGAACCGGGTCCGTGACAGCCGCTTCTTCGGCTCGAGCTACCCCGGTCCATACCCCGAAACAAGCTGCGCTCAGCAAGCCGCTGAACACGACAATAGTTGGGATTTTCATTGCAACCTCCCGAACTATGCTGATTACCGTATGGAAGCTGGCTCGGTGCCCTGGGTGACACCGGTTCGGCTCCAGGCGTCCGAGTTGCGATTTGGCCTTGCTGTCCGGCAAGGCCACGACCCTGCCCCACTGTCCGCACTCACGCAAACCGCGCGCTTGAACGGCCCCCGCGCCGACACGGACATCCGGGGGCGTGCACGCGTTTTTAGGCCGTTGCATTCAGTAGGCGGCCTCGCGTTAGCTAGGCGGCGACTTCTGGCGGCCCGGGTGCGATCTTTTGACCATACCTTGCTCACCGAGCGGACCTAGTGCAGGATTGTAATTGGGATTTTGATAGCATTGGCCGCCAAATCCCCGTCCCCGCCCGTCCTGGGCGCATTGCGCCTTGTTCGCAAAGACACAATCCACGCCTCTGCCTTCTCCGAAGGCGCACCATGGATAGTTTACATAGGCATGGATTTGCCCGGTCCCAGTTAGCAGAGCAGATAGCGCCAATCCGGCTGTCATCAATTTCTTCATTTGTTGCCTCCCTTTGTGGGTTTTCTCAAACCCAGGCGATTGCGGCGTCCGTGGTCAGCGATGAGATTGCGCCGATGACACCGGTTCGGCCGTTGCCTGTATGGCGGGCGTGTGCGGAAGCTCGCTGGATTTAGCCCCAGTTGTCCGAGTTACGATTTGGCCCTGCTTTCCGATCGCGGCGATAAACTGATCGTACATCGGCTGAACGGTGCTTTCGGGAACGTCAGCCTCAAATTCGGCCCCGCCGATTTTCATTTTGATCCGCGCTAAAGCCATAGTCGCCTCGCTGGGAGCATTGCGACCAGCCGAGGACGCTACGGTCGCGCTGACGTGACGATGAGGAGTGGTATGGGTATTGGGAACGCTGGCGGCAACAGCCACGCGGGCCGCACCGTGCACCCTCGCGACGGCCGGCACTCTTGTGGCGGTTGGGACTCTTGTGGCGGGGGGAACCGTTGCGGCTTCAGAGACCGTTGTGCCGACAGGCACTCTTGCGAGGATATGCGCACTCGCATTCTGCGGACACGCATCCCAGTAACCAAACCGGCCGTCCTTAGCCTGACCCGCGGAATACTGGAAGCACTTGTTGCCGTTTTGCAACGGCCGGCCGTGGATATCGTCAGCGTGAGCCGAACCTAGCTGGGCACTCAAGGCAAAGGCTGCGACTGCTGCCGGAACCATCATCGTCCGCATGAACAACCTCCTTCAGAGGCCCCCGCGCCGATGTTTATGAGTATAAATAGGTTATATCGGCGCAACAAGTTCACTTGGACGTGAAGGGGATCAAGTCACCGTGATCCGGCGCGTGGCTGTCTCAGAGCGGGTGCCACTCTCGCCGTGGTGGTGATGGGGGTGGAGCAGGGCAAGGGCCGCGGCATGGCGGTAATTCCCGCAAACCACGGACGGATTTCGATTCGTCGTCCCGCGGTTGCCTTTGTCACTTTGGTAGCGTCGGCGCCGGCAACCCTCACGCCGGTCCGGTCTCAACCGGAAGGCCGGAACGGCTGCCCCATTCCGACCAGCTGCCGTCATAGAGCGCCACCGGTTCGCGACCGATGGCGTCGAGGGCGAGCCACAGGATCGCGGCCGTCACGCCGGAGCCGCAGCTGGTGATCACGGGGCGGTCGAGGTCGACGCCGGCGGCCGCAAAGACCTGCCGCAGTTGATCGTGCGGCAGCAGCTTCCCGTCGCGGAAGACCGCGCTCGCCGGCACATTGAGCGCACCCGGCATATGGCCGGCGCGCACCGACGGCCGCGGCTCGGCCGCCTCGCCGCGAAACCGGTCGGCCGGCCGCGCATCGACGATTTGCGCACTCTGCGTGGCGAGCGCCTGGCGCACCCGCTCCAGCGAGGCGACCGCCTCGCCGCGCAAGCGCGGCGTAAACAGCTTTGGCGCCGGCGTGACGGGCGCGCTGTCGATGGGGCGGCCTTCCGCCCGCCATTTGGTCAGGCGGCCGTCGAGGATGAAAACGTTTTCAGCGCCGAACAAGCGGAACGTGAACCAAACCCGCGGGGATGAAAACACGCCGACGCCGTCGTCATAGACCACGATGGTGTCGCGCTCGCCGATCCCGAGCGCGCCGACCGCGGCGGCGAAATCTCCCGGCGCCGGCAGCATGTGCGGCAGGTCGGTCGCGTGGTCGGCAATCGCATCGATGTCGAATCGCACGGCGCCTGGAATGTGCCCGGCGGCATAGTCCAGCGACGGATCGCGGGGCATGCCTGGCAGATAGTCAGGATCCGTCAACGACGATGAGACCCGGCGCGCCGAGATTGGCGCCGAGCCACTCGGTCGTCACCAGCCACTTCGAGATCGGATGCGGAGGCGGTGCGAGCATGGGAGGTCCACTCATCGATCGAGGCTTGCTGCGGCCCAGCCGCCGCAAGCCCTGGGGGGTGCGCGTCCCCTCTCCCCACGGCGTCCTTCACGCCGTGGGGAGAGGGTTAGGGTAGCTCGAACTGGTCCGTGCGCGCACCGGCCCCTCACCCCGCCCCTCTCCCCATCGTGAAGAACGATGGGGAGAGGGAGAGGCGCGCCGCTCTCGGTGCGGAGCGATTTCCTCACGAACGTGTTCCCGGACATGGCAGCCTGTAAACCATTTCGGCGTCGCCTTCAGGTCGCGACGCTCTCGTACGGCACCGCAATATGCGATTTGCGCTCCATCCAAGCCGGCACGGGCAATCCGTGCGCCCGCAAAAACTCCGGATTGAACAGCTTGGTCTGGTAGCGCGTGCCGTAATCGCACAGGATCGTCACGATGATATGCCCGGGCCCAAGTTCGCGGGCCAGGCGAATCGCCCCGGCCACGTTGATGCCCGACGAGCCGCCGAGGCAAAGCCCCTCCTGGGCAATCAGGTCGAAGACGATCGCTACGGCTTCGGCGTCGGGAATTTGGTAAGCGAGATCGACCGGCGCGCCTTCCAGGTTTTTGGTGATGCGCCCCTGGCCGATCCCTTCCGTGATCGATGAGCCTTCGGATTTGAGGACTCCGGTCGTATAGTAGCTGTAGAGCGCCGCGCCGCGCGGGTCGGCGAGCGCGATCTTCACCGATTTGTTGCGTTCCTTCAGCGCGATGCCGATGCCCGCCAAGGTTCCGCCGGTCCCGACGGAACACACGAAGCCATCGACCTTGCCGTCGGTCTGGTCAAAGATTTCCGGTCCGGTCGTCCGGATGTGCCCGTTGCGGTTGGCGACATTGTCGAACTGGTTGGCCCAGATGGCGCCTTGCGGCTCGGTCTTGGCGAGCTGCGCCGCCAGCCGGCCGGATATTTTTACGTAATTGTTGGGGTTGGCGTAAGGAACCGCCGGCACCTCGACAAGCTCGGCGCCGCACAGCCGCAACATGTCCTTCTTTTCCTGGCTCTGGGTTTCCGGAATCACGATCACGCTGCGGAAGCCGAGCGCATTGCCGACCAATGCGAGGCCGATACCGGTGTTGCCTGCCGTGCCCTCGACGATGATACCGCCGGGCCGCAGGCGGCCGCTCTTGACGGCATCCTCGATAATGAACAGCGCCGCCCGGTCCTTGACCGACTGGCCGGGATTCATGAACTCGGCCTTGCCCAGAATGGTACAGCCGGTCTGCTCCGATGCATGCTTGAGTTTGATCAGCGGCGTGTTGCCGATGGCTTGGACAATTCCGTCGCGGATCTGCATGTCGATTGTCGATCTCGGCGCTCAGGCGGGGGTGAAGGGGTCGGGATTTGGCGCAAACCTACCGGGTAAACCGCCCGGTCACAAGTTTGAGCTTTGCACCGCGCAGAGAGGGAAGCACATCTCCCTCTCCCCATCGTTCTTCACGATGGGGAGAGGGTTGGGGGTGAGGGGCAGGTCCTCGCACGGACGGTTCGACCCGTCGCTTTCCGCAGCGGGGAATGCAACGTGCCCCACGGCCCTCGCGGGCACCTGCCCCTCACCCCAACCCTCTCCCCACGGCGTGAAGAACGCCGTGGGGAGAGGGGGCGCGCGCGCATTCTAGGCGCTGTGCGGTGAGCATCGAAACCGTGACGATGACGGCAATTGAAGCTGGAATTTACCGGCGAAGCCCTCTAATGCGGCAGCACGAAGACGTAGGTCAGCACGGCAAAGATCGGCAGCAGTACGGCGCCGGACCACAGCACATAACCGAAAAAGCTCGGCATCTTGACCCCGCGTTCGGTCGCGATCGCATAAATCATGAAATTCGGCGCGTTGCCGATATAGGTCAGCGCGCCCATGTAGACCGCGCCCATGGAGATGGCGATCAACGTACCGCTGAACTCTCCCATCAGCTTGGCGGCGTCGCCGCCCGCAAGTTCGAAAAACACCAGGTAGGTCGGGGCGTTGTCGAGCAAAGCCGAAAGCAGCCCGGTGACCCAGAAATAGGCGAGATTGCTGGGGGCTCCGGTGGCGTCGGTCATCACCGCCAGCAGCCAGCCGAACGGGCCGTCACGGCCCGCATGCAGCATCGCCATGACGGGAATGATGCAGACGAAGATGCCGGCGAACAGTTTTGCGACCTCCAGGATCGGTTCCCAGGTGAAGCCGTTGCTCTCCCGGTGCTCGTCGGGCGTGAAAGCCAGCGACGCGCCCGCGATCGCGACCAGCGCAACGTCGCGAAGGATGTTTTGCAGCGCGAGCGGCGTGCCGTAGGCATCGAACACGATGCCGGGCCGCCATACCGCCGACAGCAGGATCGCCGCGATGATGCAGGCGATCAGCGGCAGGTTGACGAGGCCGCGTACCCGTAGCGGTTCGTTCGGCATCGCCTCCCGAACCGCGGAGATGCGGCGATCGCTGCGGTAGAACCAGACATCGAGGACGACGAACACGGCGAGCACCAGCCCCGCCGCGAGCGCGGTCTGCCGCCACAGGTTGGCGGTGGTCCAGAAGAAATCGACCCCGTGCAGAAAGCCGACGAACAGCGGCGGATCGCCGAGCGGCGACAGCGCGCCGCCGATATTGGCGACCAGGAAAATGAAGAACACCACCACATGCACGTTGTGCGGCCGCGCCGCATTGGCGCGCAACAGCGGCCGGATCAGGATCATGGCGGCGCCGGTGGTGCCCACCACGCTGGCGATAACGGTGCCGAACGCCAGGATGCCGGCATTGACCGCCGGCGTACCGCGCAGGCTTCCGGTCACCAGAATGCCGCCCGCCACCACATAGAGCGCCAGCAGCAGGACGATGAAGCTAAGATACTCGCCCAGCAGGGCATGAATCAGCGCCGCAATCGCGACCGGCATGCCGTAGAAAACCGCCAGCGGGACCACCGTGAGGCCGCTCCACGCGAGGGCGACTTTCCCATAATGGGCGTGCCAAAATTTCGGCGCGAGCAGCGGGCCGACCGCGATCGAGAACAACAGCCCGGCGAACGGCAGCGCCCACGGCCACGCCAACATGAGATGGTCGAGGTCGGCGGCTTGCGCCGGACTCGACAAAGCCAGCGCGGCGGAGAGGGCAACCGCCGTGCAGCCGAAACTCCGCGAGAGGATTCGCAGAGCAGGCAATAAGTTGCCGTGCGGGTCTTTGCCGGGCAAAACGGGGATGGACAAAATCGGTTCCTGCACCGCCGGGGGTCTTTCGGGTCATAACCCCATAGCCGAGGCTGAGGGGACTGGCCAGCCGCCCGGTCCACCGCGCAACGCAAGAGCGGCGAAAGTCGCGGGGTTTCCACGAAGTCATGACCGGGCCTGTCCCGGCCAGCTCGAAAATCGGGGCACCGCGCCCTCCCAAATGAGATCGCCGGGACAGGCCCGGCGATGACGGACGGGCACCCACTACTTTTGCCCCTCACACGGCGCAATGGAGCATCGGATTGAAAATTCTGCATGCGATCCTGAGCAGCCGTTTCTATGGCAGCGAGCGCTATTGCATCGATCTCGCGACGGCGCAGGCGCGGGCCGGTCATCGGGTCACGGTGCTGGTAGCCGACAGCGGCAGCGAAACCGCCCGGCAATTTCGCGACGCGATTGCCGCCGATTTCCGCGCTCTTCCGCCGATGCACCCGCCCTCATCGCGCTGCCGGGGTGGCTGCCGTCATGGCTGCAACGCCCCATGGCGGCGATGATTCTCGCGCGCCGCCGGCCCGACATCGTCCACACGCACCTCAATCCGGCGGCGCGGCGGATCGGCGCCGTCGCGCAACGGCTCGGCATCCCGCACGTGCTGACGCTTCACCTCGGCTACGACGCTCACGAACACGGAGCGATCGACGGCCTGGTGGCGCTGCACACCAAGCAGCGCGAGCAGATTCCACCGGATTTTGCCGGCGCCGTCACCATCATCTGGAACTGGCTGCCGGCGCGGGTTGCGGCGGCGATCGCGCAGGTCGGTCACCAGGACGTGGAGCGCCTGCGCGCCGGCTGGGGCGCCGATGACGGCACCTTCGTGTTCGGCAGCGTCGGCCGCCTCATGGCGGAAAAAGGCATGGATGTGCTGATCCGGGCTTTCCGCGACGCCTTCCCGGCCGGCGAGGCAAAGGTGCGCCTCGTCATCGCCGGCGAGGGGGCGCAGCGCGGCGAATTGGAACGGCTTGCCGCCGGCGACGACCGCATCATCCTGGCCGGAACGCAGGCGCAGATCGCGCCGTTCTACCGCGCCTTCGACGCCTTCGTCAGCGCGGCGCGGTTCGAGCCGTTCGGCCTTGCCATCATCGAGGCCATGGGCGCCGGCTGTCCGCTGATCGCGACCCGCATCCACGGCACGGTCGAGTTCGTCACCGATCCGCGCGTGCTGTGGGCGGATCCGGATTGCCCCGACGAGTTGGGCCTGCAGCTGCGTGCCGCCGCGGGCCGTGGGCGCGTCCGCTTCGCCTACGACATGGCGCCGTTCACCCTGGCGCGCGCCGCCGCCGAAATGGAGGCGTTCTACCGGAGCGTCCTATCGCGGCGGTAGCTTTGGTCCGTGCTCCACGACCGCGGAACACCTGGTGCCCTGCCGGAGTGGAGGCTGAGTCACTGAGTCACCCCACCCTTGACACGCGCTTCCGGTTCGTTCGCTATTTGCGCGAATGGGAGGTAACCCTTCATGAGCATGACCATGACGTCGATCGTTGCCGCAGCCGAGCAATTATCGTCCGCCGATCGGATCCGGCTCGTCGAGCATGTGTTGGCAACATTGGACAAACCCGCGCCCGAGATCGACGTAGCGTGGGCCGAAGCGAGCGAACGGCGGCTCGATGCCTATTTGCGCGGAGAGACGACGGCCGCCGACGCAAAAGATGTGCTTGCCCAATACCTCAAACCGTGACGGTGCGGTTCCTTGACGAGGCCGCGGCCGAGCTGGCCAGTGCCGTCGCCGGTTATGAAGCCAAAGTCTTACGAAGCAAGTCGCAGGGTCTTGGCGTTGACTTTGCCGTTGCAGTCCGCGACGGCCTCGCGCGCATCGAAGCCTATCCAAGAGCGTGGCAGCTGATCGGCCAACGTGTTCGGCGCTACCGCTTAATCCGATTCCCCTATGGGCTGGTCTATGCCGAGGTTGGGTCGGACATCGTCATCCTGGCGCTGATGCATCTTCATCGTAAGCCTGACTATTGGAAAGACCGCCTGACGCAGATTTTTTGACGAGCGGACAGCGCGGCACCGCTGATCGCCACCCGCATTTACGGGAGGCTCGATTTTGCGACCGATCCGCGCGTGCCGTGGGCGGACCCGGATTGCTCCGATGGATTGGGCCTGCAGCTATGCGCCGCCGCCGAGATGCAGGCGTTCTACCGGCGCGTGATATCACGCTGGTAGATCGTATCCTGGCTCTCGGACAAGAGCCGCATTATGTTGCAGTATGCAAAAATAAAGAATTTTGCATACTGCGAGAAAGCCATGTGTAGCAAGCGTAGCCCGGATTGCGGGACCGCCGCTTCGCGGTCCCGCAATCCGGGGCGGCGGTGCCGTTGACCCAGGAGCGTCCCGGATTACGTGGGCGAAAGGGCGCCCACTCCATCCGGGCTATGGGCTGATGGGGGCTCCCGCAGCATCATATCGCGCCGGTAAAGCGCGTCCTTGGTGAGGATGCGGTCGATGCGGCCGTCGATCAGCGCCGTCAAGGCCTGCTCCGGCGTGTCGATGATGGGTTCCTCGTGGACGTTGAAGCTGGTGTTGACCAGCACCGGCAGGCCCGTGCGCCGGTAGAACTGCGTCAGCACGTCGACATAGAGCGGCAGGTCGCCCGCCGCGATGATTTGCGGGCGCGCCGATCCGTCCACATGCACGACGGCGGGAATCCGCTCCCGCCACTCGGGGCGCACATCGCAGGTGATGGTCATGAAGCGCGCCGCATGGGCGTTGCCGGGGTGAATATCGAACACGGTCGCGGCGTGCTCGGCGAGCACGACCGGCGCAAACGGCATGAACTCGGAGCGGTTGAGCCGCTTGTTGATGGTGTCGTTGACATCGCGCCGCACCGGAGAAGCCAGGATCGAGCGGGCGCCGAGCGCGCGGGGTCCGAATTCCATGCGGTCCGCATAGATCGCAACCGCTTCGCCGTCGATCAGGGCCTGGACCGCCGCTTCGACCGGCGTCTCGCGGTCCGCCACGATCTCGGCATGCCGGCCCGCGGCGGCCGCGAAACCGGCATCGTGGTTGGTGCCGAGATAAAGCTGGTTAAGGGGGTAGCGGTTCCGGTTCCAAATCTTCGCGCCGTCGCGCGCGTGGAGATAGAGCAAACAGGCGCCGACCGGCAGGCCCTCGTCGCCCATCGCGGGAAAGATGAAGACGCGCTGGGCCGGCGTCGTTTCCAGCACGGCGCGATTGAGCCGCACGTTGGAAAACACCCCGCCGCTCAGCGCCAGCGATGTGAGGCCGGTGTTGCGCATCAGCGTTTCGACGGCGCGGCAAATGACATGTTCGGTCGCGGCCTGGACGGAGGCGGCGGCATCCTCGCGCGACAGCCGGCGGCAGATCGCGAAGGCGTCCTGGCGCATCGCCTCATAGCTCGGGTAATCCGACGACACCTCGCCGCGGTCATCTACCGAAAAATGCGCGATCAGTTCGGCGCCGGCCTTCGCTTTCCCGAATGCCGACAGTCCGGTGAGCTTGCCCTCGTGGCGGTTGGGGATGAAGCCCAGCGCCTCGGTGAAGTCGTTGTACAGGAGCCCGACGCTGTTCACCCGCATCGGCAGGTTGAGATATTCATCGCCCCCGAACACCAGGGCGGCGTCGCCCTGGCGGATGGCCCTGGCACTGTAGGCCACATCATCGCCGAAGCCGTCCGCCGTGTAGGCGAGGGCATCGTCGAACCCGGAGAAAAAATAGGCCGGGAAACGCGTGGGCGGCGTGGTGATTGCAGAAATGGAGGTCGGCCCGCGCGAAGCCATGGCGCGCCTTAAATCCGCGCGCATCGAACACCTCCAGGGCATTCTTGGTGTTCTGCTTGCGCATCATGTAGGTCATTTGGTAGAGCCGCGTGCGGCCGGTCAGGCGGGCGTAAAACTGCTTCGCCCGCATGCGTCCGTGCAGGCGGAACGATTGCATCTCCCATTGCGAGCGGGTCGAGCACACCACATTGACGTCGCGTCGCGCGATGCCGGCGATTCCCAGGCATTCGTCGATGGCGCGCTGCGGCAATTCTTCGGCCACCGTCACGCCGTCGTTCTTGCGCCGCGTCAGCCGTTCCTGCGACACCGCGGCCAGAAGCTTGTAATCGTCGAACAGGCACGCCGAAGCGTCGTGAACCCCATTGTGAATTCCCAGCAAATACATTTGACGTGTCCAGCCGAGGGGAGCGGCGCCCGCGCGCGGCGCGAGGCATGCACGCCCGCGCGATGCGGTGTCAACCGGGCGATTGCCGCGACGCCAACGGCGTCGGTTGCGCGCGGGGCGAGACCGATTACATCGATCCGTACCATCGGGGAACGTCGGTCCGGCGCTTTGGGGACAGGTCACTGTCGCGCATGCAGCCGATGGGAACCGCAAAGACTCATGGAAGTCGTCGGCGGCACGACATAACATGCCGGCATGCGCGTTCCGGCTTTCCGTCTTTCTCCCCGCCACACCGCCTCATCGTCTACCGCTCCGCACTTTCGGGACATCCTTCGAATCATGACAGCCGCTCCGCAACATCCCGATGCCGGTCTTACGCCTGCCTTCGTGGCGCCCGCCCATGCCTGCGATGCCCATTTCCACATTTTCGGGCCGGCGGAGATCTATCCGCATGTGACCGTGGATTTGCGCTACCCGCCGCCTTACGCACCGCTCGATGATTTCATGGGCGCGGCGCGCCGGCTCGGGTTTGAGCGATTCGTGCTGGTGCAGCCGAGCGCCTATGGGCTCGATAATTCCTGCCTGCTCGATGCCATGATGCAGATCGATCCGGCGATACGCCGCGGCATCGTGCATCTCGACGAAACGGACCCTAAAGACGCCGAACTGGCGCGCTGGGATGCGCTTGGCGTGCGTGGGGTACGCATCAACATTTCCCCGGTGCGCAAGCCGGAGGCCGGTCTCGCCGCCGCCCTGCGGCCCAAAATCCAACGGACGGCCGATATCTGCCGCGAGCTCCGCTGGCATGTGGACTTGCTGCTGCCCGGATGGCTCGTCAGCGAATTGATGCCCACATTACGGGAATTGCCGGTTCCCTTCTCGGTCGCCCATATGGGGTTGTTTCCGGCGCAAAATGGGCCCGCCCAGCCGGGCTTCCGGGATTTGCTGGCGCTCGCCGCCGACGGCTCCCAGCGCTGTTTCGTCAAACTCACCGGCATCTACCGATTCTCCACCGACCCGACTTTCGCCGAGGTGAAGCCGTTCGCGCAGGCTTTGATCGCCGCGGCACCCGATCAATTGATCTGGGGCAGCGATTATCCGCATCTCTCCTTCCACGAGAAGGTCGGCACCATCGGACTCTATAACCAGCTCGCCGTGTGGGCGCCCGACGAAGCGATGCGGCGCCGGATTCTGGCGGACAATCCGGCCCGGCTGTTCGGTTTTACGTAGCGGGGCAATGCATCGTCGGCATGGTGAAAATACAATCGCAATGCATGCTCGAGCCGACATAGCGGTGGATATGTGAGGTCCATGCACACCGGCCACCTTGCGGGAGCACTGCCCGGCGTTCATATCCGCCATGGCAACCTTGCGGACCTTGAAACGTTATGGGACCTGGAAAACCGGGTGTTCCAAACCGACCGGATGTCGCGACGCAGTTTGCGGCGGCTGCTCGTCTCGCGAAGTGCGGCCTCGCTGGTGGCGCAGGCGAACGCCCCGGCCGCCGAGACGATGGTGGCGGGGGCCGCGGTGGTGCTGTTTCGCACCAACAGCAGCATCGCGCGGCTTTATTCGCTCGCGGTTGCGCCCGCCTACACCGGGCGCGGCATCGCGCGCGCTCTGCTCGCGGCTGCGGAAGCAACCGCCCGGTCGCGGTGCTGTGCGGAGTTGCGGTTGGAAGTCCATGAAAACAATCATGGTGCCATCAGGGTCTATCGCAAAGCTGGGTACCATGAATTCGGCAGACACGATGCGTACTACCAGGACCGGGGCCACGCGCTCCGGTTCCAGAAAATGCTCGTGGGCGCATGAACGAGGCTGCCCCGCCGGCCGACGCATTGTTGGCACAGCATACCGCGAGATCGGCGGACATTCGCGATGACGGATTGTCCCGCAGTCGCGGACGCAGCATGCGTCACCAGGGAAGGAGCGCGGTCATGACCGGCTGGGTCATCGTGGTCGACCAGCCTAAGGATTTCCCCAACGCGGATACGCCGCACAAGGTGATTACCACCAGCGAATATTTGGCGCGGCCCCGCTTGTTCGAGGGGGCGCGGCCCAAGCTCGTCAATCTGTCGCGCTCCTATGTGTATCAGTCCAAAGGGTATTATGCGTCCCTGCTCGCCGAAGCGCGCGGGCATCGCGTGGTTCCAACCGTCGAGACCATGCTGGAACTGCGTGAGGTGAAGCTTTACGAACACGCGCTGCCGGAACTGGAGGACGAACTCAACCGCTGCGCCCGCCGGGCCGAATTCCAGCCGGACGGCGAATTCAAGCTGCTGGTCTGCTTCGGGATTACGCGCGACGCCCGCTTCGAGGCATTCGGCAAGCTGCTGTTCGATTGGTTCCGCTGTCCGGCCTTGGAGGTGAGCGTCGATACCAGCACCACCCGTTACACCATCGACCGCATCCGCATGCGCACCCTGACCCGGCTCGCCAACGGCGAAGCCGAGTTTTTGCGGACATCGCTGCAACATCACACGGCGCGTGAATGGCGCGGTCCGAAGACCCGCACGGTTCCGAAATACGACCTCGCGGTATTACACGATCCCAATGAAAAGCTGCCGCCGTCGTCGCAGGCGACGATCCGGTATTTCGCCCGCATCGCGGAAAAAATGTCTTTCTACGTCAAGCCGATTACCCGCCGGCAACTCGCGGAGCTCGCCGAATATGATGGGCTGTTCATCCGCGAGACGACTTCGATCGACAATCACACCTACCGGTTCGCGCGCCGCGCCTGGCAGGAAGGCATGCCGGTGATCGACGATCCGATCTCGATGATCCGCTGCATGAACAAGGTGTTCTTGATGGAGCTCATGGGCTCCAACCAGGTGCCGACGCCGCCGACCGTCATGCTGGCCGACCAGGCGGACCTGCCGCGCGCCATGGACGAACTCGGGCTGCCGCTGGTGGTAAAAATTCCCGACGGATCGTTCTCCCGCGGCGTCCACAAGGTCTCCACTGCCGACGAATTCAAGCGCATCGCCGACGAGCTGTTTGAAGAGACCGACCTGGTCCTGGCGCAAAAATTCCTGCCGACCGAGTTCGATTGGCGGGTCGGCGTGCTATCCGGGCAGCCGCTCTTCGTATGTCAATACCGGATGGCGCGCGGGCATTGGCAAATACTCAAGCACCATCCCAACGGCTCCTCGCGCGAAGGCGGCCATCGCACCTTCGATGTCGACCAGGCGCCGCCGGAGGTCATCGACCTCGCGGTGCGGGCCGCCCGGCCGATCGGCGAAGGGCTTTACGGCGTGGACCTCAAGCAGACCCCTGACGGAATCGTGGTGATGGAAGTCAACGACAATCCCAATATCGAGCACGGTATCGAAGATTCGGTCGGCAAGGACCAAGTCTGGACCCGGATTCTCAAATGGTTCATCGAGCGGCTGGAGCAATAAGGCCGGCGCAAAAATGCTTCCTCGGCGGAATCCGTTGGTGACATTCGGCTCGGGCGCGTCCGAGCATCGCGCTTCAGGGTGGGTTGCAAGGCACCGCCTTGAAGTCTCGGCGTCGCCTTTGCAGGACAACAGTCGGGTTCAGGCGTTGTCCGGTTCGGCACGTCACCGTCGTGGCCTTGGACCACGCCTAAGCGCAATACCGTTCACTTAACCCTAG
>CAWDKL010000068.1:0-14226 GCA_963802745.1 uncultured Alphaproteobacteria bacterium | reverse complement strand
GCGCGGAGCGGTTTGCGACGAAATGCGCCTGCCCCGTCCCCATGGACAGGTTCCGATGATATGCTAGGACGGCTTCATACCAAGGGAGCGAAACCATGAAACATGCAATTCCGGTACTCACCGTGCTGGCGATCGCCGCAACTGTCCCGTCGCATGGCGCGGGCGCGGAGTTGATTGCGGTCTTCACCAAGAACGTCACCAACCCGTTCTCCAAGGCGATCCGTCAGGGCGCCGACGTGGCCGCCAAGAAGCTCGGCATCGACATCTCCCATTACGTGCCGACGACGCCCGATAACGCCGACGAGCAGACCAGGCTGGTGAACGACGCCATCGCCAAGAAGCCGGACGCCATCGTGTTCGACCCGGTCGACAAAACAAAGCTCGACGCCGCGATCGCCAAGATCAACGAGGCGAAAATTCCGGTGATCGAAATTACCGACCGCGCGACCGGCGGCAGCTTTGTCGCCTCCGTGTGCCGGATGATTACCAGATCGGGCTCGCCACCGCGCGCCGCCTGTTCAAAGCGCTCGGCAATAAGGGCAATGTCGTCATCCTCGAAGGCATTCCGACCGCCACGGCCAGCATAGAGCGCGTGAAGGGCTTCAACGAGCCATCAAGGAGGCACAGAATGTAAAGCTGCTGGCCTCGAAGTCCGCGAACTACCAGCGCCGGCCGGCCCAGGATGCGATGGAAGCCTGGATCAAGCAGTTCCCCCAGATCGACGGCGTGCTGGCCGCCAACGACTTCGATGGCGGCGGCCGCGGTCGATGTGCTGGAGAAGCGCAACCGCAAGGCAACGGTGGTCGGGGTCAACGGCAGCAAGGAAGCCATCGACCTGATCAAGGCCGGCCGGATGCTGGCTACCGGCGAGTTCAACGGCTTCATCATCGGGTGCCTCGGCACCGAGATCGCGGCGCGCAGCCTGCGCAAACAGCCGGTACCGAAGGAGTTGATCCTGAAGCCGGCGATTTACGACAAGGACAACCTGTCGAAATACGAAGCGCGCGCCGATAACCGCGAATGCACGTCGCTCGAAGATGAACTGAAGGAGTGACGCTGGTCCTCTGGAATAGCCGACATCGCGTCCTTCAAACGGCCCTATTGGCGAGACTGCGCCGTAGGGCCGTAAACGCGGTGGACTTCCCGTTCGATCGTCTTCCGGGAGGGGTATACCTTACCCGCAAGCCGGTGACCGCGCTCTTGAGTGCGGCCCCGGCCCAACTGCCCGGACCGCACCGACACCGCGATCTTATTCAAGCTGCGGTGTCGTCAGTTCCACGGCGCCGGGCTCGGTGTGGGCCAATGCAAAACTCAGGGAGTTGACGAACCGGCTGGGGTCGGGCGAGGCGAGATTGCCGCGGGGCAGTACGGTGGCCTCAAGGGCGATGAGCCGGCCCTTGTTGAAATAGAATGCACCCGTGGTGCGGCCCTTGTTGTCCGGCTGATCGACCACCAATTTGCGGCCGTAGACCATATCCTCGCCCGTACCGACCCGGGCAAAATTGTCCGACACGGTTTTCTTGCGGGCCTGGAACATGAATTCCCGTTCGCCCAGAATAGTGGCGCCCTCCGCCTGGGCCTGGGAGAAGCGCATCACCGTCACCTTGTATTCGATATTGTCCTCCACGGACCGATACACGACGCTTTGCCGCGGACCGGCGATATTGCCGCGGAAATTACCGATCTCGGTTTTGACCTCGCCTGGCGCCGAGAAGGCGATACCGAGTTCACGATTGACGTAGTTTTTCCAGGCAGCTTGCGCCGGCATTGCCGCGAGCGTCGCAGCCACGGCGGTCACAGCCGCCACCATCGCTATGCGCATTGTCGTCCTCCCTTGATTTGCGGAGCGGTTTTCGCCGAACCTGTCAATCCGCTTGGTCTCGCGTGTGCTGGATCGCCACAAAACATCGTGGCCGATTATTTCGGCGGCGCCGGCAGTTCGATGGCATCCTCGGCGACGCGCACCGTGAAGAACGTCAGCAAATCGACGAAACGTCCCATTTCGGGTGTCTCGTAATCGCCATTGGCGGGCAGAACCGTCGCCTGCAGCGAGACGATGCGGCCATTGATGAAAAAGAATGCCGCGGTCGACCGGCCGGCATTGTTCGGAAGATCGACGGTCAGTTTGCGTCCATGCTGGCGATCGACGCCGCCGAACGTATCCATCACCACTTTCTTGTTTTCCTGAAACAGATACTCGGCCTCGCCGAGCAGGTTCGCGGCATTGTTGGCTTTGTCGGTCATGTCGATGACCACCGCCTTGTATTCGATGTCGTCGTCGAAAAAGCGGTAGACCGTCGTGTTGCGCTCACCCGCCAACGCACTGTGATAGGTTCCCTTCTCCACCTTCAACTCACCGGGCGCCGCGAATCCAAATCCCAGCGGATGGCTGATATAGCCGTGCCACGCGGCCATCGCCGGGCCGGATACAGCCATCAGCGCGGCGCTCGCCAAAATCCCCCAGGCCGTCAACCGCATCGATTCCTCCCGTTCATCATCTCGCCTTCAAGGCCGCGGCTCACCGCCCGCGTCGCCCCGATTGCCGGCCGCCGCGATCTCGGTCACCACGATCCCTTGTGGCGCTTCGTTCCACTATGTTATAGTTTAACAAAACAAACGACCAATGGCCAATCATTCGGGGAGACGCAGATGAACAAGAAAATCGTCAGCTTGACCGCCGCCGGCCTTGCCACCATGACGGCCGCCGCAGGAATAGGGTCCGCAGCCGCGCATCATTCCTTCGCGATGTTCGATGCCGACAAGACCGTGACGATGCAGGGCACGGTGACGCAATTCGAATGGGTCAATCCGCATTCCTGGCTTCGCTTCACCGCCAATGACGAGAAGACCGGCCGGCCGGTGCGTTGGGCGATCGAGCTGAGTTCGCCGTCGCGGCTGATCACCATGGGCATGCGCGCCAATTCGGTGAAGCCCGGCGATTCGGTTTCGGTGACGTTTCATCCGATGAAGGACGGTTCGCGTGGCGGCCAATTTATCCAAGCCACGCTCCCGAACGGGAAGCAAGTGATCCGCGCCAATGCGGGCGACGAGAATCAGAACCAGTGATGCTTTGACCGTTGCCGCACCTGCTCTGTCCGGTGCAACCCATGGGCGTCACTGTCGAGCACGTCCGTCCCATTCTATGACCGGATCCAAGCAACGCCCCCGGTCATAGAAACGGTAATGCTGGCACACTCGGCCGGCGCCCCTTGAGGCTCAGATCGGCGGCGTTTCAGCGCTACAAAAAAACGCCGGCCATTTGCGGTTCGGGATAGCGCGTGCCGGCGGCGGCACCGGCCGGGATGGCCTGCGAAATCTCGGCGACATCGCCGGCGCTGAGCGCGACATCAAGCGCGCCCAAATTTTCGTGCAGGCGTTCTTTCCGCTTGGTTCCCGGGATCGGGATGAGGCTCGGATCCTGGGCGAGCAGCCACGCCAGCGCCAGCTGGCCCGGCGTGCAGCCTTTGCGCTGCGCAATCGCCTCGATGCGGCGTACCAGATCGAGATTATGCGTGAGGTTGTCGCCGGCAAAACGCGGGTGCCGGCGCCGCGTATCGGTCTCGGCCAAGGTTGCGGGTTCTTCGACCTTGGCGGTCAGCAGGCCGCGGCCCAGCGGCGAATAAGCCACGAACGCAATGCCGAGTTCGCGTGTGGTTTGCAGCGTCTCCTCGCCCTCGACCCGGTAGAGCAGGGAATATTCGTTTTGCACTGCGGCGATGGGATGAACCCGGTTGGCCCGGCGGATGGTCTCCGGCCGCGCCTCGCTCAAGCCCAGCAGCCGTACCTTGCCCTGCTCCACGAGCCGGGACATGGCGCCGACCGTGTCCTCGGTCGGCACGGCCGCGTCGATACGATGCTGATAATATAGGTCGATCACCTGGACACCGAGGCGCTTGAGGCTCGCCTCGCATGCGGCGACCACATATTCCGGCCGCCCGTCGGCGATCTTCCCGCCGCGGCCGCCGAGATTGCCGAACTTAGTCGCCAGAAACACCTCGGAGCGCCGGCCCGCAATGGCTTGGCCGACCAGCGTCTCGTTGTGCCCGAAGCCGTACATATCGGAGGTATCGATCAGCGTCACGCCACTGTCGATGGCCTCCCGGATCAAGGCGATCCCGGCCTCGTCGTCGCTGGGGCCATAGACGTTGGACAGCGACATGCAGCCGAAGCCGATTGCCGAGACCTCGACGCCGCGCATGACGCGCTTGGCGATTTGCTTGCTCATTTGGCTTTCTCCCCGCATGACCCGCGGAACCGCCGGAACTTGTTAACGCCATGTCCATAGGTTAAGTCGCACGGAGGAAAAAGATCTTTTGCCGTTCCGAAGCGGACGCAAGGCCGTTGGAGACGATGTCGCGGTCGGCATCGCGGCCGCCGGTGTGCCACCAAGGCACCGGTTCGCCGGAGCGCCGCATCTCGACAAATCGCCGGGGTTCGGCCAGAAGCGAGGCACGTCCGCGATGGGTTGCCGAGGCAAATTCGGCCGCAACAGGGGGACACCATGGTGCAACGCAGCGACGTGAGCAGCCTGACCGAGGCCATCATCCACAACATCGATGCGGGGCGCTCGGTCGAGGCTCCGTTCTTCCACCTCGAATTCGACCGGGTGTTTCCGGACGACATTTATGCCGCCATGATCGCCGCCATGCCGGAGGCTTCCGACTACCGGCCGTTGCCGGGGCGCAACCGCGGCAATATTCGCCCCGACGGCACCTCGACCCGGGTCAAGATCGACCTGTTTCCCGAATATATTCGGCACCTTACGCCAGCCAAGCGTCAGCTATGGGATCTGGTCGGCCGCGCCCTGACCTCGGAGGACGTACAGGCCGCGTTCATGCGCAGGCTGGCGCCCGGCCTAAAGCGCCGCTTCGGTGAGGACTTTGCTTCCGTCGGGATGTATCCGATCCCTGTGCTCACCCGCGACATTCCGGGCTATCGAATCACTCCCCACACGGATACCCAATGGAAGGGGATGACGATCCAGCTTTATCTGCCGCGCGATGCGTCCGCGACCCATATCGGCACCATCTTCCATGAGCGCCTGCCGGACGGCTCATTGTCCAAAATCTGCCAGATGAAATTTGCTCCCAATACCGGCTACGCGTTTGCGGTCGGCGACAACACCTGGCATTCGGCCGATCCGGTCGGCACCGAGGTTGACACGCGCGACAGCATTCTGCTCACCTATTTCGTCGATGCCGGGATGCTGCGAATCTTGCGCAACCGCGGCAAGCGCGTCGGCAATTTTCTCTTGAGCGAGGTCAAGCACCTGGCGCGCCGCTAGACCGGCGTCGCCAGGAAATGGCGTTTTGGAATCCTTGGATCAGCCCCTATAGGAGAGCACCGCATGGGCGGTGCCGGCGTGCTTGAATACGGCGACTTCAGCCATGCCCATCTTGGCGTGAGCCCGCAATGAGGCGGCATTGTCGCGGCGAATGAACAAAATCCCTTCCCGTCCGGGCAATTGCCTGCGCAGCGCGGCGAACATCCGTGAGGCCAACCCGCGACCCCGTTCGTGCGCGGCCACGCAGATCGGGCCATACAAATAGGAGCGGGCGGTTCCCACATAGGCACGCCGCAGTGCCTGCACGATCGGGACATGGGCGTGCGCGCTAAAGTTTGCAGATACCAGGAAGCCGACGATACCCTCGTCGCGAACCGCGACGATCACGGGCATGTCGCGATGGTGTCGACAAACCAGTCGGCGGAGAAGGCTGCCGATAAGGTGCCGCCCCGGTCCGGCAAATTTGCGTTTTGCAGCGCCAAGATGCCGTCAACGTCGTCCGGCGTGGCGCGCCGGATCAAAACACCGTCGTCCGCAGTCACGACGCCGCCGGCACGCTACATCAGCGGACCCAGCGCAGATTTATACCGGCCACGCCGGCGGCAAGATTGAGGCCGAGCTGGCCCTGCAGCGACAGCGGTTGCAACGCGACGGAGCGGTCGGAGCCGCCGATCAGCACGTTGGCTCCCACGCCGGCACCGACGGTCGCCTCGGCGGAGGCGCCCGCATAGTCGCCGGCAAGCGCGCCGGCCGGTCGCGAGGTGGGAGCAAACACCGTCCAGGTCAATTCGCCGCCGGTGGTGACACCGATGTCGACCCCGATCTTGGTCAGGGTTCCCTCATAGATTTCGACCGGCCCACCAGCCGCCGGTGTAAAAGTGCAGTTTAAGGCTCGTTGCGAACCCACAATCAGCCCGATGCCGCCGGAAATGCCGCAGGTCAATTGGCCCAGCTGGACGCGATCGCGGCCCTGTGCGAGCGCCGCATCCGCAGCCAGTGTCAATGTGACCACGGCCAACGCCAAGTTCAGGGATTTACACATTGGGCCTTCTTCTCGGAGTTTGTACGGATTCCGCTGCCGCGGCCACGTGAGCCTCGCAGCGGCGGAAGCCTGGATGATCACGCATGTGCCACGCCTGCCAACCGTCCGCAGCGATGCAAGGCGCCGGCGTGTCGGCGCCGCAAAAACCTACCTCAAGTTTCCGCAAAACCGCTGGATGCGCTCGCACGCGTCCTGGAGCGATGATGTGGCCGTCGCGTAGGAAATGCGGAATGCCGGCCCGAGGCCGAATGGCGTGCCCTGCACCACCGCGACGCCCTCACTTTCCAGCAGTTCGGTGACGAACTGTTCGTCGGTCTCGATCCGGTTGCCGGAAGGCGCGATCTTGCCGATCGTCCCTTCGCAGGACGGGTAAACGTAAAACGCCCCCTCGGGCTTTGGGCAGGTGATGCCCTTGGCCTGGTTGAGCATCGACACGCAGAGGTCGCGGCGCTCCTTGAAGATCTTGTTGTGCTTCGGGATGAAATCCTGCGGCCCGTTGAGCGCCTCGACGGCGGCCCATTGCGAGACCGCGGCCGGGTTGGAGGTTGACTGCGACTGGATCATCGCCATGGTCTTGATCAGCGGCTCAGGGCCACCGGCGAAGCCGATCCGCCAGCCGGTCATGCAATAGGCCTTGGACACCCCATTGACCGTCAGCGTACGCTCGTAAAGGCGTGGCTCGATCTGGGCCGCGGTGGTGAAGACGAATTCGTCGTAGACGAGGTGCTCGTACATGTCGTCGGCCATCACCCACACATGGGGGTGGCGCACCAGTACGTCGGTGAGCGCCTTCAATTCGGCGCGCGTATAGGCCGCTCCGGTCGGATTGGAAGGCGAATTCAAAATGATCCACTTGGTCTTCGGCGTGATCGCGGCTTCGAGCTGCTCCGGCTTGAGCTTGAAGCCGGTGTCGGCCGTGGCCGTCACGCCGACCGGTGTGCCGCCGGCAAGCAGCACCATATCCGGATAGCTCACCCAATAGGGCGCCGGGATGATGACCTCGTCACCCGGGTTCATGGTCGCCACCAGGGCATTGTAGAGCACCTGCTTGCCGCCGGTGCCGATCGTGATCTGGCTTGGCTTGTAGTCGAGCCCGTTCTCGCGCTTGAATTTCGCCACCACCGCGGCCTTGAGCTCGGCAATGCCGTCCACATTGGTATATTTGGACGATCGGCCGTCCAGGATCGCCTTGATGGCGGCTTGCTTAATATTGTCCGGGGTGTCGAAGTCGGGCTCACCGGCGCCGAGGCCGATGACGTCGCGCCCCGCCAGTTTGAGCGCCCGTGCCTTGTCGGTCACCGCGATGGTGGCGGACGGCTTGATGCGCTTTAGCGAGTTGGCGAGAAAACCCAAGGGATCCTCCTTATCGTCTGCATCGTCTGCGAGGGGAAGCTCGGTGCCCCAATGGAAGATGACCGTTCCCTAATGGTCGCAACGCAGAACGGCAAGCGCAAATCGCAGTGCAACAGATTTGTGCACCGCAGGTCGTGGACCGATAGCTGCCGCCGTGCGGCAGATTGAGGCATCCGATTGCGGCACCTGGAAGCCCCACTGAGGTCGCATTCCCCCATCTATTATGGTTCATCATGGCGTGTGCACGGATACTGCCAGCCCCGGGCGGGGCATTGGGGCCGCGAATGGGAATGTTCACGCTTTACTCGATGCAGCGCTCGGGCAACTGCTACAAGGTGCGGCTCGCGCTTGCGCAACTCAACATTCCCTACCGCCTGGTCGAGATCGATATTCTTCGCGGCGATACCCGCACCCCCGAATTTCTGGCCAAGAATCCCAGCGGTCACGTGCCGCTGCTGGAGGCAGCGCCCGGGCGGTATTTGCCGGAATCGGGCGCGATCCTGTGGTACCTCGCCGGCGGCTCGCCGCTCGCGCCCGAGGATCGCCTGGATCGCGCCGAAACGCTGCGATGGATGTTTTTCGAGCAGCACAGCCTGGTGCCTTACGTCGGGGCAGCTCACTTTTGGCTCTCCCTCGTCAAAGGAGGCCGCGAACTGCAGACGCACGCGATCGAGGAGTGGATGGAATATGGCTATCGCGCCATGCAAGTCATGGAGCAGCACCTGCAAATCCACCCCTTCTTCGCCGCGGGCCGCTACACCATCGCCGACATCGCACTCTACGGCTACGCCCATGTCGCCAATGAGTGCGGTTTTGATCTGACGGGATTTCCGGCGGTGCGCGAGTGGCTCGCCCGCGTCGCCGCGCAAGCCGGCCATGTGCGGATGGACTGGCATCCGACCGCGCTCGCGATCGCGGAGTGAGCAGTTCGTAGCCCGCATCGGAGCGAAGCGGAAATGCGGGACAAGGTGGCACCGATCGAAAAGAGCGGCCCGGTCCACCCGCATTTCCGCTTCGCTTCAATGCGGGCTACAGCTCCTACTCCTTCCATGGGATCAGCTTGCGCTCGATTTCCCGGAACAATACCGTGGTAACGAGTCCCAGAATGCCGATCACCACGATGCCGACGAACATGTAATCGACCTGCAGGAGTTCCCAGGAATTCCAGATCAGGTAGCCGATACCGGTCTTGGAGGCCACGAATTCGGCCGCCACCAGCACCACGAAGGACACGCCGAGCGCGATCTTCAGGCCGGCGAAGATCAGCGGCAGCGCGCCGAAAAATACCACGCGGGTAAACATCACATAGGGGCTGGCGCCGTAGTTGCGTGCCACGTCCCAATAGATGCGATCGATATTGGCCGCACCCGCATAGGTGTTGACGATCACCGGAAAGAACACCGCGGTTGCCACCAGCGCGATTTTCGAGGCGTCGCCGAAGCCGAAGGCGAGCAGCAAGAGCGGCATCAGGGCGACTTTTGGGATCGGCATCAATGCGGCGATCAGCGGATCGAAGAAAATCCGCACCGGACGGAACATCGCCATCAACAGCCCGATCGCGACCGCCGGCACCGCCCCGATGACGAAGCCCGCGAACACGCGCCAGAGCGTGGCGGCGGTATGCACCGCCAGTTCGCCGTTCAGCGTCAGCTCCCAGAACCGCACCGCGATATCGCTCGGCGCCGGCACGAAGCGCCGGTCCCCGAAACCCAGTGCAAGCAATAGCTCCCACAGCGCCAATAGCCCGATCGGTGAGGCGAGATAGAGGACGCGCTCCTGCCATTTCGCGGACCGCTTGGTCATCCTTCGATCTCCGCCCTGGCCCGGTTCACTTCGCCCTCCAGGATGCGCCAGATCGCCAGCTTGAGGGCGCCGAATTCCGGGCTCGCGGAGAGTTCCACCACATCGCGCGGATGCCGGAATGGAATATCGATGATCTCCTTGATGCGGCCCGGCTGGGCGGTCATCACCACCGTGCGGTCGCCGAGCAGCAGCGCCTCGTCGATGGAATGGGTGATGTAGACGACCGTCTTGCCGGTCTCCTCCCAGATTCGGACCAGCTCCGCCTGCAGAATGACGCGGTTCTGGGCATCGAGCGCCGCGAACGGTTCGTCCATCAAGAGCATGGCGGGATCGGTCACGAAGGCGCGGGCGATCGCGCCGCGCTGGCGCATACCGCCGGAGAGCTGATGCGGATAGTGCCGGCGAAATTTTGTCAGGCCGACCAAACGCAGCGCCGCATCGATGCGCGGCGCCGCTTCGGCGCGCGGCACGCCGCGCGTCATCAGCCCGAAGCCGACGTTGTTCTCGACACTCATCCAGGGAAACAGGCCGCTGTCCTGGAACACCATGGCGTTCGTCACCGCCCAGCCTTTGGCATCGATATCGATGGTTCCGCTGCTTGCGGTGTCGAGGCCCGCAAGAATGCGCAGCAGCGTTGATTTCCCGCAGCCGCTGGGCCCGACGATGCAGCAGAATTCGCCCGCCCGGATGGTGAGATCGATGCCGTCGAGCGCGACAACACGGGAAGCGCCTTCACCGTACGCCTTGCACAAATTGGCGATCGCGATCGCCGCGCCGCGCCGGGTGTCTGTGCGCTCCATGGAGTATCCCGCTTCCTAGACCGGATTCCGGTCACGTCCGAACACCTGGGAGTCATGGCCGGGCGAAGTCCCGGCCATCCACGTCTTTATCCTAGAACGGCGCAAGAGAGACGTGGATGCCCGCGACAAGCGCGACAAGCGCGGGCATGACGCCGAGAGTGTGATTCGACCTGATCGAAATCCGGTCGAAAGGTCCAATCTTGACCTTCTCTCCGTAAAGGCTGCCCGGTGGCAATCGCAATCTGCATCCCTGGCCATGCTTGCCTTGGATCGGGCGTGACAGCCATCGTTGCCGTGATAAGATGCATCCATGAACCAGGCTTTCACCCTGACCCCTGGGCGTCCGACGACGCGCGCAGCCGAAGGTCTGCCGCGCTGGCGCTGGACCGTGGCCGAGATCGAGACGATCGCGAGGGCGGGCTATTTCCACGATGACGAGCGCTTTGAATTGTTGGGCGGGGAGATCGTGCCGATCTCGCCGAAGGGACGCCGTCACGAGATCATCCGCGGCAAGCTGGCGTTCCGTTTCGCCCGCGCTACGCCGGACGCGGTGTTCGTGGCTTCGGTGCCGCAATTCAACCTCTCGGATGACACCTACGTCCTGCCCGACATCCTGATCCATCCAGCCGCCATCGAGACCCCCGATGTGCGCGGCGGCGACGCGCTGCTGGTGGTCGAGGTGGCGGATACCAGCCTGCATTACGATCTCGCCACCAAGGCACCGCTTTATGCCGAACATGGGGTGCGGGAGTATTGGGTCATCGACGCCCGCACACTGTCCACGAAGGTGCACCGCGAACCGGCCGGCAAGACCTATGCGATCGTGCACGAGGTGGCCATGGACGAGCGCCTCGTCGCTGCGCTGGTGCCGGAATGCGCGATCTTGCTCGCCACGTTGCGGGTGGATTGAGCAAGCCAGTGTCAGGCAATCGCGGCGTAGGGTGGGCAAAATCGCGTTGCGCGGGGCGAGGGCTGTCACGGACGCCTATTGCGATTTTGCCCACCCTACGACCAATACCGTTCAATTAACCTGGGGATGCGCGTAACCTGGGGATGCGCGCGTCCCCTCTCCCCGCGGCGTTCTTCACGCCGTGGGGAGAGGGTTAGGGTGAGGGGCAGGGGCGCGTGAGGGCCTTCGGGGGGCATTCGTTGCAGCTGCGAAGGACGATCGGCCGCGCCGTCTGTGCTCGCACCTGCCCCTCACCCCAACCCTCTCCCCATCGTGAAGAACGATGGGGAGAGGGGGCGGGCATATCCTAGGGTCAAGTGAACGGTATTGCTCCTACCCCGCCGGAGATCAACGGCAGCCGTCGAGCTTGGAATCCCTATTGGCCGGTACATAGGGCCCGAGCTTACGCACCGCGTCGTCCGCATAGCTCGCATCGACCAGGCGTTCCGCCGGGAATTTCGCTCGCGAATAGCCGTTCTTGATGAACCAGTCCTGCATGTCGAGCATGCTGGCGGTGTTGATCTTGCCGTCCGGGCTGCGGGCCGGCCACGGATATTTGTTCAAAAGTTCCGGCCGCCGCTCGGACCCGTGGCGGATCAGCGCCGCGATGATCTCCGCCTTGACCGGGGCGCCGTGATAGGCGTCGCAATAGTCGCGCACGCCGCGCAGATAGGCGGTGTAGTATTTGCGCAGCAGGTCGGTGTTGCGCTTGGCCCAGTCGGTGTTGACCATGATGACCGCAATCGTCATCGGGCTCGGCTTCACCAGCACGTCAGGCTCGGCGAAGCCGACCGCCAGGCCCTGATCCAGGAACTGGTAAGCGAAAGGCGGAATCGCCAGCGCGGCGTCGATCGCCTTGTTGGCAAAGGCAATCGGCATCTGGGTGAAGGGAAAGATCTTTACGTCCACATCGGCGATGGTAAGCCCTGCGGTCTCCAGCATCTTGCCGACCTCGTAGCTCGACACCGAGCCGGCGCCGTTGCTGGCGATCACCTTGCCCTTGAGTTGCGCCAGGCTCGTGATCTTGCCCTTGAGATCGGGGCGCAGCATCAGGTTGTGGCCGATCGGCGTCGAGACCCGGTCGGCAATGATGGTGACCGGGAGATTTTTCTCCAGCGCATTGAAATAGCCCGCCGAAATGCCGCCGGCGATGATTTGCAGCCGATTGGTGGCCAAGAGCGCGATGGTGTTGGCGGACGTGTCGATGTCGTCCATCTCGATCTTGATGCCGGCGTCGCGGAAATAGCCTTTTTCGATCGCGATCAGTTCGGCGCCGTTCGAGACCGAGCGCGCCATGCCGATGCGGATGGTGGCCTCCTGGGCGGCTGACGGGCCGACGGCGCCGAACACCAGTGCCAAGCAGATTCCGGCCAAGCCGGACACGGCCGCCGGAAGCGCGCGCGGGGTCATCATGTTGCTTCTCATCCGTTTCGGAACCGCCGACGGCGATTGGGCCGATGACAGAACCGGGCATGTCAACCTAACCGGCGATTGTACTTTCCGCTGATTTGTCCGACACCACATAGCGCCCCTCGCCGTCGCGGTCGAGCACCTGCCGCTCCCGCAAGCTCTCCAGTTCGCGCACGATCTCGCGGCCGTCGCGGCTGCCGACCGCCGGTCATCAGCTCCTCGAAATATTTCGGCCCGTCGGCAAGCGCGGCGGCGACCGATTCGAAGCGCCGCCCCTCGAAGCGCGGCGGTGCCGGCACGCGGGTTTCCAGGCGGTTGCCGGTACCGAACGGCCAGGTGAGGTCGAAACCCGCCTTGGAACCCACTCGTCCGCTGGTGAGCGACGGATCGAGCGGCAGCGTGCGCATGCCGGACATGATGATCAGGTCGCGGTCGGGCTGGAACCGCGTCGCCATCGCCCAGTCCATCTGCTCGTCGGAGGTGATGTCGATGTCGGGGTCGACCACGAAGACATTTTTCACGTTGGCCAGCGTGCTCATGCAGGCCGCAATCGCATTGCGCGCCTCGCCCGGCACGCGCTGGCGCAGCGCCACGCGCACGTTGAAATTGCCGCCGCTCGAGGTGGTGGCGTAGACGGCGACCGGTTCGCGCACCGCGATTTCGAGCGCGCGCCAGATCATCACCTCGGTGCGCACCGCACCGAGCACGGCGGTGTCGGTGCGGCTCATCGCGCGCCCGCCGATCGTCGCGGTCTGGAACAGCGCGTCGTGCCGCCGGGTGATCGCGGTGAGGTGGAACACCGGATTGCGCTTCACGGCGCCGTAATAGCCGAGAAATTCCCCGTAGGGGCCTTCGGACTCGACATGCCCGCGGGCATCGAAATAGCCCTCCAGCACCAGCTCGGCGTCGGCCGGCACCCGGATGTCGTTGCTGATGCCTTTGACGACCGCGAGCGGCGCATCGCGCAAGCATGCCACGATGCCGAGTTCGTCCACCGGCATGCGCATCATGGCGGCGACATAGTCGATCGGGCTCGCACCGACCGCGAAGCTCACCGGCAGCGGCTTGCCGGCCGCGGCGCTCGCCTCATAGAGCGCGCGCAAGTCGCTGGGCGACACCAGGTTGACGCCGGCTTCGCGCCGTCCGCGCAGCATCAGCCGGCGGATGCCGACATTGGTCCAGCCGGTTTTCGGATCGATCGTGTAGTCGATCGAGGCCGAGATATAGGGCGCGCCGTCGAGGCCATGCTGAAGATGCACCGGCAGCGCCGTGAGGTCGGCGTCCTCGCCGGTAAGCACGACCTCCTGAACGGGCGCCTCGGCCCTGCTCAGTTCGACGATCTGCGGCTTGCCGGCAAGCCGGCGCGCGATCTCGGTCGCGAGCCGCTCCGGTGCCACCCCGAATGCGCGGGCAAGGCGCGCGCGGCTCGACAGCACATTGCCGGCCAGTTCCTGCCGCTCCGGCCCGACGGCGTGGAAGTGCACGGCCTTCATGTTGCCGTCGAGAATCGCCGCGATATCGGCCATATCGACCGGCGCTTCGCGCATCTCGATCTCGCCGGTGCCGGCGAGATCGTCGAGGAAGC
>CAWDKL010000067.1:0-30704 GCA_963802745.1 uncultured Alphaproteobacteria bacterium | reverse complement strand
AAAAGACCTCCTCACTTGCAAGATCTTCTCCGCCGGCCGAAGACTGTGCAATTTACCTTGTTTATCACGAGCGCTGACACACCGGATCGCCCAAGCTGGTCATGGCGACCTCATGGCCGCGCCGGAATCACATGACAACAATCCAGTGCGTGTCGGGTTTCGCGGGGACTGGCCTATCAAAGCATGCTGATCGAGACGGCTTCGAACCGACCCGCGATCCCATTCCGGAACAATTCCGGCTTCCGGCAGACGCTTACGGCCGATCTGACGTTGTGGGCCCCGCTCGTCAAAGCGCTCGGCTTGAAGGTGTTGACTGAGGCGGTAGAACGCCTCAACTTCCTGCGACGGCGACCGGCATCGGCGGATCGCGGCATTTTGAATTCACGGCCGGGCACAATCCGCATTATTAGAATTCATGGATCGCACCCAAGTCATCGCCAAACTCAAGGCCGCCGAGCCGCAATTGCGTGCGCACGGCGTGGCGGCACTCTTTCTGTTCGGCTCCTATGCGCGCAACGAGCCACGGACGGATTCCGACGTTGATGTTTTCGTCGATCCGGGTACCGATGATTTCTACAGTCTCGATCACTTCGTCGGCGCCTACGAAGTCATCCGGTCCGCCGTTCCGGGTTACGACATCGGTTATGGAACCCGGAACGGCCTGTCGAAATACATCCGGCCCGACGTCGAGCGGGACGCTATCCGTATCTTCTGATGGCCGCCACCAAGTCCCCGCTGATGCGCCTCGGTCACATGCGTGACGAAATCGCCAGTCTGCTGCCGCTGTTCGAGGGCGTCGATTACCGCACATTCGCTTCAAGCTATACGATGGTGCGAACGACGGAGCGCGCCATTCTCATCATTTCGGAAGCCGCCAAAGCGCTACCGGCCGAATTGACGGCACGTTACCCGGATATTGAATGGCATGCGGTCCGTGGTATCGGCAACATCCTGCGTCACGAATACGAACGCGTCGAAACCGAAGTGCTTTGGCGCATCGTGACCCAAAGCCTGCCTAAACTTGGCCAGGTCGTCGCGCGCATGATCGGGGATTTAAAGGGTTGAAGTCGTAGCCAGCGTAGCGCGCAGGGTTCGCTGAACCGGAGTGTGGGCAGTCCCCGCCCGCCGCGTTTTCTACTGTCTGCAAGCGAAGAGCGGGCGCGACGCTCGGGCTCCGTAGGGCGCGCCGTGCCCGCAGCCTCACCCGCCGAGCCACTCCGGCAGGCGGTCCAGGCCGATGAGCGCCTCGATCTCCATGCGCGGCCGCACCACCGCGTAGCGATCCGCATGGACCATGACCTCGGGAATCAGCGGGCGGGTGTTGTAGGTGCCGGCCTGCACCGCCCCATAAGCGCCGGCCGTCATCACGGCGAGGAGGTCGCCCGGCGCCGGCTCGACGATATCGCGGTCCTGGGCCAAAAAGTCGCCGGATTCGCACACCGGCCCGACCACGTCGGCGACGATGCGCCAGGCGCCGGCAATCGGCTGCTTGACCGGCACGATGTCGTGGTGGGCCTCATAGAGGGTCGGCCGGATGAGGTCGTTCATGCCGGCATCGACGATCACGAAGGTCTTGGCCTCGGCGCGTTTGATGTAGAGCACGCGCGTCACCAAGATGCCGGCGTTGCCGACGATCAGGCGTCCGGGCTCGAAGATCAGGGTGCAGTCGAGGGTGCGCGTCGCCCGCTTCACCACCTCCGCATAGGCGGCGGGGTCCGGCGGCGGTTCGTCGTCGTGGCGGTACGGAATGCCGAGGCCGCCGCCCAGATCAACGTGATCGATTCCGTGGCCGTCGGCGCGCAACGTGCGGACGAAATCCGACAGCAGCGCGAAGGCGTCGTCGAACGGCTGCAGTTCGGTGATCTGGCTGCCGATGTGCATATCGACGCCGGTGACCCGCAGCCCCGGCAGCTTCGCCGCATGGGCGTAAACTTCGCGCGCGCGGCTGATCGGGATGCCGAATTTGTTCTCCGACTTTCCGGTCGCGATCTTGGCGTGTGTCTTTGCATCAACGTCCGGATTGACCCGCAGCGAGACCGCGGCGCGGCGGCCCTGTTGCGCCGCTATGTCCGAGAGCAGTTCGAGTTCCGGCTCGGATTCCACGTTCACGCACAGGATGCCGGCTTGGACCGCCGCGGCGAGTTCGTCCGCGGTCTTGCCGACGCCCGAGAACATGATCTTCTCCGGCGCGATGCCGGCCCGCAGGGCGCGGGTGAGTTCACCCTTTGATACCACATCGGCGCCGGCCCCGAGCCTCGCCAAGGTGGCGATCACCGCCTGGTTGGAGTTTGCCTTCATGGCGTAGCAGACGAGCGAGCGCACATCCGCGAAGGCATTTGCGAACACCTGGTAGTGCCGCGTCAGTGTTGCCGACGAATAGCAATAGAACGGCGTGCCGATATCGGCCGCGAGCCGGTCGAGCGGTACGTCCTCGGCGGTGAGAATGCCGTCGCGGTAAGCGAAATGATGCATGGCTTCGTTTCGGCTTGGAATTCCGCGACCGGCGGCGATCGCTGGGCACCCGCGGCGCCGCCGTGTGATGTCGCAACGCGCGCCGCGTTGCAAGCGCGGTGCTCGCAGCCGCCTATGCGGGCATCATTTCCCGGCTTGGCTTTGCGCCTAAAAATCCCGTACTGTCACCCCAATTGGCACCACTCGCGAAAGCCTGAAAACAGGGGGAAGGGCCGTGTCCGACCACAATGACATCCCGGATATCAAGCGCCGCCAATTCTTCAAAGGCGCGACGCTCGCCGGCGCCGCGGCTCTCTCCGTGCCGCTCGATAGCGCCGCCCAGGCGCAGGCCCCGGCGCAGCGGCCCGCCATTCCGCCGCCGAACCGGGCGGCCGAGACCGCGGTTCCGGTTGCGCTCGAGGTGCTCACCGAAGGGCGCAGCGGCAGCGACTTCATGGTCGATTGCCTAAAGAGCCTCGGCTTCGAATATATCGCCGCCAACCCGGCTTCGAGCTTTCGCGGCCTGCATGAGTCGCTTATCAACTACGGCGGCAATGTCAGCCCGGAATTCCTCACCTGCACGCATGAGGAAATTTCGGTCGCGATGGGCCACGGCTACTACAAGATCGAGGGTAAGCCGCTGTGCGTGTGCGCCCACGGTACCGTCGGGCTGCAGCACGCCACCATGGCGATGTACAATGCCTGGTGCGACCGCGTGCCGGTGTATGTAGTGGTCGGCAACGTGCGCGACGTGCAGATGCGCCGGCCGGGCATCGAGTGGAACCACACCGCGCAGGATGTCGGCGTCATCGCGCGCGATTACGTCAAGTGGGACGACTATCCGGCCTCGCTCCAGCACTTCGCCGAGTCCGCGGTGCGCGCCTATAAGTTCGCCCTGACGCCGCCGACGCTGCCGGTGCTGCTGGTGGCCGACGCGGAGCTGCAGGAAGACCCGATTCCCGCAGAAGCCAAGCTGCGGATCCCGAAGCTGCCGCAGGTTGCCTTCCCGCAGGGCGATTCGGCGGCCGTCGCCGAGACCGCGCGGCTCTTGGTGAATGCCGAAAGCCCGGTGCTCATCGCCGACCGCTATGCCCGCACCGCGAACGCCGCCAAGCATCTGGTGGAACTGGCCGAGGTGCTGCAGTGCCCGATCATCGACACCAGCGGCCGGCTCAACTGTCCGACCCGGCACGGGCTCAACCAAAGCGGACGCGCGCGCTTCCATGTCGGACAGGCCGACGTCGTGCTCGGCCTGGAGATGAACGATTTTTGGGCGTCGCTCAATTCCTACCGCGACCAGCTGCACCGCAGTTCGCGGCCGATCCTCAAGGCCGGCGCCAAGACCGTCAGCCTCGGCACCAGCGACCTCTACATGAAATCCAATTTCCAGGATTTCCAGCGCTTTGCCGATGTGGATCTGGCGATCGCGGCCGATGCCGAGACCACCATGCCGGCGCTGATCGAGCAGGTCCGGCGGCTCGTCAACGGCGAGCAGAAGGCGGCATACGAGGCGCGCGGCAAGAAGCTGCACGCCAGCCACCGCGCCGATTACGAGCGGGCGCGCGTTGACGCCACCTACGGCTGGGACGAAAGCCCGGTCACCACGGCGCGCCTGTGCGCCGAAGTGTGGGCGCAGATCCGCGACGAGGATTTCTCGCTGGTGTCGCCCACGGCCTCGGTCAGCTACTGGCCGCAGCGGCTGTGGACGATGGACAAGCCATACCAGTTCCTCGGCGACGGCGGCGGCATGGGCATCGGCTATTGTGCCTCGGCGGCGGCGGGCGCCGCGCTCGCCAACCGCAAGCACGGCCGCCTGTCGGTGTCGCTGCAGAACGACGGCGACCTGATCATGACCATCGGGGTGCTGTGGACCGTCGCCCACCACAACATCCCGGTCCTCTACGTGATGCACAACAACCGCGGCTATCACCAGGAACTGATGCACGTGCAGCGCATGGCCGCCCGCCATATGCGCGGCGTCGATCGCCCGCACATCGGCACCACCCTGCGCGAGCCGTTCATCGATTACGCCAAGATCGCCCAGGGCATGGGCGTCCAGGCCATCGGGCCGATCACGGACCCGAAGGACCTGGCGCCCGCGCTCAAGCGCGGCATCGCCATCGTCAAGAGCGGCGAGCCCGCCTTGATCGATGTCGTGACGCAAGGACGGTGAGGGAGGCGCCATTAACAATTGCGGCCCTCATCCTTCAGGAGCAACGCGTAGCGATGCGTCTCGGAGGATGGCAGCAAGTCAGTGCCGCGCATCCATGCTTCGTCCTTCGACAAGCTCAGGATGGCCGCCGGCGCGGCCTCCTCAGGATGAGGCCGGAGATATAAGCAGGCGGTTGAGCCTGAGCGGAGGTTGCTATGAAAATCACGTGATCGCCTGAGTGTTGCGGCCGCTGCGCTGACGTGGGGCGCGCTTGCGTTGGCCCAGACCCCGAACCCGGATGCCGCGACCGGCGACGCCGGCAAGGGCCGGCAGCTGTTCATGACGGTCGGCTGTTCCTACTGCCACGGCACGGCCGGCCAAGGCGGCGGCGGTCGCACCGGGGGGCTGCGGCTCGCGCAAATGCCGATCCCGTTCGAGGCGTTTCTCTACCAGCTTCGCCACCCGGCCAATGAAATGCCGCCCTACGTCAACACCGTGCTGTCGGACCAGGATGTGCGCAATATTTTTGCTTTCGTCGCACGCCTGCCGCCGCCCCCGGATGTGGCCACGATCCCGATCTTGAATCGGTGATTGCATTAGCCGGCGTGAAGCGCGTCCGCGCCAAGAGGATGCCCATCTCCCTCTCCCCATCGTCCTTCACGATGGGGAGAGGGTCGGGGTGAGGGGCAGGTGCCCGCACAGACGGATCGACTGATTTTTTGCACCGCGAAAAAGGCCCTCACGTGCCCCTGCCCCTCACCCTAACCCTCTCCCCACGGCGTGAAGGACGCCGCGGGGAGAGGGGACGTGCGCATCCCCGAGGCGGTGCCAAGAGGAAACGCCTGGTGACAATTTGAGGTTTAGGGGTCCAAAGGATGATCATCACCAACTCCGGCCTGCATATCTGGCGCGCCGAAACGCCGGATCGCCCCTGGCAGCCGGGGCGCGCGGCGCATCTGCCCACCCCGATGGGATACGAGGATCTGCGCGCCCGCATGGCCGAGGCCGGGGTCGATCGCGCGATCCTCATTCCGCCGTCCTGGGAGGGCGAACGCGCCGATTACTCGCTGGAAGCGGCGCAAAAATATCCAAACCAATTCGCCATCATGGGCCGCTTGCCGATCGACCGGCCGGAAGCGCGAACTATGCTGGAAACCTGGAAGCAGCAGCGCGGCATGCTGGGCGTGCGGCTCACCTTCCATCACGCCTGGGACCGGCCATGGCTGACCGACGGTACCGCCGACTGGTTCTGGCCGGCGGCGGAACGGCTCGGCATTCCGGTGATGCTCAACGTGCCCACGCTGCAGCCGGAGATCGGCCGCATCGCCGAAAAACACCCCGCGCCTGCGGCTGATCATCGATCACATGGGCCGGCTGAAAGGTTTTAAGGACGCGGCGCAGGAACCCCACATCGCGGCGACGATCGCGCTCGCCAAGCACCCAAATATCTTCGTCAAGCTGTCGCTGCTGCCGACCTGCTCGTCGGACGCCTATCCGTACCGGAACGTGCATGCCTATGTGCGGCGGCTGGTCGAGGCGTTCGGGTCGCGGCGCGCGTTCTGGGGCACCGACCTCTCCGCCATGCTCAGCCGCTGCTCCTGCACCTACCGGCAGGCGGTGACGATGTTCACCGAGGAAATGCCGTTCCTGTCGGCGGAGGATTTGGAGTGGATCATGGGGCGCGGTCTCGCCGAATGCCTGCCGTGGCCGGCGGCATAGGGCGAACGTACGAACAATCGGGCCTTGCCCACCCGGCGCGGAACGGACGTGTAGGGTGGGCACGGCACCTGGCCGGCACGATCCGCAAATGATTGCACGGCCTCGCCGGCCGGGTGCCGTGCCCACGCCGGCAGAACGCCGATAAGAGCGATGCCCCACCCCAGCCCATGACCGCGTGGGCAACGGCGAAGCGGCCGTTGCCCACCCTACAAGCGTGGCACAAGCGCGGCGCTGGAGCGGCGGGCACGATTATGGCCAGGCGCACCCGCACCATCACTTGCCCCCGCCCGGCACCGCTCCGTCGAGCCAATCGGCCATCGCCTTGGCGATGGCGTCGCTGTTCTTTTCCAGCATCATCATGTGGCCGTTGCCGTGGATGCCGGCGTCGGGCAGCCGCAGATGCGTGCTTTTCACCCCGGCCTGGGCCAGATAGTTGACGGTGCAGTGGTCGTAGGGGGCGTGGTAGGACGCTTCCGAGGTGACGATCAGGATCGGGGTGTTTTGCAGCTTCGCGAGCTTGCGCGCCGGCTCGGCCTGGCGCCAGCAGCGCACATAGTCGGGCCGTGCCGGCTTGTCCTCGCGCACGAATTTTAATGGCGACGCTTCGCTCACCGGCGGGTCGTAGGTCAGCGGCACATCGGTCAATCCGTAAGGCTTAAGGTGCGGATTGTCCGCAAACCAGTCCGGCGCGCCCTTCAGTTCCACATCGTGGGCCGGCGGGCCGTTGGGCTCGACCGCGACGATCGCCTTCACCAGCGCCGGCCGCTCATCCGTGATCGGCCACACGAAGGCGCCGGACTGGGAATGGATCATCACCACCGCCGGGCCGATGCGGTCGAGCAGCGCCACGGTGGCGTCGCGGTTGAGCGCCTGCTGGGTCGGGAAATCCACCAGCGAGGGGAACTGGCTCGCATAAAACTGATCGAACGCGGCATCGCCCGGATTGCCGCTGCCCGGCCATTGGGTGTGCAGATGCGCCTGCGGCCACAGATTAAAGCGTTCCGGCGCGACGAAGCGTTGTTCGAGTCGCAAGAGATTGGCGGCCGTGACCGGCCCGTTGGCTTCCGACCATTGCGCCGCGCGCCCCCGCGCCACCTGGTCCACCACATAGACCGCATAGCCGCGGCGCAAAAAATATTGCGCCCAGCCCTCGCGGCCATCCGGCGTACCGGTGAAATTGGTGCCGGTCTGGCTGCCGCCATGGATCATCACCACCGGATAGGGGTGCGCCAGGTTCTGCGGCACCTGGAATTCCACATACATGTGGCCGACGGTCGGCGAACCCTCGCGCTTTGTATCGATGGTGCCGCCGACGAAGAAATAGCCCTGCTTGGCGATGACGAGCGGGCCGGTTTGGGCGTGCGCGGTCGCACCGGAGGCCAGGGTGGCGGCACCTGCGATCAGCGCGGCCGCCGCAGAGCGGGATGCGCTGATGCGGCATCGACCAGTGTAACGCAGTGGATCAGGCGTGTGGTTCATATCGCGCTCTCCTTTTCCGTGGCAGCAGTTTCCTCACCCAAGTGTCGCATGGATCGCAGAAGCTTGCTCTTCACTTCGCCGGCGGCTTGGCGGCAAATTTCGAGCCGCGCACGCACATGCGCCCGCGCGGGTCCTGCCAAAGCTTCTCGCTCCGGTGCAGATGCCCGATCGCCTGCGCGATGGTGCGGAAATTATAGTTTGAAAATCGCTCGGCGATATCGGTGTAATAGAGCGGCTCCTTGTCGATGACGGCGAGGATTTTGTCGGCGAGCGAGGCGACTTCATACTCGTCGCCGGCGGCGCCGGCCTCATCCGCCTTGCCCTTCACGTACTCCTCGAGCTTGGCGCTCTGTGCATACGCGTAGGTGATGCGCTCGTAGTGCTCCTTCGGAATCCCCTCCGGAATGGTGGCATCGATGCCGACCTTGGCGCCGGTCGGCACCACGCCGGAACCCTGCGGCAGGCTGGGGTCGAGGGGCTTTGCCCGTGCATTGTTGATGATCATCACATCGCGGTCGCCCTGGACGCGAGTTGCGATCGCCCATTCGACCTCGGTCGGGTCGAACACGTCGATATCGTCGTCCACCACCACCACGTGCTTGAGGTCCATCACCGACAGCGCCGCCAGCAGTGCGTTCTTGCCCTCGCCGGGCTGCTTCTTGATCGAGATCACCGCGTGCCAGAACGCGCAGCCGCCGAGCGTGACGTTGATATCCTTGACCTGCACGCCCGCGGTCTTCAGCGCCTGGCGGATCGCGGTGTAGCGGGTCGGCGCGGCGAGCCACGTATTCTCCCACGGCATGTGAAGGTTGTAGTAGATCGCATCCTTGCGCATCGAGATTGCCTTGATGCGCACCAGCGGGTTCCAATGCAGCCCGCCCATCAAGCGGGTGAACTCGCCGAACCGGCCTTCGGGCCAAGTCCAGCCGGTGGGCAGGATTTCGGCTTCCAGTACGATCTCGGCGTCCGCGATATACGGCACGTCGATGGTCTGGCACGGGGCCAGTTCGACCGGTTCGCCGCGCAAGCCGCCCGCGATCGCCATCTCGTCGACGCCGAGCGGTGCGCGATAGCCCGACCCGGTGATTTCGATCGGGTGGGTGCCGATGCTGATCGAGATCGGCAGCGGCTCTTTGCGCTCGAACGCGCGCTGGGCAAACAGGCGCATGTTGTTGGGCGTGACGATATCGATGCCGGTAAGGCTCTTTTCCTTGACGATGAAGCGGTAGATGCCGCTGTTCATGCCGAGTTCGGGATCGCGCGCGATCACCACGCCCGCCGTGATCATCGGCCCGCCGTCATAGATCGACGACATCGGGATCGGTATTTTGTAGAGATCGACGTCGTCGCCAACGAGAGTCACTTCGCGCGTGGGCGAGGTTTTCACGTGCTTCGGCGGAATCGGCTTGTCGATCGCGGCCTTCAGCTTGTGCTCGATTTCTCCGTACGTATCGCAGCCGAGCGCCATGGTGGCGCGCTCGCGCGAGCGGATGATGCCGGACACGAGCGGGATGTCGTAGCCGATGACGCGATGGAAGAACAACGCCGTCTTGGCCTGGTCCACCAAGGTGGAGATGTGCCGGATATCGACAGGCTGATGGATATCGACCAGTTCGCCGGCCTGGCGCAGGCGATCGAGAAACTGACGGAAATTTTCCTGCATCAGGGGCTCCAAAGGGCAACGCGCCGGGTCGTATTGCGGCTTCTTGACCAGTCCGGCGATGAGGAACGAGGGCGTGGGCGTGGTGGGCGTGCCGATAGTGTAGCCATTGGGCTCAGCCCGCGCCACCGCCGTAAAATGCGATTTCGTCCGACGCGCCGGCGCGATTGCGCACGACGGAGCTCGCCCGGGGACCCACGTGCCTCGCGATCGCGGACGCCATGCGGCGCGCCAGTATGTCCGGCCGGCTTCCGGCCTGGTAGTTCCGCACAGAGCCGACGAAAATGGGCCCGCACATCCTGCGCGAGCCCCCCATTGCTAATCCCTCAGACCGTCAGTTCGGCAGGCTGAAGGCGATATACTCGCCCGAATAGCTGCCGCCGCTCACCGCCACCACGATGTACTGCTTGCCGTCCACCATGTAGGTCATCGGGTTGCCGCTTTGCGGTGCCGGAATATAGACCGCGCCGACCTGCGCTCCGGTCACCTTGTCGTAAGCGCGCAGCATGGCGCCACGCGGGTGCTCCGGTGTCGTCGTGGCCACCGGGTCGCCCATGATCACCAGCGACTTGGTGATGGCGAGGCCGACGCCCGAGGTTTGCGCCTGGCCGGTCTTCGGGATGGTGAGGCCCTTGAGCGCCGGGTGATTGCGCACCTGATCGGGTGTATCCCCATGGGCGACCTGCCATTTCAGCTGCCCCTTGTCGAGATCGATGGCGGCCAATAGCCCATAGGGCGGCTTGGAGATCGGCAGCCCCTGCACATTCAAGCCGCCGAAGCCGCCGGGAGGCGGCGGATTGTCGATCCCCGGATTGCGCGCCGCGCGGGCGCGGGTGGCGGTCTGCGGCGCACCGGCGGCGCAGCAGTCGCCGGGGCCGAGAATCTGCCGGAACGCCTGTCCGGGCGTGCCCTGGACGTAGCGGATATCGGAGAATTCGCCCGGCGGCTGCACCAGCGTCCGCACGCCCGGCGTGTTGCCGGCCGGCATGAAGGCGGTGTGCGTGTCCGGATCATAGCCGAAGCCCGGCCAATTGGTCGCGGTCCCGGCGACGATGGCGCCCAAAATACCCTTGGGATCGCCGACGACACCCGGCGCGAACGCGGATTGCTCGGTCTTGAAACGCTTCAGATACTCGAGCGCCTGCTGCCGCAGTTCCGGCGTGAAGTCGATCAGGTCATCCGGCAGCTTGAGGAAGTTCCTGGCATATTGCAGCGAATCCGGCGGGACCGGCTGGGTCGGCGACGTCTTCTCGCCCGGCACATCCGATTGCGGCACCGGCTTTTCCACGATCGGCCATACCGGCTGCCCGGTGACGCGATCGAACACATAGAGCCAGCCCTGCTTGGAGGCGACCGACACCGCCTTGACGGGGCGGCCGTTGACGTTGATGTCGGACAGGATCGGCGCCGATGTCATGTCCCAGTTCCAGATCGGGTGATGCACGAACTGGAAGTGCCATTTGCGCTGCCCGGTCTTCAGATCGAGCGCGACGAGGCTCTCGGCGAACAGGTTGTTGCCGGGCCGGTGCCCGCCGTAAAAATCCGAGGTCGGCGTCTCGACCGGAACGTAGACGGTACCCAGATCCTCATCGACCGTGATGTGCGCCCACACGCCGGTATTGCCGTTCTCGACCCAAGAATTGTTTTCCCAGGTCTCGTTGCCGAACTCGCCCGGCTGCGGGATGGTGTTGAAGCGCCACAGCTGCTTGCCGGTGCGCACGTCGTAGGCACGCACGACGCCCTTGGTGTTGTTGTGGGTCGGAACCGTCGCGCCCTCGCGCATCGAGGAGCCGACGATCACCACGTCGCCGGTCACGGTCGGGGCGGCATGGATGCCGATCTCGCCGCGCTCCAGGTCGATCTGCTCGTTGTTGCCCTTCACCACGCCGACCTTGAGGTCGAGAATGCCGTTATCCGCGAAGGACGGAATGATCGCACCGGTCTTGGCGTTGAGCTCGACCAGCCGGTAGCCGGTGGTCACATAGATGATACGCTCGTCGCCGCGCCCGTCGGTCCAGTAGGAGACCCCGCGGCCCGACAGCTGGCGGGCGGAATTGGCCGCCCGCTCGCCCTCGCGCAGGCTGTGCGACCAGATCAGCTCGCCGGTCTTGCCGTCGAGCGCGACCACGGCGCGCCGCGTGCCCGCCGTGGTGTAGAGCACGCCCTTGACCATGATCGGCGTGCCTTCGAGCTTGTATTCCGGATACGGGCCGAAGGCATCGGTCTTGAACCGCCAGGCCACCTGCAGCTTATTGAAGTTCGACGCATTGATCTGGTCGAGCGGCGAATAGCGGGTAAATTGCACGTCCGCGCCATTGGTCGGCCACTCGCCATTTTTGGTCGAGGGTTTGCCCTGGGCGGCGAATTGCGCCGGCACCGGCGTGCCGACGAAGGTTTGGGCGGCGGACGGCGGCACGGTGACGGTCAGCGCACCCGCCGCCAGCACCAGCATCGAGACCGATAGCAAAAATTTTCGCGACATCGTTTTCTCCCCGGCTTGCGATGATCTTGTTTGTGAGCACGAAGTGCGGCAGCCGATGCGTGGCAGTATAGGGCAAAGCGCGTCGCCCTCCAATGCAGCGATGCCGCAAAGCACCAAACCGCGACGAACTTGCCGTCTGTGCACGCGCGCGGCGCAATCGACACGCGGCACTCGGCAATTTCCGGCAAGCACAAAAAGGGGCCGCCTCGACGGTATCGAAGCGGCCCCTGTGAACCACAGTGCCGGGACCGCGTCCCGGCACAAAAACATCCGTTATTGCGCGAAGCAATAGAACAGGCCGTTGCCCCCGGTGGCGGCGAGGTCGGCCTGGCTGCAGCCGCGCGACTGGTGGGTCGAATTCCACGACCGGGCGACGTCGTTGTCGGCGAGGCCGCGGCGATCGGTGTGGCCCAGCATGGCCTTGCCGAATTGGCTGCTCGACCAATTGTTGCATGTCATATTCATGTTGCCGGGGAATGCCCGCCCGTCGGGTTGCGACCCGGTCAGCGCATCGTGCCATACCGGGGTGTAACCCACCCCGGCCACCATGGTGCCGCGCTCGGTGAGAATGGTTTCCCTGCTCAGCTTGTTGTTGGCGCTGTGCAGATCGTCAACATTTTGGGCGATTACCACGCCCTTGGCGTTCTGCCACGGACCGTTGCCGATGCGGTCGCGAGCATTGATGGCCTTGGCGGTCGGGCTTTCGGCCGTGCTCAGATAGGCGCGCCAAGTCTTGTTGCCGGCCCCCACGGTCGTGGCCAATTGCTGGCAATGGGCGTCGGCGCCGGCGAGGCCGCCGAGATCGCCGCCTTTGCCGAGCGTGGTGCTGGTGACGAAAAAGCTCATATTGGGCGCTTGCGGTGCCTGCTGGGCCTGCGCCGTCGCCCCAAAAGCCGCCAATCCTACAGTCGAAGCCGCCAGCAGCGCGGCCTTGAACGAGATCGTCCTCTCACGCATCCGAAACCCTCCCATCGATATTTGCGCTCGGCGCACCGACATGCGCCGATGCGGCCGGCGGCGGATTTTCCTCGATCGACGCCGCGCAATCAACCGGGTCGATTTGTATCGAAACCACGTCGGGGGCTGAGAAAATCTGTTCGGCGCCAATCCGAACGCAGCCGGTGCCAGCCCCATCGCGATCCGATGTGTTTTGGATGCCCGCTTATGCGGCTTCGCTGGTTAAGTCCTGCACGACGCCGGCTCGCAATGCCGGGTACACGCCGGTTCGCGATGCCGAATAATAATACTGCCTCGGCGCATGCAGGGATTCGCCGGAACGATGTGGCAGCACGACCTTGTGGCGGTCGCCCTGGGTCGCGGCCGGATTCGACGATTCGATGGTTCCGAGCAGAACCGCGCGGTTTTCGTTCGCGCTGTTGCCGGCGCTATCGGTGAAGGCTTGGGGTAATTCGTACATGGTCTTCTCCATTTGCTGACGGATGTTGCGTGGCACAACCCCGACGGCAGTCGGGGCCCTACCTAGTGTGCATTTCTCACGGTTTGGTGACAGCGCTCCGGAATGGCTAATATTTCCGCATGCGTTGTTTTGCGGCATCGCGCGTCACGTTTTCCACGTTCGGCCCGCCGCCGCGCTCTTAAGACTCACCTACCCTTAAGGTTGGTTTAAACGGCTGCGCGTCGGGGCGCCAAATCGGCGGCCGTGCGGCGCGCGCCCATGTGTAAGTAAATTCCCCACCCCGTGCGGCCGGTTGGAAAGCGGATAACCATGGCAGATGTAGGGCATTTTGGGATTGGTGATATCAAAGAGCTTCCCATTGAAGCCCCCCGCCACCGCCTCGGAGTTCCTCATAGCCATATCCTCCGTCGAGCAACGTGGATAAGAATGATTTACCGGGACTTGTGCCGCAAGCGTCGCCGGTCGGCGCGCGGAACACTCTGTTTAGCTAAGGCGGAGGCGGTGCATTTCAAGAGCCCTTGCCCCGGGGCGACATTGCGCCGCGCCCGAAAGGCCGGTGGCATCCCGACGCGCGTTCGCGCGCCGCCGTCGTCGCGCCACCCCGGTTCGGCCGATGGCATTCGGGCCGACGGCGCTGCCGGCCGATACCGCGCAGCCGGCTATGAGTTAGCGTAATGTCGGTGCATTCCGGTCATGGGCCAGCCCCTTGAAATCGATTTCCGCCAACCCAAATCGTTGTCCGCCCGGAAGCGTTAGATAGCACCATCCACGCCGCGCGGATGTGCCGAAAACGTTGCGCCGAGGCTGGGAGGCCGTGGAACCAGCGGGCGTGTCGGCCGCGCTACTGTTGCGGTCTTGCCGTGAACCCGTGGCATCGACCATGTCGAGCCGCACCCGGAAAGGAGGAGACACAATGAAGCACGACGTTATGAATTGGGCTCGTTTGCGCGCTCCAGCCGCGCTTGTTGCGGCGCTTGCCGTGACGGCAGCGGGCATCGGGACGGCGCGCGCCGCCGATATTGCCGCCGCCAGCTTGAAATTCGCCGCCGACGTGGTGAAGGCGCCGGAATACGAGACCCCGCCGGCAACCTACATCGTCGCCAACGCTTCCAGCATCTTTAGCGATCATTCATTTACCGGCACGAAGGTGATGGGAGAGCTGAAGCGTGGCGATCGCGTGGAGGCGTTAGCCAAGGTCAAGGGCTGGGATTGGATCCTGGTCGGCAAAGACGGCACCGGGATCGGCTACGTGGCCATTTCCATGCTGTCGCCGGCGGATAAATACGTCCCGTAGCCGCGTCTTCCACCCGCCGCCGATTCGGCTCGACGGCGGGGATGCCGTGAAGAGCCGCCGCGTCCTCGCGGTCGAGGACGGACCGACGATCACCCACGGCGGCATGTCCTACGGCGCCGGCTATGTGGCCGCAGCCGCGGCCGGCGCGGTGGTGGCCGACCGTCCGTGGCTGACGGGCGGATTCCAAGGCGTCTTCGCCCGCTATCCGCGTATCGGACGGCTGCCGGCGGTCCGCTTCGCGCGGCGGGTGATGCCGGAGGACGGCCCGGATGCCGTGCTTGCGGGCCGGATTATTTCGCTCTTGCGCTGATCTGCCCCAGAACGAAGCTGACGGATCCGCTGAATAGTGCCGTGAGGACGGTCTGCGCCCATCGCTTGGTCTCCGGCGAAGCCGTTGTGTCCAAGATCGCTTCATAGAGGCTCGCCGCTCCAAGGATCAGGATGACGCCGAGGACAACGTAGCTCCTGACCATTTCGAACGTATGCTGCCGGCCTTCGCGCATAAGGCGGGCCTGGCGTTCCTCCGCCGTCTCCTGGGCGTCGATGGTGATCGTCGTGCGATCGACCAACAACTCGTCGATTCCGATTCGTTGCGGCATCGCCCCCTCCGCCGCAGCATCTACAGCAATCCGACGATTTCGACGTCAAGCTTGTCGGGATCGGTAACCACACCCAGGTGCTTGCCCTTCTGCTTGGCCTCGTGGGCGAACTTCATCAGCGCAATGGCTTGCCGGATGACCTCGCTCTTGTTGCTGCCGGCATCATCGGCGATCCTTTCCAAAAGATCGTTCGTTTCGGCGGACATCTGCAAGTTCAGGCGAACCTTTGGTTGAGCCATTTCAGTTTCCACTCGCTTCGGAAGAGCGATGCGCCATAACGCAATTTACGCCCATTGGCTACGTATTTGATACGTATTCTACGCACTGAACGAGCGCTCGACAACAACGAAGGCACGCAAATGCACTTGCCGGGGTAGGGTGATGAGGCCGCTCGTCGCGCCGTGCTCGCCTGGCCTCGCAGTCGGCAGGGGGTAGGCAAGATACGCCCCCGCCCAGCCACATCCCACCGTCACACTGCGAGCGCGGCACTTCGCGCGGCCGGCTTGCGGCGCGGGCGGACCCGGACGGTCAATTGCACGTCCTGATCCAGCTTGCCGAGGATCGTGATCGTGCGGTCGATGGTGAAGCGCGCCAGCTTGACGTTGCGGATGCGGGAAACTCCGACGCCGCAACGCCGGTCAGCGCTTGCGCGGCGCGCACGCTCAGCGTGCGCCGGTCGAGCACCGCGACGATCTTGGCGGCCAGGATGGCGCGCGCCTGTTCGAGGTCGGGGTTCGCATCGCCGAAATCGCGGAACACGTTGCTGATATTTATACAATAATACAACATCGCCCCCTGTCGGGGGCAACGGTTGTCGTTTTATAAGCTTGCTCAAGATAGCGACCGACATCGCGAAGAAAATTCCAGATGTCGCCGTCCGAAGGTCCCTTGGATTAAATCTTCAAAGCTGCTGCATTCGCCCATGTTGCCTTTTTTGTCTTTGATTTTTCTGATTCCTTCAGAGGCAAGCCAATTCTCAAGCTCGCCCACCGGCACGAGGAATACTCCTGCCTTTCTCATGTCGTGTAACAACTCTAATATCTGATGCTGTAATTCTTGTGGAAACGAAACAAGATTACCACTCTTAAGACGACGCATACGGTCGAGTTCTGCGGAAAGGCTGCGGAGCTCCTTATAAATAGATCTGTCATCTTCATTCTTCCAATTCATTGGCATCTCGCGAAGTTTATCGAATTCTTTCGATAAACGTAGAAACAGATATATCGGGCGGAATCTTTCCGAATCTCGTCAATTAATATATTAGACTTCTCTAATATAAGTTTTACATCATCCGCTGGTAGCATCGCATCCAGAATCCGTTCCAACTTTTCTTTATCTACGATCAGATCCAGGTCGGCAATTACCGCGACTGGAATTCTGAGTGCACGATATAGTTTACAGGTATCCGCAATTCCTCCTGTTCCTCCAACATTTGCGAAGTGCAGGTCAAGGCGAAGTTCGCTACTAAGCGACTCCCACGCCGTTTGGTATACGAGACGATCACTATCACCTTCGAGAATTATCACCGACTCGGAAAATATTCCATCAAGGACGGATTCGCCCCTTAGAGTCGGCTTTCTAAAGTCGCAGCAAGTTGGTCGGCGGACAGGCGATGAGCAAAAAAATTGCCATCAACTCTGGTCAACCGAACAACCTCTACATCCTTGCTTGCCTGGATTACTCCGCGCAAAATCTGACTGCTATGTGTGGCTACAAATGTTGCCGTATCTTTGGCCGTGCCATGTCGTCCGATAAATCTGCCTAGATTATAAGCTTGAGGGGGGATGCAAACACATTTCTGGTTCATCAACAAGACAAACTGGTCGACGCCCAAGAAGAAGGGCGACGCAGATTGCCACGTATGATTTTAACCCATCGCCCTCCGTTTCGATCATGCGATATGTAGACATTTTTTTGTTGAAAGTCTGTCTTCAGGGCCTGGCATCCGGCCTTCACTTACCCGCAGGCAGAGGATATTTCCCCGAGACATATCGGGCCAAACGCCCTTACCGAAGGAGTCTTCGGTTTCATTTGTTAGTTCTCTTCGAGCTTCGTCATTGTTATAAAGCGCATGAAAGTCGTGTTGCGGCGGCTGATTTTCAAAGTCGATCAGGTTGACTTGTGTAAGCGCTATCAGACGACGGTCAAGGAACAATGCCGTAACCAGTAGCCGTCCGAAATGGTTCAGAAAATCGTTACGCTGCCCAGAGGATGATCCCATATTATACCAAGCTTTAGCCTGATTTAATGCTACTGGGGGCACGGATTCGCCGCTTCCCGTATAAGTAGTCTTCGGTGTTAACATGATTTCATTATTCTGAGCTGAGATTGCTTTGAGATATCCTTCCGACTCTAAGCATTTTATAAATTCCTCAAGATTGGGAGGCTTATTTATTTTAATATCTTCTGCAACCACTAAGTCCCTCGGGAGGCCGCGTAACCGATGTTGGATATCTTGAAGAAATTGACTTTTTCCCGAAGAGTTTGGTCCAACTATTATTGTTAGGCCAGAGCAAGACAAATTACCAATTCCGGGAAGAGCTACAGACGCAAGGGGCTTAAAGTCCGATATCTTTTCCACCTTGGCCGCCCAACAAAAGTTACGCGTTAATCTGCCGCAAATGCCACGCGCGCTCGGACACTGCAGATACACGGTTCATGTTCTAGACCTGCGACGTATACAAAGCCCCGCCTCAACTCACCACCCGTAACGGCGCCACCTTCATCGCATCGAGATTCTCCCCGATCGCCCGCGCGATAAACCGCGCCGTGATCGGAGTGCCGTCGTAGTGCAGGATCGGCATCAGCCGCACCGGGTCGATGCCGCATTCGTTGACGATCAGGCTGCGCAGCTGGGCGTCGCGGTTCTGCTCGACCAAAAATACGAAATCGTGCTCGGCGATGAAATCCGGCACGTCCTGGTGGAACGGGAAGGCGCGCACGCGCAGCATGTCCAGCCGGTTGCCGCGGGCTTCCAGCATGGCGATGGCCTCGTCCATGGCGGGGGCGGTGGAGCCGTAATAGATGACGCCGCATTTGGTCGGGCGGTCGGCGCGGCGCAGGATCGGGCGCGGCACCAGGTTTTTCGCGGTCTCGAATTTGCGCAGCAGGCGCTGCATGTTGTCGGCGTAGGCACCGCCTTCCTCGGTGTAGCGGGCATAGCGGTCGCGCGAGGTACCGCGGGTGAAATAGGCGCCCTTGGTCGGGTGCGTGCCCGGCAGGGTGCGGAACGGAATGCCGTCGCCGTCCACGTCGAGATAGCGGCCAAAGTCCTTGCCGGCGTCGAGATCGGCGGCGGTCATGAGCTTGCCGCGGTCGTAGCGATGGGCGTCGTCCCATTTCAGCGGCGGCGTGAGGTGCTGGTTCATGCCGATTTCGAGGTCGATGAGCACGAACACCGGGGTCTGCAGCCGTTCCGCCAGATCGAAGGATTCTGCCGCGAATTCGAAGGTTTCGCGCGGGTCCTGCGGCAGCAGCACGACGTGCTTGGTGTCGCCGTGGGACGCATAGGCGCAGTTCAAGATATCGGCCTGCTGGGTGCGGGTCGGCATGCCGGTGGACGGCCCGGCGCGCTGCACGTCGAAAATCACGCCCGGAATTTCCGCGAAATACGCCAGCCCGCAGAACTCCTGCATCAGCGAGATGCCGGGGCCGGAGGTGGCGGTGAAGGCGCGGGCACCGTTCCACCCCGCCCCCACCACGATGCCGATCGAGGCGATCTCGTCCTCGGCCTGGATGATGGCGTAATTGGCCTTGCCGGTATCCTTGTCGTGGCGCAGCTTGGCGCAGTAGCTGGAAAAGGCGTCCGCCAGCGAAGACGAAGGCGTGAGCGGATACCACGCGCACACGGTGGCGCCGCCATAGACAGCGCCGAGCGCGGCCGCCTGGTTGCCCTCGAGAAAGATGCGGTCGCCCACCTTGTCGGCGCGCCGGATTTCCAACCCGCAGGCACGCTTGAGGCCGGCCTGCGGCTCCACATTGAGCAGCACCCAGTCGCGGCCGAGATGCAGCGCATGCTTGTTGGCGCCGATCAGCTTTTCCTTGCCCTTGTATTGCTGCAGGAACAGCGCCTCGATCACTTCCGGCTCGATGCCGAGCAGCGCCGACAGCGCGCCGAGGTAGATAATATTCTTGAACAGCTGGCGCTGGCGCGGGTCGGTATATTCGCGGTTGGCAATGGCGGTCAGCGGCACGCCGATGACAAAAATATCGTCGCGGAATTTCGACGCCGGCATCGGCTTGGTGGAATCGTAGAACAGATAACCGCCGGGCTCGATGCCGGCCACGTCCTTGTCCCAGGTCTGCGGATTCATCGCCACCATGAGGTCGTAGCCGCCGCGGGCGCCGAGATGGCCGTCCTCGCAGATGCGCACTTCGAACCAGGTCGGCAGGCCCTGGATGTTGGACGGAAAGATGTTGCGCGACGACACCGGCACGCCCATGCGCAGCACCGCGCGGGCGAACAGTTCGTTGGCGCTCGCCGAGCCCGAACCGTTGACGTTGGCGAAGCGGACGACGAAATCGTTTACGCTGCAGATCGGGCTTCTTGCTGGCATGGAGTCCCCGCGTGGGTCATCTCGATCAAGTATTTCTTCATGTCCCACGCACCGGTGGGACAACGCTCCGCGCATAGCCCGCAGTGCAGGCAGACGTCCTCGTCCTTGGCCATGATGCGGCCGGTCTTGAGGCCGGCCGCCACGTAGATGTCCTGGGACAGGTTGTTCGCGGGCGCCTTGAGGTGGGTGCGCAACTCGGCCTCGGGCGCGTCGGCCGTGAAGGTGATGCAGTCCATCGGGCAGATGTTGACGCAGGCGTCGCACTCGATGCACAGCTGCGCGGTGAACACCGTCTGAATGTCGCAGTTGAGGCAGCGCTCGGCTTCCTTCAGCGCGAGACCATAGTCGAAGCCGAGCTCGACCTCGGCCCGGATGTCCTTGAGCGCCACCACCTTGTCGCGCATCGGCACCCGAAACCGCTTATCGGGCGAAATCTCGTTGTCGTAGCTCCACTCGTGGATGCCCATCTTCTGGCTCATGACGTCCACGGCCGGCAGCGGGCGCACTGCGATATCCTGGCCCGATAGCATCAGGTCGATCGAGAGCGCGGCGTCGTGGCCGTGCGCCACCGCCCAGATGATGTTTTTGGGCCCGAACGCGGCATCGCCGCCGAAGAACACTTTTGGGTGCGTCGAGCGCATGGTTTTGGGATCGACCTTGGGCATGTCCCATTTGTCGAATTCCAAGCCGATGTCGCGCTCGATCCACGGGAACGAATTTTCCTGGCCGACCGCTACCAAAACGTCGTCGCAAGGCACATGGTGATCCGGTTCGCCGGACGGAACCAGATTGCGGCGGCCCTTGGCATCGTATTCGGCCTTCACCTTCTCGAAGGTGACGCCGGTGAGGCGGCCATTGTCGTGGGTAAATTCCTTCGGGACCAAAAAATTGAGGATCGGGATGCCTTCATGCATCGCGTCCTCCTTCTCCCACGGCGAGGCCTTCATTTCCTCGAAGCCGGAGCGCACCACCACGGTGACTTCCTCGCCGCCGAGGCGGCGCGAGGAGCGGCAGCAGTCCATCGCGGTATTGCCGCCACCGAGCACCACCACCCGGCGTCCGATCTTGCTGATGTGGCCGAACGAGACGCTGGAGAGCCAGTCGATGCCGATATGGATGTTGGCCGCCGCCTCCTTGCGGCCCGGAACGTCGAGGTCGCGCCCGCGCGGGGCGCCGGAGCCGACGAAGATGGCATCAAAATCCTGCGCCAGCAGCGCCTTGAGGCTGTCGATGCGGGTTCCGGGGCGGAACTCCACGCCGAGATCGAGGATGTAGCCGCATTCCTCGTCGATCACGGATTCCGGCAGGCGGAACCGCGGGATCTGCGTGCGGATCATACCGCCCGCCTTGGGGTCGGCGTCGAACACCACGCAGGTATAGCCGAGCGGGGCGAGATCGCGCGCCACCGTGAGCGAAGCCGGGCCGCCGCCAACCAGCGCGATGCGCTTGCCGTTGCGGCGCGCCGCCGGGCGCGGCAGCCGGGCGCGGATATCATCCTTGAAATCGGCGGCGACGCGCTTGAGCCGGCAGATCGCGACCGGCTCCTTCTCGACGCGTCCGCGCCGGCACGCCGGCTCGCAGGGACGGTCGCAGGTGCGTCCCAGCACGCCCGGGAACACGTTGGATTTCCAATTGACCATGTAGGCGTCGGAATACCGACCGGCGGCGATCAAGCGGATGTATTCCGGAACGGGGGTATGTGCCGGACAGGCCCACTGGCAGTCGACCACCTTGTGGAAATAGTCCGGTGCCGCGATGTCGGTGGGTTCCATTCACTCCTCGTGCGAAGCACTTGCGGACGAGCCGCGACGTGCCACTTGGCGGTTTCCCCGGCGGTTCATTGGAACTGAGTGACGTTATTTATTCCTAAACCCCAGGCTAACGCGTCGATCGCATGGCGCCGCGCATTTGCGCCGGGCATCATTCGCTCAAGACCAGCATCGTAGCACGCTCGGATCGACCGGCACACCAAACGTGGGCGCGGCGAACCCACCCGCGTTCTCACGTATTCAGGGCGCCTCGCATACTGCTTTTGCGCTAGGAAGACCAGCATTTCTGCATAAATTTTTGTCTATTATTGCGTCGCACAAAAGGTGAAAGATTGGGCGCAAACAAAATTTAAGCATCCCTCGACCCTGGTGCATGTCCGCACAGCGTCCGCGGCTGCTGGCCCATCATGCCTTCACATTGGCCGCCAGCCAATCGATCGCGGCCTGCACGCCGCCTTTGCGGTGCGGGATGGCGAGCGCCTGGAGGGCGAACTCGACGACACCTAGCGTGCCCAGCACCATGGGGGCGTTCACATGCCCCATATGGGCGATGCGGAATCCCTTACCCCGCAGTGCCCCGATGCCGTGGCCAAGCACGACGCCGCATTTCTGGTTGCAGTAGGCCAGCAGCGCGGCGGAATCGTGGCCCTCCGCCATGGTCACGGTCGTTACCGTATCGGAGCGCTCGGCGGCCTCCGCGATGTTGAAGCCCAGCACCTCGCCGCCGGCCCATACGGCGACCGCGCGGCGCACCGCCTCGGCGAGCAGCCGGTGGCGGCGGAACGCATTGTCGAGCCCCTCGGCGAACAGCATATCGAGGGCGGCCCGCAAGGCGAACAGGAGATGCTCCGGCGGCGTGCCGGCATATTTGTTGTAGTGCTCCGGACCGTCGCGCAAGGTCCAGTCCCAATAGGGCGTGCGCAGTCCGGCGTTCCGGTGCGCCGCCAGGGCGCGCTCGCCCGCAGCCACGAAGCCAAGGCCCGGCGGTGACATCAAACCCTTCTGGGAGCCGGTCACGGCGACATCGATCCGCCAGCCATCCATGTCGAAGGGCATGCAGCCGAGCGAAGCGACCGCATCGACCATGAACAGCGCCTGGTGGCGCGCCGCGCGGATCGCCTCCCCGATCGCCGCAAGATCGTTGACGACCCCGGAGGCGGTATCGACCTGCACCGCCAGGATCGCCTTGATGGCCCCGGTCGTGTCCTGGCGCAGCCGTGCCGCGACTGCTTCGGGGTTTACGGCGCGCCGCCAGTCGCCCGCCAGTACCTCGACCTCGACGCCCAGCCCCGCCGCCATTTCGCCCCAGCCGCGGGCGAAACGGCCGCTTTCCAGCACAAGAATCCGGTCGCCGCGGGACAGCACATTGCTGAGCGCCGCCTCCCAGGCGCCATGGCCGTTGGCGATGTAAATGTAGCTGCGGCCCGTGGTCTGGAACAGCCGGCCGAGATCGGCGAGGAGGCTGTCGGTGAGCGCCAATAGCGGGCCTGCATAGATATCGACCGCCGGCCGGTGCATGGCGCGCAGCACTTCGTCCGGAATGGTGGTCGGCCCCGGAATGGCCAAAAACTCGCGCCCGGCACGCACCGCCATGTTCGCCCCTGTTTGAATGATTTGAATACGGGCCGCGAGCGAGCCCAACGGGATCCACTGTCTTCACCTTGCGAGGTGGGCCGGACCCGATCGCGGACGCCGGCCTTCCGTCCTTGCGATTGGCGATGGTGTCCGCTGGCCGGATGGATTGCAAGAGCCGGGTCGAAGGGGTCCCACGTTTGCGTCCCTGCGCATCGAGGACTACACTGATCGTGCATTACGTCGAAGCAAACGCAAACACGCAAACGGAAAAAGGGGAGACCGCTCCATGAAATACGTGCTCGCACTCGCCGGGATTCTATCGACCGCCGCCCTGGTGGTGACTTTGGGAAGCGCCGCCGGTTTTCCGCCGCGCGTCCACGTCGTGGACCACGACAAGGTCGCGGCCGCCTTCGTCAAGGGCGAGCGCATCATCGAGGATGAAGGCTTGATCGTCATTGCCAACCGCGGCAAGCAGCGCGGCGCCGAGATGCACGACACCACCAACCACGTGTTCATCATCGTGGACGGCGAAGCGGAGTTCATCACCGGCGGCAAGATGATCGAGCCGAAGGTCATCGGTCCCGGCCAGACGCGCGGCACCGGCATCGAGGGCGGCGTCAGTCATCATCTGACCAAGGGCGACGTCATCACGATTCCCGCCAAGACCCCGCACCAGTGGAAAGACACCTCGAAAACCGGCTCGGTCGGCTACTACGCGGTGAACTTCGACAGCAATTGACGCGCCTGCGGAAGTCGCAAACTCTGACGCGCGGTAAAGCGGCGCGTCGGACGGGTCGGCCGCGTCCATCGGCATCTGACGATCACGATCGACGATGGGAACGGTCCAATCGTGCGGCACCGAACGCCGGGCGAATTTTGTACCGGCCGGTGTTCACAAACTCCAAGACCGGATTCCGGTGAGGGCCAAACACGTAGGGTGTGCAAAATCGCCATTTGACGCCGTGCCGGTTACGCCGTGCCCGGGCGATTTTGCATACCCTACGACCCTGCGGCATAGCCACAGCCCGAGGCGAGATGACAACGGTTGCCTATGAGTTCAGAAATCCCGATGGCGACAGCGATTTCGCAAAGCTGGTGGTCTGCCTTGAATTCATGAGCAATCTGCCATCTTTTCAAAAGTATAAGAAGCAAAGTTGGCGCCTGCTTGATATTCAACCCAATGATACGGTCGTCGATGTCGCGTGCGGGATAGGCTACGATGTCGCCGAATTGGGGAAAGCATACCCTGAGGCAAACTTCATCGGTGTTGACCTAAGCAGTCGCTTCCTGGATATCGCAAAGTCGCATGCGGAGAATGTCAAAAACGTAACTTTCATACAGGGCGATGCTCGGGCGATACCCCTTGAAGATAAGAAATGCAATGCCATACGCATCGACAGATCGCTTCAACACATCCAAAATCCAGGGAAGGTGTTAAGCGAAATGGCACGCGTCACGGTGACGGGCGGCCGTGTCGTCGCTTCCGAGCCGGACTGGGGCACATTTACCCTCTGCAATGGCGATCTTGAAACGAGCATGACATTGACGTCAGGAATGGACGAAGGCATTCGCAAATCCGTATATTGGGCGTTGTCTGGCGACGCTCTTTGTGCGGGCCGGTGTCCATATCGACAAGGTTGAGGTCGATTCACTCGTTTTCCGGCGATACCAAGATGCCGCGGTCGTATTCGATCTCGAGAGCGTGGTCGAAGCTGCGGTTCGCAACGAAGTCATAGGCCGCAGGCAAGCTCAGCAATGGATCGACACGTCGATGGAAGCAACACGCGCCGGCATGTTTTTCGCCTCGCTCTCCATCGTAACGGTTTCCGGCTTGGTGGCCTGATCGGGGAGCTGCATTGCCGGCAAACGGAGCGCTACGCATTCACCGCGCTTGCAGCACCGTATCGACCAGCGCCGGCTGGCCGGCCTTGACCTTGGCGATGGCGCGGCGCAGCGCGCCGGCGATGTCCTTCGGATGTTCGATCGGGCCTTCCCCATACCATCCGCAGGATTGCGCGAGTTTGGCAAAATCCGGCTCCGGGCCGACGATGTCCTGGCCGATATGGGCGCGTTCCACCGGGGTGCCGCGATGTTCGGCGACGTGAATCTGGTGCTCCCAGTCGTTGTAATAGGCGCGGTTATTGTACATCACGATCAGGAACGGTATTTTGTTTTTCGCCGCAGTCCATAACGCGCCGGCGTCGAACATCAAATCGCCGTCGGGCTGAATGTCCACTACCAGCCGCCCGGTGCCGCGGTGGGCGAGCGCGACGCCGAGCGACACGCCGATCTGGGTGCCGGTGCCGAGCGCGCGGCCGGCGTGGCGATAGGGTTTTTCGAAATCCCACAGCTTGAGCACCCAGTCCTGCAGCGTGCAGGCGGTGAGCACCCAGTCCTCGGTCTTGATCGCGTCCCAAATTTCATGCGCCAGCCGCGGCAGTGCGATCGGGCTTGCGTCCCAATTGCGGCGCGACGCCTCGGCCCATTTGGCAAACAGCGCATCGTGGCGGGCGCCGATGTCGGCGGAGCGGCCGGCGATGCGGCGGCTGAGCTCCGCGTCGCGGGCAATGCGCTCGCGGCACAGTCTTGTCAGCTCCGGAATCGCGGTGAGCGTATCGCCGAGCACCCGCAGGCTGCAATTGGGCATGCGGGTGTAGTCCATCGACCATTTCGACAGGGCGATGTCGCCGAAGCCGAGTTCGATCATCTCGCAATCGGCGGGATACAAAGGCACCGTCGCCCGCTTGGTGCGGTCGATGCTGTGGGTCGGCTTTTCCCAATCGCGGGTATCGAGCGAGAGGATGAGGTCGGCGTCGCGGAACACCGCCTTGTCCATGCTGAGATTGAGCTTGTGGCGGTTCGGAAAATTGAGCCGCCCGTTGATGTCATAGACGGCGGCGCCGACCGTCTCGGCCAGCGCCACCAGGTCATAAAAACCTTGCGCCTGGCGGCCGACATATTCGGCGAGCAGCACCGGAAATTGTGCCGCCAGCAGGCGGTCGGCGACCTTCGCCAGCGCCGCCGGATCGGCCGCCATCGGGGCCGCGACCACCGCGTCGGCGTGCGACGGCATGGCGATTTCGGCGGTCAGCGGCTGCTCCTGCAGCCACGCATCGTAGCACATATAGATCGGCCCTTGCGGCTGCGTCATCATCGCCCCGTAGGCGCGGGCGAAGGAATCCGGCACCCCCTCGATGCTGCCGGGCTGATAATCCCATTTCACATAATGGCGCACCTGCTCGCCCTGGACATTGGCGGTGTGGATCCAGTCGATGAACGGGCGGCGGCGGCTCTCGTCCATCGGGCCGGTCGCCCCGATGACGAAAATCGGCGCACGATCCACATAGGCATAATAGATGCCCATGGTGGCATGCAGCAGGCCGACCACGTCGTGGACGATCGCCACCATCGGCTTACCGGTAGCCTTGGCGTAGCCGTGGGCGATCTGCACCGCGATCTTCTCGTGCTGGCACAGCAGCATCGGCGGATCGTTGCCGCCGTAATTAACGAGCGAATCGTGCAAGCCCCGGTAGCTCGCCCCCGGATTGAGCGCGATATACGGAAATCCGAACTGCTTGATCAGGTCCACGATCACGTCGGACTGCCAGCGTTTTTCGGCGTAGGACGCAGGCTGCGCGACCGGGGTTGCTCCGGTGTCCGTTGCGGCGGTGGATTCGTTCATGCCTGATCCTTCCCCGGCCGCGCGGCGCCGGCGACGATGCGGCATCGTTCCACGGCGGCGATCACTGCTGCGTTGGCTTGCGGTCGGCCAACGGCTTAATCCCGACGGCGCGGGCTCGCAACCGCTGCCGGCGGGATCGGGCGCGCGGCAGACCTGAAGCGCAAATGCGGGACGGCACAGTCTGGGTCACGGCGCGTCCGTCCCGCATTCGCGCTTGGATTGCCGCCGCTTCCAATGCGGACTTCGTCAGTCCGTCACTTCTTCTCGTTGAAGTGCTTCAGATCCGGCGGTTGCTGGCCTTGGTAGAACGGCATCAGCAGGCCGTCGCCGCCGAGCATATATTGCTCGCCGCCGATACTGACGTGGACGTTGCCCTCGGCGCAGATCGATTCGACCCAGATCGGCTTCTTCTCGCGCCGCATGGTTTTGAGCACCGTCCAGGGGTGCGCCAGCGCGTGGTCCTCCACGGTGATCTGGTCGTACAGCCGGTCGGGGTTCTGTTTGTCGAGATAGAAGCGTTCCTTGACCACGGTCTCGCCGTCGCGGTGCACCGGCAGGCCGCTGGGGTCGAAGGTGCGCGGATTTTTCAAATTGCGGGTCTCGACTTCCAGCACGTCGTAGCGGCCGTCGCCGTCCTCATCGACCCATTTGCCGATCGAATAGCCCATCCAGGATGGGTCCTCGTCGGTCGGGAATGCGCGGCCGTCGGTGTAGATGCGGCGGAGCATGCTGAGATATTCCATCAGGATGTAGGTCGTGTTCGGCGTAATGACGACCTCCATCGGCAGCACCAGATTCATCGCGCGCGGCATGCCCTCCGGGATGCAGGTGTGCACCGGGTCGTCGCCCGAACCGCCCTTGGCGACTTCGGCGAGGTTGGCCTCGAAGATCGCCTGATATTCCGGTGTCAGCGGCGCCTGCTGCCCGCGCGCCGGGGGCTTGGTCGAATCGAACACGCCGAGCGGCCCGACCCGCTGCCACTGGCCCGCCATGTCGGGATATTTGCTCGCATCGAACGGCTGCTGGGCCGCGGCCGGGCCCGCCAGCGCAAGCACCGCGAGCGCGACCGAACCGATCATGGTTCGCACCAACATTTCTCTCCTCCAAGGTGAAACAATCCCGTGTCAGACGGGTTCAACGCGAAACAGGACCGCCGCCATCCTGTCCGCCGGCAAGGCCGGCACACAGGACGACCGCGGTCCTGGATTTTTCCGGATCGTCCCGCCTCAATGCGGCGGCTGCGCGACCGGGGTTCCGTCCTTGAACTTGACCTGTGCCGGCGCGTAGGAGCCGCCGGCGGCGCCGCTGTGCAGCGGGTTGATCTTGGCCACGATCTCATCGCCGGGCTTGAGCGCCTTGGAGCCGAAGCCGTCCCGCACCAGCATGCCGGGCGCGCCGCCTTCGAAAATCCAATCCTTCTCCGATCCGTCCTTGCCCTTCACCGTCACGACCAGCACGGTGTGCGGGCTGACGAAGCGGAACTCCTTGACGGTTCCGGCGATCTCGATCGGATGTTCGGCGTCGAACATCGCGAAAGAATGGTGTGCCGAGACGGCGCCGCCCATCGCGATCCACACTCCGGCGGTCAATGCTCCGACCGCCGACACTGCCAACAGCTTCGATGTCATACTGTCCCCATTGTCACGTTATGTGCGTTCAGGTTCGTTTCGGGGGTGGCGCCGGGATTCCGGCGATCTTGATGTTGACCGCGCCGAGATGGCTGCGGGTGGTGAAAAACAGGGTCTTCAGGTCATCGCCGCCGAAGCCGACATTGGTAGTCGCGGGCCGGCCGTGGACGATGCGCCCGAGCTTCTTGCCCTTAGGGTCCAGGATATAGAGTCCTCCCGCACCGCCGCAATAGACATTTCCGGCGGTATCGACCTTGAGGCCGTCGGGGCCGCCGGGTTCCGGGCCGTTGAGGTCGGCAAATACCCGGTCGGTCTGCTTGGCGAGCAGGCCGTTCGGCGCCATGTCGAAGGCGCGGATGTGGCCGCGGCGGAAGTCGTCGATGTAGAGCACGCGCTCGTCGGGCGAGAAGGCGAGCCCGTTGGGGAAGATCATGTCGTCGAGCAGCAGCGTGATGGTGCCGAGATCCGGCGACACGCGATAGACGCCCGAGAAGGTGAGGTCCCACTGCTCCGGCGCCAGCGGGCTCGACCACGGGTCGGTGAAATAGATCGAGCCGTCGGATTTCACCACGACATCGTTCGGCCGGTTGAGGCGGCGGCCCTGAAAGCTGTTGGCGATCACCGTGATGGAGCCGTCGCGCTCCTGCCGGGTGACGCGGCGGCTTTCATGTTCGCAGGCCAGAAGCCGGCCCTGCAGATCGCGGGTGAGGCCGTTGGCACCATTGGTGTGCTCCTGGAACACGGTCACGCCCTGGCCGGGGGTGTATTTCATCCGCTTGCTGGCATTGATGTCGCTGAACAGCAGGTAGCCGCGCTCCTTCCACCACAGCGGCCCCTCGGTCGGGCCGAGCGGACCGCCAAAACCGTCGGCGATCTCGCGGATCGGCTCGGAGGTCGAAATGATGGCGTCGAGTTCCGGGGCGAATTTGTCGATGCGCTTGGTGAGCTGCTGCGCGGATGCGCTCGGGATGGCGCCGAGCGCGAGGCTTGCCGCAGACATCGCCAGCATGTCGCGGCGGGAAACGTTTTGCCGAATGGTCATCGTGGTTGCTCCGAATAGGGGATGCGTAGGATGGGTTGAGCTCTTGCGAAACCCATCACTGGGATTGCCGCCGAACCGCGGCCGATGGGTTTCACTGACGCTCAACCCATCCTACGGCGCGCTACGGCGACCGATGCAGGCGCTACCCCTTTTTCGCCACCGGAACCGGGACGCCGGCGATATTCACGTTGACCGACCCGAGCGTGCCGCGGGTGGTGAAGAACAGCGTCTTCCAGTCGTTGCCGCCGAAGCCGATATTGGTCGTGGCCGGCTGGCCGTGCACGATGCGGCCGAGTTTCTTTCCCTTGCGGTCCGGCACGTAGATGCCGCCGGCGCCGCCGCAATAGACATTGCCGGCGGTGTCCACCTTCATGCCGTCCGGCACGCCGGGTTCGCTCCCGCGCAGGTCGGCGAACACGCGGTCGGTCTGCCGCGCCAGCGTGCCGTTCGGCGCGACATCAAAGGCGCGAATATGGCCGCAGCGGGAATCATTGATAGAGCACGCTTTCGTCGGGAGCGAACGCAAGCCCGTTGGGTTTATTGAATGCCAGTGACCATCGGTCAAGAGTGTTATGGTGCCGAGATCGGCACTGACGCAATAACGCACGGCAAACGCCAGATCCCATTGTTCGGGGACAAAGTTGCCATTCGGGTCTGTGAAATAGATTGATCCGTGGAACCTGACCACTACGTCGTTGGGCCGGTTAAGATCGACGGCCCTGGAAGCTATTGGCAATCACTGTGATGCTGCCGTCGGCCTCCTGGCGGGTTACGCGTCGGGTCTCTTGCTCGCAGGCGACAAGCCGGCCTTGCAGATCGCGGGTCAGGCCGTTGGCCGGGTTGGTCTTCTCCTGGATACCCTAGACGCCCTGGCCGGGCGTGTATTTCGGCCGCGGCTGGCGTGGATGTCGCTGAACAGCAGATAGCCGCCCTCCCGGATCCAGACCGACCTTCGGCCGGGCCGAGATCGCCGCCGAAGCCCGGCAAGTTCCGGATCGGCTCCGAGGTCGAGACAATGGCGTCAAGCGCGGGACCGAGCCGCTCGATGCGCGGCGCGCCCGGTGCTAGCGCGCCCGAACCGGCGGCGAGGCCGCCGCCGAGACGGCCAGCATGTGCCGCCGCGAGATGGCGTGAGCCGTCATGATGGTGCCCTCCCTGTGTTCCGCTTGGTGTGCGGAATTATGGGCGGCAGTGTAACG
>CAWDKL010000066.1:0-73706 GCA_963802745.1 uncultured Alphaproteobacteria bacterium | reverse complement strand
CCGGGTACCTCGGATATCATAGCGGTGCGCGTCGTAGGGTGGGCAAAACTGCATCGCGCCGCGCCAGGTTTGGCGCCGCCGGTGCGCTTGTATGCATTCCTTCGAAATGTGGCAAAGTCACCCCGTATACGATACCGCAATTAGGCCGATTGGAAATATGGTCTAAGAACGCCCTTGTTGGTAGATTCAAAGAAAAATGACTGCTTCGTGGAACCATCAAGCGTTTCGAGCGTTTACCTGGACTTCTCTCAAACAATAAGGACAAAATCATGCCCACAGACATGCACAAAAAGGCCGCCGAGCAACACGATCAGGCTGCAACAGCGCATCGCACCGCCGCACAGCAGCACGGCAGCAACGATGTTGCGAATGCAAAGCAGCAATCGGCACAGGCCGCTGAAAAGTCCAAGTCGGCGCACGAGACTTCGACCCAAGCCAATGCCAAAAGCCAGCAGCAGAAGTAATTCATAGCGGCACGATGGGTCGCCTCGGCCGGTTCGCCGGTCCAGGCGGCCTTCGCGACGAGGAGACCGCCATGGCACATCGCGGAGTTCGAACTCGCTACACTCCTCTTGACATCCGTCATGGCCTTCGCCGGCCCGATCGACGCGATGGCTGGGCGGGGCGGTGGTGGCGGAGGCGGCCACGGCGGGGGTGGCGGAGGTGGACACGGCGGTGGTGGCGGAGGCGGTGGGGCGCATTTCGGCGGGGGTGGTGGCGGAGTTCATTTCGGCGGCGGCGGTGGAGGTGTTCATTTCGGCGGTGGGGGTATCCACCTTGGCGGTGGAGGTTTGCATATTGGTGGCGGTGGTATCCACCTTGGTGGCGGAGGTATCCGTTTTGGCGGTGGTGGGCTCCATTTCGGCTCGGGCGGTGCGGCTCACATAAGGGCGCGGTCCTCCGTATCGCATTTGGCCACGCGTCCGGCTTTCTCCGGTCATCGCGCTTTCGAAGAGCACACAACGCCACGGGAGGCGGTCGAGCACCGGGCAACCGGTATTGCAAACCGAGACGAGCAGCGCGGTGCGAGCCGGCACGCCAACGTCCATGCCAACGCGGTGCGCACCACATTGAACTCCCGCTCGGTCGAAGGCGCATTGCACAACGCGAGCGGATTGCGTAACCCCGTTACACGCGCGCACATTACCGCGGTCGCGGCGACGGCGGGTTGGCATAATGGCCGCGAAGGCGGACGCGGCTGGTGGCGGCATGGAAACGGCGGATACGGATGGGTGGGCCCGCTGTACTGGCCGTTTGCCTATAACGACATTTATGGCTACGCGTTGTGGGGCGATGACTACGACGATTCATTCTGGGGTTACGGCTACGGCGATATCTACGCTGGCCTGTTTGCACCCTATGGCTATGACGACTTGACCGGCTACCTGCCGCAATACGCTGGCACCAATCGGTACAGCGCCGCAAGCGGCGGCGAGCGAGCGTCTGCTGTTGCTGAAACTGAAGGTGGCAGCGCCGGCGCGCTGACGCAAATGTGCGGCCCAGATAAGGCAGATATCGCCGGCCTGCCGATCGATCAGATTGCGCAGATCATCCAGCTGAACGACGCGCAACGGGCCGCACTCGATGCCCTCGCCGATGCCTCGGCGAAGGCGGCCCAAGACATCAGGGCCGCCTGCCCGGCCGATATCGCGCTGACCGCGCCCGGCCGATTGGCGCACATGCAGCAGCGCATCGAAGCGATGATCGCGGCTGTCGATACCGTACAGGCGCCGCTGCAGCAATTCTTCAGTCTGCTGAGCGACGAGCAGAAGTTGAAGCTGACCGCGCTGGGTACCGATCAACGCCGCGGCCGCGAGGCGGCCGGGAGCACCGGCGCGATCGCCGCCAATTGTGGTGCCGTGCAACCCGACGCGACCAAATTTCCTATCGCCGAGATCGACCGGACGGTCCGGCCCACCCCGTCGCAGCGTGAGGCGCTCGAGACCCTTGAGGGCGATGCCGCCAAGGCCGCGGACATGCTTAAGGCCTCGTGCCCGAGCGTCGAGCCGCTCACACCGCCAGCACGGCTTGCCGCTGTCCGCAAGCGGCTCGACAGCATGCTGCAAGCCGTCAAGACGGTCCGTTCAGGACTCGATGGTTTTTACGATGAATTGAACGACGAGCAGAAGGCACGGTTCGAAGCCATCGGTCAGGGACCGGCCGGCGCGCCGGAGCGGACGAGCGAGTCCGACCGGCCCAGGGCCCGGCAAGCCCATTACCTGCATTACCGCGGCCACAGGATCGGCAGCATTGAAGGGGGCGTCGAAAACCTCATCCGACAATTGCTCCCCTTCTGAGCATCCCTGAATGTCTCGTGGGCCGACCGTGAAAGCGAACCATTGCCGCACCGGCTGAGAATGAAGCCTGTCGATACCATGGTGGACGAGCGCGGTTCTCCGGTGACCGCAACCAAAGATGCGTTCGTCGTTGATAATCGTCCTTTCTCCACTCTCTCGTCTCGATACAACGCCTTTTTGTATGCGCCGGTTTGCGACCAGCCAGGCTAGAGCGCGGGCACCGCCCACAGCGAAGCGACATCATCCACCGACCAGCGGACCGCCACCTTCCTTTAGCGGGCGAAATGCCTCCGCTGCCGGGATGGTGGCGCGCAACTTGTAAAGGTCGCCGAAATATTCGATTCCTCCGGCTTTTTGACCTCGAAAAGGTAAGCGTCGTGCATCTTGCGGCCGTCGGCGCGCACAAATCCTTTGCCGAAAAGCGGATCGTCAGTCGGCATTTCCTTCATCTTCGCAGCGACTGCCCTGCCGTCGCCGTCGGCTTTGAGCGCCTCGACAGCTTTGAGCTCCGGGGCGGGAGAAATAACCCGAAGGCACCGCGTCTCCTGCCTGACCTAACCCGCCCCGCGCACCCCATTGCGTGCCGCCCGATTCGCCCTTACCACGCCTGCCGAAAGGCACCGATCATGAACAGCGGACGCGACGGGCTCACTTATGCGCAGGCGGGTGTCGATATCGACGCCGGCAACCGCATGGTCGATCTCATCAAGCCGTTGGTGCGCGCGACTGCCCGCGCCGGGGCCGATGCCGAGATCGGGGGCTTCGGCGGGCTGTTCGACCTGAAGCGGGCCGGATTTACCGACCCGGTGCTGGTCGCCTCCACCGACGGCGTCGGCACCAAGGTCAAGATCGCGGTCGAAACCGGGCGGCATGACAGCATCGGTATCGATCTGGTCGCCATGTCGGTCAACGATCTCGTGGTGCAGGGCGCCGAGCCGCTATTCTTCCTCGACTATTTCGCCTGCGGCAAGCTTGAGCCAAAAGTCGGCGCCGCCGTGGTGGCCGGCGTCGCGGCCGGATGCCGCGAGGCCGGCTGCGCCCTCATCGGCGGCGAGACCGCGGAAATGCCGGGGCTTTACCGGGACGGCGACTATGATCTCGCGGGCTTCGCGGTCGGTGCGGCCGAGCGCGGCACCTTGTTGCCGCGCGGCGATGTCGAGCCCGGCGACGCCGTGCTGGGGCTTGCCGCGTCGGGCGTGCATTCCAACGGCTATTCGCTGGTGCGCAAGGTGGTGGAGCGCGCCGGCCTCGCCTGGAACGATCCGGCGCCGTTCGATCCCGCCCGCTCGCTCGGCGAGGCGATGCTGACGCCGACCCGCATCTACGTCGCGTCGTGTCTCGCCGCCATCCGCGACGGCGGCGGCGTCAAGGCGCTCGCCCATATCACCGGCGGCGGCTTTCCGGACAATATTCCGCGCGCATTGCCAAAGGGGCTTGGCGTGCGGATCGATCTTGCGTCCATCGCGGTGCCGCCGGTGTTTCGCTGGCTCGCCCAGGCCGGCGATATCGCGCAGGGCGAGATGCTGCGCACCTTCAATTGCGGGATCGGCATGGTGGTCATCGTCGCCCCGACCGCGGTCAACACGGTCACGGCGCTGTTCGCACGGATGGGCGAGCGCGTCGTGCGGCTCGGGGAGGTGATGGACGACCCGGCCGGGGTAACCTACCACGGCCGACTTGCTCTGGCGCTGTGAACGGGGAAGCCCGGTGGCGAAACGGCGCGTCGCAATCCTCATTTCGGGCCGCGGCACCAACATGGCGGCGCTGATCGCCGCGGCAAAGGACCAAAACTATCCGGCCGAGATCGTGCTGGTGCTGTCGAACCGTCCCGACGCAGGCGGCCTTGCGCACGCCCGTGCCGCCGGGATCGCGACGGCGATCGTCGATCATCAGGCCTTCGGCAAGGATCGCACGGCGTTCGAAGCAGACGTGCAGGCGCGGCTCGACGCGCACGCCGTCGAACTGGTGTGCCTGGCCGGCTTCATGCGGCTGCTTACGGATGCGTTCGTGGAGCGCTGGAGCGGGCGAATGATCAACATTCACCCGGCGCTGCTGCCGTCCTTCAAGGGGTTGCACACCCACGCGCGGGCCCTAGAGGCCGGCGTGAAAATCCACGGCGCGACCGTGCACTTCGTGGTTCCGGAGGTCGATTCCGGGCCGATCATCGCTCAGGCCGCCGTCCCGGTGTGCGACGGCGATACGCCCGACACGCTGGCGGCACGCGTGCTCGCCGCCGAGTTGCGCGTCTATCCGCTGGCGCTCGCCCTGGTGGCGGGCGGACGGGCGACGCTGGCGGAGGGCCGTGTGTGGAACGCCGCGACGGTGGCGCCGGCCGCCCAGCTGATCGTCCCCGATCTTGACCAGACCGATTCCGCTGAGGTTGCAGCGAACGGCCTAGAGCAACCGGCGGCCCAGCCAATACAGTTTGATCGGACCGACGAGCAGATCAACGCGCTCGCGACCGACCCCGCCATTGGCAATAGGATTACTCCTAACACGATTCAGGAGCGCACGGTTGGCCTTGGTCTCGAGGCCCGCGGCGACGTACCCGGCCCCATTATAAGGGACCCGTCAGGCAACGCCGAATTCATTGACAGCACCGGCCAAGCATGGGATGTAAAGGGGTTACGTTCGAATTTTCCTGATCGCACGATACGAAGTGGAAGGGGTGTCTCGGGACGGCCTATTCCTGTCAAAAAGGGCGGATTCTCTCCCGCGAGAGCTGCGGACACGGTCAACGCCAGCCTCGAAAAAGGCGAGAATGTGATGCTCGACACAACGAATATGACGCCGGCGGATGTTGCAGAACTGCGTCGCGAGGGTGCCAATTTCAATTGGGGGGATCGGGTGAAATGGTGGCCATGATCGACGCGGAGCTAAATGCGCAGATCGATGAGCACACGGCTTGGTCAGTCTCGCTCGGACGCGTCGGGCGGCAACTCTTCGCGGAGGACCTGGATTTTCGCGGCATTGATCTTGCCGGGCGGACACTGACAGGCGCTGAAATTCCTGGTGCGAATTTCTCCGGCATGACGCTTCGCGACTTTGACTTCGCGGGCTGCAATCTGGCATCGGCTAACTTTTCAGGTTGCGACCTGACCGGGGCATGCTTCGTCAAGGCGAACCTCGACTACGCCAACCTCGAAAATGCCGACCTCACGAATGCAAGCTTGCGACGTGCCAGCTTGGTGGAAGCCGTACTTACCGGCGCGCGTCTGGAGGGCACAGACCTACGAGGTGCGTACTTTGGTAAGGCCGCCCCGGTCATCGACACCAGAGCGCTTCGGCGAAATCCAACCTCACCAGCTCATCACCGGCGATGAGAATTGATCGAAGCTTTTATTCCCGGCGGATCCCTCATTCAGCGCCGCCGAAAATGCCAGCATCAAAACCCTTCGGGTTTCGGCCGGGGCGATAATGCCGTCGTCCCATAGCCGTGCTGTCGCGTAATAGGGGTTGCCCTGCGCTTCATACTGCGCGCGGATCGGCTGCTTGAATTGCTCCTCCGCGTCGGCGGGCCAGGTGCCGCCGGCGGCCTCAATGTTGTCGCGCTTGACGGTGGCCAGCACGCTCGCCGCCTGCTCGCCGCCCATGACCGAGATGCGGGCATTCGGCCACATGAACAGGAAGCGCGGGGCATAGGCACGGCCGCACATGGAGTAGTTGCCGGCCCCATACGAGCCGCCCACGATCACGGTGACCTTCGGAACCCGCGCGAGGGCGACGGCCGTCACCATCTTGGCGCCGGCCTTGGCGATGCCGCCCGCCTCATAGCGGCTCCCGACCATGAATCCGGTAATATTTTGCAAGAACAATAACGGGATGCCGCGCTGGCAGCATAAGTGCGATGAATTGGGCGCCCTTGCGCGCGGATTCGGCAAACAGAATGCCATTATTGGCGACGATCCCGACCGGAATGCCGCCGAGACGCGCAAAGCCCGTCACCAGCGTGGTGCCGTAGAGCGTCTTGAACTCATCGAAAGCCGACGCGTCGACGATGCGGGCAATGATCGCGCGGATATCGAGCGGCTGCCTCGGATCGGCCGGCACCAGGCCGTCCAGTTCGGCCGGATCGCAGGCCGGGTCGCTTGGCTCAGCCAGCGTGAGGGCGACGCGCTTGCGGATGTTGAGATTGGCGACGATGCGGCGCAGAAGCGCCAGCGCATGGCCGTCGTCCGCCGCTAGGTGGTCGGCAACCCCGGAGCGGCGCGCATGCACGTCGGCGCCGCCCAGTTCCTCCGCGCTGACCACCTCGCCGGTCGCGGCCTTTACCAGCGGCGGTCCGCCGAGAAAGATGGTCCCCTGGTTGCGCACGATGACGGTTTCGTCCGACATCGCCGGTACATAGGCCCCGCCGGCGGTGCAGGAGCCCATGACGGCTGCGATCTGCGCGATGCCGGCCGCGGAGAGGTTCGCCTGGTTGAAGAAGATGCGGCCGAAATGCTCGCGGTCGGGAAACACCTCGGTCTGGTGCGGCAGGTTGGCGCCGCCGGAATCGACCAGATAAATGCACGGCAGGTGATTCTCGGCGGCGATTTCCTGTGCCCGCAGGTGCTTTTTCACCGTCATCGGAAAATAGGTGCCGCCCTTGACGGTGGCGTCGTTCGCTACGATCATACATTCGCGGCCCTCGACGCGGCCGATGCCGGTGATGAGCCCGGCGCCGTGGATGGTGCCGTCATACATGCCGTTCGCCGCGAGCGGCGACAGTTCCAAAAACGGCGAACCCGGATCGATCAGCCGCAACACGCGCTCGCGCGGCAACAATTTCCCGCGCGAGGCGTGGCGCTCGCGCACCACCGCGGGGCCGCCCAGCGCGGCTTCAGCGCGGCGGCGATTCAACTCCTCCACCAGCACGCGCATCTGCTCCGCGTTGGCCCGGAACGCGTCGCTCTCGGTATCTGCCGGTATAACGGGAATCGTCATATCGCTCTCTTGAGGCGCCAGACCTGCGTGCCGCTTTGACGCGATGCGTTAGACCATGTTTCGGTCCGGTCGGAACAGTCGGAATCAAGGTCGGGCTTATCCTGGCCATCGTGCGCTCGCGAGCGCATTCAGTCCAGGAGTCAAGAGATTGACCTCATTCACGGAGGTTGAAGCGACCAGGGGAATACCGTTCACTTAACTCGGTGATGGGCGCGTCCCCTCTCCCCGCGGCGTTCTTCACGCCGCGGGGAGAGGGTTAGGGTGAGGGGCGGGAGCACGTGAGGGCTTCCGGGCAGGCAATGGGCGCAGCTACGAGAGACGATCGGCCGCGCCGCCTGTGCTGGCACCTGCCCCTCACCCCAACCCTCTCCCCATCGCGAAGAACGATGGGGAGAGGGAGCGGGCGCATCCTCGGGTTAAGTGAATGGCGTTGCACCCAGGCCGGTTACGACCACCCCGGCGCGATAAGCTCCACATCCGGAAAGTAGGTCCGGTAGCGGCGCAGATCGCGGGTGATGATCGGCCATGCTTCGAACTGAGCGTGGGCACCGATGAAAAAATCCGGGAGTACCCCGGCGCGCACTCCGCCCGCCGCAAGATACCGCTGAAAAATTTTACCGGCGATGAAAAGCGCGTCCTCAGGGGTCCGCACCAACGCGACGTTTTATGGATGTATTACCCGCTTGCTCGGGCGTCAATGCGGCGTGTATGGACCGTGTCCCGCGCGGTCGCCAAACGTCAAAGGCGTGCGGTTTTGGAGCAGTCATGTCGTCACTGGCAGATGATCTCGACCGAAGCAACGTCGTTGACGTCGATCTCGGCAGCGCCGACTTCAAAGCCAACGCGCACCGGCACATGGCCGAATGGGCGCGGCGGCCGCCGTTCTATGTGCTGGGCCACGGGCCGCCGCAGGTGATCGTCGGCCGCCACGCCGATGTGCACAAGGTGTTCTCCGATACCGAGACCTTTGCGTCGGAAATGCCGCGCGGGCCGGGCTGGGAGGCGTTCAACAAGATCATGGACGCGCAGTTCGTGACGCAGATGGACGGCGCGCAGCATGCCCGCGTCCGCCGCCTGCTGATGCCGGCGTTCTCGTCGCGGCGCGTCGAGCAGCTCCAGGACAGCATCGCGCAGGTCGTCGAGCGCATGCTGGACCGGATCGAGGCCAACGGGCCAGCCTTCGACGGCATGGCGGATTTTGGCGCCAATCTCGTGGTTGACGCGCTGCTGGAGGCGATCGTCGCCATGGACGCGCGGCGCAAGGCGATCTTCGTCGCGTTCCACGACCTGCTTCCGGGCACCACCTACGTCAAGCCCGGCGAGCCGTGGCCGGCGGACCTGCGCCGCGCCTTCGACCGCACCATGGACGAGATCAAGGTGATCATCGCGGAGCGGCGCGTGCGCCCGCACCCCGACTTCATCAGCGATCTCGTCAATGCGCGCGATGCCGGCGACAAGCTCACCGACCGCGAACTCTTCGACCAGATTTTCGGCATCTGCGGCGGCTCGCTGTCGGCGACCAGCCGCGCCGCCGGCGGCGCGCTGTATTTGCTCTACACCCACGACGACCAGCGCCGGCAGCTGATCGAAAATCCCTCGCTCATCCCGGAGGCGATCGAGGAATGCCTGCGGCTCGGCAGCAACGGCTATTTCACCTTCCCGCGCATCGCCACGCGCGACACCGAGGTCGGCGGCACGCGCATCCTCAAGGGCATGGTGGTCCGGCCGTCGCCGCTGGCGCCGAACTACGATCCGGAGGTATTTCCCGATCCGCTGCGCTTCGACATCCACCGCAAGCCGAAGCGCATCCTGTCGTTCGGTGCCGGCCCGCACCATTGTGTCGGCAACATTCTCGGGCGCACCACCATCACCATCGCGATCACCCGGCTATTGGCGCGGTTTCCGCACGCGCACATCAGCGACCCGGATTTCACGCCCGGTCTATGGCGGCGCGGTGGGCGAGTTGCGCTTGCAGAGCCTGCCGATGCGAACGCATTGAGGGCGCACGCGGGGCGTGTCGGCGTCCCGCTCACGCTTCAACAACGCGGACGGGCGGATTATCGGCCGCGGTGCGTCGGGCGAACACTGGTCCCCACCCTCCGGCCACGGGTTCCTCGGCGGATGAACTTTTACACAGTGCAAGCCCATCTTGGCACGTGCCGCTAGCCTTCGGCCTTCCGCAGCCGGGCCAGACACTCCTCAGCTCTTTTGTCGCCCGGCGACAGTTTTAAGGCGGTTTCGCAATCCGCGCGAGCAAGGGCTACGTCGCCGCGCTGCTCGTACAGCAAGCCGCGACGTATCAAGGAGTCCGCCTTAGAGCCATAGTCACTGCCATCTAATACACGCATCTCCTCTTCACAATTGGCAATGGCGCGATCTATGTCACCCTTGGCAGAATATACGCGACCCCGATAGTGATATAACCAGACGACGCGTGGGGTTATGCGGATCGCCTCGTTATAATCGGCGATCGCGCGATCGAACTCACCCTTGTCGTAATAAGCGCGCGCGCGCTTTGAGTAGCAATGAGACTTCTCGAATTCAACGCGAGACGCAAGCACCTCTTCACCTATGACCCTGGTGTCCTGCAGGCAGAGGCGGATCGCCTCAGTATGATCGGCGATGGCGCGATCAAAATCGCCCTTGGCGGCATACGCCTCGCCTCGTGTTTCAAAGTACCACCTATCTGGCCCCTCAAGCCGGATGGCATGATCACAATCGGCTATCGCGCGATCGAAATCGCGATTGGCGGCTTCGCCCCAAGTCCCACCACGCCTTTCAAAATCAATTATATAAGTGATATCACGGTGTACACTTGCATCATACTTAGCCCGGTCACTGGTGTCGAGGTGTCCTCTTAAGAGATACGTATGAGCGCGTGCACAATACAGGCGCGCTGATTTCGGATAGAGGCGAATGGCCTCAGTTAAATCAGCCAACGCCATATCGCACTCACCCTTTTGGCCATAGACTCCGGCGCGATCCCTGTAGATAAGTCCGCGATCTTCCTTATTTCTACGAAGCGCTAATAGCCGTGTATACCCGCGAATTTGTCGGTCAAAATCACCGGAACTGATATCGTCATTAGCCGCTAACTGCTCCTTGTCCTGCCGGGACCACATCGCGTCACCCTCCGTAGCATGTTGCATTCGTTGACTGTGGCCACTGAGATCGCCGACGCTTTGCCGAGGTTCTTGCCGTGCGCGATTTCAAGGACTACCGCTTCCAACTGACGTGATTTTGCTATGTGTCCGCTGGTATTGCAAGCGCGCTCAGGTGGACAACAGCCGGAGCGCGATGTGGCCACCGAATGCATCACGGTGCGATTGATCCGCTCCCGATCACTTGCAATCAAGCCACAATATCCTATTCTTACCTCTGTGTAGCCAAGGATCACGTCATGCGCATCACGGCGAAGGGCCAAGTCACGATTCCCGCCGAAATCCGGGCGCAAGCGGGTTTGCTGCCGCACACGGAGGTGGATGTCGAGTTCGACGGTCACGTGGTGCGGATCGTTCGGGCCGCGGGGCGCCGTGCGACTGGGCGCGGAGCGCGGGTCGTCGCCCATCTTCGGGGCGGGGGATGTCGCCATGACGACCGAAGACATCATGGCCTTGACCCGCGGCGATTGAATAGACCGGATTCCGATGAGGTCCGAACACGTAGGGTGTGCAAAATCGCCTGCGAGACGGAGGCAGTCGGCGCGGCGTCAAATGGCGATTTTGCGCACGCGGCAGGCCTTTGGTTAGCGCCGCGATCGCGACACCGCGCGATAATGACGTGAGCGGCCGACCGCGTGCGCAAAATCGCCAGCGAAGCCGTGCTGGTTGCTCCGGCGTGCCCGGGCGATTTTGCACACCCTACGACCCTGCGATTCGATGCGACCGGAATTTGGTAGGGAGGCAGCTTTGAGGTTCACGCGAATCACATCCGACCCGCGGCAGATGGGTGGGATGCCATGCATTCGCGGGTTGCGCATTCCTGTTGCGACCGTCGTCGGTATGATCGCCGACGGAATGACCGAGAATGAAATTTTGAGCGCTTATCCCGACCTGGAACATGGCGACGTCCCCGAGGCGCTTCGATACGCGGCCGAGGCGTTACGTGAACGTGCGCTCCCGCTGACCGCACCGTGAGATTTTTCATCGACAATGCATTGTCGCCGGTTTTGGCAGAACGATTGCGGCGGAGCGGGCACGATGCCGTGCATGTTCGCGATTACGGGATGCAGGCGGCGGACGACGACGCTATTTTCGCGCGTGCCGGGGCCGAAGACCGCGTCCTCGTTTCAGCGGATACCGATTTTGCCGCCATTCTTGCGTTACGATCGCAACGCTTGCCGTCGGTGATCCTGTTCAGGGGCGGAACCGAAAGGCGCCCGGAAAGGCAGGTCGCTCTCCTGCTTGCCAACCTTTCGGCAATTGAAGAACCGTTGCGCACAGGCAGCATGGTCGTGATCGAGGAAACGCGCATCCGCTTGCGGCCTTTGCCGATCAGCGGGAATATATAACACCTTCCGTGTTGCTGGTTTAGCCTCGCAATCTCCGTTAGCGCGGCAAATCGATGTGCCGGTGAACCGCATTACCGCGATTCTCAACGGCCAGCGGGGCATCAGCGCCGACACCGCACTACGGCTCGGCCACTGGTTCGGCACCAGCCCGGAGTTCTGGCTCAACCTGCAATCGATGTATGAGCTTCGTCTCGCCCATCAGCAATCCGGTGACCGCGTGAGGGCATTGCCGACGCTGAAGGACCGCCAGCCGCAGCATCCGCGCACGCCGGATTTAACGTCGCGCTGACGCGTTGCCAAAGCCGAGCCGGCACAACGCCGCGTTGATGGCGCCGATTTGCATACCCCGCGCATCCGCGGCCGCCTGCAATTTTGCGCCCGGCATCCGAACTGGTACAGAAGCCGTCACGGTAGCCCATAAACGAGGGAGGTGCAGCGATGGTTCGATCCTTGACGATGACCGCGGTGGCGGTGCTGGCACTGTGTGCGCCGGCCGCGGCGCAGAGCTGCGGCGGCAATGGCGTCACCGTGCAGATCCTCGGCTCCGGCGGCCCCAACACCGTGGGCGAGCGGGCGTCGGCGAGCTATCTGCTGTGGGTCGGCGGCCAGGCCAAAATGCTGGTGGATACCGGCGGCGGGGCCTATCTGCGCCTCGGCCAGTCGCAGGCCAAGCTTGCCGACCTCGCGCTGGTCGCCATCAGCCACCTGCATCCCGGACCATGTGTCGGATCTGCCGGCGATTCTGTGGACCAGCGGGCAGCGGCGCAGCGCGCCGCTGCCGATCGTCGGACCGTCCGGCAACGATGTGGCGCCGGCGTTCCCGACGTTCCTCAGCCGCCTGTTCGACGAGAAGACCGGCGCCTTCCAGGTGCTCGGTGCCGCGCTCGGCGGCACCGGGAACAGCGTCCGCCTCGATGTCAGCGCCGTCGATGTCGCCACGCCGGAGCCGATCAAGGTGTTCGACGGCCAGGGTCTCACCGTCACGGCGTTCGGGATTCCGCACGCCAACCTGCCGACGCTCGCCTACCGGGTGCAGGCGGGGGGTGTCTCGGTCGTGTTCAGCTCCGACCAGAACGGGACCAAGCCGTCCTTCATCACCTTTGCCAAAGGTGCGAACGCCCTGATCATGCACATGGCCATCGCGCCCGGCGCGACCAGCCCGCTTCATGCCGCCCCGGCGGTCGTCGGCCGTATCGCGGCCGATGCCGGCGTCGGCCGGCTGATTTTGAGCCACATCGGCCAGTTCCCGCTCGATCCGGCCATCGCGGACGTGAAGAAGGCCTACACCGGTCCGCTCACCGTCGGGGCCGATCTGCAATGCACGCCGGTGCAGTAGCTGAGGGTATTCACCCGGTGCGGCGCGGTCGGCCATGACCGTAGCCCGGGTCGCGTCGCGCTGACTTTGCATACGGGGATCGGTGCCCAGCGTCGCGACCCGGGGCGGACGTGCGGATCGGCATGAATTGGAAACGCCGCCCCTGGGTTTGCGGCGCTTGGCGCGGTTGCCGCAAGCACCGGCGCCGCGCGCCTTCAACCCAGGCTACGGCCCCTCGATGCGGCACACTCACAATCACACTTGGCAGGAGCAAACGATGGCAAAGGCCTATTGGGTAGCGGTCTATCATTCGGTGAAGAATCCGGAGGCGTTGGCGGCCTATGCGAAGATCGCCACCCCGGCGATCGAAGCCGGCGGCGGACGGTTCCTCGCCCGCGGTACCGCCGCCAAGGCCTACGAGGCGGGGCTTGCGCAACGGGTCGTCATCATCGAATTCGACAGCGTCGCTCAGGCTGTGGCCACCCATGACAGCCCCGGCTATCAGGCGGCCCTCAAGGTGTTTACCGATGGCGACGCCGGCGTCCGCGACCTGCGCTTCGTCGAAGGCGTTTGAACAGTTTCCCACCGGGCTTCGCCCGACCTGCAGCGCACGAAACGGTAATTCCGCCCCGATATGGTAGCCCGGCCCCCGGGTTTGCGGCGCTACGCGCCTCCAACCCGGGCTACGGAGGAGCCGTCGCGTAGCCCGGGTTGGAGGCGCGCGGCCGTTGTCCGCGCGAGACCCGGGGCTCGCGCCGGAAACCCGGGGACGGCATCGGGGTTAATGCCATACTACCTCCTATCAAGCTCGAAAGGCTGCGCTGCTACGCGCTGCGACCCCAATTGCAGCGATTATGGCTGGTCGGGGCCTTAGACTTAGATTTGGCGCGCTGGCATCGCCTCGGCCTCGACACGTGCTATATTCGGAGCCGGCGTACGACAGCTAGCGGACCCCAGAGCCGCGGCTCTGGCCCAAGGCACTGAATCAGAAAGCGGGTCGCATGAACCGCGCCCACAGGCCCGAAGTGTTCCGGCTCGACGATCCCGCGATCGTCGTCCTGCCGGCGGTCGAGGCGCGCCGGCCGGCGGGGAATGCCACGGCCAGGTCCGTGGTGGACGGGACAGCGGTTTCGGCCATACCGTCGGCGCGCTCACGGCGCGTGCCGTGGGCCACGATATTTTGGGCGTCGGCGGCGGGCCTGTTGCTGCTTGCCACCGGGCTCGGTGTGGCCAATCTGATCGCGGACTTGTTCGCCCGTGCGGCTTGGCTTGGCGGCGTCGGCACCGCCTTGGCGGCTGCCGCGGTGATCGCGCTGGCCGTGATGGTGACCCGGGAAGTGCTGGGCCTCGCCCGGCTTGCCACCATCGACGCGACACGCCGGCGCGCGGCCGCCATTTTGGTGAGCGATGACCGCGCCGCCGGCCGCGCGCTCGGCCGCGACCTCATCGTCCTCACCAAGCGCCTGCCGCAACTGGCGCGTCCGCGCGCCCGCCTGGAGTCGCATCTGTCCGATATCATCGACGGCGCGGATCTGGTGCGCCTCACCGAGCGCGAGCTGATGCCGCCGCTCGATGAAGAAGCCCGCCGCCTGGTGACCGGCGCGGTGAAGCGGGTGTCGGTAGTAACCGCCGTCAGCCCGCGCGCCGCCATCGCGATGGCCTTCGTGCTGATGACGGCACTTAATCTGGTGCGCCGGCTCGCGCTGCTCTATGGCGGCCGTCCCGGCACGCTCGGCCTCATCAAGCTGATGCGGCAAACCGTGACGCATCTCGCCGTCACCGGCGGGATGGCGGCGGGAGACGGCCTGATCCAGCAGATGGTCGGCCATGGTGTGGCGGCCAAACTGTCCACCCGGCTCGGCGAAGGCGTGCTCAACGGCTTGCTGACCGCCCGGCTCGGGCTTGCGGCCATCGAGTCCACCCGGCCGCTGCCGTTCGCGGCGCTGCCGCAACCCGCGCTGAGCGAACTGGCCGGTTCGATTTTGCGTGGCAACGACAATCGCGGCATCGACGAAACCCTGCAGGACCAGCGATCATGATGAACAGGACGACCGCAAATCCGTCCCGCGCCAGCCGCCACGGCGCCGCGCCGCCTGCTTTGGCGCTGCGATGTCTCGTACCCGCGCGGCGAGGGTCAGGAATGCTCCGGGCGGCCATGCTTGCGCTCGCCGGCATCGCCCTGCTGGCCGGCGGGCTCATCGCCCCCGCCCGCGCCGCCTGGCCGGAGCGGCCCATCACCTTGATCGTGCCGTTCGCGCCCGGCGGACCGACCGACATCATCGCGCGCATTCTGGCGACGGCGCTGCATGCTTCGCTCGGCCAGGCCGTCATCATCGACAATCGCGCCGGCGCGGCCGGCAATACCGGCATGGGGGTGGCGGCGCATGCGGCGCCCGACGGCTACACGCTGCTGCTCACCTCCACCTCGATCGCCGTCAATCCGGCGCTGTTCCGCAACCTGCCCTACGATCCGTTCCGCGACTTCGTGCCGATCTCCGAACTCGTCACCGCCCCGAACGTGCTGATCGTCAAGGCGAGTTCCGATATCAAGACGCTGGCCGACCTGGTCGCCCAGGCCAAGGCGGCGCCCGACAAGTTCAATTATTCGAGCCCCGGCGCCGGCACCAAATCGCATTTGACCGGCGAACTCCTCAAGCTGCGCGCCGGCATCCGGATGGTGCATGTGCCGTATCGCGGCGCCGGACCGGCGACGCTCGGCGTGCTGGAAGGCACCATCCAGGTCGGTTCGGTAGCGCTGCCGCCGGCCGAACCGCTGATCAAGGACGGGCAGTTGCGCGCGCTGGCGGTGACCGGGGCGCAGCGCTGGTTCTCGCTCCCCGACGTGCCGACCATGATCGAATCCGGCTATCCGAACTTCATTTCCGACACCTTCAATGCGCTGTTTGCGCCGGCCGGCACACCGCCGGATGTCATCGCAATCCTGGTCAAGGAAAGCCGCGCCGCCTTCACCAAGCCGGAGGCGCGCGAGCAGGCCCGCAAGGCCGGCTTCGAGATCGTCGCCGGAACCCCGGACCAGCTGGCGGCGCGCCTCGCCACCGAAGTCCCGGCGGTGCGCGACCTGGTGACGAAGGCCGGGATCAAGCCGGAGTGACGGCGAAGTGTCGGAGCTGAAGTGCGGATACCTCCGCGTTAAAGGCTGCCGATGGGTTTCGCTCAACCCATCCTACCCGACCTCATCACGCTATACCAAATTCCGGCCGCATCGAATCGCAAGGTCGTAGGGTGTGCAAAATCACCCGGGCTGGCGGAGCAACCGGCACGGCTTCGCCCAGTGATTTTGCGCACCTTACGTGTTCGGACCGCACCGGAATCCGGTCTAAAACTGGTCCAAAACGCACCGGCCCAGTGTTTCAAACCTCCCGCTAACCGGTTGCTTACCACGTTCGCGGGTGCGTCTTGATGCGCCCGCCGGAATCGCGGAGCTTTGCGCCCGTGTTGACCAGGAGGGGATCATGGGCGGACCAGGGGAATTGGCGGGCGATCAACTGCGGACGATCGTCGAGCGGATCGAACACGTCGAGGAAGAAATCCGGGAACTCACCGAGGCCAAGAAGGAAATCTATCTGGAAGCCAAGGGCAACGGTTTCGATGTCAAAGTTCTGCGCGAAGTGATCCGGCTGCGCAAACAGGACCAAAAGGAACGCGACGAACAGGAGTCGCTGCTCGACCTGTACATGGAAGCCATCAAGGCGGCGGCGCCCATGGCAAAGGCGGCCTGACCGGCGCGTGCGCAGCGACCGCATTCCGGCCACGTTGGAACCCTTGAAGTCATGGCCAGGCTTGTCCAGACAAGCCCGGCCATCCACGTCTTTGTTCCAGAACCGCCGCGGGTAAGACGCGGATGCCCGCGACAAGCGTCGACAAGCGCGGGCATGACGCCGAGAGCCCCCCCTCCTCCGGATCGTGGCAAGGCGCTGGGGGAGTTGGAAGGCTGCGTCTACGACTTCGCTCCCCCGGCCGGCCGTAGCCAGCGGCTGGCCGCGGGTGCCGCCGCGTTAAGGACCAGCGCCAAGAGCGCCTGGCGCGGGTTGACGAAGCTCCAGGCAATCGCCAGCAGCGACGATGCAACCAGTATTGCGAGCGAAACCTGCCGCTCGCGCAAAAATTCGTCGCGCTCGACCGCCGGGGTTTCGGCCAACAACCCGAAGGCCGCGAGCCCGATCAGCGCGGTGTTGCCGGCGTAGAGCCAGATCGCCGGGCGCCAGATTGGCGAAGCGGCCGACCACGGTGGTGGTGAAGGGCACGCAGGTGACCAGCAAAAGATAGAGCAGCCACCATTTGAAATAGCCGCGGCCGAAGGTTTCCGTGCGGCTGCGCAGCTGCAGGCCGGACAGCCAGCGCAGCCCCAGCACCAGGAAGCTCAACACATAGGGGACGAACCTCGGGGTCAGCTCATACAGGGAGTGCAGCAGTTCCTGGCCATCATGGGGATGAAAATCCTCCGGCAGTCGCAGATCGAGCACCAGCAGCGTCATTGCGACGGCGAAAATGCCGTCGCTGAGGGCCTCGAATCGTGCGCGCGGAAACATGTTGCACCTCCGTAGGGGCGGCCGCACCCTGCATGGGCCTCAATAGGCGGCACCGATCACGCGATTCGCACTATGGCGCCGGCCCGCCGCAAAATATAGGTTGAAACGCGGTCGCGGTTCTGGCGAGTCGTGGGCGCAACGCCCTTGCGCCCGGAGAACCCATGACCCAAACCACCACCGCCATCACGCCTGCGGCTGCCCCGTTCGACTTCGCCCCGCTGCTGGCCCCCGGCTTGCCGGCCCCGGCGGTCAAATGGAACGGGTTCCCGCGGTACAACTTCGTCGGCGGGCACAATGATGCCGAACAGGTGCCGGTTGCGGACCTGATCGCGGCCGCAACGTCCGTGCTCGGGCGCGAGGGCCGTACGCTTGCGAGCTATGGGCTTGGAAAGCGGCCCGCTCGGCTATCGGCGGCTGCGCGAGTTTTTGGTCGGCAAGCTCAAGGCCGACGCCGGCATTTCCTGTACGGCGGATGAGAATCCTCATCACCTCCGGCTCGCTGCAGGGCATCGAGCTGGTCAACGGCATCCTGCTGTCGCGCGGCGATACCGTGCTGATCGAGCAGGTCACGTATTTCGGTTCGCTCAATCGCCTGGTCCGGTTGGGCGTCAACCCGATCGGGATTCCCCTCGACCATGAGGGGCTGCGGATGGATGCGCTGTCGGCGACCCTCGACGATCTTAAAGGCCGCGGGATCAAGCCGAAATATATCTACACCATTCCGACCGTGCAGAATCCGACCGGCACCATCATGGGCGTCGCGCGCCGGCAGGAGCTACTGCGGCTCGCCGAAGCGCACAATGTCCCGATCTTCGAGGACGACTGCTATGCGGACCTGATCTGGGACGGCAAGCGTCCGCCGGCGATCTATGCCATGAGCAAAAGCCGCAACGTCATCCACATCGGCTCGTTCTCCAAATCGATCGCGCCTGCCCTGCGGGTCGGCTTCGTGGTGGCGGATTGGAACGTGCTCTCGCGCATGCTGCCGCTGAAAACCGATGCCGGCTCGGGCGCGCTCGAGCAGATGGTCTTGGCGGAGTATTGCGCCCCGCATTTCGCCACCCACGTGCCGGAACTGACCCGCGCGCTTGCGGGCCAAGCTCGACACCTTGATGGATACGCTCGCCGAGCAGTTCGGCACCGCGGCCGAGTTCGAAGAACCCAAGGGCGGCATCTTCCTGTGGGTCAAGCTGCCCGACGTGGTCGATACCGCGAAACTCGCCCAGGCGGCGCTGGCGGCGGGGGTCGCCATCAATCCGGGCTTCGAATGGTCGCCGGACAAGCCCTATGGCAAGAGCCGGATGCGGCTGTGCTTCGGCAGCCCGTCGCACGCCGACATCCGTGAAGGCGTCGCGGTACTGGCCGATATCTGCCGCCGTGAGTTCGGGGTGCCGAGCCGGATCGCCAATGTGGAGAAGGCCGCGGGCCGTTCGTAGGGCCAGCCGGCCGAAACGTTCTTCACAACCGACTGTGGATGACTGTCGATATTCCGGGCGCGCTCCGGCACACTGCATGTCGAATTGGGGGCGCCCGCTGCCGCTCATCACGGGTCCCCGCGGTAGCGTTCCAGCATAGCGCTGCCGATGTCAGAAGAAGACGGCCAATGGCCCTGCCGCTTGCCGGCAAGCTCGGCATAGTCATCAAGATGCTGCGGATCGGGCAGAACCGGCTTGCCGTCCTGCAGAAACAGAAGCCCTTCCTTACCGGCCGGCATTGCCCGCGCAAACGTCTCCACGGTTGCGAGCGCCGTCCGCAACCGGCGTGCCACGTCGCCAGCATCGATCGGCGCCGCCATCACCAAGGCTTCGTACTCGTCGGCTCGGTAGCGCGCATTGCGACGGATTTCATTGAGGAGGCTCTCAGGCGAGTAACCTGGGTCCTTGCCTACGGCCGCCCAGATGACGGCGCCGAGCGGCAGATGGTGCTCATGAATGTGGAGGAGATCAAGCGCGTCGCGCGGCGCCTGGCGACCAGCGGCCGCCAGTGCCTTGTTGGTAGCGATGTCCGCCAGATGCAGCGTGTAGCCGAACAGTTCGTCCGGCACTGCTGGAAAAAACCGGAAGTCGCTGTCGCGTACCCATTCCAGCTTAGTGCTTTCGCCGCTCAGGTTGATAAGCGCGGCATAAATTCCGGGTTCCTGCCGCAACCATTCAACCGCAAATCCGGCTGTTCTCAGGATGGCGGTATCCTCAGCCGCTGCCTGCGCGATGCGCTCTTCACGATGATGAAAAATGTCTATGTCGCCTGAGAAGCGCGGGCCGTCCCGATGCAGCGGTGTCGAACCCGCGACGTAGCTCTCCGGATTGCGATGGGCGGCCAGTGTGCGGAAGAATTTCGCTTTGCAGTTTAGAGAGCGGCACGGCAGGCCTGTTCGATCTCCACCGCCAACGCGCGTGCCTGAAGATTGCCTTCGCTCCTGAGAAAGTCCGCGACCGCAAGCGCCTGCGTGAGGGTCGGCTGCTCCAGGACGCGCCAGTTCCACAGGGCGCGGGCGCCGAAGTCGGCGAAGGCCTGGCGGTACAGACGGGCCACTTCGTCCGAAGCCGGGCGACCGATGCCGAGGTCTTTGAGTTCGTCGAGGGTGCGGGTATCGGGCATAGGTACATCTACCACAACGGAGCGGTGCGACGGCAAGTTAAGAATATCAGAATATCTGACAAAGAAATGTTACCATATAAGATCGGCACGGGGATGAAACGCCGCGGTTCAAATTCGTGGATGCTGCCAAGAGGCTATCATGAGCGCTTACCGACACAGCCAAGGGGCAGGTCACCGTGCGCAAGGATTTGCTCGCCCACCTGGGAGTTTCGGCCGGGCGAGAAGGTCACCGTGGAGAAACCGTCGATAGCCGGATCCAGGTGAGAGCGAAACGACCCACCGGGCATATCGCGGATGTTTTCGATGCCCTGAAGCGTCCCGACAGCCCTGCCTTATTCATCGCGGACATGAACGAGATCGCCGCACGCGGCTGGGCTGGTGAGCGGTGAAGGTCACGGCCGACCAATGTGCTGGTTCGCGCGATTATGGGCGACGACGTCTGCAGAGCGCGGCCGCCCGGAACGCTTTGGTCGATGCCGAGGTGGTAGCGCTGGCCTTGCCGGCCCTACGCGAAACGCTAATCCGGCAAAGCACCCTCAGCGGCCGATGTCGGCCGGGCCGCGGCACTGGCCGGTTTTGGGATCGCGGATGCGCCGTCCGCCGCAGCCGCCGAAGATCGGCACTTGACCGGTCCCTTGTCCGGATGTCGGCGATGAAGGCGCGGGCGTGCCGCCTCCGCCAACGGTAACCGGCGGTTTGCGGATGGGCGCGCCTGCGGCAAACACGCCGGTTGAAGCCGCAAACACCATCGTTGCGGCTAGAACGGCGCATAACAGTCGCCACACGGAGCCCTCCCCAGGCGTTACCTTTGACAGTATAGTGGTCGCGAACACGCCGTTCAACGGGTGCAGCAGCCGAGAGTAGACTTGGCACGGCATCAGAAGGCTGCATTGTGCGACATCAAGGTCCTGTAGTCCGGTTGTGCCATGGTGCCAATTCGATGGAATTTGGGGCTCGATTAGACCATGTTCCGGTCGTCTCGAATCAGGCATCATGCCCGCGCTTGTCGCGGGCATCCAGGTCTTTCTAGCGGCGGTTCTAGATCAAAGACGCATGGCCGGGACGTTGCCCGGCCATGACTGCCAGGTGGCTCACGGTCCCGGTTGACCCCAGAAACTACCGGTCCGGGCACGCGCTGCTTTCTCGCGACACGGCGGTGTCATCTTCAGCGTGATACAAGGGCGAGTTATGGACCTTCCCAAACGAACGTGGCCTGCCGCCGCCCTTGGCATAGGCCGGCGCAGCCTTCTGCCGAACCTCTTCGATGTCATCGTTTTCATCATCATCGCCGCCGGCTTCGTGGCGCTTGCCTATGGGGCGCGCCGGATGGGTGGGCCGCTCAGTGGGCTCGACATCGCGCCCGTAACGCTCGATCCGGCGAAGCTGCCCGGTTATGCACTGCTCTCGACCCTGCGCATGTTTGCCGCGATCTTGGCGTCGCTCATCTTCGCGGTCGTGGTCGGCACGCTGGCGGCCAAGAGCCGCAAGGCCGAACTGGTGATCATCCCGGCGATCGATATTCTGCAGTCGGTGCCGGTGCTCGGATTTCTCACCTTTACGGTGGTGTTCTTTCTGCGCCTGTTTCCGGGCAGCCAGCTTGGTGCCGAATGTGCCGCGATATTTGCGATCTTCACGGCGCAGGCCTGGAACATGACGTTCAGCTTCTATCAATCGCTGCGCACGGTCCCGAGCGATCTCATCGAAGTGTCGCGCCATTTCCGCCTATCGCCGTGGCTGCGGTTCTGGCGCCTCGACGTGCCATTCGCGGCGCCGGGACTGATCTGGAATACCATGATGTCGATGTCCGGGGGGTGGTTCTTCGTCGTCGCCTCCGAAGCCATTACGGTCGGCGATACCGCCGTGCGGCTGCCGGGAATCGGGTCCTGGCTGGCCTTGGCGATAGAGGAACGCAATATCCGGGCGGTCGGGCTGGCGGTGGCCGCCATGGCGGTCGTCATCCTGGCCTATGATCAGCTGCTGTTCCGGCCGATCGTCGCCTGGGCCGACAAGTTCAAGTCGGAGCAGGTCGCGGCCCAGCAGCGGCCGCGGTCGTGGATGTTCGATCTGGTGCGCCGGGCGAAGCTCTTCAAACGCCTGTTCGCGCTGATCGGCGCCGTGACGGCACGCATCCCGGTGCCCGCATTGCCGGCACCCAAGGCGCAATGGGTGCGCCTGTGGGGCGGACCGACCGGCGATCGGATCTGGCTCGCCATCGTCTTGGCGCTGACCGCATTCGCCCTCTGGTACGTGGTGGATTATGTGCGCGCCAATCTCGGCATCGGCGACATCGCGGAGGCTTTCGGGCTGGGACTGATCACGCTGCTCAGGGTCGTGGTGCTGATCGCGCTGGCAAGCCTGATCTGGGTGCCGATCGGCGTGTGGATCGGATTGCGCCCGGCCGTCGCCGAGCGGGTGCAGCCGATCGCGCAATTCCTGGCCGCCTTCCCGGCCAATGTGCTGTTTCCGGTGGTCGTCTTAGGCATCGTCTCGTGGCGGCTCAATCCAAACATTTGGCTCAGTCCGCTGATGATTCTTGGGACCCAGTGGTACATTCTCTTCAACGTGGTCGCCGGCGCGAGCGCGTTCCCGACCGACTTCCGGGAAGCCGCAAGCCTGTTCCGTCTGGGTTCCTGGCAGTGGTGGCGCACAGCCCTGTTGCCGGGAATTTTTCCTTACTTCATCACCGGCGCGCTGACGGCCTCCGGTGGGTGCTGGAATGCCAGCATCGTCGCCGAAGTCGCCAGCTGGGGCGACACCAAGCTGGAGGCGGCGGGTCTTGGCTCCTATATCGCCAATGCGACCGATGTCGGCGACTATCCGCGCGTCGTCCTCGGCATCGCCGTCATGGCGATCTTCGTGGTGTCGATCAACCGTCTGCTCTGGCGTCCGCTCTATCAGCTGGCCGAACGCCGCTTCCGTCTCGACTGAGAAAGTTTTCGCCATGGAAACGCTCGCCACCACGACCGTCAAGCCCGCCCTGGTCACGGTCAACGGCGTCGAACAAGTCTATCGCAAAGGCGGCGGCGGCGAAGTGCCGGTGCTGCAAGGCATCAGCCTGTCCCTGCAGCCGAACGAGATCGTCGGGTTGCTGGGGCGTTCGGGGTGCGGAAAATCGACGCTGTTGCGGATCATCGCCGGCCTGATGTCGCCGACCGCCGGGACCGTCACCATTGCGGGCGAGCCGGTCACGGGTCCGGCACCGCAGGTGGCACTGGTGTTCCAGACCTTCGCGCTGTTTCCCTGGCTCACCGTGCTGGAGAATGTCGAGCTCGGGCTGGAGGCGCAGGGCCTCGCCCCGGAGGCGCGGCACAAGCGCGCGCTGGCGGCGATCGATCTCATCGGCCTCGACGGCTATGAAAGCGCCTACCCGAAGGAGCTCTCGGGCGGCATGCGCCAGCGCGTCGGGCTGGCCCGTGCGCTGGTGGTGCATCCAAAAGTGCTGTTGATGGACGAGCCGTTTTCCGCCCTCGACGTGCTGACCGCCGAAACGTTGCGCACCGACCTCCTTGATCTGTGGAGCGAGGGGCGCATGCCGATCTCCGCGATCCTGATGGTCACCCACAATATCGAGGAGGCGGTGCTGATGTGCGACCGCATCGTGCTGCTCGCCTCCAACCCCGGACGCATCGCGGCCGAGATCAAGGTGGAGCTGCCGCAGCCGCGCAACCGCCTCGAACCGAAATTCCGCCAGCTGGTGGACGACATCTATGCGCGCATGACCGAACGGACCGCCGGCAAACCCGCGCGCGACGGCGTGTTCCCCGGCACCGGCATCGCCATGGTGCTGCCGCGCGTCTCGCCCAACGAATTGGCCGGCCTGATGGAAGCCGTCGCGGCTGCTCCCTACAATGGGCACGCCGACCTGCCGGCCCTGGCGGGGGCCTGCAGATGGAGGTGGACGACCTGTTTCCGGTCGCCGACGTGCTGAATTTCCTGCGCTTCGCCGAGGTCGCGGAAGGCGACATCAGCCTGACCGACGCCGGCAAGCGCTTCGTGCAGGCCGATTTCGACGAGCGCAAAGGGCTGTTCGCCAAGCACCTGCTCACCTACGTGCCGCTCGCCTCCCACATCAAGCGCGTGCTCGACGAGCGCCCCACGCATCGGGCGCATGCCAGCCGGTTCCGCGACGAACTCGAGGACCACATGCCCGAAGAGGATGCCGAGCAGACGCTGCGGGCGGTGGTTTCTTTTGCGCGCTACGGCGAGGCGTTCGCGTATGACGAGGGCAGCGATATGCTGAGTTTGGAGAACCCGGCGTGAGGGGCAGATCGACTTATCGACTCCGCGCAACGACATTGTCGTGAGAACAGGGCTTAACGGTGCGGCACGTTATGCGTGTTCACGGTCGCGTTTGGCGGAATAGCGGTGCCCGCGGGTACGGGTGCCGTTGAAGGGTAGTAGCGATCTTGGCAACGCCAATCTAACCTACAATTGCCTCAAGATTCCCCTCAAATTCCACATCAACAACTCTCGATAACTGTTTTCTTGTGAATGCACGGACTTGTCCAGCAAGCTCATCATCCGTTATCACTTCTCCGCTATGAAAAGCCACAACAAAGGCAGCAAGTATATCGTTCCCACTTTCTATAAAACGCCTTATTTGTGCTTCCGATGGTATCTCTAACCCGTCGTCTAAACTTAGATCAGATATCAGACCTCGTATATTTTTCGTTTGCTCTAGCGAAAGAACTGGTCTCCACACCTGACGTGATAGCCTCAATCTACCCAAGGCGTAAGCTCCGACACTGTTCTTATGATCAGGATACGCCCATAGTGACAACAATCGATCAAGAACCGAGGCTGAAGGGACCGAAGAACTGTGCTGCCGGCGCCAGCTGCCCCAGGTGAAAGCCGCGGCCTCCGAAACAGCTCTTTCTACAGCAAACAAGTGGCTCTCTACCTTCTCCAACATTGACGACACCTCCTTGTCCCTAAAAGGTCCGAATTTTTCTAGAAATTGAAATACTAATAGACCCTGAACGACGTTTTCCGCGATTTCGCTTTCGAGCAGTTTACTTAATTCCGCCAGCCCCACGTCAGTTAACCAGTATGCCCCTGGGTTCCGATGAAGAAATAATTGCTGAAGAGTGTGCATCATCATGCACACTTGAGGTAATTTCATGGTGCGATATAGTGACCATGTCAGATGCAAGAGTTCTTCGCCATATGGACCGCAGCTTAGCGCTCGCCAGCCTGCTTCTATGCTGCAGCCCCTGGCAAATACTGCAATGGCCAACAAGGCTATCGCTAGGGTTCCTGGAGATGCTTCAGCCTCTTCGGCCAGACACTGCACGAGTCTCCCGACAGGAGCAGGTAACCTCGTCATCATAAACCAATCGTCCGCTCCCAAAAACATTTCACCCGATTCTACTTTTTGGCGAAGCATATCCGCCTCCAATGCCAGCGCAGCCATTAGCGGTTCAGCCTGCTTCCTTGCTAGCACCGCTGTCATCGGGATCACTTCTTTCCATTCCTCCGCGAGAAATTGAGGTTTCAACGCGATCAGTATCGTGTCATCTTTTTGATATTCAAAATAATGTCCTTCGACTGCCGCGACGGCAGCAAGATACTCTTGGAACGTGAGATGTCGAAATTGGTAAAATGGAACCGTACGAGTTCCTTCCAGCTGGTGCCCTGCCTCAAGCAGCAAGCTTGATCGCAACTCGACCCGCTTCAGGAATTCAGCAGGCGTATCTTTGGCGTAACGACGAATTTGCGGTATCCTCTCGCGAGCCTCCTCCAGCAGGGCCAATAGTTCCTTTTCTGTCGCGGTCTGCTTGCCCTGGCGCAGAAGATGAAATGCGACGCAAGCAAGCTGAGGTACAGCTTCTTTTAAGATTCAGCGGGTCGTGCCCCTTGATATTCCAGGTGTCAAGGAGAACTTCCACGGCGCGATCGTAAAGACTAACCCTATCAGGCGGCAGGCGACCGGCCCCATGCTTCACCACCAGCAGCATCGTCAGCAGCAAAGGGTTTTCGGCGAGACGCCGAAGCGAGTTATTCTCCAGAAGTCGCTTCGCTACGTCACGGCCTTCTGCGATGGCCTCGGGGGAATCCCCAGTCATCAGGTGGTGCCAATTATCGGAGAGCGCCGTGATTGCGTCCTCCTGCAGCGGCGCAACCCGCCAGCGTTCACAAAAACGAGCTATTGAGGGCGCCACCAAACTGAAACCAGCTTCGCGACTTGTAACGACAAGGCGAATGCGCTCATAGTCGCCAAGGAACCTTTCAAGATTTTCGACGAAAGTTGCGCGATCCGCGTCGTTGTGAATTTCATCGAGGCCGTCGATCAAAAGAAGGACCCGGCCGCCCTCCAGACGTGTAAGCAGTGCATCGTTCAGGCCTACCAGTGAGCTCTGGCCTGTGATAGCAGAAATACTCTGCAACAAATTGGGTATGGGCTGCCGAATATGATCCCTCCATTCACGGCAGCGGATCAAAACTGGTGTGAGATCAAGGTCCGGCAACAAATCATCGCTTTCTACACGCCGCGCCGGTGCGGCGTAAGCCACAGCGAGACGCTTCAGTAGGAGCGTTTTGCCTCCTCCTGGCAATGCCAACAAAGCCAAACGTTTATGTGTCTGGAACACTTGGCAAAACGAAACCGGCTCCTTGTTCTTCTCATGCCATTGGAGAAGCTTTTGTTCCCGTTGTGGATCATTCGCCGGAAGGTCCGGTGGCGTGGGCAGGACCTTGAGCGGAACGAATAGCCGTTCGAGGTCGAAGCGGCGTTGCGCCGTGTCCATATCGGCACGCACGCCTTCGATGGTCATCTGTCCACAATCCTTGACCAGGAACGCCCGATAGTCCTCAAGCACCTTGGTATATGTTCCGGTGGTAACTCGCGCTTTGGTCGGACCAGCCGGCGGTTTTGGTATTTTGATGGCGGGGAAATGCCGCAGCAGAAATGCCGGTAAATCGGCGTGACCGGCGCCATAGCTTATAGGGTCAACAAATCCATGCCACGTCGCATCAGCGTGGCGGTCATCCACCTCGCCAGCACTGACCAGTGCATAGTGCTGCGGTGCGGCAGTCTTCATTTTTTCACGCAGCCATTTGATCAATGCCGAAAAATTGGGATCCCCGAAGGTGCCGCCGCAGCCGATGAACAGCAGATGACTGAACGCGGCAAGGTGCCGCTGGAAAAGATCGCGCACATCATTGCGGATGGTCGTCTCGTAATCGCGGATGCCAAGGATGCAACTTTCCGGCGCGTTCCATGAGCCGTGAAGATGGAGGATGCCCCTGCCTTCAGGTTCGCCCCGTATCCATGCGGTAACCTTCGAGGTCTGACCGATGGTGATGGTGGGCAAATTGGTGACACGCTCCAGAAGCGTGTCGTAATTCAAGGTGCACAATGGAATGTTGCGGGCGCAAAGCGCGCGAATGGCATTCGCCATTTTATTGCTTTTAGGATCGACCGGCTTGAACACGCTTTCGAACCATCGCGCATAGAGGTCGCCCGACGGGGCTCCAAGCTTGCGGCCCATGAACTCGGCTGCGCTGAGGAGATCGTCAATATCGGCGGAGTTGAGTTGCGGCTTCCACGCCTCGGCCTGCGCGGCTGAAATCTTTCCCTTCGTCGTGGCGTATCTAAATCCCTCCTCGACGAGGCCCTTCCACGAAAGACCCGGGAATTCGCCATCCGTCAGTGCCAAGCTGACCCCGGTCCCAATGACGGCGACAAGTTTGTTGCTGGCCCCCGCCTCCTTGAGCTGAGCAATGGCGGTTCCTTTTTCCATCGATCGCGATTTGGTCTTCATTGGTGCCCCAAAGGGTCGGACGGGCGATGGTCCACGCAAATGACGAGGCAAGATAGCAAAGGTTCTCCAATGCTGGTAGCGGGGAATCCCGTGGTTGGCCGCAATGGCGCAAACTTGTCTCCTCTAGTCGCATCTGTCCGCTGAACTTGCGACGGCGCTGCAAGGAAGACGTGGAGGGCCGGGACAAGGCTGGACAATCCCGGCCATCACCCGGAGAATTCCGATATGATCGGAATTGCAACTTACGCCCGATCGCGGAGCAATCGCATGACACGCGTCACGTTCGACCTGGATGACACAACGCTCGCAAGGATTGAAAATATTGCGAGCGAAAGGCAAATTTCGGTGCAGGATTTGCTGCGGCGTCACGCCGAAGATCTTGCCCGCCTTGCCCCGATCGGTATCCAAAATCGATCGCACCAGGACATTCTCTCTGCCCTTCTGCTACCCCCCGGGGGCGAGGCCAGAGCCGCCGCCGAGGCATACGTGGCCAACCGGCAAGCGCTGCTCGACCTGATCGACAACACCGAGGGCGATATGGGAACCAAGGCCTGGGATCGGCAAAGTGTCTACGAGCGTTGACGGCTTTATCGACACCAATGTGCTGGTGTACGCAGCGATGGCGCGGTTTTCGGCTCCGGCCAAATATGAGCGTGCGCGCCTCTTGATCGCAAACCTGAATTTCGGAATCTCCGCACAAGTACTGCAGGAATTCTTCGTTCAAGTGACGCGCAGGGCCGATCAGCCGCTTTCTTCCGCCGAGGCCTTGGTTTGGCTCGATCGCTTGGCGGATCGTCCGTGCGTTGCAACCGATCGAGACCTGGTGATTGAAGCTGCCAGGACGGCCGAGCGGTACCGCATCCATTATTGGGACGCCGCCGTGATAACCGCAGCGACTCGCCTGCGGGCGCAAGTGCTTTATACCGAAGACTTAAATCACGGACAAAGTTACGGCTCCGTTCGCGTCGAAAACCCGTTTCGCTTGCGTTGATGCAAGCGCCCCCGCCGGGGAGAGGTGAAGCATCCGCCCGTCATCGCCTAACGCCGCTCAAAACTGCGTCCGCAGCCGCCCTGCGTCCTTAACCGCCCCGTGATCACCGAAACCGGGCCGCGGTCGCGGTTGTAGGCCGGGTTGGCGATGAACTGGTAATCCGCCGTCAGCTGCCAACCGCCTAAAGGAAACCGGTAATAGGTTTCGAGAATCTTTTCCGGTCCCGGATGCGGCAATTGTCCGTCGCCGACCAAGATGCCGAGGCCGCCGTCGTTGAGATAGGCTTGGTGGATGGCGGAAATGCCGTTGGCGACGCCGGCAAGGCCAAAGGTGTCGTCGTCGCGGCCCCACAGGTGGCCGTCGATCGACAGGCCGAGCGAAGCGGTGCGATCCACGTCGGTGAATTCGTAGGGCTCGATATTGCCGTTGGCCCAGCCGAACCGCCCGAAGATGCCCACATCGGGCCTGATCTGCTGCTCGAAATTGAGGTTCACGCCGGTGCGGCTGCGGTAGGTGCGAACATCCGTGGTGGTGGGGATCGTTCCGGTCTGCTCGGCCAATGCAATTGCGTCGGCAAACGTGCCCATCCGGCCGCGGGATAGAAAGCCGTTGACGGCGACCTTGCCGGGCTGCCCGAACAGCTGGTGGCGATGTTCGAGTTCGTAGACCAGCTGATACTGATGGAAGGTGGGATCGAGTTCGTCGCTGTTGGGGACGACCGAAAGGTCGAATACGCCGCCGCGCAGCGCCCAATCGCCGTGATACCATTCGGCGGCTGCCCCGTAGCTGAACCCCCAGGAATCGGCCGCGTAATCGAAGGTGCCGGCGTTGACCACCGTCCAGTTCAAAAAATCGCTGCGCGGATCATGGGCGTAGCGCGTGGTGTCGAACACATCCACGACGCTGAATTTTCCGGCCGTGATGACGATGCGGTCGGCGGTCTGGGTACCGGCGAACTGGTTGATGTCGGCCTCCAGCTTTTGGGTGTCGCCGCCGAGATCGATGGTCTGGCGAATGAAGGCGCGGGGAATGCGGAAATACGGATAGCTGTTGCCGACCTTGTAGGCCTCGCCGCTGGAAAAGCCCGCAAGGCCGAGCGTGTTGCTCAGGCCGAAGCCCTGGTCGATCTCGGGATTGATCCACAGTTCCGCGCCGTCCCAGAGCCGGCGCCCGATATAGAGCGTCACGTCCCAAGTTTCGCGGCCGGCATTGGGATCGAGGCTGTTGGCGCCGCGGTAGGGCGCATGGAAGGGCGGCGCGTACTGGTTGACATAGGTGGTCTGGCCGTGAACCGCCCAGTCGCCGAGGTCGAGCGGGGGCGGCATCGGCTTGGTGAGGTCGAGCGCCGCATTGCCCAGCTGGTAGTTAAGCCCGGCGCGGACCTGATGGGTGGAGAGGCTCGAGTTCGAAGGTTTGCGCGCCGAGCGGAAAGCCCGCAGCTGTATTCCCGTACTGAGAATACAGATATTCGACTTTACCGGTCCAGCCGCCGCCGATCGGCGCTTCGAAACCGGCGCCGGCGGTCCAGCCGAGACGCCATCCAAATGCGGTCTCGACGGTTCCGGGTGCGGCACCGAACGTCGGGCCTGCACCATATTGCGTGCGGGTGAACGAATCATAGGCCCAGGCAAAGCCCCCGGTGACATAATACATCCAGTGGTTCACGTCGTATCCAAAACGCCCGCGCAGCGTGCCGAAGGCATCGACCTTGTCCTGGTAGTTCGCCGCGCCGATGACGGATGAGGAAAACGTCTGGCTGGCCTGCAAGAGGCTCGGAAACGACGCATCGGCCTCGATGCCGACGATCCATCGCGGCGACAGCCGAAAATTATACCCAGTGGTGAGGCCGCCGAAATGGCTGCCGAACTCGGTCCAGGGATCGATCGGCCGGAACATTTGCAGCGAGCCGGCGAGATTCGGCGCGCCGCCGGGCTGGGTCGCCGTCCAGGGCGAATAGCCGCTCGATATGCCGGCCTCCGCGCCGACATAGAAACCGCTCCAGCCCAAGTCCTGGTTCTTCTGTTGGACCGTCGCGGGCACCTTCGTGTAAGGGGAAGATGAATTTGCCGCGCTCGCGGTCTGGCTCAGTATCGCGAGAACAACCACCACAAAGCTTTGACAGAGTAACTTTTTCACGGCGCGACCCCGCCAACACCATACAGCCGAAGGCGAATTTGGATAGATTGAAAATATGACCATAGCGCATTGCGCATGTTCATAATTCATGCCTGTGGCTTTCCAGCCACACCATTGCGCATGCGCATCCAAATTAACGTTAGTCATCGCTGGACCCCCGCCGCGAAGCTAATTTGAAGCCACATCACCAAGATGTAGCCTTGGCTACATAACATCGGCGTCATCGGCGGTCAAGACGTCGCGGCGCCTGCCGCCGCCGCGCAATCATGCGCGGCGGTCGGCGCCTGGCCCGAAGAGGCCGTGGCGGAAGTCGGCACTACCATGGAAGCCTGGCTGGCGGCGGCGCACGACAGCGGAATGGATATTCCAAAACCTCGGTTTCGCGCATCGCATCAAGCAGCCGCGCGGTCGGTTTAGACTTCTCGAAGGATGGGAGCGTGTCGAAAGCCTTCATCCATCGTTCGAGACACGCGCCTGCTCATCCAGCAAAACGCGCATCGTAAAATTACCGGGGCGGAAAAACCGGGTCCGCGCTTTTGGCGACAAAATCCAGCACCGTACGCACTTGATCCGGCGTGACGGAAGGATACTCTTGCACGATTTCGCTAACGCTCAAATCCTTGAGATTTTTCAGCACGGCCGACACCGGTACGCGCGTCCCGCGAAACACCCACGCACCACTTACCTTTCCTGGAACACTCTCCACAACTGGACATTGTGCCCAGTTAATCGTTGCTTCGATCATGATCCCCTGTCCTTAGGCCTAGGCGGCGCCTGGAAATTAGCGAATGGTCTCTCCGACCTCATCCTAAGCATCGCGAAGCGATGCGTCTCGAAGGATGGCGGCGGCAAATTCGTCCCGTGCATCCATCCTTAGAGACGCGCGTCTTCCTTCGACAAGCTCAGGAGCGCGCTCCTCAGGATGAGGCCGAAGGGCGAAGCATTTATTTCTGAGCGTGGCCTTATAAAACCGAACTGAGCAGAATTGCCATCGCCGGGCAAGTCTCCGGTACCCTTCGGGCGTGGCGCGACTCTATCCCACCCCGCGGCCGTTAGGCGACAGATACGGCTCCGATTCCACGCGCGTCTCCGCCTGCCAGCGAGCGGCGGAGACCGTCTGCTCCAGACTGAGCCGGCCGACGATACGCTCGACGTCGGTATCGATCCGGTGTGGCGCGGTTACGAGCGCCGTGACCGCGACCCGGTCGGTTCCTTCCAAATCATTGCTGTCGAGACGCCGCAGCGCCAGGCCGGAGTTGGCGACGCCCTGGAGCAGCAGCGCGCGGATATGCGCTTCATCCGTACCCCGGCAGGTGACGGACACCCGATAGCCGATCTCAAGCTCCGTTGACGTCAGCGGCTGGCGGTTGATGAAATTGACGATCGGGCGCAGCAGCAGATTGACGAACACCACGAAGCCGGTGGCGACCGTGGCGTAAAGAGGGTGGCCGCCGCCGGCGGTGACGCCGATGGCAGCTGAGCACCACAGCGTGGCGGCGGTGTTGAGCCCGCGCACATTCAGGCCTTCGCGGAAGATCAGGCCCGCGCCCAGGAAGCCGATCCCCGACACCACCTGGGCCGCGACCCGGGTCGGGTCGGCATCGCCTGGAAACAGCTGCCCGAACGTGACGAACGTCGCGGCGCCGAGCGCGACCAGCGTATTGGTGCGCAGGCCGGCGAGCCGGTTGCGCCACTGGCGCTCGAAGCCGATCACCGCGCTCAGTCCGAGCGCAACCGCAAGATTGAGGGACGCTTGTTCGATGGAGATCGCCATACCCCAACCTTAGCACAAATCTGGTGGAACCCCGGTTCAGCCGTAGGCGGTGGCAAGCTGAGGAAGAGCGGGCGCCGCCGCGGAAGTTGCGCGCGTTAACGCCGGCTCTGGCCGCAAGCTTCAGGCGTGAGGCTCAGCCATTCGTCATCCTCGTCCGCCATCGCCGCACCGCTACACCCGCCCAAATAGCCTCAACGACCCCGAATGGCCAAGCTCCTTGAAGGAATCCATAAATCGATCCGAGCGCGCAGCCGACGCCAAACCCGAGGACGTACCATGCACTGCGGTCTTCCATTGCATAGCATACCAGCATCGCCGTGACGGCGAATAGGCCGAACAAAGTGAGGGCGTCCATCGGTTAAGGATCCCTTGATGTCTGCACAGCGGGGAGGGGTTAGGGGGGTATCACGCCCAACAACGTCGCGAATTGCCCCCTCTCCGGTTCCCGGCAAGCCCCCGCAAGCGGAAGAGGGAGTTGTACCGCGCCCGAGCCCTTCCCCGGTCGTGCCGCAGCGGCGCGGGTGCAGGCCGACGGCATGATTCGTGGCATCATCCGCCGGGCCGGCCGGTCGGGCCGGCGATACCCGAAAGGTAACCGGAATGCGAATTGACGCTATTGCGATAGGCTACAATCCGCCGGATGACGTCAACGTCGTCGTCGAGGTCCCGATCGGCGGCGAGCCGATCAAATATGAAATGGACAAGGCGGCCGGCACCCTCGTGGTCGATCGCTTCCTGTATACGGCGATGCGCTATCCGGGCAATTATGGCTTCGTTCCGCACACCTTATCCGACGATGGCGACCCGATCGACGTGCTGGTAGCCAACACCCGTCCGATCATGCCGGGCGCCGTCATCAACGTGCGGCCGATCGGCGTGTTGAAAATGGAGGACGATGCCGGGGGCGACGAAAAGATCATCGCCGTGCCGACCCCGAAGCTCACCAAACGCTACGCCCATGTCATGAACTACACCGACATGCCGGCGATCGCGCTGCAGCAGATCGAGCATTTCTTCGCCCATTACAAAGATCTGGAAGAGGGCAAGTGGGTCAAGCTGGTCGGCTGGGGCGATGCCGTCGAGGCCCGGCGGTTCATCACGCAAGCGATCATGCGCGCCAAGGGGTGAAGGCGCCGACGCCGGCCGGCCGATGCGATCACGATCCGCCCTTACTCCAGCGTCTCGCGATAGCACCACACCGCGATCGATACGGCGGCCACCATGAACAGCGCGATCGGCCACAGTTCGGGGAGGATTTGCTCGGCGCCGTTGCCCTTGAGCAGCACGCCGCGCACGATCCGCATCGCGTGGGTGGTCGGGAAGATTTCTCCGATCCACTGCGCCCATTGCGGCATGCCGCGGAACGGAAACATGAAGCCGGACAAGAGGAACGACGGCATCAGGGTGAACTGGGCGAACTGCATGGCCTGCATCTGGTTGGTTGACACCGTGGAGAACGTAATGCCGAGCGCCAGGTTGCCGCCGATGAACAGGCCGAGTGCGGCCAAGAGCGTCGGGATCGAACCGCGCAGCGGCAGCTGGAAGAACACCGCCGAACTGATGAGAATGAGAAACACCTGGATGTAGCCGATCAGCACATAGGGCACGATTTTTGCCAGCATCACCTCGACCGGCCGCACCGGCATGGCGAGCAGGTTCTCCATGGTGCCGCGCTCGCGCTCCTTGGTGATCGACAGCGTGGTCATGAACAAGGTCGAACATCATCAGCACGATGCAGATCAGCCCCGGCACGGTGTTGAGCACCGTGAGCTGCTCGGGATTGTAGCGGGCGTGGATGACGAATTGGAATGCCGGCGTCGCCGGGCTCGCGCGCATCACCGGCGGCAGGTCGCGATCGAGCACATTGGCGATGGTGGCCAGCGCCGCGGTCGCGTAACCGATGGCGCTCGGGTCGGTGGCATCGGCGTCGATCAGCACTTGCGGCTGTGTCGCCGCGATCGACTGAGCGGTCGAAATTCGGCGGAAACGCGACGACGAACATCAGGTCGCCCTGCGCCAGCGCGCGCTCGGCCTCGGCTTCGCTCGCCAGCATGCGGATGTCGTAATAGCCGCTGTTGCGCAGCGCCGCCACGATGGTGCGTTCGTATTTGGAATTCTCCGCCAGCAGCAGCCCGGTCGGCAAATGCTGCGGATTGGTATTGATCGCGAAGCCGAACAGGAACAGCTGCACGATCGGCAGCGCCACGATGAACCGCAGCGTGATGGCATCGCGGGTGATCTGGATCCATTCCTTGCGCAGCAGGGCGTAGAGCCGCCGGAACGAGAGCATGGCTACTCCCCCTTCATGCTCAGCATGTGGATGAAGACGTCTTCCAGCCGCGGCTCGACTTCGCGCCACGCCAGCGCCGCGAAGGCGCCGTCGCGGATCGCGCGTTCGAGTGGAGCGCGGTCGGTGCCGGCGACGTGGAGCGCGCGCCCGAACACGGCAGCCGCCTCGACGCCCGGCATACGCCGCAAGCTGCGGGCCGCGGCATCGATATCGGCGCCGGTCGCCTCATAAGTGATGAGGCCAGCACCGCGCGAAACCTCCTCGGCCGAGCCCTGCACCACGATCCGCCCGCGGGCGAGATAGACGATGCGGTTGCAGCGCTCGGCCTCGTCCATGTAGTGCGTCGACACCAGCACGGTGAGCCCTTCGCCGGCCATGTCGTGGATGAGGTCCCAGAACTCCCGCCGCGCCTTGGCGTTGACGCCGGCGGTCGGCTCGTCGAGCAGCAGCAGTTGCGGCTCGTGCAGGATGCAGGCGGCCAGCGCCAGGCGCTGTTTCCAGCCGCCCGACAATTGGCCGGCAAGCTGGTCGCGGCGATCCGCGAGGCCCATGCGGTCCATGATGTTTCGCACCGCCTCGCGCCCGTGCGGCATCTCGTAGACGCTCGCCACCAGGTCGAGATTTTCGAACACCGTGAGATCGTCGTAGTAGCTGAATTTCTGCGTCATATAGCCGACGTTGCGGCGGATCAGCGGCGCCTGCCGGATGATGTCGAGCCCCAGGCAGGTACCATAGCCGCCGTCAGCGACCAGGAGGCCGCACAGCATCCGGATGGTGGTGGTCTTGCCGCTGCCATTGGCGCCGAGAAAGCCGCAGATCTCGCCCTTGGCGACCTGCAGGCTCAGCCCCTCGACGACTTTCAGGGCGCCAAAACTCTTGCACAGATCATGGACGTCGATGACGTAGTCCGGAGCTGGCGGTACAACCAGCGCGTTGGTGTCCTTTGCGATAGGCATTTCAATCTTCACGGTAAGATAGCCTTGTCACTTGGGCCGCTTATCAAATAGTCACGCGATCGGCTTTGGCGAGCACCTCGTTTCCAGGCGCACGGATCAAGCCCTTGGACGCCGCACCGCGGATGGAGTTTGCGCGGGCCGGAGTGGTGGCACGGCAGATTTCGGCGGCTGAATTGCGCCGCATACAACCTTTCGGCAGGTGCACGGCGGCCGCTTGTACCATATTCATCAGAATTCTTATCAAAACTGTTATTAAACTGCAATCTTCTTGTCATATTGATTGACGACCACCGCTTAAGAAAGCCCTGCAGCTTGTCCTTGATTCATCGCAATACGCAATCGTTCTGTCCGAGACCAAAGGATCCTCGTATGCGCCGCGGCTTGTTTAAATATTATTCGGAGCGCAAATGGAAGCCTTTGCTGATGGCGAAATTCTCTTTCGATCGCTGACATACTTTCACGACTACGAGGATGGGGATGTTACAGGCGATCAAAATAAAGGAGCGGCGATCTTCCGTCCGGATAGCGATCTCATTATAAATAATTTGACCAAGAACAAAAGAATTACGGCGCAAGGCTGGGCGCTAAAATCGACCGCCAAGCACGAAGAAATCTTTGTTTTTTGCGCAAGATAGGTCACAGGGCATTAGCAGGGAACGGGAAACGCTTTCGTCGCGCCTTGGCAATCCCTGCCACAGCATCGGGGTCGCGAAGCCATAAAGCGTATTCCGATTTGTCCAGGCCGAGAAAATCATGCAGCGGTGCACCGCTCGGCTTTTTATGCCAAGCGTCAACAAAATCATCGATTTCGTCAGCCAGCACTTTGCCGTCCAAAAACAGGTCGATGGAGGTGTTTTGCACGTTAGCTGCCGCTGTCAGGAGTAGCTGCTTTGATCGCCGCGCCGAGTACCTTTACCGCCGCATCAGGGTCGAACTTCGGATCGAGAAGCTCCTCGAGTGATAACGGACAGCGCTCCGGCAATGGCGGGACTGCAACGCCATGCTTTTCAAGCGAGCGCGTGGCACCGTTGCAGGCGACCCGCCAGATCGTCTCGATGTCGATACGTTGCTTGAGGCCGGGGGAGAATGCTAGAACGGCATCTCCCTGGAAAGCCATGATTTCGTCGAACCAATGGTTGACAGGCGCAGCATCGGGGTCGATGACGATCTTCAACAAATGGGTGATCGTCTGACGCAGCAGACTGGAAATGGCACGGATGTCGTCGCGACCCATGTCCTCGACCTCCTCCGCCAGGTGATCGAGATCGAGCGGGCACGAATTGCGCGACATGCCGCGCAACAGCGCGGCCTGTTCCTGTGTCCACCGGTAAAAATCGACGTCGTGTTGTCGTGCCGCGCCCATGACATGCCTTTCGCAAAGCATATTTTCCTCAGCACTATAACGGCGTCAACACGTAACGTGGCGACGGCCGTTCGGTCCGCATAAATGGTCGTTGTTCGCCCCTCACCGCACCCCTCCCCCGAGCGGCCGCACCGCGATCGGCTGGCCGGGATTGATCAGCGCAGCGCGCTCGGGCGGCGGGCGCGCTTCCACCAGGTAGACGAGCTTGGCGCGGCTCGCTTCGCTGTAGATCACCGGCGGGGTGTATTCGGCCTGCGGCGAGATGAACGAGACAGTGGCGGTGAAATCGGCCGGGCAGCGGTCGCACAGCAGCGCCACCTTGTCGCCGCGATGGACCTCCGCAAGCCGCGTCTCCGGCACGAAGAAGCGGACAAAGATATTTTCCGGCGGCAGCAGCGACACCACGGGACCGCCGGCCGGAATGGTCTCGCCGGGGCGGGCCAGCACATCGGCGACGGTGCCGGCGACCGGCGACGCGACGTGGCGCTGATCGACATGCCATTGCGCCAGCACGACCGCGGCGCGCGCGGCTTCGACGGTCGCCTGCTGTGCCATGATCTCGCGCTCGCGGCCCATCGGGGCCCGCAACTGCGCCAATGCGGCTTCGAGCGATTGGATTTTTGCGGTGGCGGAACGCAAATCCGCGCGCCCTTCGTCCACGATCTGGCGCGACACGCCGCCGATCTTCACCAATTCCTCGTTGCGCTTCAGGTCGATCTGGATCTTGTCGCGCGCGGCCTGCTGGTCGGCGAGATTGGCCTCCGCCTGCTGGATCTCGGTGAGCTTGCCGCCCGACTCCAGGTTGGCAAGCTGCTGTTCGGCCTGACCGAGCTGCCGCTTGACCTGATCGAGCGCCGCCCGGTCGTTGGTATCGTCCTGGTCGAACAAGGGCGTCCCGACCGTGACGGCGCTGCCGCGCTGGACATATAGGGCCGTGAGTAGGCCCTGCTGGGTCGGGCCGACCTTGATGAAATCCGCCTCCGCATAGCCCTGCCATTCGGTCGGCACGGACTGGTGCGTCGTCCACCACCAGCCGGCGCCGGTCGCGGCCGCAAGAATGACAGCCATGATAATGACGAAGCGCCGGCCCACCGCGGTTGATCCCTCATTGTCGCACCGGGGCGTCGCACGGCGTTATGGCGATTTCACGGATCATGCGTCGAACGCGACCGGCACGGTCGCCGGCCGGATGGTCGGAGCCGAACATCACGGTCCGTCACGATGACGTCGCAGATGTTTACAAACTGTATGTTGTCGGAGACCAGCGACAGCCGCGCCAAAAATCCCGCCGATGTGCTCGCGCTGGACCACCCTTCTCGCCGCAATTCTGTTCACTTGGCCCGGAGATGCGCACGTCCCCTCTCCCCGCGGCGTTCTTCACGCCGTGGGGAGAGGGTCAGGGTGAGGGGCCGGAACGCGCCCCGGCGGCGCGACCGGCCGCCTCTTTGTAGCGGCAGCGAATGCACAGGTATCCCCGAAGTCTCGGCGGGCACCTGCCCCTCACCCTAACCCTCTCCCCATCGTAAAGAACGATGGGGAGAGGGGACGCGCGAAGCTCGGTGAAAGTGAACGGTATCGGGCCTAGCCGCGGCCAAGCGCGAATTGCCCGACCGGACCTTCGACATGGAATTCGAGCCCCGTCATCTTGGCGAACAGATCGATATCGGTGGTCCCGATCGCGCAGCCGCCGAGCCCCAAATCCGTCGCGGCCAGGTAGAGCGTCTGGATCAGCACGCCGGCATCCTTCAGGATCAGCGCGTAGGCGATGGAACTATATTTCCATGAAACCCGGCCGAAGCGGGCCGCGATGGTGATCAGGATTTGCGGCGCGGCTTCCGCCCCCATGGCGAATTCCGCCGCCTTCAACTGCGCTTCAAGCTCTTGCGGGCGGGTATCGATCGGCATCAGCGCGTGTCCGCCGGCGTCGTAATGATAAAATCCCCGCGCGAGCCCTTCGCAGGTGTCAACGGCCAGATAGAGCTCGAGTTCATAGGCCGAACCCGCCGAGGGATAAGGCCGCGCGGCGTAGCCGACCATCGGGCCGCCGGCGCCGAGATCGGCTCGGTATTTCGATTTCGCATGAACGCGCGCGCTGACAGCGAGAAATTGCGCCAGCTCCGCGAGCGTGATCGGCCGCCGGGCATCGAAATCGCGGGTCGAATGCCGCTCCCGCAAGAGTTTCGCGACCGGCGATGGCGTTTGCGACGCCATGTCTTGGAATTTGCGCAGGTCGATTTTTTTGCCCGCCCAGCGGGGCCTCACCGCCGGCAGCGGCGGCATGGTTGCCGCATAGGCATAAACGCCACCTGCCGGGTTGGCGTGCCGGCCTTGCGTGCTGCGGGTGTGGAACAGCAGATCGTGAAAATCCCACAGCACAAGATCGGCATCGCCCTCGGCGGGCCGCAGACCACTGTCGCCTACACCGACCTTGAAAAGGATTTCGCAATCCACCAGCAGGGCGAAGAACTCGCCGCCCGGAAAACCGTCCTGCCCTTGCAGCTGTTGGATCTGTTGCGGCGTGGAAAGGCTCGCGACGGCGGCCGCGAGCTTCGGATCGCAAATCCGAAACAACGCGCCGGCGCGCGGCGATTCCAAAACCATATCATTGCCGCGCCGGCGCATATAGGCGAACCGCGACAGCACGAGCGTGTCGGTGTTATCGAGCGGCGCCATCCTGGGCCAATAATCCGCCATCTGCGGTTCGATAACGATCGCATCCGCGTCCATTTGCGCACGCACGAGGCGGTATTCCACCAAGCCGCGGCTCGCCAATCGCCGGATCAGCTGATCGATCTCTTGGTCGATAGGTTGGTTGCTGGAGGCCGATGCGGCGAGCGGCAAGCCGTTACGCAAGTCCTGCGCGCGTTCCGCCGCGTCCGCGCTGAACATTCCCAAGCCGACCGCATAGCCATGAAAGCGGGCGACGATGGTGCCATTCGGCTGCGCCTCGAGCGTAACGTGCCCGCCGAGCCGGGCGGAAATCGTTGGCGGCGCCGGTCGCGCTCGCTTGCTGCCGGGACCGCGCAAGCCACGATCCCCTTTAGGTATGGGGATGAATTGGATTGAGTTCGTCTTCGGCTATCGGCTGTTCCCGCCATCCGAGCTTGACCGGAATGTCATAAAGCCGGCCGGGCGCAAAGCGGCGATAGAAATGCCGCAGTCCCGGAACGATCACCCGAACCACCGGGACCTCGATGTCCGGGCGCGTCTGATCGAGAACAAGGAAATCGAGGCCCGCGCGCTTGGCGATATCGACGCAGGCGCTCACCTGCGCGCGCGTGTCCAGATCGCTGAATAACGCGCCGGAGCCCGCTTGGAGCGTCGGATTGCCGCTCGGCGCCAGATACGGATGGTCCTGCAGCCGGAACGGCGTGGTGCCGTCCAGGCTCGATTTATCACCCTTGCCGCCGCCCATGAGACCGATGGACAGAAATTGATTCAGCTCCGTCAGCGCCCGCAGCACCGCAATGCGGGGATCGAAATGCGCGCCGGAACCGAACTCGATGTTCTCCTGACCGTTGTTCATCCAATGCGTGACTGCCACGAAGGTCGGAACCCCGAGGTCGCTGGTGACGTCGAGCACCCACAGCCGGCGTCCGGTTTGGGCAAGCTGCGCCTGCAGATCGCGGACGTAGGAATCGTCGAACTGACGGAGGTCCACCTCTGCCCGCTGCACGCGATTATACCACCAGATCGCGTAGGCATCCCGCTCGACCAGCTCGAGGAAGCCCTGGACGATGGCCTCCTCGATCGTGTTGCCGGCCGCGCAGCCGTTGGAGTCGGCGCGGTAGCCGGCCTTGTCCGGGTGGAAGAAATACAGCAGGCTGGTCGGAAGGTGTTTGAACCGTTCGTCGCGCAGCGACCAGACCGGCGACCACTCGATCTTGGCCGATGGATCGAACACGGCCGGAACCGTATGCCCATGATTGGCATCGGCCGCCATCGCCTGACGTTGCCGGGTTTGCGCGTCGCTGAACAGCAGCACGTCGTTGGGTAGAATCGCCTCGCCTGCCGGGAAATCCGTGAACCGGCGTTTTGCCTTGATCTCGTCGCCTTGAAAAATCCCGGAATAGCGCTCGATTGCCTCCATCAAGGCGCTGGCTTCGCCCTGCTCGGCGGTGCTGCCCTTGCCGAAGCTGCCGCCACTCAGCCCGGCCCGCAGTTCCTGGACCGTCATGGCCGGTCCGGAAAAATTGTGGGTGGCATGGAAGTTGGTGTTCATAGGCAAATCGGCTTCGATCCGTTCGAGCCGCGAGACCACGCCGGTGAGGGGGCTTACATGCTTGCGGAATCGCGCAACGGTTGCCCGCGGTGAAACGGTGCGATAGCCGCCGCTGGTCATCACCAGCTTGCCACCGGCGCCAAGCGCAATCGGCGCCGGTGCCCGGCGCGGGTCCCGCAGCTTCTTGCGGCCGCAGCTCGGACATTGCGGGCGGGCCGCCACAAAATGCTTCACGATAGCCGCGCCCATAAGGTCGAGGCTGACGATGTGATCGCGCAGATCGGTGCGAAATGCGGTGGCGATCGCCTTGGCGATCTCGACGGCTGCAAGCTGGACGCCGCTCTCTCCGAGCAGGTGCCGAGTTAAAGGCGAAACCGCGACGCAACGGGCCTCTCTGCGGTCAAGCAGCGCCTTGATCTCCCGGTTGCGTTGCATCCGATCCGCAAGGCAGGTCCAGCAGGCGCCCTGGCCGGGGGTGAACACGGGCCCCACCAGGGGAAAAATACCGGAAGGCTGCGCGAGCAGCCAAGGGGTATGGTCCGCCAGATGTTGCCGGTTCAATTCGGCCAGCCGGCGGTCGAGATAATCATTGACCAGCGTGATGGTCAGGTCGGGGGAGCGCTTGACCACCCTAACCCCGAGCGCACTGAGGGCGGCGCCGAGCTCCGGCGCGCCATCGACGTCAACGGAATCGATACGCACACGCGTCAACCGCAGATTGCTCTCCGCAGTCTCGGGCGGCAGACCGAGGCTCGCCCAATACCCGGCCACGACTCCACTGGAATCGCTTGGCTTGGAATTACGCGATGCCGATACCACATAGCGGCGGTCGACCAGCCGCTTCAGCGCTTCCTGGATTTTATCCGCCGGAAAATCCCGCTGCAGCGCGCGGAACAGGTCCCGAAAGCTCGGGCCACCCTCGCCGATAGCGGTGGCGATAGCACAATAGAGTTCGCCGTGCAGAAAGAACTTTCGGTTCTCGGAATACAGGCACACCACGTCCGGCGGCAACAGATAGACGGAAAAATTCGGCGCGAAGTGCGGAATATCCTTGCTGTCGGTAAAACTGATCCCTTTATCGCCGTTCATGATGTAACTACGCGCACCTTCGCCGTTCATCCACGTTACCGCCGGCAGACGGGGTATTTTCCGTATGCCGAAGCAGCGTGATGTCGCTCGGGCGCCAGCGTTTCACAAATCGGGATGACGGCCCACGGGCAGTCATCCACATCAATGTACCCGCAAGGTTGCGACCAGCCGAGTGAAACCTGCAAAACCCGGCCGTCGCGGCGCCGATCATGACCATCGGCAGGACTTGAAAAACTAGCAGAGGCGGCAGGAACCCCATGACAAACAGCAGCCGCAGCCACCACCGCAGCCCCGACAGCCGCCGCAGGCCCTGGCACAGCCACCGCAGCCCCGGCAACCGCCGCAACCCCGGCAGCCCCATGCCAGCTCGCTGCCTTGAACTCTTCCGGTATTTTCCTTATCGAACACGAAAAATGTCGACAAGGTCACGTCGGAAATTTCCTCTTCGCCGAGCGTCACTTCCGGTGCGGGCGCCGGATTACGTGCCGTTTGCACGTCTGCGACCGGTCCGCCGGTCGTTGCCGCGGAGACCCCCACAAGTGATAAGGACAGCCCAGCAGCCCCCAACATCGGAACCGCTGCCTTACGGGACGTTCGCTTCGAAACGCGCTTCGCTTGTGGCATATCCAAGTCCTTTGTGCCTCGCCGAAGATGTCCGGCGCCAATGGTCACCTTGCATACACCCTGCAAAAATAATTTGCAAGATGCCTCGCTGCGAGAATCTTTAGATTGGAATCAAGCTCCTGAAGAGAAAATACCACCGCGTTCGAGCCGCCCTCTTGCCGTCGAATGCCAGGTGCGGGCGCCATTTGCTGCCTGCGGCGAAAATATAAAAGCCATCGCCCGCTCTGCGGGCGATGGCCACCAATTAAGCCGATAGTCCGAGCGGGCGTTACGGTGTCTGCGGCTTGGAAGGGTCGCGCTCCACCGCCGCCTGCTTCGGGTTGGGCGGGAAGGCCGGATTGGTCGCGGTGCCGCGGATGAGGGCAAGCGCCTCCTGCAGCGCCTTGTCGTCCTTTTCGTCCCGCGGAACGTAAGACTGCGAGCCGCTCTGCTCCTCGCCCTCAGCCTTGAGATGCCCCGGCAGGTTCGATTCGCTGCGGGTCTTGGCGGCTGCGGTTTGCGCGGCGACTTCCGGCGGTTCGTCCTGCAGCACCTCAATGTCGGGTGCGACCCCCTGTGCCTGCAGCGAATGCCCCGAGGGAGTATAATAGCGTGCCGTCGTCAGCCGCAGCGCGCCGTTGCCCTGGCCGAGCGGGATGATGGTCTGTACCGACGCCTTGCCGAAGGTTCGCGTGCCGATGATGGTCGCGCGCTTCTGATCCTGCAGCGCGCCGGAGACGATTTCCGAGGCCGAGGCCGAGCCGCCATTGATCAGCACGATGAGCGGCTTGCCCTCGATGAGGTCGCCGGGGGCGGCGGTAAAGCGCTGCACGTCATCGGCGTTGCGGCCGCGCACAGAGACGATTTCGCCGCTGGTCAGGAACGCTCCCGAAATCCGAACGGCCTGGTCGAGCAGACCCCCCGGATTATTGCGCAGGTCGATAATGTAACCTTTCATTTTGTCGATCGGCACCTGCTTGGCCATCGCATCGATCGCCTGCTTCATGCCTTCATAAGCATTGCTGTTGAACTGGGTGATCCGAATATAACCGACGTCGCCGCCTTCGAGTTCATGGCGCACGGAGCTCACTCGGATGATCTGCCGCGTCAGCGTCAGGTCGAATGGCTCGCGATCCTTGCGCGTGATCTGGATCTTCACGTCGCTGCCGGGCGCACCGCGCAGCTTTTCCACCGCCTGGGCGAGCGTCAGCCCCTTGACGGGTGCACCGTCGATTTCGCTGATCGTGTCACCGGCCTGGACGCCGGCCTTGGCGGCGGGCGTGTCGTCGATGGGGGACACGACCTTGAGCTGGCCGTCCTCCATGTTGACCTGCATGCCGAGACCGCCGAACCGGCCGCTGGTGTCGGCCTGCATGTCGCGGTAGCTCTTGGCGTCCATGTAGCTCGAATGCGGGTCGAGCGCACCGAGCACGCCATTAATGGCGGCCGTAATCAGCTTCTGGTCGTCCTCCTTATCGACGTAGTCCGACCGAACGATGTCAAGAATCTTGCCCAGCACTTCGAGCTGCCGGAAGGTCTCCGCGCTCGGCATCGTGGTGCCGTGCGGGTTGGCCTGCTGGGTGAAGCCTGGCGTCGCACCGAGCATGAACAGCGCCGCGCCCGCCGCCGCCCCGATAAATCGTCTTGGAACCATCGCCATGTTGTCTTTCCTTGAGCTTACGGGCAGCGCGCGATCGGCGCGCGGCTTCTGGGATCTCGGCCGGTCCGTCATCGGACTATGACAGTTCAAATATGGCGCGGCGTCAATCGCCGCAAACTCACCCTCACGATCATGTGTTGCGCTTGGGCAGGCGCCGGACACTAACATCGCATCACACCAGCCGGCCGGCCTCATGGCGTGCGTCCGATTGGGGCCCAGATCTTCTTGGGCATCAGGCAGTGAACGTTCTTATCCGCATCCGTCATGGCGCCGATTCTGCAATCCATTGCGGCGCTGGCGAGACCGTAGGCATCGAGCCGAGCGATTTTCTTTTCGGTTTCCAGCAAGGCGATCATGCCCATGGAGGCGGAATCCATCGCTTTGTTGAGGTCGGGATCGCGAGCGTATGAAACATAATAATCCGCGGTCTCCGCGATCGGGCGCTCCATATCCTCGGTGGCACCCGCATCCTTGGGGCTGAGGCAATGGATGCCTTTCTTCACATTGACGACCTGCGAGATCCGGCAATCCGAGGTGCCCGGCATCATGCTCTCGGCTTGCGCGGCCGAAATCCCGCGCAGCTGCGCCAGCAGCGTGATGGTCTGGGCCTTGGCCTGCGCCCAAGCGAGATTGAGATCCTGGTCGAATCCCATGGTAATCCAGGATTTCGGCGTTTCGATCCGGGGATTGTCGAGCGGCATTCCCTTGATCACTTCGACAGTCACACTCAACTCCTTGAATGCGGTTTCGAGCGCCGTAAGGTTGACTTCGCCATTGCCCTGGCCGGCGTGCGAATCACCGCTCCATAGCAGGGCGCCCGGCACGAACACCGGCACGTAAAGTGTCGTTCCAGCTACGAAGTCGCGGATATCCATGTTACCGCCATAGGCGCCGGGCGGCACGCTGGAATAACGCCCCGGCTCCCGGCGGGCGACACCCATCGTGCCGGGGAACGGCCGCACCGGCAACACGATGCCGGGCAAGAACTCGGTCGTCATGGTCTCCAGATCGAGATAGAGGTATTTGACCTGCCCGTCCTGGTAGACGTTCGGAAACTCGCCGAACATTCCGGGGACATTGAAGTTCGTCGCGTAGGCCCGCGGCACGATTTTGTTCAGCGTCACCTTGAGGACGTCGCCCGGCTGTGCCTCCTCGATGTAGATCGGCCCCGTCAGGGAGTGCGGGCCGCGGCCGGGAAAATCGGTGCGCAGCTTCTTGATCTGATCGATGGTGGTGCCGGGCACGATCTGGTTGTGGGCGTGCATCAAGGTTTCCATCACCACGGTGTCGCCGGAATGCACCCGCAGCACCGGGGCTTGCGCATTGTCGAACCAGCCCCATTGGGTGGTTTCGAGCGTCGCCGGGAGAAGATGCACGGTCTTGCCGACCGGCACCGGCGCGATGCGCAGCGCCGGGTCGGGCGGCCCGAGCGGCGGATAGCCCGGCGTGGTGATGGTCATGGTCGGCGGCAATGGCGCGGGAGGCGGCGTGACTTGCGCGAGCGCCGCGGCGCCAAGAACCAACATCGTCACGGCTGCAGCCGCAATCCCAGATATTTGGCTAGCACGAATCATGATCATCCTCTCCGGTCGGCCGAAATCATCCGGACCGACTTTACACCAGAGCAGGCGATTGAAGAATGCTCCACTCCGGCCTTGCATCGCATTCAAGGTTCGGGCCAAGAATCCGGGAGGCTCTTCGAAATCGGCAGCGCATCCCCGATCGCCTCCAGCCTTCGGCGAAGGAGGTGCCGGGGCGCGCAAGCGCCTTCGCGGCGGTACATCGTCGCGTTCGACGCATTTTCCGAGGACGATGCCGCGCTGCCGGAGGAGAGCTACGACGGCGTGGGATCGAAAGGCGCTGAACGCTTTCTATCCACTAGGCAAACCGGAGGCGGGCTGCGCATTGGGCGCATGTGGTGGGACTGCCCGTATAGCCCCTTCGCCCATGCGTTCAGGTTACACCGGAAAGTTAGAGGGCACGACATGCGCTGTTTGCCGAATGCGAAACGCCCTTTCCCAGCGAAGTCTGGGAAAGGGGGCAGAATATATAATTGTAATGCTTCTAAAGTGAATGTCTGTGCCGCCCGGTTTCGAGACTTGTGATCCTCGGAGCTAACCTTTAAAAGGCTAGCCGGCCTGCGGTGCGAGGACTGGGCTTTCGGCGTGGCAAATCGGGACGCGATGAGCCTTACCATGAGATTTCTACGCCGCCAATTTCTACATCTCGCCGCGGGTGCTGTCGCTTCCCCGGCCGTCCCGCGCATCGCATGGTCGCAGACCTATCCGGCGCGGCCTGTGCGCATCGTGGTCGGGCTTGCCCCCGGCGGGTCGGTGGATATCGTTGCGCGCCTGCTGGGTCAATGGTTGTCGGAGCGGCTCGGCCAGCCATTCATCGTCGAGAACCGACCGGGCGCCGCCGGTAATATCGCCACCGAGGCGGTCGTGCGTGCACCCCCGGACGGATACACGATCCTCATCGTCCTTGCGGCCAATGCGATCAATGCAACGCTGTACAAAAAGCTCAATTTTGATTTCATCCGCGATATCGAACTCGTCGCCGGCATGGTTCGCGTGGCCAATGTCATGGAGGTGAATCCGGCAGTCCCGGCCAAGACGGTTGCGGAGTTTATCGCCTATGCGAAGGCCAATCCGGGCAAGCTCAGTTACGGGTCGGGCGGCAACGGCAGTTCGCTCCATGTGGTCGGCGAGCTGTTCAAGATGATGGCCGGTATCAATATGGTGCATGTGCCGTATCGTGGCGGCGCGCCTGCGCTGATCGACCTGCTTGGCGGTCAGGTCCAGGTGATGTTCGACACCATACCCCAGTCCATCGAATACATCAGGGCGGGCAAACTGCGCGCGCTGGCCGTGACCACAGCGACGCGCTCGGAAGCGCTGCCGGACGTCCCCATCATGGGCGATTTCGTGCCGGGCTTCGAGGCGGGTAGTTGGTGGGGCGCCGGCGTGCCGAAGAACACGCCGGTCGAGATCATCGACAGGCTCAACAAGGAGATCAATGCAGGTCTCACCGATCCCCGGATCAAGACGCGGCTCGGCGAGCTGGGCACCACGCCATTGCTCTTCACCCCGGCCGAGTTCGGCACATTTGTGGCAACTGAAACCGAGAAATGGGCAAAAGTGGTCAAGTTCTCGGGTGCCAAACAGGAATGATCCGGGAATTCCGTGACGTCATTGGAGTAGACATCACGCGCATTCACCGCCGCGTTCTAATGCAGCCGGTTCAAACCCCAGCGGGACTTGTTCGTCGATTTGCCAAGGGTCGGGCGACGTCTCGGGCGCAATCTATGAAAAGCTGCGCCACCGGGCTGATGGTTCGATTTTTCAGCGTCACGATTGCGACCGCAAATGGCTCTATCGGAAGGTCAATGGGCAATTTCTTGAGCGCGAAGCGGTTCGCATAGAATTCCAGCAGGCCGTCGCCGAAATGTCCGACGAAGCGGCCGCTTTCGAGCAATCGAAAGAGGAGGTGCGCGGTCGTGGTCGTCACGGCGACGCGCGGCATCTTCAAGCCGTTGGCCCGGAGTGCGTCGGACACCAATGTTCCGATGGACGATGGTGCCAGACACCAAGGCTCGTCGATCAGTTCCGCCAAGGTCATCCGGCGCCGGTGGGCCCATCGGCTTTTCAAGCCGACCACCAGCCGCAAATGGTCTCGAAACAGAATCGTTGCCTCCAGGTCTTCGCTAACGGAGGGCCGGACCAGCGGAACGATCGCGAGCTCGATCCGCCGCTCGGGCAGGTCGCGGCTCAAGAGCATCGCACTGTCCGCTTGCACCACCCGAAAATCGATGCGTGGGTATTGCTGCCACAGCCGCTCCATCACGGCGGCGCCCAAGCCCGCGAGCAGCGGTTCCGTGCTGCCGATCCGCAGCTCCCCCGCCGTGGGGTCGGCCATGAACTTGATCTCGTCCACGCTTGTTCTGAGATCATCGAAAATCGCGATGCTGCGCCTGAGCAAGGCGCGGCCGTAAGGCGTCGGCTCGACGCCCTGGGGGCTGCGATCGAACAGGCGCACGCCGAGCATGTCTTCGAGATCGGCTATCACTTTCGACACGACCGGCTGCGTGATCGCGAGATGCTTGGCGGCTCGCGCCATGCTGCCCCATTCCGCCACCGCCATCACGACCTTCAAGTGCTGCAACTTGAGCCGGTGGCTGACGAGTTCCGTCTGCATCATGTCGCCCCTATTCTTTGAAGCTATAGCGCTATAGAAAAATAGCATTAGCTTGCTATCGCGGAAGCAAGCAACATGTCCCCGCCAACTGGAGTATGGCAGCGCCGATCGGATCGCTTGGATTGGCGTGAGTGCCTCCGGGGGAGGTCTTTGACCGAACGCTGGCGCGGTTGCCGTTAGCAACGTGCGGCGATCAACACCATCAAAGAGAGGGGAGAGAGGGTGAGCGAGATTTCTGAGCGAATATGGCGTCGCCGAATTGGTGCCGTCGCGGCTGCGCCCGTATCGCACACGCATCCAGAGGGCACTTGTGCCAAGCCTATGTCTTATCCACGCTCGGCTTTTGGCCGGTGTCATGAGCGCAATGGTCGCGGCGGCGTCCTTGTCGGGATCGGCATCGGCGCAAGTTGTGCAGGACCCGGGCGTTCGCGGAGGTCCTCCCGGGGCCGGCGGCCCGCTCCCTAATCTGATCCCCGGCGGGGGATCCCAACCCGGTCAAGCGGGCTTTTTCCAAGCCGCCCAAGTTTTCTTTACGTCGGTTTTTTCCGTAACGGGCAGCATCAACGATGCGCCGCCCGGCTTGACCAACGGCGGCCCAGGCCTGGGCCCGCGATACAATCTCAATTCATGTGCCGGCTGCCATGCGCAGCCCGCCGCCGGCGGCTCAAGCCCAAAGGTTAATCCCCAGGTGGCGGTTGCGACCCTGCATGGTGCCCGAAATGTCGTGCCTCCGTTTATCACTGTTGAATGGTCCTGTCCGGGAGGCTCGTTTCGTGCGCAACCCGAACGGCACACCTGATGGCCAAGTGCACGGGCTGTATGTGATAAGCGGCCGCCCGGATGCGAAGGGTTGCAATATCCAGCAGGAGAATTTCGCCGCTGCGCTGGCCGCAAACAATGTCACTTTCCGCATCCCAACGCCGATTTTTGGCCTTGGATTGGTCGAGGGCATTTCCGATCGTGACCTTACCACAGCTTTCAATTCAAATGCGGCGCTAAAATCGCAGTTAGGTATCTCGGGGCATTTCAACACCAGCCCCAACGATGGCACGATCACCCGATTTGGGTGGAAGGCGCAAAACAAGTCTTTGCTGATGTTCTCAGGCGAAGCTTACCTCGTCGAGATGGGCATCACCAACGAGCTCTTTCCCAACAAGCGTGACGATGAAACGACGCCAAGCTGCCAGTTTAACCCACTGCCGGAAGACATGACCATTTTCGGCACGACGGACCCAGTTTCGCCTCCGACCGGAAGCACCGCGTCCGATTTCTCGACCGGAATTATCAATTTTTCCGCCTTTATGCGTCTCAGCGCTCCGCCGACGCCGGCCCCGGCGGCGGTATATCCACCGACTTCAGCGGCGATGGCCTCGTCCAGTCGCGGGAGCGTGGTCTTCAATAACATCGGTTGCCAGGCCTGCCACGTGACGCAACAGACGACGGCGATAAACGGGCTCGCCTTCCTCAACGGCGGCGGCCCGGTGACCCTAAAGCCGTTCAGCGATTTCGCAGTCCACGACATGGGATACGGACTGGCGGATGGAATTACGCAGGGCAATGCCAATGGACAGGAGTTTCGTACCGCTCCGTTGTGGGGAATCGGCCAGCGCATCTTCTTCCTGCATGACGGCCGCACCAGCGACCTGCTCCAAGCTATCCTACAACATGCCAGCCCGGGATCCGAGGCCAATGCGGTGATCAACAACTTCATTTCGCTCGGGGCACAAGACAAGCAGGCGCTGCTCAACTACTTGCGCTCGCTATGAGCGAAAACCGATCTCGATGAATGGCCCGGGTTGAATCATGAAGATGGATTCGTTTTGCCCGGTCCGGTTGCGCTTGTTCGGACAGATAACAAAAAGGGAGTGAAGCAATGCAGGTCGGGTGGTCAATCCTACTCATCATCCACGGGATATTGGCGGTGTTTCTGCTCGGGGCGATAACCCATCAAGCGATCGGTGTCGTCTGGCCCGTTACCAAGAAATCGAGCGGCTTCGTTCAGGCGGTCCGCGGCGTCAACGGAATGAGCTACACCAACGCCATCATCATTCTGTTTCTTGTGACCTTCGCGCTCGGCACCATCATCTATCCGACCTATCGGGTCAACGTCCGGACGGTCCTACAGGAATATCGGGACTTCAAGCCAGAGGGCATGTTCGAAATGAAGGAACATCTGCTGGCGCTGTCGCTTGCTCTGCTGCCGATCTATTGGCTGTTTTGGCGTTCGCCGTCGGAAACCAACCGCGTCCCGCGGGCGGTGATAACCAGCTTCCTTGCGGTCGCGGTATGGTGGGGTTTCCTGACCGGCCACATCATCAACAACATCAGAGGATTTGGGTCATGACGAGGACGGAACGCTTGGCGGCGGTGTTCGCCGTTGCTTTTGCAATCATCTACGCTCCCACCATGGACTTGAACTGGACCCTTGCGACCTATCATCCGATCCAAGGGATTTGGCAATGGGGTAAGGCTCCGCCCCTCGGCGGAGGCTCGCCAGCGATGTACTGGTACGGATTCGTCTTTACGTCCGCCTTAGGGGCACTCGTCGTGACGGCTCTCGCCGCCCTCATCCCGGACAACCTGATGGCCCGCCTGCCATGGCGCAGCCTCACATGGATCGTGCCACTGCTTGTGGTTATCTACATCGGGTACGTGCTGTTCCCGTATGCGACAAAGACTTGATTGCCGATGCCTCGATCTTACCGTTTGCAGGCCGCGGGGTAAGATCGATCTCGGTCAGCAGACTTCGAGAGGAAAGCCATGCAGAAACGTTACGCCGCGTTCGCGCTCGCCGCGGTGCTCGCATTCTCCGCATCGATCATGGCGGCGGCGCAAAACGCCGCGCCGGCGCCCGCCGCGAGGCCGGGCCTCACCATCCTGGAATTCAAGCCAGCCATGGACGACCTGATGACGATGCTGGTGCAGCCGCGCCACATCAAGCTCTACGCTGCCGGACAAGCGAAGAACTGGCGGCTGGCGGGGTTCCAATTGGACGAACTGCGCGCCGCGTTGGCCCGTATCGGGCGGACCATCCCGACCTACCGTAACATCGGCGTGGACACGGCAGTCGCCTCGATTTTCGCCGACTCGATCAAGGCGGTCGATGCGGCGATCAAGGCAGGCGATCCGGCACGATTTACCGCGGCCTATGGGGAGATGACGGCAGCTTGCAATGCCTGCCATGTCGGCATGGAACATCCGTTTCTGGTAATCAAGGTGCCGGACGCCGCGAACTATCCGGATCAGGAGTTCGGCCCATAAGGTGCGGGGTGGAGTGCGCGTTGTCATCATCGCTGTCGTCAGTGTAGGCGCGTGCCATTACAAGCGGAGGATGCCCCACATGCGAAAGACGAGTTGGTCTTCGGTTGTTATTCTGGGTCTTGTGCTTGCGTTTGCCGGCCCCGCAGCGGCGGCGGAGGCGACCTTCGTCACACCCGATCGGCTCGATCTCACCAAGCTCCTGCCGCCGGCACCGGCACCTGAATCCGAACAGCAAAAGCGCGACCTCGCGGCCGTTCTTGCCGTGCAGAAGACTCGCATGTCGTCGCAATCGGAACGCGCACTCTATGACGCCACGGCCGGCATCTTCGGTTTTGCGGACGTGCTCGGCTCCAACTTCGACGCGCAACACGTGCCCGCAGTGGCCGCGCTGCTCGGCAAGGTCCGCGGCGATGCGGCGGTCGCGTTCTCGGCCGGAAAGGAAGCATGGAACCGGCCGCGTCCTTTCGACGTCAGTACGGACGTTCATCCCGTCGGCGAGCGCCCCGGAGGCAGTTCCTATCCCAGCGGGGCCTCGACTGTCGGCTATCTAACGGCGATCGTCCTTGCCAACATGGTCCCGGAAAAGAGCGCCGCGCTGTTTGCGCGCGGGCGGGAGTTCGGCGACGATCGCGTTATCCTTGGCGTTCATTTCCCCAGTGATGTCGAGGCCGGCCGCCTTGCCGCCACTGCGCTCGCGACCGTCCTTATGCAAGATCAGGCTTTCTTGAAAGAGTTCGCCGAGGCCAAAGCCGAATTGCGCCGCGCGCTAGGCCTATAGTGGGCTGGCGCAGCCGGTGTCTCGAAACGGCCATGAGATCCGGGAAACAGTGAAACGTTTGAAGCTCGTGACGCCGTGTTGTTCATCGACGAGTGCTTGATACCGACGTGCCCGAGGAGCAGGGGACAAAATGGATGCCGTAACGACCGGATGCTTGACAGAACGACATTTGACCTTGTTTGGTACTATCGTTCAATGGTTTGCACGTCATGAGCTGTTGATGCAAGAGATCATGGCGACGGTGAGCGGCGCTGATTCCGGCTCCATCATATTATTAACGCGGGATCTTTCGTTTTCCGACAAGCATCGTGCGCTACTTGAACTGCTCCATCATCGCCCCATTCCTTTCGACCAATTTGATGCGGTTCGCCGTTATTTGCAGGTTCCGTGTAGCATGAACAGGCTCTGCCATGATATCAAGCATTCGGCATGGATCGCCAGTTCGTCGCAAAACGCGATCCAGCCGAATTGGGTTCTGCGGCAACCGCCGGCGATCAAACCGATGTATAAGGCGGCGGATACGCGTCCCGAGAATTTCATTGAGGATCAAAACGACAAGGCGGAATATTCTCTTGCTGGTCTTGTGGAACTCACCCAGACGCTCGCGGATAATTACAATAGCTTTTCCGAATATGTCCGCAAGGTTGGTTTGATCGACCGCCGGATGATGACTGACTGATCCGCTTTCGTGGCTCAATACCGGCCGTGGCGTTATAGCGCGGCCGTTCCGGATGGCGCAGACGCGGACATGCGGCCTTCTGCGCGGCTTGCGGCAGGTTAAAACTTCTGCGACAAGCCGAAGTAAAATCCACGCCGAGCCCCGTACTGCGGCGCAAACACTCCGATGCCGGTGCCGTTGCGCAATTCGTAGACTTGATCGAGCGCATTGACGATATCGAAACGTGCCGTGATCGGCTTATCGCTCGGCGTCAATTGGAATTCGCGCGAAACGCCGAGATTGACTACGGCGTAGGGCGGGGTGTGGTCGATGTTGGCGAAGCCGGACCGCTGCCCGCTGCCGTAGATCATGTTCGCGCTGAACAGCGTATTGTCCCAGCGGTACGACGCGCCGGCCGATCCGGTCATGCGCTGCATATCGTCGGTGTAATGATAGTGGTTAAGCAGATAGGCATATTCGTCCGCGTCCAGCAGATATTGATTCGATACCGGGCCGATGGCCTTCGCGATGCCATAGGAAAAATTCGCATAGGACTTGAAGTTGCCGTTCTGGTACTTGGCTTTGAACTCCACCCCTTCGTTATATCCGCGCGCCCAGTTGAACTGGGTAAGTACCACCGCCTGGCCGAATTGGCCGTCGTCGATCATATCGGTCGCGACCTTGTAATAGCTGTCGATACCGACATCGAGCCCCGGAAGCAACCGGTGATCGATGCCGACATCGAAATAATGCGCGCGTTCCGGCAGCACCGGATCGGCGAGCGGAACTTCCGGCTGATTCGTGGTGTTGGTGTACAGGGCGATGTTGGCTGTATATGCCTGCGCTTGCATCGGCGGCGTGAAGTAGCGGGCATAGCCGGCGTGGAACGTGGTGCCGTCCGCGGGTTTATATACCAGCGCCGCGCGCGGGCTCACCTGATTCGCATCGACGTACTGGATCAATTGATCGAAGCGAAGCCCGAAATTCACGGTCAGCGTGTCGGTGAGCTTCCACTCGTCCTGCACGTAGCCGCCGATATTCCAGCCGAGCAGCGAATTGGCTTCGGAAATCGTGCTGACGATCGGCGGTTCGATGACCGCACCGGTGGGGTCCGTCTGCAGAACGGTCTGCACATCGCCGATATTGGTCCGCTCGGCGCTGACTGCAAATCCCGTGCGCAGCGTGTGCGTATCGTTCATCCGGTAGGCGGCGTCGAACTGGGTGCCTTGCAGAAAGCTTTGCCGGACCACGTTGGAGGCAACGTCGTTGAAAACGAGGTCGCCGTAGATATCCGGAACAAAGTGCACATTGGCATAGCGGGTAAAGAAGGCAAGCTGCGTATCGACCGTGTCGCCCTTCGTCTGTAGCGCCGCTATGTTGTAGATAAACGTATCATATTCATTTTCGTTGAGGGTCGAGGAGTTGTACGTCGGCGGTCCGAAATCCCCCAGCGGCACCTGGTTTGGATTGTTCGGAATCTGGAACGCGGAGTAGGAAGCGCCGGAAATGAAGCTAAGCCGCGTCGAATCATCGATCAGCGTTGAGGCATAGCCGAAGAATTTCCCTTGTTCGGTCCGGTCGTGGATGGCGTTGAGCGAGGCGGTCGGATTTTCGATGCCGAGATTGTTCCAGTTGCCGCGGCCGGTCACGAAGTATTGGGTATTTCCCGTGCTCCCGCCGTAATCGAAGCTCGGCGTAAACGTCCCGCGGCTGCCGCCATAGAGGCTGACATTGCCGACCGGGGCCGAAAAGCTTCGGCTCGTGATGTCGATGACGCCGGCCGTGCGCAGCCCGTATTGCGCCGGCAACGTGCCGGTCAGCATCGACAGGCTGCCGATAAAGCTGGTGTCCAGCACCGGGCCGAGGCCGGAAACGCCATCGGGGAGCAGAACGCCGTTGATCCGGTATTGAACATTGGCATATTCGTTCCGGACATGGAAACTCGGATTGGATACCGCGGAATCGTAGGAAACCCCCGGTATCTGAAGAAATACCTTGTCGATCGGCGTATTGTCGCCTTGTGGAGCTTCCTGAATCGCGTCGCGGCCGATGGTGTAGGTCGACGCGCCAATTTTCGGCAACAGGGTCTCGCGCGCCCGATCGAACGTCTGCATCTTGCGGTCCAACGCCGCCTGCGCGGCGGTCGGTCCTCCAGCCGCGGATTGACCGGTCGGCGCTCCGGCCGGCGACGGGGGGGCAGATACCGCCTGCCCCGCCGACGCGGGCTTGCCCGTCGCGGTGCCGGTACGCACCACGACCGCGCGCCTTGGCGCTTGCTTCTTGCCGGCATTGACTCTTATTTCCGGAATTATTGGGGTATCCTTCGGCAGTTCGGCCGGCGCGGCGTTGGGTGCCTGATCCTTTGCCGGCTCGTCCTTGGTTGCGGCGTCCTTGGGGGCTTCGCCTTTGGTCCCTTCCTCCTGGGCGACAGCGCTAAAAACGTCACCGAAGCAACACAATCCTGCCGCGACGGCCGGCGCGATCAACAGGGCTAGGCGGTTCGCAAGCGACGAACCGGCCCGGCGGACGCCGCGGCGCCGATCACCGAACATGCCCTTCGCCATATTTTTGCTTGAATCGCCCCGAGCGTTCATTTACGCTTTTCCCCAGCACATCACATCCCCATATTTTTGATAGCAACCGCCTGCGCGGTGCTGCAAGAACTAAATCGTTACGTTATAGTATTTCCAATTTGTAACGATTCTAAAATGCTTTGCTTCGTTGTTTGCCTCCGGCCCCTCCGGCCCGGCGAGACCATCCGGGATCGGACAGCGATTCGTTGATCTACAGGTTGGCGTATGTCGGTCGTCTCGACGATCGATTTTCGCCCCGCATCTTCATCCAAGCCCCTGAGGGTTCGATCCAGCCGATCCGCGGCGCGATGCACGCATCGCGGCAAGCGGAAGCCTCTCCGGCGGTTTGCTGTGCGGCGGTGGTTTCGCTGACCGCCGGGCCCTGCGCCGGCGATCTCGGACGCGCCCTCCTTACCGGCACTCCTCCGACAGGCGGCCGCCGCCTAGGGCCACCGTAAACACTGCGCCAGCCCGCGCCCCATGACCCATGCGAGGTCATTGCCGGAGAGAAAATCGAGTTCTTCGGTGACATGCGTGACCGTCTGCCGATAGCTGCATGACGCCGGCACGCGGGTGATGTCGCTGCCCCAAAAACACCGCCGCGGCCCAAAGGCGGCGATGACGCGGCGCAGCGGTTCGCGCAAATTCGCGAACGGATACGGTTCGGTGGAGAAGGCCGGCAGCGCCGAGACTTTGACCGAGACGTTGGGATAGCCGGCAAGTCCGACCATACGGTCTGCGCCGGCCAATGTTTCGGCGTCCATCGTGGCACGGGCGAATCCCATATGGTCCACGATGATGCGCAGCCGCGGGTATTTTGCGGCGATCTCCCCGACCACGGTAAGCCGTTCGGGCGCGTGCACCATGACGGGAATGTCGTTCGCCTCGGCTTCGCCCCAGAACCAGTCGGCGGTGCCGTCGGTGATCCAAGGCCGGTCGGCGTCGCGATGGAAGGTCAGCCGCACGCCCAGCATGCCGGGCTGGTCCCGCCAGCCTTTGAGCACATTGCGCCCGCCGCCGCCTCGCAGCGCCAGGCGCCCCATGATGCCGAAGCGATCGGGGTGCTTCAGTGCCGCCTCGATCACATAGTCGTTGCGGTCCTTGTCGATCGAGGGCGGCACCAGGATGGCGCGAGCGACCCCCGCGCCGTCCATCTCGGCAAGCAGCTGTTCATAGCTGTAGGGTGTACGGTCGGACGGATCGAGCTGCCGATCCGGCCGATCGGCGGGCCAAACGTGAACCTGAGAATCGATGATCAGCATGGTGCGGGCTATTTTTGTCGGGGCTGGCGTTGTTTGGAAGGATGGAGCGCAGACGTCTCGTCCGCCGGGCCACGCCGATCGATCGGTTTTTTACCGATCGGATTTAATCGATCAAAGAGCGGGCGGGACGCCCGCGCTCCGGCGGCATCGAGACCTTTGCTCCGGTTTCCTGATTTCGCTCCGCTCAGCCCCGGCCGTTCCACTTGGCCGAGAGGGCAGCACGCGGAATTTCCTGGCCGCGCAGATAGGCCCGATTAATCCGCCGCGTATTGGCGATGTTGTCGAGCGGATTGGCGTCGAGCACGATGAAATCGGCGCTCTTGCCGGCAGCGATGGTGCCAAGGTCGGCAAGCCCGAGGTTTTCCGCGGACGTGCGGGTGCCGATGACCAGTGCCTGCATCGGCGTAAGGCCGACCCGCGTCACCAGCAGTTCCAGCTCCACATGGGAGGCGAGCCCGAAGAACTGGCCGCCCGAGACGCCGCCGGTATCGGTGCCGAGACTGATGCGGGCACCCGCCGCGTACAGCTTCGCGGTGTTGCGCAGATTGGTCTGCGTCATGGTGCGGGCGCGCTGCACCGCCTTGGGGTCGGCCTTTGGGTCGGGCGAGAGCTGTTCGCCGAGTTGGTGCAGATCGTCGGCCGTGAAGGCTCCCCGTAGTGCGGGATCGTCGAGCCAGGCGGGCTTACCGTCATAGAGCGCGCGCCGCTCGCCCCACAGGGTTTCCAGGAAAAACACGTTCGGCCGCGCTTTCACCATCGCCACGAACTCGTCGTCCACGTCCTTGTCGCGGACCATATGGGCGAAGCCGTCGAGGCCCGCCCGCAGCAGCGCCTTGGCGTCGGCGAGTTCGGTGGTGTGCGCGAGCACGCGCAGATTGTGCTTGTGCGCCTCGTCGATAATCGCCCCGTACAGGTTGGGGGGCATCTTTTCGACCGTGCCGCCGCGGTCGTCTACCCAGATCTTGACCATGTCGGCCTTGTTGGCCGCGAGTTCCTGCACGTCCTTGCGCGCTTCCGCCTCGTTGGTCACCCCGAAGGCGGATACCCGCATCGGTCCGCCCGGCCCGGCATTCGGCAGGCCGAAGCCGCGGCCGGCGGTGAGATAGCGGGTGCCGGAGCGCGCCTCGGCGCGAACCTTGTAGGGCAGGTCGCCGATCCCGGTTCCGGTCTCCAGCACCGCCGCGATGCCCCAATAGGCATAGCGGTCCAGCATATCGAGCAGGTTTTCTCGGGTGTAATTATCCGCCGTAAAGCTGGTGCCGCGGCGATATCCCATGTGGACATGATCGTTGACCAGCGCCGGAATCACGGTCTTGCCGGTGATATCGATGCGCGTGGCACCCGTCGGCACCGCGACTTCGCCGCGGCGGCCGACCGCAGTGATCCGGTTACCTGCAATCACGAAGGCGGAATTCTCGATCGCCGCGCCGCCGTCGCCGGTGATGAGGCGCGCGCCTTCGAACACGGTCGCGGGCGTTTGGCCGTAGACCGGCGCCGCGATGGCAGCGAGCCAAAGCGTCGCGGCCGCAACAGATAGACTTGCCTTGCTCAACTTGACCTCCCTGCCATGGTGACGATGGCGGCAGCCAAGGCTATCACGTATTGGGCCGTGTTGGTAAAGGCGAAGGTGGGCCGAAGCAGACTTCCGCCGGAAGCAACCGCGAGAGGGACCAGTTGTACCGAAACTTTGCGATTTTGGCGGTGTTCCGGCTGCTCGACAGCACGGTTGCCGGTTTTGTCGAGCCGCGTTGGACCAGCGGCCCCAGCGCATTTTGCGCTGTTGGGGTTACCGCGCAGGGACATTTTTCCATATGACTGATGACCAACTGACGAACCGCAAGGCCAGGACCGCATTGATCACCGGCGTCACCGGCCAGGACGGCGCGCTACTCGCGGCGCTGCTGCTCGGCAAGGGCTATACGGTGCACGGCATCAAGCGGCGATCATCCTCCTTCAACACGGCGCGGGTCGATCATCTCTACGTCGATCCGCATCAGTCCGGTGCCCGGTTCTTCCTGCATCATGGCGACCTGACCGATGCCACCAACCTGATCCGGATCGTCCAGGAAACGCGCCCGGACGAGATCTATAATCTGGCCGCCCAGTCCCACGTTCAGGTGAGCTTCGAAACGCCCGAATATACGGCCAACGCCGATGCGCTCGGGACGCTGCGCCTGCTGGAGGCCATTCGGATCCTTGGGAGGGACCGCGAGGTCAAGTTCTACCAGGCGTCATCTTCGGAGCTCTACGGCAAGGCCCGCGAGGTGCCGCAGCGCGAGACCACGCCATTTTACCCCCGCTCGCCCTATGCGGCGGCCAAGCTCTATGCCTATTGGATTACTGTCAATTATCGGGAAGCCTATGGGATGCACGCCTCCAACGGCATCTTGTTCAATCACGAAGGGCCGACCCGTGGCGAAACATTCGTCACCCGCAAGATCACCCGCGCGGTGGCGTCGATCACCCTCGGCATGCAGGACAAGCTCTATCTCGGCAATCTCGATTCGGAGCGCGATTGGGGCGACGCCCGCGATTACGTGGAGGGGATGTGGATGATGCTGCAGCAGGATCAGCCCGACGACTACGTGCTTGCTACCGGCGAAAAGCACTCCGTGCGCGAATTCGTGGAGCGCGCCTTCGCTCATGTCGGCAGGGGTATCGTGTGGCGCGGTGCGGGCGTGGACGAGACGGGGGTCGACACCAAGACCGGAGAGGTTTTGGTCGTGATCGACCCGCGTTATTTTCGGCCGACCGAGGTCGATGTCCTGCTGGGCGACCCCAGCAAGGCGTACGAAAAGCTAGGGTGGCGGCACCGGACGAGTTTCATGGATCTGGTCAAGAACATGGTCGAGAGCGACCTGACCGCGGTGCGGCGCGAGCATGAACGCGTCAACCGTCATGATTGAAGTTTTCATCGCGATCATAGCGGTCAGCGCGTCATGACCAGCCCTCCGGCTGCCGCGACCTTGCCGTTCGATCTGACCGGCAAGCGGGTTTTCGTTGCCGGCCATCGCGGCATGGTGGGAGCCGCGCTGGTGCGCCGCCTCGCGCTGGAGCCTTGCCAGGTGCTGGCGGCCGATCGCCGTACACTCGATCTGACTCGGCAGACCGATACGGAGACTTGGCTGCACGCCCACCGGCCGGATGTCGTCCTTGTGGCCGCCGCGCGAGTCGGCGGGATTGCGTACAACGCGGCCTACCCGGTCGATTTCCTCGCCGACAATCTCGCGATCGAACTGAACCTGATCCGTAGCGCCTTCGCGACCGGGGTGAGGAAGCTTCTGTTCCTCGGCTCGTCTTGCATCTATCCGCGGCTAGCCCCCCAACCCATGCACGAAGACATGCTGCTGACCGGTCCGCTCGAACCCACCAATGAGTGGTATGCCGTGGCAAAAATCGCCGGCATCAAATTGGTCGAGGCCTATCGCCGGCAGTATGGTGCCGATTTCATTTCGCTGATGCCGACCAATCTGTACGGGCCCGGCGACAACTATCACCCCGAACACAGCCATGTGCCGGCCGCGCTGATCCGCCGCTTCCACGAGGCGAAGCTTTTCGGCGCGCCCTGCGTCGTGGTGTGGGGCACCGGCCAGCCGCGGCGGGAGTTTTTGGCGGTGGACGACCTCGCCGATGCCTGCGTGTTCGCGCTTAAAAACTACTCCGACGCCTGCTTCCTCAATGTCGGCACCGGTCAGGACCTGACGATCGCGGAATTCGCCAAGCTGGTCGCAGAGGTCGTCGGCTTCACGGGGGACATCATGTTCGACAGCACGCGCCCGGACGGCGCCCCGCGCAAACTCCTTGATGTCAGCCGCCTCACCCGATTGGGCTGGACCGCGCAGACCGATTTGCGCGCCGGCCTCGCCGCAGCCTACCGAGATTTTCTAAGCCACGGCGGACGTTGAGATATCCGAATGAGGCCTCGCCTCTTGGAACCCCTATCGCGGAAAGCGTCTTTCAAGGTGGCGGCGTAATCTCGCGCCGTACGAGGCGCCAGCCCGGGACCAGAGGCATGGACCGGCCCGTCCTTGGGTTGACGCGGCACACCGCCTGCGACTTGACATGGCTGAAACAAATTGTGGAGAAGCCGCGACGGTGACGAAGGGTTTCAGCCACGTCCGAGCGTGCGTGCATACGGTCTCCATAACCTTAAATCCAGGCGGCTTAACGCGGTAAATATGATGTTCCTCAGGGCGGTAGGGGAAAGTGCCGGTGCCAACCTCTCGGCCAATACGCGGTGCGGCAACCCACTGCGGCGACTGCAGATCCCGGCGCATGCATGACTGGAGCGGGCTCATGGCGCGCGCGCAGGACGGCGACCGGCAAGCGTATCGGATTTTGCTTGAGGATGCGACGCCGTTTCTGCGTGCGCTGGCGGGGCGGTGCTTCAAGGAGACCGCCGACGTGGAGGACGTCGTGCAGGATGTGCTGCTCACGGTCCATGCGGTCCGGCAGACCTACGATCCGCGGCGGCCGTTCGGTCCCTGGCTGGTCGCCATCGCGAACCGGCGGATCATCGACCGATTGCGACGCCAGATGCGGGCGCGGGCGCGTGAAACGGAATTGACGGCCACCCATGAAACCTTTTTGGCGGATCCGGCGAACCTCTATCCGGACGATGCGTCTCCACACCTGGGGGATAAGGCGGCGCTTGACGCCGCCATCACAAACCTTCCACCCGACCAGCGCCAGGCCATCAGGCTGCTCAAGCTCGAGGAGATGTCCTTGAAGGAGGCCGCGGTGGCGAGCGGACGGTCGGTGGCCGCCCTCAAGGTGGCGACGCATCGGGCCATCAAGTCCTTGCGCAAACTTCTGCAACAGCCGAGCGACCATCCGTGACCGCAACTTCGGAACTCATCGACACTTTGGTGGCAGGCGCCGCGCCGGTGAGGAGATTGCGTCCGCCGCTCGTTCGTGCGGCGCTGTGGCTCGGCGGCGCCGGTTTACTGCTTGGGCTGGTTGCGATCGGCCATGGGGTACGGACGGATGTGGCAGAACGCCTTCGCGAGCCCGCCTTCGTGGCCAGCCTTGTGGCGGCGCTCGCCACCGCCGTCCTGGCCGCCGTAGCGGCGTTCGCGGTCAGCCTGCCGGACCGTTCGCGGTGGTGGCTCGTGCTGCCGGTACCGGGGCTGGCCGTGTGGCTCGCGACAATCGGATATGGATGCCTGGCGCATTGGGTCGCCATCGGGCCGGACGGCACGCACATCGCTGACGCCCTGCCGTGCGCGGCGGTCGTCGTCTTTACCAGCATCCCGCTGGCAGTCGTACTAGCCGCAATGCTGCGCTACGCTGCGCTGTTGCGCGCCGGCGCGGTCGCCCTGATGGGCGGCCTCGCGGTTGCGGCCATCACGTCGGCCGCTCTGGCGCTACTGCATGCGCCGGACGCGACCGCGATGATCTTGATCTCCAATCTCGGCACCGCGGCGGCGATCACCGGCCTCGCTGGCGTATTCGGCCACCGGTTGCTGCACTTCTTGGCACATAGGGAAGGGGCACCGGTAAAAAATGGGCCGCTGGCAAAGCCCGGGCCAGGGCGGTAGAATAGCTGTGACGATTTAGGATGGTCCGCCACGTTAGGATGGTGCGCCACGCCTGCTTCGTCACAGCCTGCCCCATCGAACGGAGGAACCCCTATGAAGACCACCCAGATCACCATGCTCGCCACCGCAGCAATGCTCACGCTCGGCGCGGCCGCGCAGGCCCAGCAGGCGCCGCCACAGTTCCCCAACATGACGTTCTTCGTCACCAGCTCCGGCTCCGGCAAGGGCGCGGATCTCGGTGGACTCGCCGGTGCGGATGCCCGCTGCCAGCAGCTTGCCGCCAGTGTGGGCGCCGGTAGCAAGACCTGGCGGGCCTATCTGAGCTCCAGCGCCAACGCGCCGGGCGGTCCGGTCAATGCCCGCGACCGCATCGGCAAAGGCCCGTGGCAGAATGCCAAGGGCGTCGTCATCGCCAAGGACGTAGACGATCTCCACGGTGCCGGCAGCAACCTCAACAAGGACACGGCCTTGACCGAGCGCGGCAACATGATCGCCGGCTTCGGCATGACGCCGAACTGGCACGACGCCTTGACCGGCTCGCAGCCCGACGGCCGCGCCTTCCCGGCCAACCTGAACCTGACCTGCAACAACTGGACCAGCAGCACTTTCGGGTCGGCGGAACTCGGCCATATCGATCGTACGCCGGGCAATTCCTCGTGGAATTCCGCGCACATGTCACGCAGCTGCAGCCAGCCCGACCTGATCGCCACCGGCGGCAACGGCCTGTTCTACTGCTTCGCGCAGTAACGGCGTCACTCCGAAACGATGGGGCGCGGCGCCACCGCGGCGCGCCCCGGCTCCGTTTCCTGTCGAGACATGGTTGTCCACGGCCCGATAGGCGGTCGCGCGCGTACCCTAGCCGAAGTAAGCCGGCTCAGCCCTCGGCCTTCCGGCGTGCCGCGTGTTAACCCCTTGCCTCCCGTCAAGCGCCGCCGTCCCTCACCCTCCCGTTCCTCGACCGGCGCCTTGAGCCATAGCGTGATCAGCCACAGTACACGCCGGTCGACGACCCGTCGGGCCACCGATTTGAGGAGCGCGCGCCGGTGTAGCGCAGGGTGCGGGCGGCCGAGGGGCTTTCGCCGTGGGACTGGTAGCCGGTTTTGGTGATGGCGCCGGTGGCGGAGTTGAGCGCGCCGATCACCGAGCCGATCAGGTCCCGGATGTAGCTCACCCGCGTATTGGCGGCGACGTACATCTGGGTGAGGGCGTCGTTCGGCCCGGTGCCGAAGGCGTACCAGTCGAGCACCGCGCCGGTGGCGCCGTTGTAATCCAACAGCGCGCGGTTGCCTCCATCGCGGACGTAGATCGTTGTCGCCGTGCCCACGGTCTTGGACTTGCGGTGGCGAGTGCGTCATACGCATAGGTCGCGACCGTGGTGCCGCCCTGGGTCACGGAGATGAGCCGGCTCTCGGCGTCGTAGCCGTAGGTGAAGGTGCCGTCGAAGGTGAGGTTGCCGTTGCCGTCATACGTGGGCGTCACGGCGCCGACCGCCGTGTATTGATCGAGGCTGTTGGCGGTGTAGGCGACCATTGTCGCGGTCGCCGTCGGGTACGCCCACCAGGAATTGTCGGTCGCGGTGCCGCCGATGCGGCGATTGGCCGCTTTGTCCGCGAAAGCGAGCGCGCTCCGGCTCGCGGTGGTGCGTTCTGCGACGTTGTTGTATTTTACTACCAAGCAACATCTATCTTACGTTCTACTATTACAATCTTAATATACTCGAATCACTGTATCACTCCCATTATCTCGGAGCGCGGTAGGGGCTTTGTGTTGACTAGGGCGTCAGAAATAGTGCAGATCCCGATCCTCAAATTCCAAGTAATCTCCAGTGTTCATTGCTTCTGGTAAAATTCATTTAGATCAAAGTTACGAACCAATCGGATTGAACCAAAAAATCGAGTTGGAGTTAAAAGATAATACCCAAAATCTTTGGTGCCATCTCCTTCAGGACGGAAGTGCTCCAACAATATTTGCCAGTTATATTCTTGACCTAAAAGCTCCCATTTTCCTGTACTGCTTGCTTTTGGATATCCTCTTGATTTATAGATAAATACATAAATGCCATCACTCTTGAGTTCTAATATATTGATAGACCTACCTGTATCGAGGACATATACCCCGATGAGGTCTTTTTCGTGAAATGTATCAGAACATCCGTACAAAATAATTTGAACGGTCAATAAAAATGATACTGTCAGACGCACTGTAATCTTCATCACATTACTTTCCATTGCTGCCAGTCGCCAACCCTCCTGGTGTAGCGTTTATGGCTGGCTCGTTCGGCGCGTTAAAACTTCCGTAATAACACGCTGTTGCGTCAGGCTCGCGGTCAGCCCGTCCGCCGTATAGACGCGCTGCACCAAGGCATCGCCTGGGTTGCGGCATTGGTGACGGAGGCCGGCCCTTTTCAAGGAAGTCTCTGAAATATCAATAGGTGCAAGTATCCTAAAAGAAGCTCAGACCCAATTCCAGAGAAAATCAAAAAGGTTGACACCGCGCACACTTTATAATCTAAGGTGGTTACATATCTCTGCTGACCCTTGAAACTGGTAAGTTCGGTGTGAGCCTCATCTCGGTGTGGAGGCGCTTGTCGTTTCCGAATTTCGCAGTAATTATCTCTAAAGAATCCAATAGCTGAAAATACAAGTGATATGATGATCAAGGTTCGTGCCGTTCGCGCGAACCATTGCTTAACTGTGGAAAGAAAAGCCATTTTAGCCGATCATTTCGTGGAAGGAGTAGTTGTCCATTGAGCGGATCATTCCCCACATACCCGTAGAGATTCATCCCTCCCTGCGTGCCGATCGGGTCCACCTCCAAGAACCTCCCCAGCACCGGGAATACATCCGCGCGCGGAAATCGTAAAGCACGTTGGTCTCCGCATCAATGCGAGCGCCGGTGTAGCGGAAGGTGCCGGCGGCCGACGGGCTTCCGCCGTAGCGCTGGTAGCCGGTCTTGGTGATGGCGCCGGTGCCGGAATCGAGCGCGCGTGGCGACCGTGGTGCCACCCTTGGATGACGGAGCCGGCTCTCGGCATCATAGCCGTAGGTCAAGGTGCCGTCGAAGGTGAGGTTGCCGTTGCCGTCATAAGTGGGGGGTCACGGCGCCGACCGCGGTGTATTGATCGAGAATGTTGGCGGTATAGCGCACCGTGGAGGCGGTTGCCGCCGGATAGGACCGCCAGGAATTGTCCGTGGCAGCCACGGCGTGGCCGGCGCACGGCGCCGGATCGCGCACCTCCCTCTCCCCATCGTTTTTCACGATGGGGAGAGGGTTGGGGTGAGGGGCGGATGCGAGCACGGACGGATGGACCGATTATGGCCGTCGCGGAGACGAACGCGGCGGTGCCGCAAAGCCCTCACGCGCCCCTGCCCCTCACCCTGACCCTCTCCCCATGGCGTGAAGGACGCCATGGGGAGAGGGGACGCGCGCATCCCCGGCCGTTGAAATGCCCGGCGCCGCCGGCATTTGCCACTACCTGAGCAGGGTTCCCGGCGAGCGCGTCATACCTCATGGTGGTGACGAGGCCGTGCGGATCGGTCACGCTGGTTGGCGTGTTGCAGAGCGGGTCACAGGCAAAGCCCGTCGCCAGCGGCGAGAGCGGCGAACCCGGCTTGGCGGTCTGCGTCACCGGCGCAAGGTTGTTGGCCCGCGGATTGAGCGTCGTGGCGTAGATGGCCGTACCCCCTTCCGGCAACTTCGTCTGTGTCAGACGGTCGAGCCCGTCATACTGGTTGAGGGTGACGTTGACGACGCCGTTCTGCTGCGCCGTATCGCTGAACACGTCGCCAAAACTCGCACTCAGCACCGCGGCGCTCGACAGCACCCGGCCGCGGTCGGTCTGGTAGGTGATTTGGCGATTGCCCAAGGCATTGATCAAGGGCAACTTGATCGTCCCGAGTGGCAAGAAATGTGTCCGCAATGATTTCATGTCCTTAGCGTTAACTGACGATGGGAGTTGCGCCAAACCGTTAAAATACGAAAGTGCTATCGTTACTTCGCCGACGAGGCCTCGTCGGGCCAACGCCCGGCTTCGATGGCTGCAACTATATCGCGCACCTTTAAGCTTTTATATTGTCGCTCGATACCAAAAGCTTTTCTTATTGGGCGCAATATCTGAATGAACGGAAATTCCGTTGGCGCATACAGAAACGGGTTAATATTAGTTTTTAATCCAAACTCTTTGTCCAGCCACCAAACCAGGTCTACAATATCATCTCCGTAAATCCTCAAGTCGCCATACACTTCGGTATCCGCAGTAATAGGGAACGCGCGATTTCGCCGTGGTAACATTCGCGAAAGCCGCTCCACGACTTTGTTAAATATTTCTGTGTCATAGGCCATCACATGACCTCACTTCTTGTTTGCCTGTCCTGCACTCACTCCGCCACCTTGGGCTTCACCGACAAATAATTCCCCCGCACTAACCGCCTCGATGGCCCCGCCTAAAATCACGGAAGCATTCGAGCCAAGTGAACCGATGGCTCCAGCGTTTGTGCCTGTATTATAAAAGGTTTGCAGTGCGTCCAAAATCACGTTACTCTCGTTACTGATTTCAAGACCTGGAACAACGAAGCCGCGGGCGGTCGCTGATATAAGGGAGGTGCCAGCGCCACCACCCGATATTGCAGTACCGAATAAGCTGTAGGGCAGAATCGGAGCTCCTGCTGCGATAAAAGCGGCACCGCTGATGCCAGTATCGATCGCATTCGCTGTATTGCGCGACAATCCGACAGACTGCAAACCCTGCGACGTAAATGTGTCGGTTCCCAGCAACGCTGCTTGCGCGACATCAAGGCCATGCAGCGTGACTGCACCTCCGGCCACGGCACCGACGCGCGTCCAGCCCGTTACCACTCCAAATCCCGCCCCAATTGCTATCTCTCCGACTCCAAGCGTGAAATTGATGACGCCCTGCTCCACCTCGCGGCCGAGCGTCCGCTGCACCTCCCATTCGCTCTGCATGCCGAGCTCCAGGGTGACGATCTCGGCCGCGCGGTGACGGATGCCGTGGGCGATGTAGTCGCCGGCGATGTTCAGAATCTTCCCGTCGTCGGTCACGCCGCGGATGACGATGTGGCTGTGCGGATGGCCGGTGTTGTGGTGATCGACCGCGACCCAATCGAGCTGCGTTTCCAGGTCGCGCTCCATCTGCGCCATGAGCCGGCGCGTCACGTTGCGAAGGTCGCCCAGCTCGGGGCTGTCCTCCGGCGCCACGATGAGGCGGAACTGGTGGCGATCGTCCTCGCCGCGGTCGAGGAACTTCGCTCCGTCCGCTTCATCCTGGAAAGCGGAGTAGAGCCGGCCGCGCTCGCCATCGAGCGTCGCGCCGTCGCGTTGCAGGTAGCGCAGATGCGCCAGCGCCGCCTTGCTGCCGGCGCCGCGCAGCTTCACCACCCGCGCCTTGACCACGACCCGGCGCGCCCGGAAGCGCATGCCGCCCTCGGTCAGGCTCCAGCCATGCTCGCGCGGGAAGCCGGATGCGAGCTTGGCGCCACGGCCGCGCGCGTTGAAGCGGCCGGTCCGCGGCGTGGTGCTTCGTGATCGGGCGACTATCTCGGGAGGACCGTGAATGTGGCGGTATGTCGGAGGGCCGCGCCGAAGTGGTTCGGCGCGACATCTTTTTGGCGTTTCCGCATCGCACTCCGTTCGGAACAGGTGATGCCCCTGTTCGGATTGTTTCGTGAAATCTATCGGCGGTTTTAAAGCTGGCGAGTCAAAGCTTGCCAAGCAAAACCAGGATCAGTACGACAATCAAAATCGTCCCGATGGCACCGCCGCCATAATATCCGGTCCCATAGAAGGGGCCGCCTCCGAGCCCACTGAACCCCCCGAGCAGTGCGATGATGAGAATGATGAGCAGAATGGTTCCGAGCGACATGACGTTTCCCTTCTCTGGAGCATCGGGTACGTTGGGTGACAGCCCGAACGCACGGAGTCACGGAATCCATCCCGCGGTCCGATCTTTGAACTGCCGTTCTGTTTCGCGGATAACCCTAGGGCCCACCCTGCTGAAGGATGCCGGCCGTCCGGATATTTGTTCGCGGCATCGCATCTCACCGGACAGTTCTATCCTCGCACCAGTCCCACCGCTCCGACTATGGATACGACCACGCCGCCAACCAACATCCATATTGACTTGTCGGTGGGCGAACCGGTGAAGAAACGAGACAAGTCAGAGGTCAATGATGTCAACGCCATGACGCCGAGCACGATCAGAACGATACCCCCAGCAAGAAGGGCAAGCGAGACTGCCTTGCTCATGCCTTTTCCTTTCGAGTGTTGGATGCATTGTGAATGAAAGCTCGACGCAAGCAAACGACAAATCAGCGGGCTTCGAACTCGTTGGTAATTGGCTCTTAGGAGTGAACACGGCTGCGGCGGTGAGCCTGATCTGTCGGCGCTATGACCGAATCGCACCCGGTCAACGGCTTGCGAACTCAGGCCGTATGATCCGGCCTCACCGCGATCAGCTTCTCGACAGCTGTCACCTTGCGGCTGACGAAGATGACGTTGAAAAGTTCAAGCTTGGTCCCATCTGCGGTTGTCGCCTCCAGGTCGCCGGCGTCCAAGCCCAGAGTTGCCCGGAATAAATCCGATTTCAGTTTCTGAAAGCGCAATCCGGTGGCATTGAAGCTTGCCGCGCCGCCGCCGATCAGGTGCTCGACCGTCATCTGCCCCGGCCGGACGCGCCAGTAGGTCAGCCGGTCGAAGACGAAGAACATCATAAGCCAGATGATCAGCAGACCCGTCGAAAAAACCAGATAGAAGCCGGTGTTCATGTGCACCCACAAGTACGGGATCAGCTTGGCGATATCATCCCACAAGCCAAGCCATCCCAGCAGCACGGCGACAAATGCGACGGCGGTGAGTGCCAAAACCGAATTGACGCCCCGCAGACGCACGTTGGTGAACACGATCAAGAGGAGTAGTATGGAGAGGTAGGTGAGACCGAGCGCCGAACTCGGCTTGGCGTCCGGCGCCGTCGCGAGGAACTTTTCCTGCCCGGCATTGAGAATCGCTATGATAAAACCGAAGGCCCAGGCTGGCCACCAGTAGAGCAGAGTCGAGTGGCTGTATATGGTGATCTGCTGCTGGGCCTCCGTACGAGGCAACGCTCTGCCGACCCCCGCATCCGTTCGATCGATCGCAAATTGTTGTGTCATGACTTTCACCTTATCGGCGGTTTGGGGAGGCAAGGGATTCGGCGAAATTCCAAATTCCATAGCCGCTTGAAATCACCACGGCTCCCGATCGGCGGTGGCGTCCACCGAGCGGGCTCATGGCTATTATCTGGCGATTGTCAGCGCGCTCTTCGGTTCAAAACATGCATTTGTAGATGAAAACCCAACTGGTCCGGCCCGTAAGCTTTTGGTCGGTAGCCTGCTGCTCGCACCCGGCCCATTTGGTGTTCTCCTTGGACCATTTTGCCTTCGCGGCATCCCACTCATCCGTCAACCACTTTTCAACGTCGACTACCGTGGAAGATACGGTTCTCGGTGCCACGGCCGTTTCCGGCGCGGCGGTTGCCGATGGCGAGGTCGTTGTCGTTGGCGAATTTGCCACCGGCGGCGGAGACGGCGCTTGCGCCAAAACGATTCCGGCGCAAAGGAACCCAGCGAGGGCCACGACGGACACACGAGCTAAAAGGTAATTCATGGTGTGTTGATCCTTGATTTGGGACGAGTTACCCCCCCCATCAACGCTTAAGTACGCCGATGGTTCCCCCGCGCAGGAGTTTTTATGCGGCGAGGCTTTAGGCTGTTTATCAGATCGCGGAACCGTCGCGGAAACGGGCAACGCCGACATAAATCGTAATATTTTCCGAGCGCTCGAATCTTTCGTTCCTGGATAGCTAAAATGCCTTGGACTCTCCGCCGCGGAAATCATGCCCACCGGGGCGAGACATCCGCGGAACAAAAACGATTTCTCGTTAATTTATCGAACCTAGATCGCATTTCGATCAGGCCGAATCACACTCTCGGCGTCATGCCCGCGCCAAGCGCGGGCATCCACGTCACGCGGCGCCGCAGCCCCACGAGCTTCCGGCCGGCACGCGTTTTCACCGGAAGCCGTATGCCGCCGCCGTCGTCAGGCATGCCCATGAACTGACGGGCGCCTGAGCTTCGTCGTCTTCACGCCGCCGTGAGGCATCGCGGCAAAGGTAGCGTGAGTGACCGAAACAGTTGTTCCGTGGGGGCCGCTCAAAATCTCAACCTTGGCATCGAGTTGCTGGGCCAGCGCCTTGACGATGCTGGTGCCGAGGCCGGCCTTTACTTGCGCAAAGGCGTCCGTGCGCCGACCGATCCCGTTATCCGCGACCGATAGCTTCCAGTTTGTGCCTGCCACATCGTACGCAACCCTCACCCGGTGATCGAGGTTTTCGTGGGGGAAGGCGTGCTTCACGGCATTCAATACGAGTTCTGTGACGATCAAGCCGAGGCTCACGGCTTCGCGGGACGTGACGCTCCCGCCATCGCTGCGTACGCTCAAGGCGATGGGCCGGCTGTTGCTGATCATCGAGGTCGTGAGGCTCTCGCAGAGCTTTGAAAGATAAGGCGCCATTTCGATGGGGCCGGCGGTGCCGGAGATGTGAAGATGCTGCTGCACGGCGGCGACGGACATGACCCGATTGTGGGCATCTTGCAGATGCAAGCGCGTTTCTTCGGAGTGGACCGAGCGCGACTTCATGAGAATGATGGCCGCGATGATTTGGAGACTGTTGGCGACCCGGTGCTGGAGTTCGTCGAGCAGCACGTCCTTTTCTCGCAACAGTGCGTCCTTCTGACGCAGCAGATCCTCCCGTTCACGCTCCAAGGCCCGTCGCTCGGTCACGTCTTCAATTCCCAGCAGGAGGGTGGAGTTCGGACTTGCCTCGTAGAACACCTTGCGTGCGTTCAACAGCATTTTGCGGTAGCCGATTCCGGGAAACAGATGCTCGACCTCGTAATCCTCCATCACGCTTTGTTCCGGAATAATGCTTTCTAGGAGCAATCGCAATTTCGGGATGTCCCACTGACCGTCGCCCAAGGCGTAGAGCGGCCTGCCTAGCGTTTCGGCGCCCGCAACCTTGAATGTCCGATAGAATGACCGGCTTGCGGCCAGAACGCGGAAATCTTTGTCAAGCACCAGAAGCGGTTCGCGAACGGTATCCACGATCGCCAGCGCAAAGGCACCGGCATCGCGGTTCTCAACAAAGGGATGTTGGGTCAGCATGACGCACCTATCTCCGGCTCCGCCGTTGGTTAGCCGCGCTCGATGCCACCGTGGCCCTGCTCGACAAAGGAAAGGCTGGACGGACGCCGGATCTCTTCGGACGGTCCCCTGCAAGCCTGATGAAAGGTTAGAGGGGCCGCTGAGACGCGTCTGTGCAATTTTGATCACGCTCCGAGCGCGGAAGTGGGCGCCGACTGCATGGACCACCGACTGTGCCTCATTTAAGATCAAGTGGACTGCGATGCTAGATTAAGCGAACGGATACACGCGCGCATGACCAAGGCAGCCCGAATTTCGTTTGGTTCGAAAAACTTTCTCGCCAAAGTTGGCGACGGGACAACGATAGCCAAATACCGGAAGGATGATATCGTTTTCTCGCAAGGCGACGTTGCTGATTCGATTTTTTACATCCAGAAGGGTAAGTTTAAGCTGACGGTCATTTCCGACCAGGGGAAAGAGGCCGTCATCGCGATACTAGAACCGGGACAATTTTTTGGCGAGGGATGTCTGAATGGTCATGGGGTACGCGTCGCAACCACGACAGCCATGGTTGATTGCCTGGTTACCCGCATCACTAAGGCAGCCATGATTGCGACCCTTCACAATGAGCCGGACTTTTCTGAATTGTTCATGTCGTATCTCTTGGAACGCAATAGCCAAATCGAGGCCGACCTGGTGGATCAACTGTTCAATTCAAGCGAACGGAGGCTGGCGCGAATTCTACTCCTGATGGCGAATTTCGGGAAGGAAACGAAGCCTGAGCCGATCATCGCGAAAATCACCCAGGAGACCCTTGCGGAAATGATCGGCACGACGCGCGCGCGGGTGAGCTTTTTCATGAACAAATTTCGCAAGTTGGGATATATCGATTACAATGGCCACCTGACCGTACATAACTCGCTCTTGAATGTGGTTTTGTACGACAGGCCGGATGGCAACACGGCCGACGGTCGTGGCGCGGTCGCTAATCCTTCAAACACCGTCTCCAGGCAGCCCCGCAAGTGAAAGAAATCATCCGGGGCTGTTGCCGCAAGGCGTAGATAGGGCCGCAGAAGCAGGCGTCGATAGGCCCCAAAATCACACTATGGCTTCTTGGGGGCATGTCTCCCAAAGGCGGCGTCCACCTCGTCTTTTTTTATGCGTGCCGCCGGATCACCGCGCTCGCCAAGATTTTGCTCCTC
>CAWDKL010000065.1:0-167189 GCA_963802745.1 uncultured Alphaproteobacteria bacterium | reverse complement strand
CGCGGCGGCGGGACTGCGTTCCGGTGCGTTCTGGTTCATGGAGATGAACACGCGCCTGCAGGTGGAACATCCCGTCACCGAAGCGATCACCGGGCTCGACTTGGTGGCCTGGCAGTTCCGCATCGCGGCCGGCGAGCCGCTGCCGCTCGCGCAGACCGACGTGAAACTCGACGGCCATGCAATCGAAGCGCGCGTCTATGCCGAGGACCCGGATCGCGGCTTTTTACCTTCCCCCGGCCGCATCGCGGTGCTGGAACTGCCGGCCGGTGAAGGCATCCGGGTCGATACCGGCGTTGCGGCGGGTGACGCGGTGCCGGCCGATTATGATGCGATGATCGCCAAGGTGATCGCGCATGCGCCGACACGCGCCGCGGCGCTCGACCGCTTAGCGGCGGCACTGGACCGCATGGTTGTGGTGGGGCCGCGGGTCAACAAAGCCTTCCTCAGAGCGCTCATAACCCACCCGGCGTTTCGCGCCGGCGGCTGCGATACCGGATTCATCGCGCGCCATCTCGACGAGCTCCTGGATGCGGACCCGGCCGTGACGGCGCCGGCTGTTGCACATGCGGTGGCGTTGCTGCTGGAGCGCGAGCGGCAGCGCATCGCCGCCGCCACGGCGATCCAGACCCTGCCATCGGGGCAGCCGTGGCACGACCCGTGGTCGGCGCATGACGGCTTTGCCCTCGGCCCGGCGCGCGAGGTCGGCGTCAACATCCTGGTTGACGGAGGCGTCAAGCCCGCCGGGGTCGCCTGGGACGCCGGCGGCGTCAAAGTACGCTTCGCGGGCGCCAGCGGCAGCACCGCCGCGCCCGACGTGACCCGCACCCTCGCGATCGAAGGCGGCCTGGTGGTCCTAACCGCCGGACGCCAGCACCTGGTGTCGTTGATCGGGTATGACCGGTCCGACGCTAGTCCTCATGGTGACGATGGCGTGTTGAAGGCGCCGATGAACGGCCGCATCGTGGCGGTACTTGTCGCGGCGGGGCAGCCGGTCAAGCAGGGGGATCGCCTGATCCTCCTGGAAGCCATGAAGATGGAACACGCTCTGGTCGCGCCGTTCGACGGCGTGGTTGCGGAACTTACGGCCGCCGCGGGCGATCCCGCCGCGGAGGGAGCCGCCCTGGTTCGCATTGCTGCGGCCGTCTCGGCGATCGACAAGCCGTGACCGGCGCGATTTTGCGTTGACACGCAAATACCAACGCTTGCACGAAGCTGACGACGCCGAGGTCTTGGAGTGCAACCGCTTGAATTCCCGTTTTTCCGCACTTACCACCCATGTCGCGGGCAGCGGCCCCGTCATGGTCCTCCTCCATGGCGGCCACGGCTCGTGGACCCATTGGATCCGCAATATCGACGCGTTGGCCCGGCATTTCCGGGTGGTGGCGTTCGACCTGCCGGGTTACGGCACCTCCCCGGACGTGCCCAAAGACATGGCACTCGATGACTATGTGGCGTGGGTCGCCGAGGCGGTCGCCAACGTCGTCCCGGCGGATGGCATCGATCTCATCGGCTTCAGCTTCGGGGCCGCGCTGTCGGCGCGCATCGCCCCGGGGCTCGGTGCGGTGGTCCGCTGCGTCTCGCTGATCGGACCGAGCGGCTTCGGCGCCCGCGCCGTCACCGAACTCGAAAAGCTGCCGCCACCTGGCGACCCCACCCGCGCGGCGATTGCGGCGGCCAATCTCGGCGCTTTCATGCTGGCCAAAGCCGCGGCGCCCGACGATCCGGCGGTTGCGATCCAGCTCGCCAATATCGACGGCACCCGGTTCGATAGCCGCCGCATCAGCCGCCGCAATACGATGCTGGAGGATCTGCCGCGCATCGCCGCGCCGGTACAGATGATCTGGGGCGAGCGCGATCCGCTGGCCATTCCCTCACTCGCAGCGCGTGCCGAATCCTGCCGCCAGGTGCGCCCCGACGTACGCATTGCTATCGTGCCGGGCGGCGGGCACTGGATCGCCTACGATCGGCCGGACGCCGTCAACCGGCTGCTGATCGATTTTCATCGCCGGTGAGGGTGGTGCGGCACGACCTGCCGCGTGGCTCGGATTGCGCCTCGCCGAAACCCGCGGTACGACGTTCGATCGTTGCATTCTCGCTGTGAGGCTGGTCCGCGGTTCACCCTTCGGGCGAGGCACGGCAGCAACCTCATGGCGGCAAGTTGACCCGCCGCGACTGCGCCTCCTCGGCGCATTTGCCGACATGCACGTCGCGATTGATGACCTGCAGGTTCGGTACGCCCCAAAAGCCCAACAGCGTCGGCCACGGCGCGTCGCGGTGGTCGCGCCAGACCCGGAACAGCGGGACGCGGTGGTCTACCTCCGCGGTTCTCCACAGGCGTCCACCGGTTTGCGCACAGCGCCGCCGCTGCAGCCGCTTGAGCACCGACGCATAGTCGCTCGGCGCCGTCCACAAATCCCAGGCGACCACACAGGCGGCATGCCACACGGCGTTGCGGTTGGCGCCGCGATTCCACAAATCCACATGCCAGCCAAACCGGTAGATCGGCTGGCCGCAAATGCAGCAGAAACCGGGGCCGCGCGCATGACCGCGTTCCCGATACGGCGCGGGCGGGATCCGAAAATGGGCCGCCAGCCAGTCCGGGCGCTCGTCGGCGGCCGGGCGGCCGCGCCGTCTGACGCGAACCGGTGGTTCGTCCGCCAGCCGCCAGGTCCAGCCCGCCGGGGTGCCGCTGCGCGCCGCCAGCGCACGGGACAAGCGGTCGGCCCGCAACGGATGCGCCCGCCAGTAGGAATCGACGGCGAGCCGGGGCATTGGCGGGGTAAAGCGCCGCGCCAGCGCATGGGTGAGGACCGGCGGCGGAAACACATCGGGCAGCGCCTTCTCAAGCCGCGCCAAGGCCTTCCGGTTGATTTCGTCGCGCCATTCCGACATGGCGGCCGTGATAGCCGGATCGGCGTAAAGGCTTCCTCAACGGCGCGGGAAGATCCGCGTGCCGGGAACTACGCGGCCGGCACCGAGGGCGGGATCGTTCATACCAGATCGTTTACGGCCCGCGCGGCCTGATCGATGGCCAGATGCACATAGGCATCCCCACCGGCATCGGAGTTGGCGATCGCCACCCGCCCGACCGTTTTGCGGGCACGCCGCAGCGTGTCCGCGTAGTCGTCGCCGTCGAACAGGGAGTTCTCCACATAGCCATAGCCGTGAGACCAGCGGTTGACGGTAATGGCCACAATATCCCGTTCGCTGGAGAAACCGCCGGCGCCGAGCATGCGGTCAAGTTCGTCGCGGATTTTGGTCTCGAAATCCGCGAAGGTCATGGCAAGCAGTTTGGCGCGGCCGGCGCGAAACTGCGCCCGCGCGTCGAGCCCGGAATTGGGTGCGCCCGGCACGTGTACCATATGCAGCAGCATCGGTTCGGCCGGATCGCGCGGATTGCGGTAGCCGCCGAGACTGACCGGAAAGTCCAGCGCGACCCGGTTGTGAAACGACATCGGCGCCACGATGTCGGAGATTTTGAGCCTCGCCCAAGCCTGCCAGTCCCGCACCAGCACATTGGTGTAGACGAGCGGTGTCTTGACGTTCTGCGCCAGCGCCTCGCGCTGCTTCACCGGCAGTTCCGGCATGATGTACGGGATCATGCTGTGGAAGCAGGCGAGCACCACGTGCTTGCCGGCCGCCCGGCGCGGCACGCCGTCGCGCATATAGCCGACCACCACACGCGCGCCGGTGTCGCGGACGGCGACGCAGGTTGCATTGAGGCGGATGCGGACATCCTTACCGGGCCGGTCGAGCGCCTGGTAGTCGAACGGGGCCAGGACGATGTCGTCCATAGTCCTGCCGGGCGCGGCGCCCGGCACCAGCGCGCGCACCAGTAACCGGGCGATCGAGGCATTGCCGTCGGGAAAATGGTAGATATAAGGCTCGCTGCGCTCCGGATCGTCGCGGGTCCGCAGGCCAAGGCCCGCAAAGCCCGGATAACCGAACTCGCGCAGCTCGGCGGCTGGAACCGCGTCGCAGCCAAGGCCGAAAAAATCGAGGGTGCGGCCCTGGAAGCAGTTCGCGACCTCGTCGCCGCAGCCGCAATAACGGATCAAATAGTCGCGATAACTTGTTGTCCTCAGCACCGCACGCTTCTCTCTGCGGGAGCGTCCGGCGAGCGGATCGCGGGTGCGGTCGTAAAGCGCCTGCAACTGGGCCTTGCCGGCAGCGGAAATCGGCAGAGCGGCCACGAACGACTCAGGTGGCCGTTGACTCGCGGGCGCCGTATCTCCTTCCGGCGGGACGAGCGGATCGCCCGGCAGCAGGACATCGCGTCCGAACGCTTCGCGCGCGAAGAACACACCGTGGGAAAGGCCGAGCGAGGGATAGAGCTTTTGATCGAAAGCGGTTGCGAACCGGTCGATGTTGACGCCGAGGTCGCGGAGCAGGCGCATCGCGGTGCGGCTGAAGAGTGTGCGCGGTGACTGCAGCGATTGGCTGCCGCCATAGCCGATGATGAGCCGCCCGTCATGGGTGAACTCGTTGCGCCGGGCGTGGCCGCCGAAATCGTCGCAATTATCGAGCACCAAGTATTCGCGCGCCGGCGATGGCGCGGCGATAAAACCAGGCCGCCGCGAGCCCGCTGATGCCGCCGCCGACCACGATGAGGTCGTAGTCTTCGTCAACGCTGGCATTGCCGGTGTGGAAATCGACCCCGCTCCAGGCCAATCCGTGCGCGATCGCGAAGGTGCCGTCGACTTGGCCGCGCAGCCCGGTAAGGGCCGGCGGATCGAGCCCCGCCGCCGCGAGTTGCGCGGCCGGCGTCAAACCGGCGCCGATCGCCAGGGTCATGCCGTTGAGAAAATCCCGCCGAGATATTTCGCGCATGCATCACGATAGCACGTCCCCGCACGACATCGCCAGCCGCCGGCCGGAGCGGCCGGAGCCGGCGCCCTAACGGTTCTCGGCTTCCCGCAGCCGCGCTGCGAGCGCCGTGTTATCGGCTTCGGTCAGCCGCGGCGCCACGCGTGTTTTCAAGTAATGGTCCGCCATCGGATGCTGGGATGACGCGGCCCGCGACAGCCAGAACGCCGATTCCAGGAGATTGACCGCAACCCCGGCCCCGCATTCATACGCGATCCCGAGCATGAATTGGGCATGCAGATGCCCCAAGCGTGCCGCGCGTAGAAAGTACGAGGCGGCCCGGCGCGGGTCGCGGCGCACGCCGAGCCCTTCGTGGTAGATGATCGCCAGGCGGGCATCCGCGCTGGCGATGCCCTGTTCCGACGCGAGTTCCGACCATCTTCTGGCGCTTTTGTACCCTGCCTTGGTTTCGAGCGCGAAATTGATGCGGCCGAGCGCATCCTGCGCCTCCGCATTGCCGCGTTCGGCGGCCTGCTCATAGGCGTTTGTCGCTTGGTCGATCGTGCCGTAACGTTCGAACAAGGCACCCAACGCAGTCATGGATGGAACCCAATAACCTCCGATGCCACGCAGGAACCACTCAATTGCCAATTCGATGTCGCCGGCGCGCCAGGCGAGCACTCCCAAATTATGCTTTGCCTCGACGAGCCCCTGATCGGCGGCGCGGCGCAACCAGCCTTCGGCGAGACTGACGACCGTTTCATCGAGGTCTTGCTCGGCATAGAAGCGCCCGACCGCGTTCTGTGCTCGCGCATCGCCGGCTTCCGCCAACTTCAACAAATCCGATGCCGGATGCTCAGGCATGTCACAGGCTCCGCACTATGCGGTTTGCGAAGAATGGCGATTGGCGCCGGGTGCGGGGCACCTCGGCCGCCGCTATGGGGTGATGTCCCGCGCCTCGGCCATTGCGGGCCCGCGGTGGGGCAGGTCGGCAGCACCCGAACCGCAGTGCGTCGGCAGGAAGCGTCCCGGCAGGCGAAGCGCCGTTGAGATCATTCGCCATCGCGGCTATCGAAGGGTCACCGGGACCTTCACGCTTTGACTGCCGGGGCACCGCCCCACGAGCGAACCCGGCCGCCCGGAAAGGATGCCCATGCCCAACAAGGATCTGCGCAACTGGATCACCGAGATCGAGAAGGCCGGCGAGCTGAAGATCATCCGCGGTGCCGAGCCGAAAAAGGAGATCGGCGGCATTCTGGATATCTATCAGCGGCGCATGGGCAATCCGGCCGTGATGTTCGACGAGGTGCCGGGGTTCCCCAAAGGCCACCGGGTGCTCGCCAATATCCTGACCTCGGTGCCGCGCATCAATATCGCGCTCGGCCTGCCGCCCAAGGGCTCCGAGATGGACTTGATCCGATGGTGGCGCGACTACATGCGCAACGCGCCGAGCCACAAGCCGCGCGAGGTCAATGGCGGCCCGCTGTTGGAGAACATCCGCGAGGGCAAAGAGGTGGATATCGGCGCGATCCCGACGCCGGTGTGGCACGAGCACGACGGTGGCGCCTTCATCGGTACCGCCTGCATGGTGGTGATGAAGGACCCGGATTCGGGCTGGATCAACTACGGCGCCTACCGCATCCAGAGCCAAGGCCCCGATGTCGCGACCGTGATGATGTCGCCCGGCAAGCACGGCCGCATCCTGATGACCAAATATCACGACCGCAAGCAGCCGTGCCCGGTCGCCGTCGTGTGCGGGATGCATCCGGCGCTGTTCATGCTGGCCGGCCTCGAAATCCCCTACGGCAAAAGCGAGTACGAGGCAGCCGGCGGCATCCTTGGCGAGCCGGTCGAGGTGTTCAATATGCCGAAGACCGGCCTGCCGGTGCCGGCCAATGCGGAGATCGCCTTCGAGGGTTTTATTCACCCCGGCGACATGATCCAGGAAGGCCCGCTCGGCGAATGGACCGGCTATTACGCCGGCGGCACCCGGCCGGAGCCCGCGATCCGCATCGCCACCCTGATGCACCGCGACGATCCGGTGCTGATGGGTGCCATTCCGGCGGTGCCGCCTAATGACAACACCTTCTATCTCGGCACCTATCGCTGCGGCGCGGTATGGAACCAGCTTGAGGCCGCCGGCGTGCCCGGAGATCAAGGGCGTGTGGGCGCACGAGGCCGGCGGCAGCCGGTTCTGGCTCACGGTTTCGATCAAGCAGCTTTATGGCGGCCACTCCAAGCAGGCCGGCTACGTGGCCTCGCAGTGCCACGCGGGGGCCTATTCCAACCGCTGGACCATCGTGGTGGACGACGACATCGACCCCACCAACATCAACGACGTGATCTGGGCGATGTGCACGCGCTGCGATCCGCGCGAGGATGTGGACATCGTCAACGGCTGTTGGAGTACCCATCTCGACCCCATGTGCTATGACGGCGATACCGACCGCCGCAATTCCCGCGTCGTCATCGACGCCTGCAAACCGTTCCGCCGCCGCGACACTTTCCCCGTGGTGGCGCGCTCGAGCCGCGAACTCGACGCCGCCATCAAGGCGAAGTGGGGCGCCGACCTGCCGCCGGGGTTTTGAGCGGGAGCGGATGCACGGCGATCGGCTGGCCATCTCGGAGCCTCGATGTTGCGAGGTGAACGCGCTTGATAACGGACTATTCCTATCGTATAAATCCGACGCGTGCAAGACTTTTGTAGGCGGCCGCCCCGGCCTGCGCCATGCAGCCGAGGCCATTGCTCACGGCTGTCGCCCGGAGTTCACTTTCCTTTGGCCGTGGCGAGCTCGGCAAAGCCATGCGAGTTGCGGGAGGTGAAGCTTGGAGATCGTCTTTCCGATCGAATTCGTGGTGGACGGGGCGCCGGTGTCGTTACAGGCCAAGAGCCCGAGATCGAGAACGTGTGGAAAGATCAGGTCAAAGCGGCGAGCAAAGCGGTGCTTCCCGACGGCCATTGGGCGTCCAGGGACCGGATAGCGGTCACGTTGTTCTATTTTCCCGCTGGACCAGTCCAGGGGGATGTGGACAATATTGTGAAGCTCATCTTGGATGCGCTGGGTCGGCATATCTATGCGGATGACGCGCAGGTCGAGCGTGTGGTCGTGCAGAAGTTCGAACCGGAAAATACGTTCCCCTTCGATAGCCCGAGCAGCGGCCTCCGGATAGCGCTGAACCGCGCCAGGCCGGTCCTGGATGTGCGTCTGTCCAACGATCCGTTCGAGGATTTGACATGAGCCAGGAAGCAACCGAATCCATTCTGCTTGAAAGCGTCGTGCCGGACCTGGAAGCGGACGGATACGAGGTTTTCCCGCGGCCGAGGGCGCCGCTGCTGCCTGCGTTCATGCGCGGCTATCGGCCGGATGCGATTGCGTATCGCAAGGATAGGAAGCTGGCGATCGAGGTGTTGCGCCCAGGCGTCCCCTCCAAGCTTGGCGACCTATTGTCCGAGCGTAAGGATTGGGAACTGCGCGTTTACTGGGTGAGCTCTTCAGGCGCCGCCGCGCCGATCGAGCCCGCCTCCCGCGCGTCCATCGAACGAACCATAACGACCGTCGAAGACCTCGTCGGTGACGGTCGGACCCAGCCGGCGCTCTTGATGGCATGGGCGGCGTTCGAGGCGATCGGCCGTCTCCTGCTTCCCGACCGATTCGAGCGGCCGCAGACGCCCAGCCGGTTGATCGAGGCGCTGGCCAGCGAGGGCTACATCACGCCGATCGAAGCCGATCATGTGCGCCGATTGGCGGAAAGCCGTAACCGCGTGGTGCATGGCGGGTTGGATACCGCGGTGCCGGAAGCGGACCTGCGTGGCTTCGTCGAAATTTTGCGGACTCTGAGCGGTTCAATCCCATAGTTCGCAGGGAGTGCGCCCCCCGGCCGCCCGGCTTTCGCCGCCTTACACCGTCGGCACCTCGCCGCCGTCCATGTCGATGGTGGCGCCGTGGAGCCAGCGGCCGTGCGGCGACACCATGAAGGCCACAAGGCCGGCGATGTCCTGCGGCGTGCCGAAGCGGGTGACGTTGATGTCCTGGCGGTGCCATTCGCGCACCTCGGCCTCGCTTTGGCCGGTGCGTTCGATATCGGCCCGGATGCGGCGCCAGAACCGCTCGGTTTCCACGTAGCTTGGATGGATGGTGTTGACCTGCACCCCGTCGGTCTTGCCGCGGTCGGCCAGCGCCTTGGCGAAGGCGGCGCAGGCGGCATTGACGGAACTGCCTATCGTAAAGGCCGCGATCGGGATCCGCCCGCTGGTGCCGCCGATGACCACGAGCGAGCCGTTGGATTGCCGCAGCAGCGGCCAGGCGGCGCGGGCGAGGCGCACATGGCCAAAAAATTTCACCGCATAGCCTTCCGCCCAGTCGGCATCGGTGAGTTCGAGAAAATCGCCGCGCTTGGTGGTGCCGGCATTATTAACCAGAATATCGAGGCGGCCGAAATGCTTGCCGACGGATTCGATCAAAGCCGCCGCGGCGCCATCTTCGCGCAAATCCACGGTCTTGCAATGCGCGGTGCGGCCATGCCGCGCGGCGGCAGCGGCTATCTCGGCGAGCGCCGCGGCGTCGCGCCCGGTGAGCATCAGGTCGCAGCCCTGCTCGGCCAACGTCAACGCAATGCCGCGGCCGATGCCGCGGCTCGATCCGGTCACCAGCGCGACTTTTCCGCTCAGTCCCAAGTCCATGTGCGTGATGCCCTCCAGGACGTCCATGAAATCCTATAGGCCTATGGCAGCGCTCGGATGTAAACTAGTCATTTTTTGGCTGCTCCGACCAACGTCAGCCCGATCATGAGGAGCACGTCCACTTGGGCGGGCTGCAACGAGTGAGGTTGAGGCGCCAATAGCTGGGCGTTACCCATGCGGTGCGGAGCGAGGATGTAACCGTATTTGCGCCGCCGGGATTAAGCCGGCACCTCTTCCGCCGCCGCGGCCCGCGCGAGCAGTCTCGGCACCGGCAGGATCGGCGGCAGCGCCAGGTTGCGTCCGGCTTCCCGCAGCGCCTCGACCAGCCCTTTGTAGGGCGCAAGCCGCAAATACTGGTCGGCGATGATCGCGACGGTGCGCCGCTCGCCGTGGTCGGTGGCATAAAGCTCGATGCCGTCGAGCGAGCCGGCGACTTGCAGGGCCGTCAGGGCCGGCACCAGGCACACGCCGAAGCCGGCGCGCACCAATTCGAGCGCGACTTCGTAAGTGCGGCAATGCGCCACGATGCGATGCGACGGCAAGACGCGCTGGTACCACTGCTGCACCCGCAAGGTGTGCTGGGTCCCGAAATTGAACTCGATGCAGCTGTTGAGGAGCTGCGCGGCGTCGTCGGAGGCCGTATCCAGGCTCTTGATGGCGCTCAGGCGAAGCGACTTCGGCACCGCGAACACATAGGCATCCTCGACGATCGGAATTTGCCGGAACCCGATGCTCGACTGCGCGACCGAATCCGCGGCGATCAGCCCGATGTCGGCTTGCCGCGAATACAGCATTTCCAGCACCTCGGCGGGGGCAGCCTCATGGATATCGACCTCGAGGCCCGAGCGCGTACCGCCGCAACGCCGGATCGCATCCGGCAGCAGCGCCTTGACGACCGAATTGAGGCCGGCGATGCGGACGATCGAGCGCTTGCCGGCACCGAATTCCCGTAACCCCGCCTCCGCCTCGTTGACCTCCTTGATGACGTTTTGCGCATGGCGCATGAGCACACGGCCCGCGTCGGTCAACTCCATGCGGTTGCGCGCCCGGTCGAACAGCCGCGTGCCGACGCTCTCTTCGAGCCGCGCCAGCTGCTGGGAGAGCGACGGCTGCGCCAAGCCAAGCTGCTTGCTGGCGCGCGTGAGCGTTGCCGACTGGGCGACCGCAAGGAAGATGCGAAGCTGATGCAGTGTCATGGCGCGCCCGCTAGCGGTGGGACGTGAGGGTTGCGTCACGCCCGCTGAAAGCGCGGCACCATAGCCGTGTTGGTTCGTTCGCGCGAGGCGAAAGCGTCTGGATAAAAAGTTTGCAGCGCTATCGATTATTACAATGGCCGCCATAGGCTTTGCTTGCTTTCAGCTGAAATCCGCTATCGGCAATTGCAATGCTACGTATAGGACCCCGCCTTATTTACAAAACTCACCGGAGCGGACTAGATGACGCCGTATCGAAGGGCGGCCCATGGTGGGTCCGCAATGGAGGGTATCATGGCTTGGACGACTCCGGTTCTCGTCGAAATCTGCATCGGCCTCGAGATCAACGGCTACCTGCCGGCCGAGTTCTGAGCATTTCGACATGCGGGCCATCGCGGTCCGCCAAAGGAATCCTCGGATTCTAGAAAGGAATGACGCCTCATGAGGCGTCTTTCCGTTTTTATACTCGGTTCCGGGGCCGGCGGCGGCTTTCCGCAGTGGAACTGCAACTGCGATGTGTGCCGCCTTGCGTGGGCCGGCGATCCGCGGGTGAAGCCCCGGACTCAGGCGAGCATAGCAGTCACGGCAGGTGCGGGCGGAGGCGATGCGGCGCCGTTCGTTCTGATCAATGCGTCGCCGGATCTGCGCCAGCAAATCATTGCCACGCCTGCCTTGCATCCGCGCGGCCTGCGCGCCAGCCCGATTGAGGCGGTGGTGCTTACCGGCGGCGAAGTCGATCAGACTGCCGGCCTGCTGACGCTGCGGGAGCGCGGTCCATTCGGGCTATACGGTACGGCCGATACGCTGTTGACGCTGGCCGCCAATTCGATCTTCAGCGTGCTGGCGGCCGATGTGGTGGCGCGTCACCCGATTCGCGCAGGCACCGCCTTCGGCTTGCCGGGCGGCATCGAGAGTGAGCTCTTCATCGTGCCCGGCAAGGCGCCGCTTTATCTCGAAGGCGACAATCCGGCGCTGGAAGCCGAGACCGAGGCCAATGTCGGCATCGAGCTGCGCGCCGCGGGAGCGCGGCTCGTGTTCATTCCCGGCGCCGCCAAGCTGACGCCGGCGATCGTGGAGCGGATGCGGGACGCCGACGCCGTGCTGTTCGACGGCACGCTGTTCACCGACGACGAAATGATTTTGGCCAAAGCCGGAACCAAGACCGGGCGCCGCATGGGCCACATGCCGGTGGGCGGTCCGGACGGGACCTTGGCGGCACTGTCGGGCCTCGCGCGACGGCGAATTTTGATCCACATCAACAATACCAATCCGATCCTGATCGAGGGTTCGCAACCGCGTCGTGCCGTAGAGGCGGCGGGTTTCGAAGTGGCCGAGGACGGAATGAGGATCGACCTATGACGACGTTGCTGACCCCGGACGAACTGGAAGCGAAACTGCGCGACATCGGCGCACGGCGCTATCACCGCCTGCACCCGTTCCATCATCTGCTGCATGGCGGCAAATGCACCAAGGGCCAGGTCCAGGCCTGGGCGCTCAATCGCTACTACTATCAGGCCATGATCCCGGTGAAGGACGCGAGCCTGATCGCGCGCTGCCTCGACAGCGATATCCGCCGCGAGTGGCGCAGGCGCCTGGTCGACCACGACGGCAATGCACCGGAAGACGGCGGCATCGCCCGCTGGCTGAAGCTCACCGACGGCCTCGGACTCGATCGCGAATACGTGACCTCGCTGCGCGGGCTGTTGCCGGCGACCCGCTATGCGGTCGAAGCCTATGTGCATTTCGTCGCCGAAAAGACGTTGCTGGAGGCGATCGCGTCGTCGCTTACCGAGCTGTTCTCGCCCACCATCATCGGCGAGCGCCTTGAAGGCATGCTCAAGAACTATGATTTCATCACCGATGAAACCATGGCGTATTTCTCCGCCCGGCCGCCGCAGGCACGGCGCGACTCCGAATTCGCGCTGGCCTATGTGAAGGAAAACGCCAAGACGCCGGAGCAGCAAGCGCTGGTCCTCAAGGCGCTGGAATTCAAATGCGACGTGCTGTGGGTCATGCTGGACGCGCTCGACTATGCCTACGTAAGCCCCAAGCGCATTTCGCCCGGCGCCTTCGTGCCGAAGGAGTAAGCACTCACTTCTCCCTCTCCCCGCTTGCGGGGAGAGGGTCGGGGTGAGGGGCAGCCCAAAGCACGGAGCGTGGGATTGCGCCCAGCGGCCGAGCCCAGCCCGCCCCACACCCGGCGCGCTGGCGCGCGCCGACCTCTCCCCGCGAGCGGGGAGAGGTGAAGAAAGCGCCGCTAAAGTCACCGCCGCGATCGCCGCGGCCCAACCGGGAGACGCCCACGTGACCACCCCCGCCGCGGCGCCGTCGCTTACTCCGGACACCCGCCCGCGACTGCCACGCGGCGTGCGGCTCACGCATAACGAGGCCCAGGGCGGCTGGGTGCTGCTGGCGCCGGAACGCGTATTCAAGGCCGATCCGATTGCGGCCGAGGTGGTCAAGCGCTGCACCGGCGAAGCAACCGTTGCGGCCATCGTGGACGATCTTGCCACGACATTCGGGGCACCGCGCGAGCGCGTGCTGACCGACGTGAGCGCGCTCCTCCAGGGCCTCGCCGACAAGAAGCTGTTGGAATTTTAATGCCGAAACCCAAGATGCGGGGACTTTTGCACCGATGACGGAAGAGTCTCGCCCCAACGGCCATGCCGCCCCCAATGGCGCCGCCGCCAAGCCGCTACACAATCCGCTCGGCCTGCTGGCTGAGCTGACGCACCGCTGTCCGCTCGGCTGCCCGTATTGCTCCAATCCGCTGGAGATGGATGCGCGCGACAGCGAGCTCGACACGGCCACCTGGGCGCGGGTGTTCCGCGAAGCCGCAGGTCTCGGCGTGCTGCAGGTGCATCTCTCCGGCGGCGAGCCGGCCTCGCGCCGCGACCTGGTGGAGATCATGGCCTCCGCGCGCGACGCCGGGCTCTACACCAATCTCATCACCTCCGGGGTCGGGATTCCGGACAAACGGCTCAATGAGCTGGCCGACGCCGGGCTCGATCATGTGCAGATTTCCATCCAGGACAGCGAGCCCGCCTCTGCCGACCGCATCGCCGGCTACGAGGGGGCCTATGTGCGCAAGCGCGCGCTCGCCGCCGCCGTGGTGGCGCTGAAACTGCCGCTCACCGCCAATATCGTGATCCACCGCGCCAATATCGCGCGCGTCGATGACCTCGTCACCATGGCGCTCGACATGGGGGCCTCGCGGGTCGAGATCGCCCACGTACAATATTACGGCTGGGCGCTGAAGAACCGCGCCGCCCTGATGCCGACCCGCGAGCAGGTCGATGCGGCCGTTGCTCGCATCGAGCCGCTGCGCAAACAGCATCACGGCCGTATCGTCATCGACGCCGTGGTGCCGGACTATTACGCGCGCTACCCAAAACCCTGCGTCGGCGGCTGGGGCCGGCGGTCGCTGAACGTGACCCCGGCCGGCAGGGTACTGCCCTGCCACGCCGCCGAGTTGATTCCCGGCCTGGAATTCTGGTCCGTCAAGGAGCATTCGCTGCGCGATATCTGGCAGCGCAACCCGGCTTTCAACGCCTTCCGCGGCACCGATTTCCTGCCCGAACCGTGCCAGAGCTGCGAGCGCCGCGACAAGGATTTCGGCGGCTGCCGGTGCCAGGCCTTCGCCCTCACCGGCGACGCCAAGGCCACCGACCCGGTGTGCCATCTCTCGCCGCATCATCATCTGGTGGAGGAACAGGCTGCGATCCGGGACGAAGCGGCGTATGAGTATCGCCATTTGTGATCGTGTCGGATGGGCAGCGCACACCCATCGTCGATAATGCCTGCGTTATAGACGACCCGAGGGGTTTTATAAGAAGCTCCCAATTTTCGACGGAGCCGATGATACGCCATTCCGCCGTGGCGGATCGCCCTAAAAGACGCGCGACCTGCGGCCCCTAGCCGACTAACCCGGCGAACGAAGCGGCAAACGTCGAGCAAACCGCGACCGTTCATTTTCAAGGCGCGGTGGGGTAGGATCGCGGAAACACGATCGAAAGGGAGGTCCCCGTGCACCTGCGCCATCCTGATTTCCTGCGACTTATCCCACTTTTCGGCGCCGCTTTGCTGTCGCTTGCCCCGGCAGGAGCGGCGGAGGTCACGCCGGCCCGGCTTGCCAATCCGGAGCCCGGCAACTGGCTGATGAACCACCGCACCTACGATGCCCAGCGGTATTCGCCGCTCGATCGTATCAACAAAACCAATGTGAAAGAGCTCAAGCTCGCCTATGCGGTCGCGCTTGGCGGCACGTCGGCGAACGAAAATCTCGAATTCGACTCCGCTCGCCGAGGACGGCTTTCTCTATGTGGTCGATCATTGGGGCGTGCTGTACAAGATCGACGGCCGTTCGGGTGAACTTGGCCGCATTTTATGGCGGATGGACCCGGGCCAAGAAAACCTGCCGCTGGCGAACCGCGGTGCCGCGCTGTGGGGCGATCTGGTCATCAGCGTCGCCAACTATCCGGCGCGTGTCATTGCAACGAACAAGGAAACCGGCAAGGTCGTCTGGGATACCAACATGGCGGACGGCCAGGCGGAGTTGCAGCTCACCGCCGCACCGCTTCCGGTGAAGGATAAAATCATCGTCGGCGCCGCCGGCGGCGACCGCGGCGTGCGGGACTTTATCGCCGCGCTCGACGGGGCGACGGGCCGGGTGGTGTGGAAGAAATATGTCATTCCGGCGCCGGGCGAACCCGGATCGGAGACCTGGAAGGGCAACAACAACGCCTGGCAGACCGGCGGCGGCGCCATGTGGGTGACGGGCTCGTACGATGCCGCCACCAACCAGGTTTTTTGGGGCACCGGCAATCCGGTGCCGATGTACAATCCCTATTACCGGCCCGGCGATAACCTCTATACCAACAGCTTGATCTCGTGGGACCCCGACGCCGGCAAGATGAATTGGTATCACCAATATGTGCCGGGCGATTTGTGGGACTACGACGCCGCCGGCAGCCACATCCTGATCGACGGGACGATCGGCGGCCAGCCCCACAAGCTGGTCTCGCATTCGTCGCGCAATGGTTTTCTCTATTCCTTCGAACGCACCAATGGGCAGACCCTGGTGGCAAAGCCCTATATGGACACGATCACGTGGACCAAGGGCATCGACCAAAAGACCGGCCTGCCGGTGGATTACGATCCGGCTAAGGATATCCAGGTCTATTCCGGCGTGCAGACAATGACGCCGACGGACCGCACCAAGAAACTCTGCCCGTCCCATGACGGCGGCAATAATTTCTGGTCGTCGTCCTACAGCCCGCGGACCAAGCTGCTTTACATTCCGTCGCGGTCCAACTGTGACGAGGTGACTCTGATACCGGAAACTGGTAAGAATCCGAATGGATTTTTCACCGGTGGCGCAGCCAAATATACCACGCGCAACGAATCGGACATCATCGTCGCGGATCCGTTTACGGGTGAAATCAAAAATAAACTGCACGCGCCGTATCCCAACAACAGCGCGGCCCTGACCACCGCGGGTGGGCTGCTCATCACCGCTTTTACCGACGGCACCATCGCGGCCTATGACGACGCGACGCTCGAACAGCTTTGGAGGCTCAATGTCGGCACCGGCATCAACGCTCCGCCGATGACCTTCGCGGTCGGCGGCAAGCAATACATTGCCGTGCTGTCAGGGCTCAGCCGCAACGCCAGGAACATCAATTCGAGCACGCCGGAACTGCGGGAGCTGCGCAATCAGACCATGCTGTTCGTGTTTACGCTGTAAACACTGCCGATCTCCACGCGGCTCAGACCATGTCCCGCTGATGTCGAATCGCACATAGCGCGTGGGGTGGGCAAAATCGCCGTAACCGACGTCGCCAAGCCTCGCGCGGAGCAGGGCGATTTTGCCCACCCTACGTCACCTGTTATGACGGCACCGGTGCGGGAGCGGAGCGTAGCGCCCGGCGCGACCGCATGCGGCTCCGCTGGGAAGCCACGTAGTCATATCTCTGATCGCAAGCGGGGTCGTAAACTTGGGCTATCGGGATCTTCGGGACTTCATCGGCCAGATCGAGGCGCTGGGCGCGCTGCGGCACATTGCGGGCGCCGATCCGCAGCACGAGATCGGCGCGGTCACCGAGGTTGCGGCCGGCATGCCGGAATGCCCGGCGCTGCTGTTCGATTCCATTGCGGGATTTCCCCGCGGCTACCGGATTTTGACCAACACTGTGACGAACCCACAGCGCGCCGCACTGGCACTCGGCATCGACCCGTCCCTGCATCCGCTCGATGCCCTGAAGGCGTGGATGGAGAAGCGCCGCACGCTATCGCCGCGGCCGCCGGTCGAAATCGCAAACCCGCCGTTCCTGGAAAATTCCCGGCGCGGCGCCGATGTTGACCTGCGGCAGTTTCCGGCCCCGGTCTGGCACCGGCAGGACGGCGGCGCCTATATCGGCTCCGGCAGCCTGGTGGTGATGCGCGACCCCGACAGCGGCTGGATCAACGCAGCGATCTACCGGGTGCAAGTGCACGGGACCAATCGGGTGACGGTCCAGTTCGACCATGCGGGCCGCCACGGCGCCATCATCGCCCGCAAATATTGGGACGCTGGCCGGCCTTGCCCGGTCGCGGTGGTGGGCGGCCAGGACCCGGCGCTGTTCGTCGCGGGCTTCGAGTATCTGCCGGCCGGCGTGTCGGAGTATGAATTCGCCGGCGCCATCAAGGGCGAGGCGATCGAGGTCGCGGCCGGCCCTGTCACCGGCCTGCCGCTTCCGGCCCGCGCGGAAATCATCCTCGAAGGGTTTTTGCTACCTTTTCCGGAAACCGCGCTGCCGGAAGGGCCGTTCGGCGAATTCACCGGCTATTTCGCCGCCGACGCGCGGCCGTGCCCGGTGATGGAGGTGACGGCCATCCATCACCGGAGCGATCCGATCCTGCTCGGCTCGCCGCCGATGAAACCGCCAAGATTTCATTTCGGACTGCCGCTGCGCGCCGCCGGCATCTGGAGCAATCTGGAGGCCGCGGGCGTCACCGATATCACCGGCGTCTGGCAGCACGTGTCGCAATTGATGACCGTGGTGGCGCTGCGCCAGCGCTATGACGGCCATGCCAAGCGCGCCGCCCTGATCGCCGCCGCCAACAGCTATATGGGCCGCCTGGTGGTGGTGGTGGATGACGACGTCGATTGCTCCGACCTGGCCGACGTGATGTGGGCGGTGGCGACGCGCTGCGAGCCGGCGGAACAGACCGACATCGTCCGCAATGCCTGGAGTTCGGCGCTCGACCCGCGCATTCCGCCCGACGCCAAGGCGCGCGGCGTCACCGCGCATTCGAAACTCATCATCGAGGCGGTGCGGCCCTATGCGTGGATCGACAAATTTCCAAAACTGTCCGCGCTGTCGCACGACGAGGCGCGCAACGTCCGCGCCAAGTGGGCCAAAGTGCTTGGAGCCGAGTCCGGTACTGAGTAATCGGCGAGCCATCGCCGGCGATCAGGTCCGGGCACTCAAACCACGTTTCCGGTCCAGCCCAAACACCGGATGACCTGCTCCGGTGCCACGGTATCGCCCAGTTTGTGCATACGCCGGTGGGCCGGCAACACCTTACTCCTCACTCGGGCCGATACTGTGCGGGGTTATTTATTACCATTTTACAACCGGCTGATCATCGGGTAAAAGCCGTCGGATCACATCTGTGCTCCGATACGCCTTCGGGCTACACTTCAACCCCGAATTGGATCGAGTCGCCTCATGTTCCAACGGAAACTGCTTCGCATCGGATGCATGTGTCTTTTGCTGGCTGCGTGCGGACGCGATCCCGGCCCCGCCGGTCCGACGGGGCCACAAGGCGTCGCGGGGCCACCGGGGCCGGCCGGCATTGCCGGCCCGCCCGGACCCGCAGGACCGAAGGGTGACGCCGGCGTGGCGGGCCCCGCCGGTCCGCCCGGCATCCGCGGTGAAATCGGCCCGGCCGGTCCCGCCGGTCCCCCTGGTTCCGTTGGTCCTCCTGGTGCCGCCGGTCCCCCTGGCCCCGCGGGCGAGCGCGGCCAGGCCGGCGCGGTGGGTGCGCCCGGGCCGCAAGGCCCACGCGGCGAGGCTGGACCGGCAGGTCCGCCGGGCGAGCGCGGCCCGGCAGGCGTGGCGGGACCAGCGGGACCGGCCGGACCCAAAGGCGATGCCGGTCCACCGGGCCCCGCCAATTTGCGGGTTTTCGACGTGTCCAGCGACATCGCCGGTTGCGAGCCTGACGAAATCCTCGTCTCCGCCATCTGCAAGGATGGCGGTGCTCAGCTGTTGATCCAAAATGGCCAAGCGATCTGTAAGGGAGCCACCGGAGTTGTAGGCATTTGCGGTCGTCGCTGACGACCTCGGACGCTTGCGGGCAAGCGGCCGGACCGGGGGCCGAACCGCCTGCCACGCCGATTTTCAGGACCACATGCCGGCACCGGTCCGGCACGAGCGATCGTAGCCTCGAACCAAATCGCGATCCCGGCCGGGCCGCAACCGGTCCATCTCCCGACCGCTTGTCGAAGGCGACAAAACCGTGCAGTCTTGCGCTTAACGGTGCGCCGCCGCCGGCACCGAATCGATGCGAAAGCGGCGAAAAAATCGGGGAGGGCGTTTCATGCGCACAGCCATCGTGTCGATCGCCGGCCTTGTTGCGCTGACGGTAGCCGTGCATGCGCAAACACCGGCGAAGCCCACCACCGTCCGAACCGCTGACTTGGCGCCTCCTGCCGCCGGAACAGCCCTACGCGGCGATCGACGGCCGGCATCTCAAGGACCTGGTGGACGACCAGACGGCAATGTCGCGCCGCTACCGGGACAGCGGGCATCAATTCTGGGGGCGCATCAGCGGCACCGAGGCAGACGCCGAAAACGCGCGGTGGCTGCTGGAAAAATTCCGCCAGCTGGGGCTTTCCGACGTGCGCGAGCAAGCCTTCGACTTGCCGCCGCAATGGATGCCGCAATCCTGGAGCGTAGCGGCATCCGGCGGCGCGAAATCTTTGGAACTCCGCAGCGCTCAGCCGACCTACCTGACCAAAGCCACGCCCGCGGCCGGCCTTGATCTGGAAGCCGTGGATGTCGGCTCCGGCAGCGAAGGCGATCTCACCGGCCGGGACCTGCGCGGCAAGGCGGTGTTTTTTGCCAGCGCCGACATCCTATCGCGGCACGGCAATGTGGCCGGCGGCGCCATCAAGCGCATCGCGGATCGTGGCGCGGCGGCGATCTTCGTGACCTTGATGATACCCGGCAACTTGAAGCTGCAGTTTTATCCCGTCGGTGTCGATATCCCGACCTTCGCGCTCGGGCTTGATGACGGCATGGCGGTGCGGGACATGATCGGACGCGCGCGCGGCGGTGCGGCGCCGCGCGTCAAGATTCGGCTCGACGTCGCGATGGTGCCGAATCTGAAAACCGCGACGATCTGGGGTTCGCTGCCCGGGGCGACCGACGAAACCATCGTCATCGTCGCCCATCGAGACGGGTGGTTTGAGGCCGCCAACGACAATGCCACCGGCGTCGCCACCTTGGTGGGCTTGGCCGAATATTTTGCCAAAATTCCGCGCGACCAGCGCCGGCGAACCATGGTGTTCTTGGGCACCAGCGGCCATCATGACAGCGCCGCCATGAGCGGCCATTGGCTGGCCGAGCACAAAGAATTCTTCGCCAACACCGCGCTGCTCATCAACGCGGAGCATACCGCCGAGGCCACGCTGGATATTCTGCGCGACCCCTCGGGTGCCACGCCTAACGGCGTGATCCGGCAAGCAAATTCCGCGGCCGCCAAGCGCTGGTATGTGGGCGGCAGCCCGCGGCTGCGGCAGCTTGCCCTCAAAGCGTTCGATGCCTTCGGCGTTGCCACTTATGCGGAACCGGACCCGCAGGCGGGTGGCGAAATCGGCCTGTACTTCCGCAATGCGCCGGCGCTGCAGGTGATCGGCGGCCGGTTTTATTGGCACTCCGATCACGAAACTTCCGATGTGATTCCCGCCCCCGCGCTGGCGGGGATCACCCGCGCCTATGCCAAGATCATCGACGACGTGAACGGCATCGATCTCAATGACTTGCGACCGGTGGCGCAGCGCTAGGACCCGCCATAAGGAGCGGGCGGGAACGTTACTTCCGCTGAAAGGAATCGCAAAATGAAACGGCAAATCGTGGTGGCCTTGTGCTCGGCGGCATTGGCGATCATCGCGTCGGCCCCGATCGCGGTCGCCCAGCAAAAATCCGTAAAGACTTGCCTGGAAGAGTGGCGCGCCAACAGGGCCGCCAATGTGGCCAACGGGGTTACCCCGAAGGCCTTTCTGGCACAGTGTCGCGAGGGGGGCGCGCCATCGGCCGCAGGGACGGCAACGCCCGCCGCTCCGGCGGCCGGCGCCGGAAATGCCGGCAGGGATCGTCAGACCGCGACGTCCGTCAAGGATCTGATGGATTCCATCGTTGATCCATCCGCGGATGTCCTGTGGGGCGCGGTCGGCACGGTCGTGGATAAAGAAGGCGTTCATGACACGTTGCCCAAAACGGCCGACGACTGGCACGACGTGCGCCGCGCCGCCGTGCGCATGATCGAAGGGGCCAATCTGCTTATGGTGCCGGGACGCGAGGCGGCACCTGCGGGAACCAAATCGGAAACGCCGGGCGTGGAACTGGAGCCACCGCAGATCGCCGATCTCATCAGGAAGAAGCGCAGGAATTTCGATGCTTTTGCCACCGCCTTGCGCGGTCTGGGCTTCGAGGCATTGCGGGCCAGCGAAACGCAAAATATCGATTTGCTGATGGACGTCGGCGGCCGCATGGAGAACGTTTGTGAAAGCTGCCACCAAACGTTTTGGTATCCGCCGCAGTAGAGCATAGAACCCCCAAGCGCGGACGCCACGCGGGGCGCGCTCCGCAGGATCGCGCTGAGCGTCAGCGAGACCCCATCAGCGGCCTCGCGCACGGCGGTGCCGAGGGTTTCGCGAAGCGCTCAACTCCCGGCCAAAGCAGTCCCAACGCCGCCACCCCGCCGAGGTTGAGGACATCGGCGTTCCGCTCTATGCTCGGCTGCGTTCGACGGGAGGTGCCCGGCCCTATGTGTGCTGGACGCCGGGCGCCCTGTCGAAAATCGCACACTGCATCGCAATGAACACCGCATCACAATAACCGGGAGGTCGGTATGAAGAGGATCGTATTGGGGCTTTTGGCGGCGGGGGGTCTCGCCACCTCGCTGGTTGCGCAAATCATCGATAACCCGAAGCCAACCTGCACCATGTGCCCCGGAACCTATATTCCGCTGGCGGAACTGCAAGCCTATACCAAAAAGGCAATCGCCGAAAAGCGCATCGATCAGCAAGTGCGCGATATCGACATCGGCAAGGCGCATGTTGGTATCGGAATGGTACATCGCGGCAAACTTGATGGCCCGAGCCCGCAGTCGGTCGCCGAGCATGATCTTGTCAGCGAAGTTTACCACATCATCGACGGAACCGCTACGTTAATGGTGGGACCGGATATCGTCGATCCGAAGCGGCGGCCTGCAACCCAGGAGACAGTCCGCCTGTTCAATGGTCCAGGAAATAACGGCACGTCCATCCGCAACGGGACCAGCTTTCAGTTGAAGCCGGGCGACGTCGTGGTGATCCCGGCCGGGACCGGGCATTGGTTCACCAAGATCGACGACCACATCGACTACCTCATGGTGCGAATCGATCCCGATAAAGCCACGCCGGTGCGGGACGAGGCGACGTCGCGCGCCTATCTGGGACCGCTCGCGCCGTAAGCCTGGCACCGCCGGGCGCACGGCTCGCACGAATTCCGGTGGGGTCGCATTTCCAGCGCCAGCTTGCGTGGGCGCCGGTGAAATATCCCGCCGGATTTTCGTCATAAGCCCGCGGTGTAAGAGCGTAGGGCGACTTCTTGAATCCGCCATTTTGGCCGTGATGATCATATACATCATGGCAAGTTTATCTGGGGGGTTACGTTCACCACTCTGAGGGCGGAAATTGCCGCGTTCAAAGATGTCGGGCTCAATCGAACCCGCCCTACACTCGCCGGCCCGCTGGGTTTAAGCTTGGTATTTCGCCCCGGCGGCCGCTTCTATCCCTCGCCCGCCAGAAACGCCCGCACGGCCGCAGTGAATTCCACCGGCCGGTCCAGATTGGAAATGTGGCCGGCGCCTTCGAGTTCCACGTAGCGCGAGCCCGGCAGCCGCGCATGCATATCCTGCATGGCGGCCGGCGTGACGCCGTCCTTCGATCCGGCGATGAACAGCACCGGCCGCGTGACGGTCGCGACCGCGGTGTTGTAGTCGTGGTCGGCGAGCGCGGCCGCACCGCCGACGAAGCCGTTGACCGGGGTGGCGCGGATCATCCGTCGCAAGGTTTCGAGATGCGGCGGCTTGGCCGCATGGGTTTCGGGCGGAAACCACCGCGCCAGGGTGGAGTCCTCCAGCGCCGCCATGCCACTCGTCTGCGCCACAGCGATCCGTTCCTCCCATTGCCGGGCGCCGGCGGGCGTGGACATGGCGGGAGAATCGCACACCACCACGCGGTCGACCCGGTCGGGATGCAGTTCCGCAAGCCCGAGCGCCGTCGCGCCCCCCATGGAGAGCCCGCAAAAATGCGGCCGGGCGATCCCGAGCGCGTCGAACAGCGCCAGCGCATCGGCCACCAGCGTCGCAAAACTGTAGCGGCCGGCCGGGGCGTCGGTTGCACCATGGCCGCGCTGATCGTAGCGCAGGATGCGGAACGATCGTTTCAGGTCGTCGGCCTGCGGGTCCCACATATGGAGATCGGTGGCGAGCGAATTGCTGAAGACGAGCCAGGGCGCGCCGTCCGCGCCCTCGACGGCGCAATTGAAGGTGATGCCGTTTGCCGCGATGCGCATTGCGCCTCCCCTCCCGTCCCCGCCGATGCCGCCTGTTCACCCTGGACCGATCGAAGCCAGCCGATCCCCACCGGCTCCGGCAGCTGCGACGACGTCCGTCCGTACCAACGTGGGAGGCACCCATGACCGGTTCCCACCAAGGGCGCGCAAGGGATAGGTTTGTCACGGAGGCAAGTCAATTATAGGGGCAAAAGTCGCGGCATCCTGCTGGCAGCCGCCGAACTCTGCCGCCTCTCGCGCCCGCGCCGGAGCGCGCCGGATTTGGCACTTGGTGCCGCGCCGCAATCCGACTATCCGTGATGCCCGCGCCTGCTCCAGCGATCCGGAAGACCCGATGCCCCGCTTTGCCGCCAATCTCGGATATCTGTTCGCCGACCGGCCTCCGCTGGAGCGTTTTGGCGCGGCGGCGGCGGCCGGCTTTGCGGCCGTAGAGCTGCAATTTCCGTATGAGCAACCGGCCGTCGCGGTGCGGCAGGAGATCGTGCGGCACCGCCTGACCATTTTGGGGATCAACACGCCGGTCGGCCCCGGCGCGGAATCCGGCCTCGCCGGGGTGCCGGGCCGGGAGCGCGACTTCGACGCCATGTTCCGCGAGGCGCTCGACTATGCGGCGGCAATCGGCGCGACCGCGATCCACTGCATGTCCGGTACCGTTGCCCCGGAGCGCCGGACCGAGGGTGAAGATGTGTTCGCCGCCAACCTCGCCCGCGCTGCCGATCTGGCGGCCGAGCACGGCCTCACCATCTTGATCGAGCCGATCAACCGCCGCGACCGCCCAAACTATCTGCTGCACCGGGTCGAACAGGCGGCCGCCCTGATCGCGCGTGTCGGCCGTCCCAATGTCCGCATGCAGTTCGATTTTTACCACGCCCAGATCGAAGGCGGCGACTTGATGACCCGGTTCGCCCGCCACCAGGCCGTCATCGGCCACGTCCAGATCGCGGCGGTGCCGTCGCGGGCGGAGCCCGACGAGGGCGAAGTCAACTTTCCGGCGATCTTCGCCATGCTGGATCGTGCCGGCTATCGCGGCTTCGTCGGCTGTGAATACCGCCCGCGCGGGCGCACCGAGGACGGCCTCGGCTGGGCACGGGGGCTGCTTCGTAGCCCGGGTTGAGGCGCGCGGCGTCGCCTCTTGCGCCGATCCCGCCACGCGCCGAAACCCGGGGGCGGCGGCGCAGGCGCGCACAAACCCAGCCCCAAGTCAGCCCCCGGGTTGCGGCGCTGGCCGAGGACGGCGGTTGAGGGACGGCCGCGCGCCGCAACCCGGGCTACAGCGCGAAGCATCGGATTTCCCCGACCGCGCCCGACGGCAGTATCCCGCGCGAGATCACCTCGCAGGTCCAGGCACCCGAGACCCCGCCGACCCGGTACAAATTATATGCGCCGGCGTGACGCGCGCTCGCGGCAGCCGCCGATGCCGACGGCACGCCGATCGCCGGCACCCGGCCGGACGGGCCGGCAAGCCACGACCGTTCGTGCACATGGTCATGGCCGTGGATAATCAACTCCGCGCCGGCGGCCGCAATCGCCTCACCGAACGCTCCGGCATCGGTCAGGCGCTTATGGCGCGCGGTCGCCGAGCCGAGCGGCGGGTGGTGGATCATCACGACGCGGAACAGGCCGGCCGCGCCCGCCTGCGTCAGCATAGCGGCGAGCCGCGCGACCTGCGGCGCGCCGAGCCGGCCGGTCGCCATCAGCGGCGCGGTCGGGACCGCCGTAGACAGACCGATCAGCGCCACCGGCCCGCGACGCCGCAGATACGGGAACACCCCGGCCGTGCCGCCGTCCGACCTCCGCGGCCTGCATCGTCCGCCATGTAGGGCGCCCACTGGACCTCGCGGTGATGGCGCGCGCCCGCCACATAGGCATCGTGATTGCCCGGCACCACGCTCACATCGTCCGGGCGCCCGAGGCTTTCCAGCCACGCCCGCGCCTGCGCGAATTCGGACGGCAGCGCGATGTTGACGAGGTCGCCGGTGACGGCCACGTGGTCCGGCGCCTGGCGGCGCAGATCGTCGGTCAGGGCATCAAGGATCTCGCGGCGGTGGACGCGGTGGCGGCGCCGATGCCAATTGGCGTAACCGAGCAGCCGCTTGGAGGCGAGGTCGCGCAAGCGCGCCGGCGGCAGCGGCGCCAGATGCGGGTCCGAGAGATGCGCCAGCACGAACATGCCCTGCCCTTTCGCACGCACCGGCGCGATGCTCACGAACTTCCGATCAGCACACCGGCGGCGAATACCAGGACCCCGCCGACAATGACTTGGAGGGCGGCGGATAGGAACGGCGTATCCATGTAGCGGTAGCGGATATACGCGATCGTCGCGAGTTCGACCGCCACCACCGCGAAGGCCGCCACCAGGGCCACGGTGAAATGCGGGATCAGGAACGGCAAGGTGTGCCCGATGCCGCCGAGAAACGTCATCATGCCGCAGATCGCGCCGCGCAGCACCGGCGCGCCGCGCCCGGTGAGCGAGCCGTCGTCCGACAAAGCCTCCGCGAACGCCATGGAAATGCCGGCGCCGACCGCGGCCGCGAGGCCGATCAGGAACGTCGACCAGGTGTTCTGGGTCGCGAACGCGCCGGCAAACAGCGGCGCCAGCGTCGATACCGAACCGTCCATCAGTCCGGCGAGGCCCGGCTGCACGAATTGCAGCACGAACATGCGCCGCGCGGTCCGCGTCCTCCTGGGCGCGCGCATCCTTGGTGAGCACGCGCGCGTCGAGCGTCGCGGCGAGATCCTCGTGCCTGTCCTCGGCCTCGGCAAGTTGCACCAAAAGTTCGCGGATCGAAGCGTCGCGGGTCCGCTCGGCGGCACGGCGGTAGAATCGCGCGGTCTCGTATTCGGCGTTGGCCGCATATTTACGCACCTCGTCGAGGCCCAATGGCCGCACCAGCCAGATCGGCCGATGGTGGACGAAGCCGCGCACGTCCTGACGCCGCACCAGCGGCAGAAACTCGCCGAATTTGGCGCGGTAGAGATCGTAGAGCATGCCGCGGTGGCGGGTCTCCTCGGCCGCCATTTCGTCGATCACCTTTGCGGTGGCCGGATATTGCGCGCGCAACCCTTCCGCGAGGTTTTGATAGATGCGGCAGTCCTCCTCCTCGTTGCTGATCGCAAGGGCGAGGATTTCCTGCTCGGACAGATCGGCGAAGCGTTTCATCATGCGGCTGGTCCCATCCAATGACGAGCCGCCAATATATTTACGTAAGCATGAATGGCGAATCGGCGGCCGGAACCCAGCAACAAGGCGCCGGTCGTGTGGGGACGGCGGAACGCCCGCCGTGCCCACCCTACGGGGCGTTCGCCCCGGTCGCAAGCTCAGGGCAGGTCCATGCCCTTGCGCTTGAGCACGTCCAAGGCGGCCGGCGACCGCAGGAAGCTTACCAGCGCCTGCGCGGTCGCGGCGTCTTTCGCCTTGGCCGGGATGCCGGCGGAATAGGGAATCTGCTTCTGCAGTTCAGCCGGCATCTCGCCGATCACAACGACGCCCGCGACCGGCCGCAGTTCGGCGACCTGCTGGACGCCGATCTCGGCTTCGCCGGACGCGATCTCGGCGCCGACCGGACGGCCCTGCGCGATCACGCCCTTGCGTTTGACGGCATCGGCGATGCCGAGTTTGTCGATCACGGTCAGGAAATGCTGGCCGCTGGCGCCCTGGCTGTAGCCGACGCTCTTCGCCGCCAGCAGTGCGGCCTTGAGCTTCTCCGGCGTGCTGACATCGGGTTTGGCGGCGCCGGCCTTCACCCCGATGCCGACTTTGGAAATCATCAGCAAGGTCTTGCCGGTGGCGGCCACGTCGCCGGCCTTGGCAAGCGCATCGACCACCTCGGTATTGGTGATGACGAGATCCGCGGCTCCTTGCTTCACGTCGGCGCTAACAGCAGGGCCGCCCTTGAAGCTGATCTTGACCTTGTTGCCGGTGGCGCTCTCGAACATCGGCATCAGCGTGCCGAGCACATCGGGCAGCGGACCGCCGCCGGCAACCACGGTGATTTCAGCGGCATTGACCGCCGTGCCGGCAACCAGCGCGCTGAAGCAGCCCGCCATTGCGATACCGGCGAATTTCGACCATGTTTTCATGACAACCTCCCATTGACAGCTTGTGAAGCGGTTCGGAAAACCCGGCCGGTTTTCCGGCGCAAAACGCCGACGCATCCGTGACCGAAACCCATCGGCGGGGCGAATTCGCCCTGCGAATCTCCGTCAACTTCGATCGGCCGGTCGCGTCGGCCTATCCTAAGACAGCCTCGCCCATCGAAGTCAAACGCTGCAAGGGCGGGCGCCGGAAGGCTTACAGACGGTATTTCTACGTCATCCGCTTGCCGATCCGGATAAGCTTGTCCGGGACCGGGCCTATATCGCGCCACACGCCGTTGACGTATCCGTGCCGGAGATAAAACGGCAGCGATTGCGTGTTGGCGTTGATGGTGATCTCCCGGATCCCCTGCCGGTAAACCAGCTGTTCGGCGAGATCGAGCATGATTGCGCCGTGGCCGTGACGCTGGAGATCGCTCCGGATACCGACCAGCCGGAAGCCGGCCCGCCTTTCGTCGATGGTGTCGATCCGGATGGTGCCGATCACCTCGTCGCGCAACAGCAGGACATGCGGCGCATGGCCCGGCTTGAACTCTTCGGCGTCGTTCTCGTCATAGGCCTGTCCCGGCAGGTGCACGGCGAAGATCGCGTCGCGCCGGATCGCGTGGTAGGCGGCCCAATCCGCCGCGGAGCGGGGTGGCAGCAGCCTATGCTTCGCATCGGGTTCGCTCATTTTTCATTTTTCGCCTTGAACTTCCTCAGCGAGCGAAACCGCCCTTGATTTGGACGAAGCGCCGGATGAACCCGCTCGCAATCCACACCAGGCCGGCGAGGATGAGGGCCGCCATCGCCCCGCGCATCAGGCTCGCGAAGAACGCCGCATCGAGCGTCGGGAACGGGAATTTTGCGAGGACTTCCCAGCGCTCGATCATCCAGTGCCAGCCCGTGTGCGCTACGAAGGCCGACAGAATGATAACCCCGATGCGCTCATCGACCACATATTTGAACAGCAGGTTGAGCGCCGGTACCAGCACCAGGAGCACGCTGATCTGCCCGATCTCGACGCCGACATTGAAGCCGAGCAGCGAGGTGAGCAGATGGTCGCCGGCGAACTGCAGCTGTTCGCGCAGCGCGAACGAAAAACCGAAACCGTGGATGAGGCCGAATGCGAAGGCATAGATCCAGCGGTTGGCGGGATTGCTGCCGACGATGTTTTCCAGCGCCATGAACACGATCGTGGCGGCGATCAGGGTTTCGATCAGCGGCGGGAACCACAGGAAGTTTGGCGCAAAGCCGAAGGCGGAGGCGAGCAGCGTGATCGAATGCGCCACCGTGAAGGAGGTCACGGTCACGATCAGCGGGCGCAACTGCCGCAGCGGAATGACCAGGCAGGCGAGGAACAGCAGGTGGTCGGTGCCGTCGAGGATATGCCAAAAGCCCTCGACCATGAAGCGCAGCACCGCCTGCGTCCAACTCGGATCGAGATAGACGAGGCCCGGCGAGCCGTGAAACTCGAAGGCGCGCACATCGCCGCCGGGCGGCATGAAGCGCAACGCCGTGTTGACGGTACCGCCGAGCCTGTCAAACCGCATATCGACCGAAAAGTCCGACCGGTCGGACTGGATCGGGTAATCGAGCAGCACGTCGAGCATGACCTGGCTCCAATACAGGTCGAGGTCGCTGGGCAGCCGCGGCCCCAGCACATGGGCGCGCGCCTCCTCGAAGGAGGCAAAGGATTTGTCCGACGGCAGCGCGACCCGAAAATCGACGACACGGGGCTTCTCCAGAAGCATGCCGTTTTCGAACACGTCGATATTGTCGGTGAGCCAAACCTTGATGCCGCCGGCGATCGGTTCGTCGGCGCGGGCGAGATCGAGGACGCCGTTGCCCCGGATCGGAAAATCGGTGTCGATCAGCGAGGCGAGCGGCAACCGGATGAGGAACTCCAGGTGTTTGCCCTCGGGCTTGAAGAAGGCGTTGATCTTGACGTCGGCCGGGATGTCGTGGGCGGCGGCGGGCGAGACAAGCGGCAAAAGGAGGGCCGCAAGGATCAACCACGCAAGTGCCGCGAACGCAGCCACGTTCGCAGGCCCGGTCTGCGCCGAGGTGGGGCACGCCAGGCGCCGTTCACCTCCGACCTCATCCTGAGGATTTTCCCACCGCGCTTGGCCCGACCTGCAGCGCATGAAACGATGCTCCTATACGTGTACGTATGCCGTGCTGGTTCGCTTCTTCTTAGACCATACGGCCACGGCAAGGAACATGAGTGCCACGCCTATCGGAGGACCTCCTCCACGGACGCGGCCTCCAGCAGACGCACGCTCCATGTTTCCAGCATGGCGCAATCAGCGGATCGCACGCGCAAGACCGCGAGGCTCGCCACCATGGCTTCGGCGCGTTTGCGGAACCGGCAAATGACGGGGTAATGTGTGACGCCGATTGCACCCGTGACCGGGACGCGGCGGCACGTGCGTTAACGCGGCGCGGAGGATGGATTGAGCCAACAGACCGGGCAAGATCATCATACTTTTTGCGGACTGCTGTACGATCATTTTATGACGAATCGCGCCGGCTGTAGCCACAGGGTCAAAAAAATCCGCTCCGCCCTTCGAATTCGCCGGTTCCAACTCCGCCAAGATCAATTATAACGGCTCTCAGGAAAAAAGTCTGGCAAAAGGGAGGCGTCATGACCAAGGTGTTGCGCAAGCGTTCGTTCTTATACGGCACGGCACTCGTTGCCGGCATCTTTGCGCTGGGCGTCGGTCAGGCCCTGCTGCAGAAGCGGGCCGAGGCGCAGTCCACCGTGCAGGCGCCGGTATTCGAAGTCGATCCGCTGTGGCCGAAGCCGCTGCCGAACAACTGGCTGCTGGGCTGGACCATCGGGGTGTGGGTCAACGACCTCGACCACATCTGGATCATCCATCGCGGCGCCGGCGGGCTGAACCGAAACGAGCGCGGCGCCGAACTCGATCCGCCGATCGCCGATTGCTGCCGCACCGCACCGCCCATCCTGGTCTATGATTCGGATGGCACCCTGCTGCGGGCTTGGGGCGGTCCTGGCCCCGGCTACGAGTGGCCGCAGTCCAACCATGGCGTCCATGTCGATTACAAGGGCAATGTGTGGATCGGCGGCAATGGCGAGAAGGATGCCCAGATCCTGAAATTCACCAATGATGGCAAGTTCATCATGCAGGTGGGCCACTCCGGCGGCAACAAGGGCAGCAACGATCTGGAGAATTTCGGCCGCGTCGCCAAGATCTGGGTCGACCCCAAGTCGAACGAGGCCTATATCGCCGACGGATACCTCAACAAGCGCGTCGCGGTGCTCGACGCCGATACCGGCAAGATGAAACGCTATTGGGGCGCCTACGGCAACAAGCCGGACGACACCAATCTTGGCCCCTACGATCCCAAGGCGCCACCATCGCAGCAGTTCCGCAATCCGGTCCACTGCGTCGAACGCTCGGTAGACGACCTGATCTATGTCTGCGATCGCCAGGCCGACCGGTTGCAGGTCTTCCGTCCCGACGGTACGTTTGTGAAGGAGCATTTCTACGCTCCCAATACCAAGGGATCCGGCACGGTGTGGGACATCACGTTCACCAAGGACCCGCAGCAGCGCTTCATTCTGCTCGCGGACGGCCAGAACGAGCGGGTGCGCGTGATCGTGCGAGACACGCTGGAGGAAATCACCTCGTTCGGCGCCGGCGGACGCCAGCCCGGCGAATTTTACGGCGTGCACAGCGTGGCGTCGGATTCCAAGGGCAACCTGTACACGACCGAGACCTATGAGGGTAAGCGGGTGCAGAAGTTCATCTACAAGGGCATTCAGTCGGTGCCGCTCGGCTATCAGGGTGTGGCTTGGCCGCGGAAGCCCTAGAACACGTTCAGGCGGGCTCGCGTCATCAGTCCGAATGTTTTTGGGCTGATGACGCTGAAAATGATACTTTCTCCGAGTTGGGTAATCACCCCGGCAAACCCGGAGGCTTTATTTTAACAGCTGAGAGCTGCTCAAAACGGCCATCGGGGTCGCTAACGCGGCTCGGATCGGCGGCAAGTTACCGTAAACGGCACAAGCTCGGCGCTCTTGCTTGCCCAACGCCGTTGCTTGCCCAACTTCTGCCGTTACTTCGTCCCGCGCCGTCACGGCTACGATCCCAAGGATCGCATCGCCCTCTGGTTTGCGCGATGGTTCCAAGGATACTCCGAACCGACGTGCGTGCCGATAGCCAACGGTTCTTACCGTCCTTTACGAGCCGACGCGATCCGGCTTCGGAGCACGGCCATGAAGGACCCGGGCGGATCGTTCGCCGGACCGTGCACCAGACTTTGAAGACCTTGGATTATGCTCGCGTATTGGGGATCGTTTTTAATGATTTCATCGCCGAACTGGTTCAGATCGGCGATGAAATGATCGATATCGACCTCGATGCCAAAAACCATGATGGTACGTGGCGCAGCGGACGGCGGCACCGACGGCGTTGGCGCAGCGGATGGGGCCGAATTCGCAGGCGCTTGTCCAGGTTCAAGGAAGTCGATCGTAATGCCATCTTTTTCCAGCAATAGTTTCAGCAGCGGCGCACACCCGATTTGCTGATCGACTGCATTCGGATCATAAACGCCGTCTGCGACGTATTTTCCGCTTACATATTGGTCCGTACAGGACCATACATAGGGCGACGGCTCGCCCCGTTCGGCGTAACCAAGTCCGTTATACTCTTCAAACATGGTGAGAATGCCGCCGGCGCTCCAATCGCCATCAAGGGCTGCTCTCGGCGAGGCGTCGAGCAGTGCATCATAACATCCGCGCGCGAAGGCGTCGTCGCTGATCGTCTCGCCGGGATGGTTATAAAAGGGTCCTCGTCCCTGCGGAACCTCCGTGGTTACTTCGTCGAGCGGCTGGCCGTTGCCGAGATAGCAATCGAAATCTCCGCTGGCTTCCCGCTCATGAATGATGGCGATACACTGCCACGGCATGTATCCGCCGGCCTTGACCACGCCCGCTGCGATCGCTTGATAGCGCGTCCGGTCGCGGTAAAGACGCGACGCCACGGCGTCCACTTCCGCCGTATCCTCTGACCGAATTGTCATCCGCTGCCATCGCGCGGCGTTCTCGATCTTAAGGGCGGAAATCGATAAGCTCATTGCGGCACCTATATGCGCGGAGGACTTGTTCAGACGATGCGGTCGAGCGTCGGAGCCCGGCTGCCGGGCGCCGACGTTTCGACTTGCCCCTCAGTAATCAAACCGTTCGACGTTTTCGTCGCAGGTCGCTCGGGGTTCCGGCTGCGGTGGAAGGGGTGTTCCGCACCCTTAGAGCGGATTCCGATCACGTTGAAACACCCAGGGTCTGACGGTGGGTCATGGCCGAGCGGATCCGGTTGATTACGCGACAGTGGCAAGGGAAAAATGATGCCCGTGACAGGCGCGGGCATCACGCCGGAGCGTGTGGTTCGACCGTATCGGAACTTGGTCCGGCGTACATCTCAGGTCCGATACTCGAATAGATGTTGAAGTGCAGTACGATCACCACTCGCGGGCGATGTATTCGAGCCCGAGTTCTTTCTTGGTCCACAGCACCATCGGCCGCGTGTTGAGGAAGGCCACCACGGCCGGCTCGACCACGGCCGGGTCCGCTTGGCCCAGCTGCGCCAGCGCCACCACGGCATCGCATTCGTCGTTGAAGGCAATCGACAGCAGCCGCTCGCCTTCCTTATCGCCGTCGGCCACATAGGGCCGGGCCAGTCCGTGCATCCACCCGACCTTGACGGCGCGGCTCGGACCTATCGGCTTGACCTGGGGGCTGACCATATCGGTATCGGCGACGCGCTCCAGTTCCTTGTCGTCGGCAACGCCCGTCGCGCAATTGCAGAAGCCGATTTTCGGCCGGATATGCACCACGATCCTGGCACCGCAATCCGCCGCCGCGCAGACGAAGGCGCGGCCGACGCCCCACTGGTCCATCCCATAGGGCCATTTGATCTCGGCCCAGACCGGCGCGAACGCACCTGCCGCCGGCGATCCCGGTGCCGCGCCGTCCGCATGACGTGACGCCCGCATGGCGAAAACCGCAACCGCTCCGGCGATGACGCAGACCGCAACGAGGCTCGCGATCGTCACCGTCTTCAGAGTGGGCCGTAGCATGGAATGGGCCTCCACAAGGGTCTGGTTTGCGAGCGCTTTCGCGCGACTTCAATCAACATAACACGTCGCGCCCTTTTGCCAAACCGCCCGTCATCGGTCGCGCCGGCGCGTCACGGCAGTGACGGGAGGCCGGATCGCCGGGCGTGGCGCCATCCGCCCAAGTTACGCTCTACCCGGTCACGTGATCGAATTTGCCGTTTCAACGCTCCGAACTTGGGCTATAGAGGGTCTCAGGAGAGGAATCCGTACAAGGGAGGCGTCATGATCAACGTGTTGCGCAAGCGCTCATTTGTCTACGGCTCGGCACTCGTTGCCGGCATTCTTGCCCTCGGGGTCGGTCAGGCCGTGCTGCAGAAGCAGGCCGAGGCGCAGTCCACCGTGCAGGCGCCGGTGTTCGAGGTCGATCCGCTGTGGCCGAAGCCGCTGCCGAACAACTGGCTGCTGGGCTGGACCATCGGCATCTGGGTGGACGAACTCGACCACATCTGGGTCATCCATCGCGGCGCCAGCGGGCTAAACCGAAACGAGCGCGGCGCCGAGCTTGATCCGCCGATCGCCGATTGCTGCCGCACTGCTCCGCCCATCCTGGTCTACGATTCCGACGGTACGCTGCTGCGCGCCTGGGGTGGCCCGGGGCCCGGCTATGAGTGGCCGCAGTCCAACCACGGAGTCCACGTCGATTATAAGGGCAATGTCTGGATCGGCGGCAACGGCGAGAAGGATGCCCACATCCTGAAGTTCACCAATGATGGCAAGTTCATCATGCAGGTGGGCCATCTCGGCGGCAACAAGGGCAGCAACGATCTTGAGAACTTCGGCCGCGTTGCCAAGATCTGGGTCGATCCAAAATCCAACGAGGCCTATATCGCCGACGGCTACCTGAACAAGCGCGTCGCGGTGCTCGACGCTGATACCGGCAAGATGAAGCGCTACTGGGGCGCCTACGGCAACAAGCCGGACGACACCAATCTCGGGCCCTATGATCCGAAAGCGCCGCCGGCGCAGCAGTTCCGCAATCCGGTGCACTGCATCGAGCGCTCGGTCGACGGCCTCATCTATGTTTGCGACCGCCAGAACGACCGCCTGCAGGTATTCACTCCCGAAGGCAAGTTCGTGAAGGAGCATTTCTACGCCCGCAATACCAAGGGCGCGGGTGCCGTGTGGGATATCGTGTTCACCAAGGACCCGCAGCAGAAATACATCCTGCTCGCGGACGGCCAGAACGAGCGGGTGCGCGTCATCGTTCGCGACACGCTGGAGGAGATCACCTCGTTCGGCGACGGCGGACGCCAGCCCGGCCAATTCTACGGCGTGCACAGCGTGGCCTCCGACTCCAAGGGCAACCTCTACACGACCGAAACCTACGAAGGTAAGCGCGTGCAGAAGTTCAACTACAAGGGCATCCAGTCGGTGCCGATCGGCTATCAGGGTGTGCCCTGGCCGCGGAAGTCCTGAACCGTCGTTAGTGCGCGTTGCGACGACGAGGCCCCGGCATGCGCCGGGGCCTTTTTTGTGGTTGCGCGCTGCCTCTGCGTCGGATCGGTTGAGCGGGACGTCATTGCGCCGGCGGTCGCAAGCCGGTTAAATCGCCGGGCTCGGCTTCGGCTATAACGATGCCGACCGAAAGGGTGGAACCATGAGACGCGACAGCAGCGTTTGCACGCGCGGGCGGATCGGCGCGGGGATGGCGCGGCTGGCCACCGCGCTGGCGATTTCGGCGTCCCTCACCGGCGCCGCCGCGGCGCAAGCGCCAAAACCCTGGCGGCACGGCATCATCGAGGCCAAGAGCGACGCCGGCATCCTCTTTATGGCGAGCAAGCGCGACACCGCGCCAAAGCTCGGCCTCAAGCTCGATTTCGTCCAGCTCAAGAACGACACCATCGCGCTGAAGGCGCTGCTGGCCGGCGAACTCGACAGCTATGAAGGCGGCGCCGGCGGCGCGATCGTGGCCGCCGCACGCGGCGCCGATGTAAAAATCGTCGGCTGCAATTGGCTCGCCGCGCCGCACGGTGTCTATGTGCGCCAAAACATCGCGTCGATGGCGGATTTGAAGGGCAAGTCCATCGCGGTCTCGACACCGGGAAGCTTTCCGGACATTTTTGCCCGGGCGGCGTTCGAGAAGGCCGGCATTCCCGGTCTCCGCGGTGCGGCTTGCGGCGCTGGGATCGGACACCGACCGCTACAAGGCGCTGATCGCCGGCGTGGTTGACGCCGCCATCATCACCAACGAATACGTGCCGATCGCCGGTAAGATCGGCATCCGGGATTTGATGCCGGCGACCGAGGTGATGCCGGATTTCATGCGCATCTGCGTGGCGATGACCGGCAAGACGCTTGGCGCAAGGCGTGACGAGGCGGTGCGTTTTCTGGCGGCTGAGATCGAGGGGCTGCGCTATGCCATGAGCCACCGCGACGAGGCTATTCGGCTCAGCCATGCGATCACCGGTTCCAAGCCCGACGATCCACGGCCGGCCTTCGTCTACGACGAGGCGCTGCGCACCAAGGTGATCGCGACCGACTTGCCGGTGCCGATGGAGAAGCTCGATTTCATGCAGCGACAGCTCGTCGCCGCCGGAAATCTTGCGCGGCCGGGCGATCTCGAAAAGGCCGTCGACAAAGGCGCCCGCGAGCAGGCGCTGATGCTGCTAGCGAAATAGCGGGCGGGCCCGTCCGGTGGTCCGCGACGGCCCCGTAGGGTGGGCAAAATCGCCTTGCGCGGCGTAGGTTCTCGCGCCGACTTGGCGGCGATTTTGCCCACGCCGTCGAGCCCTCAGGTATTCCGCGTGGGCAAAATCGCCGCCGGTTCGGGCGCGTCCACACGGGGCCCAAGCAGGCGATTTTGCCCACCATACGGACGCCGTGCGTTCACAAATCCAGCGTGCCCGGCGCGAACAGCTCGCCGAGCCCGACCCGGCGCGCCGCGAGGCCTTGGGCGTGCACATAATCCGCAATCGTCTCCAGCACCTTGCGCGTCGCCGTGACGCCATAGGCCATCGGATCGGTAGCGATTACCCGGCGGGCGTCCTCGCCGAGCACGCCGGTCTCCAGATGCGAGGCGAGCGCCACCGCTCCGGCGCGCAGCACCTGGGCGCGGGCCGCCGCGAACGCCGCGTAGAGATTGAGCGCGATCCACGGGTGTTGTTCCAACAGCGTGCGGCGGACCACGACGGTGTGGTTGATCGGATAGATGCCGGTCTTGGCATAGTAGCGCCGCCCTTCCGCGGCACGGTCGGCGAATAGCGGGCGCACCCGCTTGTCCTGGGCGAGATCGATGCGGCTGCGGTCCACCAGGTTGCGATCGGTGAGATAAAGCAGCGTCGCATCGAGCTCGCCGGCCACCAGCATCTCGCCGATATTGGTGCTGGCCGGGATCGGATTGACGGTGACGCCCGCGGGCGGCGTGAAACCGGTCGAACCGCCATGGCTGCGCTCGGGCGTGCGCTCCATAAAGAACGTCATCTCGCGCGGATGCACGCCGAATTCGTTCTCCAGCACGCCGCGGCTCCAGATCGCGGCGGTTTGCTGATATTCCGGCACGCCCACGCGCTTGCCCCGCAGGTCGGCAGGCGCGGCGATTCCCGCGTCGGTGCGCACCAGAACGCGCGTATGAAAAAATTCGCGGGTGGTGAACACCGGCAACGCCACCCACGGCGTCGGCCCCTGGGCGGTCGCGATCAAGAGCGACGACATCGACATTTCCGAGACGTCGAACTCGGCGAATTTCAACTGCCGCCAGAACATTTCCGACGGGTGCACCACCGTCGGCGTCAGGCTGATGCCCTCCGGCGTCACGGCGCCGTCGATGATTGGCCTCGTATTGGGATTGTCGGAGAGCGCGATGCTTAAGTCCAGCCGGTGGCGGGGCATCAATCATTCCTCCTTGAGGCCGAGCCGGGCCACGATCGGCCCCCATTTGTCGTGCTCGGCCTTCATGTGGCGGGCGAGATCCTCCGGCGTGCCGCCGCGCGGCTGGGCGCCGAGCCGCGCCAGAGGCTCCGCCATGGCCGGTGTCTTGAGCGCGTCATTGGCCGCCCGGTTGAGCCGGGCGATGATGGCGGGCGGCGTGCCGAGCGGCGCCAGCAGCGCCACCCAGGCGCCGGTCGCGATCGCCGGATAGCCGAGTTCCGGCATGGCCGGCACATCGGGTAGCTCCGGCAGCCGGGTCGGGTTCGATACCGCCAGCGCTTTCAACCGGCCGTCGCGGATGAACTGCACCGAGGTGCCGACGGTGTCGAAGGTGAGCGGGATCTGGCCCGCCACCACATCGGTCAGCGCCGGCCCGCCGCCCTTATAGGGCACGTGCACGATGTCGGTGCCGGTGAGCTGCTTGAACAGTTCTGCGGTGAGATGCGGCAGCGTGCCGGCACCGCCGGTGGAATAGTTCAGCTTGCCGGGATTGGCCTTGGCGTAAGCGATGAGCTCCGCCACGCTATTGAATGGCGCGCCGGGGATTTGCCACCAGCACCTGCGGGGTTTCGGCGATCAGCGCTATGGGGGCAAAGCTGTTCTCGTCATAGCCGGCATTGCGGTAGACCATCGGGCTCATGATCAGGCCGCTCGCGGCACTGACCAGGAGCGTGTACCCGTCCGGGTCCGCGGCAGCCGCGGCCTTGGAACCGAGCGTGTTGCCGGCACCGGCGCGGTTTTCCACGATCACGTTCTGGCCGAGGACCGCCGGCAGCGCGTTGGCCAAGAGGCGCGCCATGACGTTGACCGGCCCGCCCGCGGGCGTCGGCACGATGATTTTGACGGGCCGGTTCGGGTAGGGTTGGGCGCCGGCGGGTGGGGTGATAACAAGGCGGCCATGAGCGCGGTGCCAAGCGCCAGCGCCGCAGTACGCAGGGGTTTTGCCTGCATGTCGTCCTCCCTTCGATCCGTTTGCCGATGCCGATGCCACCAGCAGTGCGGCGTTATCGGCTGCCGCTGTCAAAGCGCCAGTCCGCGAGGCAAGCGCTCGAGCTCGCGCGTACATTCACGCAAGCCCCTTTCAAAGCAAGCCTTGCATCGCATGGCGGATTATCACCGGAACAAAGTATTGGTTCGTCCAGCCCGCATCGTGAGGTCGGAACAAACCAATGACATCTTCCGGTCTGGTACCGAGAAAACCAAGAAAGCGATTGACTCTTGCCAGACGGCTCTCAAAGCTAACGTCGCCTCGCGGAACGAGGGCAGCTAAACCTGCGGCAACAGCAGGACGGTGGGTCGGAGAGGAGACAACGGATGCGAAATCGGTTGCGAGTGGTGATGTTGGCGAGCGCTGCGGCGGCCTTGATGGCGGTCTTCCAGTTCGGCGCGCCGCCGGCCGCGCGGGCGGCCGAGACTGCCCGGCCGCTGCGGACGGCGGATGGCAAGCCGAACCTGAACGGGCTTTGGCAGGCGATCAATACCGCCAACTGGGACCTTGAGGAACATGGAGCCCGCCCCGGACTGGTCGCCATGGGGGCGGCCGGAGCGGCACCGGGAGGCCCGAGCGTCGTCGAGGGCGGCAGCATCCCCTATCTGCCGGCAGCGCTTGCGAAGAAAAAGGAAAACTTCGACAACCGGCTGACCGCCGATCCGGAAATCAAATGCTATATGCCGGGCGTGCCGCGCGCCACCTATATGCCGTATCCGTTTCAAATCGTGCAGACGCCGCAATCCATTCTGATCGCTTACGAATTTGCCGGCGCGAGCCGCGTGATCCACATGGACAAGGCGCCCCCGATCCCGGCCGACAGCTGGATGGGAACCTCGGTCGGCCACTGGGAGGGCGATACGCTCGTCGTCGACGTGACCAATATGATCGACCAGACTTGGTTCGACCGGGCCGGAAATTTCCACAGCGATGCCCTGCATGTGGTCGAGCGCTATACCCCGATGGGCGGCGACGCCCTGATGTACGAAGCCACCATCGAGGACCCGCAGGTTTACTCGCGGCCCTGGAAGATCAGCATGCCGCTGTATCGGCGGCTCGAAAAGAACGCCCAGCTCAACGAATTCAAGTGCGTCGAGTTCGCGGAACCGCTGATGTACGGGCATCTGCGCAAGCAGCCAAGCAACTGAGAGGGAGGTTTACCATGAGCCGAATTTATCTCGCTGCATCGCATGGCTTCGCCGCCGCCGTGGCGGTTGCCTTGCTGGCGCCGGTCGCCGCCGGCGCGCAGACCTACAAGGCCCCCCGGACGGCCGACGGCCAGCCGGACCTGCAGGGCGTGTGGGACTTTCGCACCATCACCCCGATGGAACGCCCGGTTTCGCTCGGGAACAAAGAATTCTTCGCGAGCGACGCGGAGGCGGCGGCCTGGGAAAAAGAGGAAAATAACCGCCAGGATCGCGACAAGATCGATCCCGAAACCGGTGGCCTGCAATACCCGAAGGGCGGCGTCGTTCCGTATAACGAGTTTTGGTACGACCGCGGCAACACCATCGTGGGCACCAAGCGCACCTCGCTGATCGTGGACCCGCCCAACGGCCGGCTGCCGGCGATGACCCCGGAGGGGCGGATCAAGGCCGACGCGCGCGCTCGCGAGCAGCTGGAGACCCAGCTCGGACACCCGCACGCGGATTCCTGGGAAGACCGGCCGCTGCAGGAGCGCTGCATCGTCGGGCTCAATGCCGGGCCGCCGATGACGCCGGGTGCCTACAATAACAATTTCCAAATGTTCCAGACCGCCGACACCGTGGCGATTCTGAACGAAATGGTTCACGACGCGCGTATCATCCCGCTCGACGGACGCCCGCACGGCAACGTCCGCCAGTGGAAGGGCGATTCCCGCGCCCACTGGGAAGGCGACACGCTGGTGGTCGATACCATCAACTTCAAGCGCGAGACCAGCCTGCCGAATTCCAGCGCCAATTTGCATCTGGTCGAGCGCTTCACCCGCACCGGCCCGGACACGCTGGAATACAAGTTCACGGTGGAGGATCCGTCGATGTGGACGCGGCCGTGGACCGCCATCGTGCCGATGAAGCGGACTAGCGATCCGATCTACGAATATGCCTGCCACGAGGGCAACTACGCCATGGCCGGCATTTTGGGCGGTGCGCGGCTGGCCGAGAAAAACGCGGCGGAAGCCGCCAAGAAGAACGCAAAGTGAGGCGACCAATCATCGTGGGGTGGGCAAAGGCCCATGGCACGGCCCCGGGGACCGGTACCGTCGAGCGCGCCGTGCCCACCTTTAGCGGCGCCGGTGGGCACGGCGCGAAGAGCGCCGTGACTCCTCTTCGAGGTCGTACTCGGCGCCTTTGCCCACCCTACGCGCCTGCGACTCAAGTTCCGATCTCAAAATAAATCAGGGGGTTGCGCAACCGAGAGGAAGTTTTCACATGAGCCGAAATTATCTCGCTGCAACGCATGGCTTCGCCGCCGCCGTGGCGGTCGCCTTGCTGGCCCCGGCCGGCGCCGGCGCGCAAGCTTACAAGGCGCCCCGGACGGTCGACGGCCAGCCGGACCTGCAGGGGGTGTGGGATTTCCGCACCATCACCCCGATGGAGCGCCCGGCATCGCTGGGAAACAAAGAATTCTTCGCCAACGACGAGGAAGTCGCGGCCTGGGAGCGCGCGGAAAAATACCGGCTGGATCAGGATAAGATCGATCCGGAAACCGGCGGCCTGACGAAGCAAAATGTCGGCGGCGGCGGCGTGGGCGTGGCGCCCTACAATGAATTCTGGTTCGACCGCGGCGACAAGGTGGTGGGCACGCGGCGCACCTCGCTGATCGTGGACCCGCCCGACGGCCGGCTGCCGGCGATGACGCCGGAGGGGCAAAAGCGGGCGGATGCGCGCGCCCAGGATCGGCTCGACACCAACCTCGGGCACCCGCACGCGGACTCTTGGGAAGACCGGCCGCTGCAAGAGCGCTGCCTCGTCGGGCTCAATGCTGGCCCCCCGATGACGCCGGGAGCCTACAACAACAACGTGCAAGTGTTCCAGACGCCCGACTACGTGGCGATCCTGACCGAAATGGTGCACGACGCCCGCATCGTCCCGCTCGATGGGCGCCCGCACGGCAACGTGCGCCGATGGAACGGCGATTCCCGCGCCCACTGGGAGGGCGACACGCTGGTGGTCGATACCATCAACTTCAAGCGCGAGACCAGCCTGCCGAATTCAAGCGCAAACCTGCATCTCGTCGAGCGTTTCACCCGCACCGGTCCGGACACGCTGGAATATCGGTTCACCGTGGAGGATCCGTCGATGTGGACGCGGCCGTGGACAGCGATCGTGCCGATGAAAAAGAGCTCCGATCCGATCTACGAATATGCCTGCCACGAAGGCAACTACGCCATGGCCAGCATCTTGGCCGGCGCCCGCCTGGCGGAGAAGACCGCGGCGGAGGCCGCCAAGACAGGCGCGAAGTGAGGCTCTGAAGGCGGAACCGAAATTCCGGTCAACGTCGTAGGGGGGCAAAGGCGCCGGGCACGGCCGCGCGGACCGGTACCGTCGAGTGCGCCGTGCCCACCTTCAACGTCGCCGGTGGGCACGGCGCGAGAGTGCCGTGACTCCTGTTAGAGGTCGTACCCGGCGCCTTTGCCCACCCTACGAGCCCGCAACTCACGTTCCGATCTCAAAATAAATCAGGGGCTGGCGGAATCGCGAGGGAGGTTTTTCACATGAGCCGAAATTATCTCCCAGTTGGTGAAGTCAGGTTAACGCGAGCGTCCCACAATGAAATCGAGGCAGACTGGTAGACATCGAAGCCGAGCATAAATGGACTTCGTAACTCTCTCCGAAATCAGGTTTCTGCTTAAGGCCATGCAGCCGGTGCTGCTGCTTTCTTTTTCATGCCAACTGAGCCCAGATCCGCCGTGACCCGTGAGGTCGTGCTGCGGGGTAAGCGATTCAGACGCCGGGAAGAGATATCCATAGCAGCGTAGCTTTGATGTTAATCAATGAAAAGGATCTGGGCTCAAACATAAAGAGACATCATGGTGCTTTCATGGTGACAACGGAGGGCCGGCAATGTGGGCCACTCGGATACTATTATTTGTGCTCATCGCGGGCCTCAACGGCGCGGCGACCGCCCGAACCCTTGATGAACAGCAGTGCTTCGACCGTGTTCCCTCTATCAGCGCTTGTACGGCGATAATCCAGTCTGGCCGCCGGACGCAACAAGATTTAGCCATAGCGTTCTACAACCGGGGTACAGCCTACGTTCGTAGCGGTCAACACGACCGCGCTATTGAGGACCTCAATCAAGCCATCCAGCTCAACCCTAATTTCGTTCAGGCCTTCCTCAATCGGGGCGAGTTGTACAGCGTCATGGGCCAACCCGATCGCGCCATTGAGGACTTGGACCAAGCGATCCGGCTCAACCCTGATCTCGCCGAGGCCTTCGTCAACCGGGGTGGTGCCTACCTTCGTAAATACGAACTCGACCGCGCGATTGAGGACTCGGACCAAGCCATCGGCCTCAACCCTAATCTTGCCGAGGCCTTCGTCAACCGAGGTTCGGCGTACAAGAGCAAGGGCCAATACGACCGCGCGATCGAGGACCTCGACCAGGCCATCCGGCTCAACCCTAATATCGGCGACGCCTTCTTCGCCAGGGGCGATGCCTACGATGCCAAGGGCCAATATGACCGCGCCATTGAAGACGTGCAGCGGGCCATCCGGCTTAAGCCGAATTACGCCGGGACCTTCTTGCGCTGGGGTGCCGGCTACCTGATGAAGCACCAATCCGACCCCGCCGTTGTGTACTTGGACCAAGCCATTCGCCTCAACCCGAATGACGCCTCGGCTTACACCCTCCTGGGCACCGCCTACCTTATGAAAGGCCAACCCGATCGCGCCATTGCGTACTTGGACCAGGCCATCCGGCTCAACCCGAATGACACCAATGCCTACGCTATCCGGGGCGGCGCAAAACGAGCCAAAGGCGATTCTGCCGGAGCCGACGCCGACGACGCCAAGGCGAAGCAAATTGCTGAAACGGATAAGTTGCTGGCCAATTATAAAAAGGCCGACGCTCACGCTATCGATCCGGCCGCAACAATACCGGGGAGTACGGGTGCTGACGCCGAACTTAAACAAGATATTATACGTCATCTCAACCGATTTGAATACCCCGCCACAGCGGATTGTTCAGAACCTAGAAGCATCATCAATACGGAGATGATCAAAGTGCAAAAAAATACCGGCACGGTGGTAGAGCGTTGGACTGTTAATCGATGTGGGAAGTCTATTAAATACCTGGTAAAACAAACTTTGTTGCCCAAGGGCGACCCAAGAGGACGTACTCGCATTGATGTTACTGTCGAGAAGTAATGTGGCTCGCATGGCAAGGAAGCGGCCAGCGGTATAGTTGCGTGCGCGACTGAGAGGTCGTCCGGAGGCCGCACGTAGGGTGGGGCGAAATCGCCATGCATCGGTGGTGAAGACGACGCCCGGATCGGCAGCGATTTTGTCCGCGCGGCCAACGGGGGGCGGTGTAACTGCGTGGGCAAAATCGCAACGGGCGTCGGCGCGAAGTCTTGCGCAGGGCAGTGCGATTTTGCCCACCCTACGCGGCTAGCCGAATTAAAATATGTCTATATACTAGGATATGGCTTTGACAAAAACAATAACGAAAGACTTGATCTCTGTAACCATCTCGGAACTACCAAGGAGGCCCATAGGATCGCCCATTCTTCATAAACGATGCTTTTTTACGAATTTTAATAACTCAAATCGAATAAACAAGGGCGGCATCGGCGCTGTTTTTTGGAGATCTTCGCTCAAACTTTGATGACCCGAGGGGAGAGCATAAAGACGATTACACCTATTACGAAAAAAGCGCACGTGAGTACCTACCAAGCAGGGACCGCCGCTTCGCGGTCGCCTAATCCGGGCTAGGTCCCATGATCTACGGCTATGCGCGGGTATCGATGGACTGACCTTGGCGGTGCGCATCACGCCGTTACCTTGAAGGTCACCGGCTTGGGAGCCTTCGTGGCAGCTTTCTTCTCCGGCTCGAAGCTGATGCGCAGGTGCGTCTTCGTCGCCTTGGCGAAGCGCTCCAGCGTGCACGTCGACGGCATCGTCCGGCCGCTTTCCAGACGGGCGATCGCGGCCTGCGTGGTTCCCATCGCTTGCGCCACCTGCTCCTGCGTCATGCCGGCCTCGCCGCGCGCATTGATCAGCGCCTCGGCGAGGGCGAATTGATCCGCCAAGCGTATCATAGGCGGCCACATATTCCGGATCCTTGCGCCACTCCGCAAACAGCTCTTCCGCCGGAATCACTTTTATCATCGCACCTCCTCCGCCCTTCGCAGAGCGATGTCGATCTCGCGGCGCGGTGTTTTCTGCGTCTTCTCACCGCGCCCGGCACGGCCGGCGCCTCGACCCGGAAAAAGAGCTCTGCACAGAAGCCACGCCTTTTCGGTCTCACCAGAGCCGACCGATTGTGGTAGAATGCGTTTATGGAAAGGCAGGACATCATCGCCCGCTTGCGCGAGAACGAAGCCGCTTTGAAGGCGCGGGGCGTGACGCATGCCGCCTTGTTCGGCTCTCGCGCGCGGGGCGACGCCCGCTCCGACAGCGATATCGACATCATGGTCGAGATCGCGCCGGATGCGCGTGTCGGCATTTGGGGCTATGTTGCGATCGTTCACGCAATCGAAGACTTGTTTCCCCTGCCAGTGGACGTCTCCGACCGCGCCGCCCAAAAGCCGCATGTGCGGCCATCCGCCGAACGTGAAGCGATTTATGCCTTCTGAACCGCTCCTCGTCGTTTTGTACGATATCCGCGATAACATTCTTTATGTGCAGGAGTTGCTTTCCGGCGTGGCCTATCAGGAATTCAAGGCGTCTCGCACCCTCTTTTACGCAGCGACACGGGCGCTCGAAATTATTTCCGAGGCAAGCCGCCGGCTGCCCGGCGAGCTTTCGGAAAGGCATTCGCACTTGCCATGGCGCGCCATCCGCGATTCCGGCAATGCCTATCGGCACCGGTACGACCACGTGGAGGAGTCCCGCGTGTGGGATACTGTGCACGTGCACCTTCAACCCCTCTTGACCGCTGTTCTCGCGGAAATAAAGACGCTTGAAGCCGCCCTATGATCTACGACTGCGCGCGAGTATCGACGGACGGACGGAGCGTTGACGTGCAGGTGCGGCGTTGCACGCCGCCGGAGCCGAAATGATGTTGCGGGAGATGGCCGGCGGCGCTCCTCCGCTGGCAGCGGCGGCGACCCCGGCTTACAGTGCATCACATCACAAGGAGGATCCCCCGATGAGAGCAACCCAAATCGCCGCGTTTGCGCTCGTTTTAGGGCTGGGCGCCGTTCCGATGCTGGTGCACGCCCAGACCGCCGCGCCCACTACGGCCGGCACCTGGACCCAAAAAGCCCCGATGATCACCCCGCGCGGCGAGGTCTCGCTCGCCGCGGTCGGCGGCAAGATTTTTGCGCTGGGCGGCAACATCAACGGCACCTCGGTGCCGCATAACGAGGAATACGACATCGCGACCGACAAATGGCGCACCCGCTATCCGATGCCGCGTGCACGCGACCACATGGGCGTGGCCGTGCTCAACGGCAAAATTATCGCGGTCGGCGGTTTCGTCGCCACCGTCCACAAGGACGGGCAGCCGGACGTCATGGAATACGATCCGGCGACCGACACCTGGCGCATGCTGGCGCCGATGAAGGCGGGCCGCGGTTCGCCCGGCGTCGCCGCGCTCAACGGCAAGATCTATGCGATCGGCGGCCGCACCCCGGCCGGGGACACCGTCGCCACCAACGAGGTCTATGATCCGGCCACCAACACCTGGACGACGCTGGCGCCGCTGCCGAAGGCGCGCGACCACATGGCCGTGGTGGCCGCCGAGGGAAAAATCCATGCAATCGGCGGCCGCTTTACGAGCCCGGCCGACCGCACTGGCATGCATGACATCTACGATCCCGCCACCAATACCTGGACGTCCGGCCCGCCGCTCCCGACCGCGCGCAGCGGCCTTGCCTATGCGTATTACAAAGGCATGGCGGTCGTGCTCGGCGGGGAATTCCCGCAGGAGCGGCGGACGTTTACTGAGAACGAAGGTTTCGACGCGAAGTCCAACGTCTGGCGCACGCTTGCCCCGATGCCGCAAGGCCGTCACGCCGCCGGCGCCGCCAGCGACGGAAAGACGCTGTATGTCGGTGGGGGTAATTTCCTGCCAGGCGGCATGGGCGGCGGGCCGACCGGCGAGCTGATGGCGTTCAGCTTGCCGTGAACGGTCCGCGGGGCCGTCCGCACCGCTTTGCCGAAGGCCGGGCCGTACCTTGGTGCGGCCACGGCAGACGCCGGCGCTCGGTCATATCCACGTACGGTCAACGCCGCACTTCTCCAACTCGACGGCAAGCCGCCGGCGCGCGTAGAACATGCGGGTTTTGACCGTATTGTCCGGAATGGCGAGGATCTGCGCGACCGCGTGTACGGGCTGCTCCTGGTAATAAACGAGGTCGATGATCTCGCGATGTTCGGTGGAGAGCCGCGACAGGCATTTGCGGATGATCGTGCTGCGATCCTGGATTTGCAGGGTCGTGAGGGCATCCTGGTCATGGCCCTCGATCTCCTCCAGTCCGTCGTCCGGCTCGGTCCGGCAGGGGGTCCGGAGCGCCGCGGCGGCTTTGTTACGCGCGATCGCCAGGATCCAGGTCGAGACTTTCGCGCGGCCTTCGAACCGGCCGGCTTGACGCCACACGTCGAGAAACACCTCGCTGGTCACATCCTCGGCCAGCGCCTGGTCCCGCACGCGGCGCAACACAAAACGATAGACCGCGGTCTGGTGGCGCGCAAACAGGACGTGCATGGCGTTCCTGTCGTCGGCCGCGATGCGCCCGATAAGGACGGCATCGTTGTCGAGTTTGGCGTTCGCGCCCGTCGCACGCGCGGGGCCCGTATCGGCGGCGAAAGGCAAGAAGGTCTGCATGAGGGCGGTCCATCCGTCTGAATGACGGCTTGACCATAGAGCGGCTCTGGGCCGGGTTATGTGATTGGCATCACATTGGTGCTGTAATTTCGCCGGGCGTCAGCCGTCATCGCTCTCGGCCGTTCGTGCGAACACCCCGCCGTACGATTTCGCCGCGGCCGAGGCGTACGCAATCGCGCAGCATCGCTCCGGCGAGGCATCCGGCGTCCGCGGTCTTCACCGATGCAGGCAGGCATGGACGCGCACGAGCCGGCGGCTCTCCACCGGGACCGCAAGATCGGCCGCTTCATTGGCCTTCGCGGTGGCGCAGGACAGCCAGAAATAATTCGCCGCCGGATCGACCACAAGCCGGCGCGGAAGCATGCCCGGCGCCAGCAGCACGGACAAATACGGGGTCGTCGAATTCCAGTTCAACCGATTGAGATCATCGCCGATCCGCGCCGAGGACACGAAGCGCGGATCGCCGAGCTCGGGATCGGATGCGGTGCCCATGGCGAGCGCCCGTACCGCAGCCTCATAATCCGTCCAGCCCTTGGCGAATTTGATGATTTCGACGACATGGACCAGGGTCACGACGACGATGGCCCCGACGATCGCCCGTGCCAGCGGATCGCATGCCAGCAGCGCCAGCGGACGGCGTACGAACGCCATCCGCCCCTTGAGATAACCTTCGGCGTCGAGCGCATAGGCAGCCGCGAGCACGCCAAGCGTTGCCATACCGACCAGCAGCAGCGTCCGCATAAAGTATCGCGGCGTCGCATGGATGGCATGGTCGAACCCGAGCCAGTACACGGCCAATCCGATGGCGGTGAGCGCGGCAGCATAGATGTAGGCGTTGGCCGGGCTGAGCCGTCGCAGCACCAGCACGGCGGCGGCGTAACCAACGAGCGCGCTCGCCAGCAACACCACAATGTAATGGGTCAGGATCGAAAGCTCGAACACCTGCAAGGCCGCTCTTTGCATGATCGGCGCGTCGTTACTATCGGGCGGCAGGGTCAATTTTACCAGCAACCAAATCGGTATGACGACGAGCAGAACGCCGGCCGTCCGGAGGAATGCCGGGTTCCGGATCCCGCGCACAGACAAGGTCGCCAGGATGATGACCGATAGAATCACCGCTCCTTCGTGCGTGAACACGAGCGCAAGCAGCAGGACAAATACCAAGATGGTCGTAAGGATACCGCCGCGCGCATAGTGGCACACGGCCAGCGCCGGCCAGAACAACGCATGCGCCATCCACATCTCGGTCGGAAAGCCGAACACCAGCGGGCACAGACAGGCCGTCGATGCGCACGCAAAGGTGAAGATGAGGCGCCCCTTGGAGCGGTCCGCCGCCCAGGTCGCGGCGAGCCCGATGAGCTGCGCCGCAAAGAATAGAAATCCCTGCAGGATGATGCCGCCGCGGGCATCCCTGGTCAGCGCGACGTAGAGATCGGGCGGCAGGTAGGTGATGACATAGACGGTCAGGCGGCCGGAAATGTTATGCCAATGGAACGCCCACGCGTCCCGGACCGCGACCGCATAGGAAAACAGCGACCCGTCGCCATACATCTGGAATGCGTAGCGCAGCCCGACGACGACGAACAGGACCGACCAGCACACGCCGGCCGTGACCGCGACGGTGCGCAATAACGCCATTCCGGAACCGGCGGCGCCGCCGGACAGGATCAGACGATGCGGATAGCTCGCATCCCCTGCCTCGGCGGCCGGTTGCACCCTCGGCGGTCTGGTCAAGGCCGGTGGACGCGGTCACTTTTCGAATACCAGCATCATATAGCGGATCGTTCCCCGCTGATGCAGCCGCTCCAGGTGGAGGCCGCCGATTTCGGCATCGCTTAAGCGGGCGAAGCCTTGGCTGGCCTTTTCGGCGCGCTGTGACGACACATCCCCGAACGCGGTATCAAGATCGGCTTCCGGCCGCGGTTTCATCAGGTGAGAAAAATCCTGCTCGGCGATCAGCCGCAGACCGCAGGATTGCGCGAGGTCCGTCCAGGCGGTGGCGGTCGGCGCCACCGGGCAGCGCCATGCCCGTTTGAATTCGGCCAGTATCGGGGTATCGGCCGCAGCGACTTGATCGATCGGCATGTCGTCGATGATGATGACGCGGCCGCCCGCGTCGAGCGACGATACCAGGTTGTTCAGCGTAAACCGCGGATCGGGGCTGTGAATCAGGCTTTCGATCGCGATGATCACATTGTACCGGCCCGGCAGGGCGTCGTCATAGGACATGAGACGGAAGTCGATCGTGTTTTCCAGCCCGCGCGCCTTGGCGAGGCCCTTGGCGTAGCTCCATTGTTCGCGGGAAATGGTGACCCCGGTCCAGTGCCCGCCATGCACCCGCTGGCCCCGAAAGCAGGTGCCGCCATAGCCGCAACCGGCGTCCAGGCCGCGGACCACACCTTGCGGAATGTGCGGATCGATGAACGTGTAGATGGTATCCGGCGAGAAGCTGCCGGTCGCGGTATCGATCAGAAAGCGGTGGATGGTGTCGTTCTCGAAGCCGGAGAAAACCCGGAACTCGCTGTCCTTCTCGGTCCATAAGTGAAGCTCGTCGTAGTACAGGGCTAAGTCGTTCGTCGTCATCTGGAACTCCACCGCGTACTCCCGGAAAGACGCGAACGCGAAGCAAACGGGCTCCCGAGAAAGCCAGGGTTGTGGTCGCGCGCCAGGGCGAAGTACAGCGGCGATATATCAGCTACCGAGGGTCCGCTGCCAGCCGGCTGCGCGTTTCCCGCTCCGCCGTGTTGTTCGCAGACGGCGGAGCTTGGTAAGATGGCATTTCGATTGACGAAGCGCCGCACCTCTGTTGCTGTCGTCGCGCCGGAGGAGGAGAGTTGTCATGCGCTTTATCGTTACCGCGGCCGCCGTCATGCTTGCCACCGTCGCCGCGCAGGCGCAGACGAACTGGCCGCAGCGCGCCGTCACGCTGGTGGTGCCGTTCGGCGCCGGCGGTTCCGCGGACCTGACGGCGCGGATCATCGCGACCCATCTGCAATCGCGCTTCGGCTCGCCGTTCGTGATCGACAACAAGGGCGGCGGGGGCGGCAGCATCGGGGCGGGATTCGTCGCCAAGGCGCCCAATGATGGGTATACGCTGCTGATCGGCACGGTGAGTTCGAACGCCATCAACGCGGCGCTCTACAGCAAGCTGCCTTACGATCTCGATCGCGATTTCGCGCCGATCTCGCGGCTGGTGCGGTTTCCCAATCTGCTGTTCGTCAATCCGAAACTGCCGGCGAAATCGGTGCCGGACCTGATTGCCTATCTCAAGGCCAATCCCGGCAAGGTGAATTACGGCTCATCCGGCATCGGCACCTCGTCGCATCTGTCCGTCGTGATGTTCGCGGTCGCCACCGGCACGGACATGACCCACATCCCGTTCCGCAGCACCGGCGAAGTGGTCAACAGCATGATCGGCGGTCATATCGATCTCGCCATCGACAGCATGACGACGACGTTCCCGCATGCGCAGTCCGGTGCCGTGCGGGCGCTCGCGGTGACGACACCGCAACGCAACCCGTCCATCCCCGACATTCCGACCATCGGGGAAACGCTGCCGGGCTACGAGGCGACCGCCTGGCAGGGCCTGTTCGCGCCTGCCGGCACGCCGCGGCCGATCATCGAGCGTCTGGCAGCGGAGGTGAAGCGCACCCTCGAACGGCCCGAGGTCGCGGATGCCCTCACGGCGGTCGGCGCCGAACCGGCGCCGCTGCCGACCGAGGAATTCGCGGCGTTCGCCCGCGCCGAGCGGGCCAAGTGGAAAGAAGTGGTGCGCGTTTCGGGTGCACGCTTCGACTGACGCAAAGGGTCGCCCGCGCATGAGCGGACATCACGCGACGCCCAAAGGCGGCGGGCGGGCGAATTCCTACGTCGGCAGCGCCGTCGAGCGCATGGAAGATCTGCGCTTCCTCCGCGGCAGGGGCGAATACGCCGACGACGTCCACCCGAGCGGACTCCTGCATGCGGTGATCCTGCGCAGCGCCGTCGCCCACGGGTTTATCCGCGGCATCGATGCCGCCGCCGCCCTGGCGCTTCCCGGCGTGCATGCGGTCATCACCGCCGCCGATATCGGCACGGCCGTTCCGACCATCCCGATGCGCCAGGAGGCCATGGAGGCCTTCCGGCCGTTCGAGCAGCCGGTGATCGCGCACGGCAAGGTGCGCTATGTCGGCGAGCCGGTCGCGGTGGTGGTCGCCGATACGGCGGCACGGGCGGAGGACGGTGCCGAGGCCGTGCGGCTGGACATCGAAGAACTGCCTCCCGTCGCGGATCGCCAGGCGGCCGAGCGCGGCGACGTGCTGCTGTTTGCAGCCCCATCGAACCGGGCCGGCATCCTGACGGCCGTGAAGGGCGGCGCCGATGCCGCCTTTCGCGATGCCGCCTATGTGCGCCGCGAAGCTTTCAGCGTGCAGCGGCACTCCGCCTTCCCGATGGAGCCGCGCGGGCTGCTGGCGCAGTGGCAGGACGGCCGGCTCACGTTGTTCGGTGCCGCCAAGGTGGCGTTTCCCAACCGAAAGATCCTCGCAAGGCAGCTGGGGCTGGCGGAGGCCGCGATCCGCATGGTCGAGAACGATGTCGGCGGCGGCTTCGGGGTGCGCGGCGAATTCTATCCGGAGGATTTTTTGATTCCATTCGCGGCGCGCCAAGTCGGGCGGCCGGTGAAATGGATCGAGGACCGGCGCGAGCATTTTCTTGCCACCAACCATGCCCGCGATGTCGCCTGCGACCTGGAAATCGCCTGCGCGCGCGACGGCACCATTTTGGGCCTGCGCGGCCATGCCAAAGCCGATGTCGGCGCCTATCTGCGTACCAACGGGGCGACCGGCGCGCGCAACACCGCGCAAATCCTCTCCGGACCGTATCGGGTACCCAACATCCAGATGGAGGTCTCGCTCCTCCTCACCACCAAGACCCCGGTCGGCACCTATCGCGGGCCGGGCCGGTTCGAGGCGGATTTCTTTCGCGAGCGCCTGTTCGACATGGCGGCGCGCGACCTCGGCCTCGACGCGGCGGAATTCCGCCGCCGCAATCTTTTGAGCGAAGCAGAGATGCCGTATCGGCTCGCCACCGTGGTTGAGCTTAACATGGAAACCGCGACCGACAGCGGCGACTATCGCACCACGTTCGAGCGTTGCCTCCGCGAAATCGGCTGGTCCGAGAAGACCGCGCTGCAGGGCCAAATAATCGAAGGCCGCTACCACGGCTTGGCGGTCGGCTGCTATTTCGAGGGCGGCGCCTCAGGCCCGCGCGAAAATGCGCGGCTGGTGCTGGAGAGCGATGGCACGGTGTCGGTCTATGTCGGCTCGTCGGCCAACGGGCAGGGGCTGGAGACCGCCTTCGCGCAGATCGCCGCCGACGCGCTGGAAATCCCCATCGGGCAAATTCGCGGCGTGTTCCACGGCTCGACCGATCTGCTGCACGAAGGGTTCGGGACCTACAGCTCGCGTTCCATCGTGATGGGCGGGTCCGCGATCATTGCGGCAGCGGGGAAGCTGCGCGAGGCGATACGGTTCGCGGCGGCGCGCCGGCTCGGCTGCGCGGCGGAGGAAGTGGAGATGCAGGATGGGGTCGCCCGCGTCGCTTCTCCCTCTCCCCGCTTGCGGGGAGAGGGTCGGGGTGAGGGGCAGGTGCTGGCGCTGGCGTCAATTGTCGAAGCAGCCGCGCCGGCATCCTCTGCCACTCGGGCGGAAGGCCTACCCTGTCCCCCTGTTGTCGAGCGCCTCTCCGTTTCCCTCGCCGAACTCGCCGCGCAAGGCATCGCTGCCGACGGCACCTATGCGAGCCCCCACCGCACCTACAGCTACGGGGCGCATGCGGTGCACGTCGCGGTCGATCTCCGTACCGGCCAGGTGGAGATCATCGATTACGTCGCGGTCGAGGATGTCGGCCGCATCATCAATCCCGCCATGCTGCACGGCCAGACCGTCGGCGCCATCGTGCAGGGCCTTGGTGGGGTATTTTTGGAACATCTCATCTACGACGCCCAGGGCCAATTGCTGACCGCGTCCTTCGCCGACTACCTGATGCCGAGCGCGAGCGATTTCCCAAACATCCGCGCCGTGGCGCTGGAGGAAAAGCCGGCCCCGCACAACCCGCTCGGCGCCAAGGGCGCCGGCGAAGGCGGCATCATCCCGGTCGGCGGCGTGGTCGCCAACGCGGTCGCCGCGGCACTGCGCCCGCTCGGCGTCGAGCTGCGCGACTTGCCGCTGTCGCCGCCGCGGCTGTGGGAGATGATGGAGGCTGCGCGGCGGATGCGGGAGGTTTAGCGGGGGCTGAATACGACACGCTGCAAGTACGTTTGGGACGGTCATCGCAAATGTACAACACGACGGCCAAACGGCAGCACGGCTCACCCTTCCCCCACAGGCGCAACGCCCGGCGCCTCGGCCCGCAGTTTGAAGCGCTGGATTTTCCCGGTCGCGGTCTTCGGCAAATCGGGGCGGAATTCGATCCAGCGTGGATATTTGTAGGGCGCGAGGCTCTGCCGGCAATGCTCCTGCAGCGCCTCCGCCAACTGGATCATTCGCGGTCGCGCCCGATTTCAGCACCACGAAGGCTTTTGGTTTGATCAGGCGGTTCTCGTCCGGCCAGCCCACCACCGCAGCTTCCAGCACATCCGGATGGGTGGTGAGCGCGCCCTCCACCTCGAACGGCGCCACATAGACGCCGCCCACCTTCAGCATGTCGTCGCGCCGGCCGCAGTAGACATAATAGCCGTCCGGGTCCTGAATATATTTGTCGCCCGAGCGCGTCCATTCGCCGAGGAAGGTGCTGCGCGAATGCGCCCGGTTGTTCCAATACATCGCGGCCGCGGTCGGCCCGCGCACCTGCAATTCGCCGAGTTCGCCGGGCTTGACCGCGGCGCCGTCGTCGCCGACGAGGCGGATATCATAGCCCGGCACCGGCTTGCCGGTGGTGCCGTCGCGCACGTCGCCGCGGCGGTTCGACAGGAAAATGTGCAGCATCTCGGTCGAGCCGAGCCCGTCGAGGATGTCGACGCCGTAACGCCCACGCCAGCGCCGCGCCACATCGGCCGGCAGCGCTTCCCCGGCCGATACGCAGGTGCGCAAACGCAGTTCCGGCCGCGCAGGCGCGGCAGCGCTCGCCAGGAAGGCCGCGTAGAAGGTCGGCACCCCGAACAACGCCGTGACGGGGTGCCGGCGCAGCAGGTCGGCTACCGCCTCCGGCGTCGGGCGCCCCGGCATCAGGACGGTGGTGGCGCCCGCCGCCAGCGGAAACGTCATGGCATTGCCGAGGCCATAGGCGAAAAACAATTTTGCCACCGAATAGACCAGGTCGTTCTCGGTCAGCCCCAGTACGGGCGCGGCATAAAGTTCGGCCGTCAGGCGCGGGCTTGCCTGCACATGCACCGCGCCCTTGGGCTGGCCGGTGGAGCCGGAGGTGTAGAGCCAGAAGCACAGGTCGTCGCGCGTTGTCGGCGCGGTGATGTCATCGCCCGATGCACCGGCCAACAGGTCTTCGAGCAACGGAAGGCCGTGTCCCTGGCTGTCGCTTCGGGTGACCGAAACGATGACGTGCTTGAGGTCCGGGCATGATCCGACGAGACCGGCGAAGCGCGGATAAAGCTCTTCCGACACGACCAAAACGCCGGCGCGGCTGTCGGCCAGCATAAATCGGTAGTCGTTCGCGTTCAGCAGCGTATTGACCGGCACCGCGACGATGCCGGCCTTGATGGCGCCGAGGAACGCGGTCGGCCAGTCGATGGTGTCGGTGAGGCAGATGAGGATGCGCTCCTCCCGCCGCACCCCGAGCGCCCGCAGCACATTCGCAAAACGCGCCACGCGCTCGGCGAGCTGCCCATAAGTCCAGATGCCGCGCGGATCGATATACGCCGGCTTATGGGCGCGCCCGGCTGCGAGATTGCGGTGCAGAATATCCGCGGCGAAATTGTAGTCGCGCGGGACGCTATCGGCCGCGCAGGCGGCCGGCTGTGACGCAGCCTCGTGCATGTTCCTCACCGGTGGCTTTTGTGACCAACCTTATGCCCGCGAAGCATACCGAAGCATCGGCGCCGGCAACAGCCAAGCCTGCCACCGGGGACCGTCCCGATGCGCACCCGGACAAGCACGGTGTTCGCCCCGGTGTGGCGGGATGTGCTACTTCGGTGAGGTAAATATCAGGGAATCCGTGTCTCCTGTCCGGGCCAAAATGGCGCAAAGCGCTTCGCTTTTTGCGCCCTACGCCCTACCGCACCCGGCATTGGTGCCTCACGCCCTCCGCACCATCGCCGGCGTCAAACGCTTCACGCTCGGCGCGCCGACCTGCTGCATGATGCCCTGCAGCTCCGCGCGCAAGAGTTCCAGCACGCGCTCCACCCCCGGCTGGCCGAAGGCGCCCAGCCCCCAGATATAAGGGCGGCCGACGCCGACGGCGGTCGCGCCCATGCACAGCGCTTTGGCGATGTCGGTGCCGCGGCGGAAGCCGGAATCGACCAGCACCGGGATGCGGCCGTTCACCGCCTCGATGATTTCCGGCAACGCGTCGATGGTGGCGCGGCCGGAATCCTCGCTGCGGGCGCCGTGGTTCGACACGATGATGGCATCGTAGCCGTAGTCGGCCGCGAGTTTTGCGTCCTCCCAGGCGAGCAGCCCCTTGATCACCACCTTCATCTTGGTGGTGTCGCGCAGCCGCGCCAGATAGTCCCAGCTCATGGCGGAGGACTGGATGTTGCGCAGGCCTGAGAGATCCACCCCGTCATACATCGGCTTGTGGCCCTGGTCGGCCTGGATGCTGGAGCGGTCGTGGCAGGCCTTGCAGTCGCGGTCGTCGGTGCGGGCGAGGCGGAACAAGGTCTCTTGGTTGCGGCCGCCGGAGCGGTCCACCGTGACGGCAACCGCGGTGCAGCCGGCATTCTCGGCGCGCTTGATGTGATGCGCCGCGACCTCGAACTTGTTGCTGGCGTAGAGCTGCATCCAGATCGGCCCGCCGCGCGCCTTGATCACGTCCTCCGGCCCGGTAGTGGTCTGGGTCGAGAGAATTTGCAGATGATCGCCGGCCTTGGCGGCGCGGGCGACGCCCTCCTCGCCGTCGGGGTGATAGCCCTTATGGCCGCCGACCGGACACAGCATGATCGGCGAGGCATAGCGGACGCCCAGAATATCGACGCTCATGTCAACCTTGCTGACATCGACGAGCCGCCGCGGCCGCAGCTGGAATTTCAAAAATCCCTCGCGGTTCGCCCGCAAGGTCACCTCGTCGTCGATGCCGGACGCCATATAGCCGAAATGCGCCGGCGGTATGTTCTGCCGCATCACCGGCTCGAAATCGAACACGTTGATCGCCTCCTTGGGCGACTTGATCAGCACGTTGGCGTCGAGCGGTGCCCACATCAGCGGGTCGGGCAGCTTGGCCTTCGGCAGCAAGGTTTCCGCGAGCGCCAGCGCGTCGGTGTAGGTCAGCGCCGAGCTGGCAGCGAGAAATTGCAGAAATTTCCGCCGGTTGGCGGCTGTCGTGGCGGCGTTGGACATGCGGTTTCCTCCCGATTGGCGTCCGATTGGTTGAGCCGGCATCGCCGCCCGCCTACCGCGGCCGGCCGATGTCACCGGCACATTTCGGGGCGCATCCTATACGGCCGCGCCGCGGAGTAAACCGCGCACGAAGCCCGCCGCGTTGCACCGGCTGGGAGCGCGAGCGTCTCGCTCGCCTCCTGGTCCGTCCGGGTTGTTCGTCCGTGCGGGCGAGACGCCCGCGCTCCGGCTGCGCCGGCGGCGTCGATACCGGTTTTCATCCGGCGGCGATTCCATTAATCTCCGCAGCACGTCCGTCCGTGGGAAGGAACCCCTATGCCGCAAAAATTTACCCTCAATGTCAACGGCCGCGATCACACGGTCGATGTCGATCCCGACATGCCGCTGCTGTACGCGCTGCGTGACGATATCGGCCTCAACAATCCGCATTTCGGCTGCGGGCTCGCGCAATGCGGCGCCTGCACGGTCCACATCAACGGCGAGGCGATCCGCTCTTGCGTGACGCCGGTGTCGGCGGTGGGCGACGGCAAGATCGTCACGCTCGCCGGCCTCGGCACCCCGGAAAAGCCGCACCCGCTGCAGACCGCTTACGTAGAAGAGCAGGTGCCGCAATGCGGTTACTGCATCAACGGCTGGATCATGACGGCCGCCGCCTTCCTGCGCGACAACAAGAAGCCGACCGAGGCGCAGATCAAGACCGCGCTCGAAGGCCTGAAATGCCGGTGCGGCACGCACATGGGCATCCTGCGCGCCGTCAAGCGCGCCGCCGAGATGATGGGCTAAAGGGAGAGCGTCATGACCAAGTTCGAAAACCCCGCCGCCTTCTCCCGCCGCGCCTTGCTGCAGACCGGCGGCGCGCTGGTCGTTTCCATCGGCATGCCGATGAGCCTTGACGCCGTACTGGCGGTGAGCGAGGCCAATGCACAGGCCGCCCGCGGCGCCGCCGCCGTGAAGCCGCCGCTGACGCCCGACCAGCTGTCCTCCTACATCGCCGTCAATGCCGACGGAACGGTCGCCGCCTTTTTCGGCAAGATGGATATGGGCCACGGCCTGCATGTCGCCATCGGGCAGATGGTGGCCGAGGAACTCGACGTGCCGTTCGGCGCGGTGCGCGTGTTCATGGGCGATACCGCAACCAGCGTGCACCAGGGCGGTGCCTCGGGCTCGACCGGTATTCAGCTGGGCGGCAAGCAGATGCGCATGGCGGCGGCGGAGGCGCGCCGGGTGCTGGTGGAGATGGCGGCCGAGCGGCTTGCCGTACCGGCGGCCGACCTTGCCGTGGTCGATGGCGTCGTGCAGTCGAAGGCCGATGCCGGGAAAAAAATATCCTACGCCGAGCTGATCGGCGGGCGCTATTTCAACGTCCAGCTCGACTGGAACAAGCAGTATGGCAACACGCTCTACGCCCCCGGCAAGGCGCAGCCGAAGAAGCCGAGCGAATACAAGATCGTCGGGAAGCCGATCAAGCGCGAGGACGTGGCGCCGAAAGTGTTCGCGGTAGAGGATTTCTGCACCGACGTGAAACTGCCCGGCATGGTGCATGGCCGCATGCTGCGTCCGCCCGTCGCCGGCGCCGTGCCGGTGAAGGTGGACGAAGCCTCCATCGCCGGCATTCCGGGCGCCAAGGTCATTTGGCAGAACGGCTTCCTCGGCGTGGTGGCGGACCGCGAATGGGACGCCATCCAGGCCATGGGCAAGCTCAAGGTGGAGTGGTCGCAAACCGCGCCGCCGTTCCCGCCGCAGGCGACGCTTTACGACGTCATCCGCAAATCCCCGGTGCGCAAGCGCGTGGTCGAAAAAAACATCGGCAATGTGGATGACGCCTTCAAATCCGCCGCCAAGGTGATCGAGGCGGAGTACGAGTGGCCGTTCCAGTCCCACGCCGCCATGGGGCCGGCCTGCGCGCTGGTCGAGGTCAAGGACGGCCGCGCCACCTGCTTCACCGGCACGCAAAAATCCCACTTCGTCCAGGCCGGCATCGCGGCGACGCTCGGTCTGCCGCTGGAGAACGTCCACGTCAAGTGGATGGCCGGGCCCGGCTCCTATGGCCGCAACGATGCCGACGACGCCGCTATGGATGCTGCGGTGCTCTCGCAAGCGGTCGGCAAGCCGGTGCGGGTGCAATATATGCGCGACCAGGGAACCGGGTGGGACCCCAAAGGCCCGGCCTCGGTACACAAGGCCCGCATGGCGTTCGATGCGGCCGGCAACATCACGGCCTACGAGTTCACCAGCAAGGGCTATTCGCGGGTGGACGTAGATACCAACGGCGGCAAGCCGCAGGATACGCTGGCCGGCCACACCCGCGGGGTGAAGCTGGCCTCGGGCGACGGTTTTGGCGTGCCGGCGGAGGCCTATGAGTTCGCCAACAAGCGGCTCGCCTGGGAGACGGTGCCCCCGCTGCTCGACCGCGCCTCGCCGCTGCGCTCCTCGCATTTGCGCGATCCGGTCGGCCCGCAAATCCACTTCGCCAGCGAATCCTTCATGGACGAGATCGCGGCCGAACTGAACCTCGATCCGATCGAATTCCGCCTGCGCCACATCAAGGACCCGCGCGACATCGCGATCATCAAGGCTGCGGCCGAAAAATACGGCTGGCAGACGCGGGTGTCGCCGCAGCGCCAGACCGGCATCAAGGTCACCGGCCGTGGCATCGCCTACTCCCAGCGCAACGGCACAAGAGTGGCGGTGATCGCCGAGGTCGATGTTGACCGCTCCAGCGGCAAAATTTTCGCCCGCCGCTTCGTCGTCGCCCATGACTGCGGGCAGATCATCAACCCCGACGGCCTGCACCACGCGATCGAGGGCAACATCGTGCAGGGCATCAGCCGCACCCTGTGGGAAGAGGTCAAGTTCAACGACAAGACCGTCACCACGGTGGACTGGGTGAGCTACCCGATCCTCGACATCACCGAGACCCCGGCCTCGATCGAGACCGTGCTGATCAACTATCCCGACATCGCCCCCTCGGGTGCCGGCGAACCCTCGATCCGCCCGGTGGCCGCCGCCATCGCCAACGCCATCTTCGACGCCACCGGCGTGCGCATGCGAAGAGTGCCGTTCTCGCCCGACCGGGTAAGACAGGCGATGGCGTAGGGTCTGCCGGTAAGGACCCGCGGACGGCAAAACGGTCCGCCGGGGCCGAAGCGATGTTTCATGCCGGCCGGCCCTTTTCAACCGATCCGGCAGCAGTTACATTCGAGGAACCGGCGAGGGATGTAGCGCCCCCGCCGGCCCCGGTTAGAACCGGATGGAGAGGTATACTCTCCAGCGGCCGAACCGGAAGCGAACCATGATCGCCATGGTTGCCTCCTCTGTAGCCGGCAGAATTGCCGGCATGGCATTCTACCAGGGGGCCGCGTCATCGGCGCGGCCCTTTTTTGCGGGCGGTGGCCTTGTAACCGTAGGGCGCAATCGCTTTATTGCGCCGTTTGCCCGCAAGAGCCGAACCTTTCGTACATCCTGCGAACGGTGGAATAGAGCAAGACCCTCATGCCATCGATGCTTCGGCGACCAAACCGGCGCAATAAAACGATTGCGCCCTACGTTGCTATGTTTCGGACCGCCGGCCCGCCGGCGGCGGCCGCCCATCTCATCGAACGATCCAGGTTCCGTGCGCCTTGATCTCCCGATGCATCGCGTCCGGGGCGAGGTCGAGGTCGCCGGGCCAGGTGACCGCGCCCAGCGCGACCCGGGCCTGACGGAACACTTGTTCGGTGCGGAGGGGCGCAAACACGCCGGCCGACTCCGAATGGAGGAAACCGGCCAAGTCAACGATGCCTTCGGTTCCATCGTTGAAGCGCACGCGTAGCCGGTAACCGGGCAGCACGTCCAGATGCGCGACGCGCCAGGGAGCGGTGGGACGGAGCGGTGGAGTCAGCTCAGCGGTGTTATTTTCTTGGGCGTCTGCATGCGGGCGCATAACTCCCAGTCCTCCATCAGTTCCGGCCGGTGTTCAGAGGCCCATTCCAACACCAGCGAGAGTGCTCGTCGCGGTAGATGACCCTCGATCACTTCGAGAGTGCGAATGTCGATCTGCGCCTCATGTTCCGCATAGAGCGCATGAAAATGCGGTGGAGCGTGGTCACGCCAGAACATTTGGATCAAAATGCCATAGAAGCTGCTGATCGTCGGCATCGGTGGCCCTCGGTCTCCCCGCAACACGCGATCGAACTGCGGAGCCATTCAGGCCGCCGCGGCCTGCGCTTCCCGCAACGCCGTCATCTGCAGATACACCGAGGCCGGATCAACACCGGGATGATTATCCGGCAGCAAATCAAGCGCCATCGCGGAAAGTTTGGCCAGCAGCGCATCGAGCGTCGGCGCGTCGGCGCGGCCGGGATGTCGTCGCAATGCCCGGTCCAAACGGCAGCCTCATCGTCCCACGCCGCGGAAATCGTAAAGATAAGCGGCTTCGTCACCGGCAACCTCCCGCCTCATTAGGCCCGTTGATGCGATTATATAAACGACGTGAATGCGCTCCGCGCTCCGCGGCCGGTGATCGGAACACTGGCGTCATACGCCGCCCAGCTCCTTGAGCCGCGCTCGCGCGGCCGCAAGCGTGCGTTCGATATCGAACGGCTCCGCCGGGCCGCTGGCCTTGCCCTCATCCCACAATCTGCGCAGGCGCCTGATGTCTTCCTGGCGCAGTTCGCGCTTGAGCTGCCAGTCCCGTATCGCCTCGCGGACGATCTCGCTGGTGGTCGCATATTCGCCGGCATCGACCGCGGACTTGAGGGCGGCGAGTTGCTCCCCCGTGAGCGCGACGCTGACTTTTTGGATGTCGGGCATCTCAAATCTCCAATTTTGCAAAATTTTTACTACCTGGTAGCAAGGCCGTATACGATAAAATCACGATGACAGCTGCGCGATGGGCAAGCCTAACCGGCCTTCGGTCCCGTCATTGAAGCGTACGCGCAGCCGGTATCCGGGCAGCACGTCCAAATGCGCGACGCGCCAGGGAGCTACGGGACGAAGCGGCGGCGTCACCTCAGCGGCGTTATTGTCTTGGGCATCTGCATGCGGGCGCATAAGTCCCAGTCCTCCATCAGTTCCGGCCGGTGTTCGGAGGCCCATCCCAACACCAGCGTCAATGTCCACCCCGCGGTTTTGCTCGGCGCTCCGAATGCCTATATCAAGGTAAGACTTTGGAGCCTCATGCATGTCCGACACCAGTACCGCCGGCTTTGACGCGACCGGCACGCCCGACAAGATCCCCGTCACGGTCCTGACCGGCTATCTCGGGGCCGGCAAGACCACCCTGCTCAACCGCATCCTGTCCGAGCCGCATGGGCAGAAATACGCCGTCATCGTCAACGAATTCGGCGAGATCGGTATCGATAACGACCTCATCGTCGGCGCCGACGAAGAGATCTTCGAAATGAACAACGGCTGCGTCTGCTGCACGGTGCGGGGTGATCTGATCCGCATCATGTCCGGTTTGATGCGCCGCAAGGGCAAGTTCGACGCCATCATCGTGGAAACCACCGGCCTTGCCGACCCGGCTCCGGTGGCACAGACGTTCTTCGTCGATGCGGAAATCGGCCAAAAGGCGAAGCTCGATGCGGTGGTCACGGTGGCGGATGCGCGCTGGCTCAAGGACCGGCTGCGCGACGCGCCCGAGGCCAAGAACCAGATCGCCTTCGCGGATGTAATCCTGCTCAACAAAACCGACCTGGTGAGCGACCCCGATCTGCGCGAAATCGAGGCGCGCATCCGTGCCATTAACCCTTATGCGCGGCTTCATCGCACCGAGCGCTGTGCGGTGCCGCTCGCCGAGGTTTTGCATCGCAATGCCTTCGATCTCGACCGCATTCTGGATTTCGAACCGCAATTTCTCGACGCCGGCGGCGGTCACGATCATGACCACGACGCGCACGACCACGGCGACGATCACGACCATGCGCATGACCATGATCACGCGCACGACCATGGCGGGCTGCGGCATTTCCATGATGAGGACATGCGCTCGCTGTCGCTGCGCACCGACCGGTCGCTCGATCCCAACAAGTTCTTCCCGTGGATTTCAGAACCTGGTCGCCCAAGAGGGCAAGAATATCCTGCGCTCCAAGGGAATTTTGGCATTCAAGGACGATCCGCAACGGTTCGCGTTCCAGGGCGTACACATGATGATCGACGGCGACCATCAGCGCGACTGGCGCGACGGCGAAAAACGGGAAAGCCGGATCGTGTTCATCGGCCGCGAGCTGCCGGAGGACATGATCCGTGCCGGCTTTGCGGAATGCGTGGCCTGACGCGCGATTAGAGGCTCCATGGCAACGACCGAAATTCCGTCCATCGCCGACCGCGCCCGCCCGGTCCCGGTTGAAGCGCCCGTGGTCGCGGTGCATTTCCTCGGCACCACCGCGGTTTTCGTGCTCGGCGAGGACGCGCTGGTGTTTGCCGCGCCCGACGGCACGACCCGCCGCGTCACGGTGCACGAGGGTGGCATTCTGGCGGCGGCAAGCGACGGCACCCGCGTGGTGACGGGCGGCGACGACGGCAAGGTCGTGGCCACGACCGCAGACATGACCCCTGCGGTCCTCGCCATCGACCCCAAGCACCGCTGGATCGATCACGTGGCGATCGCCCCGGACGGCGGGGTCGCATGGTCGGCGGGCAAAGAGGCCTTCGTGCAGCCCCGCAAGGGCGAGTTGCGCCGGCTGGAAGTGCCCTCGACCGTCGGCGGCCTCGCCTTCGCTCCGAAGGGCTTGCGTCTTGGCATCGCCCACTATCACGGGGTCACGCTGTGGTTTCCCAACGCGCTCGAGGCGGCGCCTGAACAGCTGGAATGGAAGGGCTCCCATCTCGGCATCACCTTCAGCCCCGATGGCCGCTTCCTGGTCACCGCCATGCAGGAGCCGACGCTTCACGGCTGGCGCCTCGCGGATCGCGGGCACATGCGCATGGCCGGCTACTCCACCAAGGTGAAGGTGATGGCGTGGGCTTTTGATGGTAAATCACTGGCGACCTCCGGATCGAACCAGCTGGTGATCTGGCCATTCGACGGCAAGGACGGACCGATGGGGCGCGAACCGAACCTCCTGGCCCCCGCCGGCCATCAGGTTACCGCCGTGGCGTGCCATGCGCGCAAGGATTTGACGGCGGTCGGCTATGCGGATGGGGCAGCGCTGCTGGTCCGCATGGCCGACGGTGCCGAGATTTTGGCGCGCCGGCCGACCGGGTCGCCGGTGTCCGCCTTGGCCTGGAGCGCCACCGGCACCAAGCTTGCCTTCGGCACCGACGACGGCGCGGCCGGGATCATCGATCTGGCATGATGGCCCGCCGGCCGTATTCGGGGCGAGCCCCGCTCCAACGGCCGGGTCTTCGGCAAGCCGAAATCTGGCATTTCTTTAGCGGCTTTTTGTGACGTCGGAAGCGCCGGGTATCCACGGTGGTGAACTGTATCCCGTTGGCGGCCAGTGGCATCCAGCCAATTCGCTTGCCACCCTTGCTGCGCTGCGCTAAGGCTCGCCCGTTCGCGGCCATGCGGCGACTCCCGGTTCTCTTCACGCCTGTTTTGGCGGTGCAGAGGGACGGGAAAAGCGGTGGAAATCGCGATTTGTATGCGGGCTGGCCGACGACGGCCGAGAGGTGAAGATGGACGCATTTCTGCAGGATTATCTTCCTCTCGTCATCTTCATCGGTATCGCGCTGGTGCTGGGGCTGGCCCTGTTGGTGGCGCCCTTCATCGTGGCCTACAGGCAGCCCGATCCGGAAAAGCTCTCCGCCTATGAGTGCGGCTTCAACGCCTTCGACGATGCGCGCATGAAGTTCGACGTGCGCTTCTATCTGGTGGCGATTCTGTTCATCATCTTCGATCTTGAAGTCTCTTTCCTATTCCCCTGGGCGGTTGCGTTCGGCCGGTTGGGGGCGTTCGGGTTCTGGGCGATGGTGGTATTTTTAGGGGTGCTGACTGTCGGCTTTATATACGAATGGAAGAAAGGAGCGCTCGAATGGGATTGAGAGAGCCGGTGATCGCTCCCGCCGCGACCGGGCTCATCGACCCGCGCACCGGGATGCCGTTGGGGGCGGATGATTTGTTTTATGTCGGGCTCAATAACGAACTGGCCGACAAGGGATTCCTGGTTACGGCCGCCGACGATCTGATCATCTGGGCGCGGACCGGCTCGCTGATGTGGATGACCTTCGGCCTTGCCTGCTGCGCGGTCGAGATGATGCAGATGTCGATGCCGCGCTACGATGCGGAGCGGTTCGGCTTCGCGCCGCGGGCTTCACCGCGCCAGTCCGATGTGATGATCGTGGCCGGCACGCTGACCAACAAGATGGCGCCGGCGCTGCGCAAGGTTTACGACCAGATGCCGGAGCCGCGTTACGTCATCTCCATGGGCTCGTGTGCCAATGGCGGCGGTTATTACCACTATTCCTACGCCGTGGTGCGCGGCTGCGATCGGATCGTACCGGTGGACATCTATGTGCCGGGCTGTCCGCCGACCGCCGAGGCGTTGCTCTATGGCGTGCTGCTGCTGCAGAAGAAGATTCGGCGTACCGGGACGATCGAGCGCTAGGCGATAAAATGACCGACGACGCATCCGCGATGCTCGATTCCCTTGGCAAAGCGATTGCCGGGGCGCTGCCCGGCGCCGTCACCGGCCATGCGGTGACGAACGGGGAACTGACGCTGAGCGCCAATGCCGCCGATATCGTCCGGGTGCTCAAGTATCTGCGCGACGATCCGGCCTGCGCATTCTATGCCTTCGTCGATGTCACCGCGGTGGACTGGCCGCAGCGTGTCCAGCGCTTCGATGTGGTCTATCACCTGCTGTCGCCGACACGGAACCGGCGCGTGCGGGTCAAGATCCCAGTCGATGAAGATACCGCGATTGCCTCGATCACGGATGTATTTATCGGGGCGTTGTGGTTCGAGCGCGAGGTCTACGATCTCTACGGCATCGTGTTTACCGGCCACCCAGACCTGCGGCGGCTGTTGACCGATTATGGTTTCGAGGGCCATCCGCTGCGCAAGGATTTTCCGCTCAGCGGCTTCATCGAGGTGCGGTGGAGCGACGAGGAGAAGCGGGTCGTTTATGAGCCCGTGCAACTGATGCAGGAATTTCGCAATTTCGACTTCCTGTCGCCGTGGGAAGGACCCGACTATCCATTGCCGGGCGACGAGAAGGCCGTTGGCGGCGCCGGCAAGGCGGGCTCATGAGCGAATCCGAAATCCGCAATTTCACCATCAATTTCGGCCCGCAGCATCCGGCGGCCCATGGTGTGCTGCGCCTGGTGCTGGAGCTCGACGGCGAGGTGGTGGAGCGCGTCGATCCGCATATCGGGCTTCTACACCGCGGCACCGAAAAGCTGATCGAATACAAGAGCTATCAGCAAGCGATCCCGTATTTCGACCGGCTCGATTATGTCGCGCCGATGAATCAGGAGCACGCCTTCTGCCTTGCGGTGGAAAAGCTGCTCGGCATCACGGTGCCGCGGCGAGCCCAGCTCATTCGCGTGCTCTATGCCGAGATCGGCCGGCTGCTGTCGCACCTCCTCAACGTCACCACCCAGGCGATGGATGTGGGCGCGCTGACGCCGCCGCTGTGGGGTTTCGAGGAACGCGAAAAGCTGATGGTGTTCTATGAGCGGGCCTCCGGCAGCCGCATGCATGCGGCCTATTTCCGCGTCGGTGGCGTACACCAGGACCTGCCGGAAAAGCTGATCGACGACATCGAGGCGTTCTGCGGCCCGTTTCTGCACGTGTGCGACGATCTCGAAGAGCTGTTGACCGACAACCGCATCTTCAAGCAGCGCAATGTGGATATCGGCGTGGTCAAGCTGGCCGATGCCTGGGCCTGGGGCTTTTCCGGCGTGATGGTGCGTGGCTCGGGGGCAGCCTGGGATTTGCGCAAGGCACAGCCCTATGAGTGCTATGCGGAACTCGATTTCGACATTCCGGTGGGCAAGAACGGCGACTGTTTCGATCGCTACTGCATCCGCATGGAGGAGATGCGCCAGTCGGTCCGCATCATGCGCCAGTGTATCGATCGGCTGCGCGCGCCGGAAGGGCAGGGGCCGGTCAGCATCGCGGACCACAAGATCGTGCCGCCCAAGCGCGCCGAGATGAAGCGCTCGATGGAAGCCCTGATCCATCATTTCAAGCTTTATACAGAGGGCTATCACGTGCCGGCCGGCGAGGTTTATGCCGCCGTGGAAGCGCCCAAGGGCGAGTTCGGCGTGTATCTGGTGGCCGACGGCACCAATAAGCCTTACCGCTGCAAGATCCGTGCGCCGGGTTTTGCCCACCTCCAGGCGATGGATTTTCTCTGCCGCGGCCACCTGCTCGCCGACGTTTCGGCGATCTTGGGCTCGATCGACATCGTGTTCGGCGAGGTGGACCGATGAACGCGCCCGCTTTTCCAAAGGTCCGCATGAATGTGGACGAGTTTCTCGTGTGGTCCCAGCGCCAGCCGGATGACCGCCATGAACTCGTTGACGGCGAGATCGTCGCCATGTCTCGCGATTCCGTCCGGCATAATCGAACCAAGGCAGCGGCGTGGCGGGCGCTCGAGGATGCGGTGCGAGCGGCGGGTTTGCCTTGCATGGTTTTCGTCGATGGCATCGGCGTTCCGATCGACGATAACACGTTGCGGATACCCGACGTTCTGGTGCAGTGCGGTGCCGAGCCGGAACCCGATGCGATGATCATCGAAGCTCCGCTCATTGTCGTCGAAGTGGTATCGCCGTCGAGCGAACGCGATGACATTGATACCAAATTGGTCGACTATTTCTCGGTCGCAGGCATCCGTCACTATCTGATTATCCATTCCGAAAAGCGTGTCGTTATCCATCATCGACGCAACCATGGTAACGACATCGCCACTCGCATCGTTCACGACGGCGCGATCACGCTCGATCCCCCGGGGATAACCGTTGCGGTCGCCGCGCTGCTGGGGCCGTCGTTGGTCGGCAATGCAGAGCGAGGCCGATGACCGTGCTTCTCGCCATTTCCGCTGCGAACAGGTGATCCGTGACCGTCCGCCGCCTCGCGCCCGCCGAACAGCAACCCGAAAGCTTCGCCTTTACGGCGGAGAATCTTGCCTGGGCAAAACAACAGATCGCCAAATATCCCGAAGGCCGCCAAGCCTCTGCGGTCATCCCTTTGCTGTGGCGCGCCCAGGAACAGGTGGGAGGGTGGACCCCGCGCAAGGCGATCGAATACGTGGCCGACCTCCTCGGCATGGCGCATATCCGTGTTCTGGAGGTGGCGACTTTCTATACGATGTTCTTGCTGCAGCCGGTCGGCCGTAAGGCCCACGTGCAATGGTGTGGTACCACGCCATGCCTGCTGCGGGGTGGCGAGGCGCTCAAAAAGGTGTGCCAGCACCGGATTCACCACGAGCCGTTCCATGTCTCCGCCGATGGGGATTTCTCCTGGGAGGAGGTCGAATGCCTGGGCGCATGCGTCAACGCTCCGATGGTGCTGATCGGCAAGGACACTTACGAGGATCTCACGCCGGAATCCTTCGAAACCATTCTCGATGCGCTTGCCCGCGGCGAGACCCCGAAGCCGGGCCCGCAGAATGGGCGGCACTTTTCGGCGCCGCTCGGCGGTGAGACCACGTTGAAGGAGATCGCGGCCCCTATTGCCCCCCGATCCGAGCCGAAGGCTCCGGATGTGGCGGCTCATGCGGCGCCGGCTCCGGTGGAAGCTGCCCCGCCAACGGCGACGGTGGCCGCGGGGACTGACGCGGCTCCCACAAAGACTTCGGCTGCAGTCGTATCGCCGTTGCCCGCGAAGGACGAGACGGCGAAGGATGTTCCGGCATCGAGCGCGGTCAGCAGCGATGCCGAGGCGGCGGTTCCGGCCGAAGGTCGGGCGGTCGTGCCGGTGGACGTGCCCGATACGTCGGAGGAGACCGACTTCGCGGCAAAACTGGCGGCTTTGCCGGCGGATGCGACTGCCGAGGATCGGGCGAATGCGGTTGGTGCGCGGCCGGGCGGTCTAGCGGCGGCCCGCGACGGCGCGCCTGACAATCTTCAGCGGATCAAGGGAATAGGCCGGGTCAACGAACAGAAGCTCAATGATCTCGGCATTTTCCATTTTGACCAGATCGCTCAATGGACGCGCGCGGAAATTCGCTGGGTCGGCACTTATCTGGCATTTCCGGGCCGCATCGATCGCGAGAAATGGGTTGAGCAAGCGGCGAATTTCGCCGCGGGTCCCGATAGTCCGTCAGAATCCCCAAAGGCGTGATCGATGCTCGAGGACAAGGACCGCATCTTTCGCAACCTCTATGGCCGCCACGACTGGGGGCTCGAAGGCGCGCGCCAACGCGGCGCCTGGGACGGCACCAAGGCGATCTTGGAAAAGGGCCGCGACGGCATCATCAACGAGGTGAAGAATTCCGGGCTGCGTGGGCGGGGCGGCGCCGGCTTTCCGACCGGGCTCAAATGGTCGTTCATGCCGAAGCAGATCGGCGAGCGGCCGCATTATCTGGTGATCAACGCCGACGAGTCCGAGCCGGGCACCTGCAAGGACCGCGAGATACTGCGGCACGATCCGCACCTCTTGGTTGAGGGTTGCCTGATTGCCAGTTTCGCCATGGGGGCGCATACTTGCTATGTTTATGTGCGCGGTGAATTCATCCGTGAGCGGGAGCGGCTGCAGGCCGCGGTTGACCAGGCCTATGAGGCCAAGCTGATCGGCAAAAACAACATTCACGGCTGGGATTTCGACCTGATCATCCATCATGGGGCGGGCGCCTATATTTGCGGCGAGGAAACCGCACTCTTGGAAAGCCTCGAAGGCAAAAAGGGCATGCCACGGCTCAAGCCGCCATTCCCCGCCAATATGGGCCTGTACGGCTGTCCGACCACGGTCAACAATGTGGAGTCGATTGCGGTCGTACCGGACATCATGCGGCGCGGCGCGGCGTGGTTTGCCGGCATCGGCCGACCCAATAACACCGGCACAAAACTGTTCTGCATTTCCGGCCATGTCAACAAGCCGTGCAATGTGGAAGAAGCGATGGGAATTCCACTGCGCGAATTGTTGGAAAAGCATGCCGGCGGCGTGCGGGGCGGTTGGGACAATCTGCTGGCCGTGATCCCCGGCGGCTCATCGATGCCGCTGGTACCGGCTTCGCAATGCGTGCCGCTGCCGATGGATTTCGACGGCACCCGCGATGTGAAATCGGCGCTCGGGACCGCCGCCGTCATCGTGATGGATAAATCCACCGATATCGTGCGCGCCATGGCGCGGATTTCCTATTTCTACAAGCACGAAAGCTGCGGCCAGTGCACGCCGTGCCGCGAAGGCATGGGCTGGATGTGGCGGGTGCTCATGCGGATGGCGGAAGGCCGTGCCCACAAGCGCGAGATCGACATGCTCATGCAGGTCACGCAACAGATCGAAGGACATACGATCTGTGCGTTCGGCGACGGTGCCGCTTGGCCTGTCCAGGGTCTGCTGCGCCATTTCCGTCATGAAATCGAAAGGCGCATCGACGAATATGCAGCCAATCCGCATCCGGAGCCTGTGCGCGTGGCGGCCGAGTAAGAGCCATGAAGATCGAACGCGAAAAGCACCGGCTGTCGGTGACCAACAGCGATCTCTCGGGGTCGGTCTTCAATGATGTGAATCTTTCCGGCTGCACGTATGAGAACGTCAACATGTCCGGCGGGAAATACCACAACATCAATCTGGCGGGTTGCGCCTTCGATGATCTCAATATGTCCGGATGGACTGTTCACGATGTTAATCTTTCAGGCCTGCGGATCGATAAGGCGAATCTTGCCGGCGCATCGATCGTGAACAGCCGCCTGGATGGCATGACCATCGACGGCATCGAAGTGACCCGGCTGCTTGCGGATTGGCGCGAGCGGCATGCCTCGGTAGGGGACGAAAAATCATCGCCGAACGCGGCGGCGACCGCATAATGGATGTTCGGTGATGGTGCGGCTGGTGGTTGTTTGAAAAACCAGCGGTTACAGCCGAGCGATAAGGACGGGTTTTGCCATGACCAAGGTGGTCGTTGACGGCAATGCGGTGGACGTTCCGCCGGAATACACGCTGCTGCAGGCTTGCGAAGCGGCCGGCGCGGAAATTCCGCGATTCTGCTTTCACGAGCGGCTCTCGATCGCCGGTAATTGCCGCATGTGCCTGGTCGAACTCTCCGGCTCTCCGAAGCCGGTGGCCAGCTGTGCCTGGGCGGTGCGGGACTGCCGTCCAGGCCCCAAGGGCGAGCCGCCGGAGATCAAGACCCGGTCGCCCATGGTGCGCAAGGCGCGCGAAGGCGTGATGGAGTTCCTGCTCATCAATCATCCGCTTGATTGCCCGATCTGCGATCAGGGGGGGGAATGCGACCTGCAGGACCAGGCGATGGCCTACGGGGTGGATTCCTCGCGGTTTCAGGAGAACAAGCGCGCCGTCGAGGACAAGTACCTTGGCGCGCTGGTCAAAACTTCGATGAACCGTTGCATCCAATGCACGCGCTGCGTGCGTTTTGCCACCGAAGTTGCCGGCGTGCCGGAACTCGGCGCGATCGGACGCGGCGAAGACATGGAGATTACCACCTACCTGGAACAGGCGATGGTCTCCGAACTGCAGGGCAATGTCGTCGACTTATGTCCGGTCGGCGCGCTGACCTCGAAGCCCTACGCCTTCGCGGCGCGCCCATGGGAACTGGGCAAGACCGAATCGATCGATGTGAGCGATGCGGTCGGCTGTGCGATCCGGGTCGATTCCCGCGGCCGCGAGGTCATGCGGGTGCTGCCGCGGGTGAACGAAGACGTAAACGAAGAGTGGATTTCCGATAAGGCCCGCCATCAGGTCGATGGATTGCGGGTGCAGCGGTTGGATCAGCCTTACCTGCGCGAAGGCGGCCGGCTGCGGCCGGCGTCGTGGAGCGAGGCCTTCCGGGCGATTGCCGCAACCCTCCAGGTGACCAAAGCGGAGCGCGTTGGCGCCATCGCGGGCGACCTGGCTGCGGTCGAAGATATGTTCGCCCTCAAGGACTTGATGGTGCGGCTGGGCTCGGCGAATTACGACTGCCGGCAGGACGGAGCGGCGCTTGACCCCAAATGGGGCCGTGCGAGCTATCTTTTTAATGCCACTATCGCGGGGATCGACGAGGCGGATGGTTTGATGATCATCGGCTCCAATCCGCGCAAGGAGGCACCCGTCCTGAATGCCCGCATCCGCAAACGGTGGCGGACCGGCGGCCTCAAGATCGGCGTCATCGGCGAGCGCGCCGACCTCACCTACGACTATGCGTATCTGGGCGCCGGCACCGATACGCTGGCGAGCTTTACGAACCACGCGCCCGCCAGCCTACGGCGGCAGATTTGGCTCGTCGGCCAGGGCGCCTTGGCGCGCCGGGATGGCGCTGCGGTGCTGTCGGCGGTTGCGAAGGCGGCGGTGTCGACCGGGGCGCTTGCCGAGGGCTGGAATGGCTTTTCGGTGCTTCACACCGCGGCTTCGCGGGTCGGCGGCTTGGATATCGGATTCGTGCCGGGTCCGGGCGGTATCAACGCCGCTGCGATGGCCGGGGGCGGGGTCGATGTGCTGTTTCTGCTGGGCGCCGACGAGATCGCGGTCGATCCCGGCGCCTTCGTGGTCTATATCGGGACGCATGGTGATCGCGGCGCGCATCGTGCCGATGTGATCCTGCCGGGCGCGGCCTATACGGAGAAGTCCGGCATTTACGTTAATACTGAGGGGCGGGTGCAGATGGCGGTCCGCGCCGCGTTCCCGCCGGGCGAGGCGCGTGAGGATTGGGCGATCCTGCGGGCCTTGTCCGAATCGGTCGGCGCCAAGCTTCCCTATGATTCGCTTGCGCGGCTGCGGGCAACCTTGTTCGCGGCATTCCCGCATCTGCAGCAGCGCGATGCCGTGTTGCCTGGCAACCCGGATGACATCCGCAAGCTGGCCGTGGCCGACGGTGCGATGGACAATGCGCCGTTCCGTTCGCCGATCGCAGATTTCTATTTGACGAATCCGATCGCCCGTGCTTCCGCCGTGATGGCAGAATGTTCCGCGCTCGCGGAACGCGCCGTCGCGCTCGCAGCCGAATAGGACAAGGTGATGACGGCGGAAACGGAAAGCTTGATTCTCGAATACCTGCGCCGAATGCGGGAAGACATGTCGGGGATGATGGACGATATCCACGTGATCACCGACCGCTTCGGGCATGTCGAACGGGCGCTGGGGAATCTCGCGATGCCATATGCATCGATGTCAACGCGCATGGATCGTACGAACTTGCGCATCGAGCGCATCGAGCGGCGGCTCGACTTGACGGAAGCGTGAGCCGATGGGCGAGCTTTGGACCGACTACATTTGGCCGCTGCTGGTGATCGTCGGCCAGAGCGTACTGCTGCTCGTGATTCTGCTCATCGCGGTCGCTTATGTGCTTTTAGCCGATCGTAAGATCTGGGCTGCAGTGCAAATCCGGCGAGGGCCCAACGTGGTCGGGCCGTGGGGGCTGCTGCAGAGTTTCGCCGATCTGCTCAAATTCGTGCTCAAGGAGCCGATCATTCCGGCCGGCGCCAACAAGGGCGTGTTCCTGCTGGCGCCACTGGTCACCTGCGTGCTTGCGCTGGCGGCCTGGGCCGTCATTCCGGTCAGTGCCGGATGGGTGATCTCGGACATCAATGTCGGAATATTGTATATTTTCGCGATTTCCTCGCTCGGCGTCTATGGCATCATCATGGGCGGATGGGCATCGAATTCCAAATATCCGTTTCTGTCGGCTCTGCGGTCGGCGGCCCAGATGGTATCTTACGAAGTCTCGATCGGCTTTGTCATGATTACGGTGCTGCTGTGCGCCGGCTCGCTCAATCTGAGCGACATCGTCGGCGCGCAGGCGATGTTCGGACTGGCGAGTTTGCTCGGGATTCCCTGGTTTACGATGTTGAACTGGTACTGGCTCCCGCTGTTTCCGATGTTCATCATCTTCTTCATTTCGGCGCTGGCGGAGACCAACCGGCCGCCGTTCGATCTGGTCGAGGCTGAATCCGAACTGGTGGCAGGCTTCATGGTGGAATACGGTTCCACGCCGTATATGATGTTCATGCTCGGCGAGTACGTGGCCATCACGACGATGTGCGCCATGACGACAATCCTGTTCCTTGGCGGATGGCTTCCGCCGCTGGAATTGCCGCCATTCACCTGGGTGCCGGGTATCGTATGGTTTGCCCTCAAGACGCTGCTCGTCTTCTTCATGTTCGCGCTGGTGAAGGCCTTCGTGCCGCGCTATCGCTACGATCAACTGATGCGATTGGGATGGAAGGTGTTTTTGCCCATCTCGCTGGCAATGGTCGTGATCGTGGCGGGCGTGTTGCAATTGACCGGCTGGGCGCCGGCGCCGCAATGAGGATGCCGATATGAGATTGGACCAGGCGGCGAAATCGCTGTTTCTCAAGGAATTTGTCGGCGCCATCGTGCTGTCGATGCGCTACTTTTTCAAGCCGAAGCCGACGCTGAATTATCCATTCGAAAAAGGTCCGATCTCGCCACGCTTCCGTGGCGAGCATGCGTTGCGCCGCTATCCCAACGGGGAGGAGCGCTGCATCGCGTGCAAACTGTGTGAGGCGATCTGCCCGGCGCAGGCCATCACCATCGAGGCCGGGCCGCGCGGCAATGATGGCACGCGGCGGACCACGCGGTACGACATCGACATGGTAAAATGCATTTATTGCGGATTGTGTCAGGAGGCTTGCCCGGTCGATGCCATCGTGGAAGGCCCAAATTTCGAATTTGCCGCCGAGACGCGCGAGGAGCTTTATTACGATAAGGATCGCCTCCTCGCCAATGGCGACCGCTGGGAACGCGAGATCGCGAAAAGCATCGCGCTCGATGCGCCTTACAGGTGATCACGTGAGAAGCACTTCCCCTGTCGCCATGGTTCGAGACGCGCGGCTTCGCCGCGCTTCTCGCCATGAGGGCCGAACCATCTACGACCTCATCCTGAGGAGCGCTCTCCCTGGGGCGGGCGTCTCGAAGGATGGCTTCGAGCGGGACACCACCCCATGATCATCGCCGCGCTGTTTTTCTATCTGTTCGCCGGCATGTGCATCGCGTCCGCCGTGATGGTGATCGCGTCGAACAACCCTGTGCATTCCGTCCTGTTTCTGATCCTTGCCTTCGTCAATGCGGCAGGTCTGTTCGTCTTGATGGGGGCCGAGTTTCTGGCGATGATTTTGGTCATCGTCTATGTAGGCGCGGTCGCGGTGCTGTTCCTGTTCGTCGTCATGATGCTCGATGTCGATTTTACGGAGTTGCGGAAAGGCTTGCTCAACTTCGTGCCGATCGGTGTGGTGATCGGCGGCGTGTTCTTTTTGGAACTGATACTGGTGCTTGGGGGATGGACGATCGGTTCCGGCACGAATGTGGGGATCGCCGCCCCGATTCCGCCGATGGATCAAGTGAGCAATACCGAAGCGCTCGGACTCGTGCTCTATACCCGCTATGTCTACTTCTTCGAGGCCGCCGGCTTGGTGCTGCTGGTCGCCATGATCGGCGCCATCGTGCTGACTTTGCGTCATAAGCCGAACGTCAGGAGGCAGAACATCGCGGATCAAGTCGCCCGTACCAAGGCGACCGCGATTAGTGTACGCCGGGTGCCGACCGGGCAGGGCATCGAAGGGGCACCGCGATGACGATCGGATTGGGGCATTACCTGGTCGTTTCGGCCATCCTTTTCACGCTGGGGATTTTCGGCATTTTTCTCAATCGCCGTAACGTCATCATCATCCTGATGTCGATCGAGCTGATCCTGCTGGCGGTCAACCTCAACTTGGTGGCGTTTTCCACCCATCTGGGCGATTTGGTCGGTCAGGTCTTTGCGTTGTTCGTGCTCACGGTGGCGGCGGCCGAGGCCGCCATTGGGCTCGCCATTTTGGTCGTGTTCTACCGCAATCGCGGTTCGATCGCCGTCGAAGACATCAATCTGATGAAGGGCTGACAGCCGTCATGTATCAGGCGATCGTTTTCCTGCCGCTGCTGGGCGCCATCCTGGCGGGGATCATTGCACTCATGGGCGCGCATGCGCGTCATCCGGGAGGGGCGCCCGCCGACGACCATCACGGCGCCGATAGCCGAATCCACCCGGATGCTCACGGCCATGCTGCGACGGCCGCGAGCGGCCATGACGATCATGCGCACGAGCCTGCCGCCATGGGCTCGCGCACGGCCGAGCTGATCACCACGACGCTGCTGTTCATCTCGGCGCTGCTGTCGTGGATCGCCTTCGTGCAGGTGGGGTTCCAGCACCAGGAAGCCCATGACGTGGTGATGCCGTTCATCGTTTCCGGCGACCTCAAGGTCGACTGGGCGCTGCGGGTCGATAGCCTGACCGCCGTGATGCTGGTCGTGGTCACGACCGTGTCGTCGCTCGTGCACCTCTATTCCATCGGCTATATGGAAGAGGATCCCTACCGGCCGCGCTTCTTCGGCTACTTGTCGATGTTCACCTTCGCCATGCTGATGCTGGTGACCTCCGACAATCTGGTCCAGCTGTTCTTCGGCTGGGAAGGTGTCGGCCTCGCAAGCTACTTGTTGATCGGCTTCTGGTATCAAAAGCCTGAAGCCAACGCCGCCGCCATCAAGGCGTTCATCGTCAACCGCATCGGCGACTTCGGCTTCGCGCTCGGCATCTTTGCGGTATTCATGATGACCGGTGCAGTCGATTTCGGCACCATTTTTCATCAGGCGCCGACGCTGGTAGGCAAGACCATTCCGTTCTTTCGCTGGGATATCGATGCGCTGACATTGATTTGCCTGCTGCTGTTCATGGGCGCCATGGGCAAATCGGCGCAGTTCTTGCTGCATACCTGGCTTCCTGACGCCATGGAGGGCCCAACCCCGGTGTCGGCTCTCATCCATGCCGCCACGATGGTGACGGCGGGGGTATTTATGGTGGCCCGGCTGTCGCCGTTGTTCGAACTTGCACCGGACGCCCAGACCTTCGTCACCGTCATCGGAGCGACGACCGCCATGTTCGCCGCCACGGTGGCGCTGGTGCAGAACGACATCAAACGCATCATCGCCTATTCGACCTGTTCGCAACTCGGCTACATGTTCGTCGCCATGGGGGTCGGTGCCTATTCGGTCGGGATGTATCACCTGTTTACGCATGCGTTCTTCAAAGCCCTGCTGTTTCTCGGCTCGGGCTCCGTGATCGTCGCCATGCACCACGAGCAGGACATCCGAAATATGGGCGGCCTGCGGACCAAGATTCCGTATACGTACGCCGCGATGGTGGTGGGGACGCTGGCGCTGACGGGATTTCCGCTATTTGCCGGCTATTTTTCCAAGGACGCCATTATCGAGGCAGCCTATGCGGGAAAGAATCCGGCGGCGTTTTATGGCTTCCTGATGACGCTTTTTGCGGCCGGTCTCACTGCCTTTTATTCCTGGCGGTTGATCTTCAAAACCTTCCATGGAAGACCACATGATCCGGCGCATGCCGAAGCGGCGCATGAAAGTCCTCGGACCATGCTGATTCCGCTGTTCGTGCTGGCGGTCGGCTCGGTTCTCGCCGGTTTTCCGTTTCGCAGTATTTTCGTCGGCGAGGGCGTCGAGGGATTTTTCGGCGAGTCGCTGGCGATCGGGGCACCTAATCGAATTCTGGAGGAGATGCACCATGTCGGCCTTCTGGTGTCGCTGCAGCCGACCGTGCTGATGATCATCGGGGTTGCGGTGGCGTGGCTGTTCTATATTCGGAGCCCGAAGATACCGATCGAGCTGGCGCGTCAGCACCAGATTCTCTACCGATTTCTGCTGAACAAATGGTATTTCGACGAAATTTACGATTTCCTCATCGTGCGGCCGACGCTGTGGCTGGGGCGCGTTCTGTGGAAGGGCGGCGACGGCTGGCTGATCGACGGCTTCGGTCCAGACGGAGTGTCCGCGCGCGTGCTCGACGTGACACGCAATGTGGTGCGGGTGCAGACCGGGTATCTTTATCACTATGCCTTCGCGATGCTGATCGGGGTTGCGGCCTTCATCACCTGGTTCATGCTGGCCGGGGGAGGCCACTGAGATGGCAAGCTGGCCCATTCTGTCGGTGACGACTTTTCTGCCGCTGGTCGGCGCGATCTTCCTCATGGCCCTTCGTGGTGAGGATCCGGCCATCGCCCGCAATGCCCGCTGGGTGGCGATGTGGACGACCCTCCTCACCTTGGCGATTTCGCTCATTCTGGTGATGCGCTTCGATCCCGGTTCGCCAGAATTTCAGTTCGTCGAACGCAAACCTTGGTTGGCGGGAACGATCAGCTACCACATGGGCGTCGACGGCATTTCGCTGCCCTTCGTGATTCTCACCACGGCGCTGATGCCGATCTGTATTCTGGCCAGCTGGCAGCCGATCCAGAAGCGCGTCAAGGAATACATGATCGCATTCCTGGTGCTGGAAACCCTTATGGTCGGCACCTTTTCGGCGCTCGATCTCACCTTGTTCTATCTGTTTTTCGAGGGCGGCCTGATCCCGATGTTCCTCATCATCGGCGTGTGGGGCGGGCCGCGCCGGGTCTATGCGAGCTTCAAGTTCTTCCTCTACACGTTCCTCGGCTCGGTGCTGATGCTGCTCGCCATCATGGCGGTGTATTGGGATGCCGGAACTACGGATATCCCAACCCTGATGCATCACGCGTTCCCCCGGAATCTGCAGACCTGGGCATGGCTGGCCTTCTTCGCATCGTTTGCGGTGAAGATGCCGATGTGGCCGGTCCACACTTGGCTACCCGATGCCCATGTGGAAGCGCCGACCGCCGGCTCCGTCATCTTGGCGGCGATCCTCTTAAAGATGGGCGGTTATGGTTTCTTGCGATTCTCGCTGCCGATGTTTCCGGCGGCGTCACAGGAATTTGCCCCGCTGATTTTCACGCTGTCGGTGGTGGCGATCGTTTATACCTCACTGGTCGCGCTTGTTCAGGAGGATATGAAGAAACTGATCGCCTATTCGTCCGTTGCGCATATGGGCTTCGTCACGATGGGAATTTTTGCCGTCACCGCCCAAGGCGTCGGCGGGGGCATTTTCCAGATGGTATCTCACGGCATTGTGTCCGGCGCGCTGTTCCTCTGCGTCGGCGTCGTTTACGACCGCATGCACACGCGCGAAATTGCGGCCTATGGGGGCCTCGTCAACCGGATGCCGCTGTATGCGGCGGCCTTCATGGTGTTCACGTTGGCCAATGTCGGGCTGCCCGGGACCTCGGGCTTCGTCGGCGAGTTTCTCACCCTCATCGGGACGTTCCGGATCAATACGCCGGTCGCGACGCTGGCGACGATCGGCGTCATCCTCTCCGCCGCCTACGCGTTGTGGCTCTATCGCCGGGTTATTTTCGGCCGTCTGGACAAGCGATCGCTCGCCGGCATCCTGGATCTCGAATGGCGCGAGATGGCGACGTTGGCGCCGCTCGTCATCCTCACCATTCTGTTCGGCGTCTATCCCAAGCTTGTGCTCGACTTATCGCAAGTCTCCGTGACAGCGCTCATCGAGAATTATCATCTGGCCCTCGGGGCGGCGGCCAAAGCGGCCGCGCTGGCGCAATGACGGGATATCCGCAATGATCGAAGGTCTTGATCTCGATCCGACCCTGCCTGAATTGCTGCTGGCGGTGGGCGCCATGGCACTGTTGATGTTCGGCGTCTATCGCGGCGCCCGCGCGACCGCTTCAGTGTGTTGGGCCGCAGTGGCCATCCTCGCCGTCGCCGCGATCATCGTCGCCGGCATGCCGGATGAACGGATCGAGGTCTTCGGCGGCAGTTTCGTCGTCGATGGTTTTGCGAAATTTCTCAAAATTCTGGCACTGGTCGGCTCGGCCGGGGCGATCTTGCTGTCGGGGGATTTCCTCAAGGACCCGGACCGCCGCAATTTCGAATATCCGGTGCTGATCCTGCTCGCGACCACGGGCATGATGATGCTCATTTCGGCCGCCGACCTCATCGCGCTCTATCTCGGACTGGAGTTGATGAAGTCTTGCACTTTACGTGGTCGCCGCCATCGATCGCGATAACGTAAGGTTGACGGAAGCCGGATTGAAATATTTCGTGCTCGGCGCACTGTCGTCCGGGATGCTGCTCTATGGCGCTTCGCTGATTTACGGTTTCACCGGGACGGTGAATTTCGCCGGTATCGCCAAGGCGGCAGGCCAGGGCGGCGTCGGGTTGACGATCGGAATCGTGCTGCTGTTCGCCGGGTTGTGTTTCAAGGTATCGGCGGTGCCGTTCCACATGTGGACGCCCGACGTCTACCAGGGCGCGCCGACGCCGATCACCGCCTTCTTTGCCGCTTCCCCGAAGGTGGCGGCGATCGCCGTTTTCATGCGCGTCACCTTGATCGCCTTTCCAGGCGTCATTGCCCAGTGGCAGCAGATCGTCGTCTTCGTCGCCATCGCCTCGATGGCACTCGGCTCCTTCGCGGCTATCGGGCAGCGCAATATCAAGCGGCTGATGGCCTATTCATCGATCGGCCATATGGGCTTCGCACTGGTGGGTCTTGCCGCCGGCACCAGCGCCGGCACGCAGGGCGTGCTCGTCTATATGGCGATCTATGTGGCGATGACGCTGGGGACCTTCGCCTGCATCATTGCCATGCGGCGGGACGGCAAGCCGGTCGAGAATATTTCGGATCTCGCCGGGCTTGCGCGCACCAATCCGGCCCAAGCCTTCTTCCTGGCAATCATGTTGTTCTCCATGGCCGGCGTGCCCCCCTTGGCGGGGTTTTTCGCTAAATTTTACGTGTTCCTTGCCGCCGTGCAGGCCGGACTATTTGCGCTCGCGGTGCTGGGTGTGCTGGCCAGCGTCGTTGGCTGTTACTACTATTTGATGATCGTCAAGATCATGTATTTCGACGATCCGGCCCCCGCTTTCGACCCCATGGGGGGAATGCTGCGGGTCGTACTGGCCGTGACCGGACTTTTTGTGCTCTTATTCTTCGTCTATCCGGGTCCGCTGGTCGATGCCGCGGGGGCGGCGGCAAGGTCGCTGTTTTAATTGAGTGAGGCTTGTGGAGCGTAAAATGGACTTGTTCTGTTTCGCTTCCTGGAACGTTGAAAACATCCGTCGTGGAGGACTGCGGACGGCGGAGTGACGGCGGCCATCAATACCACGGGGGCGACGGTATTTTCTCCACTGAGGGAGACTGGGAGGTCATATTGAAGGGACTTGCGTCGTAGCTGCCAAGATCAAGACACGTTGCACTGCTGACGCCCCATGATCCTGCAAATTGTGTTATAGAGCGAAGCCGACGGTTCGATTGGTTGCTCAACTCCACCAATGCGGAAGCGCTACGCCTTGCCCGGAGCGGGACGCTCGGGCCGCTTTGGATCGTGGCCGAGCAGCAAACCGCGGGGCGCGGACGGCGCGGGCGCTTATGGGTGTCGATGCCCGGCAATCTTTATGCGACGCTGCTATTGACCGATCCGGCGCCGGTCGCAACGGTGCCGCAGCTGGGGTTCGTCGCCGGACTGGCGCTTCGTGATGCCGTGGTGTCGATGGCGCCGATGCTCGCGCCGCGTCTTACCCTCAAATGGCCGAACGATCTGCTGCTCGCGGAGCGGAAGATTGCAGGTATTTTGGTGGAGGGAGAAGGGAGCCCGATAAGTGTGGCGATCGGAATCGGGGTGAATTGCCGCCATCATCCGGTGGGGTCGGAATTTCCCGCCACGGATTTCGCCGCCGAAGGCGCGGATATATGCCCCATCGTGCTGGCCGAACGCCTTGCCGCGACCTTTAGGATACGTCTTGAACAATGGAGCCGAGGGGCAGGATTTGCGGCTATCCAGGCGGGGTGGCTTGCCAGCGTGCACGGTCTGGGACGGCCCGTTCGGGTGCGCTTGCCGGGGCGCGAAATGGTGGGGCGGTTCGAAGGCTTGGACCTGGAAGGCCGGTTGGTGCTCCGCACCGAGGATCGCGCAATCGCGCTGATTGCGGCCGGGGATGTGTTTCCCTTGGACGCGGGAACGAAAGCAGTGGCCGTGTGAACGTATTCTTGCGTAGAAGCAGCAGACCCGGTGAACGGAGATGCGATGAGGGTTGGCGGTTGAGCATATGACATCGGCGCAGGAAGAACTCGTCTTCGCACCGCTCGGCGGAGTTGGCGAGATCGGGATGAATTTGTCGGTCTACGGCTTCGGGGCGCGGCGCAAGAAATCATGGCTTGCGGTCGATCTCGGCGTCGCTTTCGCCGGCGAGGATCTCCCCGGCATCGACCTCATCATGCCGGACATCCGGTTTCTCCAGGAGGAGCGCCGCAATCTGGTCGGACTGGTGCTCACGCATGCGCACGAGGATCATTATGGTGCGCTCATCGATTTGTGGCCGCGTCTGAAGGTCCCGCTTTACGCAACGCCGTTTACGGCGGCGCTGTTGGAGGCCAAGCGGCAGTCGGAGCCCGGGGCTCCGGAAATCCCTGTGCACATCGTGCCGCTCGGCGGCCGCATCAGCTTGCCGCCATTCGATATCGAGTTGGTTTCCGTCGCCCACTCGATCCCGGAATCCAATGCGCTGATCATCCGCACCAGTCTCGGTGCGGTGCTGCATACCGGCGACTGGAAGCTCGATCCGACGCCGACCATCGGGGTGCCGACCGATGAGGCGAAATTGCGCGCGCTGGGCGACGCCGGCTGTCTTGCCGTCATCGGGGATTCCACCAATGCGGTGCGCGATGGACACTCACCGTCGGAAATGGAGGTGGCGAAATCCCTCGCCGAATTGATCGGCGCTGCGTCCGGGCGCGTCGCGGTGACCACATTCGCGTCAAATGTCGCGCGCCTGCGGGCCGTGGCGTTCGCGGCGCGGGCGTGTGGCCGGGAAGTCGTCGTGGTTGGCCGTGCCATGGAGCGCATCGTCCAGATCGCGCGCGAAACCGGCTATTTCGACGGCGTTCAGGAATTTCGCGGCACCGATGTCTATGGGTATCTACCGCCCGATAAGGTGGTGGCGCTTTGTACCGGGAGCCAAGGTGAGCCGCGCGCCGCGCTGTCGCGTATCGCTCTCGATGAGCATCCCGATGTGACGCTCGGCAAGGGTGACCGGGTCATTTTTTCCTCGCGCACCATTCCGGGCAACGAAAAGGCCGTCGGCCGCGTCATCAACGGATTGGTCGGCCAGGGCATCGAGGTGATCACGGATCGCACCCATCTGGTCCACGTGTCGGGCCATCCGCGCCGGGCCGAACTTGAGCAGCTTTACCGCTGGGTGCGGCCGCGCATGGCGGTCCCCGTCCACGGCGAGGCGTTGCACCTCTCCGAGCATGCAGCGGTCGCCCGCAAAGCCGGGGTTCCGCAAACCCTGGTTTGCCGTAATGGCGATATGGTCAAGCTGGCGCCGGGGCCGCCCGCAGTTATCGCCGAAGTCCCACAAGGGCGCCTTTACAAGGACGGACGCCTGATCGTCGATGCCAAGGAGCGAACGGTCGCGGATCGCCGCCGATTATCTTTTGTCGGCATCGTTTCGGTCGCTCTGGCGCTGGATCGCAACGGCGCCCAGGCCGGCGAGCCCGAAGTGGAATTGCTTGGTGTCCCGGACGTCACTGCGGATGGGCGGCGTTTCCGCGATCTTGCCTACAAAGCTGTCACCGAGACTGTCGCGAACCTGCCGCGGGCTCGTCGTCGCGATACGGATTCGGTCGCAGATGCCATCAAGCGCGGCGTTCGCGCCGCGATCGCGTCGGAGTGGGGCAAGAAGCCATTGTGCCTTGTCCATGTATTGACGCTATGATGGGTGCCTTATCGAAGGAATGGAGCATGATAGGCAAGCTCAATCACGTGGCAATCGCGGTGCGCGATATGGCCGCCGCCGCCAAGGTCTACCGCGATACGCTGGGAGCCGAGGTTTCGGCCGCGGTCGCACAGCCTGATCACGGCGTTACCACGGTCTTCATCACGTTGCCGAATACGAAAATCGAACTGCTGGAGCCGCTCGGCGCTGCTTCGCCGATCGCGAAATTCTTGGATCGCAATCCGGACGGCGGCATCCATCACGTCTGCTACGAGGTGGATGATATCGTGGCAGCGCGCGAGCGCCTTAAAGCCGGTGGCGCCCGTGTCCTCGGCGACGGGGAGCCCAAGATCGGCGCGCATGGCAAGCCGGTATTGTTTTTGCACCCGAAGGATTTTCTCGGCACGTTGGTCGAGCTCGAACAGGCATGAGGTAAGCCGTGCCTTGGACCACGGCGGTGGCGATCTACTTCATCTTTTGGTGGCTGGTGTTTTTCATGGTGCTGCCGTGGGGCATCCGCTCGCAGCACGAGGAGGGCGATTTCGTTCAGGGCACCGACCCGGGCGCGCCTGCGACGCATGGACTGAAGATCAAACTCGTTTGGACGACGGGCGTGGCCAGCATCGCGTTCGCCGCATTCTATTGGGCTTATGTCACCAAGGCAGTCGCGTTGGAAGATTTGGTGACCCTGTGGGGGTTGCTTAAATTATAGGCGTGTATTAAAACTGATTAAAATAAATGCAACGCGTCCGCAAATTGGAGCCATAGCGAAAAAAAAGCAGGGCCAAAGCCCCGCTTTCACATGCTCCCTGCTGCATATGTTCAAGTAAGCTACCGGTCTCCTCCATTTTTCTGTTCTGGATGATCTGGAGTGGCTGCAGTTGATCGCGCCGCCGGCTGTTCCTCCCTCGACCTGGACCGCACTCAATGGCGCAACAAAATTACTTTGTCTGGCGCCATTTCGTGAGTAAATGTCCAGTAAACGAAAAAGCTCTACATGTCATCATACTTGTCGTGCACTGCAGCATGAGCAATCACGGTATTTAATTGCCTCCCCGGTTGGTTGGGTGTACGGTGGAAGGCCCGGCGAATCGTTTGCTGCCCTTGTGTTTTGCCGACCGATCCGGTTTGACTGCGGCAGCGATCCTCAATGCGAAGCAAAGCGCGGAGCCCATGCGACTGTCCCGATATTTTTTGCCGATCCTGCGCGACACCCCCAAGGAGGCGGAGATTATCTCCCACCGCCTGATGCTGCGCGCCGGCATGATCAGGCAGGAGGCGGCGGGCATCTACGCCTTCCTTCCACTCGGTTTGCGCGTACTGAACAAGATTTGCCGTATCGTGCGCGAGGAGCAGGACCGCTCGGGTGCGGTTGAATTGCTGATGCCGACAATTCAATCGGCAGATCTTTGGCGCGAAAGCGGTCGCTATGACGATTACGGTAAGGAAATGCTTCGGATCAAGGACCGCCATGAACGCGAGATGCTGTTCGGGCCAACCAATGAGGAGATGATCACCGAAATTTTTCGCGCTTACGTAAAGTCCTACAAAGATTTGCCGCTCAATCTATACCATCTGCAGTGGAAGTTTCGCGATGAAGTCCGTCCACGCTTCGGCACCATGCGGTCGCGAGAATTCCTGATGAAGGATGCGTACTCATTCGATATCGATTATGCGGGTGCACGGCATGCCTATAATAAAATGTTCGTCGCCTATCTGCGCACCTTTGCCCGTATGGGCCTGCGGGCAATTCCGATGGTGGCGGACACCGGACCGATCGGCGGCAATCTCAGCCATGAATTCATTATTCTGGCATCGACCGGAGAGAGCGAGGTATTTTGTCACCGGGATTACCTCGATTTCACCATTCCGGATGCGAGCGTCAATTTCGATGACGTCGCAGCGATTTAAGATATCGTCGATACCTGGACCTCGCGCTACGCCGCCACTTCGGACAAACATGATGCGGCGGAATTCGATGCGCTGCCCATCGAAACCAAATTGTCGGCGCGCGGCATCGAGGTCGGTCATATCTTTTATTTCGGCACGAAATATTCCGCCCCGATGCGCGCGAGCGTGGCCGGTCCCGATGGCGGCGAACACGCGGTACACATGGGGTCCTACGGGATCGGGCCGACGCGCCTCGTTGCCGCCATCATTGAGGCCTTCCACGACGATGCCGGGATCAAATGGCCGGAACAGGTGGCGCCGTTCCGGGTTGCCATCCTGAATCTGAAGCAGGGCGATAGTGCAACCGATGGTGCGTCCGAGAGCTTGTACCGGCAACTGGGGGCGAGGGGTGTCGAAGTTCTCTACAATGACCTGGAGGAACGTCCCGGATCGAAATTCGCCGCGACCGATTTGATCGGCATTCCGTGGCAGATCCTGGTGGGGCCGAAGGGATTGGCGGAAGGCAAGGTCGAACTCAAGTGCCGCGCCGACGGCAGCCGTCAGCTGTTCACGCCGGCGGATGCGATCGAGCGATTGTCACGTTAGTGATCTGCAGGCGGCGCGCGTGAGGAAACAGCGCGTAGGCCGGAGCGCAAATCCTCGGGAATTTGGTGACATCCGGATGAGTATGAGTGGCAGCAGTTCATGAAACGACCGACCTCGACAAGGCCCTTTGCGCCATTCGAATGGATGCTGTCGCTGCGCTATCTGCGCTCGCGCCGGCGCGAGGGATTCATATCCTTCATCGCGGCGCTTTCCTACCTCAGCCTGACGCTTGGGGTGGCGGCGCTGATCATCGTCATGGCGGTGATGAACGGGTTTCGTAAAGAACTGCTCGACAAGATTCTCGGGCTCAACGGGCACATGCTGCTGCAGCCGATCGATTCGCCGCTCACCGATTGGGAGGCGGTCGCAGCGCGGGTAGCGGGCGTGCCGGGCGTGCGCCTCGCCGCGCCGGTGGTCGAGGGGCAAGCGCTGGCGTCGTCGCCCTTCGGTGCCAACGGGGTTTTGGTCCGCGGCATCCGCGGCCCGGATCTCGCCAAGCTCGGGTCGATCGCCAGCAACATCCGGCAGGGCACCCTGGTGGGGTTCGACGACGGGCAGGGCGTCGCGATCGGCCGCCGGCTTGCCGAACAATTGTCGCTGCAGGTCGGTGACAACCTGTCCCTCGTGGCCCCACGCGGTGCCGTCACGCCGATGGGGACGACGCCGCGCATCAAGCCGTACCGTGTGGCGGCTATCTTCGAGATCGGCATGTCGGAATACGACGCTGCCTTCGTGTTCATGCCGTTGCCGGAGGCGCAGGCCTATTTCAACCGCACCGGCGATGTGACGGCGGTCGAGATCTACGTGGATAATCCGGACCGAATCGGTGCGTTCCGTCAGCCGATTTCGGACGCTGCGCAGCGGCCTATCTTCATGATCGATTGGCGACAGCGCAATGCCACATTTTTTGGTGCGCTCCAAGTCGAGCGCAATGTCATGTTTATGATTCTGACGCTCATCGTGCTCGTGGCGGCGCTGAGTATTCTCTCGGCTCTGATCATGTTGGTGAAGGATAAAACGCAGAACATCGCGATTTTGCGTACCATGGGCGCGACGCAGGGCGCGGTGATGCGGGTTTTCCTCATCACCGGCACAGCAATCGGCCTTATCGGCACGACGACGGGCTTCATCGTCGGCACTGTTTTCTGTGCCAATATCGAAAAACTGCGGCAATTTCTTTCCTGGCTTACCAATACGGAATTGTTTCCACCGGAGCTTTATTTCCTCTCCCGGCTGCCGGCCGAAATGGACTTTGGCGAGACGGCCGCCGTGGTGGTGCTGGCGCTGACGCTGTCGTTCCTGGCGACGCTCTATCCGTCCTGGCGGGCGGCGCGGCTCGACCCGGTCGAAGCGCTGCGCAGCGAGTGATCGATGCCCAGCGAATCGCCTACGCTCTTGCTGGCTGGTATCGAACGCCATTATCTGCAGGGCCGCGATCGCCTGGATATTCTCAGCGGCGCGGATCTCGCCGTATGGGCGGGGCAATCCGTGGCATTGATCGCGCCGTCCGGCGCCGGAAAATCGACCCTGCTCCACATCGCCGGTCTGCTGGAGCAGCCCGATGGAGGCGAAGTCTTCATCAATGATGTTGCCACGTCGCGGCTGGGCGATGCCGCGCGCACCCGTCTGCGGCGCACCGATATCGGCTTCATCTATCAGCAGCACCATCTGCTGCCGGAATTTACGGCGCTCGAGAACGTGATGCTGCCGCAAATGCTGCGCGGCTTCGGCAAACGCGTGGCGCGCGCGCGTGCAGGTGAACTTCTCGGCTATCTTGGGCTCAAGGACCGGCTCGGCCACCGTCCGGGCGAACTGTCCGGCGGCGAACAGCAGCGAGTTCGCGATCGCGCGCGCGGTTGCCAACGGGCCTCGCATCCTGCTCGCCGACGAGCCGACGGGAAACCTTGATCCACGCACCTCCGATCGGGTTTTTTCCGCGCTAACGCAACTTGTGCGCGCTTCGGGGCTCGCTGCCATTATCGCTACGCATAATATGGATCTCGCCGCTCGGATGAACCGCCGCGTGACACTGAGCGACGGCAAGGTCGTGGAAATGGAGTAGCGCCAGAAGGCGTGACACGTGTCCGACGCGGTCTAGGTGTGGGCCGGTTCCACGGAAGCGGAGCCAGCCCAGCGTCCGAAGAACGCATGTGCTGCCCACAATATTGCGATGCACTATACGAGAAACAGGAACCATCAGCTCTCGATTGGGCTGTCTGCCCAAGGCCCGACGGCCTTTGCACTTACCGATTCGTTGACGGTTCTGGCACGGCAGCTCCGTAGGAGCCGGATGCGAACCGCCGTGTTGCCGTTTGGAATAACTAACTGATTGTTTTAGCTTATGTTCCAAAGATTCCACGGCCCCCGCACCGCACATGCGATGGGATGCGAAAGCCCGAGCCGCCACAATCTCAAGGTACCATGACGCGCCAGCGCCTCGCTAACAAAATGTGACGAGAACACGAACTTTTATTATTGCGAGGCAGGGAGACATGTGTATTATCTTACGATAAATCGGTTACATGCGCGTGTGGGAGGTAAATGAATGAGACGCACACAAGCACTAACATCCTTAGGCGTCGTGCTGACGGGCGGCCTGCTGCTGTCGGGCGCTGCGTTTTTGCGTGCCGCACCAACTCCGGCGGAGACGACTGCCCCCGCAGCCGCTGCTGAGAGTACCTTACCCGCGGGGCAATATCCGTTCTGGCGCATGTCGCGCATGTACTGCGTGCAGTGCCATGTCGGTCCTAAGGCGGCGGCTGGCCTTAATATGCAGCCGCTTGACCTCGATAATCTCGACAAGCATGGCCTCGTCTGGGAGAAGCTCATCAAGAAGCTTAAGAACCGGGAGATGCCTCCTCCGGGATTTGCTCGTCCCGATGATGCGACCTACCAGCTTGCGATCCAGTCGATCGAGGCCGGACGTGACATCGCAGTGATGTCGCGGCCTAATCCCGGGCGGCCGACGCTGCATCGCATCAATCGGGCAGAATACGCCAATGTGATGCGCGATTTGTTGGGTCTGGACGTTGACGTTTCAGATTTGCTGCCGACCGACGACGCCGGTTATGGCTTCGACAATATCGGCGACGTGCTGACGGTGTCGCCTTCGCTGCTTGAGCGTTACCTGTTGGCGGCCGGCAAGATCGCCCGTCAGGCGGTTGGCGATCCCACGATGCCTCCGGCCTATCAGACCTACGCAATCTCCCACGCCCTCCATCAAGACGATCGCATGAGCGCGGCCATGCCAATCGGCTCGCGCGGTGGCACTGCGGTGGACCACTTCTTCCCGGTTGACGGTGAGTACGAGATTTCCTTAGGGCTGCAGAAGGGGAGAGCCGAGCAGCTGTTGGGTAACGAACGCGAGCGCAAGCTCGACCTTCGTCTCGACGATCAAAGGCTTGAGCTGTTCACGCTTCCGGCGGCGGCCCGCCGAAGAGTGAACAACGATGATCCGATTCCGGAAAGCCCGGAGAGCAAACTGCACGTGCGGTTGCCGGTAACGGCGGGTACGCACAACATCGTTGCGACGTTCCTGAAGGATACCGTGGTTCAGGAAGGCATCATCTTCAAGCCCCGCGACGGCAACGTCAACGCCCACTTCGAAGGCGTCGGCAGCATTTCGGTCGCCGGCCCCTTCAATGCAAAGGGACCCGGTGCCACTCCGAGTCGGGAAAAAATATTCGTCTGTCACCCGGCGGCGGCAGCCGAGGAGGATGGTTGCGCGGAAAAGATCATCACCAACCTCGCCAAACATGCGTATCGCCGGCCTAATGTGTCGGATTCCGTTCCGCAGCTCATGGCCCTCTACCAGCAGGGCAAGGAGACGGGCGGCTTCGAGTTGGGCATCCGCCTAGCGCTGCAGAAAATCTTGGTTTCGCCGGAGTTCCTGTTCCGCGTGGAGCTTGCGCCGGCGGGAGCAGCGCCGGGGACGGTTTACCAGATCAGCGACGTCGAGTTGGCTTCGCGTCTGTCGTTCTTCCTGTGGAGCAGCATCCCGGACGATGAACTGCTGGCTGTGGCGGAGCGCGGCGAGCTCAGGGACTCGGCCATGCTCGAAAAGCAGGTTCGCCGCATGTTGGCGGATCCGCGATCGGACTCGCTGATCAAGAACTTCGTGGGACAGTGGCTGTTCTTGCGGAACATCCCCAACATTCAGCCTGACGTTACGATCTTCACGTACTTCGACGACAACCTGCGTGAAGCCATGGGTAAAGAAACCGAGATGGTCGTAACCACCTCGATGCGAGAGGACAGCAGTATTATCGACCTGCTGCGGACGAATTACACCTACGTCAATCAGCGATTGGCGGAGCATTATGGGATCCCGGGCATCTACGGCAATGAGTTCCGCCGTATTTCCGTGACCGATCCGAACCGGATGGGATTGCTCGGGCACGCGAGCATTTCTGCGGTGACTGCGTACCCGAACCGCACGGCACCGACAATCCGCGGGAAATGGGTGCTGGAACAGCTGTTCGGAAGCCCGCCGCCGCCGCCGCCGCCGAATGTTCCGACGCTGAAGGAGGACGACAGCCGCAAAGTGTTGACGATGCGTGAGCGCATGGAAGAACACCGCGTGGCGCCGCAATGCGCAGTCTGCCACAAAATAATGGACCCCATCGGCTTCGCGCTTGAGAACTTCGATGGCCTTGGTAAGTGGCGCGACGCCTATAACGAGGCGAGCGAAGGGGCGATCAATTCGTCGGGCGTGCTGCCTGACGGGACCCCGTTCAACGGGCCGGCGGGCCTGAGGGAAATCTTGCTGACCAAAAAGCGAGATGTGTACGTCGAGAACTTCACCGAGCGGCTGCTGACTTACGCGCTGGGCCGTGGGGTGGAGGAATACGATCGGCCGATCATTCGCAGGATCAAGCGGCAATCGGCTCAGGATGACTATCGCTGGTCGTCCATCATCCTCAATATCGTGAAGAGTTTACCGTTCCAGCTGAGCCAGACGAGAGGAGCCTAAGCTATGGTTGTTACCAGGAGAGCAGTAGACCGCCGCACGTTCCTGCGCGGCACGGGCGCCGCATTCGCGCTGCCCCTTCTTGATGCAATGACGCCCGCATTCGCGGTCAACCGGGTGCGGCCAACTCGGTTGGGATTCGTGCAGGTCCCGAACGGGATCATGAATCTGCAAAACCAGTTTGCCCCCAAGGAAGTCGGTGCCCTGTCCGCAGATCTGCCTCCGATTCTTCGGCCGTTGGCGGACTTCAGGGACCGCATGCTGGTGCTGTCGGGCCTCGACAACCAGCAGGCCGCCGGCCTCGGCTTCGAAATCGCCGGCGACCATCCGCGCGCTTGTACCGCATGGTTGACAGGCTCCCACGCCAAGATGACCGCGGGCGCCGACCTGCGCGCCGGACAATCCGCCGACCAGATTGCGGCCCGCGAATTCGGCAAAGAGACCCAGCTCGCCTCGCTCGAAGTGAGCTTGGAATCCGCGGACGTGATGGGCTCCTGCGAAGCCGCATACAGCTGCGCGTATTACAACACGATCTCCTGGCGCGACGAAAAGACGCCGCTGCCGATGGAAAACCGGCCGCGCGTGCTGTTTGAACGCCTGTTCGGTGTTGCCGGAACGGCCGATCCGCGGACCCGCGAGATCCTTCGTCGGGAAGATCACAGCATTCTCGACGCCATCAACCAGGATGTGGCTCGGCTGCGCGGTAAGCTGGGCGGACCGGATCGCGGCAAGATCGACCAGTATCTTGATGCGGTGCGGGACGTGGAGCGCCGGCTACAGCGGGCCGAGGCTCAATCCAAGGATAAGGACGTTCCGCAAATGGCGGGACCTGCCGGTACGCCGTCGAATTGGTCGGATTACTTCAAGCTGATGGTGGACCTGATGGTCCTGGCTTGGCAGACCGACATGACGCGCGTCACGACCTTCCAGATCGGCCACGAGATGAGCCTGCGGGCCTATCCGGAGCTTGGGTTCGGTGACTCGCATCACTCCGTGACCCACCATCACGGCGATCCGGATAAGATCGCGAAGACGACGCAGATCAACACCTTCCACACCAAGGCGTTGTCCTATTACCTGGATCGTCTGCGCTCCACACCGGACGGCGACGGCTCGCTGCTCGATCACTCGATGATCCTGTACGGGGCGGCGTTGAGCGACGCCAACCTGCATCTCTACACCGATCTGCCGCTGTTGCTCGTTGCCGGCGGCGTGAACGGGATCAAGGGCGGCCAGCATATCCGGTACCCGAACCGCACGCCGATGAGCAGCATGCTGATTACGATGCTGGATAAGGCGGGCGTTCCCAATGTCGAGAAGCTCGGTGACAGCCGTGGCAAGCTCGAACTGGCGGCATCCTCGGTAAAAGCGGTGGATGCAAATCAAGGGCGTAAGACGCTCTGAGGCGCGACCTCGATAGGGGCAAGCATCTACACGATGGTCGTCGGGTTTTACCCGGCGGCCATTTACGGATGCAGCGCAAGCGATAACATGAGGCCGGGGGCCAATCCCGGCGATTGCCGAAACAAACCGCTCGGAGTTGGAGAACGACCATGGGCATGAGAGCAACGATTCTTGCGAGTGTGCTGAGCCTGCCTCTTGTTGCAGTCGCGGCGCTTGCCGCTGATACTGCCAGTCCGTCACTGGTGGATGCGGCGAAGAAGGGGGACCGTGCCGCAGTACGGTCAATGTTGGAGGGGCCGGCAAAAGCAAATCTGGTAGGATCTCAGGGGAGCGCCGCGCTGATTTGGGCAGCAGCGCGCAAGGACCCGGAGATGGTGGATCTGCTGCTCAGTGCGGGTGTGGATCCGAATGGAACGAATGATTACGGCGCGGCAGCCCTGTATGCCGGGGTTGCGGAGAATGCGGACGTTGGACTGATCAAGAAACTGCTGGCTGGCGGCGCAAACGTGAACGCTGCCTTGGCATCGGGTGAGACGGCGTTGATGCAAGCGTCGCGGCTGGGCGCCGTGGAGACGGTTCGCGCTTTGCTCGCCGCCGGAGCAGACCCCAATGTATCGGAAAAAAATGGCGGTCAGACCGCATTGATGTGGGCGGCAGCGGAGCGCCATCCGCAGGTTACGAAAGAGCTGGTCAACAGCAAGGCCGATGTCAACGCCCAATCGAAAACCGGATTCACCGCGTTGATGTTTGCCGCCCGGGGTGACGCCGAATCGGCGCGCATCATTTTGGCCGGTGGCGCCAACCCGAATCTCGCTTCGAAGGATTGGGGACAAACGGCGTTGATCATCGCCAGCACGATGGGGCAAACGGATGTGGTGGAGGCGCTCATGGAGAAGGGCGCGGATCCAAACATTCGGGATAAAAACGGATTCGTTGCGATCCATGCCGCCGTACGCGACTCGCAGTACGGGGAAGATGCGGAGCAGCGGGCCGCTGCTGTTGCAACACTTAAGGTGTTGTTGAAGCACGGCGCCGACCCGAATATTCGGCTCCATCAAGAAGGCAAGCAAACGGCGCAAGCACCGAACGAAGTGACCTTCGAGGGTGCGACAGCGATTGCCTTGGCAGCGGAAGTGAACAACCTCGAGGCTGTCAAGGTGTTGGTGGAAGCCGGCGGGGATCCTAACATTCCAAATGCGAATGGTATGACCCCGCTTATCTTCGCTTCCGGTGGCGGTACCGACGAGCAACGCCCGCGACCCCAGGATGAGCGGGCGATGGCGGTTCAGACAGTGCGGTATCTGGTAGAGCATGGCGCCAACGTAAATGCGGCCGGTGATTTCGGCTGGACCGCGCTGCACATGGCTGCGTATCAAGGCCTGAACGACGTCATCGAATACCTGGTGAGCAAGGGCGCAAAGACGGAGGTGTTCGACGAGCTTGGTCAGAACTCCGTTGAGCGCCTCAATGGCAGTGCTGACGAAGGAGGCCGGAGCCAGGCGCCTTCAAATTCCTCGGCGGTATCATAAGGAAACTGCTGAGCTGCTCATTAGGTTGGGCGCCGTGCCGTTGGACAAGTCCGGCGTACATGCTGTGTTTCAACGCACCGGCGACGTAGTCGGTCAATAGCAACTGGTAGACGGCCGAGCGGAGAGCGGAAAAAGTCCCGTCTTCGCTCAGGCGACGGAATCGACAGCCGTTCACCGTGCCGAAAGGGACGGTGAACGGCTTTTCTTGTTTAAACCCCCGCGCTAAATTATGCGTGAGCAAGCAGAAGATCTGTGGGGGTATTGTGTGGCGTGTCGGTGCAATTGGCGAGAAACTGGGAGGCAACCCCGATGGATCAAATCCTCCAGTGCCGGGGCGACCAGTCTTGAGTGAAGGTGCTGAGCGCGACAATCTGAGCGTTGCAGTCAAGCCCGGTTTCTCCAGCGGCCGGAATTTTACCTTCGAATTGGGGTTTCAGCCGTTGGATTTAGGCCGGATTCCGGTCACGTCTGAACACTGGGAGTCATCGCCGGGCGAAGTCCCGGCCATCCACGTCCTTGTTCTAGTACTACTGAGTCAGAGAACCTCAGGAGTCATTGACATCACAAGGCCTTTCAGAAGACGGTAGGTTGGTAAACCCCTTGCGATTTCAAAGGCATAGGCGATTTATAACTCAGTAGTACTTGACCGAATTCCGTTCACGCCGGAACACCTGGCGTCATGGCCGGGCTTGTCCCGGCCATCCACGTCTTCCTTCCAGAACCGCCGCGAGCAAGACGTGGATGCCCGCGATAAGCGCTACAAGCGAGGGCATGACGCGGGTGACGGTAATTTGAACTCATCGAAATCCGGTCTGGAACCGCCGCAAGTAACACGTGGATGCCCGCGACAAGCGCGAGCATGACGCCGACACGCTGATTAATACGACCGGAACATGGTCTGAATGCTGTTGGCATCGGTGACCAGCGGCTCAAGCTCGGTCAAACAGGTTGGCGGCGAGGCGTACGTCTAAAAGTCAAGTCTGCCTGTGCCAGGGGAGTCGAGAAAGCGATTGGATCTGGACAACGCCACAATTCATGAGCCATTCTCGGCTTTATGGATACCATGAAAATGAGCGTGCGCAGTGTACTCGGTGGCGGAGCACCGAGCGATGAGCCGGTAACGGTCAAAGGCTGGGTGCGCACGCGACGTGACTCCAAAGCCGGAGTTTCGTTCGTCCACCTTTCCGATGGGTCCACGTTCCACCCGCTGCAGGTGGTCGCTCCGAATGTGCTCGATAATTACGCAGCGGAGATCGTAAGGCTGACGGCCGGCTGCGCCATTGAGGCAACGGGGACGATCGTCCCGTCTCCGGCCAAAGGACAACCCTTCGAAATGCAGGCGACTGCGATCAGGGTGATCGGCTGGGTTGACGATCCTGATTCATATCCGATCCAGCCGAAGCCGCACACACTGGAGTTTTTGCGTGAGGTCGCGCATTTGCGGCCACGGACGAACGTGATCGGCGCGGCGACGAGGGTAAGGCATTCGCTGGCGCAGGCGATCCATCGGTTTTTCGATATCAACGGCTTCTTTTGGGTCAACACACCGATCATCACCGCGTCTGACGCGGAAGGAGCAGGCGCGCTATTTCGGGTATCGACGCTCGATTTTGCCAATCTACCGCGCACGCAACACGGTGCCGTCGATTTTGCCAAGGATTTCTTCGGACGCGAGGCGTTTCTAACGGTATCGGGGCAACTTAACGTCGAAGCGTACTGTCTTGCCATGACGAAGGTCTACACCTTTGGTCCGACGTTTCGGGCAGAGAATTCCAATACCAGCCGCCATCTGGCGGAATTCTGGATGATCGAGCCCGAGATTGCGTTCGCCGATCTCGATGATGATGCGACGCTGGCCGAAGCGTTGTTGAAATATGCCTTGGAAGCGGTACTTCGGGAGCGGGCAGAGGATATCGCTTTTTTCGATGAGCGAATCGAGAAAGGGCTGGTAGCGAAGCTGGAAGGGATCGTGAAGTCCGAGTTCGTGCGGATGGACTATGGGGAGGCGGTTGCGGTCCTTGACCGGGCCAAGGAAAAGTTCGAGTTCCCGGTGAAATGGGGAATCGATCTACAGTCGGAGCATGAACGCTATCTGACGGAAAAATACGCAAAAAAGCCCGTCATCGTGATGAATTACCCGAAGGACATCAAAGCCTTCTACATGCGGGTCAATGACGACGGCAGAACCGTCGCGGCGATGGACGTGCTGGCACCTGGGATCGGCGAGATCATCGGTGGCAGTCAACGCGAGGAGCGTCTTGACGTCCTCGATTCCCGAATGGCGGCACACGGGATCGACCGGGAGCATTACGCGTGGTACCGGGATTTGCGGCGATACGGAACCGTTCCGCATGCCGGATTCGGTCTTGGGTTCGAGCGTACTCTGGCCTACGCGACCGGCCTTGCCAATGTCCGTGACGCCATCCCGTTTCCCAGGACCCCGGGGCACGCGCGCTATTAGGGGATTTGAGGCCGAAGGAGCACTCGGTGCACTCTTGGAGTGTTCGGAGGCGCTGTCTTCGTACGGAGACAGCCTTGGTAAGGGTCGATAAACCAAGACGGGAAATCGCCCGATAACCTTGGAATTTTTTTGTTGACAAAGAACAATACGAGAACGATGTTCCCTTCATGTTCTTGGAGGGCAACACATGGTCCGCGCCGTCGTTGAAGAGGCTCTCGCGCTCACGTGCGTGACGCTGTTTGTCGCTATGGTCGTTGTCTGGGCTGAACTGCTTTCGTCGGTGCCATGAGCATTTGCTCGACCCAGGCGGTACGCAGCAAAGGGCGGCCAAACTTAGCTGTGAATGGCCCCGTCCGGGATTGCGTGCGCTGTGGACATGGTGGTCTCGGCGTCGCAAACATCGTCGGCGGATCGGGATCGTTGGCAGCGTCGGGGGCCGGCAGTTCTTGGGGCCGGGATCCTGTTGAAGGCACGTCATGGGACCAGGATTCGTCCATCTCCATCTCCATTCCGCCTACTCGCTGCTGGAAGGCGCATTGCCCATTCCACGGCTTGCGGAGCTTGCCAAAGCCGATAGGCAGGCCGCGCTTGCGCTTACCGACACCAACAACATGTTCGGGGCGTTGGAATTCTCGGACAAGATGGCCGGCGCCGGCATTCAGCCGATCGTTGGCTGCGCATTGTCGATCGATTACGGCGATCACGATCTCCGGGGTGTCGGCCCCGCCGGCGCGGTCCAGTTTTTGCCGCGACTGGTCCTGCTCGCCGCGACTGCGGCAGGATACCGGAACCTGATGCACCTTAGTTCGCGGGCCTTTCTGGATCATGCCGGCACCGAAGCCGTCCATATCAAGCTCGCGTGGCTGGAGGGTTACACCGAAGGCGTGATTGCGCTCACGGGCGGGCCGGACGGGCCGCTCGATCGGGCGATCCTGTCCGGCCAGTCGCACCTGGTTTCTTCCCGTGCCGAAGCTCTGGCGCGCTTGTTCGGGGATAGCCTCTATGTGGAGCTGCAGCGGCATGGCAGTGCGGACGAACGCACAGCCGAAGCGGTGCTGGTCAACCTCGCATACCAAAAGGGTATGCCGCTGGTGGCGACCAACGAGCCCTTTTTTGCCACCACAGAGGACTATGAGGCCCACGATGCTCTGCTTTGCATCGCCGAAGGGCGGCTGCTTGCCGAGACGGATCGTCGCCATCTGACGGTGGAACACCGGTTCAAGACGCGGGCCGAAATGATGGCGCTGTTCCACGATCTTCCGGAGGCCTTGGAATCAACCGTAGAGATCGCGCGGCGCGCTTCATTCCGTCCGCTGGCGCGCAAGCCTATTTTACCGCGCTTTTCCGCGCCCGAGACAGCCCCCGACGGGACCTCCGTGGACGAAGGCGCCGCGTTGCGCCAGCGTGCCGAGCTTGGCCTTGCGCGCCGGGTCGCAGCGCACGGAACCGCTCCCGGCTTCACCGAGGAGCAGTATCGCGAGCGGCTCTGCTTCGAACTTGCCGTCATCGAGCGGATGAAATATCCGGGCTATTTTTTGATCGTGGCCGACTTTATCCAATGGGCCAAATCGCAACGCATCCCGGTCGGCCCCGGGCGCGGTTCCGGCGCCGGCTCCTTGGTGGCTTATGCGCTGACCATTACGGATCTCGATCCGATTCGCTTCGGGCTGATTTTCGAGCGCTTCCTCAATCCGGAACGGGTATCGATGCCGGACTTCGACATCGATTTCTGCCAGTCCCGGCGCGACGAAGTGATCGATTACGTGCAAAGCCGCTATGGCCGCGACCAGGTGGCGCAGATCATTACCTTCGGTTCGCTGCAGGCGCGCGGCGTCCTGCGCGATGTCGGCCGCGTTCTCGAAATGCCCTACGGGCAAGTCGATAAACTATGCAAACTGGTACCGCAGAACCCGGCGGCTCCGGTGACGCTGTCCCGCGCGATCGATGACGAGCCGCGGCTTCAGGCCGAGCGCGACTCCCAGCCCGTCGTGGCGCGCGCCTTCACGATCGCGCAGAAGCTCGAGGGGCTATACCGCCACGCGTCAACCCACGCGGCCGGCATCGTGATCGGTGACCGGCCGCTCGTCGAACTGGTTCCGCTCTATCGCGACCCCAAATCGACGATGCCGGTTACCCAGTTCAATATGAAATGGGTCGAGCAGGCGGGGCTCGTCAAATTCGATTTTCTCGGGCTCAAGACCCTTACGGTGCTCGAGAAAGCCGTCGAGCTCCTGGCGGCGCGCGGCGTCGCGGTAGACCTTTCGCACATCCCGCTTGATGATGCCAAAACCTACGCGATGCTGGCACGCGGCGAGACGGTCGGGGTGTTCCAGGTGGAAAGCCAGGGCATGCGCCGTGCGCTCATCGATATGCGCCCGGACCGGTTCGAGGATATCATTGCGCTCGTTGCGCTGTATCGGCCCGGTCCGATGGCGAATATCCCGACCTATTGCGCCCGCAAGCAAGGCACCGAGCGACCCGACTATATTCATCCGAAGCTGGAGCCGACCCTGCGCGAAACCTTTGGGGTCATCATCTACCAAGAGCAGGTGATGCAGATCGCTCAGCTGCTGGCCGGCTATAGTCTTGGTCAGGCGGATCTCCTGCGCCGTGCCATGGGCAAAAAAATCAAGAAGGAAATGGAGGCTCAGCGTGCCGATTTTGTCACCGGCGCCGTCGAGCGGGGCGTGGAGCGGGACCAGGCGGATGCCATTTTCGAACTGCTGGCGCGCTTCGCCGACTACGGTTTCAATAAGAGCCACGCGGCCGCCTATGCCCTGGTGGCATATCAGACCGCCTATATGAAGGCGAACTATCCGGTCGAGTTCCTCGCCGCGTCGATGACGCTCGACATGGGCAATACCGACAAGCTGAGCGAATTCCGTATGGAAGCGCAACGCCTCGGCATCAAGATCGAGCCGCCGTCGATCAACCGCTCGGGGGTCGATTTCGAGGTCTCGGGCAGTTCGATCCGCTATGCGCTCGCCGCGGTCAAAGGTGTCGGCCAGGCGGCCGTCGAGGCGATTGTGGCGGCGCGGGACCGGCCGTTCGTTGATCTTGGCGATTTTGCCCGGCGCATCAATCCGCGAGCCATCAACAAGCGGGTGATCGAGAGTTTGGCGGCGGCGGGTGCTTTCGACGAGGTGGAGCGCGAGCGGGCACGGGTCGTGGCTGCTGCCGATGTGGTGCTTGCTACGGCGCAGCGCGCTCAAGAAACGGTTGTGAGCGGCCAGAGTGAACTGTTTGGGGCACTCGCTGTCCCGGAACCGATCAAGATTCCAGACGTGGCGGCCTGGCTTCCGGCGGAGCGGCTGCAGCGCGAATACGCCGCGATCGGGTTTTTCCTGTCCGGCCACCCGCTCGACGACTATCGAGACGTTCTCAAGCACATGCAGGTGCAGTCCTGGGCAAGCTTTTCGCGCCAGGTCAAAGCCGGCGCAACGGCGGGCAAGGTCGCCGCCACCGTGGTCTCGCGCACCGAGCGGCGCGCCAAGACCGGCAACAAGATGGGCATTATCGGGCTATCGGATCCGTCCAGCCAGTATGAAGCGGTGATATTTGCGGAAGGGCTGCAGCAATATCGCGATCTCCTGGATCCCGGCAGTGCGGTGCTGCTGTTCATGAACGCCGAAGTCCAGGGCGAGGAGGTACGGGCGCGTATCCAGACCGTCGAGGCGCTCGATCGTGCGGCCGCCAGTATCCAGAAGGGCTTGCGCATTTTCCTGCGCGACGACGTCCCGCTGGAGGCGGTGGCCAAACGCCTCGACGAGGGGAAATTCCGCGCCGCCGCAGGCGTTCAAGGCGGCGGCGGGAAACGCGGCCAGCCCAATGGGAGGGGCGAGCCCCAAGGGCAAGGCCTCGGTGATGGCGAAATCAATCTTGTCATGATGCTCCAGGCCGGGGCCGAGGTGGAGCTGAAGCTGCCGGGACGCTACAACTGTGAACCCGCAGATCGCCGGTGCCATCAAGGCGGTGCCCGGCGTGGTCGAAGTACAGACGGTATAGTTTGGCCCCGTCGGCCGGGCTGGGTTTGCAATGCGGTGGTTCCTGGCGCCGATTTGGTTGCGAGAAGACGCCCGGCGGAATCGCCCTTACGTCCTCAGCGCTGGACGAGAGCAAAGTTTCACGCCGGAGGACTTAATCCTATGCGCTGCGATAGCCATGTGCATGTCGTCGGCCCCATCGATCGCTATCCGCAGCTGCAGGCACGAGCCCACCCAGCCCCGCCGGCGTCGCTGCAGCGGCTGTGCACCCTCGGCGCGGCGTGCGGGATCGAGCGATTCGTCATCGTGCAGCCGAGCTTTTACGGCACCGACAATCGTCTGGTGCTGGAGAGCCTTGATGCTCTCGACGGCCGCGGACGCGGCGTTGCGGTGGTGGACCCGGCAACAGTTCCGCAGGGGGAGCTTCGCGACTACGCGGCCCGCGGTGTACGCGGTCTGCGCCTCAATCTCTACAGCCCTGTGGGTAATGTGGACCGCGGCCGGCTGCCGGCAGCGTTCGCCGCGGCGGCGGAGATCGCCGAGCCCCTGGGCTGGCATGTCCAGGTGATCGCGGCAATCGAGATTTTGGTAGAGCATGCGGACTTGCTGGGGCGGTCGGCGGTGCCGATCGTGATCGATCATTACGGCGTCTACGGCCGTCACAACCCCACCGGCGCCGCCGGCAAAGCGCTGCTGGACCTGTTGCGGCGCCCCCATGTATGGGTGAAGCTCTCCGCTCCGTACCGGGTGTCCGATGATCCCCTCGCCGCCAAGCCCGATCCGGCGTGGCTTGCCGCGTTTCTGGATGCCGCACGGGACCGCTGCGTGTGGGGCAGCGACTGGCCGCACACGCAGCCGCACGGCCCCCAGGCCGGCGCCGCCGCGACGGGCTACCGGCCGATCGCCTACGAGAAATTGGTGGACGATTTCGTCGCCGCGCTCGACTCGGCGGAACTGAGCGACATGATCATGCGGGACAATCCGGCCCGGCTTTACGGATTTTGAAATCATAGGGCCGCCCGCTCCGCGGCGGCGGCCGAGCGGACCTAGACCGCCTTTCGATCAGGTCGAATCACACTCTCGGCGTCATGCCCGCGCTTGTCGTCGCTTGTCGCGGGCATCCACGTCTTGCTTGCGACGGCCTTGCAAGGACGACGTGGATGGCCGGGACAAGACTGGATGACCCAGGGTCATGACTCCAGGTGTTCTGATCTGACCGGAATCCGGTCTAACGATCAATCATACACCGTCTCGACATAATGGTCGGAATCGACCACCGCCTCGATCACGGTCGGACCATCCGCCGCGAGGGCCTTGCCCACGGCAGCCTCCAGCGCCGCCGCGCTGCGCACGCCGATCGCCGGCACGCCGAAATAATGCGCCGGCGGCTCCCGATAATCCTCGCGCTGCAATTCGCGTGCCGTAAACGGGAAATTGCCGGCGGATTTGCTTCACCTTGATGAGGGCAAGCCAGCGGTCGTCGAGCACCACGATCGGGATTGCGAGCCGCTCGCGCTTGGCCACCGCGACTTCCCCGCAGGTCATTTGAAAGCAGCCGTCGCCGATCAGGCAGACCACCGGCAGATCAGGCCGGGCAAGTTTGGCCGCGATCGCGGCCGGCAGGCCGAAGCCCATCGACGACCACCCGTTGGTGATCTGAAACGTTTTTGGCGCGTGCGCGGTCCATTGGCTGGCGATTTGATGGGTATGGGCGCCAACGTCGAACGCCAGGATTCCCTCGCGCGGCAAAGCGCGGCGCACGGCGTCGATCGCCGCATGGGCGGTGAATGCCGCAGGGTCGGACGCGGACACCGGCCGCAGCGCGGCCTGGAACCTCGCGCGGTGATCGGCCGGCATCGCGGGCGGCCAGGCGTTGGCCGCTGCCGGCAGCGCCACGAGTTCGGCCAGGGCGCGATCGAGATTGCCGGTGACCTGATGTACCAAATTGACGGTGGGGGCGATATCGGCGGGTTCGATGTCGATATGCAGAAGTGGAATGCCGCCGATCCAGGCTTCGTATTCGACCTCGATGGTGTCGTAGCCGAGGCCGACAATGAGGTCCGCCGATCCGATGAGGCGGCGCTGCACCTGCCGGCAGGCCCGCTCGATGCAGCCGAGTGCGAGCGGATGATCCTCGTCGATCATGCCCTTCGCCATGGTGGAGGTGGCGAATGGCAATTGGTGGTGTTCGATCACCCGGCGCAGCAGCGTCGGATCGGACATCCGCATCGCCGAGGCGCCGATCACCGCGATCGGCCGTTTGGCCGCCGCGATGAGGTCGGCGGCGCGGGCGATCGCGGCGCCCTCCGGCGCAGCCTGGCCTTGCGGCGCGATAGCATCGCGCAGGCCCGGCAGGTCGATGCTTTCGGTCGCCGGGGCTAGCGCCACGTCCTCCGGCAGATCGAGATGGACCGGCCCTTGCGGCTCGGTCAGGGCGATGCGGATCGCTTGCGTGAGCGTTTCGGCGATACGGCCTTGCTGCAGGCGGAATGTCGCCTTGGTGATCGGGGCGAACAGCGCATGGTGGTCGATCCACATCTGGATGCGCCGGCCCAGCTGTCCGGTGTTGAGATTGCAGGTGATGGCGATCAGCGGCGAACGGTCCAGATAGGCGCAGCCGACGCCGGTCGCGAGATTCGTGGCGCCCGGCCCAAGCGTGGCGATGCATAAGCCCGGCACGCCGGACATGCGCCCCGTAACATCGGCGGCAAATCCCGCCGAGCCTTCGTGCGCGGTGAGCACGAAATCGAGGCCCCCCGTGCGCATCGCCTCCATCAGGGGCAGCACATTGCCGCTCGGAATTCCGAAGCCGCGCCTCATTCCGGCGGCCCGCAGCGTCGCAACGATCAGGTCGGCATTGTTCATCTTGGGTTCGCTCGCTATGGCCGGATCGGCCCGCCTCGTTGGGGTTGCGCGGATGACCGCTGCCGATGTGAATCCGCCCCATGCAACTGCCTTCTCCGGCCAGCTTATAGGTCACGGCGCCGGACCCGCCAACGCTGCGGCAAGCAAGCAAAGGTCATTGATCATCAATTGCAGCCGGCGCCGGCCGGGCTGGGCATCCGCCGGCTGCGGCGATAGTCTGGCGTTCCACATGGAGCCGCCAGCACCTGTCGGCCACCTTGCCGCCAACCGCGCCGCCGGGGACCATCCGTTGGAGAACAAGGCTTCCGTCCGCCTCACCGATGCGCAGCGTCTCGACTGGCTGCGTCTTATCCGCTCCGAGAATGTCGGGCCGCGTACCTTTCGCACGCTGCTTGCTCACTGCGGCAGTGCCGGAGCGGCGCTGGCGGCGCTGCCCGGCTTCGCCCGGCGGGGCGGCGCGGCGCGGCCGGTGCGGATTTGCCCGCGCGAGGAGGCCGAGCGCGAACTTGCCGCGGCCGCTCGCATGGGTATCACTTTCGCGGCGCTCGGCGAGGACGGCTATCCGGCGCGGCTTGCCGCGATCGACGATCCGCCGCCGCTGCTCGCCGTGCGCGGCGATGCGGTTGTGCTCCACGCTCCCATGATCGCCATGGTGGGTTCGCGCAATGCTTCGGCGGCCGGCGTCAAGATGGCGGAGCGGCTCGCGCGCGAGCTTGGCGCCGCCGGCCTGACCGTCGTGTCCGGGCTCGCCCGCGGCATCGACGCGGCGGCGCATCGCGCCAGCCTGGCGACCGGGACCGTGGCGGTGCTGGCGGGCGGCCATGACCGCGTCTATCCGCCGGAGCATGCGCCGCTGGTCGAGGCGCTGATCCGAAACGGCGCGGCGGTTTCCGAAATGGCGCTCGGCTACGAGCCCCGCGGGCGCGATTTTCCCCGCCGCAACCGCCTGATCTCCGGCCTCGCGCTCGGTGTCATCGTGGTCGAGGCGGCGCACAAATCAGGCTCCCTTATCACCGCCCGTATGGCGCTGGAACAGAACCGCGAGGTGTTCGCGGTGCCCGGCTCCCCGCTCGACCCGCGCGCGGAAGGCTCTAACGCCCTGATCAAGCAGGGCGCCATCATGACGACCGAGGCGGACGACGTGCTCGCCGTGCTGCGGCCTATCCTCGGCACGCGGGGCGCGCCAACGGGTCGGGACGATCTGTTCGCCGAAGACACCGCGGTCGAACCGCCGATGCCGGACGGCGGTGGGACGGTGCGGGACCGGCCCGGCGGCGCCCTCGCGGGACCGGACCCATCGGCGGAGGCCCGCGCCCGGGTGATGGCGCTGCTGGGGCCGACCCCCGTCACCACCGACGATCTCATCCGCCTATCCGGCGCTTCAGCGACCGTTGTGCAAATGGCGCTGTTGGAACTCGAACTCGCCGGCCGGCTGACGCGGCAACAGGGCGGGCGGGTGGCGCTGGTGTGAGGCGCGGTGCGCGGTCAAATCCGTCACCGCCCGTGGACCCCCTCGTCCACCGCGCCCGTGCCGGGGACGACATCGCGACGGTTGACACACCGGCAGGTGTTCAGACTTCGAGTTCGACGATTTCCGTGTGCAGATCGCGCCCCGAGATGCGCACCCGCGCAATCGTGACCGGCAGGCCGAACCGGCGCGGGCCCGCGGCACCCGGATTGAGATAGAGCACGCCCTCGCGCGTTTCGAGCGACGGCCGGTGCGAGTGGCCGAATATCACCGCCGCAAAGCCAGCGGTCGGCGGATCAAGTTCGAGGTCGGCGATGTTGTGGAGGACATAGATCAGGAGTTGGCCGACTTCGACGATCTCCGTCCCCGGCAGCGTCGCCGCCCATGCTCCTTTGTCCACGTTGCCGCGAATTGCCGCCACCGGCGCGATTTCGGCAAGCCTGGCGATAACCTCGGCATTACCGATATCACCGGCGTGGATGATGCTGTCGCAGCCTCGCAGCGCCGCGAGAGCCTGCGGCCGAATAAGGCCGTGCGTGTCCGAGATGACGCCGAGGAGGCGATCCTGCTGCATCGAGCGCTTACCGGTCGCATGTGCCGCCGGCGTCGGAGGCGGCCGCCGGTCAGCACCCGTGTGGAAAGCAGGCGTAAAAAAACCGTTCGGCGCCTGTCTGGACGGTTGTTTCCGCGTCAGCCCTGGCGTCCCGCCTCCTGTGCCATAGTCTCGATCTCGGCGTCGGTCGGAAACCGGCCAAGCGCCTTCTTGGAGAACAGCGGCCGTCCGTCGGCCGTGATCTCGAACACGCCGCCGCTCGATCGCACATAGGCGACCTCGGCGCCGGCGGCCTCCGCGAACCTGGCTCCCGCACGGAGAGCGCGTGGTTCGTAGTTTCAGGACACGCAGTATTCGATGACGATCTTCATGGGGTCCTCTGTGGTGGACAAGGAGCAACGGCAACCGACAGAATACGCCAACGATCGGCCAAGCGTCGAGAGCGGCTTTTTGACCTGCAACCGGCGCGGAAAACCGCGCTGACGATAAAGCTTGGTGCTACATTGGCGCTTGCCTCTTACCGCGTGGCCACCAGATCGCGCCCCCCTTGCAACTACTTACTTGGTGCTGATGCCAAATTGCTTTGCGACGGCATTCACTTCGGTTTGAACCTTGGTCAGATTATCGGGTGACAGCGCCGCCTGGATGGCCTGACCGAAGGCCACCAACTGGGTTGCGGCCGCGAGCAATTCGGTGGCACCGACTTCTGGCGGGTTTCCCAGTTCGAGCATGTGCTTCTTGATGGTATTCATGGCCGTTTCGATCTGGTCACTGGATACATCAGCGATCGTGTCGTATGCGGTTGCGGCGTTGACGACATCCGAAACGACGGACGAAATCTGCTGCCAGGCTTGCGCATAACACAGGACGAATTCATCTGATACAGTCGCATAAGTGAACCCGATCTTAGCTCCGCTGCCGACACCCGCACCCGTCGCAGCGTTCGAGATTACCAGAGTGGTTTGAAGTCTTCGAAACTACGGTGGTGTTGGGAGGAATAGCGCCGGGGATGGTTTCATCATAAGCTTTCATGCCGGAAACTACCCATGATGGCACAGCAACAAAGTGTAGCGTTGCATTTCCAGCAGGCGTATTGCTGCTCGTGACGATTGCGATCTTCTCGCTTTCCATGATTGGGCTTTCTATTACCTCTATGCAGGCCTTCTTGGTTGGCCCCACGGTGATCTTGGAAAGATCAACGCTCAGTTGGCGAGCTGCTGCCATTTTCTCAACAAACTGGCCCGCTGCCTGGAATTGGCTAGCGTCTGCAAGTTTAATTCCGACAGATGCAAGGTCGCTGGTCGCCTTCATCAGGTTAGTGTGAAAATTAAGTAAATAGTTATCGATCGTCTGATTCCGGTGCGAGGAATCAAGCAGAGTTTGCGCCGAATACCGCGATTGGTGTTATAACGGCGACGAGCGCATTGGCAAGGGCGGAAATTGAGCTGATGTCGGTAATGAAGGTATCGATCGGGGCGACAGTAAAACTGATTTCAGCGCCAGGACCGACCTTTGGAAGAGGAATGTTGTAGTTGTAATAGTTGTTCTGCCACGATTTGAGATCGCTGACACAATTGTTCATCACCACCGTCGATGTCTCCGGATTGACGTTCGCGGCAGGCACGTCGATTGAGTATTTGTTGAAGAGGCTCAGAAATGCTTGTCCGAGCGTGGTAATCTTCGGAGGCGAAGCAAACTTATCAAGCCCCCCAGTGATCGAATTTAGGTAAACGGCCTCGGCATAGACGTCCTCGTAAATCCTGCGGAATTCGCACAAGATCGAATTATTCGTCACCATCAGGGTCAGTGGGTTCTTGCCGTTGGATGCGAGCATCGCGGTTGATAGCGCGTTGCGGAACGCCAAGAACCGCTTGCTCGACCGATACGTGCCGATCGACGCTTTGGTCCCCGTAACGACACCCTTCAATCCATTGACGATGGCACCAGCGGTCGGATCGTAAGTGGGGGTGGACTGCGAGGTGTCAGTCGGTGGAGACTGGCCCGCGGCGCCTGACGGCATCGTTTGGGCGAGTGAGTGGTGTGGCAGCAGCGCCGCAAGAACAATCGCTACCATCCCGCCAAAATGCTTCCGGATCATCTGCGTTCCCTTCGTTGAAGTTAAACTCTTCGTTATCGGCTCATGTCAACTTGGCACGGTCTATCCGTCAATGCGGCCGCGTTACCCCAGGTTGACGACGTTGCTGAGGTGCGAGTTCAGTTGCACCGTGGTAGTTGGCGCCGACCACAAACCTCGAGCCTGCCTAATAGCGCCGGTGCCCGTCACTAAGGCGTTGGTAAACCCGACATGCTCGAACATGCCCGCGATCGTCTCGTTGCTCGCGCCCTGCTCGAACCAATTCAGCGTTACCGTCGCCGAATAGTAATGTCCCTGCTGCACCGTGACGGTCCCGGCTGCGGCGGGTAGGGCGCGCGGAATAATTGCCGTCGCGCCGGCGGATGGCGCGACAATGGGGGGCGCCGCTAGCACGCCGTTGGTATAAATGTAGGTGACCGTGCCGCTCCAGCCGGTTGGGGCGAGACCTGGAATCAGATGAGTTGGCGGTGCGACGGATGGTGTAGTCGAAGCGCCAAACAGTGCGGCGAGCTTGGTGCCGATCGGCGAGCCCAGACCTGTACATGGATCAGGACCCGAGAGAGCCTGATAGGCGCCATTTTCACCCTGTGTGATATCGTTGAAGCAGGATCGGCTCTGCCACAAGTTGGGCGTAATGAACCCCAGTTTCCTGCCGAATGCGGCGAACAGACCCGCATAAAGCGGCGCGACGGCGCTCGTGCCGCCCATCGGAATTTTATTACCATGGACGAACATCCAGTAGCCGGTGTTAGGGTCGGCATCAGCGGCGATGTCGGGCACCATCCGCCCTTTTCCCGGCGGGTCCCCCTCCAGTAGGTATCTTGGCGGATATGGCGCCCCAATCTGAAAGGATTGCGGCGGGAAAACTGTTGAGTATCCGCCACCTGTCCCCTCCCCGTCCGTATGGCTGGGATTGTTGTTCCAGACGATTTCCGAGGTGGGGGTCTTGCTGGTGCCACCGCATCCGATGATGTGTGGACAAGATGAGGGCGCATCCACATTGGCCGGTGTGGCGCCGCCGTCACTGGAATTGTTATCCCCCGCTGAAGCGAGCACCACCATACCTGCACTGGTGGCCGCTTCGGCCGCATTCTCAATGTCGGCGACGAAATCCCGGCCCGAAATCTTGAGACCACTCCGCCCAGTTGGCTTCGTCCGATCCCCATGAGATCGAACACACATCGCAACCGTCTGTCGTTGCAGCACAAATCGCCGCTGCGATCGCCCCGTGATCGGCATCTGCCGCCCAATAAACGCGTATGATTGCAGGCTTGCCAGTCGCAACAAAGTAAGACGCGGCGGCGACTTGGATGTCCAAGGCCACCTCGATATCGGGATCGTGCTCCTCGCCGACATGTTGGCCCGGATTGTTCTGCGTCCCGTCCACGGAAATGTCTGTGACGTGCGGCATTGGCTGGCCGATCGATTTGAAGAACGCCGCCATGTCAGTCGGCACCCAGCCACCATCGAGCTCAACGAGCGCGATCACGCCCCCGCCGGCGAGCTTTGTCGGCCAATTGTAAGCCTTGCAAAGGTCCGGAATGGTCCATCGCACCACTGCGGCACCGCTGACCGCTATCGATCGCGGATCGCTCCGATTGAGATAGGGGAGGCATCGGCGTTGCAGATTCCCACCGGCATAAGCGCGATTTGGCGCGGAGGCGCGCTGGAATGACGGCATCGGTCCGCTGGCGCCAGTGCCTAGACGATTGGGTGACGGCTTCGCGATTTGGACAGCTGCCGCTTGACTTACAATCGCGGGCGATGAGTGTGGGACAAATTCGCCGAATGTCGGTTTCGCCTCATTAGTGTCCACACTGAGCCCATTCCAATCCTGATCAAGGGGCGTTTGCTGCGCTAGCGACCACCGGCCGCTTCGATAGAAAGCTTTCGAGCCTTCGAAGCTCATCGACGCGCTGAGCCAAGCATAATCGCAAAGTCCCGAGGACAGGAGCGCATCGCAAACTAAGCCATCACTGTAAACACCAACCTTGTACTTTCCCTGTAAAACGGATCGAATTTGGTCAAAGTACGCCTCTATCCCTGGAATATCTTGGTCCGTATAACCGTCCGGCAAATGCTCCATCGCAAAATAGATGGCGCTCCCCAAAGGTTGCCCGATCGCCTTGGCCTGCTGCAGCGCAAGTTGTGCGTTCGTCGTACCGGCATCGCCGCCGAGCGGTGGATCTCCGCGATCCTCGAACACAACAAATAACTTTAGACCCGCTTTCGCAATGACATTGGCTTCCTGTCGGGTGATCCGTTTGCCTGCAGAAGAAGAATAATACCTGCCAACGGCAATGACACCTTTGCTCTTGAGCATCGGGATACTTCCGGAAACGTTATCGTTGGTATCGATCACAACCATCTCTTCCTCCTTAATGCTTTGTCGCCCTGTCCGAATTTCGCGACTTAGACCGACGGACTTTTTTTTGTTTCACAACCTCGATCTTGGACAAAAATCATTACCCGGCCCTACGGCCGTCGCTGCACCTCTCCTCTCAATCATGGCCCGGATGCTCGTCAGTTCCCAAGCGTTTGGAGAAACGCATTGGAATAGGAAATGCGCTGGCTGTTTTCCAACATCGCGGCACCATTCACTTTGCGAGTGATCTTCGACAGCGCCCAAACATCGGCGAGCGGCAGACAGCCACGCGACGACAGGTACCAGCAACCCGACATTGCGGCTCCTTCGGGGGTTTCGCAATATTGGGACGCTTGCTCTGCCGTCCTCGAGATCGTAGTACCAAATTCGGAATATTCGTCACGACCCGTCAACTGGATTAATCCCCTGCCGCGGAACCGATATCCGTCGCCCGAGGCTTCGTCGCCGTTTCCGAGCTTATTGGCATAAGCGCGATTTCCGAGCGCCTCTGGATTGTTCACATAAGTTTCGGCGGATGAGACGGTCGGAAATTCGGTCGGAAAAATTTCATGGATCCGTCGGGCAGTTGAATAGCTCATGTTCTCAACAACCTCATGAAATCCAGGACCGGCCTCAACCAGAAACTGCCCGATACCAGCCGCCATGCGTCTGTTAGAAAGCATGTTGAACTTGGTAAATGCCGCGCTGAGCGCTGGTACCCAGACGTCGGTATTGACGAGATGTGTACAGGACTTAAAAGCAATGAGGAGCCCGGGAACGAGGTCGGGTGACGGGAGCGCCGTCGCGCCGGGCGCAGCCGTGCTCTGGCTTACTTGTATTGAAGAAACCGCGGCAGTCAACTTGTTGACATGATCGCCAAGCGCTTGAATGTTAGGGTCAACGGTGGCGCTCACATCCCTCCGCTTTAGTTCTGGCGCCTTCGCGGTACCCGGTGGTATTATAATCGATAAAGTATTTTCGATGAAATCTGCTCCGGCATATCCGGCGACGGCGATACCAAGCAAAACTTTGATATCGGCCAAATTGATCTTGATCAGACCGGTGAGGCCAACGGCAAATCCAGCAATGATGCCAGCAATGAATCCGATCATTAAGCTGAACAGCAGATAGGCGGCGTTGAACTCGCTCTGTTGATTGGGGGTTGCCGCTGCAGCCACCGTCATATTCTTGAGACCAATGGCGGCGCGCGCGCCTTGTCCAAGAAGCCCCATCAGTCCACATAGAAGCAAGGTGGAGAGTATCGTCCCGCTATCTATAGCTGTATTTGTTATCACCTCTGCAGCCGGTGGTGTCACTGCAACATCAGCAATAGCAACTAGCTCTAGCAGCATAACGCCCCCCTGAAAATATGAATGTCGCACTTGAATACCTACTGTGGATACAAAAACCTCTCGTGTCAAGTGTCTTCGCGTCCAGGGCAATTCCGCGGCCTACGGTTGTGCTGCGACAGATTGACGCAATGGATGATTTGCGAGATTGCGGGAGCCTGACTCCAGCGATGGTGCTAAATTACCTTAGCCGCGTCGTGAACGGATTTTTGTGCAGGGGCAGTTCGGATTCCGATCTTCGGGGCGAATTGCGGTGATAGACTGCGAAGCACCGCCTGGAGATACGAGACCCTCATGACCGAAGCCGCCGCCATCCGCCGTCCGGCAGCCTTGCCTGGCGCGAGCGCACCGGACGAGTTCCTCGGCCACCCCCGCGGGTTGCCGTTCCTGTTCGCGACCGAAATGTGGGAGCGGTTTTCTTACTACGGCATGCGGGCGCTGCTGGTGCTCTACATGGTGAAATACGTGCTTCACCCCGGCGTCGCCGAAGAGGTCATCGGGCTGTCGGCGCTGCGGCACGGGCTCGAAGCCATATTCGGGCCGCTCGACATCCAGCCGTTCGCCTCGCAGATCTATGGGTTCTACACCGGCCTGGTTTATCTGACCCCGGTGTTCGGCGGCCTCATGGCCGACCGCGTGCTCGGCCACCGCCGCACCGTCATCATCGGCGCGCTGCTGATGGCGATCGGCCATTTCATGATGGCGTTCGAGCCGCTGTTCCTCGTTGCGCTTTTGTTCCTCATCTTCGGCAACGGCGCCTTCAAGCCCAATATGTTCGACCCAGGTCGGCGAACTCTATCCGCAGGGCGATCCGCGGCGCGACCGGGCCTATTCGATCTTCTATGTGGGCATCAATGTCGGGGCGTTCCTGGCTCCGCTCGTCTGCGGCACGCTGGGCGAGCGGGTCGGCTGGGAATGGGGCTTCGGTGCCGCGGGCGTCGGCATGTTGATCGGGCTTACGACCTATCTGGCGGGAACGCGGCACATGCCGCCCGATCCGCTGTTCGTCGCGCAAGCGCGGCACGAGAACATGCACAAGCCGCTCGACCGTGACGAATGGCGTGCTATCGCGGCGTTGCTCATCCTATTCGTGCCGACTTGCTTGTTCTGGGCCACCTACGAGCAGCAGGGTAACACCATCACGCTGTGGGCCGACGAGCGCACCGACCGCACCATGAACCTGTTGCTCTGGACAGTTGAGATTCCGACCACGTGGTTCCAGTCCTTCAACCCGTTCATGATTTTCGCCTTCACGCCCGTGGTAGTCGGCCTATGGGCGCGCCAGGCTAAGCGCGGGACCGAGCCGGCGACCGTCATCAAGATGGCGCTCGGCGCTGCTGGCTGCGGTGCCGCCTATCTGATCATGGCGGGTGCGGCCTACTATGCGGGCGACGGCAAGGCGAGCTGGCTGTGGCTGTTCGCGTTTTTCGTCGTCATCACCACGGCGGAACTCTATATTTCCCCGATCGGCCTGTCGCTGGTCTCCAAGGTGGCGCCGGCCCGGCACGTCGCCATGATGATGGGGGTGTGGCTCGGAACGAGCTTCGTCGGAAACTTCCTGGCCGGCTATCTCGGTAGCTTTTGGTCCAGCATGCCAAAAACGGATTTCTTTCTGATGATCGCGGCCGTTGCCTTCACGGCCGGCGCCGTGATTTGGGCCATGGACCGCCCGTTACGTTCCGCCCTCAAGGACGCGGCTTAATGTCAATACCGTTAACTTAACCCGGAGTTGCGCGCGTCCCCTCTCCCCGTGGCGTTCTTCACGCCGTGGGGAGAGGGTTGGGTGCCCCAACCCTCTCCCCATCGTGAAGAGCGAAGGGGAGAGGGTGGGGCGCATCCTAGGGTTAAGTGAACGGTCTTGGCTTAATGTGACGGAATCCGACCAACAAATGAGTTGGCGTTTTTGTTGCCGTGGTAGGCATGCGGTCGCGCTGAAGTCCAAAGCGGGATTCAGTGGTTCTGGATATGTGCCGCCAAGTCGAGGGCACTTGAACACGCTTCACGGACGGATGAATGAGCCGGCGCGTTTATCTTGACTGGAATGCCACCGCGCCGCTGCGTCCGGAAGCGCGCGACGCCATGATGGCGGCACTCGACGCGGCGGGCAATCCGTCATCGGTGCATCGGGAAGGCAGTGCAGCGCGGCGCATCGTCGAACTGGCGCGCGAGCAGGTGGCCGCGCTGGTCGGAGCGGAGCCGCGCGACGTTGTGTTCACGTCCGGCGGCACCGAGGCCAATGTGATGGCTTTGACTCCGGAGCTGCAGGGGGTGGACGGCGGCGTGAATCCGCCCGATGCTGTGGATCGGCTGTCGGCAAGCGAGAAGCCGCGCGTCGATCGCCGATTACGCAAGCTATTGGTATCCTCAGTCGAGCATGCCTCTGTGCGGGCCGGAGGACGCTTTCGCGCCGCAGCAGTTGAAGAAATTCCGGTAACTGACGCTGGCATCGTCGATCTTGGCGCTTTGGATCTGCGGCTGCGCCAGCTCGCCTCTGATGGTCAGCGCGCCTTGGTCTCCATCATGGCGGCCAACAACGAAACCGGAGTCATCCAGTCCGTTCGTGCGGCGGCCGACATCGTTCATGCCTGCGGCGGCGTGATGCACGTGGATGCGGTCCAAGCGATCGGCAAGGTACCATTTGATATCAAGGATATGACGGCGGATTTTGTCTCGGTTTCCGCCCACAAGATCGGCGGTCCGACCGGGGTCGGCGCTTTGATCCGGCGTTCCGCCGCACCGCCAATGGCGCCGCTGTTCCGCGGCGGCGGCCAGGAACGCGGCGCCCGCGCCGGCACCGAAAACGTCGCAGGGATTGCCGGGTTCGGCGCCGCGGCTATGGCCGTGCGGGGCGCGATAGCGGAAGAAGCTGAGCGCATGTGCCGGCTTCGTGACCGCCTGGAGGCCGCCCTGGCAGACGGGCCGACAGTCATTTTCGGCCGCGATGTTGCGCGCCTGCCGAACACCAGCCTGTTCGCGGTTCCCGGCCTGCGCGCCGAAACCGCCCTCATCGCGCTTGACCTTGAAGGGTTTGCGGTATCTTCCGGCTCGGCATGCTCGTCCGGCAAAGTTGCCCGCTCCCACGTGCTCGCCGCCATGGCGGTGCCGGATTCCCTTGCCGCGGGTGCAATCCGGGTGAGCATCGGTCCATCAACCAGGGAAACCGACATCGACCGGTTCCTGGAGGCTTGGATGAAGCTTGTCGCGGGCCTATCTAGTGGAAGACACGGACTTGCGGCCTGACCATAACGCGCTATAGGTGTCGTTTGTGCTTTGCGGCAAGCTTGGCAAACGGTATCGGTAATACGTCAAGACACGCGTGGACATGGCAAAACACAGCGAATTGGCGAAAAGCCCGTGGAGGCCGGACGCGAGCACCTGACCACTGCCCATAGATCCAACCCGCGGTCCTTGAAACCGCAGCGGAGGGAATGAAATGCCGGCCGTACAAGAGACCGTCGAGAAGGTGCGCCTGATCGACGTCGATCAATACAAGTATGGATTTGAGACACTGATCGAGTCGGACCTCGCCCCGAAGGGACTGTCCGAGGATACCGTCCGTTTCATATCCGCGAAGAAAAATGAACCCGACTGGATGCTGGCGTGGCGTCTGGGCGCTTACCGCCACTGGCTCGGCATGCGCGAGCCGAACTGGGCGCGGGTCACCTATCCGCCGATCGACTATCAGGATATGTATTATTATGCGGCGCCGAAGCAGGTGGTCGCGCCGAAATCCTTGGACGAGATCGATCCGGAAATTCTGCGCACCTACGAGAAGCTCGGCATTCCGCTGCGCGAACAGGAGATGCTGGCAGGCGTAGTGCGTCCGGCCGAGAACGGTTTTGCTGGCGAGGCGGAGGGCGGCGATGGCGGCGCTCCGGCGCGACGCGTCGCGGTCGATGCGGTGTTCGATTCCGTCTCGGTGGCGACGACGTTCAAGAACGAGCTGAAGAAGGCCGGCGTCATCTTCATGCCGATCTCGGAGGCGATCCGCGAGCATCCCGACTTGGTGAAGAAATATCTGGGGTCCGTGGTGCCGGTATCCGATAATTTCTTTGCCACCCTCAACTCCGCGGTGTTCTCCGACGGCTCGTTCGTATACGTGCCGCCGGGCGTGCGCTGCCCGATGGAATTGTCCACCTATTTTCGCATCAACGAGCGCAATAGCGGGCAGTTCGAGCGCACGCTCATCATTGCCGACAAGGGCGCCTATGTGAGCTACCTGGAAGGCTGTACGGCACCGCGCCGGGACGAGAACCAGCTCCACGCCGCCGTCGTCGAACTGGTGGCGTTCGACGACGCCGAGATCAAATATTCCACGGTGCAGAACTGGTATCCGGGCGACGCCGAGGGACGGGGCGGCATCTTCAACTTCGTCACCAAGCGCGGCGATTGCCGCGGCCGCAACTCAAAAATTTCCTGGACCCAGGTCGAAACCGGATCGGCAATCACCTGGAAATATCCGAGCTGCATTTTGCGCGGCGACCATTCGCGCGGCGAGTTCTACTCGATCGCCATCTCCAATGGGCGCCAGCAGGTCGATTCCGGCACCAAGATGATCCATTTGGGTCGACATACCACCAGCCGGATCATCTCGAAGGGCATTTCGGCCGGCCATTCCAACAACACCTACCGGGGCTTGGTATCGGCCGGGAAGCGGGCCGTGGGAGCGCGCAATTTCACCAACTGCGATTCGCTGCTGATCGGCCAGCATTGCGGCGCACACACCGTGCCGTATATCGAATCGAAAAACCCGAATGCGATATTCGAGCATGAGGCCACTACCTCGAAGATTTCCGAGGAAATGCTGTTCTACTGCCGGCAGCGCGGCATTCCGCCGGAGGATGCGGTGGCGTTGGTGGTCAATGGCTTCGTGCGCGACGTGCTGCAGCAGCTGCCGATGGAATTCGCCGTCGAGGCGCAGAAGCTGATCTCGATCAGCCTGGAGGGAAGCGTCGGATGACCATGGCCTTCGATACGCTGAAATTCGCGCATCGATTGGAGCAGGTCGGCGTTCCGCGCGACCAGGCGGAGACCCACGCCGAACTTGCGCGCGATATGATTATCGCGGATTTGGCGACGAAGGACGATCTGGCCGCGGCGGTGGAGGACATCAGGGGTGATCTGGCCGCGGCAGTGAAGGAGAGCAAGAACGATATTGCAACGGCGGTGAAGGACCTCAGGAGCGAGCTGGCCACGGCGGTAAAAGAGAACAAGAGCGATATCGCGGCGGCCGTGAAGGACCTCAGGAGCGAACTCGCTGCGGCGGTTAGGGAGAATAAGAACGACCTTGCCGCGGCGGCGAAGGATGCCAAAAGCGATTTGGCTGCTGCAGTGAAGGAACTGCAGGCCTCCGCGATCAAACTGGAGTCAGATTTGCGCGCCGAGATGAAACTGCTGGAACAATGGATGACGATCCGACTCGGAGGAATGCTCACGGCCGCAGTGGGTATCATCGTCATTTTGCAGAAATTGTTGTGAGATCGCGTGAATGCTCGGTCGCTCTAATCGGAAGCGAGATCGCGTGCGATGATGTCCGAGAATGGAAGTTCCGAAAGAGGTTTCCCGTGACGCTGCTTGAAATCAAAAACCTTCACGTCAAGGTCGATGACCGCGATATTTTGAAAGGTCTCGACCTTACGGTGAGCCCTGGCGAGATCCATGCAATCATGGGTCCGAACGGCTCCGGAAAATCGACGCTCGCCCACGTGCTGGCCGGTAAGCCTGGCTATGAGGTCACAAGTGGCAGCGTGCTGTTCGACGGCGCCGACCTGTTGGCGCTGGCCGCCGATGAGCGCGCGGCAAAGGGCGTTTTTCTGGCGTTCCAATATCCGCTGGAAATTCCCGGCGTCGCCACCATGACGTTTTTGCGCACCGCGATGAATGCGCAGCGCAAGACCCGCGGTGAGCCCGAGCTGTCCACGCCGGAATTCATGAAGCGCGTACGCGCGGAGTCGGCGAAACTGTCCATCGATGCCGACATGCTGCGCCGGCCGGTCAATGTCGGATTTTCGGGTGGCGAGAAGAAGCGCAACGAAATTCTGCAAATGGCGCTGCTGGAGCCCAAACTCGCGGTGCTCGACGAGACCGACTCCGGGCTCGATATCGATGCCCTCAAGCTGGTCGCCGAAGGCGTCAACCGGCTGCGTTCACCCGATCGCGCCATGCTGGTGATCACCCACTACCAGCGGCTTCTCGACCATATCGTTCCGGACGTCGTGCACGTGCTGTCGAACGGGCGCATCGTTCGCACCGGCGGCAAGGAATTGGCGTTCGACTTGGAAGCCAATGGCTATGCGGAATACCAAGGTGAGGCAGCGTGACACGATGACGGTCGGGCTCACCTCCATCAAGACGGTCGCCGAAACCGGTTTGGCGCAGGCCTTCGCCGGGCTGCGGCGGGACAGGCCGGATGGGCCTATCCTAGCCTTCCGCGAGGCCGCCTTCCGGCAATTCGAAGCGCAGGGGTTGCCGGATCGCCATGTCGAGTCCTGGCGATATACCGACCTGCGAGCCCGGATGCGCGATGCGAAGCCGCTCGTCCCCGTGCCGCCGAACGCCGCCACAAAGGCAAAAGCCGCTACAGCCGGGAGCATGTTTGCGGGCGTGGCGGCAAGGCGTATCGTGTTCGTCGACGGCGCTTTCGTTGCCGAGCTATCGGACCTTGCCGGACTCGAGCCGGGCCTGAGCATATTGCCGCTTACCGCAGCGCTGCAAGGTGGTGCGCCCGCCGCCGCGGTACGGCTGGCTCTCCCCGGTCCCGCGTCTGGTGACATCGCCTACGCGCTCAACACCGCGTTCATGAGCGATGGCGCCATCATCGAGGTTGCAGCGAGCGCACGGATCGCGCGTCCGCTCCACCTCGCCTTCGCCTATGGGTCCGAACGCGCGGCGGCCGAGTTCTCGCGCTGCCAGATTGTGATTGGGGCCGGCGCCGGCCTGACGGTGATCGAAACCCATGAAGGCCCCAACGGTATCGATTACCAAGTCAACACCGCGCTCGATGTCACTGTCGGCGACGATGCCCGGTTGGATCACGTCAAGGTCATTGCCGAGGGAAACGAAGCGCTTCATCTCGCCACGCTTGGGGTAACGATCGGTGCGAGGGCCGAGCTGCATGATTTCACCCTTCTGAGCGGCGGTCAGACGGTGCGCAACCAGCTGTTCGTGCGATGCACCGGGGCTGATGCGACGCTCGGTCTCGGTGGCGCGAGCCTGTTGCGAGGCACGCAGCATGGCGACACCGCGATGGTTGTCGATCACGTCGCCGGCGGCTGCGTGGCCCGCGAACTGTTCAAATCCGTGGTGGATGGCGCGAGCCATGGCGTGTTCCAGGGCAAGATCATCGTACGGCCGGGTGCCCAGAAGACCGATGCGCGGATGATGGCGCGGGCGCTGCTGCTGTCGACGGAAGCCGCGGCCGACACCAAGCCGGAACTCGAGATTTTTGCCGATGATGTCCAGTGCGGCCATGGGGCCACCTGCGGCGCCCTCGACGACAACCTCAAATTCTACCTGATGGCGCGCGGCGTACCGGAAAAAGATGCGGAGACGTTGCTGATACAGTCCTTTGTCGGCGAGGCATTCGACACCGTTGCCCATGAAGGTATTCGCGACACATTGGCCGAATTGGCTCAGCAATGGCTGGGGGAGCGGCAATGAACGTCATGCGCCCTGCAGCGTCCCACGCCGCTTACGACGTGGCGCGCGTGCGCGCCGACTTTCCCATTCTGGACCTCAAAGTCTACGGCAAGCCGCTGATTTATCTGGACAATGCCGCCTCGGCCCAAAAACCGAAGGCGGTGCTGGATCGCATCCAGCAGGCCTATGTGTCCGAATATGCCAATGTGCATCGCGGACTGCATTATCTCGCCAATGCGGCGACCGAGGCCTATGAGGGCGCGCGCGAAAAGGTGCGCGGATTTCTCAACGCGGCACGGCCCGAGGAGATCGTCTTCACCCGCAATGCCACCGAGGCGATCAATCTGGTTGCGCAGACATTCGGGCGAGAACGCATCAAACCCGGTGACGAGATCGTGCTTTCCATCATGGAGCACCACTCGAACATCGTGCCGTGGCATTTCCTGCGCGAGCGCCAAGGCGCCGTGATCAAATGGGCGCCGGTCGATGACGAAGGCAACTTCCTCATCGAGGAATTCGAGACATTACTCACCGATCGCACCAAAATGGTCGCCATCACCCATATGTCGAATGTGCTCGGCACCGTGGTTCCCATCAAGGACGTCGTTCGGATCGCCCATGCGCGCGGGATTCCGGTGCTGGTCGATGGCGCCCAGGGCGCGGTCCATCTTGATGTGGATGTCGCCGACCTGGATTGCGATTTCTACGTCTATACCGGCCACAAGCTTTATGGACCGTCCGGCATTGGGGTGCTGTACGGTAAATATGCACACCTCGCGGCGATGCCGCCTTTCAACGGCGGCGGTGAAATGATCCGCGAAGTGTTCGAGGATCGGATCACCTATGGGGATCCGCCGCACCGGTTCGAGGCGGGGACACCCTCCATCGTTCAGGCGATCGGCCTTGGTGCGGCGATCGACTACGTCAATTCCATCGGCCGGGATGCGATCCGCGCCCACGAGAACCGGCTGCTCGCCTATGCGACCGAGCGTCTGCGCGCCATCAATTCGCTGAAGATCATCGGCATGGCGAAAAACAAGGGTGCGATCGTTTCGTTCGAGATGGCCGGCGCGCATCCGCATGATGTGGCGACGATCATCGACCGTGCCGGTGTGGCGGTTCGCGCCGGCACGCATTGCGCCATGCCGTTGCTGGCGCGTTTCGGGGCAACCGCGACCTGCCGGGCATCGTTTGCCCTTTACAATACCATGGAAGAGGTTGACGGCCTTGCGGCTGCCCTGATCAAAGCCCAGGAATTCTTCACATGAGCGATCAATCACGCGGCGCAGCGGTAGAGCCGATGGCGGATCCTCCGCCACCGCCCACGTGCGACCAAGCACCCGCAATCGGGACGGGTCTGTCCTCCGAGGAACTGGGCCGGCTGACCGACGAGATCGTGGCGGCGCTCAAGTCGGTCTACGATCCGGAAATCCCGGCCGACGTTTATGAACTGGGGCTGATCTACCGGATCGACATTGCCGACGATCGCGCGGTGACGATCGACATGACGCTGACGACGCCGAACTGTCCGTCGGCGCAGGAACTGCCGAGTATGGTGGAGAACGCTGCTGCCAGCGTTCCAGGCGTCGGGCCCGTTACCGTGCAAGTGGTATGGGAGCCGCCCTGGGAACCGAGCCGCATGTCCGACGAGGCCCGGGTGGTTCTAAACATGTGGTGACGTGACGCCGTTGTCTGCACCGCCTGGAAAAACAATCCTAGAACGTGGAGAGCTGAGATGGCTACCGCTAAACCGGCTTATCGTCCAAGACCCAAAGTGATCCAACTTTCGGACGCCGCCGCCAGTCGGATCAGGGACATCATGACGAAATCGGAGCGGCCGATCGCGGGCGTCCGGGTCGGCGTCAAGAACGGCGGATGTGCCGGGATGGAATATACCATGGAATATGCCGAGGCGTTCGGTCCGCTGGATGAGATCGTCGAGGATAAGGGCGTGCGTCTGTCGATCGATTCAAAGGCGGTGCTTTTCCTGCTCGGCACCGAGATGGATTACCGGGTGGACAAGCTGTCGTCAGGTTTCGTATTCAACAACCCGAACCAGACTTCGGCGTGCGGATGCGGCGAGTTGGTCGCGATCACGCCTGCGCGATTGGAGGCGGAGGCCAACTCTTAGACCCCGATTCCGGTCATGTCCCAGTGCTTGGAGTCATGGTCGCGCCCGTCCAGGCCAAGCGTCTCTTATTCCCGACCGCCGCAAGGATGACGGGGATGCCCGCACTAAGCGCGGGTATGACAGTGCTCAATCCAATGGTCGTCGATGCCGGTCTCGGCGGGTGATCGCGTCACGATCCGACGCCATAACCACGTAGCTTTGGTGCCATATCTCCGCGACCGTGAAGGTCATGTCTGGCGGAAAGAAACGTTATGTCCAAAATTGCTAAAATCGGTGTGCTCGGGGCATCGGGATACACCGGGTCCGAATGTGTCCGCCTTCTCCTGCGGCACCCGCAGGTGGAGATCGCGCTGCTCACCGCCGACCGCAAGGCCGGTCAAGAGATGCGTGAGGTATTTCCGCAGTTTTCGCCGTTCCCAGTTACCGAAGCTCGTTTCGATCGAGGGCATCGACTGGGCGCGTGCCGGGCTCGATCTTCTGTTCTGCGCGCTGCCGCATGCCACGACCCAGAAGGTTGTCAAGCAGGTGCTGGGCCTTGCCCCGCGGCTCAAGATCGTGGATCTGTCCGCGGATTTCCGCCTTGCCGACACCGGTGCCTATGCGCGCTGGTATGGCGGCGAGCACCATGCGCCGGAACTGCAGAAAGAAGCCGTCTACGGCCTCGTCGAAGTCCACCGTGAAAGCATCCGGGGCAGCCGGCTTGTTGCCAACCCGGGCTGCTACACCACCTGTGCGCAATTGCCGCTGGTGCCGCTGATCAAGGCCGCCGCCATCGATACCGACGAGATCGTCATCGATGCCAAATCCGGCATGACCGGGGCAGGACGCGCGGCCAAGGAGAACATGCTGTTCTCGGAGGTGTCGGAAGGCGTGCATGCCTATGGGGTGGGGCATCACCGCCACATGGCCGAACTGGACCAGGAATTTTCCACCGCGGCCGGGCGTGAGGTTACGGTGACCTTCACGCCGCACCTGATGCCGATGAACCGCGGCATTCTTTCGACCATCTATGTGCGTGGAATTGCGGGGAAATCGCCGCAAGACCTGCACGCTATTCTGGCGCAATGCTACCGTGACGAGCCGTTCGTGCACGTGCTGCCGTTCGGCGAGATGCCGCAGACCCGGCATGTGCGCGGCTCCAACATGACCTTCATCGGCGTCACCGCCGATCGCGTGGCGGGGCGTGCCATCATCGGCGCGGCACTGGATAATCTCGTGAAGGGAGCGGCCGGTCAGGCGGTTCAGAACATGAACCTCGTTCTCGGCTTTCCGGAGACCATGGGGCTGGAGCAGATCGCGTTGTTTCCGTAAGTCGTTTTCGATCCCGTGATCCTATATGCTGGCGCGCGGAGAGGGCGGAGGAGGACAGGCACCCGCCCCGTCGGCGCGATGCCTGGCATGTGATGCCGCTGGTACCGAGTTGGGCCGGGGAGCCAAATGCAAATGGCTGAATTCTCGACCATTTTGGAGATGGTACGGAACCTTGGGCTGGCCGTGGCAGCGTTTGTCGGCGTCTACATTGCCTGGAAGCGGGTTGAGGCGGCGACTCGGCAGGCGGATGCATCGCTCCACCAAACGGAGCTGGCGCGGCGCGGGCATGTGGCGGAGCTGTTCAATCGGGCGGTTGGCCAGTTGGGCAACGCCAAGTTGGAAGTACGGCTCGGTGCGATCTATACCCTCAGGCAGGTTGCGGAGGACTTTCCTGACCTTGCCGAGCCCATCCTTGAGCTCCTATCTACCTATCTGCGGGAGAATTCGGCGCGGTACGAAGGCATGGAGCCGCCGGTTGACGTGCGTGAAATCATGAAGACGCTAGGACCTTGAGGTGTTCAAATGAACCAATTAGCAAGGGCGCGACGTAACTTTCGGCTGGATTTGCATGGCGCGTATTTGCGCCGTACCGACCTTAGCCGATTCAATCTTGAAAGTGCCAATCTCAGCGGCGCCGATTTTACCGAGGCGAATTTTCGCGCGGCAAATTTCCTCAACGCCAACCTGACCGGGACGATCTTGCGGGGCGCCGATTTGACCGATGCGACCAATTTGACCAGCGAGCAGCTCAAGGCCGCGGTCATCGACGAGCAGACCCGGCTGCCGGCATTGGTCCTCCAACCGGCCCCGGCAAAGTAGAACCCAGTGGTTGTCGTTCTCGACACCGTCAGCGACTCGCCGCAGCGGCCGCGCCATCCCGAAAAGGCCCACCGGCCTGACGCCCCTGACCAGCGCAAGCCCGATTGGATTCGGGTCAAGGCCCCGGTTTCGCACGGCTATGCGGAGACGCGCGAGATCGTACGCGCAAACGGCCTGCACACGGTGTGTGAGGAGGCGGGATGCCCCAATATCGGGGAGTGCTGGGACAAGAAGCACGCCACCTTCATGATCATGGGCGACACCTGCACGCGCGCCTGTGCGTTTTGCAACGTGAAGACCGGGCTGCCCGGCCCCCTCGATCCCGCCGAACCGTTGCGCGTGGCGGAGGCTATCGCCAAGCTCGGGCTGGCGCACGTGGTCATCACCTCGGTCGATCGCGACGATCTTTCCGATGGCGGCGCCGCGCATTTTGCCGCGGTCATCAGCGCGGTGCGGTCACTCTGTCCGGCGACCACCATCGAAGTGCTGACGCCCGATTTTTTGCGCAAGGACGGTGCCGTCGAGGCGGTCGTGGCCGCGCGGCCCGACGTGTTCAACCACAATCTCGAAACCGTTCCCTCGCTCTATCTGACCGTGCGTCCGGGAGCACGCTATTTCGCCTCGATCCGGCTGTTGCAAAAGGCGAAGGAAGTTGAGCCGCAGATCTTCACCAAGTCCGGCATCATGGTGGGGCTCGGCGAAACCCGCAACGAAGTGCTGCAGGTGATGGACGACTTGCGCGCGGCCGAGGTGGATTTTCTCACCATCGGGCAGTATCTAGCGCCGAGCCGCAAGCATCACGCGGTGGTCCGCTTCGTCCCGCCCGACGAGTTCAAGGCTTACGAGACGATCGCCTATGCGAAGGGATTCTTGATGGTATCGGCCTCGCCGCTGACCCGCTCCTCGCATCACGCAGGGGAGGATTTCGCGAAGCTGCGTGCCGCCCGCGCGGCGCGTACGTAAGCGTTGCCATGCACCGTGATGCTGATTGTGCAACATGCGGTCCATGCGCGAATTCCCGGTTCGAGGCACGTAAGATGTCGCGCGCTTTCCAACGACAAGTCGAACGACGCTGATGCCGCAATTTTCGACCAGACGCACGGTCAAGCACGCTGCCACCGAAATGTTCGACCTCGTCGCCGACGTTGAGCGCTATCCGGAATTCGTTCCACTGTGTCGCGCCATCAAGGTGAAGCGGCGTTTGCAGCAAGGCAATTGCGAGATCGTTGTTGCCGAAATGACCGTCGCCTATAAGCTGATACAGGAATCCTTCACGAGCCGCGTTACGCTTGACCGCGAGAGGCTCGCGATCCTGGTCGAATATCTCGATGGGCCGTTCAGCCGGATGGAAAACCGCTGGGTGTTCCATCCGGGCGCCGGTCGGAATGGCGAGGGAACGGCGGCAGGCACAGCCGCCTGCGATGTCGAATTTTTCATTTCCTATGAATTCCGCAGCCGCACGCTGGGTCTCTTGATGGGAGCCGTGTTCGATACGGCGTTCCGCCGGTTCGCGTCCGCTTTTGAACACCGTGCCGATATCGTATTCGGGCGCGCTTCATAGTGTACCCGACGGCGTGGCGCTCTTCATCAGAGGCATCGTGCGCATACCAAGTGCTTTGGCACCGCCGCGCACAATATTTCATCATCAGGCTGGCCCGGTTGCCAAATTCTCCAGCATCGCCAGCGCCTCCCCGACCGCAAGACGGCGCACCGCGGCGCGCCCGATATCGCCAAAGCGCCTTTCCCGATGCAGGCGAGCGCCCTCGCGCGACGCGCATGCAAAATGCACCAGCCCCACCGGCTTTTCCGCGCTCCCGCCCCCTGGGCCGGCGATGCCCGTAATGGCGACGGCGATATCGGCCTGCGACGATGCCAAGGCGCCGGTCGCCATCGCCTCGGCGGTTTCGCGGCTCACGGCACCATTCCGGTCGAGGACCGCGGGCGGCACTCCCAGCATCGCCTCCTTGGCGGCATTCGAATAAGTGACGAAACCGCGATCGAACACATCCGAGGAGCCGGGAATTTCGGTGAGCGCTGCGGCGACGAGTTCCTCCGGTGCAGGATTCGGCGGTCGCCACCAGAAGCCCGCGGCGGCGACAGGCGTCCAGGACGCGTGTTGCGACGTCTAGCAGCGCAGCGTCGATCATGGCGATCCGTCCGGCAGACGAATCGTCGCCGTCGCGATCGCCGCGATGCCTTCGCGGCGGCCGAGGAAACCGAGTTGCTCGTTGGTCGTGGCCTTGACGGCGACGCGGTCGATACCGATGCCGGCAATTTCCGCGATCCGGGCCCGCATGGCATCCCGGTGTGGACCGATCTCGCGGTGCCTCGCAGACGATGGTGATATCGAGATGGGCGATGCGCCCGCCGCGTCGCCGCACCCGGTTCGACCGCGAAGGCCAAAAATTTATCCGACGAGGCGCCGCGCCACTGCGGATCGCTCGGCGGAAAATGCGCGCCGATATCGCCTTCCGCGAGTGTGCCCAGAATGGCGTCGACCAGGGCATGCAGCGGAACGTCGGCATCCGAATGTCCCGACAGCGCTCGCGTATGCGCAATGCGCACGCCGCCGAGCCAAACGTGGTCGCCTTCCACGAAGGCATGTACATCATATCCGGTCGCGGTGCGGATATCGGTAAGAGCCGCCATCTCGGCCGCGGCCAGGCGGGCAAAGTCGTCCGGCGTGGTCAGCTTGATATTGCCGGCCTCGCCTTCAAAAACCGTGACTGCCATGCCGGCCCATTCGGCCAGCGCCGCATCGTCGGTGAAATCGTGGCGCCCGGCCGCGGCAGCACGGTGATGTGCCGCCAAAAGTTCCTCATAGCGAAATGCCTGGGGCGTCTGCACGGCGCGCAAGCGGTTGCGATCGAGCGTCTCGACCACCCGGCCCTGGGCATCGACCGCTTTGACGGTATCGGTCAGCGCCATGGCGGGGATTGCCGCCCCCCCGGCACCGGCCGCAACGGCACGGGAAATGAGGGACGGCGAGGCAAAGGGTCGCGCCGCATCGTGCACCAAGACGATCTGCGGAGGTTCATGCAAAAGCGCTTCAAGCCCGGCTCGTACCGAGGCCTGGCGCGTGTCACCGCCAAGGACAGCGGGTTGCAGCCTTAGTCCGGAGGTTGCCGCAGCGAAGGGGGCCGCATCGTCGCCATGGATGACGGGCTGCACCATGTCGATGTCCGGATGGCCGACGAACAGCGCGAGCGCGTGGCGAATCACCGGGGCGCCTTGCACATCGCGATATTGCTTGGGCCCGCCACTTCCGGCCCGCGTGCCGCGGCCAGCCGCCAGCACCACCGCCGCTACCCGGTCCGGCATCGATTTGGTCTCCTTGCCATTTTGCTGCTTGTTACGTCCGCCGCCGCGTCATGAACAGACATCATGGACAATCTTGGCGCCGCATGACTCATCGCTCTGACGAATAATTGCACATATTGCAGTGCAGCGCTTGCTTCGGTTCCGCCCATTGGCTAAAGTCTATGCAAATGGCTTGAAGCCTAGAATCTAGGCAGGATAGATGCTCTCAGACATGAACGTGGAGCGGCAGCCGGTACCCCTCGCGGTCGGCAACGTGACGCTCGAAAATCGCGTATTCCTTGCACCGATGTCCGGGGTCACGGATGCTCCGTTCCGCCGGCTGGCGGCGGAGCTGGGGGCCGGTTTGGTGGTGTCCGAGATGACGGCTTGCGCCGCGCTCGTGGCCGGCAATCGCAACGTCCGGCTCCGTGTCAAGGCCGCAGGCAATACGTGCCATGCGGTTCAGATCGCGGGCTGCGAGGAGCAATGGATGGCCGAGGGTGCCCGGATCGCTGCCGGGGAGGGCGCCGCAATCATTGACATCAACATGGGATGTCCGGCCCGCCACGTGACCAATGGGGAATCGGGCTCCGCGTTGATGCGCGATCTCGACCACGCGATTCGCTTGATCGACGCGACGGTCGCGGCCGCGCCGGTGCCGGTCACGCTCAAGATGCGCCTGGGCTGGGATGAGACATCCATCAACGCGCCGGAATTGGCGCGTCGTGCCGAGGCGTCGGGCGTCCGGCTCATTACCGTCCATGGGCGAACGCGCTGCCAATTCTACAAAGGAGCTGCCGATTGGTCGGCGGTCCGTGCCGTCAAGGACCAGGTATCCATCCCGGTGGCGGTCAACGGCGACATCCGCACCGGTCGTGATGCTCAAACGGCGCTCGCCCAGTCGGGAGCCGACGCGGTTATGATCGGGCGCGGCGCCGAAGGCAGGCCCTGGCTTCCGGGACAGGTTGCACGTTACTTGGCCGGCGGTCCGCCGGAGCGGGCTCCGCCGTTGCCGGCACAACGCGATTTCATCGTCAGACTATACGATGAAATGCTGGTCCATCATGGCGAGCGCATCGGCATCAAACACGCCCGAAAACATCTTGGTTGGGCGCTCGATGCTGCCGCCGCGTCGTCCGGCACGCCGGCCGCAACCCTCAAAGCCATGCGCGCTCATGTGCTGACCGCAACAAGTCCGCGCGAAACCCACGCCCGGCTCGCCGCGGCGTTCACCATCATGTCCGCAAACCCATGCGAAGGAAGGGCAGCCGCATGAGCCTCGCCAGCAGTCGGCTTTCTCCACCTGCTTTCGGTGCCGCGGAGGCCGTTCTCAATGCGCTGCCGCTCGCCGTCGTCGTTGTCGGCCCCGATGGCAAGATCAACGATGCCAATGTGGCGGCGGAGGGTTTCTTCGATATGTCGGTCGCCGTTCTGCGCCGGCGGCCGCTGCGAGACCTGGTTCCGTTCGGCAGCCCGCTATTGTCGTTGATCGATCAGGTGCGCCAGCGCGGGGGCGCGGTCAACGAGTACAAAGTCGATCTGGGAACGCCGCGCGCTCCGTCGGAACGCTTGGTCGATCTGCATGTGGCGCCGCTCCCGGAGCGGCCCGGTCACGTCGTGGTAATGCTGCAGCAACGTACCATCGCGGATAAGATGAATCGGCAGTTGACCCATCGCGGTGCGGCCCGGTCGGTGATCGCGCTCGCCGCCATGCTGGCCCATGAAATCAAGAATCCCCTGTCTGGTATTCGTGGTGCTGCACAGCTGCTGGAGCAACAGGCCAGCGACGACGATCGCGTCTTGACGCAATTGATCTGCGAGGAGGCGGACCGGATCGTAAAGCTGGTCGATCGCATGGAGGTGTTCGGCGACGAGCGTCCGATCGAACGCGAGCCGATCAACATTCATGTGGTGTTCGATCACGTGCGGCGTCTCGCGCAGTCGGGCTTTGGGCGGAATATCCGTTTTGTCGAGGAATACGATCCATCGCTGCCGCCGGTGCTAGGCAATCGCGACCAGCTGGTTCAGGTGTTCCTTAACCTGATCAAGAACGCCGCCGAGGCGATCGGCGAAAACACTGGCGACGGCGAAATCCAGATGACCACCGCGTTTCGGCCTGGGGTCCGCCTGTCGCTGCCGGGCAGCAAGTCGAAAATTTCGCTGCCGCTGGAATTCTGCATCAAGGATAACGGCCCCGGGGTGCCCGACGATTTGATGCCGCATCTGTTCGACCCCTTCGTAACGACCAAACCGACCGGCAGCGGACTTGGCCTTGCTCTTGCAGCGAAGATCGTCGGCGATCACGGCGGAATCATCGAATGCAAGTCGCAGCCGCGGCGGACCGTCTTCCGCGTGTTGATGCCGATGTTCACGAGCAGTGACGCCGAATTGGGCGGAGAAACCTGAAAGTGACGCAGATGGCACCCGGCAGCATATTGATTGCGGATGACGATGCGGCAATCCGCACGGTATTGAACCAAGCCCTGTCGCGCGCCGGCTATGAGGTGCGCTCTACCGGCAATGCCGCGACCTTGTGGCGCTGGGTTAGTCAGGGGGAGGGCGATCTCGTCATCACCGACGTGGTGATGCCGGACGAAAATGCGTTCGATCTGCTGCCCCGGATCAAGAAGCTGCGGCCGGAACTTCCCATCATCGTGATGAGCGCGCAGAACACGTTCATGACGGCGATTCGCGCCTCCGAGCGCGGTGCTTATGAATACCTGCCGAAGCCGTTCGATCTCAAGGAATTGACCAATATCGTGGGCCGGGCGCTGGCGGAACCGAAGGATCGGCCGGCGGCGGCATCGTACAAAAATGACGAGATGGATTCGATCCCGCTCGTCGGGCGCTCGACCGCCATGCAGGAGATTTATCGGCTGCTGGCAAGGCTGATGCTGACCGATCTGACGGTGATGATTTCCGGCGAGTCCGGTACCGGCAAGGAACTGGTGGCGCGCGCCCTGCATGATTACGGCAAGCGGCGCTCGGGACCGTTCGTCGCGGTCAACATGGCGGCAATTCCGCGCGAGTTGATCGAGTCCGAATTATTCGGCCACGAGAAGGGGGCGTTCACCGGCGCCAACAGCCGCAATCCGGGTCGTTTCGAGCAGGCGGAAGGCGGTACTTTGTTTCTCGACGAGATCGGCGACATGCCGATGGAAGCACAGACGCGCCTGTTACGCGTGCTGCAGCAGGGCGAGTACACCACGGTCGGCGGTCGCACCCCGATCAAGACCGACGTGCGCATCATCGCGGCAACCAATAAGGATCTGCGCATTCTGATCCAGCAGGGCATGTTCCGGGAGGACCTGTTTTTCCGCCTCAACGTCGTGCCGCTACGGCTGCCGCCGCTACGCGAGCGGGTCGAGGATATCCCGGACCTGATCCGGCATTTTTTGGCGCTGGCGGAACGCGAAGGCCTGCCGACCAAGCACATCGAATCGGCGGCCATCGAGCGGCTCAAGCGCTACCGCTGGCCCGGCAATGTGCGCGAATTGGAAAACCTCGCCCGTCGCCTGGCGGCGCTTTACCCGCAGGAAACCATCACCGCCGCGGTGATCGACAACGAGCTTTCACCCCAGGCCGCCGCGCCACTCGGTGAAGAGAACCGCAGCGAGGAAAATCTATCCTCCGCGGTCGAGCGCCATCTCAACAAATATTTCGGCGGCTTCGGCGACGACCTGCCGCCCCCCGGCCTCTACCACCGCATCCTGCGGGAGATCGAATACCCGCTGCTCTCCGCTGCGCTTGCCGCCACCCGCGGCAACCAAATCCGCGCCGCCGACCTGCTCGGCGTCAACCGGAACACTTTGCGCAAAAAAATTCGCGATTTGGAAATCCAAGTGATCCGGACAAGCGGTTGAGGGTGATCGAATGGGAGGAGCCGCAGGGAGCGCTGCCTTCATCGGTCACGATGATACCGACTACGTGCGTCTTCGTCATTGCCGGCGGCGATGATTTTGTTCACGGCGGATTTGACGTAACCGTGCAGCCTCACACCTTCCAGATCCATCGGCCAAGGGCGACGGCCGCGAGCATGCCGGCGAGTTGGGCCGCTATGAAGGCGGCGGCGCCGACGGGTGCGATGCCGGCGAACGTGTCGGACAATGTGCGTGCAATCGTGACGGCCGGATTCGCAAACGACGTCGATGCCGTGAACCAATAAGCAGCGGTGATGTAGAGGCCGACCGCGTAGGGTACATCCGCAGGCGTGCGCGCCAGGCAGCCGAAGATCGTCAGCAGCAGTCCGAAGGTGGCGACCGCTTCCGCCAGCCATTGGCCTGCCCCCGTGCGCACCGTAATCGACAATTGCCATAGCGGCAGTTCGAACATCAGATGTGCCACCCACACGCCGATGATTGCCCCGGCAACCTGCGCGGCGATGTAAACGGCGGCGATCGACCAGGGCAGTTCGCCGCGTAGCGCGAAGGCAAGGGTTACGGCCGGATTGAAATGCGCGCCCGACAGCGGCCCGAAGGTCAGAATCAGGACGACCAGTATCGCGCCCGTCGGCAGGGTGTTGCACAGCAGGGCGAGCGCGCCGTTGCCGCCCGCAAGCTTCTCCGCCATGATGCCGGAGCCGACCACGGCGGCGAGCAGGAACGCCGTTCCCAACCATTCCGCAAAGGCCCGCCGAGCCAGCGATGGCATCAGGTCGGCTCGGTCGCTTTCGCGGCCGCGCCTTGCATGCGGCCGATCTCTTTCAGCTTCGCTTGCAGGCTCAGTTGATCGAGCGAACGCAGCGGAAGCGCGATGAAAACCCCGATGCGCTGATTGAGCATCCGATACGCATCCTTGAAGGCGAGGGCGATTTCCGCCGGTGATCCCTTGGCTTCAGCCGGGTCGGGGATTCCCCAATGGGCCGTCATCGGCTGCCCCGGCCACACCGGGCACAACTCGCCCGCCGCGTTGTCACAGACCGTGAAAACGAAATCGAGCGCGGGCGCACCTGGCTTGGCGAATTCGCTCCACGACTTTGAGCGAAAGCCCGTCGTGTCGTAATCGAGAACTCCGCAAGAGCTGGAGGGCGTGCGGGTTGACCTGGCCCTTGGGCCGACTACCGGCGCTGTAGGCGTGAAAGCGCCCCGCGCCCAGCTTGTTCAATATAGCCTCCGCGATGATCGAGCGGGCCGAATTGCCGGTACAAAGAAACAGCACATTATAGAGACGATCGGTCATGGTGCGCCTCAGGCGGGATCTTTTGCGCGTTTTGGGCGCACGGGCTCGCACGCGGTGGCCGGCACGCACGTCTCCGCCGCTCCGCCGCAGCAATTTTCGGTCAGGAAGCCGAGCAGTTCGTTCATGGTGTCGAACTGAGCCGCGTAGATCATTGAGCGGCCTTCGCGCCGAACGGTGACCAGGCCGGCCGTGCGTAGCCGGTCGAAATGGAACGTCAGCGTATTGGGCGCCAGATCGAGTGCCGTAGCAATCGCACCGGCCGGCATGCCGCCGGGCCCGGCCTGAACCAGCAGGCGGAACACGTCGAGCCGATTGTCCTGCGCAAGGGCGGCCAGCGCCGCCACGGCGTGAGTCTTCTCCATAATTCGACGAATATTGAAACGTTACCGCAATGTCAATAGACAATTGCGCGGTTGCGCCGTGGGGAAGCGGAACGCGCTGTCACTGCCGATGGGCAGCCTTCAAATTCTCGGTGTCGGTATTCCCGATGATGGGGACAAGGCGAAGGCTCAGACTGCAATTGGAAACCTGTCGGCTTCGCGCGGTCGGCGTGCCGCTGTTTCTTTCATCGATCGCGAACGACGCTTCGCCGCCGTCTCAAAGCCAGTCACGACGCTTAACCGACTTGGAACGTATGGCGGGAGCGACGGGGCTCGAACCCGCGACCTTCGGCGTGACAGGCCGACGCTCTAACCAACTGAGCTACACCCCCGCATTGCCGCGTTCGATCTCTCGGCAGCCGGTAGGGTTGGATACGATCCGGCCGCAGCGGAGTCAAGCGCACTCGACCACGATCAACGACGATGTGACGAGGATGTCCAATGCTTCCCGGCCCATTGACCAGGGCGGCGTAACCGCTACTTTGGCACAGGCGGATCGCCTGCGCCAATTCCGGCACCCATCGCGGGCGGTATTCGCGGCGTCGCGCCAGACTTAAAACGAACCATGCACCGGGAGGGCCAATGCCCGCACACATCAGTCTCGTCATGAACGCTGCGCTCAGGCCATGCCGCTTGATCGTTGTCGGCCTTGCGCTGGCGGCACCGTTCGGCTCTGCCTCCGCCCAGGCACCGCAGCCGCCGCGCATGATCCCGCATTTCGAGCCCGATCCGTCATGGCCGAAGCTGCCGGCCAAATGGGTGTGGGGCCAGGTGTCCAGCGTCTCCATCGATAGCGATGGCAATGCTTGGATTCTGCAGCGCCCGAGCACCGTGCGCAACGACCAGAAAGCCATGGCGGCGCCGCCGGTGCTGGAGTTCGACGAGGCCGGAAACTTCATCCAGGGCTGGGGCGGGCCGGGCCCGGGCTACGACTGGCCCGAGACCGAGCACGGCATCTATGCGGACCCGAAGGGCTTCATCTGGCTCGGCGGCAACGGCAAGACCGACAACCATCTGGTAAAATTCACCCGTGACGGCAAATTCGTCATGCAGATCGGCCACAAGGGCCAGAGCAAGGGCAACACCGACACCGTCAACGTCAACCAGGCGGCGGATACGTTCTTCTATGCGCCGACCAATGAATTGTTCGTCGCCGACGGTTACGGCAACCGCCGCATTATCGTGTTCGATGCCGACACCGGGGCATTCAAGCGCATGTGGGGCGCGTTCGGCAATCCGCCGCGCGACAATGTGCCGGCGGAGCCGAAGGTCGCCGAGGGTGACCGCATCCCCGCTAAGGAGCAGACCGGGCCCGGACCGCTCGATTTCGTGCGGCCGGTGCATGCGGCACGGGTCTCCAACGACGGGCTCGTCTACGTGTCCGACCGCGGCGGCAAGCGCGTCCAGGTGTTCACGCTCGACGGCAAGTTCGTCATGCAGCGCTTCATCGACCGCTACTGCGAGGCGCCCCATTGCGGCAACGGGCAGACGGTGGCGAGCACCGCCTTCTCGCATGACCCGGAACAGCAATTCCTCTATGTCGCCAGCCGCAGCCCGGCGCGGCTGTGGATCCTCGACCGCAAGACCCTTGAGCCGCTCGATTCGTTCGGCCGCAACGGCATCGCGCCGGGCGAGTTCTACGTCATGCATCACATGAACGTCAACACCAAGGGCAACCTCTACGTCACCGAAGTGCAGGACGGCAAACGCATCCAGAAATTCGTCTTCAAGGGCATGGTGCCGGCGCCGACGCATTGAGTACGGCTCTCTATCCGCAATGGTGGTGCCCATCCCGGATGGGCTCCCCGTTCGGGCTCGCACCGAACGATAACAATGCCCCGGCCGATCCGGGCATCACCCAGAGCACCACCGTGGCACCGGCCTCGTTCGCAGGCAGCGCTGGCGGGGGGGCCGATGCGGCCGTGCGCCTTCGCGGTGCTGCGCCCATGGCGGAATTTCTTGTGTCGATCGTGACCGGTAAGACGTATTCGCCGCGGCGAGCCACCGGTTTGAATTTCCCGATACTGTCGTGAACACCTCCAGCGCCCAACCGATCAAGGATGCCGCCGTGCTCGGGCCGTTCAAGGCCTAGCCTTGCGGGGGAATTCCAAACCGGTGGCTGCAGGGGAATTTCGGACTGGCGCTGACACCCACAAACATAGCGGCCAATCGCAATCGCTGTCGGCGCCCCCACTGCCCAGAGATTCCTCCGTTTCCTTGATCTGCATCGACACAGCCATCTGTGCGATCGCATATGCATGGCAACGTGAACAGAACATGCGAGAGCACCAGCATAGCGGCGCTGTCGAAGTGTAGACCGGGTATCAGGAGTTCTTATCAGGACGATCACGAAAGTTAATTTTACCTGATGAGATGCCTGGCGTAGATCGTCACGACGCCAAACGGGTTGGAACTCTCGCAAACCACCATAGGAGAAAACATGTCTGACATGACCAAGTGTCCGTTTCCCGGCACACCTATGGCCGCTGGTTCCCGATCAAATCGGGACTGGTGGCCCAATCAACTGAACCTGAAGATTCTGCATCAGAACTCTCCTCTGTGCGATCCGATGGGCAAGGACTTTAACTACGCCGAGGCGTTCAAGAGTCTCGACCTGGAGGCCGTCAGGAAGGACCTCTACGCGCTGATGACCGACTTGCAGGATTGGTGGCCGGCCGACTACGGTCATTATGGGCCGCTGTTCATCCGCATGGCGTGGCACAGCGCCGGCACCTACCGCATCGGCGACGGCCGCGGCGGCGCGGGCTCCGGGACGCAACGTTTCGCGCCGCTCAACAGCTGGCCGGATAACGTCAATCTCGACAAGGCGCGCCGGCTGCTGTGGCCGATCAAGCAGAAATACGGCAACAAGATCTCGTGGGCCGACCTGATGGTCCTCGCCGGCAACTGCGCGCTGGAGTTGATGGGGTTCAAGACCTTCGGCTTCGGCGGCGGGCGTGCGGACGTCTGGGAGCCCGAGGAAGACATCTACTGGGGCTCGGAAGACACTTGGCTTGGCGACAAGCGCTACACCGGAGACCGGGACCTCGAAAATCCTCTCGCTGCCGTCCAGATGGGTTTGATCTACGTGAACCCGGAAGGGCCGAACGGCAAGCCGGATCCGCTTGCCGCCGCAAAAGATATTCGCGAGACCTTCGCCCGCATGGCGATGAACGACGAGGAGACGGTCGCTCTCATTGCCGGTGGGCACACATTCGGCAAATGCCATGGCGCCGCCGATCCGAGCAAGTATGTCGGACCGCAACCTGAAGGCGCCAGCATTGAAGACCAAGGCCTGGGGTGGATAAATACCTATGGCAGCGGCAACGGCGACGACACGATCAGCAGCGGGCTGGAGGGCGCATGGACTCCGACCCCGGCGAAATGGGACAACAGCTACCTCGACACGCTCTTCGGCTTCGAGTGGGAACTGACGAAGAGCCCTGCCGGTGCGAACCAGTGGAAGCCCAAGAATGGCGCCGGGGCGGGCACGGTACCGGATGCACGCGACCCGTCGAAACGGCATGCCCCGATGATGCTGACGACAGACCTCGCATTGCGGATGGACCCGATCTATGCGCCGATATCGAAGCGCTTCCACGAGCACCCGGATCAGCTGGCGGACGCATTCGCCCGCGCCTGGTACAAGCTGACGCACCGTGATATGGGGCCCCTGTCGCGGTATCTTGGTCCGCTCGTTCCCAAAGAAGTGCTGATCTGGCAGGATCCGGTGCCCGCGGCCGATCATAAATTGATCGATGCGCAGGACATCGCCGCCCTCAAGGCCAAAATCCTCGCGTCCGGGATGTCCATTGCTCAGCTGGTTTCGACCGCTTGGGCATCGGCGGCAACGTTCCGCGGCTCCGATAAGCGCGGTGGCGCGAACGGGGCACGCATTCGCCTTGCGCCGCAGAAGAATTGGGAAGCCAATCAACCGGCCGAGCTGGCGAAAGTGCTTGGGGTCCTGGAGGCGATCCAGGCGGACTTCAACAAATCGCAGTCCGGCGGGAAGAAGGTTTCGATCGCCGACCTGATCGTGCTCGGCGGGTGTGCGGCCATAGAGAAAGCCGCGAAGGACGCCGGACACACGGTGACGGTTCCGTTCACGCCGGGACGCACGGATGCCTCGCAAGAGCAAACCGATGTGGAATCTTTTGCGGTGCTCGAACCGACCGCCGATGGGTTCCGCAACTATCGCAAGGCTGGGATCGTTCGGCCGGCCGAGGAGTTGCTGCTGGATCGGGCGCAATTGCTGACGCTGACCGCACCTGAAATGACCGTTCTGATCGGCGGACTGCGTGCCCTCAATGCAAATGTCGGAGGGTCTCAACACGGCATCTTCACCAAGCGGCCGGAGACGCTCACCAACGACTTCTTCGTGAACCTGCTCGACATGAGCACGGTGTGGAAGCCGGTGTCGGAAGCGCAAGACGTGTTCGAGGGGCGCGACCGCGCCACCGGTGCCCTCAAATGGGCCGGTACCCGCGTGGATCTCGTCTTCGGTTCAAACTCCCAGCTCCGCGCGCTGGCGGAAGTCTATGGATCCGCGGACGCGAAGGAGCGGTTCGTCCATGACTTCGTGGCAGCGTGGAACAAGGTGATGAACCTCGATCGCTTCGACCTCGCCTGATTTCAGCGGAAAGCGAAGGCCTCCCTAGCTTGCGCGGCCACAACGTTCGTGGCCGCGCTAAGGTTGACGGGTGTAAGAAGAACCTGACAGCTATTAGACCGGATTTCGATCAGGTCGAATCACACTCTCGGCGTCATGCCCGCGCTTGTCGCGGGCATCCACGTCTTTCTTGCGCCGTTCTAGAATAAAGACGTGGATGGCCGGGACTTCGCCCGGCCATGACTCCCAGGTGTTCGGACGTGACCGGAATCCGGTCTAGTCGCAGCTGCGGCCAAGACATCAGGACGGCGCCGCAGGACAACGTAAGCGCCGCCTTGATCCCAGCCTTCAGCAAAGCGTCCGAAGGCAACAAGGATAGCCGCCGCGATCGATGCTTTGCGCGGTGTCCACGGCCGTGCGGTTCCGGCACGAAATTTCGAACGTCACCCCGGACTTGCGCTGTTCGGCGGATGGGCCGCGCGCTCCTTGACCCACGTGTCGATTGTGGGGAGATGACGCGCCGCAAAATCGGCTTCCGTCATAATGCGCTCATATGCACGTGCCGCGATCTGGCGGCCCCCGGAGGTCGCATGTGCGGGGGCGAAGTTGGCGAGTTCTTCGGCGTGCGCCGCATCGGTGAAATTCGCCAGCAGGTTGGCGGGGAAAGAATTTGGGAACGCCGGCCCTTGCCGGGCCGCAAGCGCGGCGAAGTTTGTCTTCACGAAGTCCCACGCAAGCTCCGGATGCTCACCCGACGCTGCGACCTGAGAGATCAGCGTGCCGATCATGCTGGCCGGCAATTCATCCGTGAGGGCGATCGCCAGCGTGGCCTGCGCCAGGGCCGAGTCGCGCGCGCCGGCCAAAGCCCCATAGTAACGGACCCGTTCATCGGTGTTGCTGGTCTTGCGTCCGAGCGCGAGCAACGTATCGTAGGTCGCGCGATCCGCATAGCGGCCGACGACCGCGGTCACCGGACCGCGCAATGCGGTGGACAACGAACCATTGTCCTTCACGAACAGCGCAAAGCGGCGTCGCGCCTCGGCGATGACGGCTGCGTCTCCGAAATCGCCGAGCACCCCGATGAGCCGGGCCCGTAGCAGCGCATCGTCGGCCGGCTCGCCGGTCACCGCGTCCCAGCCGAGCCGATCCAACAGCGGCCGCAATACCGTGCGCCCATAGGCCTGAAACGCGGCACGCTCCGCCCGGTCGCGTTGCAGATGGTCGATCCGGGTGAGCGCACGGATGATCTGCTCGGTCACGGCCCGGTTGCGGTCGCCGGCGAGCCGGTCCGCGAGGTCGAGGAACGTCACCGGCCCGGCGCGTCCTGCCTCGACCATCGCCCAGGTGTCGGACAGCAGATTGGCGCGGTCGGCCGGATCGAGCCGAATTCGACGCGCCGGTCAGCGCGGCCAGCATCGCATCGTCGTATTGCACGCGGAAATAGCCGACCTCACCGGGATTGACCTTGATGGGCGCTCCACAACGTCCGCCCGCGACATCCGCCACGCCATCGACGAGCACGGTTTGCCGCGTGCCATCCTCGACGTTACCGAGTGCGACCGGTAGCCGCCAGCGCAGCGGCGCGGCGTCCGGGTCGTGGACCGTAAAACGCTCCTGGCGCAGGACGATCCGTTGCGATCCGCCATCGCAGCGCGCGTGTGCGGTCACCAGCGGAATGCCGGGCTGCTCCGTGAAGCCACCCGCAATCACGCCCACCGGCTGGCCGGAGGCGCCGGCCAGCGCCTCCCAGAGGTCTGCCGTCGTGGTGTTGCTATATGCGTGCGCCTTCATGTAGCCGCGGATGCCGGAGCGAAACACATCCGGCCCTAGGAAATTTTCCAGCATGCGGATGATGGCTTGGCCCTTCGCATAGGTGATGGAGTCGAACGCTGCCATCGCCTCGGATTCATTGGCGATCGGCTGCTGGATCGGATGCGTGGTGCGCCGCGCGTCCTCGGCGAGCGCCACCTGCTTGAAGCCGTTGCTGTTGACCGCGCTCTGCCACTGCGGATGCAGCGCATCGGCGGATTTCGTCGCCATCCAGCTGGCAAAGCCTTCGTTGAGCCAAATATTGTCCCACCACGCCATGGTGACGAGATCGCCGAACCATTGATGCGCCATCTCATGGGCGATGATGCCGAAGATGCCGCGCTGCGCCCCAAGCGCGGTTGTGGCCGGGTCGAACAGCAGGCGGCTTTCGAAGAACGTGATGCCGCCCCAGTTCTCCATCGCACCGCCAAATCCGCCCGGCACTGCGATGAGATCGAGCTTGGGCAGCGGATAGGCGACACCGAAATAGTCGTTGTAATAGCGCAGCAGTTCGACAGCGGAGTTCGAGCGCATAGCGGCCATGCGCCGCCTTGCCGCGCGTCGCTACGACGCCGACGGTGACGCCGCCGGCATCGGCCGTGATGCGCTCGAGGTCACCTGCCGCCAGCACGAACAGGTAGCTCGACATCGGCGGCGTTGGTTGGAAGGCCACCTGTTTCGTTCCGTCGGCAGCCGGTTCCTCGCGTGCGATGGGCATGTTGGACACCGCCAGGAAGGCCTGCGGCACCGTGACGGTGAGGGCAAACGTTGCCTTGAAGGCCGGCTCGTCCCAGCCTGGAAAGATTCGCCGCGCGTCCGTGGGCTCAAGCTGCGACGACAGCATCCGCCGGGTGCCGTCGCCGGTCGGGTAGTCCACCATATAGAGGCCGCGTCCGAACCGGTTGATGCGGCCCGTATAGGTCATGCGCAGCTGATGCCGGCCGATCGCAAGCGGGCGCGGAAAGGTCAGCGTCACGGTCTGCGCCGGCGCATCGAGCGCAATGATCGGCGCGTCTTCGCCCGTCACCGCCGCCGCCTCGATCCTCAAGTCGAGGGCATTGAGCACGAGCGTCGCCGTCGGCGCCTTGACGTCGATGTCGATGGTTGCAGCACCCGCAAAGGTTAGTTTGTCGAGATCGGGCGCAAGCGCGAGGGCATAGTGGACCGGTACGACATGCTTCGGCAGTTTGCCTGGCGTGGTGGCGAAGTCAAATCCTGCCTCCGCTGCCGCAGCCGCCGGGGCCAACATGAGTATAGCCGCAAGACACGCCAAGGCGAGGCCGAGGAGCGAAGCGGGAAATCCTGAAAATCTGCGAAGCAAGGTCATAGGGGCACACGGAGTTGTTCGGAACAGAGCTGAGGTCGCAACAAGAGCGCTCAGACCACCTGACGATCAGCGTTGAAGTCGAGCGGTAAATTCGATCCCTGCAACCATCTTAGCGCAATGTTGCCGTGCGGGATAGGCAGCAGTATGTTATATTGAAATTATGAAGCACGAAGAAAACATCTCTGCTCAGCATGCGCAGTGTATTTGCACCTTCCGGCCAAATCCGGAAGGGGGATATGCAGTGCGCTGCCCGGCTTTTCCCGGGCTCATCAGCTCCGGCAAGGATCTGGAGGAAGCACGCGCCATGGCGCGTGAGGCGCTGGAACTTTGCATCGAAGCTTACCAGCAACAAGGCTGGGCGTTGCCGGAGCCGGATGCTGTGCCACGCAAGACAATCAAAGAATTGATTCCGGTCAAGCTTGCTCGTGTATGAGCCGCCTCCCTCAGGTCAGACCAAAGGAAATGATCGCCGCCCTACAACGGGCCGGCTTCGTTATTGTTCGGACCAAGGGCAGCCACCACTTCTTGGTGCATAGGGAGGACCCAACGCGATGGGCGACCGTCGCTATGCACACCAACGTCCTTTCTGCACGCGATGTGCACGATATTCTCAAACAAGCGAAGATTTCGCGGAATGAATTTTTGAGTCTCCAGTAGCAGACCCCAGCGGATGCGCTAACACGACGGGAAGCTCTTTTTATGCCATTATCCAAATACCAATGCACGACGACGGCCAATTGATACCGCGCGCATCTACCTGACCCGCAACCCTCATTTCTTAAGTTCCTCGGCGATCCGGTCGGCGTGATAGATATTGACCAGCGCCTCGCGCAGCGCGCCGACCGCGACCGCCACCGCGCGGTTGTGCTCCGGATCGTAGCCGAAATCGCCGCCCGAGCGACTCGATGTTGCCGTCGAAGATCAGACCTACCACTTCGGCGTTGCGGTTGATCACCGGCGAGCCGGAATTGCCGCCGATGATGTCGTTGGTGGTGGCGATATTGAACGGTGTCGCCAGATCGAGGGTCGGTTGCGCCGCGATCCAGCTATCCGGCAGCCGGAACGGATCGGCCCCGGTCGCCCGTGCGAAGGCGCCGCTGATGGTGGTGATCGGGGCAATCTCGCGGTCGTCGTGGCGATAGCCCTTGACGCTGCCGAATGAGATGCGGAGCGTGAAGGTTGCGTCCGGGTAGGTCGAGGTCCCGCTGATCTTGAACATCGCGTTCGCAATCTGGCCGGAACTCCGGGTCAGGTCGGCCTCGACCTCGCTCTCATAAGCTTGGCGGATCGCACGCAGATCCGGGTCGATCCGGCGCACCAGCGCGATCATTGGATCACCGGAAGCCGCGATGGTCGCCTCATCGGCATCGATCAGCGTTCGCCGGAAAGCGGCATCGCCGAGCTTGCTGCCGTCGACCAGTTCTGCGGCCAGTTCCGTCGGCGCCTTGTTGCCGAGCACCTTTTTGACGAAAGGATCGTCCGCGCCCAACGCCTCGCGCAGCTTGGTGAGGGAAAATCCAAGGGTGAGCTTTTCGAGTTCCGGATAGACCGGAGCGCGCGAGGCGAGCGACTGGCGCTGGCCGGGGAAATTGGCGTCGGTATATTCGCGTAGCCGCGCTTCGTCGGGCTTTTTCACCTCTGTGGCATGGCGCACCAGCGTCTTGGCATAGCCGAACAGGCGGGAGCGAAAGCCCTGGCCGCCTTCGGTGAACACCTGGCGGTCGCGCATGCCGCGATAGCGGTCGAGCGCCGTGCGGATCGTGTCCCAGGCCTGCCCGTATTGCGCCTGCAACTGCGGATCGGCCGCGACGGCCTTGCGAAGCGCTTGTTCGGAGGCGGTCCGAGATGCGATGATGGCCGGATCGACCAGCGCCGCAAACTGGCCCTTGCGGGCCTTGAGGGAATTTTCGATGCCGAACAACATGCCCTTGGCGATGCGGGCCCGTTCGGCGCCGGTGGCGGAAAACTCGGTCAACAGACCTCGCAGCTCCGAGTCATAAAAAATGCCGCGCGGCAGGGTCACGTCGCGCTGGAATTGCAGCGCCGCGACTGTATCGAGCCGGTTGGTGCGCCCCGGATGACCCGCGGTGAAGACGAGGTCGCCCGGCCGCACGTCGCGATCGGCGTAGCGAAAATAGTTCGCGCTGGTATCGAGAGGGCGGTCATTCGCGTATACGCGGACATAGGTTACGTCCAGATCATAGCGCGGGAACTCGAAATTATCCGGGTCGCCGCCGAAGAACGCGATCGCCATTTCCGGCGCGAAGACGAGGCGCACATCCTGATAGCGGCGGTAGCGGTAAAGGTCGTAGACGCCGCCGTGATACAGTTCGACCACGTCGCAGCGCACATTTGCATCGCCGCCGGAGCACTCCCGGGCGATTCGTGGCTTCCACCGCCCGCTTGGCATCGATCAGCGCCTTGCCGTCGAGACCGGCGATCGCCGCATTGACCCGCGCCGTCACGTCGGTGATGGCGGTCAGCTGGTTGACCTCCATGTCCGGACACTTGCGCTCCTCCGCCGCGGTCTTGGCGTAGAAGCCGGATGCAACCAAATCCTCACCCGCAGTGGAGAGCTGCTGGATGCAGCCCTGGGCGCAATGATGATTGGTTTGCACAAGGCCTAAGGGCGACACGAAGCTCGCCGAACAGCCGCGTGCCAGCCGCACCGCGGACAGGCGCACATGATCGAGCCACGCCTGATCCGGCGCGAACCCGTAAAGCTTACCCACGCGGTCGGAGGGAAACGCATCGAGCGTCCACATGCCCTCGTCGGCGTGCGCGCCGTTCCGGACCAAGGCGAGGACCAATGCGGGGAGCAGGAGGAAGGATAAACGCATATGGGCTCCGATCGAACGGTTCGCGGATCAAGGCGCCATGCCGGCGTGGACTGACGCAAAAAGCAGGTCGGCGGCCCATCCGCAGGCATAGTTAAGCACTGGATTCGATCCGTTAAAGTGTCCTCTCCCAGCGGGCGCAAGGGGACCCCAGCCGGACACGCTGATTCCCCGCCGTTACGGCCGCGTGTCGGCGCGTTCAAACCCTCACCCCTGATAAACCGTGTTCCCGCCGGTGACGGTGCGCACGATGGCGATGTCCTTGATCTTGTCCGGGTCCACGGTGTGAGGGTCATCCGCCAGCACCACGAAATCCGCGAGCTTGCCGGCGGTGATCGAGCCCTTGATGGCCTCCTCGCGGGACGCATAGGCGCCGTTGAGGGTGTTGACCCGCAGTGCCTCGGCCACGCTGATGCGCTGGCTGGCGCCCCAGGTTTCGCCGTTCCACCCCTTGCGGGTGACCATGCCCTGGATTCCCATCAGCGGCGCGAACGGGCCGGGGCTGAAATCCGAGCCGGCCGCCGCCGTGATCCCGGCCGCCGCGAAGGAACGATACGCCATGCAGCGCTCCATCAAGTCGGCGCCGTAGAAGTGGAATTTGTCGGTGTTGTAATAGCCGTAGGAGGTGAACGGCGCCGGCACGGTGCCGGTGGCCTTGATCCGCCGCAGCAGATCGTCGTTGATCAGCGTGCAGTGGGTGATTTTTGGCCGCGTGTCGGCCCGCGGGAACAATCGATGCGCCCGTTCGACCGCGGTCAGCACCATGGCGATAGTCACGTCGCCATTGGCATGGCAATTGACCTGAATGCCGGACCGGTGCATGCGTTCGACCCAGTCGTTGAGTTCGTCCTGGGCGAAGATGAGGTTGCCGCGGTAGGGCGGCTCGACGCCGGGATACGGCACGCTGAGCGCCATGGTGCGCTCGGAGAACGATCCGTCGCAGGTATGCTCCGAGGTGGCGCCGATCCTTATCCACTCGTCGCCGAAGCCGGTGGCGATGCCGTTGCGGATCATCGCCTCCAGCATGTCGTCCTGCGGCTCGTAGCTCACGCGATGGCGCAGTTCCCCTTGCGCGCGAACCTCCTGCAGGGCGAACAGGTCGCCGCCCTCATGGTGGACGCTGGTGAGGCCGTAGCGCACGAATTGCTTGGAGATGAACGCTTGGCCCGCGCGGGCGCGCTGCCGGGTTTCCTCCGCGGAAAACACCGGCCGGTTGCCCACGGTGTTGAAGACGGCCCGCGCCCGGTCGGTGACGCGCCCGTTGAGGTTGCCGCCGGCGTCGCGGTCGAACGTCCCGGCCGCCGAATCCGGGGTATTCCTGGTCACGCCCGCCAGTTCGAACGCCTTGCTGTTGTAATAGGAGGTGTGGCCGCCGCGGTGGCGAACCGCCACCGGATGCTCGCGCGATACCTGGTCGAGGTCATGGATATTGAGCGCGCGTGCGTCCTTCACCTTGGTGTCGTCGAAGAAATAGCCCTCGACCCAGGTGCCGGGCGGCGTTTCGCGGGCGCGCGCCCGCAGCTTGTCCACGATGCTGGCGATGGTGACGAACTCGACCTCGTACGGGTTACCGACCAGCACCTCGTAAAGCAGGATCGCGCCGGGGGCGTGGTTGTGGGCATCAATGAAGCCCGGCATGACCGTCATCTGCTGCGCGTCATAGGTCTGGGTGCGCCTGCCGGCGAGTGCCTTGATGTCCTCGCTGTTTCCCACCGCGACGAACCGCCCGGCCTTGACGGCAAACGCCTGCGCCTGCGGCAACGGGGCATCGACCGTGTAGACCTTGGCATTGAAGACGATGAGATCGGGATCCTGCGCCCCGGCGACCTGCGCGATGGCGGTGCCAGCTGCCCACGGTACACTTGTGAGCCCCGCGACGCCTGCCCCGCACAGACCCATGAACTCCCTGCGATCGAAATGGATTCGTGCCATCGCCTGTCAATCTCCTTGTGTAGGCCGATACGAATGGCGCCGCTCAGCCCGGCGCAACCGTGCGCATATCTCGCACGACCGCAGGCTCCGCGCCCGCGGTCACTCCATGCGCAAGTTGAGCCGGCGCACCAGGACGCCCCACTTGGTTTCCTCGGCATCGATGTCGGCCGCGTAGGCCTCCGCCGTGCCGGGGAGCGCGTACGCGCCCTCCGCGGCGAGGCGGGCACGCACGTCGTCCAGCGCCAGCGCGGCGTCGAGCGCGGCATTGAGCCGGGCGATGATCTCGTGCGGGGTTCCGGGCGGGGCCAGCAGGCCGTAATGGATGACGGCAGAAAAACCCGGCACGCCGGCTTCGCCGATCGAGGGCACCTCGGGGAGGAGTTCCGAGCGCTCACCGCTGGTCACCGCCAGTGCCCGCAGTTTGCCGGCACGCACCTGCTCCAGCACCGCCACGATGGACAAAAACATCATCGAAACGTGGCCGCCGACCAGATCGGTCAGCGCCGGGCCGTTGCCCTTGTAGGGGATGCGGGTGATGCGGATGCCGGTATTGTCGGCGAACAGTTCGGTGGTGATATGCCCGACGGTGCCGGGCACGTAGGCATAATCGATCTTGTCCGGGTGCCCCTTGGCATAGGTGATCAGCTCGGCGACTGTATGTACGGGCAGCGAGGGGTGCACCACCAGCACGCTCGGCAGCGCGCCGATCAGGCCGATGGGGGTGAAATCCTTGCGCGGGTCGTAGCCCGGATTGGCATAAAGACTCGGATTGATCGCGAGCGTGCCGGTATAGGCCAGCAAAATTGTGTATCCGTCGGGGGCGCTGCGCGCCACCGCGCGGGTCGCGATGGTGCCGCCGGCGCCGCCGCGATTGTCCACCACGATTTGCTGGCCGAGCGTCTTGCTCATCCGGTCCGCCACCATGCGGCCGAGCGCATCATTGCCGCCGCCGGGCGGGAACGGCACCACCATGGTGATCGGCCGCGACGGATAGGTTTGGGCAAACGCCGCGGCGGGTGCGAGCACCGCGGCGCCGCCGAGCAGTGTCAAGAATTCGCGCCGCCGCATCATGCCCTCCCGATATCCGCGTCACAGATTACATCAGCCTGGCGGTGACCGCAAACCCGCGCGAGCATGCGGGTCACAGGAACTGAGGCCGTTTCCGCCTCTCTTGCCGGCCCAGCACTCCATGTCCTGCGCCGCCATGCGGTTACGCTGGAGTTTTGCACTTCGGATCTAAAATCGGCTCCAGAATGACGGGCCGAAATCGAGCGGTCGAGCGCGTTTTGGGCTGCCCAGGCCGCGCCCTTGTGGTAGATTGTAGCTATGGAAAAGCAGGACATCATCGCCCGCTTGCGGGAGAACGAAGCGGCCTTGAAGGCGCGGGGCGTAACGCATGCCGCGGTGTTCGGCTCGCGCGCGCGGGGCGATGCCCGCCCGGACAGCGATACCGACATCATGATCGATATCGATCCCGCGGTGGATATGTCGGTTTACGACTATGTGGGCTTGAAGCGTTACATCGCCAGCCTGTTCGACGGCGACGTGGACGTGATCAACCGCGAAGCGTTGAAGCCCTATGTCCGCCCACCCGCGGAAGGTGACGCCGTGTATGCCTTCTAAACCCTCACCACCACAAGCGTACCTTTTTCACATACGCGATAACATCACGCTCGCCCGCGCCTTCGTTGAAGGCTTTGATTACGAGCGTTTCCGCGACGACCAGCTTGTCGTTTACGCGGTGACGCGCGCACTTGAAATCATCTCCGAAGCCTCGCGCCGGCTTCCCGCCGCGATGAAGGAGCGGCACTCCGAAATTGCGTGGGTTGACGTCGCGGCAGCCGGGAATGTCTATCGTCACGATTATGAGGACGTACGGCAGCGCGATATTTGGGTCACCGTGCACAAGCATCTTCCTCCTCTGCTTGCAGTCGTGGAGCAAGAGCTTCGGCAGCTTGGAGAACTGCCTTGATCTAAGGAAACGCCGGTATCTGCCGACGGCGGGATAAGCTGCACCGAAATCCGCCAGTTTGTTCGATGCGCGGGTGGATATCAACAAGGGGCACAGGTGGCCGATATTAATGGTATTAAATGGCCCTGCCAAGTTCGAGCGCGACCTGATCCGCGCCTAACCGGCGAGGGCGCTGCCCGCATCAAGCCGAACGGCGTCAAGATGAGGGCGGTGGCTGAAGATCGGCCAATCGAGGGGTTGAAGAACCAGTATCCCGGCGGTCATATGACCGTCCGGTGACCAGGCCACGAATCGGCCGGTTCCCGAAAACCTTCCTCCCGACAGGAGCGCACGTGACGACTGCTATCGACCTTCAGATCGCCCAGGAACTTGGTGTCCGTGCCGAGCAGGTAGCTGCGGCGGTGGCGCTGCTCGACGGCGGCTCGACCGTGCCGTTCATCGCGCGCTATCGCAAGGAGGCGACCGGGGCGCTCGACGACGTGCAATTGCGCACGCTGGACGAGCGGTTGCGCTATCTGCGCGAGCTGGAGGAGCGGCGCACCGTCATCCTCGATTCGATCCGCGAGCAGGGTAAGCTCGACGATGCGCTTGAGGCTGCGATCCGCTCAGCCGACAGCAAGAGCCGGCTCGAGGACATTTATTTGCCCTTCAAGCCGAAACGACGCACCAAGGCGCAGATCGCCAAGGAGGCGGGCCTGGAACCGCTCGCCGACCTGTTGCTCGCGCACCCGGAGAACGACCCGGCGGTCGCGGCGGCGCCATACGTCAATGCCGACAAGCAGGTGGCCGACGTGGCGGCCGCGCTCGACGGCGCCCGCGCCATCCTGGTCGAACGCTTTGCCGAGGATGCCGACCTGATCGGCGCGTTGCGCGAGGAGATGTGGTCGGCCGGCCGGCTCGTCTCCAAGGTGCGCGAGGGCAAACAGGAGACCGGCGCCAAATTCAGCGACTATTTCGATTTCGGCGAAAAACTCGCCAAGGTGCCGTCGCACCGGATTTTGGCACTGTTTCGCGCGGAAAAGGAGGAAATCCTCGACGTTTCGATCGAGGCGGAAAACCCGGCCACAGCGGCCGCAAGGGGCGAGCCCTTACGAACTGAAAATCATGCATCGCTTCGCCATCGCGGATCGCGGCCGGCCGGGCGACAAATGGCTCGCTGAAACCGCGCGCTGGGCGTGGCGCACCAAAATTCAGATCCACCTCGGCATCGACCTGCGGATGCGGCTGTGGAACGCGGCCGAGCAGGAAGCGGTGCGGGTGTTCGCCGCCAATCTGCGCGACCTTCTACTAGCGGCGCCGGCCGGCGCGCGCTCCACCATGGGGCTCGATCCCGGCTACCGCACCGGCGTGAAAGTTGCGGTGGTGGATCCCACCGGCAAGGTGCTGGCGACCGCGGCGGTATTTCCCCATGAGCCGCAGCGGCGCTGGGACGAATCGCTCGCGGTGCTGGGCCGGCTCGCCAAGCAGCACAATGTGGAACTGATCGCGATCGGCAACGGTACCGCATCGCGCGAAACCGAGCGGCTTGCCGCCGACCTGGTCAAGCTCCTGCCGGACCTGAAGATGACCAAGGTCGTGGTGTCGGAAGCCGGCGCCTCGGTCTATTCCGCCTCCGCCTATGCGTCGGAGGAACTCCCCGAACTCGACGTGACCTTGCGCGGCGCGGTGTCGATCGCCCGCCGGCTGCAGGACCCGCTGGCGGAACTGGTGAAGATCGATCCGAAATCGATCGGCGTCGGCCAGTACCAGCACGATATCAGCGAACACAAATTGTCGCGCTCGCTCGACGCCGTGGTGGAGGATTGCGTCAACGCGGTCGGCGTCGATGCCAATACGGCCTCGGCGCCGCTGCTGGCGCGAGTGTCGGGCATCGGGACGAGCCTTGCCGAAAACATCGTGCGCCACCGCGACGCCAACGGGGCGTTCCGCACCCGCAAGGCGCTCAAAGAGGTGCCGCGATTGGGGCCAAAGGCGTTTGAGCAATGCGCCGGCTTTCTGCGCATCCCGGACGGCGACGATCCGCTCGATGCTTCGGGCGTGCACCCGGAGGCCTATCCGGTGGTGCGGCGCATCCTTGCCGCCGCCAACATCGACATCAAGGGCCTGATCGGCAACGCCACGGCCTTGCGCGCGCTGTCGCCGAAAAGCTTTGTCGATGACACCTTCGGCCTGCCGACCGTGACCGACATCCTTCGCGAGCTGGAAAAGCCCGGCCGCGATCCGCGCCCGGCCTTCCGCACCGCGGAATTCAAGGAGGGCGTCGAGACGCTCGACGACCTCAAGCCCGGCATGGTGCTGGAAGGCACGGTGACCAACGTCGCCGCGTTCGGCGCCTTCGTGGATATCGGCGTCCACCAGGATGGCCTGGTGCACGTCTCCGCCATGTCCAAAACCTTCGTCAAGGACCCGCGCGAAGTGGCGAAGCCCGGCGACATTGTCCGCGTCAAGGTGCTGGAGGTTAACAAGCCGCGCAAGCGCATCGCTCTCACGCTGCGCCTCGACGACGAGGTCGGGCCGCGTGCCGACCGGGCCGGAACGGCGCCGCCGCGCAATGACGGCGGGCGTCCGCAGTCGCGCGGGCCGGCGCGGGCCCCGGCTCCGGTGCGCCGGGAAGAACAAGGCGGGGCGCTTGCCGATGCGCTGCGCCGCGCCGGGCTGGCGGAGAAGGGGAAATAAGGCGCAGGTTCTGCTTCCATCGGTTGTCTGTCAGCGATTTTGCCCACACGGAAAAAGCGAAGGGACGAGGCGTATCCGATCGGCAATCCGGCGTTCGGGCATTGGCTGGGGCACGCCCAGAGGGTGCAACCGACCGCGCACTGCCCTTCCGGACTGAACAATCGTCGATCGATGTCCGGCGTGCGGCTTAATTTAGTGCCTTAAATCCTATAACATGCTATAATATGTCGTCGGAGAGAGGCGACGACATGAGCAACGACGGATCGACGAACACAGTGGCGCCGCTAACATTTTCCGATCGAATGGCGGCTGTTCTACGTTGGATCAAAGCAGCCTCGGGCCGCTGGCTATGGCCGTGCCTCGCTATTGTCTTTGCTGCTTTGTTCACGATCACGATACTTCGGCCGTTTGACCGCAGGGACGATTTGAATGCCGACGATGTGGCCGCGGCTTGGATTGGAAGCATTGGACGTCTTGGACTTATTCCGGTTTTTCCACCATCGGAAGATGTTCAGGTGGGAGACCTTTGGGCCGTGATTGCCGATGCCGACGACAAGCTGCTCCTGAACAAAGCTGTGCGCATCGCCCATATCGATCTGCGCGAGGACATCGCGTCGGACGCCATGAGGCCGATTTTCCCAGACACTGTGGAGCTGCAGCCGGGCCAAACATTCCGTCATCAGGACTATGCGGAAGTCATTCCACCAAAAAGCGATCAAATAACGCCGTCAATTGCGGCGTTTCCGGGAATTACCATCACGCACAGCACAAAAGCAGCGGCCTCGACGGGATTTGGATTGGGGCTTTTTAGCGGGGGGCGCGACGATGATCTGGTGGAAGAAATTCAGATCCCTTCAGCGGAGACCTACGGTGCCCCGGCGGTTGCGGCGTTTGCGCGTCTGAGCCAGTTTTGTGCGGACAAAAATAAAGCCATTTACTGCACCGATGAATTCGTTCGGCGTGCCCTTGCGTATGTCACGGACGACCGCGTCCTGGCCGCCCCGGAGGGCCGTTACCTCACCAGACTGCAAATCAGTCTCGTGATACGAACCTACTCCACGCGCGAGATTCAACAGAAACGGGCGCGCAAGGATTCCCGGAGCGGTCAAGTCGCTATGACGGCGGAAATGCCGGCGTCGGGCGCGACGACCGCAGGCAACGGATCGGCTGAAACGGGGGGAACGTCCAGTCCCGCACGCCCCGCAGCGGCCAATCCCAACAGCGCGGCAATCAACGCGTCCCGAGGGGATGAAACGCAGCTTGCGCTCAAACAAGTGTTTCAGCGCCCCGTCGTATTCGGCTTTCGCGCCGTTACCATCGCATTGCCACCCTCCACGCCACAACGGGAGAAATCGTCCCCATGATCGCTCCGGCAACGGTGCTTGCGGCACTGATGGTCTTCCTGACCGCCACGGCGCAAGCCGAAGATGCACACAAATGCGAGCCCTGGCCGGCCTGCTCAATCGTGACGTCGCCCCTCATCCCGGGGGCGCCGACGCCAGGCTTGCGGCTGCAGGATAAGGCAAATCCAGGTGCGCTGACGGGTCAGCGGATCAACCGGGACACGTACCGGCTGCCGATTCCCTCGGAGTTCGAGACAGCAACGGGACTCCAAGCCCCCAGAGTGAAGTCCGCGCGCGGCGGCTACCGCAGGTACCTGCCGCCGGGCGGTCATCTGAGACTACGGTCCGAACCGCAGCCTTGCCGGCAATTCGCCCACGATCCCGTGCCGGAACAACAGCACGCAGAAGAACCAGAATAATGGTCTGAATGGTCGTCGCCGGAAGCGTATCGCGCTCACGCTGCGGCTTGACGCCGAGTTCCCCCGCGCCGACCGTGCCCAACCATCCGCCGATGGGTTGCGGCTTCTCGGGTCGCAGCCCGGAACGTCGCGGGCCTATGATTGGAAAGGCAAGAACCATGCACTAGGTTTGGTCAAAATGCCCAACCAACGCCGCGCCGCACGTCGGCGTATAGCGTGGGCACGAGGGGAAACGACATGCTGGGCTTAATGCAGGACTGGCAGCTGCTGTGCCATCGGGTGATCGACCATGCAGCGACCTATCATGGCGCTCGGAGCGTGGTGTCGCGGTCGATCGAGGGGCCGATCCACACTACCAATTATGCGGAAATCCGCGCCCGCGCGCTCCGCGTCGCCCAGCGGCTGGAACGCGACGGCATCAAGCTCGGCGACCGGATGGCGACGCTCGCCTGGAACACGTGGCGGCATCTCGAAGCCTGGTACGGCATTCTTGGCATCGGCGCGATCTATCACACCGTCAATCCGCGGCTGTTTCCGGAGCAGATCGTCTGGATCATCAACCACGCCGAGGATCGCGTCGTTTTCACTGACCTGACCTTCCTGCCCCTGCTGGAGAAGCTTGCCGCCAAGCTGCCAACGGTGGAGCGCTATATCGTGCTCACCGACGCCGCCCACATGCCGCAAACCACGCTGCGCAATGCGGTGGCCTACGAATCATGGATTGCCGAGGTGGACGGCGATTTCGCCTGGAAATCCTTCGACGAAAACACCGCCGCCGGCATGTGCTATACATCGGGCACTACGGGAAATCCCAAGGGCGTGGTGTATTCCCACCGCTCCAACATTCTGCACGCGCTGTGCGCCTTGCAGCCCGACGCCTTCGGGATGTCGTCGTGCGACATCGCGATGGCAGTGGTGCCGCTGTTTCACGCCAACGGCTGGTCGCTCGCCTTCTCGGTGCCGATGGCCGGCGCCAGTCTGGTCATGCCGGGCATGAAGCTTGACGGCGCCTCGATCTACGAGCTGCTGACATCGTGCCGGGTCACCTGCACGGCCGCGGTGCCCACCGTCTGGATGATGCTGCTGCAATATCTCGACGCCACCGGCGGCCGGCTGCCGGATCTCAAGCGGGTGGTGATCGGCGGCTCCGCCTGTCCGCGCGCGATAACGCAAAAATTTCAGGATGTCTATGGCGTCAAGGTGATCCATGCCTGGGGCATGACGGAGATGTCGCCGCTCGGCACGCTGGGCTCGCTCAAGCCGGAATATGCCGGGCTCACCGGCGAAGCACGGCTCGACGTCCAGCAAAAACAGGGCCATCCGCCGTTCGGCGTGGAGATGAAGATCGAGGATGATGCCGGGCGCGCGGTGCCGTGGGACGGCAAGTCGTTCGGCCGCCTGATGGTCCGTGGGCCTGCGGTGGCGCGTGCCTACTACAAGGACGACGGGAATATTCTCGACGGGCAAGGATTTTTCGACACCGGCGATGTCGCCACCATGGACCAGCACGGCTACATGCAGATCACCGATCGCGCCAAGGACGTCATCAAGTCCGGCGGCGAATGGATTTCCTCGATCGATCTCGAAAACCTCGCGGTCGGCCATCCGAAGGTCGCGGAGGCGGCCGTCATCGGGGTATGCCATCCCAAATGGGATGAGCGCCCGCTGCTGATCGTCGTAGCGAAACCGGGCGAGGCCGTCGGAAAGGCGGAACTGCTGGACTTCATGCGCGGCAAGGTGGCGACCTGGTGGATGCCGGACGATGTGGTATTCATCGACGAAATCCCCCACACCGCCACCGGCAAGATCCAGAAGACCGCGCTCCGCGAGCGCTTTCGCGACTACCGGTTGCCCACCGCGTAGGATCGCGAAGTCACCTGCCGCGCCGGGCCGCGCCGCAAGGATCGATGCGGCCGTCGACAAGGTTATCCGCGCTATTTTCCCGCCGGCTTGAAATAACGCAAATCCGGAGGCTGCTGACCTTTCTTCACAGGCATCAGAAAGCCGTCGCCGCTGATGTAGTAACTTTCCTTGCCGACCAAAATCAGCGGATTGTTCTCGGCGCATTCGTTGAACCGCCAGATCGGCGTGGTGCTCGGGTCCCGCGCATATTTCTTGGTGACCGTCCAGGGCCGGGTCAAGGCATGGTCGATCGTGGTAATTTCGTCGATCAGCGTATTTTGGTTGCTGTTGTCGAGATGGATCCGTTCCTTGACGACGGTTTGGTCGTCATCATGCATGCGGATGCCGCTGGCGTCGAACGTGCGGGGACCTTTGAGCCCTCGCGTTTCGACTTCAAGCGTGGCGTAGCGGCCGGTGGCGTCCGCATCCACCCAATGCCCGATCGAAAGCCCGTTGAAGGAGGGTTCGATCTCCTTCGGCCATTCCCGTCCGTCGGTAAAAATGCGGCGTGGCTCGCTATTGTCGGTCAAAATGTAGGTGGTTTTGGGGGTGATGACGATTTCCATCGGATAGACCACCGTCATCACCCGCGGCATCCCGAGTGGGATACAATAACCGTGTCGCTCGTCGCCCTGCCCGCCGGCCGCCTGATCCGCCAGATTGGCCTCATAGCGGGCCTGATACTCCGGCGTCAGCGGCGCCTGCTGGGCCAAGCCGGAGCCCTTGTCGGGATCCCAGTTGACCCCAAAGGCAGACGGCGCCGTGGGACTTCTCGCCGTCTTCCACTGTCCCGACCAGTCGGGATATTTCGACAGGTCCTGCGCTGAAGTGCCGGTACCTGGGGTTGTGCACAAGGCAGCGACGACTGCGATAGACGCTACGGAACTTCGGTATGTCATGTTGGTCTCCCCAGAACGATCGAAGCCGACTTCCTATCATTCTCAATCGCCTTGCCAAAACATGGTCGCAGCGAAGCAGGATGCATGATTGGATAAAGCGGCGCCGGCGGTGCATGTGTGACTGAGGATTTCCCATTGCGCCGCAAGGAAATCGCATTTATGCGAGACGTCATGCGGCTTCGGAGGCTCCACAAATGACCGCCATGGCCTTGGCCCTGTCCCGCCGTCTCGCCGAGGAGCCGCCCTCGCGGCTCGCCGTGTGGGCGCGCCGGATTGCGGTGTTCGCGCTTGCGGTGGCGGCGCTTGCCATCGTCTTCGCACGCGGAGATCTGCTGGAAATCATGCCGGTGCTGGTGACCTTTGGGGTTGCGTTGGTGCTGGCGGCGGTCGCGATCGTGTTGGCGTTTGCCTCGTTCGTGGCGCTGTGGATCAACGGCGGTCCGGGGTTCTTTCAGGCCGTCACCGCGGTATTCATCGGCATCGTCATGCTCGGCTATCCGGGCTACCTCGCCTATAAGGGCTGGAAGCTGCCCCGCATCAACGACATTACCACGGACGCATCCGACCCGCCGCGCTTCGATGTGGTCGCCCGGTTGCGGCGGCCGAGCACCAATGCCTATCCGGGTCCGGCCACGTTCGAATTGCAGAGTAAGGCGTGGCCGGACATCGAGCCGCTGTTCGTGACCGTCAGCCCTAGGGCGGCGTTCGACGGTGCGATCAAGGTCATCACCAAGCGCAAATGGCGCATCGTCGATGCCCGGGTACCGCTGTTCAATCGCGAGGGACATATCGAGGCGATTGCCCGAACCCCCATCATGGGGTTTCGCGACGATGTGGTGGTGCGTATTCGCCCGACGCGTGAAGGCGCCCGGGTGGACGTGCGCTCCGCTTCGCGCTACGGCGTGGCGGATTTCGGCGCCAATGCGGATCGCGTGCTCGGGCTGCTCGACGCCATCGACGATGCCGCCATCCCGGAAACGCCGGCGAAACCCGCTCCTGCCAAGCCCGCGCCACCGGCCGCGGCGAAATCCGGTCAGTCGGGCAAGCGATAGCGGCCGGACAGGGACGGCGCGCCGTCGGTCGAAACGACTCCGCGCGCGACCAGATCTTCCAGATGCGCCAGCGCGGACAGTGCGGCGGCTCCAACAAGCCGCGGGTCGAGTCCGACATAGATCGCGCGCACCAAGCCCGCGATGTCGGTTTCGCCTTCGCCAAGGCCGCGCAGGATCGCGGCTTCGCGGGCGCGGCGATGCGCGATGTAGCGGGCAACCAGATCCGGCGCGTCGCGGATCACATCGCCATGGCCGGCGAGATACACGGTCTCGGGCCGCGCCGCGAGCCGATGGAGCGAGGCCATGTAATCGCGCATGGCCCCGTCCGGCGGCGCGACGATCGAGGTTGACCAGCCCATCACGTGATCGCCGGAGAACAGCACCTCGGTGCCCTTGAGCGCGTAGGCCATGTGATTGGCGGTGTGGCCGGGCGTTGCCACCACTTCAAGCGCCCAGCCGTCGCCCGCGATGACGTCCCCATGCGCAACCCGATGGTCGGGCATGAACGCGGTATCGCCGCCGGCGTCGAGCCGGCTCGTCTCACCGAGGTGCAGCGGACGCGCCGGCCGGTGCGGCCCCTCTGCGAAAGTCGGCGCGCCGGTCGCCGCCTTGATGGCGGCGGCGCCGGGGGAGTGGTCGCGATGCGTATGGGTGATGATGATATGCGTCACGCTCTCGCCGCGCACGGCATCGAGCAGCGCCGCCCGATGCGCCGCGTCGTCCGGACCGGGATCGACGATCGCCACCTTGCCACGGCCGATGATATAGCTCAGCGTCCCCTTGAAGGTGAACGGCCCCGGATTGTCCGCGAGGATCCGCCGCACTCCGGGTACCACCTCGTTGACGGCGCCGGGCGTGAGGTTGAGAACCCGATTGAAGGGGATTGCGTCGGTCATGCAGGTCTCGGTGGGGATATGACGGAAAAACCGGGTCGCGTGGGGCGTAGCTTATACCGGATTCGAGCCCTTGTAGCCTCCGCAGAGGGACGCCGCCGTTTTCCCCGGCGTTACCCGCCCTGGCGTCTCCTCGGCAAGGATCGTGTCCGACCGCAGGCCCTCGATTATGATGTCGAGAGATCGCTAAGACGATCCCAAATTGCCTCAATTTCCGCATGCTCGTCTGTGCCCACAGAATGTGATATTTTTGCATGCGTAATTTCGTAACTTGATGCCAAATATGAGGTATGAACAGGAGCATCCGATGATCACCGTTGGGACATCCGAAGCGGAAGCCGGCTTTGCAACCCTGCTCGACCGCGTTGCCGAAGGCGAGGAGATTGTCATTACCAAGCATGGCAAGCCTATTGCCCGCTTGGTAAGTGCCGTCGAGGCGGATCGTTCCCGCGCCAACGAAGCGTTCGCCAAGCTGAAGGCGTTGCGCGAAGGAACCATTTTGGGCCTGCCTTGGAAGATGCTGCGCGACGAAGGACGGAAGTGAGTGTCGTTATCGATTCGTCGGTATCCCTGAGCTGGTGTTTCGCGGACGAAGCATCACCGGCAAGTGACGCCCTGTTCGAACGCGTGCGTGATGACGGCGCGGTAGTTCCCATGCTTTGGCACCTGGAAATCGCCAATGTGCTTATTCAGGCAGAGAAGCGGGGCCGGATCACGGCAGGTGATATCGCCACGCGATTGCAATTGATCGCGGATTTGCCGATTGCGACCGATTATGAGACGGCCACGCGGGCTTGGCGGGAAATCTTGGCGGTGGCCAGATCAGAGCGTTTGACCGCCTATGATGCCGCGTATCTGGAACTGGCGATGCGGCGTGGCCTACCGTTGTCCAGCAAGGATACGGCTCTGGTTCGCGCGGCGCGCCGAGTTGGCGTGGCGACGTTTGACTTGACTGACATGGCCTCGAGCCCGTCGTGACAATTACCGCGCCCGACGGAAAACGTGCCGCCAGGCTCCGCGTCCTGCTGTCCGAGGGGTCCAGCACCTCGGCGCGGGAGGCGCTCACCGTGCTGGCCGGGCAGGGGCATGCGGTCGAGATCTGCGATCCGGACCGGTTTTGCCTGTCCCGTTTCAGCCGGTTTCCGGCGCGGTTTCACCGCTGTCCGGGCTTGCGCGACGACCCGGCCGGATATCTGGCGTTTGTGGAGGATTTGCTCAAGCGGCGGCATTTTGACGTGCTGCTGCCGATCCACGAACAGGGCCTGCTGTTCGCCCGCGTGCCGGAGCGCCTCGCGCCGCTCACCGGGATCGCGCTGCCGTCCTACGCGAGCTACCGCACCGCCCACAGCAAAAGCGGATTCGGCCAGGTCCTCGCCGAGCTTGGCCTGCCGCAGCCGGCGACCACGATGCTGAAGTCTCGGGACGACCTGCAGGCCGCGGTCCGGTTTCCATGCGTCGTCAAGGCGCCGATCGGCACGGCGAGCCGGGCCACCTGGGTGCTACGTGGCCCGGCGGATCTCGCCGCCGCGCTGCCGCAGCTCACGGGCATCGGCGAATTGCTGCTGCAGGATTTCATCGCCGGGACCGTGGAGCATGCCCAGGCGGTGTTCTGCGGCGGTGACCTCGTCGGCTTCCATGCCTATGCGCAAGTCGCCCTTGGTGCCGGCGGCGGCGATGCCATCAAGGAAAGCGTCAGCCGGCCGGGTGTGCGGGCCGATCTCGCGCGCATCGGCGCCCATCTGGCCTGGCACGGCGCGCTGTCGGTCGATTACATCCGCCCCGGCGGCGCCGGCGCACCGGTTTATATCGATTGCAATCCGCGCCTTGTCGAACCCATGAATGCGGCGCTCGCCGGCGCCGATCTCGTCGCAGTGCTGCTGGCGGTGTCGCTCGGTGAACGTCCGGCCACGATCGCCGAGGGGCGCGCAGGCGTGCGCACCCATCTCGGCCTGCAAGCGCTGCTCGGCTGCGCCTTGGCCGGCGGAACCCGGCGCGACATCGCTCGCCTAGCCTATGATGTTACGCTCCGCCATGGCGCATTTGCCGGCAGTGTGGAGGAACTCACCCCCGTGCGGCGCGACTGGCCGAGCGCAATTCCGCTGGGCGTGGCCGCGCTCGCAACCGTCGCCGCGCCAAAACTCGCCGACCGAATGCAGCGGAGCGGCTGGGGGGCGCATCTGCTGGGTGATCCCACGATCGCAGCGATCGACCGCGGGTTCGGCTGAGCGAACTGAGCGGGGCAGCCGGCGGTGTTTTTGGGGTAATCGGCAGCGTAAGCGCATGCATCACGCGGCCTTTCGTGTTTGGAGGCACAACGTCGCCAACTCCCTTCGACACACCGGGCATCGGAGCAAGCATAGCGGCGCAATTGCTTTATTGCGCCGCCGTTCTCGCCTACGGTAATGCATGGGAGCTGGCCACGAAATGGCGTAATGCCCCGTGGTCCATGGCTCGTGAGTCTGATAAAAGGACACCATGACCGCGCCAGCGAGGCTCCCCATCCATATGTCGCTGCAGGATTTCCTGGCCTGGGAAAGCGGCGACGGCTTGCGATACGAATTGATCGACGGGGTACCGCGGGCGATGGCGCCGGCGAGCACGATCCACGGCTTTCTGCAGAACGAGCTCGGAAGCCTGATCCGTGATCACTTGCGGGCGCAGCGTTCCGATTGCGCTGTCATCGCCAATCCCGGGGTCGTCCCGCCGGTGCTATCTGACCGGAACATGCGCGTGCCCGATCTCGGCGTCACCTGCACGCCGTTGCGACCCGGGCAGCCGACGTTGGCCGATCCGGTGCTTTTGGTCGAAATCTTATCGCCCGGCAATCAAGCCAAAACCTGGTCCAACGTATGGGCCTACACGAGCATAAAAAGCGTGCAGGAAATTTTGGTCCTGCACAGCGGCCGGATCGCTGCCGACATCCTTCGGCGCTCGCCGGAGGGGGCCTGGCCTGAGCGAACCGATCAAATCACCGGCGGTGATTTGATCTTGACCAGCATAGCGTTTCGGACGCCGCTTGCCGAACTCTACGCACGAACCGGCCTGTCCGCTTGATGCGTAACAGGCGCAAAACTCGTGGCGACCCGTTCGTCATCGCCGGGCTTGTCCTGGCTTGTCCCGGCGATCTCGTTTAGCAGGGCACGGTGCGCCGATTTTCGAGATGGCCGGGACTTCGCCCGGCGATGACCCGTGGGAACGGTCACGACTTTTGCCTTTGTTACTTGATGCATCGGAAGCCTCTGATCCGAAGACGGAAGTCCGCAAGGGAGACACGCAATGAAAACACCATGGTGGATCGCGGCCGCAGTCGTCGTTCTCGGCAGCAGCGCGGGCGATGCGGCGGACATCAAGGTGCTGTCCACGCGGGCCACCGAGGAAATCTATCGCGAACTGGTGCCGCGGTTCGAGCAGGCTTCCGGACACAAGGTGACGACGACATTTGTCGGAACCTCCGATCTGCAAAAGCGGATCGCGGCCGGCGAAGCCTATGACGTCGTCATCCTCATCGACACCGCCATCGATGACTTCATCAAGTCCGGCAAGGTTTTGGCCGGCAGCCGCGTCAACATCACCAAGTCGGGCATCGGGATCGGGGTGCGCTCCGGCCTGCCGAAACCCGACGTGGCCTCGCCGGAAGCGCTCAAGAACGCGCTGCTCGCCGCCAAATCGATCGGCTATACCACCGGTCCGAGCGGCGAAGCGATCGACCGCATGCTGCGGAAAATGGGCATCGCCGAGGCGGTCAAGTCCCGGGTGAAGCTGCCGCCGAGCGGCACGCTGGTCGGCACCATCATTGCCAAGGGCGAGGCCGACATCGGATTCCAGCAGACCAACGAACTCTCCCATTTTCCCGGCGTCGATTACCTTGGGCCCCTGCCGGCGGAATTCCAGGACGTGACGCTGCGCTCCGGTGGCATTTTGGTCGCTTCGAAAGAAAAGGTCGCCGCCCAACAGCTGCTAAAGTTTCTCTCGGGGCCGGAGGCGGCGCCGGTGATCCGCAAGCACGGCCTCGATCCCGCGTGAGCTAGGCCGAGCTAGACCCAATACCGTTCACTTAACATGAGGATGCGCACGTCCCCTCTCCCCATCGTTCTTCACGATGGGGAGAGGGTTAGGGTGAGGGGCAGGTGTCCGCTAGGGACTTCGGGGGCACTCCTGTATTCACTGCTGTTACGAGAGACGAGGCCGCGCTGTCGGGGCGCGGCCCTGCCCCTCACCCTAACCCTCTCCCCACGGCGTGAAGAACGCCGCGGAGAGAGGGAACGCGCGCTCCCCACGTTGAGTGAACAGCATCGGAGCTAGACCACGGTCAGACGTGGCTAACGGCAAACCGCACCCCGAAACATTTCTCCGAGCTGCCGAGGCCCTGGGCGCCCGTCCGGAACATTGTCTGGCACTGGAGGATTTGCCCGGTGGCGTTCGCGCTGCGTGCGCCGCCGGGATGGCGACCATCATGGTGCCCGACCTGGTAGCGCCGACTGACGAGATCAGGGCGCTCTGCCGGGCGGTCGTGCGCGACCTCGTGGCGGTTCGTGATCTTGTCGCGCGGTCACTTTCCGACCGCGGTTGATGTGAAGGAATCCTGCCGAAGCTATGACGCGTCGTCGCCCACCGCGGGGCTCGAAATGGCTTGTCAGATACCTCACTTTATAGCCGCCGGTATCCGAACCATGTCCTTGACCTCCGCCGCGGTCAGCGGCCGGGCGATGAATTTGTTCTTGAGTGCATCCGCCAGCACCAGATCGAGCCCGCGGATCTCGTCCGGCCATAACGTCGCCTTGGGGAAATATTCGTCGCGCACCTTGGCCATCAGCGGCCGGCGCACGCTGGAAAAGGCCTCGTACAAGGTCAGCGCCGCCGGGTCCGCATAAATCCAGTCGAGCGTATCGCGATAGCCCTGCATGAAACGCGCAATCGCATCGGGGCGCTTGCCCAGCACCTGGGCATTGGCCATGCAGATCCGCACCGTCTGGTCGGCCCGCGCGGAAATCTCGCTGCCGCGGGCGACGATGCGTATCTTGCCCTCGTCCACGAGTTCGAGGCCGAACGGGGCGGCGCCGCGGCCGATGTCGATCTGCCCCGTCATCGCCATCGTCAAGGTGGCTGGATGCCCGCCGGTCGCCACCGGCCGTGCCGCGACCTTATACTGGCCGAGCAGCGCCAACAGCGCGGTATGGCTCGACGAACCGTTCTGCGAATAGCTGATGGTCTTGCCGGCGGCGTCGGCCAGCGATTTGATGGGCGAATTGGCGACCACGAACCAATAGGTATCCGGCGAGCCGATCATGGCGCTGCCGATGATGCGCACCGGCGCGCCCTTGGCAAAGGCGCCGACCGCCGACTCGATGCCGCCCCCGCAGGCGATATCCATGCTGCCGGAAATCACCGCCTGATGGGCCTCGGGGCCACCTTGCGTGTAGAGGATATCGAGCGCGATGCCGCGGCGCTTGAGGATGCCGGAGCGTTCGCCGAGTTCCGCGATGGCGGTGTCCCACTGTCCGCGCTGCGCTACCGCGATTTTGAGCCGATCGTCGGCCCGGGCCAAATCGGATAATGCCGAGAGCACCGCCAGCGGCATCGCGACACACATCAGGGCCGCAAGCGGCAGCTGGATCTGACGCATCACCATGACGTTCTCCCTGATCGGGCTTTGCGGTCGCCCGGCGCCGTTGTGCGAAGTGCATTGTAAGGCGCTTGGTGTTACGGCGAAATCCCGCGCTTCCGCGCTCCCTCGTTCGTGGCTCTGCCGCGGTCTGCGCGGAGCGGTTTGCGACGAAATGCGCCTGCCCCGTCCCCATGGACAGGTTCCGATGATATGCTAGGACGGCTTCATACCAAGGGAGCGAAACCATGAAACATGCAATTCCGGTACTCACCGTGCTGGCGATCGCCGCAACTGTCCCGTCGCATGGCGCGGGCGCGGAGTCGATTGCGGTCTTCACCAAGAACGTCACCAACCCGTTCTCCAAGGCGATCCGTCAGGGCGCCGACGTGGCCGCCAAGAAGCTCGGCATCGACATCTCCCATTACGTGCCGACGACGCCCGATAACGCCGACGAGCAGACCAGGCTGGTGAACGACGCCATCGCCAAGAAGCCGGACGCCATCGTGTTCGACCCGGTCGACAAAACAAAGCTCGACGCCGCGATCGCCAAGATCAACGAGGCGAAAATTCCGGTGATCGAAATTACCGACCGCGCGACCGGCGGCAGCTTTGTCGCCTCCGTGCTGCCGGATGATTACCAGATCGGGCTCGCCACCGCGCGCCGCCTGTTCAAAGCGCTCGGCAATAAGGGCAACGTCGTCATCCTCGAAGGCATTCCGACCGCCACCGCCAGCATAGAGCGCGTGAAGGGCTTCAACGACGCCATCAAGGAGGCACAGAATGTAAAGCTGCTGGCCTCGAAGTCCGCGAACTACCAGCGCCGGCCGGCCCAGGATGCGATGGAAGCCTGGATCAAGCAGTTCCCCCAGATCGACGGCGTGCTGGCCGCCAACGACTCCATGGCGGCGGCCGCGGTCGATGTGCTGGAGAAGCGCAACCGCAAGGCAACGGTGGTCGGGGTCAACGGCAGCAAGGAAGCCATCGACCTGATCAAGGCCGGCCGGATGCTGGCTACCGGCGAGTTCAACGGCTTCATCATCGGGTGCCTCGGCACCGAGATCGCGGCGCGCAGCCTGCGCAAACAGCCGGTACCGAAGGAGTTGATCCTGAAGCCGGCGATTTACGACAAGGACAACCTGTCGAAATACGAAGCGCGCGCCGATAACCGCGAATGCACGTCGCTCGAAGATGAACTGAAGGAGTGACGCTGGTCCTCTGGAATAGCCGAGATCGCATCCTTCAGACGGCCCTATTGGCGAGACTGCGCCGTAGGGCCGTAAACGCGGTGGACTTCCCGTTCGATCGTCTTCCGGGAAGCGGGTGTAGCCTTAACCGCAAGCCGGTGATCGCGCTTTTGAATGCGGCCCCGGCCCAACTGCCCGGACCGCACCGACACCGCGATCCTATTCAAGCTGCGGTGTCGTCAGTTCCACGGCGCCGGGCTCGGTGTGGGCCAATGCAAAACTCAGGGAGTTGACGAACCGGCTGGGGTCGGGCGAGGCGAGATTGCCGCGGGGCAGTACGGTGGCCTCAAGGGCGATGAGCCGGCCCTTGTTGAAATAGAATGCACCCGTGGTGCGGCCCTTGTTGTCCGGCTGATCGACCACCAATTTGCGGCCGTAGACCATATCCTCGCCCGTACCGACCCGGGCAAAATTGTCCGACACGGTTTTCTTGCGGGCCTGGAACATGAATTCCCGTTCGCCCAGAATAGTGGCGCCCTCCGCCTGGGCCTGGGAGAAGCGCATCACCGTCACCTTGTATTCGATATTGTCCTCCACGGACCGATACACGACGCTTTGCCGCGGACCGGCGATATTGCCGCGGAAATTACCGATCTCGGTTTTGACCTCGCCTGGCGCCGAGAAGGCGATACCGAGTTCGCGATTGACGTAGTTTTTCCAGGCAGCTTGCGCCGGCATTGCCGCGAGCGTCGCAGCCACGGCGGTCACAGCCGCCACCATCGCTATGCGCATTGTCGTCCTCCCTTGATTTGCGGAGCGGTTTTCGCCGAACCTGTCGATCCGCTTGGTCTCGCGTGTGCTGGATCGCCACGAAAGATCGTGGCCGACTATTTCGGCGGCGCCGGCAGTTCGATGGCATCCTCGGCGACGCGCACCGTGAAGAACGTCAGCGAATCGACGAAACGTCCCATTTCGGGTGTCTCGTAATCGCCATTGGCGGGCAGAACCGTCGCCTGCAGCGAGACGATGCGGCCATTGATGAAAAAGAATGCCGCGGTTGACCGGCCGGCATTGTTCGGAAGATCGACGGTCAGTTTGCGTCCATGCTGGCGATCGACGCCGCCGAACGTATCCATCACCACTTTCTTGTTTTCCTGAAACAGATACTCGGCCTCGCCGAGCAGGTTCGCGGCATTGTTGGCTTTGTCGGTCATGTCGATGACCACCGCCTTGTATTCGATGTCGTCGTCGAAAAAGCGGTAGACCGTCGTGTTGCGCTCACCCGCCAACGCACTGCGATAGGTTCCCTTCTCCACCTTCAACTCACCGGGCGCCGCGAATCCGAATCCCAGCGGATGGCTGATATAGCCGTGCCACGCGGCCATCGCCGGGCCGGATACAGCCATCAGCGCGGCGCTCGCCAAAATCCCCCAGGCCGTCAACCGCATCGATTCCTCCCGTTCATCATCTCGCCTTCAAGGCCGCGGCTCACCGCCCGCGTCGCCCCGATTGCCGGCCGCCGCGATCTCGGTCACCACGATCCCTTGTGGCGCTTCGTTCCACTATGTTATAGTTTAACAAAACAAACGACCAATGGCCAATCATTCGGGGAGACGCAGATGAACAAGAAAATCGTCAGCTTGACCGCCGCCGGCCTTGCCACCATGACGGCCGCCGCAGGAATAGGGTCCGCAGCCGCGCATCATTCCTTCGCGATGTTCGATGCCGACAAGACCGTGACGATGCAGGGCACGGTGACGCAATTCGAATGGGTCAATCCGCATTCCTGGCTTCGCTTCACCGCCAATGACGAGAAGACGGGCCGGCCGGTGCGTTGGGCGATCGAGCTGAGTTCGCCGTCGCGGCTGATCACCATGGGCATGCGCGCCGATTTGGTGAAGCCCGGCGATTCGGTTTCGGTGACGTTTCATCCGATGAAGGACGGTTCGCGTGGCGGCCAATTTATCCAAGCCACGCTCCCGAACGGGAAGCAAGTGATCCGCGCCAATGCGGGCGACGAGAATCAGAACCAGTGATCCTTTGACCGTTGCCGCACCTGCTCTGTCCGGTGCAACCCATGGGCGTCACTGTCGAGCACGTCCGTCCCATTCTATGACCGGATCCAAGCAAAGCCCCCGGTCATAGAAACGGTCATGCTGGCACACTCGCCCGGCGCCCCTTGAGGCTCAGATCGGCTGCGTTTCAGCGCTACAAAAAAACGCCGGCCATTTGCGGTTCGGGATAGCGCGTGCCGGCGGCGGCACCGGCCGGGATGGCCTGCGAAATCTCGGCGACGTTGGCGGCGCTGAGCACGACATCGAGGGCGCCCAAATTTTCGTGCAGGCGTTCTTTCCGCTTGGTTCCCGGGATCGGGATGAGGCTCGGATCCTGGGCGAGCAGCCACGCCAGCGCCAGCTGGCCCGGCGTGCAGCCTTTGCGCTGCGCAATCGCCTCGATGCGGCGTACCAGATCGAGATTATGCGTGAGGTTGTCGCCGGCAAAACGCGGGTGCCGGCGCCGCGTGTCGGTCTCGGCCAAGGTTGCGGGTTCTTCGACCTTGGCGGTCAGCAGGCCGCGGCCGAGCGGCGAATAAGCCACGAACGCAATGCCGAGTTCGCGCGTGGTTTGCAGCGTCTCCTCGCCCTCGACCCGGTAGAGCAGGGAATATTCGTTTTGCACCGCGGCGATGGGGTGAACCCGGTTGGCCCGGCGGATGGTCTCCGGCCGCGCCTCGCTCAAGCCCAGCAGCCGTACCTTGCCCTGCTCCACGAGCCGGGACATGGCGCCGACCGTGTCCTCGGTCGGCACGGCCGGGTCGATGCGATGCTGATAATACAGGTCGATCACCTCGACGCCGAGGCGTTTGAGGCTCGCCTCGCATGCGGCGACCACATATTCCGGCCGCCCGTCGGCGATTTTCCCGCCGCGGCCGCCGAGATTGCCGAACTTGGTCGCCAGAAACACCTCGGCGCGCCGGCCCGCAATGGCTTGGCCGACCAGCGTCTCGTTGTGCCCAAAGCCGTACATGTCGGAGGTATCGAGCAGCGTCACGCCACTGTCGATGGCCTCCCGGATCAAGGCGATCCCGGCCTCGTCGTCGCTGGGGCCATAGACGTTGGACAGCGACATGCAGCCGAAGCCGATCGCCGAGACCTCCACGCCGCGCATGGCGCGCTTGGCGATTTGCTTACTCATTTGGCTTTCTCCCCCGCATGACCCGCGGAACCGCCGGAACTCGTTAACGCCATGTCCATAGGTTAAGTCGCACGGAGGAAAAAGATCTTTTGCCGTTCCGAAGCGGACGCAAGGCCGTTGGAGACGATGTCGCGGTCGGCATCGCGGCCGCCGGTGCGCCACCAAGGCACCGGTTCGCCGGAGCGCCGCATCTCGACAAATCGCCGGGGTTCGGCCAGAAGCGAGGCACGTCCGCGATGGGTTGCCGAGGCAAATTCGGCCGCAACAGGGGGACACCATGGTGCAACGCAGCGACGTGAGCAGCCTGACCGAGGCCATCATCCACAACATCGATGCGGGGCGCTCGGTCGAGGCTCCGTTCTTTCACCTCGAATTCGATCGGGTATTTCCGGACGACATTTATGCCGCCATGATCGCCGCCATGCCGGAGGCTTCCGACTACCGGCCGTTGCCGGGGCGCAACCGCGGCAATATTCGCCCCGACGGCACCTCGACCCGGGTCAAGATCGACCTGTTTCCCGAATATATTCGGCACCTTACGCCAGCCAAGCGTCAGCTATGGGATCTGGTCGGCCGCGCCCTGACCTCGGAGGACGTACAGGCCGCGTTCATGCGCAGGCTGGCGCCCGGACTAAAGCGCCGCTTCGGTGAGGACTTTGCTTCCGTCGGGATGTATCCGATCCCTGTGCTCACCCGCGACATTCCGGGCTATCGGATCACTCCCCACACCGATACCCAATGGAAGGGGATGACGATCCAGCTTTATCTGCCGCGCGATGCGTCCGCGACCCATATCGGCACCATCTTCCATGAGCGCCTGCCGGACGGCTCATTGTCCAAAATCTGCCAGATGAAATTCGCTCCCAATACCGGCTACGCGTTTGCGGTCGGCGACAACACCTGGCATTCGGCCGATCCGGTCGGCACCGAGGTTGACACGCGCGACAGCATTCTGCTCACCTATTTCGTCGATGCCGGGATGCTGCGAATCTTGCGCAACCGCGGCAAGCGCGTCGGCAATTTTCTCTTGAGCGAGGTCAAGCACCTGGCGCGCCGCTAGACCGGCGTCGCCAGGAAATGGCGTTTTGGAATCCTTGGATCAGCCCCTATAGGAGAGCACCGCATGGGCGGTGCTGGCGTGCTTGAATACGGCGACTTCAGCCATGCCCATCTTGGCGTGAGCCCGCAATGAGGCGGCATCGTCCCGGCGAATGAACAAGATCCCTTCCCGTCCGGGCAATTGCCTGCGCAGCGCGGCGAACATCCGTGAGGCCAACCCGCGACCCCGTTCGTGCGAGGCGACGCAGATCGGGCCATACAAATCGGAGCGGGCGGTGCCCACATAGGCACGCCGCAGTGCCTGCACGATCGGGACATGGGCGTGCGCGCTAAAGTTTGCAGATACCAGGAAGCCGAGGATACCCTGTCGCGAACCGCGACGATCACGGGCATGTCGCTGATGGTGTTGACAAACCAGTCGGCGGAGAAGGCTGCCGATAAGGTGCCGCCCC
>CAWDKL010000064.1:0-16885 GCA_963802745.1 uncultured Alphaproteobacteria bacterium | reverse complement strand
CTGTCCATAGCCCACGCCATGGCATGCCGCAAGACGCCATGAGGCCTTGCAATCCCTTGTAAATGCGATAGGACCATCAGTCAGCGGGCGCACGGAATGCAATGGGACGCCTCTGCGATCTTCCCATGGTCTTCCCAGCTGCATGGAACAAGGGCGATGAAGCTGTCAGCGAAGGACGCGGTTGGTCTCAAATTGCCGGCCGGAAAAGCGGACTGGATTGTCTTCGACGATGACAATCCGGGGCTCGGGTTGAGGATTCGCGAGGGCGGCTCGCGGGTCTGGATTTTCCAATATGCACTCGGCAACAAGCAGCGTCGGATGACGATCGGCTCGGCCAAGGCGATGACGCTCGGCAAAGCCCGCGAGGCGGCCGGGACGCTGCACGCGAAGGTGCGGCTCGGGCAGGACCCGGCGAACGAAAAGACCGAAGGGAGGCTGCGGGCCGCCGAGACCTTCGAAGCCGTTGGCCAGCGGTATCTGACGCGCCAGCGGGAACGCGTGAAGGCCGGTAGCTATGTCGAAATCGAGCGGCACATGCTCAAGCATGCCAAGCCGCTGCACGGCCTGCAACTCGCGACCATCAATCGGCGCACGGTCGCGGCCCGGATTTCGGCCATTGCGGACGAAAGCGGGACGGTGACGGCGAACCGGGTGCGATCGACCCTATCGGCTTTTTTTGGCTGGGCCGTGCGGGAAGGTGTCGCCGATCAAAATCCTGTGGTCGGAACCAACAAGTACGAGGAAGCGGCGCGCGAGCGTGTGCTTGCCGATGATGAGCTTCGCGCAATCTGGCGGGCACTGGAAGATGACCATTACGGTGCGATCATCAAGCTTCTCATGCTGACCGGCCAGCGTGCCGACGAAATCGCCAACTTGGCATGGTCGGAAACTGGCGAGGACGCCTTCACCTTGCCGGCGGCACGGACAAAGAACCGCCGGCAGCACCAAGTACCGCTCTCCAATGCGGCGCTCGCCATCCTCGCGGCACAACCGCGACGCCTGAATGCGGCCGGTACCCCCCGCGATTTTGTGTTTGGGACCGCCGAGCGCGGCTTTTCCGGCTGGTCGAAATGCAAGGAACGGCTCGACCAGCGCATAGCCGCCACCCGCGGCGCGCCGTTGCCGCATTGGACCCCGCATGATCTTCGCAGGACCTGCGCAACCCGCATGGCGGACCTCGGCGTGCTGCCGCATGTGATCGAGGCGGTGCTGAACCACGTATCGGGGCACAAGAGCGGCGTCGCGGGCATCTACAATCGTGCCCTGTACGAGCCTGAGAAACGCCAAGCGCTCGTTCTTTGGGCGGACCATTTGCAATCGATCGTCCATGGCGGCGAACGCAAGATTGTCCCAATTCGGGCGGTGGCGTCATGAGCGATCTCATGGGAGACATCATGAATAGCATCATGAGCGATCCCGCTGCCCGGAAGGACGACGAGAAAAGTGCTGACGAACTCCTTGCCATTCGCCTTCTCGCGGGTTGTCAGTTTGAAGGTGACGGCTTGGTCACAACAAGCTATCTGAAACACAACAGCCATGAAGAAAGACAGGCGCGCGCGGCGTTGGCGCGGATGGTGCGCGCAAGCATGCGCGGTTTTTCGGGCGAACTACTCGCCCTCGCAATCGATCCGCGGACGCCGTCGAAAATTCCCGGAATGCGGCCGACACGAAAGATCAAATTTGAAAGCCCCACGCGCGGCAATTCCGCGAAATGGGGACGCGATTTGATGGTTGTCGATTTCATCAAGGCACAACTTCGCGAGAGCCGCAGTCCCCCAAAATTTGAGGCGGCCATCGTAGCCGCAATGGAACACTACCAGATCAGCCGGCGGCAGGTGCGTGATATCTGGAAATCCGCACCATTGGGTGAAGGTTGGCCGGGGCGTTAAATAGGGCTTTTTAACCGCCTCGGTTTTGCGAGACAAAGCAAGCAATCGACGGGCATCCCTTGCGGCATCGTACGGCGCGACACCAAGCGCCCCACCGCAAGAGGACTTCATGACGAGCACCCTCGAAACCTTGCGCCGCGGCAGTACGACCGCGGACAGCTTGGAAGCTCTGCGCGTCGTCGATCGCAAGACCGCGATCGAACTTGCCGGCGTGTCCACACGGACATGGGACCGGTTGACGGCTCGCGGCGAAACGCCGCCGATCACCAGGATTTCCGAGCGGCGCATCGGCTACCGGCTGGGCGACCTGGAAGCATGGCTGAACGCGCGGCGCGTCACGGCCGCATGAATGCGCGCCAGAAACGGTTCGGGACCCACAGCCGATGCAACGGCACGTGAGCCCCGAGAATCCAGCGAACCGGCAGGGCCGCTGAATTCTCCTACCGTATCTCGAATCCGCGATCAATCGGCGCTGGTGCGCGGACCGCGTTGGGCAAAGCCCGGCGTGGTGCGCGACCTGATCGAGGACCCGTTACGATGACGGGGCGGCGCCTCTCGATAGGCCTTGACCAAATCGATGCCTGCACGGGCGGCCGGCTCGGCACGTTCGATTTGCCCTGCCCCTTGTGTAGCCCGAACCGCCGGCCCTCGAACCGGCGAAAGCCCGTGCTCCGTATCTGGCGCAACGAGCCGGGCTTTGCCTCCTATTGCTGCCAACACTGCGGAGAGACCGGCTACACATTCGACCGCAATAGCACGTCAGCCGACCGGGTGAAGCCCGCCAGGGCGAAGGCGGAAGCGACAGAACGTGAGCGGGTGCACCGCGCCGACCGGCTGGGCAAGGCGCAACGGCTTTGGGCACAATCCAAGCCGATCGCCGGCACAATCGCTGAGGCGTACCTACGCGGCCCACGCGGCTATGGCGGGCCATTGCCGGCGACACTCCGCTTTCTGCCGGCGCGCGGTGAATATGCCCCGGCGATGATCGGCGCCTTTGGGATGGCGCACGAGGTCGAGCCGGGCGTCATCGCGATTGCCGACGAGGCGGTGAAGGGCGTGCACGTCACCCGGCTATTACCGGACGGCAGCGATCGAGAACGCGGTGACCACGCCAAGGTGATGATCGGGCTGTCGGCGGGATGGCCGCTGGTCTTGGCACCGCCGAACGACTTGCTCGGATTGGCAATTACCGAAGGGATCGAGGACGCTTTGTCGGTGCATGAGGCCACCGGCTTGGGTGCCTGGGCTGTGGGCGGTGCGCGGCGCATGCCAGCGCTTGCCGAGCGGATTCCGGCCTGGATCGATTGCGTGTCGGTGCTCGCCGATGACGACGCGGACGGACAAAAGTTTGCTGCAGAATTGGTCCGTTTGATCGAAGCCCGCGGCGTGGAGGTGATTCCGGTCGGGCTGCGAGGTGCCGCCGCATGAACAAGGCACCGGACGCCAATGATCGCGCGCACAATTGGCACCGGCGCCTTGCGGGCGAGGTTCGACGACGCGACCGCCGACCATATGAGAAGGAAAAGCACCCTGGCCCCGGCCGTGCCATCGCATGCCGGGCCGCGGCCGATCGCAGCCGCGGGCGATACGCCATGGTGGCGCGACCCGGCGATGATCCCGGCGCGCCAGTTCCTCTACGGGCGGCACTACATCCGGCGCACCATTGGCGCCACCATCGCAGCCGGAGGCCGCGGCAAGACCACGTTGAGCGTCTACGAAGCGGTGACGATGACGGTCGGTCGGGACTTGTCCACCAACACACCATTGCCGGGCGGACCGCTTCGCGCGTGGTTGCTCAATGGGGAAGAAGACCAAGACGAACTTGACCGCCGCGTCGCCGCCACCTGCCAGCGCTACCGCATCACTCAATCCGATCTTGGCGGCCGGCTGTTTGTGCAATCGGTTCGCGATCGCCCGATGCGCGTCGCCACACTGACGAACAATCAGCCGAAGATCGATGACGCTATCGTCAAACAGATGATCGAATTTATCGAGCGGAACAAGATTGACGTGTTCATGCTCGATCCATTGGTCTCGTTCCACAGTGTCTCGGAGAACGACAACGGCCACATGGACCTTGTGATCAAACAGGGATTCGGCGCGATAGCGAATACGACCAACAGCGCCGGAGAGCTCTTTCATCACCCCGGCAAGCCCAAACCTGGCCAAGCCGAAACCACTGTAGAGGACGGACGCGGCGCATCCGCCGTGCTGTGGGCCGTTCGCTCCGCACGCGTGCTCAATTTCATGACGCCGCAGGAAGCCGACAAGCTCGGCATGACGGACGAAGAGCGCAAACTCCACATTCGCATTGCCAACGGGAAGGCCAACATGGGGCCGCTCGGCAAGGCCACATGGATGAAGATCGAGGTCGAACACCTCCCTAATGGAGACCAGGTTGCTTGCGTGAGATCATGGAATCCGCCAGACCCTTTCATTGGAGTGGAGCAAGGCGATTTCAGGGTGGTGCAAAAGGTGGCGCAAGGTGGCGCGTTCCGAGCCGACAGCCAATCACCGAAATGGCTCGGATGGTGGATGGCGGAGAACCTCCCGCACCTCAAGATCAAGACGCGCTACACCGATCAACCCAAGGATAAGTCCGAGGTCGCCAAACTCAATTCAATTCTCAATACGTGGCGCAAAAACAAGGTGTTAGCCGTCGAAGAACGTGAGGACGAGCACCGGAAGCTGAAGAAATATTTCATCCCCGGTACCGCTGAATTGGCAGCGCCGCCAGCACAGGCGACAATCGATGACGACGGCGAATGAGGTACCCCAAAAAGGTGCCGCAAAAGTGCCGCAACACCCCCGCCGGCAAGTCATATCGGCGGCACCTGCGCCACCTGCGGCACCCCCTATAGGGGTGCAAGGTGGTGGGTGCCGCAAAACGGGGAAAGTACCTGATCGACGAAGGTAGCTCATTTGCCCCTCATGCCGGTTGACTTTCGACGCTGTGGCGGACGCCGTGGCGAGAGCGGTAAATAGGTCCGTTTCATGGTGACCAACTGTTCCGCATGCTGTGAGTGCCAGATAGCTGGCTATTGATTTTATTGCAATATCTCGCTTAATTCTGCTTGATGCTCGGATTTGGGAAGACTATGGGAAGGTTGGCGCACCAAATGTTGACCGGTGAACCATGACGGATGACGATCTTGGCGACTTGGGTCCTGCAATGAGCGCGCTGACGGATCGCCGGCAGCGGTTCGTCATGATCCTGTTGCAACAGGTAAAGCCGAACTACCTTCGGGCTGCCGATCGGGCAGGCTTTGCTCCGGCGGACGCCAACACAGTTCCGAAGAAACGCCGTGCCGTCTTGAAGCAAATCGGCTGGCGGCTCGCCCATGACGAAAAGGTCATCGCAGCGATCAATGAGGAGACATCGAAGCGGTACCGGTCCGCCGGTGCCCTGATCGGGCTGCGCGTCATGGAGCGGATAGCCCAAAACGACAAGCACAAGGACCAGCTGCGGGCGGCGGAAATGCTGGCGAACCGGGCCGGGTTTCGGGCAGAGCAGCGGATCGAGGTAGCCCATACGCACCGGGATTTGACGACCGAGGCGATGGTGCAGCGGATCGAGGAGCTCGCGCGGAAGCATGGGCTGGACCCGCAGGTATTGCTTGGCGGGTCGGCGCCGGCCCCGATGAAGGTGATCGAGGCGCGCGCGGTTCAAGTCAGGCAGGTATAATCCCCAGCCTGCGCTAAACATCGATGTCACGCCCCAAGCTTTTCAGGATCGCCATTGCACGCAACAGCTTTGCCACGGACTCCGGGACCGCGCTTTCGCCCGATGCGTACCGTAGCGACTGGCGGATCGAAACGCCGATCACGGGCGCCGCGGCATAGGGGGTGAGGCCAAAGCGTTCAAGAGCGGCGACGTATTAACTCGCGGTCATGTGGTATCCTCGTTTGTTGCGTCGGCCGCGGGCTTGCCTTGCGTGGTCCGCACCGTCGATGCGGCAACGGGGCGAGGGTTGGCGCCCTCGCCCCACTGTGTTCGGCCGGATTACCGGTGATCGGCGGCCCGGATGGTGTCGATCAAGTCGAGTTGGCGGGCGTCATCGCCGAATAGGCCGGCCACCGGCTTCTGGGGCACCTTGGGGCGCATGGGCGCATCCGCCTTGCGCTGTGCCATGGTGGCGTCAGAGGCACGCTCCGCGCCCGGTAGGACGTATTGCGGGCCGATTGGGGTTTGTTCGATCACCATGGGATGCACTTCGCCGCAGTGTAGTGGGCCAGCCACGGGTCGCTGTTTTCGAGTTCGTACCACGCAAGCTGCGCAGCTTCTTCGGCGCGGTCATGCGCCAACCCCAGCGCGATGCGCGCGAAGGCGTGCTCGAGCCACCATGTCGGTTCATCATCCGGTCGGCGCGGCTGTACCGTGCCGCGGAATGAGCCACGGCCTTCGCCGCGGTCGCGCGCCTCGGCTTTGGCGCGCTTCGCTTGGGCCATGCGGGCATGGAAAGTGCTCATTTCGCACCCCCTTCGATCCAGAGCACCGCGCCGACACGGGTGAGCGCATAAACGAGGCCCGGAATGCAAAGCCCCAAGGCGATCGCCGGGTAGACCAGCCACCCTTGCGCTTGCGAGCCGAAGGCAAAGGCGTTCAGCGCCGCACTGCCCGCCAAGGTGCCGATTATGGCCGGGCGGGTGAACTTGCCGATCGCCTTGCGGATGGCATCGGTCACCGCGGTCAAGCTCGCCAGCTCGAGGGCGACGTACCCGCAGTCGATACCGATGGCCATGCTCCAACTTTCCCATTGGGGCGAACCGGTGACGACTTGAATGCCGGTAGCAAGATGCGTCAAGCTTAGGGCAACGAGACTGCCGGCGACAATGCCGACAGCGGTACCGGCAAGCGCCTGGCGCCTGTACTTTCGGGCGGTCGCCTTGCTTCGATCCTTGCCGGCCCCAGAGCGGGCCGGCTTTGACGGGTGAATTTTGGTGACGGTCGCGGTCATGATCGCCCCCTCTCAAAACTTGCCGCCGGAACCGGCGCCACGACCTTCAAACGAAGGGTGCCAGTATTGGCGCGGCGGCCGGATGCTTTCGGGGTCAATCTTGGCAAGCTTGCGCAATCGGTCGTGCGCCGCGCGGCCTTGCAGGGGCACAGGCGCCGGATCAGGTTCGCCCCAAACGCTATACGGCTGGCCGTCATCCGGCTCCGCGGCGGGATACTGCATATCCGGTACTTGCGCGCCGGCTTCGATTTTCCATCCTGGTAGTGCTTTTGAGCGATTTTCCTGGACGGAACGGACGGGCTTGGAAGCCTTCCGCGACTGGCGATCGCTTTCAGCTTCCGTCTGCGAAATGTGGAATACCGTTGTGGTGTGCGGCTTGCGATAGGTGCGCCGCATTTCGGCGCCAGTGGCCGGGTCGCGCTCTTTGGTCTCGCACTCAATGAAGGTTACGACCTTGACGCCGTGCTCACCTTTCTTCACCGACCGGCCCAAAGCCTTCCAAGCATTGAACGTAAAGACGTTCTCTCGCGGCATGATATCGATTTCGGCAATGCCCTTGGCCATGAAGCCTTCGAAAATTGCCGGGTAGTTGGTCATGGTGACGCCGTTACGGGCGCGGTCAAGCGACTCCGCTTGTTCGATCTTTGTCATGGTGATTGATCCTTGCGTTGGTTCGACGTTGGCGCGTCGAATAATGACAATATGTCACTAGCCGCTGTTAGTGTCAATCTGTCATTAGTGCGACAAGTTGTCGCAGGTCGAATTGGATTTCAGTCGATAGGGCGAAGCGCCCAACATGCCCGGTCGGAAATATCGTTAGATGGTTCGGATAGGCTTATGTCGCGCGCGCGACCACGTTTCAGCCAACGTGGCGCGCCAGCCGCTTATGAGGCGCGCACAGCGGCCTTCCTATAGTGCGGGTATTCGCCGTCGATTGGCGCGCTCGCGGTGCCGCCGTGCGAGCGAGCATGACAAGGAACCGCAGTGCGCTCGCGGTCACGCGCTGCGAAACGCGAAAACCGCGGCGAAACCTGTAAAGAGCAACCTTGAAAAAGACCGGGGTGGGGTGGGAGTGGGGGGAGAAATCCGCCCGCGGAGCAGGATCGACCTTCTCGGTCTCGCGCGCGGCGGATTTTCAAAATTATCTTTACTAAATACCTACTTGCTGTCCAACAGTTCCGAAAGATTTCTGACCGTAAATTCCGTGACCCCCGGCTCCGCGGCGGGAAACGTCGGATTGCCGGGCGACCATAGTTCAACGTTGTCGGCGTGCTGTTCGTAGTACGTCGGGTCGGAAGTGACGCGGACCTCCCGCCCGAGGCCCGGCTGATTGAAAGCATATTCTCTCGATCCGAGAGCGCGAACTTCGATGCCCGGCGGCAGTAACTTGGTTGTAGAGATTATCCGGTCGAGGTCTTCCATTGTCATCGGCGATGGCGCCTGAACCGGCTCTTCAAGGTCCGCATCGGTGACCGCATCAATGTCGAATCCACTATCTGGAACCTGGTCGGCCTCCCTTTCGATTTCGGCGACGACGGCGCGCCGTTCCTCCGCGGCCTTTGTCCTGCCTTCGAGGACGCGCCCGGAGATGAGCGTCGGCAGGCGCGCCAGAATGGGTTGCAGGCGACCGACCACGTTTTCGAACAGCCTGATGCGCCCGCTCAGCGCCTGATATACGTCGGCCTCGACAGTGTCTGAGTAATGCAGATTGATGATCCGAATGATCGGGTATCGCTGCCCAAGGCGGTCGATGCGTCCGATGCGCTGTTCGACGCGCATCGGATTCCACGGCATGTCGTAGTTGACCAGCGCTCCGCAGAACTGGAAATTGAGGCCCTCGGCTGCGGCATCGGTGCAAAGCAACACGTCCGCCTCGCCTTCGCGGAATCGCCGTTTCACATCGTCGCGCTTGATGACGCGCCACGATCCGTCTTTGTTCGGGACCTGTCCGCCCCGGCCCGAGAAGCACATGATCCGCAGGGTTGGATCGCGGCCGATTTCCCGCCGCAGAAAGTCCATGGTGTCCGTGAATTGTGTGAACACGATCACTTGTGCGTATCCTTGATCGCGCATTTTCCCGATGGTCGCGCGCAGACGTTCAACCTTGGTGTCGGGTGGCAGGCGGCGGATCAAGCTCAGTAGCCGCTCGATATCGGATTTCTCTTCGAACGCCAGCGCCGCCCGTTCCAATTTGCTGGCCTCGTCAATATCCGGATCGTCGCCGTCCGCGCCGTCATCGAGGCTTTCCTCTAGGTCGCCTTGCGAACTGACCGCGCCATAGGTTGTGATAGCGTGCAAATGGTTCTCAAGGGTATGGCCAAGGGCAAAGAAGCTGCTCGCCAGTCGCCGGCGGTAGATCGTCATCACGAACCCGACGGCGTTCCGCTCCTGCGAGGTCGCCTGATTGTATGTCGTCGAGATGTAGTCCTCTACGGCGTCATACAGCGCGCGTTCGTCCGCGGAGAGATCGATGAACTGATCCTCCACCTCCCGATCCGCTATCGGTGTAGTGATCTTCCCTTCCTTGAAATAGCGCCGCAGCGTTGCCCGCGTATGCCGCGAAATCAGCCGATTGATCGGTGTGTGCAACCGCATCAATTTCAAGGCGACCTTCCGGTCGGCGGTCTCCAATTGGCGGCGGGGCGTGTTGGCACGATCGCGTAGCGCCCGCAGAATGCTTCTCGCGCGGAGAGAACTGTCGACACCGTGCCGCTGTACTTCGGTGGCCGTAACCTCGCCGTAGGCGCATTCCACCGCTCGGAACATGCCCGCCAACCGGTCGAACGCTTCGTGGCTTGGGTTGTCCTGCAAGACCTCATTGAAGAACCGCAGAAAGGGTTGTTCGCCCCATTCCGACGGAAGGCCAAGGAGGCTCAAAAGATCGAACACTTCGACCGGATGCACCTGCATCGGCGTCGCGGTGAGCAGCACCAGGCCCTGCGTCCGCGTCTTCATCCCCAGCATCAATCGCAGCATTGCATTCGGGCCGCCCTCGCTGGCCGATCCGGCGCCGCGCCTGCGGGCGTGGTGTGCTTCGTCCAGGATAACGAGGTCCCACGGGTCGGCCGCCTCCAGCAATTCTTTCTGCCGGTCGGCGCGGCGTACGAGATGGCTCGAAACAATCACCACCGGTTCCCGATGCCATAGGTCCCGCGACACGACGCGCTCTTGGCGCCCCTGCATGCCGGGTGAGGGATACCAATTCAGCTTCTGTCCATCGTAGATCGGCCAATTGAGATTGAATTTCTCCCGAAGCTCGATTTGCCATTGGGAGCACACGCTCTTCGGTGCGAGGATCAGGATGCGCCGCGCACGGCCCGCGAGCCACGCCTGCCGCAATAGCAGCCCGGCCTCCACGGTCTTGCCCAGCCCGACTTCGTCGGCGATCAACAGCTTCGGCGGCCAGTTGTCGTACAGCCGGCGAAACGCGCGCACCTGATGAGGCCAAGGCGTGACGGCGGATGTCGCCTCACCAACCCGAATACCGCCATTCGGCAAGATCGGCGCGACCGCGATGAAGTCCCACACGGCGCGGCGCAAATCGATGACCGGGGCCGCCGCAGGCGGCGGCGTCTCGGCCGGCGGTTCCGTGGACTTCGGTGGCCGCGATCGTCTTGTCGGTGCTCTTGAGCCGGACGGGCATATCCCCCGTGGGCAAGAAACGAAGCAGGTCATCCCGAACCGCGCCTGGCACGTCCAGCGTGACGACGTGCTTTGCCTGATTGGCCCACAGCCGCGCGAAGTTCTCGTCCTCTTCGGCAACGCGGCCCGGATCGCTCCATGAGGTGAAGACATTGAGGCTTTCCCAGTTTCGCGTCCAGCCCGCCGCGGTCTCGTTCAGGGAGCCATTGAACGCGACCTTGTCGCCCGTCTTGTCCTCTACGACGCCGGACTTCTCGTGAAACAATCCCTCGGCCGGGACGGGCCGGCGCTTGTCGTCGCAGGGGATGCCGACGCGGATTTCGAGGCGCCCCTGCGCCACCAGCCATGCCAGCAATTCCAAGGCCTCGGCCATGGCGGGATCCGCAGGCACCAAGGGCGCCAGCATCAGGTGCCGGCTCACCTGTGCGCGCAATTCTTCGCCCTTTTCGATGGCGTCGATTTCGGGCTGTTCCAGCGTGCAGCCCACCACCATCCGCATGCGGCCGCCATTGGCAACCAAGCCTTCGATGCCTCGTGCGGCAAGGGCGAGGGCCGAAGCCGAGAAATAGCCCGTCAGCCGGTCGTAGCGGACCGCGCACGCCAGCAGCGGCAGGTACAGCAATTTGACCAGATCGCCATGATCGGGCGTGTATTTCAGCTTCCATGCACGATCTTGCAGGATGCTCATGCGGATGCGGGTTCCAGCCAGAGTTCGAGCTGTTTCGGTGGGTCAACCTGCGTGGTGAAGGCCAGTTTGCGCAGATTTTCCAGTGCCTCGAAATCGCCGCCGGAGGCGGCAAGGTCGCCTTCAAGATCGATACCGGAGAATGCCTTGCCGACCGGCAGAACTTCAAGCACGGCTTCCAGGGCAGCAAAGAACATCTGCTCCTTGTCCACGCCGATCTTGGCCAGCATTTCGCGCGCCGCCTGGAGGGTGCGGGTGCGTCCAAAATGGGCGGCATGGTGCAGGGCGTCGATCATGCTGCGGGAACCGTCCGGCGGGCCGAGCGCGCCCTTGGCGGCGCGGCGCGCGCTGTCCCACATCACCAGGTCGCTGCCCTTTTTTTCGACCAGAACGCCCACCACCTGCGTGTCGAGATCGATGCCGACGGCGCGAGCGAGCCGCAGGGCTTCGTCATAGGGAAACGCCGGAGCGCGGAAGGCGTCCCAGGCCAGCACGAAGAACGACGCGAGCGGATCGAGTTCCTCGTTGGCCTTCATGTGGGTCAACTGCTCCAGGCGCCAGCGCTTCACTTCCTTGCGGGCGGCGTCCAGCGCGTCCTCGGGGGTGACCGCGTAGGGGTCCCACTCCGCCTCGAACAACTCGGCCTGCCGACGACGCTTCAATGCTTCGGGCTTCGGCCGCGGTGTCCCGCGCTTGAGGGGCCAATGACGCGAAAACTCTTCCAGCGCCGGACCGAAGCTTGCGAGATAGAGATCGACCCCGGTGATCCCCGCCTCCTGGAACTCCTTCACGCGGGCGCGGACCGCGCGGGCAACCAGCGGCTCGATGTCCTCCCAATAATTGGCGGCGGCGTCCCGTGCCGCCACGATGCGCGCGCGGCAGACCAGGAAAATGGTGCTGTTCGCCGCCGCCTTGTTCTTGATGTGCAGGCTCCCCTCCGCCTCGGTGTTGATCGGCCACGACGCCGTGATCGTGAAGCCGGCCTCCATCAAGCCTTTGGTGAGTGCGTCCCAGGCGCCGGTCGCCTTGTGGGTGAACATCAACGTCATGATGCCGTTTGGTTTCAGCACCCGGCGGCATTCCTCGAAGATGCGCGCCATGCGCTCCTGGTAGTCGCGATTGGCCAGCGCCTTGGCGCCCTTCTGGCCCGCGAATTTCGCCGGATTCGCGACCGCCTCGTTGTCCTTGTCGGTCAACTGGCGCGTAAACAGTTCGGGGACGACGTAACCGGCCGTGCGCTTTAGCCAGACATAGAAGAAGTCCGACAACTCGGCGTACATCACGTTATCGTAGTATGGCGGGTCCATAACGACCACATCGACCGTGCCTTGCGCGATTTGACCAAGGGAATCACCCGACTTCGCTGTAATCACAACCGGCGGCGACGAGCGACCAGAAGGCGCTTCGGAAAACAAGTCTACTTGGAAGGTTCCGTCGGGAGTTATCAATTCGACCAATTCCTTAATACATTTTGAGCATTGCTCAATTGCCCATTCATAACCAAGCCCCGAGATAAGCGGTGCCATCTCTGCAAAAGACCACTTAAAGGAAAAATCGTGCCGATCAAATACGGAGCGCACCCCTTCAAGTTGGATATTCCAGCTTGACATCCTTGCATTCCAATTAATCATCTTATCTATGACTAAACTGAGATATACGAAGGCCGCCCGATCAAGGTCAGTAGTTTCACGTCGTTCCGCTTCCTTTAACAACTCGCGAAAGACCTCCACGCTGGTCCCATGACCAAGCAACTGACGCGCCGAAAACATATCGCGCCAAAGGGGCATACCGTATTGAATTGGCCGATCGTCGTTAGTCTGTTGCGGAAATCGCTCGCTGGGAACGATATCGAGCGCCTCCCATTCCGGCATCCTCTCAGCGAGCCGCCCAGCGATTGTAATGGTGTTATCGTCTTCGGGGCATGGTGCACGATAGCCACGCTCCCATTTGTCGCGGCCACGTTTGCCTGCTTTGGTTTTCTTCTCGATACGGCGCTTGAATACCACCGCATACAGCTGCTGGCCCATCTCGCCGGTTTGGGCCCGCCTCTTGATTTCGTCGCCGTCGATGACCCGCCCGCAGTCGGAATACGGACAGTTGCAATCGCCATCAGCCACCGTGGCGGGTGATTGCTCCTTGATATTATGAACAATTTCAAACTCACAAGCGCGGCCGGCGCTGCCCGGTCCCGTCGCCAGACGTGGTTTGATGCGCACGCCGGTGCCATCCGGAGCAAGCCGCCAGTTCGGCGAAAGCGGCACCAACCCGTCGCAATACGGACACCGTATGGTGCGTGCCCAAAGATAGGTCAGGTCGAACGCATTGGGCGCATCGCGCTGGGGGAAGAAGGGCGCAAGACGTTCTTCAAGGCGCGACCTGAATTGCTCTGCTATCAAATTAAACTTATCTTTTAGGGGCATTCCGAATTTGTGAGGAAACTCGATGGTAGCTTTTAAAATAAGTGCTGCTACCGGGTTCAAATCATTTGCGAGCGTGGAGAAGCCAAGTCGCGTCGCCTCAAATGGGATACTGCCGCCCCCTGCTGTTGGATCGAGAACAATAACGTCCGAAAGCGCAAGCTGAGTCAGCTGAGCCTCGATCCAACGCCGGTCGTCTTCATTTGGTGTATAAGAGAAAGCTCGGTCGTAATCATAAGGATTTTCAACACGCACACCGGTGCGGCGTGCCGCATCCATTTTTCGCTTTGCTGCTACGGGATCACCATGAATACCGAGAGCGTGCACAAACTGCGCGCGATCTGCATCGGCCGGTAGCACCGAGGCCAACACAGCGGCCCGCGAGGCCACCAACGGCCGACGCGCCCACCAGACATGCAGGTAATATACTGGCGGAAGGGCTTGCAGCGACCTCCGTTCCCGCGCAGCTTCCTCGCCGAGCGCAGCAATCGGCAGCCAGCGTTCGATCAATCGCGTATCCGACTGCAACCCATCTATCGGGGCTTCCGCAATTCCCTGTCGCCGCTTGTCGTCCATGACGTTCCCCCGGGCCTTGCGCAGGCCCATTTCATGTCCACGCCCGTCGATGGCGAGCCCGGTACCGCCTCAAGCCATACTTGGTCGATCTACCCCTCCGCCACTCCATGCATCAGTTCCAGCCGTTTCGACAGCCTGGCCTCATCGACATTGAGCCAGCCGAGCCGGTAGCAGTGCAATGCCAGCGGGAACAACGTTACCCACCGCCCCATGTATTCCACGAATTCGGACCGCGTGCAGGTGGAGCAGCCGAGATGCGCGGTTCCGGACTTGCCGGCGAACTCCGCCAGTCCGGCCAGTTCGCGGTGGTCCTCGGCGGGCCGGTCGGTCCATTTCACGTCGTAGGCCCAGAAAACGCGGTTGCGCGCCGGGTCCACCCAGACGATATCCACTTCGCCATCGCTCCAGCGCGCGTAGTGCAGCGCCGCTATATCCGGCGTATGGAGCCATTGCGCAAAGGTGGCGGTCTCCGCCATCGCCCCGATGGCGTTGCCGTCGGCTGCCACCGGACCGAACAGGGCCGCGCGCATCGACGGGTTGGTCAGATACACCTTGAAGTGCCGCTGCCGCTTGAAGCCTTGCGCCCGCTCATCGACGCGGCGGACGCGCAGGATCAAAAACGCGGCCTCCAGGTAATCGAGGTAGCGCCCGATCGTCGGCTTGGTGATGCCGAGTGTCTGCGACAGGCCCTCCAGACTGATTTCCTGCGCGGTATTGTAGGCGATCGTCGAGAACAGGCGGTTCAATTCCTGAATGTCCTCGATCCCGTAAAGGCTGGGCAGGTCGTGCATGAGCACCTTCTGCACGATGTCGCGCCCGACGAAGCGCTGAAAGTCGGCGCGGATGGCCTCGCTGGTCACGGCCTCCGGATAGCCGCCGAAATTGATGTATTCGATGAAGGCTTCATTCAGCCGCGGCAGATCGCGCGCTTCCACATCCGCACGGCCGTTGGCGGTGGTGACGTGGCGGATGAGGTCGCGTTCGCGGTGGGTGAAACGCAGGAACTCCGCGAACGTCAACGGCGGCAGGACGAAATCGGTAAACCTTCCGGCGCCCAATTCTTCGCTGCGCCGCCGCAGGGTGGCGGTGGCCGAGCCGGAGCATACGAAACGCGTCGCCGGGAACCGGTCCACCAAGTCTTTCAGGTGCCTTTCCCAATCCTTGAGGTACTGGATTTCATCGAATACGACCAGACGCTTGGCGCTGGGGTCATGCGGATGCTGCTTGACGAACAGCTCCAGATATTGCGCCAGCGACATGCCGGTGTAGGTCGGGGTGTTGACGGATGCGAACAGCACCGGCCCAAGTTCGCCGGACGCCGCAAACTCCCCGATCAGCTGTTGCAGCAGGGTGGTTTTGCCCACCCTCCGGGATCCAAGCAGAATCACCGCGCGGCGGACCGGGCCGGCAATCAAGCGCTTCAACGGGTCGTAGTAGGCGCGCCTCGGCAGGCTGAGCGGTGGCACCGCCGGATCGAGCGGTCCCGCCCACCAGGGGTTATCGGCCCGCAGCCGGGCCGAGACATCGTCGAGGGAAATATTCAGCATGCGAACTTAAGCATAGCCGGCTTTCTCTAATTGGGATAGTGTAAAATTTCTCTTCTAGATCAATTGCTTGCGCCTTCGATTTAGCGTTGCTGAGCCGGGTCCGTTAAAAGGTACCTCAACGCCGTCAACACCCGACGCGGGTGCTTGCGGTGCATGGCCATGCCCAGCCAGTAGGCGGCTTCCTCGCGGCCCATCGCCTCGATGCCTTCGGCCACGGCGCGCATGTTGTCGCGCGAACGCATCGGAGCGAGCGCGCGGAACAACAAGCCGAGCCAAAGGGCGGTATCCTCCGTGAGGCGGTGGCCTTGCTTACCGTCAATCTCGCGTCCAGTCAGGTTCACCCCGGCCTGGGATAACCGCCGCAGCACGCGGTGTTCGACCAGGTCGAGATTTCGCCCTCGCAGCCCGGCCACGCGCACGGGCGCGGTCACTTGCGGGGAAGCCGGCGACGGAAGCTGCCAGACCTCGATCTCCGTATCGCTCGGCCCATGGCGGCGCACGCGCGCCTCATAGACCGGCGCAGATTCCGGGGTGTTGATGCCGGCCAGCCTTGTGATCCGTCCGCTCATGCTTTTGCCTCGGCGATGGCTTCGACATAAGCCGAGCCTGTCGCAAATCTGGTGAGTTGCTCGGTCAGTTTCTCCGGCGCGTCGCCGCTGAGGGGGAGCCCTTCCGCGAAGCCGATCTCAAAGCGGGCTTGCATGGTCTTCTCCTTCGCGGCACGCAGCTGCGGTTCCAGGAACTCCTTCAACGGCTGTGCATCTGTGGGGGTGCCGCGGTAATTGACCTCCATCGTGCTGCCGCTGGCGGTCTCGTAGCCGCCTTCGAACACAGCAAGCTTTTGATCCGTCCCCCGGATCGCGCCCACCACGCTGATCAAGCGGAATGCGTCGGCGGCGTCGAACAGCCGAATGGTCAGGGTGCCGATTTTTTCCACACGGCGCGTCCTCGCCTGCTCCCACAGCTTCGTCAATGCCTCTTTCAACAGCCCCTCCGCGGTGAAGCTGGGGGGGCCGTCGGGCTTGGGTTGAGGCGCCGCACCGCCACCGGGAGTCGGCAAAACACCACCGGTCTGTCCTCCGCCAAGGTTGTCCAAAAAGCCGTCGCGCCCACCGTCGTCGGCAAAACCGGATAGCTTGCCCGGCACTTTGGCTGGGGCGCGTGGCCATTT
>CAWDKL010000063.1:0-63126 GCA_963802745.1 uncultured Alphaproteobacteria bacterium | reverse complement strand
CCGGTCGAACATTATGAAGGCGAGTGGATCGGGTTGCCGAGAGCGAACGATCCGGATTTCTGAGCTGGTACTGGACGGCGCCCGAGGGATCGACACCGCAACCCGCATCTGTCGTGCACACTTCGGCGCGCAGCCGCATTTCCACTTTGGGTCATCGGACTAAACCGCTCTCGCGGTATATGGCTTGGGCCAAGCCCTATGTGGACGAAGCCTTGGCCGAAGTTGCGGGCGGCGAGGAGATCAGCCTTGAGGAGCACAAGGCTCGCGACGCGGCAAGGCTTGCGGCGTTTCGCTAGTGGCGCGCGTCATCGTTACACCCTTGGCGGACGCTGATACGGCGGAAATCATTGCCGATCTTGGCGTCAAGGCAAGGTCGGCCCATTCAGCGCTTTTTGTGGTAGAAAAACGCTATGGAACAGCAGGACATCATAGCCCGATTGCGGGAAAATGAAGCGGCCTTGAGGGCGCGCGGTGTGACGCATGCCGCCTTGTTCGGTTCGCGCGCGCGCGGCGACGCGCGACCCGACAGCGACATCGACATCATGATCGAGATCGAGCCGGACGCGGTGCAAGACGTGTATGCCTATGTCGGCTTGAAGTTCTTTATCGAGGAGCTTTTTACCGAACCGGTCGATGTCGTGGACCGGCACGCGCTTAAGCCTTACGTTCGCCCGCCCGCCGAAGCCGATGCCGTTTATGCGTTCTGACACATCAAACCCCGAGCGTTGGCTTCACCACATCCGGCATAATATCTATGTGGCGCGGCGGTTTGTTGACGGCCTTACTTATGAGGCGTTTCGCGACGACGATCTTTACTTCTATGCGGTAACGCGCGCACTTGAGATCATCTCGGAAGCGTCGCGGCGCCTTCCCGCCGACATGAAAGAGAGACACTCACACATTCCGTGGGCGGAAATGGCGAGCGCAGGTAATGTCTATCGGCATGAATACGAGGATGTACAGCATCGTCTTGTGTGGGGCACGGTTCATAATCGTTTCCCCGCCTTGCTCACGGTCGTCGAACTTGAATTGCAGCAGTTTTATCCCGCGCCATGATCTGCGGCTATCCGCGGGCATTGACGGACGACCAGAGCGTGGATGCGCAGGTGAAGCCGTTGCGCGCCGCATCCGGTCCGGCAGGTTACGCCGGACCGCCGGTGCCAGGCGGATTTCACGCATGAATCTCGGAGGCCAAGGGTCCTTCGCGGAAACGCACCAGCAATGAAAACCGGGTCCATGGTACACCGGCGCTGCTTTTTTCACACGCCGGGCTTCGATCCCCACGATCCCGCTGCACAATATCGCCGCTTTGCCCGCGAACTGGTGCGCTTCGCCACCACCTGGAATGTCGAGGCGCGCGTCACGGCTCAGCACGGCGAGCAGTGGGACGTGACCGCGTCGGCGCTTGGCTGGCAGGTCGAGACCACCTTCGTGCTGTTCGACTGGAGCGACATCGTGGGAACGGAACTGCGGCGCCCCGCCCACGGGCAGCTTCGCGACGGCGCCATCACGTTTGCGGATCTTCTAGCCTCCGGCACCGCATGGCGCTATTTCGCCGCCAACCTGCGCTATGGCGTATTTTTCCTGGTGCCGTTCGTCGATGTGATCCTGTTTGCCGCGATGGCGGCTGTCGCGGGTTATTTCGTCGGTTGTGAAACCGCGGCGGTACAAACGATATCCGTCCCCGCGCTGACCGGGGGTATTGCGGGCGTGGCGGCGGCACTGCTGATCTTCGCAGCGCTGCTGCGCTGGCCGGGCGAACGCTGGCGCGTGCGCCAGGGACTGGCCGATTGGATCTTCGCCCGCGACTACATGCTGGGCCGCCACGCCGCCATCGCGGCGCGGATCGAGACATTTGCGGATCGGCTGGTGGAATGCGCGCGCCGGGCCGATGTGGACGAAATCATCGTCGCCGGCCACAGTCTTGGCGCCACCGTTGCGGTCGATCTCGTGGCGCGAGCCTTCGATCGCGACCCAGCCCTCGGACGCCATGGTCCGAAGCTGTGTTTGCTCACCATAGGGGCGACCATTCCGAAGCTTGCCCTGCACCCAAAAGGCGCATGGGTGCGCGCGGCGACGCGCCGCCTCGCTGCCGAGCCGTCGCTCACCTGGGCCGAATACCAGGCGCGCGACGACATCATCAGCTTCCACAAATTCGATCCCGTCAAGCTGGCCCCGTTCGCGGATGTCAACGAATCCGGGCGCCTGGTGATCCGGCGGGTGCAATTCCATGAGATGCTCACCCCGCCCACGCTACGCCGCTACCGGTTCAACTATATGCGCTTGCATTATCAGTTCGTGATGGCGAACGAGCGCCGGGCGGCCTACGATTATTTTATGCTGATGTGCGGACCGGTTCCCCTCGCCCAAAACCTCATCGCGGCCAACGGGCCCGCGGATCACTATGCCCCCGACGGCTCGCTCATCGGCAGCATCGAGACCAGTTGACCGGAAGCCGGCAGCCCACCCTACACCCTGATGCCACGGGACCGATTTTTCGATGAGGTCAAATCACTCTCTCCGGCGTTACTCCCGCGCTCGCCGTGGGCATCCCGTATTACATGCGGAGGCCGCCGTGCAGGGAATACGAGATGGCCGGGACTTCGCCCAGCTATGATTCCCAGACGTTCCGAACTGACCGGAATCCGGCCGTGACCCCATTTCTCGCCAAGCTCGTGTGGTGGACCGGGATCGTGGGCTGGTACGTCATCCGCTACCCGCACGCGCGAAGATCGCGCAGGACCCCGATCGCGTCGCGCCGGGAGCGTTGGCGCGAGCGGGTGCTGCTCTCGATTTCGTTCACCGGCCTTTTTATCGTGCCGGTGATCTATGCGACGACCGGTGCCCCGCGGTTTGCGAACTATCCCTTCAGCCCCGCGCTGGCCTGGGCCGGAACGCTGGTGTTCGCCCTGTCGCTGTACCTGTTCTATCGCACCCACCGCGACCTCGGCCGGTTTTGGTCGGTGACGCTGGAAATCCGGGAAACCCACCGGCTCATCACAACCGGGGTCTACCGTTATGTGCGCCATCCAATGTATGCGGCCTTCTTCCTGTGGGGGATCGCTCAGGTCCTGCTGCTCGCGAATGCTGTCGCGGGTCCGGCCGGGCTGGTCGGCTTCGGGATCCTGTTCGCGTTCCGGGTCGGACGCGAGGAGCGGATGATGGAAGCGACCTTCGGCGATGACTACCGGGCCTATGCGTCGCGCACCCGCCGGGTGCTGCCGGGTGTGCTTTGAGGTTGCGCCCGATCTCCGACGCCAGGCCAGGTCCGACGATGGCGCTGCGAGGAAAGAATCCATACCCAATTCTGTTGCCGGAACAAACCCGGGCACCCTCGGCGCCGAGCGACGCGCGCTTATTCGCTCTCTTCCCGCTCGTTCGGCGCCTGCCCATTGCTTCCCGGCGCGAGCAACCGGACAGCCTTTTCGAGCCGATCGGCGGCGGTATTGAACGCCGCCGCAATATCGGCTTCCACGGTTCCGAACTGGTCCGCCGTAGCCCGCACATTCTGCAGCGCGTTCAACTCTGCCTCGACCTGGTGCATCCGCTGATTTGCCTCGGACAGCTCGTCGGCAACGATCAGCGCCGCCATGACGGTCAACCGCATGTCACCGATTTCGCCGAACGTGGTGCGCACGCGGGCGATCCGCTGATCGATCTCATGGGCTAATCGCGCTAGGTGGTGTTCCTGGCCATCGTCGCACGCCATGCGGTATTGACGGCCATTGATGGTGACGCTGACATGGGCCATGGATCAACTCGCGCGGCGCGACAGGGGAAGATCGATCACGATTGATTGGCAAGCGCGACTTTGCGAATCGCCGTCATGGCTTCGCCGATGTGGTGCGCCGCCTCCCGATTGGCAATTTCGAGTTGGCTCAATCGCGCTTGTACGGTGTCGAGTTCCGAACGCAGCGTGACGAGGTCGCTGCTGGCGTCGTGAGCCTGTTCGGCGGCGGCGCTGCGATTGCGCTCGCCTTCCAGCCGCCGCGCAATCGCGGCGTCGAGCGCATCCAAGGCATCCGACATCCGTTTTACAGCCTGATCGACCCCGGTCATCTCGCCCCATTAAGCCCTGCGGTCGGTCCGGCGGACCTCCCCGTGCACATGCGATTCTCTCGACTGGTCTAAAGCTTACGGGCATCATCGGCCGGGCGTCAATCACAACGCCCTTGACGACCCGGACGAACCTTGACGAATTGCGCGGCGAGCGCCGAACGGTCACGAACTTGAAGCGATGGAGTTCAGTTCAGCACCGTAACCTGTATGAACGGCCCGCCATTCCCTTGATAGACATCGACGCGAACGAGCACGGTTCCGTTCACGATGCGGGAAATCGCGCCGGGCGTGGCGCGTCCCCTTTCGATCATCTGCTCGAGCGCGGCGCGATTGCGCTCGTCCGCAAAGAAGCTGTCGCCTTGGTCCTCGGGGTCGCGGCGGAAAAACCGATGATAGTTCGCCCGATCCTGCCGGATGATCGCCGCTGCCGAAGTCAGCCGCTGTCCGTTCGAGTTGAAGTGATCGGCTTCGCTCAGAAATGCGACGTAGCTTTCAGTCAGCTGTTGCGCCGGGCCGGGCGTCGGCACGAGTGTCAGCACGCAGAGCAGGGCTGCGGAAACGAGCTTGCGAACCATCATGATCCCCCGTTATCATTTGTGATCGGACGTTAATTTTACCATTCCATATACATTGCCCTTCAGGGCGTTCGCAAGAGCTCGGGTCTGTATTCAAAATGCATTGTGTCATAATGATACCATTTTCCACCCCAAATGAAGCCGTGCCGTTCGAAAATATCGACGATTTCTTGCGGCATCTTATTCCGGTAGGGAATGGGATCGCCCTTCTTTTGCCACAGCCAGTAATCCGACACTTTTAGGTTGAGGTCGATCGCCGCGCCATAGGCGTGCATGCTCATCTTCCCGGTGTCAGCGACGGTGCGGCACGATAAAATTCCTTCGATCGGATAGGCGGCATGGCTGATGGCGGGCGGCAGCGCATCGATCTCGGCAGAAATTGCCTTTAGCCGCTCGGCGACACCTTCCACAACCGTCGCCCGCACCGGCTTGCCCCATGATTTCGGGAGCCACGTTAATGTTGCCATATGGTGATTAAATTCGCTCTTGCGGCAGTCTCCATATAATTTCTGGAAAAAGGCTTCGTTGCGAAACCGCCCGGGGTCGTCATTCAACGCTGGAGAACCCGCGAGCCGCCCCGGCGGATATGGCAGCCGCAACTGATCGAGGATCGAGGCATTTCTCAGCGACTGATCGAACGTTTTTTCTCTAACACCATTAGATACCGGCATGACGGTGCCGTCCCGCCAATATAGACGCTCGCCGTCGTGGCGAGCAAGCATATGTGGGTACGCGGCCACGAGCCGGTCCAGCGCTTGGTTAGGCGCTTCCGCCGCACCAAGCCCATAGGAGGCGAGCAGCGTCAAAGCTCCGACCATCGAGGCGGCAACTCCGTGAAATGCGATTTTCGTCAATCCGGTGCTCCACATAAACTCCGTGTCGCTTGCCAGTTCTCGAGGCCTGAGTCCAACCGCGGCATGCGGCCGCGACCGCAACAGCTCCTACCACCGCGGGATGGCCGCGGCACGGGTTTCGTTGACACACGGAAGCCGCATGCTAATCAGGGCGCGGCCTTGGACGGTGGAGCCGCGCCGCGATCCTGAGGCGCCGAGGCTCGTACCGCATGCCTGAGTCACTACCTTGAGTCAGCCCGTAGGAACACACCTGTCCGTCGCCGCGGCGGGGGAGAGCAGTGCGGCGGCCGCGCCGCCGTCACGCGCAGCCCATGATCGCCTTGCCAATGCCATCCGGGCGCTGGCGATGGATGCGGTCGAACAGGCCAAGAGCGGCCATCCCGGCCTGCCGATGGGCGCGGCCGATATCGCGACCGTGCTGTTCACCCGCTTTCTCAAATTCGATGCCGCCGATCCGGCTTGGCCCGATCGCGACCGCTTCGTCCTCTCGGCCGGTCATGGGTCGATGCTGCTCTATGCTGTGCTGCATCTGCTCGGCTACGAGGCGATGACGCTGGACCAGATCAAGCGTTTTCGCCAGTTAGGGTCGATCACGGCCGGGCATCCGGAACACGGCCACGCGCCGGGCATCGAGACGACCACGGGGCCGCTCGGTCAGGGCCTTGCCAATGCGGTCGGCATGGCGATTGCCGAACGGCATCTGGCGGCGGAATTCGGCGCCGAGGTGGTCGATCATCATACCTTCGTACTCGCCTCCGATGGCGATCTCATGGAGGGCATCAGCCAGGAAGCCATTGCGCTCGCAGGCCACCTGCGGCTTGCCAAGCTGATCGTGCTGTTCGACGACAACGGCATCTCGATCGACGGACCGGTTAAGCTTAGCGATTCGGTGGACCAGTTGCGGCGGTTCGAGGCCTGCGGCTGGAATGCCACCCGCGTCGACGGCCACGATCCGGAGGCGATCGCGGCCGCCATTGCGTGGGCCAAATCCGCCGACCGGCCGTCCTTGATCGCATGCCGCACCACCATCGGGTTCGGCGCCCCGACCAAGGCGGGTTCGGAAAAAGTCCATGGCAGCCCGCTGGGCAAGGATGAGATCGCGGGTGCCCGCGAACGGCTCGGTTGGACCTCGCCGCCGTTCGAGGTGCCGGCCGAGATCGGCGAGGCCTGGCGCGCCGCCGGGCACCGCGGGCGCGCCGCGCGCACAGCGTGGGAACATCGCCTGGCCAATCTCGCCGGCGAAAAGCGTGCCGAACTGGTGCGCCGCCTTGCCGGCGATCTGCCGGAGGAAGCGCTGGCCGCCGCCATTCGGGCGGTGAAGGACAAACTCGCCGCCGCCCCGAAGGAGATCGCCACCCGGGCGGCCTCGGAACTGGTGCTGGAAACGCTGGTCCCGGCCATCCCGGAAATGGTCGGCGGATCGGCGGACCTGACGGGATCGAACAACACCCGGCCGAAGGGCATGGCGGCGCTGTCGGCGGCAAATTTTGCCGGCCGGTTCATCCACTATGGCATCCGCGAGCACGGCATGGCGGCCGCCATGAACGGGATGGCGCTGCACGGCGGCATCATTCCGTATTCCGGTACGTTCCTGGTTTTTTCCGACTATTGCCGGCCGGCGATCCGCCTTGCCGCCCTGATGCGGCAGCGGGTGATTCACGTGCTCACTCATGATTCGATCGGGCTGGGCGAGGACGGACCGACCCACCAGCCGGTCGAACATCTGGCGGCGCTGCGGGCGATTCCCAATCTTCTGGTGTTCCGGCCCTGCGACACGGTGGAAACCACCGAGTGCTGGGAACTGGCGCTGCGCGCCCGTCATTCGCCGAGCGTGTTGGCGCTGTCGCGCCAGAACCTGCCGCAGTTGCGGCGCGGCGTTGACGCCGATAACCGATGCGCCACCGGTGCGTACGAGCTTTTGGCCGCGGAAGGAGGCTCCGCCCAAGTGTCGCTGTTCGCGACCGGCTCGGAGGTTTCGCTCGCGGTCGAAGCGCGCAAGCTACTTGCGGAGCAGGGTGTCCCGGCCCGCGTCGTGTCGGTGCCGTGCTTCGCATTGTTCCACGAGGCCACCGCGGAGGTCCGAGCAGCCGTCATCGGCACCGCGCCGGTGCGGATCGGCATCGAGGCGGCGGTCCGTCAAGGCTGGGACGCCATCATCGGATCCGACGGCGCATTCGTGGGCATGACGGGGTTCGGGGCGAGCGCACCGGCCGCAGAGCTTTATCGCCAGTTCGAGATTACGCCGCAGCGCGTCGCCGAGGTCGCGAAGGCCAAGGTGGCGGAGTGCCGAGCACAACGATAGACATTCCCGCCAGAATAGTTTCTCGCTGCCCCTGGAATCGGCATGCGCCTATGTTATGAACACGCCCGAAATCAGGGGCATCATCCCGCTTGGCTTCCCGGTGGTTCGGTCTCCACGGATCATCAAACGCCGGAACCTGCACGGGTGACTGTGACTTGCATCAAGACGGTTTAAGCCGAGGGAGCCGGAAATGTCCGTTCGCGTCGCCATCAATGGGTTTGGCCGGATCGGCCGCAACGTGTTGCGGGCGATCGTGGAGTCCGGACGCGACGACATCGAAGTGGTGGCGCTGAACGATCTTGCGCCGGTCGAGACCAATGCGCATCTGCTGCGCTTCGATTCGGTGCACGGGCGGTTTCCGGGCGAGGTCAAGATCGCCGGCGACAGCATCGATTGCGGCACCGGCCCCATCAAGGTCACCGCCATCAAGAACCCGGCGGAGCTGCCGTGGCGCGCGCTCGGCGTCGATATCGCGCTCGAATGCACCGGCATCTTCACCTCCAAGGACAAGGCCAAGGCGCATCTCGACGCCGGTGCCAAGCGCGTCCTGGTTTCGGCGCCCGCCGACAATGCCGACCTGACCGTGGTCTACGGCGTCAATCACGACTTGCTGACGCGGGACCACCTGATCGTATCGAACGCGTCGTGCACCACCAACTGCCTCGCCCCGCTCGCCAAGGTGATGAACGACGCCGTCGGCATCGAGAAGGGTTTTATGACCACGGTGCACGCCTATACGAACGACCAGCCCTCGCATGACCAGTTCCACAAGGATCTCTACCGCGCCCGCGCCGCGGCGCTGTCGATGATCCCGACCTCGACCGGGGCCGCCAAGGCGGTGGGCCTCGTGCTGCCCGAACTCGCCGGCAAGCTCGACGGCGTCTCCATCCGGGTGCCGACGCCGAATGTGTCGGTGATCGATCTCAAATTCGTCGCCAAGCGCGCCACCTCCAAGGACGAGATCAACGGCGCGGTGAAGCGGGCTGCCGAGCAGCAGCTCAAGGGAATCCTCGGCTACACCGACCAGCCCAATGTCTCGATCGATTTCAATCACGATCCGCGCTCGTCCATCTTCCACCTGGACCAGACCAAGGTCATGGACGGGACATTGGTGAGAGTGATGTCCTGGTACGACAACGAATGGGGCTTCTCCAATCGGATGGCCGATACCGCCGTGGCGATGGGCAAACTGATTTGAGGATTTGGGATGGCGGAGGAAAATGGGAGAGGTATTGCCAATTAGGTCCGGCGGCCGCGGCGATTCGGAGGATACGATGCTTGAACAGCGCGTAACCAGCCTGGAAGAAAAGTTCGACGTGATCGAACTTAAACTCGGTGGCGTGGAATTGATTCTCGCCGAAATCAAAGGGCAATTGTCGCAGTTGCCGACGGCGATGGATTTTGTCGCCCTTCGGCGCGACCTCGCCGCGGAGTTCACCGCCCAGCGCGTCGAGACGGCGAAGGAAATCGGCGCACTCAGGGCGGAGACGATAGACGAATTCGGCGCGCTGCGAACCGAGACCACAAAGGAGTTTGCCGCGCAACGGGCGGAAACGGCCAAGGAGTTTGCCGCGTTTCGAGCCGAGACGGCGAAGGAGTTCGTTGCGCAACGGACCGAGACGGCCAAGGAGTTCGCCGCTTTGCGGGCCGACTCGAACAAGGAATTCCTGGCGCTGAGAACAGAATTCGCCGAGTTGAAGGGTCGCGTGACGAATCTACCAACCACCTGGACGCTGATGACTTTCGTGGTCGGCGCAATCATAGCGTCGGCAGGCCTTGCACTTGCAATTGCGCGCGTACTCCACCCATGACCGATTTCCGTACCTTCAATCAGACCGATCTGAAGGGCAAACGCGTTCTCGTGCGCGTCAACCTCAACGTGCCGATGGATAACGGCCGGGTCAGCGACCTGACGCGGATCGAACGGATCGCCCCGACGGTCGCGGAGATCGCCGACCTCGGCGGCAGGGTGATCCTGCTATCCCACTTCGGCCGTCCCAAAGGACGCAACCCCGAGGACTCCCTAAAACCCGTCGCCGGGGTGCTGTCGTGCGTGATGAAGCGGCCGATCGGTTTTTCCGACGACTGCATCGGTCCGGCGGCCGCGGCGGCGGTCGGCGCCATGCGCAACGGCGACATCCTGTGTCTTGAGAACACGAGGTTCCACGCCGGCGAAGAGAAGAACGACACCGCCTTCGTGGCGGCCCTCGCGGCGCTCGGCGACATCTGGGTCAACGATGCGTTTTCGGTCGCCCATCGCGCCCATGCCTCGACCGAAGGTCTCGGCCACGCGCTGCCGGCCTATGCGGGCCGCACCATGCAGGCGGAACTGCTTGCGCTTCGCCAAGCGCTCGAAGCGCCCGAGCGCCCCGTCGCCGCGATCGTGGGCGGATCAAAAATATCGACCAAGCTCGACCTGCTGGGCAATCTGGTCGCCAAGGTCGATGCCCTGATTATCGGCGGCGGCATGGCCAATACGTTTCTGGCGGCCCAGGGCCATGCGGTCGGAAAATCGCTGTGCGAGTACAACCTTGCTGCAACTGCCCGCGACATTATCGCCAAGGCCAAGGCGAACCATTGCGCGATCGTGCTGCCGGTGGATGCCGTGGTGGCGAAGGAATTCAAGGCCTTAGCGCCGTCGCGGGTGGTGCCGGTCGATGCCGTCGCGGCGGATGAAATGATTTTGGACATCGGCCCGCGCACGATCGAGCACGTGGTATCCGTGCTGGCGCGGGTCAAAACGCTGGTCTGGAACGGCCCGTTCGGTGCCTTCGAGATGGAGCCGTTCGACAACGGCACCATCGAGGTCGCGGAGGCGGCAGCGGAGTTGACGCAAGCCGGCAAGCTCGTCTCCGTGGCGGGCGGCGGCGATACCGTGGCCGCCCTCAACGCGGCCGGGGTGACGGATCGCTTCACCTATGTGTCGACCGCCGGCGGCGCGTTTCTGGAATGGATGGAAGGCAAGACGCTGCCCGGCGTTGCGGTGCTGCGCCGGCCCGCCGGCGCCCCGTAATGGCGCGGGCTTCCACGTTATCGAGGCGTTTTGTTAAAATCGGTCGCATCACGTCGCAACGCTTCGGCGCCACAGAGGAGGGAGGAGTGCGATGAACCTCGCTGAATTGAACAAGGTCGCCAACGCCATGGTGGCGCCCGGCAAAGGGATTTTGGCCGCCGACGAATCCACCGGCACGATCAAGCGGCGCTTCGACGCGATCGGCGTGGAGAATACCGAGGACAACCGGCGCGACTACCGCGAATTGCTATTCCGTTCCGCCGAGGCGATGCGCAGCCACATCTCCGGCGTGATCCTTTACGACGAAACCATCTGGCAGAAGGCCCGTGACGGCACGGCGCTGGTGACGCTGATCCAGCAGGCCGGTTCGATCCCCGGCATCAAGGTGGATGAAGGCACCAAGCCGCTGCCCGGCTGCCCCAATGAAGTCGTCACCATCGGCCTCGACAAGCTGGCCGACCGGCTACCGAAATATTTCGAACAGGGGGCGCGCTTCGCCAAATGGCGCGCCGTCATCGATATCGGCGCCGGTATCCCCAGCTACGCCGCCATTCACGCCAATGCGCATGCGCTCGCCCGCTATGCGGCCCTGTGCCAGGCCGCCCAGATCGTGCCGATCGTCGAGCCGGAAGTGCTGATGGACGGCGATCACGACATCGACCGCTGCTATGCGGTGACCGAGTGGATGCTCAAGGAGACGTTCCAGGAACTCTACTACAACCGTGTCGCGCTCGAAGGCATGGTGCTAAAGCCCAACATGGCGATCGCGGGCAAGAAATGCCCAAAACACGCCGGGGTCGAGGAGGTCGCGGAGAAGACCGTGCGGCTGTTGAAAGCCTGCGTCCCGCCGGCGGTGCCGGGCATCGCGTTCCTGTCCGGCGGCCAGTCGGACGAGGAGGCGACCGCCCATCTCGATGCCATGAACCGCATCGGCAACCTGCCGTGGAAGCTGACTTTCTCCTATGGCCGTGCGCTGCAGCACGCCCCACAGCACGCCTGGTCCGGTAGACCTGAGAACGTCGCCGCTGCGCAGCGGGCGTTCTCCCACCGGGCACGCATGAACGGGCTTGCCAGCCTCGGCCAGTGGAAGTCCGACCTCGAAAAGAAGGCGGCGTAACCGCGCCGATCGCCGTTCCCATGCTCCGGTCGGCCCTCGCGGGCTTTGCGGCCTTCGCCACGGCGGCGTTAGCCTTGGTGCCGTTAGCCTTGGCGCAGGGCGGCGGCACGGTGACCGACAAAACCTGGCCGGACAAGCCGGTCCGCATGGTGGTCCCGTTTCCGGCCGGCAGCGCGGGCGATATCGTCGCCCGGATCATGACGCAGAAGCTCGGGAGCCGGCTCGGCCAGCCATTTGTCGTCGACAACCGGCCCGGCGCGAGCGGCGTCATCGGAACCGAGGCGATCGCCCGCGCGGCGCCGGATGGCTACACGGTCGGCCTCGCCTCGCTCAGCACCCATGCGATCGCCCCAAGCCTCAATCGCAACCTGTCCTACAATCCCGTGACGGATTTCGCGCCCGTCGGCATGATCGGCAGTGCCCCCTATGCGCTTGCGGTCTATGCGGGCCTGCCGGCGAAAAACGTCGCGGAGCTGATCGCGCTGGCGCGCGCGAGACCGGGCACGCTCAGCTATGCGTCGGCCGGTCCCGCCAGCCTTGCTCATCTGGCCGGCGCCCTGTTTGCCCATATGGCGGGGGTCAAACTCACCGAGGTGCCGTATCGCGGCTCCGGCCAGGCGGTCCTCGACCTCACCGAAGGCCGAATCCAATTGCAGTTCGGCACCCTGGGGCCGACATTGCCCTATATTCGATCCGGCCAGATCAGAGCACTGGCCGTCACCGGAGCACGGCGGTCCGCCGCATTGCCGGACGTACCGACGCTCGACCAGGCCGGCCTCCCCGGCTACGAGGCGTCGCTGTGGCTGGCGATCGTCGCACCGCCCGCGACGCCGTCTGCTATCACATCGCGCCTCAATGCCGCCATGGCGGTGGTCCTGACCGCACCCGACACCGTGGCGGCGCTTGATGCCCAGGGGATGGGAGCCGAGCCCTCGAGCCCCGATGCCCTGCGCGAGCGCATCCGGGCCGACGTAGAAAAATGGCGCAGTCTGGTTGCGGCGGCGGGCATCAAGACCGAGCCTTGATCAGCCCTACGCGCTCGAGGACGATCGCTCATCCACGCCGCGAGATCACCCAGCGACCGGGGCCGAGACCTTGCCTGCCGTGCAGCACGGGTGGTCCGGCAAATCCGAGTACGTGCGGCTGCCCAGCGCGCGCTCCCGCCGGGTCGCGGCGACTCTACGCGCTACGCCACATGTCGCGCGTGGCCGCGCGCGACCGTCTGGCGAACCTCGAACCCCTCGAATTGCGGATGTCCGAGATAGAGCGGCTTATTGTCCCCGGCGCGCTGATGGGCGGCCCGGAAGGCCTCGGACTTGGTCCAAGCTTCGAACGCGCGCCTGGCTCTCCCACACGGTGTGCGACGCATAGAGGGTATGATCCTCGGCTTCGGGACCTTTGAGCAAGTGAAATTCGATAAAGCCGGGCACCTTGTCGAGGTGGCTGTCGCGCGACAGCCAGACATGCTCGAAGTCCGCCTCGGCGCCCTTGCTGACGCGAAACCGGTTCATGGCAATAAACATGGGGTCGTCTCCCGACGTTGCGGCCGATCCAGCTGAAGGCCTGCAGGCGTAAACAGCCTAACCGATCTAATCGTTCCGGCTCAAGCACGCCCACCGGCACACAGCCGGTGAGCCGTGGTGTCCAATGGGGGTATCGGACATCTTTGAGGGGTATTTACAGCAGCGCAAGCGAGCCGAGGTGGAAAAATCGCGTGACCTGGCTGCGGGGGAATCAAGGCTGAGCTGTGATGAGCCCTAACCATTAGACGAAGATGGCCCATCCGCTGCGGGATCGCATGACCGCGGGATGCGTTGCCCCTATGCGAAACCCAACCACGCCCGTGGCGGGATTCACCCACGGATCCGACACGAAGGGAATGCTGGTGCAGTTACGATCGCGAATCGACGGCAAATCGCACCTTTGCCCGTGCCCGTGCTTTGATCGCCTCGGTTTCGCGGTCGCGTGGCGGTTGCGATGTCTCCAGCGTGTCCAAGAGCCGGCGGGCCGCGCTCGCCACCTCCGCGACAGCGCGTTCGAATGCGGCCTCATTGGCTTTTGACGGATGCGCGAAGCCACTCAGCTTGCGGACGAACTGCCGCGCCGATGCCAAAATTTCCTCCTCCGCCGCGGGCGGCTCGAAATTGAACAGCGTGCGGATGCTCCGACACATCGATCCCCTCCATGCCCGGATGGCTGTTGAGTTGAACGCTGGCGGAATATACCATGACGCCACGCCGGCACGCCACGCGATCCCTGAGTTTCGCGGAAGGCATGGGCGATCGCAAGCATCGATGCTGCAAGCGGAACGGGAGGACTTCATGCAAGACCAACGTCCCACCGACGTGAAGGTGACACGGCGTGGCCTGGTGGCGGGAGCCGCCGCCGGCACATGGGCGCTTGCGGCTGGACCGGCCGCGGCCCAGCAATGTCCAACGACGTCTCCGGCCCGCCGGAAAGGTCCGGCGGTATGGCTCGACCTCGACCAGGGCGAACTCGACGATGCCTATGACCAAGCCGTGTACGCCTTTAACGCGCCCAACATCGCCCAACGGCTCGCGGCCAATAACCAAAAGGCGCTGTCCGTCATCGGCCCGCCGGAGCGGGTGGCCTATGGGCCGGCCGACATCGAGAAGATCGATATTTATCGAACCAAGCGGCCCAACGCGCCGACCATGATCTTCATCCATGGTGGAGCGTGGCTCAGCGGACGTTCCGCCAATTTCGCGCTGTATGCCGAGGTTTTCGTCAAGGCCGGCGCCAATTTCGTCGCGGTCGATTTCAATAATGTGCGGGAAACCGGGGGCGACCTGTTTCCGATGGTCGATCAGTGCCGCCGCGCGGTGGCATTTACGTATCGCAACGCCGGCAGTTTCGGCGCCGACCCCGCCGCGACCTATTTGTGCAGCCGCTCCTCGGGAAGCCACCTGGCCGGATGCGTCGTCATTACCGAATGGGAAAAGCAGGGGCTGCCCCGCGACATTCTAAAAGGTGCGGCGCTCGGCAGCGGCATGTACGACCTCAAACCGGTGCGGCTCTCCAAGCGCGGCAATTATGTCAAATTCACCGACGAGATGGAACAGGCGCTGTCGCCGCAGCGGCATATCGGCAATATCCACACGCCGCTGGTCCTGGCCCACGGCACGCTGGAGACGCCGGAATTTCAGCGCCAGACGCGCGAATTCGCGGCGGCGCTGCGCGCTGCCGGCAAACCGGTCGAGTTGATCGTCGGCAAGGGCTACAATCACTTCGAGATGGGCGAGACGATCGGCAACCCTTACGCCATCATGGGCCGCGCCGCGCTCGACATGATGAAGTTGAACGGGTGACGCAGCGGGTGCGGGTCCGCATCGACCGTGTCAATTCGGGGGCATGAATGGAATACATCAAAACCGAGCGCGCGCAGCAGCGCGGCTATTCGCCCGCCGTCATTACGGAGGGCGGCCGGATCGTCTGGCTCGCCGGACAAACCGGGACCATGGACGATTCGGGAAAATCGCTTGCGGGTGATTTCGAGGGCCAGGCGCGGCAGATATTCAAAGCCCTCGACGCAACGCTGCGAAAGGCCGGCGGCACCCTGAGCGATATGGTCCAGATGACCGTTTTCGTCACCGACGTGCGCTACGGCGAACGGCTTTGGCAAATCCGCAAGGACATATTCGGCGATAATTTTCCCGGCAGCGCGATGGTCACCATTACGGCGCTAGCCAATCCCGACGCCAAGATCGAAATTCAAGGCTACGCGGTAATTGGAAGCCGGTAAAAGCGATCGAGGCCGGCCCGCCAGTGCGCCGTGATAGCGGATGGCCGTCGGCAGGCTGATCAATCGCCGAACGGACGTTCGGCAAGGCGTACAAGAAGCGCCCGCGATTTCAGTGCCCCAAGAAAAGTTTTCCGACGATCGCCAGCGTCAAAGCAAGATTGAAGCCGACCATCCATTTTACCACCGAAAGCTCGCCGCGCATCGATTCGAAGCCGGCGATTTCTTCCGCCGCTTCTCGCGCCTGGTCGTCCGGCACGTCAGCCGAGCGCAAAGCACGATAAAGCTTCGCCATCATGATTGCCATTATGCCACTCCGGTCCGCGGTCGGCGCTACGCCGACACCTAGACACCTGATCACCGAGTTCCCTTCGGTTGCATAGCACGAATATGGGTGCGATCCGACGGTGCGGCAATCTCGGCACGAATCGTGATCTCCTGGAGTGCTGGCGATGAAGCCGGCCTACCCGCACGCTCAGACACATTTGGGTAGGCCTGTTTCGCACCGGAGGACACAGTGATAGCCTCTTCGTCGGCCAAGACGCTGCTCGGGGCTGATCGCTAAGGAGGAAACCGGCATGGAAAAATTCATCGCCAATCTCGTGAAAGACTTCGACACCGGGAAGGTTGACCGCCGCGAATTCTGTCAAACCGTCGCGCTCGCCGCCGCCGTCTATGCGGCCGGGGATGCCGCCAACGCCCAGCCCGCCGGCGGTTTCCATGTGCTGGGCTTCAACCACATCTCCTACCGCTGCCCGGACTACGTGAAGGCCCGCGACTGGTATGCCCTGGTGCTCGGCATGCAGGTGGCGCCGGGCCGTGAGACCGAGAAGCGGGCGAACCTCATGTTCGGTCCCGAACCCGGCAAGGGCGGCTCCTACGTGGTGGTGCGCAACAACGCCGCTGCGACGCGCCCACCGGCCCAGGCCGTGATCGACCACGTCTGCTACACGGTGTCGAACTGGAACGAAGTCAATGTCCGCGCCGCACTGCGCGACAAAGGCTATCCGGCCCCCACCGGGCGCAACGGCAGCCTGCACGTCTACGACCCGTTCAATTACGACGTCCAGATCGCCAGCATCGCGGAAGAAAATGCGTTCCGGCGCTGAAGGGGAGAACCGTCATGGAAGGCTTCGTCGCTCATAAGCTCAACGAATATACGACCGGCAAACTCAGCCGCCGCGGTTTGATCGAAGCGCTGACGCTCGCCGCCTCGACCGCCTATGCGGGCACCGCCAAAGCCGCGGAATCGCCGGCCCTCAAGGTTGCGCTGATCAACCATCTCTCCTACAGCTGCCCGAACTACCGGCAGGCCGCAGACTTTTATGCCAAGGTTTTCAACCTGGAGCCGGTCGGCGCCACCGACCACGACGTCGCGCTGCCGTTCGGCAAGAAGGGCGAGACGCCGTACGGCGTGACGGCGATGGATGTGCCGCTGTCGCACCTCATCATCCGCACCCGCAATGCCAATGCGCCGCAGCAGAACGGCACTCCGCGGCCCAAGTCGGAGGCGACGATCGATCACGTCTGCTACACCATCGCGGACTTCGACCGGGAGCGCGTCAAGGCCGAGCTGAAGGCCAAGGGCGCCGGCAATGTCCGCGACGCCGGCCCCGCCAGCGTGCTCGCGAGCGATCCGTTCGGCTATGAGATCCAGATCAGCGGGCTGGCCAGCAACGCGCTGGGCGGCGGCGGCTGAGGGCCGGGAGAAGGCAGAGAACGTAGGGCAAAGGACGCAGGGCGCGATAAGCGTGAGTGCATTGCGCCGCCGAGCAACCGACGGCGATTCCCCGTCCGGCTGGCGAGAACCCGCCCTACGAACAGGCGGAGGGCGTGCGAAACATGGGTGCCGACCGCATGGCCGTCACCAATATTTGTCTCCGCGAAGGCGCAAGCCGGGAAGGACAATACGTGGATACAGGGACCGCGCAATATTACGAAGCGATTCAAGAGCAGTGGCCGAACATACTGGCGCTGTGCGTGAAATTCGCGGACAAGAAGCCGGTGATGTTACTGGATATGCAAGACGGGAAAATCTATGCGTATCCATACCAGGAGTTCAAGGATGATTTGAACGAACGATCCAGATTAATATTAGAACGTGATTACAACGCCGCATCCTTGGATGGAAGCATGGTTATCTTTGTCAGAGATAATGAAGAGCGTAAACTTGTCTCCTACAAGATAAGCATCGACAAGAACATGAACCAATGACGAAGGCAATTTCGCGGCTGCACCGGTCCGTCATCGTGCCATCGACATCCGGAGCGGCGATTGCGCATATCACCTGCTGGCCCGCCGCCGGATGATCGGCGTTCGCCACCCAGTGCCGCCCCTCGCAGTTGCAATGCCGTTGCCTCCCCAGGCCGCAAAACATGACGCTCCCCGCGACCTCAATCGCGCAGAGGGGCGCGTGGCGTTGGCGGTCGCCGCGATCGACGGCGTCACGCGGGTGGCGCAGATTCGCGAAGAGGGGTCGCTGCGGGTGCGGTTTCCGCGGGTCTGCGCCGGCGCGCGGGAGGCGGTGCTGATCAACACCGCCGGCGGAATTGCCGGCGGCGACCGTTTCGCGCTGGCGCTCAAGCTTGGTGCGGGCGCCGGTCTGGCGGTGACGACGGCCGCGGCGGAAAAGATTTATCGCTCGCTCGGGTCCTCGCCGCGGCCGCAATCGGGAGAGACGCCGCGCAGCGCGCCGCCCGCGGACGTGCAGGCGCGGAACGAGCCTCCCTCCGAGCGCGGCGGACCAGCAGGTGAACCTCTCCCGCATCTCGATGTTTCCGCAAACCGTCGCCGAGGGTGCAGCGCTGCTATGGCTCCCGCAGGAGACCATCCTGTTCGACCGCGCCGGGCTTGCCCGCACGGTCGATATCGCCTTGGCGCCGGGCGCGACGTTGCTGTTCGCGGAGACCTTGGTGTTCGGCCGTACCGCCATGGGGGAAACCGTTGCGGAGGGCCGGATCACCGACCGCTGGCGCGTGCGCCGCGGCGGGCGGCTGATCTTTGCGGAGAATTTCGGTCTCGATGGCCGGATTGTCGAACAGCTTCGCAGTACCGTCATCGCGGGCGGGCACGCCGCGATCGGGACCGTACTGCTGGCGCCGGGCGACGATGCGGCTGTGGCATCCGTGCGCGCCGTTGCGAACAAGTTTCGCGGCGAGGTCGGCATCTCGGCCTGGGAGGCGGCGGACCGCGGCGGCATTGCGGTGGCGCGCCTGGTGGCGCCGGATGGCGCGACGCTGCGTCACGATCTTGTTGCAGTTCTGGCCGCGCTCGGTCACCATGCGCTGCCGCGACTTTGGCTCGCCTGAACGTTCCGCTCAAACTCTCGATGCCGCACCCATGCACCTGACACCCCGCGAAAAAGACAAGCTCATGATCGCCACCGCCGCCATGGTGGCGCGCCGGCAACTCGACCGCGGCGTCAAGCTCAACCACCCGGAAGCGGTAGCGCTGATCAGCGACTTCATCATGGAGGGCGCACGGGACGGCCGCACCGTCGCGGATTTGATGCAGGCTGGCGCCCATGTGATCACGCGGGATCAGGTGATGGACGGCATCGCCGAGATGATCCCCGAGATTCAAATCGAGGCGACGTTTCCGGATGGCACAAAGCTCGTCACGGTGCACGACCCGATAAGGTGAACGCGGACCGCGGTGGGTTTCCGTGGAGGCACAACACGAACTCGCCCCGCGCCAAAGCGCTACCGGCTGTGAAGCGACAGCGGCCAAAATTCCCGCCGAGCGGCTTGTGGTACTGGCGACCCCTCGGAAGTGCCGCTGACCGAGGCGATTTGCACGGTGAATCCGACTTCGTTCTTTCCCGGCATGGCCGCGGCCCGTAATCCCGCAGGTGGCCCTACCGGATGTCGGATGCGCGCCATCGAGATTGGGCGATCATAGCCCGGATACCAATCAGAACTGTCGGCACATAGGGGCCAAAGGATAGTCGAGAGTCATTGGGAAGGGTGGTTCCATTGTGTGCATCGGAACCTTTGACCGCTCACGGTGTCGCCGAACAAGGGGCAACGACAGTTCCCAAATGAAGCCATCGATCGCGTCTTGCAAGAAGCAGAAATCATGCACATTGCAAGGAAGACTTGTGCCGCAAGGGTTTCACGATAGAAACAAACAAAGTGGTTGAAGAATATATAAAAGCATCTAAAAGTAGCAGACCCGTCAGCGGAATGCAAAGGGATTAACGCGGTCAACAAATGAGCCACTTAGAGCTTGTATAGTTCGTTCGAACGAACTATACATAATCCATGGCAGACGTCATCACCCGCGCAAAGCTGATCGAGGTCGCGATCGACCTGTTGGGCGAAAATGGGCTGGGCAACGTCGGCACCAGAGCCATCGCAGAGGCAGCGGGCGTGCAGATGTCCGCCATCACCTATCATTTTGGGTCGAAGGACGGCCTGTATCTCGCCTGCGCGGAGCACATTGCCGCGACGATGCTCCGCAAGATTTCGCCGCTTCTGGCGCAGGTCGGAGAGGCGGGTGATCCCGGCTCGGCACGCGCCGGTATCGAGGTCGTGCTTGGTGGTCTCGTGGTCGTCATGATGCAGGACGAGATCGCGCCGCTGGCTCGCTTCGTCGTCCGCGAGCAGATGAATCCCAGCCCCGCTTTCGCCGTGCTCTACGACAAGGCGATACGTCACGTGGTCGAGTTGCTGACGCGGCTCGTAGATATCGTTGCGCAAGGGCGACTGTCGCAGGAAGAGATCCGCATCCGCTGCATGGCGCTGATGGGGCAGGTCTTCGCCTTCCGCTTTGCCCGCGCCTCGCTTTTGCGGGTCACCGGATGGCAGGGCGTCGGTCCGCGCGAGGTTGAGTCGGTCCGACAGGCCGTGCTGGCGCATACGCGCGCGGTCCTGATCGATCTCGGACGGGACGGCCGCTCATGACCCGCGGCTGCATCGAGCAAAGCAAGAACGAGCGGCTCCTTCACATTCATATCAAGGCAGCGGGAAACGACGTCCGCTGGAACACGGAACTCGTGCACCTCGATCAAAACCGCATCAAGGACCCTACTGCAATCCTACCGGAGCAGCCGATATGACAGCCGCCGCACTTCGCACGGCATCTCCTGCAGATCGAGCAAAAGAACCGACAGAAACCCCCGGCCCTGAGCGGAAGCAAGACGCGGGTGCGCGCGGCAAGGCTGACCCCGGCGCGCCGGCGTCACGCCGAGGCGTGCAACGAAGTCTGAAAATTATTGCGGTGCTGGTGGTTGCTGCGGGCACCGGCGCATTCGCGTGGCGGTGGCTCGATCACCGTGGAAGCGCGCCGACAGAGCTAATTTTGCAAGGAAATATCGATTTGCGGCAGGTTGCGCCCGCGTTCAATAACAATGAGCGTATCGCCGCCGTGCTGGTGCAGGAAGGCGATCACGTGGGCAAGGGCGAGTTGCTGGCTCGTCTCGATACCAGCCGTCTCCAACCTCAGGTCGATCAGGCAGCCGCTCAGGTCGCGGCACAACGCGCCGCAGTCGCGCGTCTGCGCAACGGCAGTCGCCCCGAGGAGATCGCCCAAGCAAGAGCTAATCTGGCATCCGCCAAAGCTAACGCCGTGAATGCACGCAGGCAGTTCGAACGCAAGGCTGCGTTGCTTCCCAGAGGGGGCGCCAGTCAACAAGACGTAGACAGCACCAAGGCTGCAGCCGGCGTGGCCGACGCCCAGGTCGAGGTCAACCAGAAGGCTCTCGATCTGGCCGTTGTGGGACCGCGACAGGAAGACATCGATCAAGCCGAGGCCCAATTGCGCGGCAACGAAGCCCAGCTCGCATATCTGCGTCAGCAACTCGCGGATGTTGACCTCAAGGCACCCCTCGATAGCGTCGTCCGCTCGCGCCTCATGGAGCCGGGCGAAATGGCCTCACCGCAGCGGCCGGTGTTCTCGCTCGCCATCATCGACCCGAAATGGGTCCGCACTTACGTCTCCGAACGGGACTTGGGAAAGACCCGCACGGGCGTGCGGGCGACGGTCACGGTCGACAGCTTTCCGGGCCGCGCGTTCGATGGATGGGTCGGCTTCATTTCCCCGGTTGCCGAATTCACGCCCAAAGCGGTTGAAACCGAGGAGTTGCGTACCAGCCTGCTCTACGAGGTCAGGGTCTTCGTGAAAGACCCCGGAAACGATTTGCCGCTCGGCATGCCGGCGACAGTGCATCTGCCCCTGAATGCAAGCGTTCCGGATCGGGCACCCGCCCGATGACCGGCGTTGTGACGCTGCCGATCGTCGCACGCGACATCTGCAAAACGTTTCGCCCGGGTCCCGGTGAAGTCGTGCGTGCTCTCGACGGCGTCTCCCTCGAGGCGCGCCGTGGCACGTTGACGGCGCTGGTCGGTCCCGACGGCGCCGGGAAGACGACTTTGATCCGCTTGGTCGCCGGGCTCTTCAGCCCGGACGGCGGCACCCTCAACGTGCTCGACATCGACGTCGTGGGGCAGCCGCAGGCCGTCCAGGACCGTATCGGATACATGCCGCAAAAATTCGGCCTTTACGAGGATTTGAGTGTCCGGGAGAACCTCGACCTCTATGCCGATCTGCACGGTATCGGCGCCGCCGAGCGGCAGCGACAATATCCGCGCCTTCTGGAGATGACCGCCCTTGCGCCCTTTACCCGGCGGCTGGCGGGACAATTGTCCGGCGGCATGAAGCAAAAGCTGGGCCTTGCCTGCACGCTCGTGCGATCGCCGGAACTCGTTTTGCTGGACGAACCGACCGTCGGCGTTGACCCGCTGTCGCGACGCGAGCTTTGGGACATCATCCTGCATCTCGTCAAAAACGAGGGCCTCACGGTCCTGTTGAGCACGTCGTATCTCGACGAAGCCGAACGGTGCGACCATGTCATTGTCTTGCATTCCGGCCAGGTTCTTGCGCAAGGCACGCCGGAGGACATCACCGCGACCGCCGGAGAGCGCGCCTTCGTTGCCGATCCGCCCGCGGGATACACAGCGCGCGGGCTGCAAGCGCGGCTGCTGAAAGAGCCCGACGTGATCGATGCCGTGCCGGAAGCCGGGCGCGTGCGTATCGTGCGCGCGGCTAATACCGGCGCAGACGTGCCCATCGCCCTGCTTGCCGATGCGAAGGTCGAGCCGGTGCCACCCCGGTTCGAGGACGCGTTCATGGTGCTGCTTCGGCGAGCCGTCGGAGATCGGCCGGCCTCGAATATGCAGTTCGACCAGCCAAGCGAACAGAAAACAGACAAGCTGGAAGTCGAGGTGCGCGATCTTGTACGGCGGTTCGGAAGCTTCATCGCAGTTGATCACGTGAGTTTTCAGGTGCGGCGGGGAGAAATTTTCGGGTTATTGGGACCGAATGGAGCCGGTAAGACAACGACGTTCCGGATGCTCTGCGGATTGCTGCCGGTCTCCAGCGGCACGTTACGGGTGGCGGGCGTGGATCTTCGGTATGCCAGGGCGTCGGCGCGGCAGCATATCGGATATGTGGCGCAGAAATTCTCGCTCTACGGCCAGCTCTCGGTTACCGAAAATCTTGAATTCTTTGCGAGCGCCTATGGCCTGCGCGGAAGCCGCAAGCGAGCACGCATCGATTGGGCGATGCAGCAGTTCGAACTCGGCCAGCTCGCCCACCTTGCGAGCGGGCAATTGCCAGGCGGCTACAAGCAGCGGCTTGCGATGGCGGCCGCGCTCCTGCATGAGCCCGAAATCCTGTTCCTCGACGAACCTACGAGCGGTGCCGATCCCATGGCGCGGCGCGAATTCTGGCAGCGCATAACATTGCTCGCGGAGGGCGGCGTCACCGTGATCGTGACGACGCACTTCATGGAGGAGGCCGAATACTGCGACCGCGTGGCCATCCTTGACGCCGGCCGCATCCTGGCACAGGGCACGCCCACGGAAATCCGCAGACAGGGCCGTCGCCACGACAACCCGGAACCGAGCATGGAGGACGCCTTCATCGCCATCGTGCAGGAGGCGCGATCCGTCAATCGAGGCAAGGATGCCGCATGAATTCGGCATCCGATACACAACCGATCCGATCGTTGCGCAAGCTTCGACGGGTTTGGGCCCTGATCCGCAAGGAGAGCCTGGAGGTCGCCCGCGACCCAAGCAGCATTGCGATCGGCGTCGTGATGCCGGTCGTCTTGGTTTTGCTGTTCGGTTATGGGCTCTCCCTCGATATCAAGAATGTGCCGGTGGCCGTCGTCATGGAAGATTCCTCGGCCGACGCCCGCGACCTGGCTGCCAGTTTTCAGCTCTCGTCCTATTTCGCCGCGGATGTCACCACCTCGATGCCCCACGCCCGGCAGTTGATGATCGAGCGCAAGGTTGACGGCATCGTGCGCATCCGCTCCGATTTTTCCCGCAACCTGGCGATGGGCGACGTGCAGGTGCAAGTCATTGTCCAAGGCGTCGATGCCAATACGGCGAGGATTATCCAGACCTATGCGCAGGGAGCGGTCGGCCAGTGGGCCGCCCGCCAAGCTGCGGAGGGGAAGGCGACCTCCAGCGGCCCGGCGACCCTCGTGAGCCGGCTCTGGTTCAACGAGGCGAACGACAGCCATTACTTTATCGTACCCGGCCTCGTTGTGCTGATCATGTCCTTGATCGGAGCCCTGCTCACCTCCCTGGTCATAGCGCGCGAGTGGGAGCATGGCACCTTCGAGGCAATATTCGTGACCCCCGTGCGGCCGGACGAGATTTTGATCGGTAAGGCGACGCCCTACTTCGTGCTCGGAATGATTGGTTTGTTCTTGTGCATCTTCTCCGCAAAGTTTCTGTTCGCTGTCCCGCTACGCGGGTCCGTTCTGGTGTTAACCGCCGTTTCGATACTTTACCTCGTCGTTACGATCGCCACCGGACTCCTGATCTCGTCCGTCACGAAAAGCCAATTCATCGCAAGCCAAGTCGCGCTCCTGGTCACTTTCCTTCCGGCTATGATGCTTTCCGGATTCCTTTTCGATCTGCGCAGCATGCCGACGGCTATTCGCCTGGTTACCTACGTCCTGCCCGCGCGTTATTTCGTGACCCTCCTGCAGACTATCTTTTTAGCGGGCGATATCTGGACGGTTATCGTGCCGAATGCCGCCGTTTTGGCGGCGATGGCGGCGATGTTACTTGTGATGTCACGACTGGCAACGCAAAAGAACCTGAATTGAGGTCCCGATGTTCGATGCGCTATTTCGGATTATGGCACTGGTGCGCAAGGAGCTGCTTGCAATCCTGAAGGATCCCCGTAGCCGTATTGCCCTGATCGCGCCGCCGATCTTTCAATGCCTCGTTTTTGGTTATGCGGCCTCATACGACCTCAACAATGTTCCCTACGCGGTCCTCGACCAGGACCGCAGTTCCGCCTCGCGTGACCTGCTGGCCAAACTCGACGGATCCGGGGTGTTCGATCGCGTCGCTGACCTCCGCCGGGCAGGCGACATCGCGGCGTACATCAACGATCGGCGGGCCCTTCTGGTGATTCAAATCGACCAGGAATTCGAACGGCGGCTGTTCGCCGGAATGCCGGCTAACGTTCAGGTGGTTGCCGATGGGCGCAATTCCAATACCGCGGGGACTGCGATGGGCTACGTTCAGGCGGCTGTTGACGCCTTCAATGTGCAATGGCGAGCCGATCATGGCCTTGCCGTCGCGCCGCTGCAGATCGTCAATCGAGCCTGGTACAATCCCAATCTCGAAACCCGCTGGTTCATGGTCCCGGCGCTGATTGGGACACTCACGATGTTGCAGACCTTGCTGCTCACGGCCTTGTCGGTTGCCCGCGAACGCGAGGAAGGCACCTTCGATCAGTTGCTGGTGACACCATTTCGACCGGTGGAGATTATGGCCGGGAAGGCAATCCCTTCGATGCTCATCGGTCTCACGCAGGCGACCTTGATCCTGCTGGTGGCGCAGCTGTGGTTTCGCATCCCGTTCGCGGGGTCCTTTGGGACGCTCTATGCCTCGCTCATTCTGTTTGTGCTGGCGGCGGTCGGAATCGGCCTCCTCATCTCATCGATTGTTGCAAACATGCAGCAAGCGATGCTGTTTTCGTTCGTCGTCTTGATGCCGTTCACCCTCCTGTCCGGGATGACGACGCCCGTCGAAAACATGCCGACGGCGCTGCAATATTTCACACTGCTCAACCCATTAAGATACGCGATCGACATCATCCATCGCATTTATCTCGAGGCGGCGGGGCTTGGCTCACTGGTGCCTGAACTATGGCCACTCGCGATCATCAGCGCCGTCACGCTGCTGGCCGCTTCGTGGATGTTTCGAAATCGTCTGGGTTGACTGAACTTTGTTTGGTTTCAATCGTCTTGCAACGGGGCCGGCAACATCTCAGATTCGCAATGACCGTCGGCGTCTCGTCACGCTCGGAACTTAAATCGAGGTCATATCATTGGACGATCACATGGCCACACGAGCGGGGTTGGCTCGTGTCGCCGAGGGTTCAGCGCATCGCGCTCGCCGCGCGGGAGCAGCCGCGCCGCCGAGGATTCTGCGATCACCCCTCCGCGATCGCCCTCCCCTGTGCGGCGCGGATCGCCCGCAGCACCGCCTCCGGCTTGAGCGGCAGTTCGGTCAGCCGCACCCCGATGGCGTCGTGGATCGCGTTGGCGATCGCGGGCGACACCCCGAAGGTGCCGGATTTGCCGACGCCTTTGGCGCCGAACGGACCGTCGCGCTGCTCCGCCTCCACCAGTTCGGCATCCATCGGCGGAATGTCATGGATGCCGGGGATTTTGTAATCGGCGAGCGAGGCATTGGTGACCTGACCGCCGTCGAACTCCATGTTTTCCGACAGCGTGAAGCCGAGCTGCATGATGGCGGCCCCCGATAGCTGGGTGCGGACGACGGCGGGGTTGAGCGGCGTGCCGGCATCGGCGACGTTGACGAGCCGCGTCACCCGCACATGGCCGGTCTCGGTATCGACCTCGACCTCGGCGCCGGTGCCGCCGATCATCCAGAACGGCGTCACGTTGGGCGAGCTGCCGCCGGCGTCGGGCGGCGCATAGGCGGGGATATAGGTGCCGGTACCGACCACGTTGCCGGCCTGCATGCCGTAGCGCTTGCGAAAAATCTCCGCGGCCGGATAATTGGTGCCCGGCGGCAGGCCGGCCTCGCGGGCGAGCGCCTGCAGGCGGTCACGCGCGTCTTCGGCCGCCAGCCGCACCGCATTGCCCATGTGAAAGGTGGAGCGCGAGCCGAGCGTGCCCATGTCGTAGGGCGTGACATCGGTGTCGGGCGGCACGATGCGGATGCTTTCGGCGGCAAGGCCCAGCACCTCGGCAACGATCAGCGCCATGGCGGTGCCGGCGCCCTGGCCCATATCCACCGTATTCATGTAGAGCGCGACGCTGCCGTCGGCGCTGATGTTGACGATCGCAACCGATGTGGTCGGCGAGATCGAGGCCTTGAAACCGATGGCCACGCCGCGACCGCGCCGCACCGGGCCGCTGCCGCGGTCGAACGGCGCCGCCCAGTTCATCCGCGCTGCCACCGCCTCCAGCACCGGCGCGATCGCGGCGTCGCGCATCGCGGTACCGGTCGCCTGCGGGCGCCCTTCGCGAAGGATGTTGCGGCGGCGGAATTCGACCGGATCGATGCCGAGATCGCGGGCGATGAGATCGGTGTGGCTCTCATAGGCCCACACCAGCTGCGGGATCCCGAAGCCGCGCAGCGCGCCGGCCGGCGGGCGGTTGGTATAGAGCTCGTAGGAATCGATCGCCACATTGTCGATGTCGTAGGGCCCGGCTGCGGTGAACCCGGACTTTTGCGTCACCCGCGGGCCGATATCCGCATACGCCCCGCCGTTCCAATAAACCGCGCAAGCGCGCGCCGTGACGCGGCCGTCGCGCATGACCCCGCTCTTGATGCGGAACGTCGTCGGGTGCTTGGTGATGTGGTAGAATTGCTCCTCCATCGTGAGGGCGATTTTCACCGGGCGGCGCACCAGCAACGCCAGCGCCGCGACCAGCGCCTCGAGCTTGACGTAGACCTTGGCGCCGAAGCCGCCGCCCAGGAACGCCACCTTCACCCGCACGCGGTTTTCCGGCCAGCCGAGCAGGCGCGCGATCTCGGCGCGCACGAACGAAGGCGTCTGCGTCGCAGAATGGATCGTCAAGCCCGGATGCACCGGCTCGGCGATCGACACCAGCGTCTCGAACGGCAGGTGCAGGCATTGCTGGGTGCGAAACGTGTGTTCGATCACCCGGTCGGCCGCCGCGAACGCGGCTTCCACGTCGCCGCGGCGCAGATGGAAGTCGAGCGCCACATTGGTATTCTTGCGGCCCGCCAGATGTTTTAGGTCCGCGAAGGTTCCGGCCGGTTTGAGTTCGTCATGGACGATGACGCCCGGATCCATCGCCTCGACCTCGTCATAGACCGCCGGCAGTTCCTCATAATCGGCTTCGATCAGCTGGACCGCGGCGTCAGCCACATGCGGGTCGGTGGCCAGTGCCACCGCCACCGGCTCGCCGACATAGCGCACCTTGTCGAGCGCCAGGATCGGCTGGTCGCGGAACGCCGGGCCGTAATAGGGCTCTTGGATCAGCGTGCGAACATCTTCGCCGGTCACCACCCGCGCGACCCCCGGCAGCGCCGCCGCGGCCGCGGTATCGATCGCGCGGATGCGGCCATGCGCGACGGTGGCGCGGAATACCTTGCCGTAGAGCATGCCCGGCAGGCGCAGGTTGTGCGCATAGTCGATGCGCCCGGTCACCTTGGCACGCGCCTCCAGGCGCGGAATCGAACGGCCGACCTGTACGGTCATGTCTTTGTGCCCTGTCGAGTGTTCGTGGGATGGGTTGAGCGTTTTCGCGAAACCCATCATGGGGCGGTGCTACTGCCGGAGCGCAAGCGAGATCGATGCGCCACGGTACCGCAAAGATTTAAGAGGGGCGTGGGCGGCCGGCGACTTTTATCACAGCGATCCAGGCTCACACGCCATGAAGCGCCACTGCGTCAAGAACCATGCCCCTGCGCCAGCGCGGTTTCCCGCAGTTTCGTGAGCGTGGTGGTGGGCGTTATCGCCTCGGGGTCGATCTTCAGGTGGATGATGGCCGGCAGCCCGGATTGTTGGGCCGCCCGGAACGCGGCGGGAAAATCCGCGGTCTTCTCCACCGTGGCGCCGAAGCCGCCGAATACGCGCGCATAGGCCGCAAAATCCGGGTTGCGCAGCGTCGTTGCCGAGAGCCGGCCCGGATAGTGGCGCTCCTGATGCATCCGGATGGTGCCGTAGAGCCCGTTGTCGGCCACGATGATGATTACCGCCGCGCCGAACTGCACCGCGGTGGCGAAATCCTGGCCGTTCATCAAAAAATCGCCGTCGCCGCTCACCGCCACCACGGTGCGCTCCGGATAGAGCCGCTTGACCCCGATGGCCGCCGGCACGCCGTAGCCCATCGAGCCGGCGGTCGGGGCGAATTGGGTCGCGAATTTGCGAAACCGGTAGAACCGGTGAACCCAGGTGGTGAAATTGCCGGCGCCGTTGCAGATCATCGAATTGGACGGGAGATTCTCCCGCAGCCACACGATGATCTCGCCAAGATTGACGCCGCCCGGCACCGTGGTCGGCACGTCGGTGAAGGCCCGGTACTCGTCATGCGCCGCCTGGGCGCTGCCGAGCCAGCGCGGATTGGCCGGCGCCTTCAACGCCGCCGCCGCGAGCGCAAAGGGCGTGGGCGTCGCGTTGATGGCGAGATGCGGACGGTAGACGCGGCCGAGTTCCTCGACGCCCGGATGCACGTGGACGAAAGTCATCTGCGGCGTCGGAATATCGATCAAGGTATAGCCTTGAGACTGCATCTCGCTCAACCGGCCGCCGACCAGCACCACCAGATCGGACGCCTTCACCCGCGCGACAAGTTTCGGATTGGGGCCGATGCCCAGATCGCCGGCGTAATTCGCGTGCAGCGCATCGAACAGATGGGCCCGGCGCAAGGTGGTGGCGACCGGCAGCGCAAAGGCTTCGGCAAACCGCGCAATGGCGGCGCAGCCCTGCTCATTCCACCGGCTGCCGCCGATCAGCAGCATCGGCCGCTCGGCTGAAGCGAGCAGCGCGGCGAGCCGGTCCATCTCGGCCTGGCCGGGCGAGCATGCGATCTCGCAATAGGGCGGCGCGTCGGACACCGCGATCCGCTCGGTCAGCATGTCTTCGGGCAGCGCGATCACCACCGGACCGGGCCGGCCGTTGGCCGCCACGTGAAACGCATGCGACACGATTTCCGGAATGCGGGACGGGTCGTCGATCTCGGTCGCCCATTTGGCCATGGTGCCGAACACGGCGCGGTAGTCGAGCTCCTGGAACGCCTCGCGGTCGCGCATGTGCCGGGCGATCTGGCCGACGAACAGGATCATCGGGGTGGAATCCTGGCGCGCGATGTGAATGCCGGGCGACGCGTTGGTTGCACCCGGTCCGCGGGTGACGAAGCAGATGCCCGGCCGGCCGGTGGCCTTGCCGACCGCCTCCGCCATCATGGCGGCGCCGCCCTCCTGCCGGCACGTGGTGACGGCGATATCGCGGTCATGGAAGGCATCGAGCACCGCCAGATAGCTTTCGCCCGGCACGCAAAAGGCGTGGCGCACGCCGTTGACGAGGAGTTGGTCGACCAGCACTTCGGCCGCGGTGCGCATGTTGTCGGTGGCGGTGGGCGTGGCGGTCATGGGAGGTTTCCGAATTGGAGACTTGCAAGGCCATGCGGGCGCGACGGCATCGCGGCGCAGGGAATTGGGGACCTTATAGAGGTCTCCAGCCGCGTGATCCACCGGGGCGGAGCCTTGGCAGGGCGGAGCCTTGGCAGGGCGGAGCTTTGGCAGGGCGGCGACCGCGAGATGGCGGGCGAGCGCTCGATCGAGGCGGTGGAGATGCTCGATATCCCTCCCCGTCTTCGGGGAGGGTGGACGCGCGAAGCGCGGCCGGGTGGGGTGCTTGCCGGCGCCAGCGCCGTGCCGCGAAAAAGACCCCACCCCGGCCCTCCCCGAAGACGGGGAGGGAGAAGCTTGATCCCGCGGTCGCGGTGGTTTTGCCCGGCTGGACGCCGGTCACGGCGCGCGGTCGAACACCTCGGCCGACAGCGCGGCAGCCATGGCCTCGGCCTTGGCGGCGGCGGCGTCGAGATGGCGGGCGAGCGCTTCGACGCGGTGGATCGCGCCATCCCTCCCCGTCTTCGGGGAGGGTGGACGCGCGAAGCGCGGCCGGGTGGGGTGCTTGCTCGCGCCAGCGCCGCGCCGCGGAAAAGACCCCACCCCGGCCCTCCCCGAAGGCGGGGAGGGAGAAGCTTGATCCCGCGGGCGCGGTGGTTTTGCGCGGGCTGTTCGCCGGTCACGGCGAGCGGTCGAACACCTCGGCCGACAGCGCGGCGGCCATGGCCTCGGCCTTGGCGGCGGCGGCGTCGAGATGGCGGGCGAGCGCTTCCAGGCGGTGGACGTGTTCGGATATCCCTCCCCGTCTTCGGGGAGGGTGGACGCGCGAAGCGCGGCCGGGTGGGGTTCTTGCAGGCGGCAGCGCCGTGCCGCGGAAAAGACCCCACCCCGGCCCTCCCCGAAGACGGGGAGGGAGAAGGGCTGATCCCGCGGGCGCGGTGGTTTTGGGCCGGGTGTTCGCCGGTCACGGCGAGCGGTCGAACACCTCGGCCGACAGCGCGGCGGCCATGGCCTCGGCCTTGGCGGCGGCGGCGGCGAGATGGCGGGTGAGCGCTTCGAGGCGGTGGACGTGTTCGGATATCCCTCCCCGTCTTCGGGGAGGGTGGACGCGCGAAGCGCGGCCGGGTGGGGTTCTTGCAGGCGGCAGCGCCGTGCCGCGGAAAAGACCCCACCCCGGCCCTCCCCGAAGACGGGGAGGGAGAAGGGCTGATCCCGCAGGCGCGGTGGTTTTGGGCCGGGTGTTCGCCGGTCACGGCGCGCGGTCAAACACTTCGGCCGACAGCGCGGCGGCCATGGCCTCGGGCTTGGCGGCGGCGTCGAGATGGCGGGCGAGCGCTTCGAGGCGGTGGAAGTGCTCGGATATCCCTCCCCGTCTTCGGGGAGGGTGGACGCGCGAAGCGCGGCCGGGTGGGGTTTGCTTGCCAGCACGCTGCCGCGAAAAAGACCCCACCCCGGCCCTCCCCGAAGACGGGGAGGGAGAAGGGCTGATCCCGCCGGCGCGGTGGTTTGGGCCGGGTGTTCGCCGGTCACGGCGAGCGGTCGAACACCTCGGCCGACAGCGCGGCAGCCATGGCCTCGGCCTTGGCGGCGGCGGCGTCAAGATGGCGGGCGAGCGCTTCGACGCGGTGGACTTGCGCAGCGAAGCCAGTTTGAGTATCCATTGGGGGAAAGCAGATAACGACGGCGGAAAGTTCGTCGCGACCGAAATTGGCCTGACTGACTGCTTGCCTTACCCGGCTTTCGAAGAAGCCTCTGCCCCTCAGAATATTAAAGAGGATTTTGACATAGTGAGGTGTCAACAATTCATCTTTCAATCTGATGCGATATAAAAAAGATGCAAAGATCGCTTCCATTCGCCCGTCCCAAATTGTCGTTTTTCCGATCCATTTTGGGGAGTTTCGCCAATTAAATATTAAGTCACCCACTTGTAGCGACAGATCTTTACGCTTCTTTGCTAATACTTTGAGAAATCTGAGATCTTCGGTGATCAAATCACCGATAGGACTGATGTTTGGCATACGTATCACAGGGATTTTTTCTGGTGTCGGCTCTGTACCTCCAGAAAGCGCTGCAGAAATACCAAAATCAATAGATTTAGCGCCCTCACCAAAATAATTGGTCGGCCACCCCTTGGGATTTGTTGCGGGGTCGCCGAAGGTGTCGAGGAAGAGGGCGGGGATGATGGCGCGGGCCTTGGCGCGGGCGGCGTCGGCGCGGCGCCTGATCTCCGCCGCCCGGTCCAAAAGCCCCACAATCGGCCGCTGTCGTCAAGCGGTGGTAAAATTGCGGGTTCTTTGTATGCATGCTCGCGATTTAGACCGGGAACAGCCATGGCCGATTTCGGCTCGGTAATTCGGCTTGCCGCCAAGAGATAATAAGCGAACCGTAAATCGAGAACATTTGGATCTTTCATTTTGACAAAATACGTGGTATCAATTGGAAATGATGGCTCCGGCACATAGTGTACTTTCCCGATAGAGCCCTTTCGCCCGACAATGATGGCCGGACCCTCAATTAACCCTTCGTTGTGCCATCCGGTCAGTCCTTTTGATCCGTAAACTGGTACAATACCTTTGCACCGGTCCGGAACAGGCAAAGATTTCCCGTATTCAAGTTCGATGATGTCGCCCAAACGTAGACGCGGCCAATCCCTCAAGCTACCGGCTCCCCGAGTTCGGCCGCAGCGCCTCGATGTCGCCGAGGATCGCTGCCGTTTCGTCGCGCAGTTCCGCCAGCAATTCGCGGGGATCGCGGTGCTCCGCCGCCTCGCGGCTTTCGGGCCGGTAGCGGGAGGCGGAGAGATTGAAATCCTCCCGCTCGATGGCGGCCGCGTCCGCGAACCACCAGTTTTCCGTCCAGGGCTTTTCCGCGTCGCGGTTTTGCCAGTCGGCCAGCATTTCGCCCCGCGGCCGTTGAAGGCGGCGATCAGGCCCGGCAGATCGTCGGCCTCGATCGGCTGTTCGTGGTTGGCGTCGAGCTTGAAGCCGTCATTGCTGGCGTGCAGGAACATCACCCGCTCCGTGCGCCCGCCCTTGGCGAACACCAGCACGGAGGTTTTCACGCCCGAATAGGGCTGGAACACGCCGCCGGGCAGCGACAGCACCGCCTCCACCCGGTTGTTCTGCATCAGCATGCGCCGCAGTTCCTTGTGCGCGCCGGTGGAGCCGAACAGCACGCCCTCCGGCACGATGACGCCGCACCTGCCGCCAGATTTGAGATTGTCGATCATGTATTTGACGAACAGCAGTTCGGTCGCCGTCGAGGTGCCGATGCGCACGTCATCGACGATGCGGTCGCGGTCGAGCCGGCCGGAAAACGGCGGATTGGCCAGCACCACGTCGTAGCCGTCGAGCGGCAAGTTGCGCTCGGCCTTGGCCTGGCGGTCGAAGCTGGTGGTGAGCACGTTGCGCTTGAGGATGCGCACGTCGGGCAGGCCGCGCAGCGCCAGATTCATCGACGCGAGGCTCACCATTTTGGGATCGACGTCGTTGCCGAAGAAGGTCGCGGTCTGCAGCTGGCGCCATTGCGCCGCCTTGAGCCGGTCGCCGTAGCCGCGCGTGAACGTCTTGCCTTCCAGTTCCGCGGTGTCGCGGCCGGTCGGCGAGGAGTTGGCGAGGCGGATATGCTCATAGGCCGCGACCAAAAAGCCGGCGGTGCCGGCGGCCGGATCGTAGACGGTCTCGCCGATCTTAGGGTCCACCAGGTCCACGATGGCGCGGATGATGTGGCGCGGGGTGCGGAACTGGCCGAGTTCGCCGGCCTGCTTGATCTGGCGCAGCACGTGCTCGAACAGGTCGCCCTTGGTGTCCGGATCGGCCTGCTCCAGCCGCAGCTCATTCACCAGCGTGACGATTTGGGTGAGTACCGTCGGCTCGTCGATGGCAAGCCGGGCCTGCGCCATGAAGCTCATGCCGAACGCATCGCCGATCGCGGCAAAGAACGGAAACACCTCGTCGCGCACGAAGGTCACCAACTGCTCGCCCGCCATGGCGTTGGCGAAGGACGACCAGCGCATGCGCTCGCGCGGCACCGCTTCGACGCCCTTCGCCGGGGCATTGAGCGGATTGCGCAGCGTCCAGTCGCCGGCAAAGAGCGAGGTGTAATTCCGCCCGTGGCCTTGGCCTGCCGCAGGTTGGCGCCGTCAATTCCCTCGATCATGTAGAAGAAGAACAAAAAACTCAGTTGTTCCGCATTGGACAGCGGGTCCGGATAGCCGCCACCATAGAGATAGTCGCGGATCTGATCGACCTTGCGGCGCATGTCGGGCGTAAAGGGCATGGGGTCCTTACGAGAGGAAGGTGATTGGGCCTTGCAGCGGGTTTCGGTGAGCAAGCGTCCGCAAGCTGCATTGTCATGCCCTGCGGAGAGGGCCTGTCAAGCAATCGATTTGGGGGTGCGTCCCATGCGCGAAAGATCAGCCGCGCTTATCCCTCCCCGTCTTCGGGGAGGGTGGCCGCGCGAAGCGCGGTCGGGTGGGGTGCTTGCCCGCACCAGCGCTGTGCCGTGGACAAGACCCCACCCCGGCCCTCCCCGAAGGCGGGGAGGGAGCAGCGCGCGTCGCCGGGTTTGAGAGGTAATCAGTCCGGAAGCGGATGTCCTGCACCCAAGGGATGGCCGTACTTATCCCTCCCCGTCTTCGGGGAGGGTGGCCGCGCGAAGCGCGGCCGGGTGGGGTGCTTACGCCGGCGCCGTGCCGTGGACAAGACCCCACCCCGGCCCTCCCCGAAGACGGGGAGGGAGAAGCGAGCGCGTTGTCGGTCGTGCCCTGCGCGGTCGGGTGGGGTATGTTGTTTCCATGTCTGTCGAGATCGCCCGTAAGCTGCGCAAGGCCATGACCCGCCAGGAGGTGAAGCTGTGGGTGCGGCTGCGCGAACTGCGGGCGCTGGGATTTCACTTCCGCCGTCAATCGCCGATTGGCCGTTATATCGTTGACTTCGAATGCCGCCGCTCCCGCGTCATCGTCGAAGTTGATGGCGACCAACATGGTTTCGATGGCCATCGCGTCCGCGATGAGCGGCGCGATCGCATGCTGAATCAGATGGGGTATCGGGTACTGCGCTTCGGAAATCCGGATGTCGATCGAAACATGGATGGCGTGCTCGAAGCGATCCTTGCGGCACTGGCTTCGGATTTGAATGAACTTCATCCCCTGGCCCCACCCGGCGCGCAAGAGCGCGCCACCCTCCCCGAAGACGGGGAGGGATAAGGCCGGCGGTTGCTTGCGGATCGAGAAGACGCGTTCGTTGCGGGGGTGACGCACGCGATCCCACAGCTACCCAGCGGGCTTGTCCGGCCGCGTCGGATCGCCGCCGGGCGCCGCCCGTGACGCAATGCCGAATACGGCCGCGTTCATGCGGCTCAACACACGCTCAAGCTCGGCTTCGCCGCCGAACACCGCGCGGGCGCGGGCGAAGCCGCCGTTCATCGACAGCGGCGGCTGGTCGAAGCGCCAGCTTTCGAACAGCGTGAGATCGGCGGCGTTCGCCTTGATCTGCTCCTTGACGAGATGCAGCAAGCGCAACTGATCGGCGTGGAAGGTCTCGCCGTTCAGCCAGGTTTCGAACGCCGCGCCCAGCGCCGCCGCGCGGGCTTCGTCGACGTCCATGAAGGCGTTGCCCGCTTCATCCACCGTAACCCATTCGCGCGTCGCCGGGTCGATCTCGTCGTGCACGTCGAGTGTGAGCAGCCGGCGCACCTGGTAAGGCGGCGCGTCAGGTTCGCGCACCACCACGACGCCGCCCTCGCCCGGCGTCTCGTCGTCGCCATGGCGCAGCGTCACGCCGGTGAAGTCCCACATGGTGAAGCGCTTCTTGCCGGGCGACAGGCGGGTGCCGCGCCCGCGCATCTGCTGGTAGAGGATCGAGCTGTGGGTGAAGCGCGCCATCACCAGATTGCGAACCTCCGGGCAATCGAACCCGGTATCCAGCATGTTCACGCTGACTAAAATTTGCGGGAATTCCTCGTTCTTGAAACGCTTGATCTTGGCCTGTCCGTCCACGCTGTCGTCCGGCCCCATGCCGGACACGACGAAATCGGCATAGCGTGTCGTCGCGCCCGGCTTCTTGTCGGCGAATTCGGCATCGAACATGCGGGCCAAGGTCTCGGCGTGGCGCTTGGTGACGGCGAACACGATGGTCTTGCCCCAATCGGGGGCGCGGCGAACGCCGTTCGGGCCGGTGTAGCCGTTTTCCAAGACCGCGCGAAATTCCCGCACCATGGCGCGGTTGCGCTCGGGAATGGTGAACCGCCGCTCCAGCGCCGACGGATCGACGATGATGGGATCGCGCTCGGCGAACAGCATCTCCAGCTCGGCGCGGGTCGGCCGGCTCCAGGGCGTTCCAATCGATCTCGTTGCGGGCGACCGAAAAGCCATCGGTCGCCGCCGTGCGGGCCGTCATGGCGCGGTAAATCTCATAGGGGACCAGATGGCCGTCGGCGATCGCCTCGGCCATGCTGTAGCGGTAGGTGGGCCGGCCGACCTCGAAGAACCGCAACGTATCACGGATCGCGGCCCGATCCTCCTCGTCCACGTCGGGGGCGTTGAACATGACGCAGGGCGTCGCGGTCAGGCCGATCTTGATGCCGTCGAAATGATCCAGCGCGCGGCGCCATTGGCCGTAAATGCTGCGGTGGCATTCGTCGATGACGATCAGGTCGAAATAGCCCGAAGAGTATTTCTCGTATTCGTTCACCAGCGTTTGCAAGGTGACGATGGTGACGCGCTTCTCGTCTTGGAAACGGCGGCCGCTGCGCGGGACGCGATAGCAGGGCAAATGCGGCACATGCTCGGTGAACGCATCCTCGGCCTGGATCGCAAGGGTGTTGCGATCGACAACGAACAGCGCTCGCGTGGCCCAATTGGCTTCGAACAGGCGCTTGATCAAGGCCGCCGCGGTGCGGGTCTTGCCGGTGCCGGTCGCCATCTCGACGAGCATCTTGCGCCGCCCGGCGACGATTTCGCGGCACAGGGTCTCGATGCAGGCGGATTGATGCGCGCGCCCGCCGCCGCCTGCGATGCGAGTGTCGATCGGGATGTCGAGCGGGCTGCGGCGGATATCGCGGGCGGCCTTGCGGCGGACCAGATCATCCTGGCTGAAGACCGTCTCGACCCTGCGGAAATGCGCGTCCTGCCCCTTGTCGCAGAACCAGATTTCCTCGCCGTTGGACAGAAAGATGAACGGAACGCCAAGCTTATCGGCATAGCGCCGGCCTTGGATTTCGCCGGCGCTCAGATCGACGCTCGTGCTCTTGGCTTCGAGCACCGCGAGCGCCCGTCCCTGGCGGTCGAACAGCGCGTAGTCCGCCCTGCCGCCGTCATCGAGCGGGTATTCGAAGCGCACGCTGAGGCCATCGGTCAACCGCCAGCCGGTGTCCTTGAGAAGCTGATCGATCTTGACCCGCGCGAAAGCTTCGTTCGTCACGTCTTCGGTGCCCCTGTGAGCGCTTTGACGGCCCGTCACCACGATCGGCGAAAAAGAGTAGCTTGCCCGATGCAAAAGCATCTGCCGGCGGCATGCTACCACATTTGCGATGCGGTGCTACGACTTGTTCCGTCCGTCATGCACCGATTGTGGCGCCAGTTGCGTAGTGCAGGCAAAATCGCCTTGCTGCGGTGGAGCGGATGCGCCCGAACCGGCCGCGACTTTGGCCCCCCTCACCCCGCCCCGAGCAACCTTACCGCCTCATCGCGCTCGAATAGATACAGCAGCACCCGCAGCGCCTGGCCGCGTTCGCTCGCCAAGCCCCGGATCACGCCCCAGCACCAGCGCGGCGTCGTCGCGGGCGGCGGTCATCAGGTCGCGGTGGATGTCCGGCTTGGCGATGCGGAAGCCCGGCATGCCGCTCTGGCGGGTGCCGAGCACGTCGCCCTCGCCGCGCAGGCGAAGATCTTCCTCGGCGATGCGGAAGCCGTCCTCGGTCTCGCGCAGGATGGCGAGCCGGGCGCGGGCGGCATCGCCGAGCGGGGCTTTGTAGAGCAGGATGCAGGTGGAGCGCGGCGCCGCGGGATCGTTGCCGCGGCCGATGCGGCCGCGCAGCTGGTGCAGCTGCGACAGGCCGAAGCGGTCGGCATGCTCGATCACCATCACGGTCGCTTCCGGCACATCGACGCCGACTTCGATCACCGTGGTGGCGACCAGGAGCGCGGTCTCGCCCGCCGCGAAGCGGGCCATGGCGGCATCCTTGTCGGCGCCCTTCATGCGCCCGTGCACGAGATCGACGGCGCCGCCGAACAGCTGCGCCAGCGCGGCATGGCGCGCCTGCGCGGCCGCAAGATCGGTGTTCTCGGAGTCCTCGACCAGCGGGCACACCCAAAACACCCGCCGGCCGGCCGCAATGGCGCGGCCGACCGCGGCGATCACCTCGTCGAGCCGGTCGAGCGCAATCGGCGCGGGTATCGACCGGCGCCCGGCCCGCGGGCTTTTCGCGGAGTTCGGAGATGTCCATGTCGCCGAAATAGGTGAGCACCAGCGTGCGCGGGATCGGGGTTGCGGTCATCACCAGCATATCCACCGCGGTGCCCTTGCGGGCGAGCGCCAGGCGCTGATGGACGCCGAAGCGGTGCTGCTCATCGACGACGGCAAGCGCGAGATCCGCGAACGCCACGTCGTCGGAAAACAGCGCATGGGTGCCGATGAGAATATCGATATCGCCCTGGGCAAGCCGGTCGAGTAACGCGGCGCGTTCGCGCCCGCGCTCGCGGCCGGTGAGGATCGCGACCCGCAGGCCCGCGGCTGCGGCGAGCGGCGCGATGGTTTTGAGATGCTGGCGGGCAAGAATTTCGGTCGGGGCCATCAGGGCGGCCTGGGCGTGGCCGCCGCCGGCCGCTATCGCCGCCGCACAGGCAAACAGCGCCACCACGGTCTTGCCGGAGCCGACATCGCCCTGAATGAGCCGCAGCATGCGTTCCGGCCGGGCGAGGTCGCGGTCGATATCCGCGATCGCGGCCTCCTGGCTGGCAGTGAGGCGGAACGGCAGCGCGGCCAGGAGCTTTGCGCGCAGCCCCTCCCCCCGCGGGCGCTCTTCCACGTGCGCAATTGCCGCCGCGTCTCCCTCCCCGGCTTCGGGGAGGGCCGGGGTGGGGTCTTCGCCGGGGCGCTGAGGACCTTGCACCGGCGGCACGGCGCGCCGCCCGGCGGGCCGGCGCAGATGGGCGCGGATCAGCGCCAGCGCGAGCTGGCTCGCCAGCATTTCATCATAAGCGAGCCGCGACCACGCCTTGCCTTCGGGCGTGAGATCCGCCGGTGCGGCCGGCCGGTGCAGGGCCGTCAGCGCCGCGGCAAAATCCGGCCATTGCTCGCGCGCCGCGTGGGCCGGATCGAGCCACTCCGGCAGCACCGGAACGGTGGCGAGCGCCGCCGCGATGGCCCGCCGCAGCGTGTTTTGCGTGAGCCCCTCGGTGAGCGGATAGAGCGGCTCGACCAGCGCCATGCCGGCGAATTGGGCGGCATCGACCACGCGCTCGGGATGCACCATCTGCAGCATGCCGTCATAGGATTTGACGGTGCCGGAGACATAACGGCAGCTCCCGCAGCGGCAGCATCCGTTCGATCTGCTCCTTGCGCAGCGCGAAATAAGCGATCGTCAGCGTGCCGGTATCGTCGGCGGTGTAGACCTGGAACGGCGCGCGCGGCCGGTTCGGCGGCGGCGCCCGATAGCCTTCGGCCGCGACCGCGACCGTCACGGTGCTGCCGGGCACGACATCGCGCAGTTTCAGCTGCAAGCGGCGATCGACCGCACCGGTCGGCATGTGGAACACGAGATCGAGCACGCGCGCGCCGTCCGGGCGGCCGACGAGGCGGGCATACAGCCGCTCGGTCTTGCGGGCGATGCCGGCAAGCGTCGCGACGGAGGCGAACAGCGGGTTGAGCAGGGTCGGGCGCATGGCGGCCGATATTGCGCCGGGTCGGGGGCGGGAGTCACGGGCCGAGACCGCTCGGATGTCTTGAGGGTTCGAGCGGCTGAACCGAGCCGAAAACCCGATCGAGCAGCGGCCGCTACTTCGTCGTGTAACCGCGCTTCTTCAATATGGCCGCGATCGCCATGTTTATGCGTGTCTGTGCGGCTTCGATTGGCAAGATTTGCGCAATTTTGTCGTCCGCCCTATCTTGTTGAAAAGTGGAACGCGCCGATGAACATGACCATATCGCTCCCCGATGAGCTTGCCGATTTCGTGAAGGCCAAGATATCCAGCGGCACCTACACGTCATCCAGTGACGTCGTGCGTGAGGCGCTCGGCTTGATGGCGAGATTCGAGCGGCTTGAATTGGAAAAGCTGCAACTGTTGCGCAAGGCGTGGCAGGAGGGAATTGACAGCGGCGATGCCGGTGAGATCGACTTCGCTGACTTGAAGGCCGAAGCCAGGATGATACGCGCATCACGAGCGTAACCACGTGGCCAAGGTGCGTTATTCGCGCCTCGCGCGAAAGGACCTTCTGGACCTCTGGCAACATATCGAGCTGCAGACCTCCGAGGCCGCAGCCGATGCCATTTGCGATCGCATCGAAAACGCCTGCCAGGTGCTCACCGAATACCCGCAACTCGGTCGCGCGCGACCGGAGATTGCTGACGGCGCGCGATCGCTGGTCGTCGAGCGCTGGCTTGCGCTTTATCGATTGGTTCCGGGTGGCGTGCACATCGTGAGGATCGTCGATGGCGCGCGTGACCTCACCAAAATCGAATGGGCACTGCAGGAATAGTGCCTGCACCGCACCACCCCTTCAGCCCCGGCGGCGTCACCGGATGCTGAATTGGATCGGCACCGCCAGCGACAATTCCATCCCCTGCATGTCGTCGGGCGGTTTCGGCATCGGCTGGGCGCGGGTCAGCATTTGCAGGGTTTCCTGATCGAGCGCGGCCGACCCCGAGCTTTGCACGATGTGGCTCGTCAGCACGCGGCCGTCGCGGTTCATCGTGAAGAAGACCGTCGCGACGCCTTGCTCGCCGTGGGCGCGCGCTTGCGACGGATAGCGCTTGTAGTGATCGATATGGGCGGCGAGCATGCTTTGCCACTTGGTAATCGATTTCGGGGGGGCTTTTGAGGCCACCGGCGCCGTCGCCTGCTTCTCCTCCTGCGGCGGCTCCGGCTTGGGCGGCTCCGGCATGGCCACATCCGCGTCCGGCTCGGGCGGCTTGGTCTCGTCCGGTGGCGGGGGCGTCGCCTCGCTCTGCTCTTCCTTGGGCCCTGGAGCCAGATCAGTCGGTGGCGCGATGGCGGTGACGAACGACTTCGGCAGATCGACGGTTACGACCGGTCCCTCAATGCCGAATTCCGACGGCTCAGGCTCGCTGATTAGCGCCACTGCCACGCCGATATGCGCCGACAGCACGATGGCAAAGCAAATGGTCCAGGTGATGACGTCGTGACGCGGCATAAAGGCGGGCGCCGCCCGCGGCGTGGCGGAAGCACCTACGGCCTCGACCGGGCATCCCTGCATAGGCGCGAAGCCCTCATCGCGGGCGCGGAGGACAGGGGATTGCGCTGGGAGTGTCATCAGGCCAGTCCTGTTCGCTCTCGAGGATGCTTCGTCTATTCGGCCGCCGGTCGTTCAAGCTGCATATGCTCGGGATCGACGTCGCCGCCGCGAACCTCCGCGCATTGACTTAGCTCGCGGCTGACCAAGGTCAAGATTTCCACACTGGAATCTGAATAAAGTGCGCGATAGTCGGCGATCGAACGCGCAAACGCGTTGTAGATCACCACCGCGGGAATCGCGGCGGCGAGGCCGAACGCGGTGGCGAGCAGCGCTTCCGCGATGCCGGGCGCGACCACCGCCAAGATTGGTGGTGTGCAGCTTCGAAATGCCGATGAAGCTGTTCATGATGCCCCAGACGGTGCCGAACAGGCCCACGAACGGCGCGATCGCCCCGATGGTGGCGAGGATCCCGGTCCCCCGCAGCATCCGCCGCCCAACGCCGGCGCCGATGCGCGCGAAGCGGGCCGTGATGCGTTCCTTGATGCCGTCGCTGTCGTGTCTGTCCGGGGACCGCTGCAATTCGTCCGCGGCAGCCTGCATCAACCGTCCGACCTGCGGGCTCGCGGCGCCTGCGGGTCGGGCGTCGGCGAGCGACGCTGCCGCTACCAGTATCCGTTGCGCGCGCGTGAGCCGCCGCCGTGCGACCGCGAGTTCGAGCGTTTTGGCGAGAGCGATCGCCCAGGTCAGCACCGATGCCGACAGCAGGCCCAGCATCACGCCCTTCACGATGTTGTCGGCGGCCATGAACATGCCGAACGGCGTGAGATCGCGCGGCAGTTCAGTACCCGTGACCGCGGTGGACGCCGCCTGGCCGATTTGCACCGGTTGCGCCGGCGCATCACCCGAATTGCCCGATGGCGCGACCGAAGGAGCCGGAGTTGTTGCGGTCGCATTCACGGCGTCGTGCGATTTGGGCTGTGCGCGCGCGGCAACCAAAGGGAAGAAAAGCATCAGTCCGACAAGGCAAATTCGCGCGAATTTCGCACCAATCGGCCTGAGCCACGGGAGGCGAAACGCGGCACGCACCATCTCATATACCTTTCGGAATTGTTCGATCGCGATGTAAGCCAAAATGTCGAACGAACTTACCGAGTCACGCGCGCAACCCTGGTTAGCCGCGGCCCCGACATACACTCCGTGACCCCTGGACCAACCGCATTATTGATCGATGTGTTTCGTTCCAATCCAAGAATCCCGATAACCGTTGCCGGGATCGGATCGCTCTTCATTCGCGGTTGCGTTAGCTTTGATCGCCGTTGCAGGCGGGCCGCGTCCATTCATCGCTACCTCTCGTTGTCGCCTCCCCCTCGCGGTTCGCTCCACAATCAAAACATATCGCACCGCGTTCACGGTCCCCAGCGATAGTTAAGGCCGACCTTGACTTCGTTGATTTGCGTTTTGAATGTCGTAGCGGCACCGAGCGGAATGCCGAAATTCAGCGTTTCGGTGCCGAAACCCAGATAATCGTATTCCAGCTTGGCTGACCAGCGCTGTGTCATCAAATATTCGAGCCCCGCTCCGGCATTCCATCCACTGCGGGTGGAACTTATCGCATTCGCGCCGTTGATCCCGCTATTGACCGAATATCGGTAGTCGGCATTCATCCAGGCGCCCCCACCCTTGGCATAGACCAAGAGCGGCCCCATCGCATAGCCGAGCCGGCCGCTCAATGTGCCGTACCAGTTTTGATCGACGGTGACCGCCGTGGAGGCCAATGGTCCGACGAAATTCGTCGTACCCTGCGCCGACGTTCCAGCAAACTCGCCTTCGATCCCGATAAGCCAGTTCGAAAATTGATAATTGTAACCGAATTGGGTACCACCCATGATGCCGCTTGGATCGGTTGACGAACCACCAAGCGGCGTCGTCACATCCTCAAAGGCGAAAACACCACCGAAATTGGCACCGACATAAATACCGGTCCAATTATAGACCATCGCCGGAAGCGCAGGCTGGTGATTGCCCAAGTCCGCGGCTCCTGCCGCACCGTGCTGGAGCACCGTCGCGGCAGCGATAGCGATAATTTTCATCCATGCCGACGGTGCCGGACGGGTTGAAGCGGACATCTTAGCCTCCCTCATAAGGGGTCGGGGGATCGAGGCGATCTCGGAATTGGCGACACGCGGTATATCCATGGCTTTCCTCAGAGTTTTTGCGAGATGCCGATGTAATATCCGCGCCGAGGTCCGTATTGCGGCGCGAATACCCCGATTCCCGTCCCGTTGCGGATTTGATAGATTTCATCGAAGAGGTTGACGACATCGAACCGCACCGACAAAGGCTTGCCGTTCCAGCCCCACCCTTCGAATTCCTTCGATAGGCCGAGATTGACTTGCCCGTAGGCAGGCAGGTGATCCGTGTTGGCGAAGCCCGAGCGCAGGCCGCTGCCATAGATCATGGTGGCGCTGATCTTGGAGCCGTCGATCCAGCTATGGGAGCCTTGATCCCACAGGTAGGAAATTCCGGCCGACCCGGTGACGGCCTGAGCATGGTCGGTGTTGATCCAATTGTTTGCGATGTAGGTCAGCTCATTGGGGGCGAACAGGCTTTGGTTGGAAACGACCGTGTTGGCGACCTGATGGGCGATCGCCCAGTTGGTGTAGGCGCTGAAATTTCCGACGGTGAGTTTTCCCTTCGCCTCCAGGCCGACATTTTCCGCCTTGGCATAGTTGAAGGCCGTGAGCACATAGGCTTGGCCGAACTGGCCGTCGTCCAAAAGGTCCTGGGCCCGCTTGTAATAGGCGTCGAAACCGATCTCGGCGGCCGGGCAGGTGGCCGGCGCGATGGGGGCCGCCTTCGTCGGCATGCCTCCGTCCGCTGTCCGGCATTGCGGAAACAGCTGCTGCGTGAAGCCGCCGTCGACCACGTTGGACCGCTCCGGGAGGATCGCACCGCTGTTCGAGACCTCGGACGCGTTGGTGGTGTTGTTGAAGAGCTGCGCCTGATAGACGCGGCCGAGGTCCTGCGGCGGCGGGGTGAAATTGCGTGAATAGCCGGCGTGAAACACCGTGCCCCAGAACGGCTGGTAGGTCAGATTGAAGCGCGGGCTGAGCTGGTTCGCCTGCACGTATTGGAACATTTGGTCGAATCGCAGCCCGGTATTGAAGGTCAGCTGGTTGGTGACCTTCCACTCGTCCTGGAGGTAGCCGCCGAACAGCCAGCCGAATTTGTTGCTGCCATCGTAAATGTTGAACGGCGGCTCGATCGCATTGCCGGCCGCGTTGAGCGCTTCCACGGTCGATGTGCTGGGGATCTGGGTCTGCTCGCCGCTCGCGGTAAATCCGGCCCGCAGCGTGTGCGCGTCCGTCATCCGATAAGCGCCGTCGCCCTGCAGGCCGTTGACGAACGAGGTGCGCAGCACGTCGGTCGCCACACCGTTGAACAGCATGTCGCCGACGATGTCGGGTACGAAATGGACGCTGGCGTAACGGGAGAAATACGAGAGCTGCGCGTCAACATCGCCGACCGAGCGCTGCCAGGCCACCACCCCGTAGGCATTTTTCTCATACTGGTTTTCGTTGAGGTTGCTCGAATTGTAACTGCTGATCCCGTAGACGGTCATCCCCGGAAAGCTGCCGCCCGACTGGTTGATGGTCGGCTGTCCCGGATTGTTGGGAATCTGGAAGCGCTGCACCGACACCCCGGTGATCGTGCTGAGCCGGGTCAATTCATCGAGCAGGGTCGAGGTGTAACCGAAGAACCGCCCCAAATAGGTCTGGTCGTGAATGGCGTTGATCAGATTGTCGGGGTTTTCGAGACCGAGACTGTTCTGCGTATAACGGCCGGTCGCGAAATATTCGGTCTGGCCGGTCAGGCCGCCATATTCGAAGAAGTTGCTTAAGGTCTCCCGGCTGCCGCCATAGACGCCGACGTTGCCGCCCTGAAGCGCCGCACCGCTCTTGGTGGTGATGTCGAGAATGCCGGCCGTGCGAAGGCCATATTGGGCCGGCAACGCACCGGTGATCAGCGTCATGCCCTTGATGAAGCCGGTTTCGAGGAACTGCGAGAAACCAGCCGCGCCTTCGGGCAACAAAATCCCGTTGATCCGATACTGCACATTGGCATGTTCGTTGCGGACATGAAATTCCCCGGAGGATGCCGAGTCCTGGGTGACGCCGGGGTACTGCAGAACCACGTCTCTGATCTGCGCATTGCTGCCCTGCGGCAGGTTTTCGATATCCTTTGCGCTCTTGGTCTCCGACGAGGTGCCGGTCTTCGGCAGCAGATCATCGCGTCGTTGATCGAGAGTTTCGATCTTTTGCACGACTTCGCGCACTTGCGCAGCCGCGGTCTGCTCAGGCGTCGGAGGCGGCTGAGCAGTGCGCACGCTCGGCTGCGCAGTAGCGACCGGCGGTGGGGCCGCAGCGGTGCGGCGCGCCGTCTGTTTTGGCGCGGTTACCTTGATTTCCGGTATCGATAAAGTCTCCGGCGGTACCGCCGCAGGAGGCGCCTCGGCCGGTGCACCCGCCTCAGGGGCCGGAGCAGCGGCCGGGGGCGCCGCGGGAGAGGGAGCCGAATCGGGCTTGGATACCGGTGGAACCGGTGGCTGAACGCCGGGCTCCTGCGCCGACGCCGCGCCCATGACGCCTAAGATCACCAAGGCCGAACTGCCGAGCAGCCGCTGGTTTCGAACCGACGCGAACATATTGAACCTCAAACCGAATGTTGACCGGACCAATGGCGTGATCCGCACGATCGAGGTCGCGCTCACGCGCGACACGGTCGCGCATCGGCTTTGCGCACGGAGGCCTCGCCGCAAGAAACGAGCGAAACAACCCGGCTAAGGCCGATATGTCAGGCTTCGGGAGGGCCGCGGGCGTCGAAGAAAAGATGGTGGACGGAGACCGGCTCAACGGCCACCAATGACCACGGCAACGCATGAATGGACGAAGTTGGTGCCGCAACGGAGGGGGCGTCCGGCATCAAGAGCGTACCAGCAAGGCCGATACTTGCGCAAATCGCGCAGAAATCCAGAATACCGGTTGGGCTCTTTTGCGGTGGTGCCGACGGATCAATCGCACTCCCGCCGTCATCCGCGGCGAGCGCCAACGCAACCGAACTGTAACTGGCGTGCGCGGAACTGAACTTGCCGGTATCGAACAAGCTGGAGTGCACGTGGCCGTAAGACAGAACGAATTGGCAGGCTAGCGCCAGAAGCGCCACCCAAGCAACTGCCACCCTCTTCGTTCGAAACCAACCCATAAGCTACCGCCTATTGTGGGGTTAAGCCAATCGTATCAGATTTCTGCGCGATGTGAAGCCCCCGTATTCTCGCGTGGCCGCGACAATGTTTGGCCGTGACAAAACCGCCACATATCATCTGCTCCGGTATTGGTCTCCCGAAAGGCGATCCGCCGCCGATCTTCGGTGACGCGGTGTTTGCCGCGCATCAATGCCCCTCGAACGCGATCAGCGTCCGCACCGGCACGCCCAGCGCACGCAGCTTGGCGGCGCCGCCGAGTTCCGGCAGGTCGATGACGAAGCAGGCGGCGAGCACTTCGGCACCCAGCTGGCGCAGCAGCTTGACGGCGGCCTCCGCGGTGCCGCCGGTGGCGACGAGGTCGTCCACCAGCACCACCCGTTCGCCCTTTTCGATGGCGTCCTCATGCATCTCCATTTCGTCGATGCCGTATTCGAGCGAATACCCGATGCTGACGCGCTTGTAGGGCAGTTTGCCCTTCTTGCGGATCGGCACGAAGCCGACCGAGCACTGGTGCGCCATGGCGCCGCCCAGGATAAATCCGCGCGCCTCGATGCCGGCGACCTTGTCGATCTTCAAGCCGGCCCAGGGCTGCACCAGTTCGTCCACGGCACGGCGGAAGGCGCGCGCGTTGCCGAGTAGCGTGGTGATGTCACGAAACATGATGCCGGGCGTGGGGTAGTCCGGGATCGTGCGAATCGCGGCACGCAGATCGGTTTCGACTTCGGGCGATGACACGTGGGGCATCTTTTTGGGGCATCCTTTTCGGCGGGCGAGACGAAGCGATCCCTGGCGCCGCGCGGATGCCGGCCGTCCGGCCGGTCGCGGCAACCGCTTTTCGCCGTCGCGGGGTGGGCGCGTCAAGCGCCGAACAGGCGTCCGGCCACGGCGTCGAGTTTGGCCATCAGGGCCGGATCGCGCGCTTCCGGTGCGGTGATGATGGCGTTATCGAGCGCGCGATCGGAGCCGATCGGGCACGGCTCATGCGCGCGGGGAAAATCCTGTGCCAGCCGGGCGACCAGGCGCTTGGCCTTGGCGGCATTCTGCGTCAGCACCGTAATGATGTCCTGCACCGTCACGGCATCGTGGTCGGGGTGCCAGCAATCGAAATCCGTCACCATGGCGACGGTCGCGTAGCAAATCTCGGCCTCGCGCGCGAGTTTTGCCTCCGGCATGTTGGTCATGCCGATCACCGCATAGCCGTGCTGCTTGTAGGTGAGGCTCTCGGCCAGCGAGGAGAACTGCGGGCCTTCCATGCAAACGTAAGTGCCGCCGCGCACGATGGCGATGCCCTCCGCTTCGGCGGCGGCGGCAAGCCGCAGCCGCAACCGCGGCGACACCGGATGCGCCATCGACACGTGGGCGACGCAGCCGCGGCCGAAGAACGAGCTCTCGCGCTTGTGGGTGCGGTCAACGAACTGATCCACCAGCACGAAGGTGCCCGGCGGCAGCTCCTCCTTGAACGAACCGCAGGCCGACAGCGACACCAGATCCGTGACCCCGGCGCGCTTGAGCACGTCGATATTGGCACGGTAGTTAATATCGGATGGGGAGAGGCGGTGGCCTTTGTCGTGGCGCGGCAGGAACACCACCGGAAGGCCGGCGAGCGTACCGATCCGCAGCGGCGCCGACGGCTCGCCCCACGGGGAGGCGATCATCTTTTCCACCACGTGTTCGAGGCCCGGGAGATCGTAAATTCCCGATCCCCCGATGATACCAAGCACCGCGTCCGCGGGCGGGCGACCGCGCGGATCCGCAACGGCCGTGGCAAGCAATTCGCTCATGCGTTGCTTCCGGGCGCGACCGCCGGACCCCTACGATCGGCTCAATGAACGCCGGCCCAAACCTTCTTCTTGACGAAGTAGAGCATGCCGGCCAGCACGAGCAAGTAGATCAGAACCACGAACCCCATGCGTTTGCGTGCCACCAGTGTGGGTTCGGCCGCCCACATGAGAAACGCCGCCACATCCTTGGCGTATTGATCGACGGTCCTTGGCGCACCGTCCGTATAGGCGATGATGCCGTCCTTGAGCGGCGGCGGCATGCCGATCGCATGGCCGGGGAAGTAGGCGTTGTACTGCGTGCCCGAAGGCATTGTCATGCCGACGGGCTTCGGGGTATAGCCCTTGAGCACGGCCACGATGTAATCGACGCCGAGTTCCTGATACGGAATCACCATGTCCACCAGAAACCAGGGAAATCCGCGTTCGAATTGGCGCGCCTTGGCGAGGACCGACATGTCGGGCGGCAGGGCGCCGCCAAGGGCGAGGCGCGCGGTTTGTTCGTTCGGGAACGGCGGCGGAAAATGGTCCGCCGGGCGGCCCGGACGGTCGAACATGTCGCCTTGATCGTTCGGCCCATCCTTGACGGTGAATTCCGCCGCGATCGCCGCGACCTGCGCGGGCGGAAACTCCGGCCCGCCCGCTTGGCCGAGATTGCGAAACGACAGCAAGGTTAGGCCGTGACAGGTCTGGCATACCTCGTGATAGACCTTGAAGCCGCGCTGCAGCTGCCCGATATCGAATCTGCCGAACGGGCCGGCAAACGACCACGCATTGCGGGGCGGCTGCGGTCCTTCTTGCTCCTGTGCGGCGGCCGACCGCGGCAAGCCGACGAGACCGGCGGCGCCGACCGCGAGAACCACGGCGATCGCCGCCGCGGCCTTGCCGCCTTTTAGGGCCTCCGAGATCGAGTTCGGCACCGGCTTCGGCCGCTCGATCAGGCCCAGCACCGGCAGCACGACGAGGAAGTAGAGGAAGTACCACGCCGTCAGCAGCCGCGACAGGATGACGTAGCCACCTTCCGGCGGCTTCGATCCGAGCCAGCCCAGCAGCACGCAGGTCAGGACGAACAGCCAGAAGCACTGCTTGAACAACGGCCGATAAGCCGCCGACTTGACCCGCGACGTGTCGAGCCAGGGCAGGAACAGCAAGATTGCGATCGACGAGAACATCGCCACCACCCCCAACAGCTTGTTCGGGATGGAGCGCAGGATCGCGTAGAATGGCAAATAGTACCATTCCGGCACAATGTGCGACGGCGTCACCGCCGGATTAGCCGGGATGTAATTGTCCGCATGGCCGGTGAAGTTCGGAATTTCGAACGTGAACCACGCATAGGCGATCGCAAACAGCGCGAGGAAGAACGCGTCTTTGAGGGTCGCATGGGGTGTGAACGGCACCGTCTCCTTGTCGGTCTTGGGGTTGACGCCGGCCGGATTGTTCTGGCCGACCACATGGAGCGCCCAGATGTGCAGCACCACCACGCCGAGGATCGCGAACGGCAGCAGATAGTGCAGGGAGAAGAACCGCTGCAATGTCGGATTGCCGACCGAAAAGCCGCCCCACAGCCACGTCACGATGGTATCGCCGACCACCGGAATAGCGGAGAACAGGTTGGTGATGACGGTCGCGGCCCAATAGCTCATCTGCCCCCAGGGCAGCACATAGCCCATGAAGCCGGTGGCGATCATCAGCAGATAAATAATAACGCCGAGGATCCACAAAACTTCCCGCGGTGACTTGTAGGACCCGTAATACATGCCGCGGAAAATGTGTACGTAGACCGCGAAGAAGAACATCGACGCGCCGTTGGAATGCAGATAGCGCAGGAGCCAGCCGTAGTTCACGTCGCGCATGATATGCTCGACGGAATCGAACGCGAGACCGGCGTCCGGCGTATAATGCATGACCAGCACGATGCCGGTCACGATTTGCACCATCAGCATAAACGTCAAAATGGCGCCGAATGTCCACAAGTAGTTCAAATTGCGTGGCGTCGGGTACGATACCGCCGTACCGTGAAGGAAGCCGAGGATCGGCAGCCGGTCCTCCAGCCACCGCAGGACGGCATTGGCCGGCTTATAGGCCGGCGGATGGTAAGGACCGCCGCCGTCCGCGCGCGTCAATTCATGCGGCCAGGTGGGAAACGAATTATCGGGTGAGGATCCGCTCATGATGTCTCTCGTAGAACGCGCGCTTGCGTCATCCGATCTGGATTTTAGTGTCGGACAGGAAGGTGTAGGGCGGCAGGAACAGATTGTACGGGGCCGGTCCTTGGCGAATGCGGCCCAGCTGATCGTATTGGGAGCCGTGGCAGGGACAGAACCAGCCGTCGTAATTGCCTTCATGAGGCAGCGGAATGCAACCCAGATGCGTACAGATACCGATTACCACCAACCACTGTGGATGCATGGGATCGACACGTTTCTGGTCGGCGGGCACCTGGTCGGGCAGGCTCGCCGGGGCGACCGCAAGCGCCGCGTCCAGATCCTTCTTGGTAAGATGGCTGATAAAGATCGGTTTGCCGCGCCAGAACACCTTGACGATCTGGCCTTCCGCAATGGGAGCAAGATCAACCTCGATCGGGGCGCCGGCCGCGATGGTGGAAGCATCCGGGTTCATCTGCGCGATCAACGGTATCAAGGTCGAGGCGGCACCGAACGCTGCGACCGAGGCTGTGGCGACATAGAGAATATCGCGGCGTGTCGGTTCCGCCGCAGACATTGAGGTCACGGTATCCGTCCTTTCCGTCTCGAATCCCGGCCGCTGGCGCGGAGCGCCGCACCAAGAGCGCAAGCCCAAAGGAGATCGCCCGCGAAGGACGATCCCGGCAACAAGTGGCGCGGGCTACCGCAACGCATTGGTTATGACGCACCGCACCATGACAAGGCTTATTGACACCCTTGCGGGCGGAGCGCAAGCCCGCTAACGCACGGACGCATCTGCGGCATAACCGTGAACTGGAGTGATTCACGATGCCGAGCCTCGACCGCTCCCCGCGGCGCTTCACCGCAGCCTTCTGACGGGCACCATGCGGATCGCCTTGTTCGAACCCGATATCCCCCAAAATACCGGAACGGTACTCCGCCTCGCGGCCTGCTTGGGGCTCGAAGCCCACTTGATCGAGCCTGCCGGATTTCCGGTGAGCGACCGCGCCTTCCGCCGCGCCGGCATGGACTATCTCGACCATGTGACGATTCAACGGCACGCCTCCTGGCACGACTTCGATCGTTGGCGCGTCGCACAATCTTTACGCCTGGTTCTATTTACCACCGCGGCGGCATCAAGCTACCTGGATCATCGCTTATGAAGTGCGCGACGTTTTGCTGTTCGGCCGTGAATTGGCTGGCGTACCCCGCATCGTGCATGATGCCGCGGACATTCGCCTGCGCATCCCCATGCGACCCGGCATGCGGTCGCTCAACGTGGCGATGACCTGCGCCTTGGCGGCGGGCGAAGCCTTGCGGCAAGTGAATGGATTCCGTTGGAGCAATGCCAACGAGCCGTCGCGGCCATAGGCATTTGCAAAACTGCCTTTCCCGCTATTCTTGAAATTGCCGATCCGTTCCTTCTTCTTGGTGGGAACGAAATCGCGGGTTGCCCTTTGGACTGCGCGGCAATCACTTTCGCATCGATCTATTCGGAATGGAGCATCGCAGCCGGGATGTTTCGGGCCTTTATTCTCCTTGCGATCGTATTGGCGTGCGTACAGCCCGACGGAGAAGATGAATGTCGAGCATCAAGATGGTTGCCGTGCTCGCGGCCGTTGCCGGCGCGGCCGTGCCCGCCGCGGCCCAGGACTGGCCGACCCGGCCGATGACCATGGTGGTTCCGTTTGCGGCTGGCGGGACCTTCGATGTCATGGGCCGGATCTTTGCGCCGCGCTTGAGCGAGATTTTGCGCCAGCAGGTCATCGTGGAGAATATGGGGGCGGCCGCCGGCATCGTCGCCACCAATCGCGTCGCCCATGCCACGCCCGACGGCTACCTGTTCCTGCTCGGCACTTCCGGCACCCACGCCTACAATCCGGCCCTCTACAAGAAGCTGCCCTATAATGCCGTGACCGATTTCGCCCCCGTCGCGCTGTTCGCCGAGCAGCCGATGGTGCTGCTGGCCAACAAGGATTTGCCCGTCAGCACGCTGTCCGAGTTCATCGGCTTCGTGAAGGCGAACGGCTCCAAGCTGCAATTCGGCTCGGCCGGGGTCGGCTCCACCACCCATCTCGGCTGCGCGCTGCTCAACGCGACCGCGGGCTTGAACGTAACCCATGTGCCCTATCGCGGCGGCGGACCGGCAACGACGGATTTGATCGCGGGCCAAATCCATTACCTGTGCCTGAACATCGCCGGCGCGGTGCCGCAGATCGCGAGCAACACCGTGAAGGGGATCGCCGTGATGTCACCCAGCCGCTCGCCGCTGCTGCCGGCGCTCGCCACCGCGCAGGAACAGGGCCTTACCGATTTCGAGGCCATCACCTGGAGCGCATTTTTCCTGCCCAAGGGTACGCCTGCGGCGATCGTCGGCAAGCTCAACGCCGCCGTGGCCGAGGCGATGGACAGCCCGGCCGTGAAAGACCGGCTGCACGATCTCGGCGTGACCTTGGTGCCGCCGGAGCGGCGAACGCCCGCGTATTTGCAAAAATTCGTCGCGGCCGAGATCGCCAAATGGGCGGCCCCGATCAAAGCCGCGGGCATCAGCATGGACTGAGGGTGGCACGATGTTGTATTGTAGCGGCGATCGAAGCCGATGATTTATGATTTCCACCGTATGGATCGAGGCGCCGCCCAGTTCCTCGGCGGTAACCACCTCTTTGGTCACGGGTGGAGCCCACTTATCCGACTGCAGTTTGTTGCTTCTTTACTCGGCGTCTTCTGCCTTTTGCCTCCAGAGCCGTTCGTTTCGATAGAAAGCCCTCTGACACCTTAGGCAAAGTCCTCAGCTCTGAGGCCTTGAATTGGCTCTCTTTAGACCTCATTTCGCGAATATCAGGTCGACGTTGAAATCCAGTGAATAGAGAATAATCCAAAATAAACGCCTCATAGCGCTCGCCAGCACGATCCGGCGTGATTGATTGGTTGATTAGATGAACTAATCTAAGATCACTTAGCCTATGGACACTCTCGGCGTCATGCCCGCGCTTGTCGCGCTTGTCCGTACCTCGCGTCAAACTTTAGTCAAAAAATGTTACTTTGCCGGGCATCCACGTCTTTCTTGCGCCGTTCTGGGATAAAGACGTGTATGGCCGGGACTTCGGCTCCGAAGTATCTTGCGCTACAGCGCGGGTTGATCGCGTCAACAAAGTAAGCAGCGCAGGGGCTTCAAGCCCTTCGGAAAATCCATCTTCCTTTTGGACCAACAGACCTAAAGCGCCTCGAAATGGATTCTCGGCAGAAAGCGCTTTCTGCGTTTCGCGCAGCGCATGCTTATATAACGGAGAGTCTCTGCCGACATTGAACTTTAAAAATGGCTCATTCCCAGCCATCACGACTTGCGTCTTGATTCCGGTCGTTCCTATTTCACGTTCGAAAAGCCTTTGAGCTTCCGCGATGGCCACATCTTGGTCCATTATCGTTGCTGCTTCACTCATGGTATGATTTCGAATTTCCATCCAAGGTAGCGAACTGCAGTGTCTATGAATGTTTCGGCCAGATGAACGGCTTCGCCAGCCGGAATTGAAAATTCAGATTTAGTTGCAATCCAATTGTCGTAGTCGGCCCTAAGACGGTGTTCGCGAAGTTTGAGTATAGCCTCAGCCCGACCGGAATCCGGTCAAAACCCAAGGAAACCCCGTTCGCTCTCTCTACAACGGCAGGTTGTCGTGCTTGCGGGCCGGCATCTCCAGCTTCTTGCCCTTGAGCATTGCCAGCGCGCGCGCCACCCGCCGCCTCGTTGCGCTCGGCACGATCACCTCGTCGATATAGCCGCGCTCGGCGGCCACGAAGGGCGACAGGAAGCGATCCTCATATTCCTTGGTGCGGGCCGCGATCTTGTCCGGATCGCCGATATCGCTGCGGAAAATGATTTCGACCGCCCCCTTGGCCCCCATCACGGCGATCTGGGCGGTCGGCCAGGCGTAATTCACGTCGCCGCCCACATGCTTGGACGCCATCACGTCGTAGGCACCGCCGAACGCCTTGCGGATGATGACGGTAACCAGCGGTACCGTGCACTGGCTGTAGGCGAACAAGAGCTTGGCGCCGTGCTTGATCAGCCCGCCATATTCCTGGGCGGTGCCGGGCAGGAATCCCGGCACGTCCACGAAGGTAACGATCGGAATGTCGAAGGCATTGCAGAAGCGCACGAAACGCGCCGCCTTGCGGCTGGCGTCGGAATCCAACACGCCGGCCAGCACCATCGGCTGGTTGGCCACGAACCCGACCGGGCATCCGGCGAGCCGGCCGAAGCCGGTCACGATATTGCGGGCGAAAGCCTGGCTGATCTCGAAGAAATCGCCTTCGTCCACGACCTTGAGAATAAGTTCCTTGATGTCGTAGGGCTTGTTGGGATTGTCCGGCACCAGGGTGTCGAGCGAAGCGTCTTCCCGCTCGATGTCGTCGAACGAAGGCCATTCCGGCAGAGGCGCTCCGGCGTGAGCGGGCAGGAAATCGATGAGCCGGCGCATCTGCAAGCAGGCACTCGAGGTCGTTTTCGTAGGCGCCGTCGGCGACCGACGATTTTACCGTATGGATCGAGGCCCCGCCCAGCTCTTCGGCGGTCACCACCTCGTTGGTCACGGTCTTGACGACATCGGGACCGGTCACGAACATATAGCCGGAGTCCTTCACCATGAAGATGAAGTCGGTCATGGCGGGCGAGTAGACATCACCGCCGGCGCAGGGGCCCATAATGACGGAAATTTGCGGAATAACGCCGGACGCCATAACGTTGCGCTTGAACACTTCGCCGTAGCCGCCGAGCGCCGCCACGCCTTCCTGAATGCGCGCGCCACCGGCGTCGAACAGCCCGATGATGGGTGCCCGCGCCTTCAGGGCCATGTCCTGGATTTTTGTGATCTTCTGCGCATGGGTCTCCGACAGCGACCCGCCGAATACGGTAAAATCCTTGGCAAAGGCGAAGACGGTGCGGCCGTTGACGGTGCCCCAGCCGGTCACGACGCCGTCGCCCGGAACCTTGGATTTCTCCATGCCGAAATCGGTGGCACGGTGTTCGACGAACATGTCGAACTCCTCGAACGAATCCTTGTCCATCAGGAGTTCGAGCCGCTCGCGGGCGGTCAGCTTGCCGCGGGCATGCTGGGCATCGATGCGGGCTTGACCGCCCCCCAGCCGCGCGCTGGCGCGGCGGCGGTCCAGATTATCGTGAATGTGCTGCAAGTCGGCGTCCTCCGCCCAGCGTGGTGCAAAATTTGGGCAAGCCGTCGGACGCAACGGCTTTGCCGCGCCGCACATTCGCGTCGTGTCGCTTCGCCACGGCGTTGTGTAACGGGATCGTTGCCGGCCGTTACCGGCAATCTGCGGCTACTGAATGTTCTTGTTCACGATCTCCGAACCGTAAATGACGATCAGCCAGATCAGGGCGATCGTGACGAGCGCGATACCGAGTTCCATGTTGCCCCTCCGCGCGGCATAACCGCGCAATCAAATCGCGTGCGTTACCGCACAGCCGATACCGCATCGGCGTCGGTCCTCAGTCGATCCTCAAGTCGAGGGCCAAAGTCAAGCTATGGTCAAAATCTTGTCCGTTCGAAATAACCGGCATCGATTACGGTGGCGTGCGCGGTGTCTGCACGTCGCACCAGGGGTCGAAGCATGGGCAGATCGATGGTGGTAATTTGATTGCGAAGGATACTCGGACCCCCCGCGTCCCGGAAAGCTCTTTCCTTGCCCTACGTTTGCTTCGCTTCAATTGCGCGCGGTCTCGACGTCTGCGGCAATCGTCCGCAGCTGCTTGAGCAGACTTTTGACCTGCCCCTCCTGCACGTCAACCGAGAGGTCACCATGCGCAACTGCGTTGCGCAGCTTCACCATCTTGCGGAGGTTATCGGCAGCCTCATTTTCGAGATATCCCCCTTCGGCTAGCGCTTGAATCGCCTGAAGTGGCGAGAGTGCCCTGGGTGTTCCTGCCTCGCTGTTTGTATTCGCCAGGCGCACCAGCAATTCCAAGGCGGCCCAAGCCATTAAAAGCGCTGCGGCGTGATGTCCGCCATTTGTCAATGCTTCGATTTGATCAAATGCGGCCCCAAGTTGCTGCTGCGTTGGTTTCGCGACCGCCGGCGCTTGATCGATCGGCTGCGGAATGTAGATCGCACGAAATTCCCATCCCTTCTGAGCCGACACGCGCTTGGCGATTTCGTTGAGCCGCCGATCGGACTTCGGAGTTCCCCGATGCTTCACTTCGATGACGATACCACCCTGCGGACCCAGAGCCATTGCGTCAGGACGAAAGTCGCCGAGAAAGTCGGGCACGACGTCACGCGGCGGATTTACGTAGAATTTCAGCCCGCGCGCTTCGGAGACTTGCTGCAGGTTCTTCAGTACGTTGCTTTCCCAGAGCGCGACCTCCGATGTCATGGCACCTGCCTCCAACTTAGATCGTCATCAATCCGAATATAAATGACAGGAGGGTCTGTTTCGAGGGCCTGTTCAAGCGTTGGCGTCAGCGAATGGAAGACCACCTCAATGCCAGGCTCGAACTTCTGCACGATAACCCGCTCGATAAGCCGATCGCTCGGATACACGATCTTGTCCATCCCATCGATGATCAGTTTGACGATGTTGTCCACGTCCCCCTGCATTTCCGTTGGAGGAAATAGAAGATCGTGGCTGCCAGCGGCCGATCATCGATGAAAAGGAAGTCCCTTAACGTCTTCACGTATGTGCTGGCGATCTCGCCAACTTTTTGCTTCCATAACTCCTTCGCCCTGTTGTTCTTCGACTGATGCGAGCGCGGCGTGTCCCTGATGACGAACGCGATCGGAAACGGTAAGGTGATGTCGGCGTCCGATTGATCGCTCAATGCCCGACGAGTCCTGCCCAAGGGGACACTTCGTTTCCTCTGCCACGGCCGCTCCCACGCGCAGACCGTCGCGCCTATCCACCCCTACAGGGTGAACACGTAGACCATCGAACAGGCGTTGGCGTATTTCAGCGCCGCAGGCTTGATGCCGAGCCAGTGCGGACCGACGGCGACCGCGACATATTGCTTGCCGTTGACCGCATAGGTCATGGGCGGAGCCATCACGCCGCAGCCGGTGTCGAAGCGCCATAATTCCCGGAGCGTGCGGCCGTCATAGGCGACCAGCGCGCCTTCCCACAATCCGGTGAATACGAGATTGCCGCCCGTCGCCAGCACGCCCGACCAGTTCGGCAGGTCGGTGCGCGCCACCGCCTTGGTCTCGCCGGTCACCGGATCGAGCGCCTTGATGCTGCCGGTGGTCTGCTTGGTGACCTTGTTGCCGCCGCCGGTGAACCTGTCGCGCGGTTTCACCGTGCCGCCTTGATCCACGAAGTCGGCCTGGACGATGCCCTCGATCTGGTTGCAGCCCTCGGACGCCGGGATGTAGATCAGGTTCAATTCCGGATTATAGGCCGCCGGTTCCCAGTTCTTGCCGCCGGAAACCGCCGGACAGCGGGTGCCGACCGGCTTGGCGCGGGTGGCCGTGGTGCCTGCCACATAGGTCTGCACGTCCTTGGCGGGATCGTAATCAAGCGGCCGGCCGGTTTTTGGATCGAGCCCCTTGGTCCAGGTCAGTTCGTTGACGAATTGCTTGCCGGCCACGAAGGCGCCGTTGGTGCGGTCGAGCGCGTAGTAGAAGCCATTGCGGGCGCCGTGCACCACCAGCTTGCGATCCTCGCCATTGACCTTGGCGTTGATGATCTGATGCTCGGAGATTTCGTCGTAATCATACGGATCGTTCGGCGTATACTGGAACCCCCACTTGATGCGGCCGTCTTTGGGATCGAGTGCAAGCACGCTCGCGGCCCATTTGTTGTCGCCGGGGCGGTATTCGGCATCGTAATCGGGGCCGGCATTGCCGATGCCCTGATAGATGGTGTCGGTGTCGGGGTCATAGGTCGCCGTCACCCACACCGAGGCGCCGCCGTGCTTCCAGCGCTCCTTGCCGTCCTTCCAGGTTTCGTTGCCGGGCTCGCCGGCGCCGGGGATCGTGAATGTACGCCAGGCCTGTTTGCCGGTGTTGAGGTCGGTCGCATCGATCCAGCCGCGGATGCCGTATTCGCCCCCGGCCGAGCCGATGATGGCGAGGTCGCGCACCACGAGCGGCGCCACCGTGACGGTTTCGCCGATCGCCGGTTCGGCGGCCTTGCGCTCCCAAACCTCTTCTCCGGTGGCGCGGTTAAGCGCAAAAATGCGGCCGTCGAGCGACACCGAGATCACCTTGTCCTTCCACAGCGCCACGCCGCGATTGTTGACGCCGCAGCAGGCCACGTCGCCGGCCCAGGCGCGGTCGACGCCGGGATCGAACTTCCACTTGATCTCGCCGCGCTTGCCGCTCGACACGTCGATCGCATAGACCGAGCCCCAGCCGTCCGGCAGGTACATCATGCCGCCGTTGACCAGCGGGGTGGCTTCGAGATTGCCTTGGGCGTGACGGCCGCCCTCCTGCAAGCCGCCGAGCCCCACCGTGAACGCAAGCCGCAGATTGCCGACCGTGTTGGTGTCGATCTGCTTGAGCGCCGAGAACCGGTGGCCCTGATAATCCTGGTGGTGCAGCAGCCAATTCTGCGGCTCGCTGTCAACTTTCAGCGCCCGCTCGAACGACATGTCGGCGGCGGTGGCGTGCGATACAAAAGCTGCCGCAGCCAGCATCGCCGTCGCGGCGATCGAAGCTAATTTCATGATGATCCTCCACCGGCCGGCGCCGGGAGCCCGCCGTTTCTGCTCATCTCCGGCCACTCTCACGCCGGCAGACGAAACCGTAGACCAAATCGCGTGGCGTTGGAAACCCGGATTGGACGCGAATGTGGCACAATGGCACGGGCGAACACTCCGCCGGCCATCACTCTGGCACGAAACCCGCAGGGTGCAATCGACGCAGCGCACGGGCATAGCCGCAAACACCGTGGCATATCGGACCGGTTGCGGTAGGGTCGAACAAAGCGACGCCCGTCAACCGCGGTTCAGGAGCAACTCCATTGCAACCACTCACCGAGCAAGGCCGGCAGGCCATCGACGAACTGGCGCGGCGCTATGCCGTCGGTTCGGATGCCGTGATGGCGCTGTTGCAGGCGCTCGTCAACGGCAACGGCACGATGGCGCAGTTCAACCATCCGGAGCTGGGTGGTGGCGGCCAGTGGATGCTGGGCGGCATGACCATGGTGGGCGACATGTTCAACCATGGACTCAAGGCGAAGGTCGACGGCCTGTGTTCGGAGCTGTCGCAACTGCTGGCTCAGCAACCCTTCGTGCCGCCGCCGCGCTTCCAGTCGCAAACGCAGGGCGGCGGTCGGCAGCAGGATTTTTCGGCCGGCGCCGGTTCGGCCAGCCTGTTCGTGCCGGATGCGCCGGGCCGCGGGTCCGGCCAATGGTGGCCGGCGGAATTGGGCAGCCCCAACGGGAGCGGCGCGCAGAACCAGGTTCGCTATGCGTATTTCAACGCGGCGCACCGGCTGGCCGTCGAAGTGAACGGCCATGTGACCGTCTATGATTCGCTCGACCACCAGATCGGCGGGGTCTCGCAGCAGCAGGGCGGTGGCGGCTCGCTCACCTTCACGAGCCAATACGGGACCGTGAACGTCGCGAGCCTGCCGGTCGTAGCGGTGGATGGCGTGCTTGGCGCCGCGCCGGGAGCGCAACCGGCGCCGGAACCGCCGCCAACGCCAGCCGCCCCACCGGCCGCCGCGGCCGCAATCCGGCCGGAAACCGACATTTTCGCCACGATCGAGCGGCTCGCCGACTTGCAGCAAAAAGGCATTCTGTCGGCGGAGGAGTTCGCCGCCAAGAAGGCCGAGCTGCTGGCGCGGTTGTGAGCCGGGTGCTTGGGATCTCCGCCAACCGCACTGCGGAACAGCAGCGGACTTACGTATGCGGCTGCCACCGGATTGGGCGATAGCCGCGCGCCGTACCGGGGCCGCGTTTTGGCCCTTGCCGGCACCGCCCCCATGGTGATTGATGGTGGCTGACCATCCCTTGCATAAGGCTGCCGCGATGACTGCTCCCGCTCAAGCCAACGCGGTTCCAAAACCGATGCTGCCCGTCTACGGGAAGATCATCGGCTTGACCGACGCGTTCTGCGACAAGCATCTCAACGGCGAATACCGCGAGCTGGCGCGCAAAATGACAGCGGCGCTGTGCCGCAAGCGACCGAGCCCGTTGGCCTCGGGGCAACCGCGAACCTGGGCGTGCGGCATCATCTATGTGCTCGGGCGCATCAACTTCCTCAGCGATCCAACTGCGTCGCCGCACCTGCCGACCGGAGAGCTGCGCGCGGCTTTCGAGGTCGGCGAGAGCACGCTCCACGCCAAGGCACGGGCCATCGACAAGGCGCTGAACCCCGAGCTGCTCGATCCGCGGTGGACGCTCCAAAGCACCGCCGAGAACTACTCGGCGAAGTGGTTGGCCGAGATGACCGAATTGTTGCCGCATTTGCGGAAAATGCCCCGTCAAATCCAGAAACTACATTTGAAGACGCGGTGATTCCCGATATCCTAGCGGGTTGTACGCGTCATCGGAAACCCAATTGGCAGGAAGGAAGTGAGGGCCGGAAACGGAGCCAAAACATGCTGAAGGATCGATTTCTCAAGCGCCTGCACAAGAAAGCCCGCAAGGGCATGCGCGGATAGCCGGTGGCGACGGTCGCGTTCTATGGCCCGAATTTGAGCCAGGCCACCAAGGTCGTGGTCGGCATCGCGCAATCGGAGACGGCCGGGGTGACGGATTTGCGCGATTGGAAAGTGGACAAAGGCGACATTCGCGCCGACCCGATCGTCGCCCAGGACATGTTGGAATTCATGGAGAAACACGGCGTGCTGACGGTGGCGATGACCGACGCGATCATCGGTTGCCCGCACCAGGAGGGAATCGACTACGAAGGCGAATGGTGCCCGGTTCGCACATTTTGGCACGGCCGCGATCGCTTCAGCGGCGAGATGGTACATTGACTTCCCATCGGTACCGACCGCCGCGGGGATGCGCGCGTCCCCTCTCCCCGCGGCGTTCTTCACGCCGTGGGGAGAGGGTTAGGGTGAGGGGCGGGTCCTCGCACCGGCGGCACGACCGTTCGTGTCTTGTAACTCTTGCCTAACCCTCTCCCCATCGTGAAGGACGATGGGGAGAGGGGACGCGCGCATTGCCGTGTTAAGTGAGCGGTATCGTACCTGACACGGACAACTCATGTCCTTTCGACATTTCCGCGGTGCCGCCCTTGACGGCCGCGCCGCACGGGACCATTGTGCGCAGCATGCATGGCCTCTCCACCCTTTGCGGCATTTGCCGGGAGATTTGCTAGCGTCACGCTGGCTGAGGCCGTCTTTTCTCGCGCCCGAGATGAATGGACGCCCGGCCAGCGGTGCCGGTGTTCGGCGTTCTCAACCTTCAGCACGGGCGGGTTGTTCGACCATGGAACTGAAGCTCTACGATACGCTCGCCCGCGAGAAGCGGGTGTTTGTACCGATCGACCCGCAAAACGTGCGGATGTATGTGTGCGGCCCGACCGTCTACGACTTCGCCCATATCGGCAATGCCCGCCCGGTGATCGTGTTCGACGTGCTGTTCCGCCTGCTGCGGCACCTCTACGGCGCGGACCACGTCACCTATGTGCGCAACATCACCGACGTGGACGACAAGATCAACGCGCGCGCCGCCGAGCGCGGCATCCCGATCCGCCAGTTGACCGAGGAGACCTACGCGAATTTCAAGGCCGACGTGGCGGCGCTCGGCTGCCTGCCGCCGACCCACGAGCCGCGCGCGACCGACTATATCAGCCGCACCGACGGCAAGCTCGACATGGTCACCCTCATCGCGCGGCTGATCCAGAACGGCCACGCCTATGCGGCGGAAGGGCACGTGTTGTTCCACGTTCCCGCGATGCCGGATTACGGGCGGCTGTCGAAGCGTCCGCTCGACGAGATGATCGCCGGCGCCCGCGTCGAGGTCGCGCCCTACAAGCGCAACCCGATGGACTTTGTTCTCTGGAAACCGTCCGCACCGGACGAGCCGGGCTGGGACAGCCCGTGGGGCCGCGGCCGTCCGGGCTGGCACATCGAGTGCTCGGCAATGTCCGGCGCGCTCTTGGGCGAAACCTTCGACATCCACGGCGGCGGCATCGATCTCGTATTTCCCCACCACGAGAACGAAATCGCACAATCGCGCTGCGCCTTCCACACCCCCGTGATGGCGAACTATTGGATGCACAACGGCTTCTTGCAGGTCGAAGGCGAGAAGATGAGCAAGAGCCTTGGGAATTTTGTG
>CAWDKL010000062.1:0-80804 GCA_963802745.1 uncultured Alphaproteobacteria bacterium | reverse complement strand
GCGACCAGTATTGGAGCGTCGCCATCGCGGTCGATCGTGATGGCCGGATACTGGCGCTGCGCGGCAGCATGATCCACGACAACGGCGCCTACCTGCCCTGGGGCATCATCGCGCCCTATATCGCGGCGACCACGTTCCCCGGCCCCTACGTGGTGCCGGCGTTCCGGTTCGAGACCAAGGTCGTGCTCACCAATCGGGTGCCGACCACGGTGGTGCGCGGCGCCGGCCGGCCGCAGGCGGTGTTCGCCATGGAGCGGCTGATGGACCGCATCGCCCACGAACTTGAGCTCGATCGCGCGGAAGTGCGCCGGCGCAACATAATCGGTCCGGAGCGCATGCCCTACAGCGTCGGGCTGGTGTTTCGCGACGGCAAGCCGCTGGTCTATGCGAGCGGGGATTTTCCCAAAAGCCAGCGCCGGGCCATGGCGATGGCGGACTATGCGGGGTTCCGCGCGCGGCAGGCACGTGCCCGCGCGGCCGGGCGGTTCATCGGCATCGGCATTGCAAATTATGTCGAAGGGACGGGCCTTGGGCCGTTCGAGGGCGTGACGGTGCGCATCCTGCCGAGCGGCAAGGTCGCGGTCGCGACCGGCGCCACCACCCAAGGCCAGGGCACCCCCACGATGCTGGCGCAGATCGTCGCCGACCGGCTCGGCTGCGCGATGGCCGATATCCTGGTCACCGCCGGCGACACCAATGCGATCAGCCAGGGTGTCGGCGCCTTTGCGAGCCGGCAGGCGATCAATGCAGGGAATTCCGCCATGATGGCGGGGGACACCGTCAAGGCGCAGGTGGTGGCACTGGCGGCGCGTACACTGGGCGTGCCGGAGGCGGAGATCGACGTCGAGGATGGACATGCGACAGCCCGCGGCGGCAACAAGCCGACCCTGAGCTTCGGGGAGCTTGCGCGCCTCGCCCAGGGGATGCCTGGCTTTTCGTTCGCGGCCGGTCAGACGCCGGGTCTCGAACACACCGCCTATTTCACTCCGTCCCAAGCTTCCTACTGCAACGGCACCCACGTGGCCGAGGTCGAGGTCGATCCGCTCACCGGCGGCGTGACGATCCTCAACTATGTGGTCGCCCATGACAGCGGCAACATCATCAATCCGATGATCGTCGATGGCCAGGTGCAAGGGGGCGTCGCCCACGGCATCGGCAATGCGCTGTTCGAGTTCATGAAATACGATGCCGGCGGACAGCCGCTGACCACCAGTTTCGCGGACTATTTGTTACCCGCAGCACCCGAGGTGCCGGCCTGCGCGATCGAGCATGTGGAGACCCCGAACCCGCTCAATCCGCTCGGCGTCAAGGGCGCCGGCGAAGGCGGCACGATTCCCGCGCCGGCCGCGATCATATCGGCGATCGAGGATGCGTTGACGGAGTTCGGCGTGCGGTTTGCCGAAATGCCGCTGACGCCCGACCGCATCGTGGCGGCGCTGCGGGACGCCGGCGTTTATCAGGCAAAGTTTATCACATCGATTAAACTATGATAAAAAATTTAGGAAAAATTTACGAAATCAGAGACCGAGAAATTTAAACTCTTGACTGCCTTTGGTTGCACGGTGGATGCAACCGATCCCAGAATGGCGAAATCGCCACCACCATGGCGAGCGCCACGGTTTCCCCGTGGCACTCGGTGCTCAGTGCTCGAACGCGCGTTCCAAGCCAGGTATTCACTGCGCCGTGTTGGCGGCCGAATGCCGGTTCCTGTGGCGGGTGCTCGTGGCTGAAGTGTTGGTATTGGCGCCATGCGGGCATTCCGACCAGTAGCCGAAGCTGTTCTCGCGGTCGTCTGCGCCCTTCGTATGGTTGTAGCACAGATTGCCCTTGTGCGTTACGGTGCCGGCCCCATGATCCGCCTGTGCGGGTGCGATCGCCAGCAACACTCCGAAAGCGACGGCTGCCGTGATGGTCAACTTCTGCATGTTTATTTCCCTCTTTGGTCGCGGTTTATGCGAGTTTCCGGACGCATAACCAGCGTGGAAAAAAACTATCGCTCTTCGGCGACGAATGCACATAGTTTTTAGTTTATATAAATTTGTCATATCCCGCATGCTTTTGAATTTATGACTATTCTATGCGATGACAACCTTGTCATCCGTTCCGCTGGGAGTGAAACACCCATGAAGTTGTCGATCGCGACCGTCTCGCTCAGCGGTGGTCTCGCCGAGAAGCTGGAAGCCATCGCGGCAGCCGGATTCCGGGGCGTGGAGATCTTCGAAAACGATCTCCTGTCGTTCGACGGGACGCCCGCGGATGTGCGCCGGCGGGTAGCCGACCTCGGCCTTGAGATCATCACCTTCCAGCCGTTCCGCGATTTCGAGGGAATGCCGCCGGAGAGCCGCGCGCGCTGTCTCGCCCGTGCGGAGCGCAAGTTCGCGCTCATGAACGAGCTCGGCTGCGATCTGCTGCTGGTGTGTTCCAACGTCTCGCCGCAGAGCCTCGGCGGCATCGACCGTGCGGCGGCCGACTTTCATGCGCTCGGCGACCTGGCCGCACGCCATGGCGTGCGCGTCGGCTTCGAGGCGCTCGCCTGGGGCCGCCATATCGCCGACTACCGCGATGCCTGGGAGGTGGTGCGGCGCGCCGAACATCCGGCGGTCGGGCTCGTGCTCGATACGTTCCATATCTTCGCGCGCAAGACCGATCTCAATCCGATCGCCAACATTCCACGCGACCGCATCTTTCTGGTGCAGCTTGCCGATGCGCCGCTCCTCGACATGGATACCCTGTCGTGGAGCCGGCACTTCCGCAATTTCCCCGGCCAGGGCGATTTGCCGCTCATCGATTTCATGACGGCGCTGCAGTCGACCGGATTCGACGGCCTCACCTCGCTCGAAATTTTCAACGATCAGTTCCGCGCCGGTTCAGCCCGCGGCGTGGCGGTGGACGGCAAGCGCTCGCTCCTGTTCCTGCTTGACCAGCTGCGCCGGCGCACCGGGCAAGCCAACCCGGACATCGTCCTGCTGCCGCCGCGGTCGCAATGCCGCGGCACCGCATTCATCGAATTCGCCATGAGCGAGAACGATGCGCCGGCCTTCGAGGCGCTGTTGCGCGGGCTCGGCTTCGCGCGCGCGGGCCTGCACAAATCGAAGGCCGTCACCCGCTGGTCGCAGGGCGGAATCAACATCGTGGTCAATACCGAAACCGAGGGGTTCGCCCACGCGTTCCATATCACCCACGGGACCGCGGTTTGCGCCATCGGTCTGCAGGTCGATGATGCGGCGGCGACCCTGGCGCGTGCCGAACAGCTGCTCGACCGGCCGTTCCGTCAGGCGGTCGGGCCCGGCGAACTCGAAATTCCGGCGGTGCGCGGGCTCGGCGGCAGCCTGGTTTATTTCATCGATTCCAAGAGCGAGCTTGGCCGCGTCTGGGATATCGAGTTCAAGCCCACCGGCGAGGAGCGCCGCGGATGCCGGGCTCACGGCGGTCGACCACATCTCCCAATCCATGCATTACGAGGAGATGCTGACCTGGGTGCTGTTCTACACGTCGCTCTTGGAGCTGACGAAAACGCCGGAGCAGGATGTGCTCGATCCCGGCGGGCTGGTCAAAAGCCTGGTGGTGCAGTCCGCGGATGGTGCGCTCCGCATAGCCCTCAATGCCTCGCAATCGGCGCGCACCCAATCCTCGCGCTTTCTCGACGAAGCGTTCGGCTCCGGCGTGCAGCACATCGCGCTGGCCACGGACGACATCATGGCGACGGTGGCACGCCTGGAAGCAAACGGCGTGGACTTGCTGCGGATCCCCGAAAACTATTATGACGATCTCGAAGCCCGCACCGACCTGGCACCGGACCGGATCGCACAATATCGGGCGCACAATATTCTCTATGATCGCGATGGCGCCGCCGAATACCTGCAGATCTATACCGCCACTTTCATGGAGCGCTTCTTCTTCGAGATCGTGGAGCGCCGCGGCTATCGCGGCTTCGGTGCCGCCAATGCGCCGATCCGCCTCGCCGCCCAGACCCGCCGCGCGCGACCGCCGACGATACCGCAAAGCTGAAGCTTGCCTTCAAGCATCGCGCCTAGACCCGCCTAGACCCAATACCGTTTACTTTACCCGGAATTACGCCCGCTCCCCCTCTCCCCGCGGCGTTCTTCACGCCGTGGGGAGAGGGTTGGGGTGAGGGGCAGGGGCACGTGAGGGCGTTGGGGGGCGCATTGCTTGCAGCTGCCAGAGACGATCGGCCGCGCCGCCTGCGCCGACACCTGCCCCTCACCCCAACCCTCTCCCCATCGTGAAGGACGATGGGGAGAGGGGGCGGGCGCATCCTGGCGCGGCCGCACGGATCGCACATGCCCGCATCACCTTCCGAACGAGGAATCGGCTTGCGTTGGCGCGCGCATTGGGGCTTGGCTTTTCGCACAACATCGAGGGCCGCGGGATGCGATCCGGTCAGCCGCGAGAAGCTGGCGGTCGTCCCGCGAAGGGAGCAATGGATGATGTCACGGTTCGGGCAAACCAGTTGGGGCACTTGCGCACGCGCCGCGCGCTGGATCGGCGTATGGGCCGGCAGCGCCTGCATTGCGGCGTGCGCCGGCGGCAGCGCACTTGGCCAGGAGAGCGGCAAGATTCCGCAGCTTGCCTCCAGCACGTTCGGCTGGGTCCGGGTCCGGGAGGACGACCGCAACGCCCTTTATGGCGACGGCTGGCTCAATCCGCCGGCCGGGCGGCGCGGGCCGATCAAGGCTCACCCGGATTATCCGCTGCGCGGCAATTTGGGCCGCGGTCCCGGCCAGCAAGTGACAGTCGCCATCGGGGATTATTTGGACCCGATTTCTAAAACCCTGGGCGGCCGAGCAGATGCGGTTTTCCAACGAGGAGGTGCTGACCGGCAAACGCGGGATGCCGTTCCTCGCCACCTCGCGCTGCTATCCGGGGAGCGTCCCCGGCCAGCTGCTGTGGACGACGGAACCGCTGTTCTTCCTGCAAGGCCCGAAGGTGGTGCATATGCTGTGGGAGCGCGACTCGCTGACGCGCCACATCTATATGACCGACCAGCATTCCGAGCAGGTCAAGCCGTCCTGGTTCGGCGAATCGATCGGCCGCTATGAGAACGGCGAACTGGTCGTCGACACCATCGGCTTGTCAACGCATTTCAGCTATCTCGACATGTTCCGCACGCCGCACACCGAAAAACTGCACGTGGTGGAGCGCTTCAAGCTCAGCGCGGACGAAAAGCACCTCGACGCCTTCGTCACGGTCGAGGATCCGGGCACCTTCAACGAGCCGATGTACATGACGGCGCGCTGGCGCAAGCAGGAGCGCCCGTGGCGGGAGTTCATCTGCGCCGAGAACAATCCCGACCGCTTCGGCCACAACCTGTTCCCGCTTCCGGAAGCCGAGACGCCGGATTTTTGAGCGCGGCGTGTAGCCCGGATTGTAGCGCAGCGAAAATCCGGGACGGCCGCGCCGGGCCGGCTGCCGCGGCTATTTCGGGTCGGCTGTCCCGGATTTCCGGCTTCGCCTCCAATCCGGGCGACGGGCCTGCACAATAACCTTATCCTCTCCGTTTCGCGGCGGGGTTTGGATTTACGCCAGCAGAACGCGCGTCACGTCGGCGCCGGTTTCCGCATCCATCACCACGAAATTGATGCCATTAGCCACCCATCGGCGAAGGTCTTCGACGGCCAGATAGCGGCAATGGATGGTGTCGTAGAGGCGACAACGGCCATAGCGCTTGATAAGGACCGGCGTGGACTCTTGCAGAGATCCCATGATTGCCTCCATCGATCTCATATTCTTGAATAAAGTATCGTCAGGATCAAGGTCGGGCGAATTTCCATGGTCGATTGGTTAGCACGCCTTACCGAGGTTGCACGTCGTCAGTTACCGGCTCGTCAACGACGTGGCCGCGAACGTGCGCTGGCTTGATTTTCACGTTACGTGACACATCAGTGGCACACGGGCCACCTGCGAGCGGAGATGGTATACCGGACATGCCTTGCCACCGTGCTCCGCACAGTCCTGATACTTTTGAATAAACATCGAACCCAGCAGGACGAGGATGATTGCGGCGACAACGCCAAGGAACGTTTCGTTGCTCATGAGGATCAGTGGGCCGGCATGGACAAAAAGTTCAACCGCGCCGCGGCCCTGCGGTGTTCGCCGCATGTGCGGGGCGCCGCCGCCTACCGCACGAACCTGTACCGGAACCGCTCGCCGTCCGGCTCGACCAGCCCGGTGGTCGGATGCGGAAAATGGATCGGCAGCACGAACGTGCCGCTCCCGGCGATCTCGCCCAGGAAGCGGCGGCGCGAAAGCGCCGCCTGCGCCCGGTCCCAATCGAAGATCGTCGACCAGTCCGGCTCGCGGCATTGCAGCGCGTGATGCATGAGATCGCCGACGATGACCGCACGCTGCCCGTTGGAGCGGATATTGACGCAGCAATGGCACGGCGAATGGCCGGGCGTCGGTATCAAAGTCAGCGTATCGTCGAGTTGGAAATCGTCGTCCACCAGCAGCGCCTGGCCGGCCGCGACCACCGGCTCACAATTGAACCGCCACACATTGCCTGGTGGCGTATCGCCGCGCTTGGTCGCCTCCTCCCAGGCTGCGTATTCGCGCTTGTGGAACACGTATTTCGCGTTCGGGAACGTCGGCACCCAGCGGCCGCCGCGCAGCACCGTATTCCAGCCGCAATGGTCGATGTGCAGGTGCGTGCAGAACACGAAGTCGATGTGCTCGAACCGCAAGCCGGCGGCGCGGAAGCCGTCGAGCCATGGTTGCTTCGGAAAATCCATCGGCGGCGGATAGCCCTTGTCCTCGCCGGTGCAGGTATCCACCAGAATAGTGTGTCTTGGCGTGCGCACCACATAGGTCTGGTAGGTAATCACCAGGCGGCCGGATACCGGGTCGAACACCACCGGATCGAGCTCGGCGAGATGGCGCCGTCCGGCAACGGGCTCGTAGTTCGGGAACATCTCCTCGGGCCGCCGCCACGGCCCGTCGCGCTCGATGATGCTGGTGATGGTGACGTCGCCGATCTTGAGGGTTTGCATATTACCTCACCTTGTAGTGTTTGCCGAGCCGGAAAGGCTTTGACAAACGTGAGTGCCGCCGAGAAATAAACGCTTTACTTTGCTGTCATCGCCCGCGAAGGCGGGCGATCCGGTAACCCCGGAACTCGATTGGTGCACAGCCCATGACGCGGGGGTTACTGGATGCCCCGCTTTTGCGGGGCATGACAGCCTTCGGACCACTTAATCTCGGCGTCGCCTTATGCCAAACGCGTCCGACGTTCGGCCTATAAACCCTCAGTCAACGCTCAGCCCAAGGCTTTTGGCGAGCCGGCCGAACCGGGCGTAATCGTCCCGCAGCATCTTTGCCATCTCGGCCTGGGTGCTGCCGGCCGCTGCGGTGCCCTGCTCCTCGAATTGCTTGCGGGCTTCCGGAAGCGTCACCGCCTTGGCGATGGCGCCCTGGAGCTTGTCGATCACCGGCTGCGGCGTGCCGTTGGGCACGAAGATGCCGCCCCAGCCGACCGCATCGAACCCCGGATACCCGGTTTCCGAAATCGTCGGCACGTCCGGCAGCAGCGCAAGGCGTGCGGGGCCGGCGACCGCCAGCGCCCGCAGCTTGCCGGACCGCACATGCGGCATCCGGCCCGCGATCGGTGCCATCGTCCATTGCGAATCGTTGTTCACCACGGCCTCGATCGCCGGGCCCCCGCCCTTGTAGTGCACCACGACCGGCTTGATCCCGGCGGCCGCGATGAACATTTCGCCGGCAAAATGGCCGGCGGTTCCGGCACCCGCCGTCAACATCCGCAGCGTGCCGGGCGCCGCCTTGATCATCGCCACCAGGTCCTGAACGGACTTGGCCGGCAAACCCGGATTGACGGCCAGCAGCGTCGGCTGCACCACGAAGCGCGCCACCGGCGTCAAATCCTTGATCGGATCGAACGCCACCTTCTTCACATGCGGCAGCAGTGCCAGATTGCCGGATGATCCATAGATCAGCGTATAGCCGTCCGGCGCGGCGGCGATGCCCTTCTGCACCCCGGCTTCGAGGAACAGGTTTTCGTAAGTCACGGGCTGTCCGAGCGCCTCGCCGATCCGCTGGCCGATGATGCGCGACATCAGGTCGGCGGCGGAGCCGACGACCTCGGGGATGATGAGCCGGAGCGGCTTGGTCGGATAGCTGGACGGATCCGTTCCTTGCGCGCTGGCGGCCGGTCCGGCCACGGCGACCGCCGTAGCGATCATCGCGGCGACCGCGATCAACCGATGTTTCATGGGCGTGACTTTCCGATTTGCTTCGACGTGGATTTCGCGCGAACTCATCGTCCCGGCGCCGGGCAAAAGCAAGCGCCCGCTGCCGCACCCAGTCTTTGTCCGCGTACCGGGAGAGGGGGCCGCGCGACAAAATCGATGCCGCCCACAAAGCAGTTAAATTCCGCGCCGGAATTTGCCATAGCTTGACGCAAACATCGGCTCATCAAGGCCATGCATTGGGAGTTCTCCATGGTTACGCGCAAGCCATCCGACACCGCGCACCCCTCTATGCGCACCGCCGTCCTGGCGCTCGGCATGACCGTGATCGCGGCTGTTGCCGCGCCCCCGAAATCCGCCGCCCAGGGCGCCGGGCAGCGGCCTCCGGCCTTCACGCAAGAGCAGGTGCAGCGCGGCAGGACGATCTACCAGCGCAATTGCCAGGACTGCCACGGCTCCACCCTCGACAACGGCGAATTCGGCGGCGCGCCGCTGAAAGGTTCGTATTTCCGCCAGCACTGGGGTTCGGGGGACGTGTCGGGGCTGTTCGGCTATATGAATACATTGATGCCACCGGACCGGCCCGGGCAGCTCAGCCCGCAATCCTATGTCGATCTAACGGCCTTTCTGCTGTCGAGCAACGGCTACGAAGCCGGCAGCGAAGAGCTTACCGCCGATGCGGACGCCCAGCGCAAGATGACCATGAAGAAATAGGGGTGTTCCTTGCGCGACGATGACCACGGGGTGGCGGCATGAGCGATCTGACGCTGCAGCAATTGGTGCTGCGCCTCGTCGCCTATGTGTTCATCGCGGCGGTGCATGGCTTCGCGGTCGCGGCAACGGCCGTCGCCATGGGAGACTTTGGCCCCCGCTGGGATGACCGGCGCAGCCTCAATCCGCTCGCCCATCTCGACATCGTCGGCACCGTATCCGGCGTGCTGTTCTCGGTCGGATGGATCCGGCCCATCGCCGTCGATCCGGCCGCGCTGCGCCTCGGCCGCGCCGGGCTCGTGATCATCGTGGCGGTTGCCGCGGCCGCAACGCTGGCGAGCGCCGTGGCGCTGCGGCTCATACGTCCGTGGGTGCTGGCGCAGTTATCCGACACCGTGTCCGTGACCGCCTTCTCGTGGGTCGAAACGGTCGGGCAGCTGAGCGTGTGGTTCGCGCTGTTCAATCTGCTTCCCGTTCCGCCGCTGACCGGCGCCCATCTCCTCACCGCGGCGGTGCCGGCGTTGGATAAATTCCTGCGCCGGATCGCGCCCTATTGTGGCCTCGCGCTGGCCGTGATTGCCGCCACCGGACTGTTCGCGACGGAACTGGGGCCTGGTTACCGGGCTATCAGCCGGCTGCTGTTCGGGTCGTGACGCCTGCGACCGGCGCAAAACCTGGTTCGGATCAGCCGGCATCGCATATCGGCCGGTGTGCGCATTGGGGGCGCCGTAGCCCGGATTGCAGGACCGCCTTTTCGCGGTCCGGAAATCCGGGGGCAGCGGCGGAGCACGCCGCATGCGGGGTCAATACGCATAGGCCAAGCCATGGCGGCCGGCGACGACCGCCCCCGCATTTGCGCTGCGCTTTGCTCCGCTACAATGCGGGCTACGGCGCGGTGATTTGGATCAGCGCCGTAGCCCGGATTGCAGGACCGCCTTTTCGCGGTCCGGAAATCCGGGGGCAGCGGCGGAGCACGCCGCATGCGGGGTCAATACGCATAGGCCAAGCCATGGCGGCCGGCGACGACCGCCCCCGCATTTGCGCTACGCTTTGCTCCGCTACAATGCGGGCTACGGCGCGGTGATCAGATCGGCAGCAGATGCCCGGCGGACGACGGCACTCCCATGCACGTTTGCGTCATCACGGCTTTTTGTTCCGGTAGCTCACCCCATTTCAGTAGCGATGACGCAGGAGCGCGACCATGATCCGAGCCGCAATTTTATCCGCGATGCTGGCCGGCGCCGCCGTGGCGGCAGTGGAACCGGTTCGTGCCCAGCCGGTGCAGCAGCAGTTCACGCCGCCGCCGCCGATCATGCCGCTGCATTCTTCCGGAGGGCTCGGTTCTGCAAATATTGGAGCGTCGGGCGGCTTCGGGGGGGCGCCGTATGACAGCGTGCGGCGATCGACGGGCCGGAGCCACGGCACGCGCTATGTGCAGACGCGCCACGGCCGCACGGTCGTGGTGCCGCCACCGCTGGTCCGCGGACAGAACAGTTTTGGCGACCGTGTCACGCGCTGCCTGCAGGCCGGCGCCGGGGCAGGGCTTGGTCCCAATCAGCTGGGGTCGTCGTATATCGGCCAGTGTGCGCATTGATCCCACGGAGGTCGGGACTGGCCGCATGACCGCGCCCAATGCGGGACGGTCGCCGCGCTCTGCATTTGCACGCCGCTTCGGTCGCGGTTAGGGCGGATGCCGCGGGCCGTGGCGTTGTCATGGACGGAGGTCCGGACTATTGCTGAAGATAACCGGCCCATCCGGCACGAGGACCCGAAAAAAATGCCGTCAGGAACCGCCCCGGCCCACGCTGCCGGCCGTGCATTGGCCGGGACCGCCGCGCCGATCATCCATCCGCTGTGGGTGCGTGTCACCCACTGGATAAACGTCGTCGCCATCTTCCTGATGGTCGCGTCGGGCTGGCGCATCTACGACGCCTCGCCGCTGTTCCCTTTTGTGTTTCCGCCCGCCGTCACCCTCGGCGATGGCCTCGGTGGGCTGCAGGGCGCGCTGCTCTGGCATTTCGGCGCCATGTGGCTGCTCCTGGTCAATGGGATCGTCTACATCGGGCTCGGTATGGCCACCGGCCGGTTCCGCCGCAAGCTGCTGCCGATCCGGTTCGGCGACGTGGTGCGCGATCTGCGCGCCGCGCTGACCGGCCGGCTGTCCCACGACGATCTGTCGAGCTACAATGCGGTGCAGCGCCTGCTCTACCTCGGCGTGATCGTCGCCGGCGTCGTTGTCGTGATCTCCGGCCTGTCGATCTGGAAGCCGGTGCAGGTGCAGGAAATCACCGCCGTATTCGGCGGCTACAATGCGGCCCGCTTTGTTCACTTCTTCGCGATGGCGGCGATCGTGGGCTTCCTGCTGGTGCATATTACGCTGGCGATTCTCGTGCCGAAGAGCCTGCGGGCGATGCTTCTCGGCCGCTGAGGTTGTAGTCGGACCGCCGGCGAGATTCCGCGGGTCCAAAAATGCGACGGGAGGTTTCGATGCCAAGCCGGCCAAAAATCGTTCCGGGGGTCGATGCGAAGCTGCTGATCAAGGACGCCGCCAAGCTGCTGCCCGATCCGGCGCGGCGCCTGTTCTTGCGCGGCGCCACCAGCCTCGGCGCCATCACCATGCTGACCGGCTGCGACATCGTCGATCAGGAGACCGCCGGCCGGGCGCTGTACGCGTTCTCCCATTTCAACGACCGGGTCCAGGCGTTGATTTTCAGCCCCGACAAGCTTGCGCCGACCTATCCGGAAAGCGCGATCACGCGGCCGTTCCCCTTCAATGCCTATTACGAAGAGGACGATGCGCCCGAGGTGGACGGCGAGAGTTACATGCTGGAGGTCGGCGGGCTCATCGAGAACAAGAAGCCGTGGACGCTGGAGGAGCTTTACGCCCTGCCGCAGGAAAAGCAGATCACCCGGCACATCTGCGTCGAGGGCTGGAGCGCGATCGGGTCCTGGACCGGCACGCCGTTGCGCGACTTCCTCATGCGGATCGGCGCCGACATGACGGCCAAATATGTCTGGTTTCAGTGTGCCGAGGGTTATTCGACCACCATCGACATGCCGACCGCGCTGCATCCGCAGACCCAGATGACGTTCCGGTTCGACAATGAAATCCTGCCGCGCAAATACGGGTTCCCGATGAAAATCCGGATTCCGACCAAGCTCGGGTTCAAGAATCCCAAGCATGTCATCGGCATGCATGTGATGAACAATAATCTCGGCGGCTACTGGGAAGACCGCGGCTATAACTGGTTCAGCGGGAGCTGACCTGGCTACGCTGGCGCGGCAACCGCGCACAACATCGTAGCCCGGGTTGAGGCGCGCGGCGATCCCCCGCGCAGGACGTGCCCTGCGCCGAAACCCGGGACGGCGGTTCAGGTTAGGAGGGCGTGCAAATGCGGTATCAACCCTGGTGGCGCGCCCGGCCCCCGGGTTTGCGGCGCTGGGCGCCGGTGTCGTGCGTACAACGGCCGCGCGCCTCCAACCCGGGCTACACGGTCGCCGCTGACGGCGGTGCGTGAACCGTCATGGCATTTCCGATCATCTTCGACCGGGGGCTGTTGCTTGCACGCCGCCGCCGTGCACTTCAACTCGGTCCGGAAACATTCTTGCTCGACCGCATTATTGCGGATTTTGCCGACCGGCTCGCCCTGGTGCTGCGCCGGTTCGCGCTCGCCGCCGACATCGGCACCCCTACGGCGGCGCTGCGCACGGCGCTTAGCGCGGGCGACCGCGTCGGCACCATGATCGCGGCCGATCCGCTGCTCGCCATAGTTCAGGGCGCTCCGGGAGATGCCGCCCCCGCAGTGTGGCGCGTCGCGGCCGACGAGGAGGCCCTGCCGTTCGCCGACGCTTCGCTCGATCTCGTGGTCTCGGCGCTGGCCCTGCAGGGCGTCAACGATCTGCCGGGTGTGCTGGTGCAGATTAGCCGCGCACTGAAACCCGACGGGCTGTTCATGGCGGCGCTGTTCGGCGGCGATACGTTGAGCGAGTTGCGCCAAAGCTTCGCGCAGGCGGAAGCTGAGATCGAGGGCGGGGCGTCGCCGCGGGTGGCGCCGTTTGCCGATGTGCGCGCCATGGGCGCCCTACTCCAGCGCACCGGCTTTGCGCTGCCGGTGACCGACACCGAGCGCATTACGGTGCGCTACGCGAGCCTGCTCTCCCTATTGCGCGACCTGCGCCGCATGGGGGCGACGAATGCGCTCGCCGAGCGCCGCCGGCTTCCGCTGCGCCGCCCCACCTTGCTGCGTGCCATGGAAGTCTATGGGGAGCGGTTCGCCGATCCGGACGGCAAGGTGCGGGCCACCTTCGAGATCGTCTGGGTCTCGGGCTGGGCGCCGGACGCCAGCCAGCAGCAGCCGTTGCGGCCGGGCTCGGCGAAGACGCGGCTCGCCGACGCGCTCGGCGCCGTCGAGATCGGCGCCGGGGAGAAGCCGGCGCCGTGAGGAAAACCGGCTTATGGGGCTTGGCGTGCTTTCTCTTACCCCACTTTTGCGACTGCAATTCCCGCGGGCCGTGCCATCCTGGGACCGGAAGCCAGTCCATGTGTCCCGGCGGCGGCGCCTCCCCAACGATCGGTTTTTTGGTTATACACTCTCGCCGTCGTTCCAGCGCTGAGGTTCGAACCGAGCCGGCCATCCGGCCGGATCGCGAACCGTAAGCGCTAAGGACGTGCGCGGGAGGAACGGGACGCAGCGGGTCGTGGCCGATCCCGCCAGCACGTCTCGGCTACGTCGGAGTGCGCCGGTGTTTCGGTTTCAATCTGCCATGGCGAGCCGCCAGGGCGTCTATCTTCTGCCGGCCGTCGCCGTTCGGCTCGGTCCGGGCTGGCAGAGGGCGGGCGTTGTGGAGACATGCCGATGAACTGGCGCGGTGGATCGCCGCCGTCGCGCGGCGCCGAATGGCTGCGGTGGGCGGGCTGCTTCGCGCTGGTGGTGGCGGGCCACGGGCTCGCCGCGATGGTGCTGCTGAATCCGACCGAGGAGTTTTATTTCGGCATCGACGTGCCGGTGGTCACGCTCGATTTGCCGGAGTCCCTGGTGCCGAACATCGCGCCACGGCAGGATTTGCCGCCCGGTCCCGTGGCGGAGGAGGAAAGCCAGGCGACGCCGGCACAAAAGGAGGACACCAAGCCGCCCGAGCCGGAGTCCGAATTGGCGCTGCCGATGCCGCAACCGCCCGTGCCTCAGCCGCCTTCCGAGGAGAAACAGGCCACAGCGCCCGCCGCGGGACGCCCGCCGCCCAAATCGGTGGTGCGCTGGCAGAGCCTGCTTGCCGCCCACATTGAAAAGTTCAAGCGCTACCCGTTTGCAGCGCGTGCCGATCGTGCGCAAGGGGTGGCCACGGTCGAGTTCACCATCGACCACCAAGGGCGGCTCTTGAACAGCCGCATCGTGCACAGCTCCGGCTGGGCAATGCTCGATCAGGAGACGCTGGCCATGCTGGAGCGCGCTCAGCCATTGCCGCGTCCGCCCGAACAGGCGATCGATAGCGAACTCTTTTTCGTCACGGCGGTGCGTTTCAAAACCCCGTGACGTGAACGTCGCGCCCGGATTGATCGGCCGTTACGGATGGATCGAATTGTCCGGCATCATGGCGCCGGTGAACACCGTACCGGTCTGGTTGGTGTTGCCCATATTGGCCGAGCGCAACACGGCGTGATTGAGATTGGCGCCGCTCAAATTGGCGCCACCCATGTCGGCCAGAAAGAAGATCGATTCGCCGAGCTGCGCCCCACTTAAATTGGCGTCGCGCAAATTGGCGAGCGTGAACTCGACGCCGTTGGCCACCGCGCCGCTGAGGTTGACGCGCAGCATGCGGCCCTGATGCAGATTGGCGCCGTTGAGCGTGGATTTGGAAAAATTCGCCTCGTTGAGGAACGCCGCCTCGAGGTCGGCTTCGGTCAGAATGGCCTGGTCGATCTGGCCGTTGAGCAGGCGGATGCTGCCCATTAGGGCTTCCGTCAAGTTGGCACGGGAGAAATTGGCGCGGCTCGCATCGGCCTCGAACAGCATGGCGTTGGCCATCTTGGCGCCGCTGAGATTGGCCTGGATCAGGTCGGTCTTGTTGAGATTGGCGCCGGTAAGATCGGCGCCGGACAGGTTGGCCCCGCGCAGGTTGGCGCGGTGGAAGCTGGCGCCGGCGAGGTTAGCGCCGGCCAGATTGACCCCGGCCAGATTGCGCCGCTTGAGGCTCGCGCCCGCCAGATTGCAGCCCGGACAATCCTTGGCCCGGCCCGCAAGGAACGCCTCCGCATCGGCCGATTGCGCCACGGCGCCGGTGACAGCGGCGGGGGAGCAAAGCGCAAGGGCGAGGCTCAGGGCGGCGGCGAAACGCGAAGCGGGGTTCATGGCATGGCACTCCTGATGGCGGCGGGAGCGATCATAACGCATCCGCTATCGCGACGGTAGCGCGGCGATGGTGCGGAGCGAATCGCAAATGCCTCCACCGCGCGATGGCGCCGAGAGGCAAACTGGAGCGCGGGCGTCTCGCCCGCACTTGCACGTCCGGCCCAAAAAAGCGGGCGAGACGCCCGCGCTCCCAGGTGCCCGGCACACAAATACATGGCATAAGAAAAATCCATTTGTTGATGCAGAATTGAAGCGCTACGCTGCAGTGCGCAAATCGCGGCGACGGTTGGGAACACCGGGTTGAAGAGCATGTTCCGATGAGTTCGGATCGATTCTTGGCTCCCGCGATGGGCCTACCCGCGATTGCCATGGCCGCGGCGTCCGCCCCGGCGGGTGCGCCCGTGGTCACGCTCGATGGCGTCACCAAGCGCTTTCGCAACGGCACGCTCGCGCTTGATCATTTCGATCTGACCGTCCGCGCCGGCGAATTCCTCTCCCTGCTCGGCCCGTCCGGCTGCGGCAAATCGACGGCGCTGCGGCTGATCGCCGGCCTCGGCGAACCCACGGCCGGCCGCATTGCGTGGGGCACGGACGGGAGCGGCGGCGCTCGCAAGCGCCGGCGCAACGGGCTTGATGTCGGCTTCGTGTTCCAGGAACCGACCTTGATGCCGTGGGCGACGGTAGCGCGCAACGTAACGCTGCCGCTCGAACTTCAGGGCATGCCGCGCGAGGCTGCGGAGCAGCGCGCCGCCCAGGCGCTGGAGCGGGTCGGCCTCGCGGCATTCCGGGATGCCTATCCGCGCGAACTCTCCGGCGGCATGAAAATGCGGGTCTCGATCGCCCGCGCGCTGGTCACCGATCCGCCGCTGCTGCTGATGGACGAGCCGTTCGCGGCACTCGACGAGATCACCCGTTTCAAGCTCAACAACGATCTGCTCGCGCTGTGGCAGGCGGTCGGCCACACGGCCATTTTCGTCACCCATTCGGTATTCGAGTTGGTCTACCTGTCGCGCCGGATCGTGGTGATGACGCCGCGGCCGGGCCGGGTGTTTACCGAGATCGCGATCGACGCGCCCTATCCGCGCGACGAGCGCTTTCGCACCTCCGCGGATTACGCGGCCCTGTGCCGGACGGTGTCGCAGGCGCTGGAGAGCGCCATGGCGGGCGCGGGCGGAATACCTTGGGGAAACGCATGACCGACCCCCGCCCCTCCACGGCCATGTCCACCGGTCTTGCAGGCGGCTGGCCGCGCTTCGTGCTGCCGGTGGCGACGCTTGGGCTCACCATCCTGGCGTGGGATTTGGTGGTGCGTATCAACCATATCCCGCCCTTCATCCTGCCTGGTCCGGGTCTGGTGGCGGCAACGCTGGTGTCAGACTGGACGCTGCTGTGGGATTCGCTGCTGGTAACACTGACGACCACCTTCGAAGGGCTGGCGCTGGCGCTTTTTGGCGGCATCGGGCTCGCGATCCTGTTCAACCAATCGCGTCTGATCGAGCACTCACTCTATCCGTTCGCCGTGATCCTGCAGGTCACCCCCGTGGTGGCGATCGCACCGCTTGCTGCTCATCTACCTGCCGCAGCAGGGAGCGGTGCTCGCCTGCGCCTGGATCGTGGCGTTCTTTCCGGTGCTGGCCAACACCACGCTGGGGACTCAATTCGGTCGATCGCAATCTGGTGGATCTGTTCGCGATCTACGGAGCCTCCCGCGCCGCCATCCTGTGGCGGCTAAAACTGCCGGCGGCGCTGCCCTATATGCTCGGCGGCCTGAAGATCGCGGGCGGGCTGGCGCTGATCGGCGCCGTGGTGGCGGAAATCGCCGCCGGAGCCGCCGGCGCCGGATCGGGGCTCGCTTACCGGATCGCCGAATCCGGCTATCGCCTCAATATCCCGCGCATGTTCGCGGCTTTGATCCTGCTGTCGGCCACGGGAGTGGCGATTTTCCTCGCCACCTCGCTCCTATCGCATCTGCTGCTGCGCCGCTGGCACGAGAGCGCGGTGGCGGCGGAACGGTGACGCCGGCCGATTTGGCGTGCGGCCGACAATCCGCGCCGCCGCTCCTAAACGCTTATGCGTGCGCACGCTCGGCCTTGGCGTCCTGGATGAGCTTCCATATCCGGTAGGGCGTCGCCGGCATCTTGACATCGCGGATGCCAAAATCCTTGAGGGCATCCACGATGGCGCTGACGATCACGGCCGGCGCCGCGGTAGTGCCGCCTTCGCCGCCGGCCTTGATGCCGAGCGGATTGGTGGGCGACAGCACCTCGGCGATGCGGGTGGTGAACGACGGTACCAGGTCGGCCCGCGGCATGCCGTAATCCATCAGCGAGCCGGTCAGAGGCTGGCCGGAATCCGGATCGAGATAGACCAGCTCCCACATCGCCTGGCCGAGCCCCTGGACAATGGCGCCGTGGGTCTGACCGTCGACGATGAGCGGGTTGATGCAGCGGCCGACATCATCCACGCAGGCATAGCGGGTGATCGCGACCTCGCCGGTTTGCGGATCGACCTCGACCTCGCAGATGGCGCAGCCGTTCGGGAACACCGGCTCGTGCATCTCATTGTCGGTGACGACAGCGAGGCCCTCGGCGAGGTCGCCGGCAAGTTCGATATCCGCCACTTCGGCCGCCAGTTCCAGCATGTCGAAATTGCGGTTGCGGTCCGGCGACGCAAAGCGGCCGTCCTGGAACGTCACGCGCTCCGGCGCGATTTCCAGCACCTGGGCGGCGATGCAGATGCCCTTTTGGATCAGATGCGCCGCTGCCTTGGAAAACACCGTGGCGGCGTGGCGCATCGAGCGCCCCGAATGGGAACCGCCGCCGAGACGCACCACATCGGTATCGCCGAGAATGATATTCACCCGCTCGACCGGCACGCCGAGGAGGTCCGACACCACCTGGGCAAAGCTCGTCTCGTGGCCTTGACCGGCCGGCTGGGTGCCGATCACCACATCGACCCGGCCCTCCGGCCGCACCCGGATTTGCGCCTGCTCCTTGGGTGCGCCGATGGAAGACTCCACGTAGTTCGCCAACCCCAATCCGGCAAGCCGGCCGCGCCGCTTGGCCTCGCGCCGCCGCGACGGAAAGCCCTTCCAGTCGGCGATGTCCATCGCCGTGTTCATGTTCTCTTCGTAGCGGCCGCTGTCGTAGAGCATGCCGACCGCGTTTCGGTAGGGCATTTGTTTTGGTCGCACCAAATTCTTGCGCCGCAGCGCGATGCGGTCGAAGCCGAGTTGGGCGGCGGCCGTATCCACCAGCCGCTCGATCGCGAACGTCACCTCCGGCCGCCCGGAACTGCGGTAGGCTTGGGTCGGCATGGTGTTGGTGTAAACCGCCATGGCACGCAGCGTCGCGGCCGGAATGTCGTAGGAGCCGGTGATCAGCCCGGCACCCTTGGAGAGCGGCGACAGCGACACGCAGCGCGCCCCCACATTGCTGATATTGGTGGCGCGCATCCCTAGGAATTTCCCGTCCCGGCGCAGCGCCAGTTCCACCTTGGTGACGAGATCCCGGCCCTGGTAGTCGCTCAAAAAGCATTCCGAGCGCGATGCGGTGTATTTCACCGGCCGGCGCAGCTGCCCCGCGGCCCACAGCACCAGGCCGAATTCCACGAACACACGGTTGCGGGTGCCGAAATTGCCGCCAACGTCGTAGGAGAGCACCCGTAGCCGGTCCGGCGCGATGCCGAGCACGCCGGAGAGCTCGTTCTTCTGCCGCACCGCGCCGCCGCTGCCGGCATGCAGCGTGTAGCGGCCGGACGCCGCGTCGAATTCCGCGAGTGCCGCGCGCGGTTCCAGCGGGACGCCGGTGACGCGGTCGATATGGAAATCCATCGCCACCACATGGTCCGCGGACGCGAACGCCGCGTCGGTCGCGGCCGGATCGCCGAACCACGTATCCACCGGCGTGTTGAGCGGCGCCTCCGCCCAGACCAGCGGCGCCTCCGGCTTCATGGCGTCTTCGGAATGCAGGACGAACGGCAGTTCCTCATAATCCACCACGACCGCCTCGGCGGCATCGAGCGCCTGGGCCTGGGTTTCCGCCACCACGGCGGCGACCGCCTCGCCGACATGGCGTGCCTTGTCGGCGGGGAGCAGCAAGTGCGGGCCGATGAACACCGCGCCGCCGCCCGGCGCATGCAGCTTCATGTCGAATTTGGTTTTTGGCAGCGGATCGTGCGGAATGGGATTGAGCCCGGCGGCCAGGCAATCAGCCCCGCTGAAGGTCGCAACGACGCCCGGCAGCGCGCGCGCGGCGGAAAAGTCCACGTTACGGATGCGCGCATGCGGATGCGGCGACCGCACCACCGCCAGGTAACACTGGCCGGGGACGGAAAAATCGTCGCTGAAGCGACCGGCGCCGGTGGTCAGCCGCGCGTCCTCCTTGCGCGGCAGCGGCGTGCCGATGAAGCGGAAGTGTTCGGAGGGTTTGGGCTGTTGCATGACCGGGAGGGAAAAGAGCCTTAAGGAGCAGCCTCGATAGCCCGATCCGCCAGCTCGCGACAGCGGAATGTTCGGCGGGCGTGTCGCCCGCATGGCAGCAAAGCGAATCGCAAATTCAAGAGGAAGGGCGGCGAACGTGCACGCGACGGGTCGTCGTGGCGCATCCGCCGCCATGGACGGCACGTGTTGCAAGACGCTGCGCTCTGTTGAGCCGCGCCATGCCGCATGAAAAAAATTTCACGGTACAGGCAAGAGTTGTTGGATTGAAATAGCGCAGCGAACCCGGCACTATCGTGGTGAAAGAAATCTAGACAGCGCAAGGTGTGGAATTGCGGCGTCGTGATCGCCGTTGCGCTGTCACTCGACGCAACTCTGGGGCAGCATCGTTTATTGTCCGTTCGGATAGTGGCAGGGGCCCATCCGGGCATGACCGACGAACTTGCCGGCAACCGATTCGATCCCGCCGTCGCCAAGATGGCCATATGCAGTAACGCCTCATGACGCTTCCGCCCGCACCACAGTCCGATGTCACCGAGGGTGTCCGTCCGGCTGATCGCCTGCGCGCCGCGGCCACGGCGCACGACACCTTCGAGGCGCCGCTCGAACCGGCCGCGGTTCATGCCATCATCGCCGGCATCATGCTGGCGATGTTCTTGTCCGCCTTGGAACAGACCATCATCGCGCCGGCCCTGCCGACCATCGGCGCCCGCCTGGGCGACATGGCAAACCTCTCCTGGGTGGTCGGAGCGTATCTGCTGAGTGCCACGGCGGTGACGCCACTATTCGGAAAATTGTCCGACATCTACGGCCGGCGCGTCATCCTGCTCACGGGCGTGATCATTTTCGTTCTCGGATCGGTCGCCTGCGCACTCGCCCCGACCCTGTGGGTGCTGGTCGCGGCGCGCGCCGTACAGGGCATCGGCGGCGGCGGCATCCTGCCGATCGCGCAAGCCATCATCGCGGATCTGGTGTCGCCGCGCGAACGGCCGCGCTATCAAACCCAATCGGCCTTGATGTTCATGATCGCGAGCGTGGTGGGTCCGCTGCTCGGCGGCTTTTTGACCGACCATCTGCACTGGTCGCTGATCTTTTGGATCAACGTGCCGATGGGTATTCTGGCCGTAGTTATATCGTACCGGGCGCTGGAACGGCTGCCGCGCAATGAGCGGCCGCACACGCTGGATTGGGCCGGAGCCGCCCTCATGGTCGCGGCATCGCTGGCCCTGATGCTGGCGATGACCTGGGGTGGCGCGCGCTATCCTTGGTTGTCGGCGCCGATTCTGTCGCTCATCGCCGGCTCCGCCGGCCTGTGGCTGCTGTTCGGCTGGCGGATCGCCACGGCGGCAGAACCGTTCATCCCGCTTTCGGTGCTCAGTGAACGGACGGTTGCCGGCACGGCGCTGGCCGGTTTCTTCTCGATCGGCGCCATTGTGGGACTGTCGATCTACTTGCCGTTGTATCTTGAACTGGCGCGCGGTGCCACCGCATCAATGTCCGGCGTCGCGCTCATCGCCTTTACGGCCGGCACCGTGGTGGGGGCATTTTTGGCCGGCCGCGGGCTCGGCCGCTACAAACGTTATAAACGTATTCCCTCGGTAGGACTGCTGGTCGCCATCGCGGCGCTGGCCGTGTTGGCTGCGCGCGACGACATGCCGCTCGGCATCGTGGCCGTGCTGTTGGTGCTCGCGGGCGGCGGGATTGGGACCATGTATCCCGTGACCACGGTGCTGATGCAAAATGCCGTGCTGCCGCACCAATTCGGCGTCGCCACCGGGACGCTGAACTTCTTCCGCCTGCTTGGTGGCACGATCGTGGTGGCGGGATTCGGGGCGATCGTTCTGGGTACGATCGGCGGCACGCCGGCCCTGGAGCCATTCCATCGTGGAACGGTGCTGCATTCGGGACCGATCGAGGCGGACTTTTCACAGGTATTTTCCTGGGTCTTCGCAGCTGCGGCCGCCTGCCTTGCGGCGGCGCTTGCCGCGCTCGCCATCGTTGAAGAGAGGCCGCTGCGCGGCCCGACCAAACGACAGCCGGCCCAACAGGATGATATGCCAATCGCGGCCGAATAAGGAGCCGGTATGACCACGCCGCGGCGGCACCCCGAAACGGCCGGACGCTGCGCATGAGCGAGCGCGAGAACGAGCCGTTCGTGTCGGCGCATGACACGTTAGCCCAAGACGCCTCGGCCCAAGACGCCTCGGCGGACGCGGCGCCGCCGGACGCCGCCTGGCCCCGGCGGCGGTCTCCACCGTATCCTGAGCCGCCGCCACCTCCGCTTGACCACGCGGAAGTGCGGCGGATCATTTTCGGTATCGGCCTTGCCATGTTCCTGGCCGCGCTGAACCAGACGATCGTAGCGACGGCGCTGCCTACCATCGGCCGCGATTTCGGCGATTTCGAGAATTTACCCTGGGTTATCAATGCCTATCTGCTGACGTCAACCGCGGTTGCGCCCCTCTATGGCAAATTGTCCGACATTCATGGCAGGAGCGCCATGATGCTGGCCGCCATCGGGCTATTCACGGCGGGCTCGGTGATGTGTGCGCTCGCCGGCAACATCCTTGTGCTCAACCTTGGCCGCGCCCTACAGGGCATCGGCGGCGGCGGTATCATGCCGCTCGCGCAAATCATTATCGCCGATGCCATCACGCCGCGCGAGCGCGGCCGCTACCAGGCCTATATCGGCGTCATCTGGATCGGCGCCGGCATCGCCGGACCGACGCTCGGCGGGCTGATCGCCGGTCATCTGCATTGGTCGCTGATCTTTTGGCTCAACGTGCCGCTCGGCATCACCGGGGCGGGGATGAGCTATGCCGTCCTCAAGCGCCTGCCGCGGCACGACCGCAAGCATCGGCTCGACCTGATGGGTGCCGTGCTGATCGTGGCGTCCGCCGTGACGTTGCTGCTCGCGCTGACCTGGGGCGGCACCCGCTATCCCTGGCTGTCCGGTGAAATTGCGTTGCTGTTGGCGGTTTCCAGCGTTTTCGCGTTGATGTTCGTCCGGCAACTGACCCGCGCGGCGGAGCCTTTTCTGCCGCTGCCGATCCTCGCAAACCCGGTGGTCGTGGCGGGAACGCTGGCCAGTTCATGCGCGGTCGGCGTGTCGATAGCACTGACCGTCTATCTGCCGCTGTATTTCCAGCTCGTGCACGAGCTGTCGGTGAGCGCCTCGGGGCTGGCTCTCATTCCCCTCGTGGTAATGTCCACACCGGGCTCCATCATGGCGGGCCGGGCGCTGTCGCAGATGCGGCATTACAAGCGGTTACCGATCGCGGCGGTCGCCGTCGCGATCGGCGCCATCGCGGTGGTGGCCTGGTGGCCGGCGGCACCATTGTGGCTCGCGATCACGGCGCTGACGATCGTCAGCTTCGGCTGCGGCAGCACCTATCCGATCTCGACCGTGTGCGTCCAGAACGCCGTGCCCGTCCACCAAGTCGGCACCGTGACAGGGGTCATGAATTTTTTCCGCGCGCTGGCCAGCGCCTTCGAAGTCGCGGTGCTCGGCGCGGTCGTGCTGGCGGGCTTCGGGGTCACGCCGCAACGCGGCCACGGCGCCGATCTGCTCATCGAGGCCGCCGGCGCGGCGGGGACCGATCTCGCCCACGTGTTCGGCTGGGTGTTCGCCGTCGCCGGGGGCTTTCTCGTGGTGTCGCTCGTGGCGCTGGTCGCGATGGAGGAACGCCCCTTGCGGGGGCCGGGCGGCTGATTGCCGGCCGATCGAGGGGGCGTGCCGCCGGAGCGGATTGGGGATAGACTGATATCAGATGGGCTTCGATTTGTTAGCCGCCTTTGGAGGAATTGGGATCCTATGGCACCGGTCGTGGAAGACATCCGCCGCTTGACGCTTGCGGATTTCGACGCCTTCGTCGTCGCGGCAGCGACCGAAGATGCCTACGAACTCATCGACGGCGAACTCGCCATGATGGTCAACCCGACCGAGACGCACGAACAGATTGCCGCCAACATCGGTGCGCCGCTGAAACTTGCGATGGACCGGCGCGGCTGCCGCACCTACCAGGGCGGCATGCGCGTCCAGTTGAGCGACGATTTTGGTGCCGGAAATTCTTACCGGCCCGACGTGCTGGTGCGATGCGGCCAAACGGGGGAACAACCGGGCAACAAGACCTACGTCACCGATCCGATCGTCATCGTTGAAGTGCTGTCGCCGTCCACGATCGACCTTGATCGCGGCCGCAAGCTGCGTTTCTATAAGGAGATGCCGACGGTTCGTCATATCGTCCTGGCCTATTCGGATCAGATGCGTGTGGAGCACCATTGCGCACTACCGAAGGCTGGCGGCGCAACGCGCTCACCACGCCCGAGCAGGTGCTCGCGCTCGACGCGGTTGCGTTCGCGATCGGCCTCGGCCAAATCTATTTCGATGTAAGATTTTGACGGGTCTGCGGTCTGTGCCGGCCGTCAGCGGCAGGGTTACGCAGGTCGCCATCATGGATGTCCGAGACGCCGTCGCCTCGCGGTTCAGCTGCCGGGCCTTCCTGCCGACGCCGGTGCCGCTGGCGACCGTGCGCGATATTTTGAGCCGCGCCGCGCGGGCGCCGTCCGGCGGCAACATTCAGCCCTGGCGGGTTCATGCGCTCGCCGGCGCTCCGCTCGAAAACCTGAAGGCTCGCATTCGTCCACATGCGCCCAAGAATCCGCGCGGCGAAGGGGCCGAATACCAAGTATACCCGGAGCCGCTGCGGGAGCCCTATCACGCCCGCCGCCACGAAGTCGGCGCGGCTCTCTATCGCGCTATCGGGATTGCGCGCGAGGACCGGCCGGGACGCTATCGTCAATACGCGCGCAATTTCGAATTCTTCGATGCGCCGGTAGGGTTATTTTTCTCGCTCGACCGCACCATGGGGCCGCCGCAATGGGCGGACCTCGGCATGTTCGTGCAAACCGTCATGCTGCTGGCCCGCGGCGAGGGGCTCCACACCTGCAGCATCGAGGCATGGACCCATTGGCACCGCACCGTGACGGAATTTCTCGGCCTACCGGACGAGCACATGCTGTTCTGCGGCATGGCGCTCGGCCATGCCGACCCGGCTGCCCCGATCAACCAGTGGCGCGCCCCGCGTGAACCGGTCGAAAATTTCGCCGCGTTTGTGGGATTCGATGCGTCGGATTCTTCATAAACTTTCGCGTGGATTGAAGAATTTTGCCGAGTTGAAACAATTTCGCAAAGCACCGATCACGACAAGCGTTTGAGCGTTTGAGCGTGACTATGAGTTCGATATATTCTATATGCGGATCCGCAACGGTAAGAAGCGCCGCAAGATCGGCCTCGGCTTCGGCGACGCCCTGCGCGGCGGCCCGCTCCAACCAGCGCTCCGCTTCGACGGGATTGCGCTCGCCCGCGACCCCGGCGGCGAGGTAGCGCCCGAGCATCAACTGAGCCTGGCCATGACCGCATTCCGCGGCGGCACGGAACCAGTTTTGAGCGACCTGCCGATCCAACGGTAAATCATAGCCGCCCCCATGCAGCGCGCCAAGCGCAAACATGGCACCGGTATGACCCGCCGCAGCGGCCGCTTCGAACAATTCGCGTGCGCGGGCGAGGGATCGCGCGCCGCCGCGGCCATTCAACATCATCTCCGCGAGCGCGACCTGCGCGTCTGTCATGCCGGCTTCGGCCGCGCGGGCGAACCATTCCCGCGCCCCCGCGAGGTCGGGAGCCAAACCACGCCCGTCGGCAAGCATGCGCCCCAACATGAACTGCGCGTCCACCACCCCCTCGGCGGCGCGACGCAGCCATTGCGCCGCCTGCTGATCATCGCGCTCTACGCCGACACCGGTGGCGAGACAAATCCCGATATTGAACGCCGCCAAAAGATCGCCGGACGCGGCCGAGCGCTCGAACCATCTCGCTACCCGCGCCGGATCATCATCGCCGCCGCGTCCTTCCAGCACAAGGTTGGCCAGGTCCACCTGCGATGCGGGGTTACCGGCCTCCGCGGACACGCGCAACCACCGCGTGGCTTCCTCGGTATCTTGTGCCACGCCGGCACCCGTGAGGTAAAGTAAGCCCAGAGAACGCGCAGCCGTTTGATGCCCTACCTCGGCCGCACGTCGATACCAATTTGCCGCCTCGGGATAATTTGGCGGCAATGGCCCGTTTCGAACATACAGATCGCCCACCAGGGCGGCCGCCTGCGGTTCACCGGCGAGCGCGGCGCGGCGCAACCACGTTTCGCCGGCGACCAGGTCCTGTGCGACTCCACGGCCTTCAACCAGGGCCGCCCCTAATTTGAGCTGAGCGGACCGTTGTCCTCGCTGGGCCGCGTCCAGGTAAAGCTCCGTGGCGCGAACCAGATCCGGCGCCGTTCCCCATCCTTCCTCGGTCAGCACGCCGAGCAGATAAATCGCGGTTGGAAGCTCGGCGGCAGCGGCACGGCGCAGCGGATCGAGGACTTGGCTGCGTTGGTCCGCGTCCGTCGCCCGGCGTGCCAGCGATAAGGCGTAGCCAAGGTTACCCTGTGGACAGCCTGCGGCCGCGGAATGCTCGTACCATTGATGCGCCTCCTCCAGATTGCGCATGTTCTCCGGACCGTAAGTCAGGATGTAGGCAAGCAGCGCTTGACCTTCGGCGGAACCACCCGACGCAGCGAGGCGCGCCCATTTGATGGCCGATGCAAAATCTTCGGCGGGTGCGTCGGGTGCGAACAGACGATCGGCCCCGTCGCGGCGCTCTGTCGAATCTTCGCTCTCCGGGTTGATCAGACCCTGCAAATACAGCCCGCAGAGCAATACTTGAGCTTCGACGCAGCCATGCGTTGCCGCCTGCCGCAGCCACCGCGCACCTTCGGCACGACTGGGCGGAACCCCAATTCCTTCGAGATAGGATCGGCCGACCCGATACTCGGCATCGACAATACCGGCCTTGGCGGCCCGAGCGAGGAGCCGAAAGGCCTCAACGCTTCTGCCGACTTCGTTCAGTCGGATCGCACGACGCAACGCGGCGGCCGGCGAAGCGAGCCCAATCAGACGATCGATGATACCCATGCGCCTGACGCCCGCATTGCAAAAACAGTTCAGCCGGTCACGGTTCGCGCATCGCTTCGCGGCCGATTGATACCACCATTCCGAGCAGGTACCTCAGCACAGTCCGTTTCCCACCCTAATGTCGGCCGCCAGCTACATCCCGGGAATCATGTGAAATCCGACGGGAACCACGGGAACATCGTGCGTGCAGCGCGACCCGGTCGATGGTAATCAAGGTACGATAGCAAGAACTCCGAAGCCGTAGCCGGCAGCGCGCCCGTCGGGAGGCGGCCTCGTCCTGGACGGTAAAGCTGTTCGGGTTGACGGTCCGGCCGGTGCCCTCCGCCATGCCGTATTGCGCATACGGGAAGGTTGCGAACTTGATCACCACGGGTCGCCGACATGCACGAAGCCGGTATCCCGACCGACAATATTGCTCTCGATTTCGAGCCGTGCGTCGGCCAAAATAAGCGTAATGAATTGCTGGCCCGATTGCAACACGAAACCAACCGACACCGACGGACACCTTAGCGACCGAGTGCGCAATGGCGTCGCGTTCGCTTGGGCAACTGCACCAGCTGCCGGCGCAATTTGGCCTTGTTCAACGGGTCCCCGCATCGTTGATCCTGCCATTGGCTTTGCCAAGCTTTTGGGAGTTTTCTGCTCGCCAGCCCTGAATTTAGCCGTCGCTCGGCTTCCAGGGGCGCGTTACTTCGGCCTCCAGCCCCGATTGTCGGTCTTGCTGTCGCGGCAGATCAGCAAACCACAGCCCGTCCCGGAATCCTTCTGCACGTAGTCTCGAAGCGCAGGAAAGCATCGACCGGTTTCGTGGCGCAACTCGCGTTTTGGTTGAATTGCGCGCAACGCCAGATAAACTTAAAGACGAAGCGCATATGCGATACCGAGCCCATGCGATTGACCCCGCCATATCCATGCGCGTGCCGATCAGCCCTGTAGCCCGGAACCAGGCATAGCTACTCCGCGCCTCTGTCTTATTACCTACGCCACCGGTGCCATTTGACAGAAGCGCCTCGTTTACCCATTTTCCCCCTCCCGGCCCGCTCGGCCGGCTCCGCGCGTTCTAGCGCCACGAAGCTTAAAACAATTGGGCCTCCATGAAGATCGTTGTCGTCGAATCACCCGCCAAGGCCAAGACCATCAACGCCTATCTGGGCCGCGGCTACGAGGTGCTGGCCTCGTTCGGCCATGTGCGCGACCTGCCGCCCAAGGATGGATCGGTCGATCCGGAAGACAATTTCCGCATGATCTGGGAGGTCGAGCCCAAGGCGGCGAAGCGCATCAACGACATCGCCAGCGCCGTGAAGGACGCTAGCACGCTGATCCTCGCCACCGACCCGGACCGCGAGGGCGAGGCGATTTCCTGGCATGTGCTGGAGGCGCTGAAGCAAAAGCGCGCCATCAAGGGCCAGACGGTCGAGCGCGTGGTGTTCAACGCCATCACCAAGAAGGCCGTCACCGAGGCGATGCAACATCCCCGCGCGATCGACCAGCCGCTGGTGGATGCCTATCTGGCCCGCCGGGCGCTCGATTACCTGGTCGGGTTCACGCTGTCGCCGGTGCTGTGGCGCAAGCTGCCGGGCTCGCGCTCGGCCGGGCGGGTGCAGTCGGTGGCGCTGCGGCTCGTATGCGACCGCGAGCTGGAGATCGAGAAATTCGTCGCCCGCGAATACTGGTCGCTGGTGGCGACGCTCGCCACTCCGCGTGCCGAAACTTTTGAAGCGCGGCTCGTCGGCGCCGATGGCCAAAAGATCCAGCGGCTCGATATTGGTACCGGCGCGGATGCGGCGGCCTTCAAGCAGGCACTGGAAACCGCGGCATTCACGGTCAAATCCGTCGAGGCTAAGCCCGGCAAGCGCAACCCGTATCCGCCGTTCACCACCTCGACGCTGCAGCAGGAGGCGAGCCGCAAGCTCGGCTTCGCGCCGGCCCACACCATGCGGATCGCCCAACGCCTTTACGAGGGCGTCGATATGGACGGCGAGACCGTCGGCCTGATCACCTATATGCGTACCGACGGCGTGCAGATCGCCGACGAAGCCATCGCCGCCATCCGCAATATGATCGGATCGGTGTACGGCCAAAACTATCTGCCCGATGCCCCCCGCCGCTATCAAGTCAAGGCCAAGAACGCGCAGGAGGCCCACGAGGCGATCCGCCCGACCGACCCGACGCTCCGCCCGCAAGACGCCAAGCGCCATCTCGATGCCGATCAGGCGCGGCTTTACGAGCTGATCTGGCAGCGTGCGGTCGCCTCGCAGATGGAATCCGCCGAGCTCGAGCGCACCACCGTGGACATCGAGGCACGGGTGGCCAAGCGGCTCCTCGAACTGCGCGCCACCGGCACCGTAATCAAGTTCGACGGATTTCTTACCCTCTATCAGGAAGGCCGCGACGACGACCCGGAGGACGAGGAGGGCAAACGCCTGCCCGCCATGACGGCCGGCGAACCGCTGACCAAGAAGGCGATCGCGGCGACGCAGCATTTCACCGAGCCGCCGCCGCGCTATTCGGAGGCCTCGCTGGTCAAGCGCATGGAGGAGCTCGGCATCGGCCGGCCGTCCACCTATGCCTCGATCCTGCAGGTGCTGCAGGACCGCAGCTATGTGCGCATCGAGAAGAAGCGGCTGGTGCCGGAGGACCGCGGACGCATCGTGGTGGCGTTCCTGGAAAGCTTTTTCGCCCGCTATGTCGAATATGATTTCACCGCCGACCTCGAAGAGCAACTCGACCTCGTCTCCAACAACGAGCTGGAATGGCACGACTTGCTGCGCAAATTCTGGCAGGGATTCACCGCAGCGGTCGATGAGATCAAGGACCTGCGCATCGGCCAGGTCATCGAAGCCCTCGACGAGATGCTGGCGCCGCATATCTTTCCGCCGCGGCCGGACGGCACCGATCCGCGCCTGTGTGCCGTGTGCGGCAACGGGCGGCTGTCGTTAAAACTCGGCAAGTTCGGCGCCTTCATCGGCTGCTCGAATTATCCGGAATGCCGCAACACGCGTCCGTTCTCGGCCGCCGCGGCCGACGGCGCCGAGGACACCGGCACGCGCGTGCTCGGCATCGATCCGGACTCCGGCCTCGAAGTCAGCCTGCGGGCCGGGCGATTCGGTCCCTATGTGCAGCTCGGCGCGGGAGCGGAGGGCGAAAAGCCAAAGCGCGCCGGCCTGCCGCGCGGCACGGAAGCGGCCGCCGTCGATCTGGAGATGGCGCTGAAACTGCTGTCGCTGCCGCGCGAGGTGGGGCCGCACCCCGAGGACGGCGAGCCGATCCGGGCCGGCATCGGCCGGTTCGGCACCTATGTGCAGCACGGCAAGACCTACGCCAATCTGGAACCGGGCGACGACGTGCTCAACATCGGCCTCAACCGCGCGGTGGCGCTGATCGCCGACAAGGTTGCCAAGGGCCCCCGCGCGCGGTTCGGCGCCGATCCGGGCCGTTCGCTCGGCGATCACCCCGAAAAAGGCGGGGCGGTGCTGGTGAAGGCCGGCCGCTACGGCCCCTATGTGAGCCACGACGGCATCAACGCCACGCTGCCGAAAGACAAGCCGCCGGAGACCATCACGCTGGATGAAGCGCTGGCGCTGCTCGCGGCCCGCGCCGCGCAGGGCGGCGAGGGGCGCGGTGCCCGGCGCGGCAAGACGGCCAAACCGGCCGGCGGGGCGGCGGCGAAGAAGAAGGCCGGCAAGGCCGCGGCCGCGGACTATGGCGAGGCGGATGCCGCGAAAACCAAAGGCAAGACGTTGTCCGCTAAGTCCACGGCGAAGAAACCGGCATCCGCCGGCGCGACCCGAAAGCCGGCAGCCGCCGCCAAACCAAAGGACAAGCCGTCTGCCGCAACAAAATCGGCCGCAAAAAAGCCGCCCGCTGCCAGCCGCGCCAAAGCCGGGAAGTGACGCGGCACCCGAAGCGCATGGCTCGCATTCGTTGACAATTTGCTCCTAAAGTTCAGACTGATCAAATCGACCAATCGATGAATGCGGTTCGCTTTGCGGGAAGTTCAAGCGCCGGACGCTAAGGTCCACCTCGCGAGCCTGCTCGACGAGGTGGAACGCGGCGAAACGCTGATCATCACGCGGCACGGCAAACCGATTGCACGCATCGTGCCCGAGCCCGACAGCCGCCGCGACGAAATCGACCGCGCGATGGCGGCGATCGAGGAATTCCGCAAGACGATGCCATGTATTCCGCTCGACGACATCCTGCGGGCGCGGCATGAAAGACACAAATATTGATGCCGTTCGTGGTGGATGCCTCTGTCGCTGTGTGCTGGCTCATGCCCGACGATTGCCCATGATCCGGCTCTCGTTCCGGGGCTGTGGTGGTATGAGTTGCGTAACGTGTTGATCGTCAACGAGCGCCGTGGTCACCTCGACCGTGAAAAAACGGCGCACGCATTGCGGCTGGTCCGCGCCTTACCGGTCGCGATCGATACCGGCACGGAGGAGGAATTGTTGCTTGCAACTTGCCCGCCAATACCGCCTTTCCGTCTATGATGCGGGCGTCTGGAGCTGGCGTTGCGCAAGAAATGTCCGCTGGCCATACTCGATGCCGCGCTCGCAAGCGCCGCAAGCGCCGAGGCAGTGCCGTTGATCGGACACCGGTGACGCAAATTTTCCCTGCTGGTTATACCTCCAACCCAAGGCCGGAACGTGATGCGGCTACCCAAGGCGGCTGGTGATGATTATGTGAGGACGGTGACCGTTCTCCCGGAGCCCCATTGAGTCCGCAGCCTCCATCCACCCTCCTGCCCTCGCGGCAGGACCTGATCGCCTTCATCGCCAAGGAAGGCGGGGAAGTCGGCACCCGCGAGATCGCCCGCGCCTTCGGCTTGAAAAATGCCGACCGCGCCGCGCTGAAGCAAATGCTGCGCGACCTCGAAGCCGACGGCGCGGTCGAAAAGCGGCGCAAGAAGCTGCATCGCCCCGGCATGTTGCCCAATGTGGTGCTGGCCGACATCACGGGGCGCGATCGCGACGGCGAATTGATTGCCGTGCCGGCCGAGTGGGATGCGGAGGCGCAAGGCGATGTCCCAAAAATCCGCATTCAAGTGCCGCGCCGTGCCCGAGCGGGCGAGGTGCCCGGCGTCGGCGACCGCGCGCTACTGCGGGTGGAGAAAGCCGGCGACGCCGAGGATGGAGTCCGCTACCAGGGCCGCGCCATCAAGGTCATCGATCGCGTCAAGCATCGCGTGCTGGGCGTGTTCCGCCAGCTCCCCGGCGGCGGCGGGCGGCTCGCCCCGATCGACAAGAAAAATCTTGGCCGCGAACTGGCGATCCCCGCCGACGCTTCCGGTGATGCCCAGGACGGCGATCTCGTCGCCGTCGAGGTGAGCCGGTCGGGGCGCCTCGGCCTGCCGACCGCGCGGGTGCGGGAGCGGCTCGGCTCGCTTGCAACCGAAAAGGCCGTGAGCCTGATCGCGATTCACGCCCACGGCATTCCGCACGTATTTTCGCCGGCAGTGCTGCACGAGGCCGCGGCGGCACGGCCGGCACAGCTCGACGGCCGCGAGGACTGGCGGGAGGTTCCGTTCGTCACCATCGATCCGGTCGATGCCAAGGATCACGACGACGCGGTGTTCGCACGGCCCGATACGGACCCAAAAAATCCCGGCGGCTTCGTGATCGACGTGGCGATCGCCGACGTGGCGCACTACGTTACGCCCGGCTCGGCGCTTGACCGCGAGGCGGTGGACCGCGGCAATTCGGTGTATTTTCCGGATCGCGTGGTACCGATGCTGCCCGAACGCATCTCCAACGATTTATGCTCCCTCAAACCCGGTCTCGACCGTCCGGCGCTGGCGGTGCGCATGGTCATCGGCGCCGATGGCCGCAAGCGCGAACACCGCTTCCACCGGGTGCTGATCCGCTCGCTCGCCAAGCTGCACTACGCCCAGGCCCAGGCCGCCATCGATGGAATGCCTGACGACTTAACCGAGCCGTTGCTGCCGCTGGTCATCGCCCCGCTTTACGCGGCCTATGCGGCGCTCAAGCGCGCCCGCGACGAGCGCGGCCCGCTCGACCTCGATCTGCCCGAGCGCAAAATTTTGCTCAAGCCCGACGGCACCGTCGATCGCGTGATCTCGCCGCAGCGCCTCGACGCCCACCGGCTGATCGAAGAATTCATGATCCTCGCCAATGTGGCCGCGGCGGAAACGCTGGAGCAAGCCCGCACGCCGCTGATCTACCGGGTCCATGACGATCCGTCGGTCGAAAAGCTCGTTGCGTTGCGGGAATTTCTGGCCACCCTCGATATATCGCTGCCGAAAACCGGCGCGCTCCGCCCGGAGGGCTTCAACCGCATCCTGGCACGCGCGAAGGGCTCCGACAGCGAACAGCTGGTCAACGAGGTGGTGCTGCGCAGCCAGGCCCAGGCCGAATATGCAGCGGAAAATTACGGCCATTTCGGCCTCAATCTGCGCCGCTATGCGCACTTCACCTCGCCGATCCGCCGCTACGCCGACCTCATGGTCCACCGCGCGCTGATCCGCGCGCTGCGGCTCGGCGGCGACGGCCTTTCAGCCTCCGAGACCGCGCTGTCGCTCGGCGAGATCGCCGCCCGCATTTCCGCTGCGGAACGGCGCGCCATGGCGGCCGAGCGGGAAACCGCCGACCGGTTGATCGCGCATTTCCTCGCCGACCGGATCGGTGCCGTGTTCACAGGGCCGCATCGGCGGCGTCACCCGCTCCGGCCTGTTCGTCAAGCTGGCCGACACAGGCGCCGACGGCTTCATTCCGGCGGCGACGCTGGGGGATGACTATTACCGCTACGACGAGCGTGCCCATGCGCTGATCGGCGATGCCGGCGGGGAACGCTACCGGCTCGGCGATGCCGTCACGGTGCGCCTCGTCGAGGCGGCACCGGTCGCCGGAGCCCTGCGGTTCGAAATGCTGTCGGAAGGGCACCGGGACGCCACCTCCCGCATTCTGGCCAAGAGCCACCGAACGGGATCGCGGCAGAAGACGTTGGGCGGGAAAGACCGTTCCAAAGGCGACGCGGAGCGTGGCGCCAAGCGCCGATCTCCGGCCGCGGCACGAGCGAAACGAGGGCGGCATCGATGAGCTGGCAGGACGTTGCACACCAACCCGCAACTGTATCTTCATCCGTGAAACCGGTGCACGATTCGGCTGCGGACGAACTTCCGGAGCGGCCGATGTGGCAGTCGCTGCGGCGCGGCTTGCGGGGACGCTGTCCGGCCTGCGGGGAGGGAAAAATGTTCCGCGCCTTCCTTAAGGTCGCGGACCACTGCCCGACCTGCGGCGAAGACCTTTCCCACCACCGCGCCGACGACGCACCGGCCTATTTCGTCATCCTGGTGGTCGGCCATGTGGTCGTGCCGCTCGCCCTGATGGCCGAAATACTCTATTCGCCGCCCTATTGGCTGCACGCCCTCCTGTGGCTGCCGCTAACGATCGGGCTTGCGATCGGCCTGCTGCAACCCGTCAAGGGTGCGATCGTCGGCTGGCAATGGGCGAACCGCATGCACGGCTTCGACCCCAACGCGGAGGTGGAAGGGCAGCCGGATCCGGTGGGGCGGTGATGTCGGGCGGCCGCGGCGAACCCAGCGATGGCCCGGGGCCTTAGCCTTGGAACGCTGGGCTATTTTGCGGCGCAAAAAACGGGGTAGAGGGTAGGGCGCAAATTGCGTAGCGCATTGCTGCCGCCGCGACCGCGGGTAAACACTCCGTACCAGAAAGCGGTGCAGTGCGCTTCGCTTACTGCACCCTACGCCGTACTACGCGCTTCGCGCTTTTTCGGGTCCTGACGTGACCACCGATTTACACGGTACTCGCAAGCTCGGCACTTTGACACGATTAGTCCGAGAAAAGACCGCGGCTTGTCCGCCAGGGTGGTTCAATCCCCCGATTACTGCACCAGGTATTTTCCCACTTCCGCACGACCCGTCCCGCTGCACCCCGTCGCCCCATAGCGCAGGAAGCGCTGCACGCGGGCCGCGCCATCGACTTCGCCGACATACATATTGCCGGCGGAGTCATTGGCCACCACGTGCGGCCAGTGGAACTGGCCAGCCTGACGGCCGCCGCCACCGATGCGCGTGAGCTCGGTCATGTTCTGCCGGTTGACGACGTAGATGACGTCGTTGACCAGGTCGGCGACGTACATGCAGCTCTGCGTCGCGTCGGTCGAGAAATTCACTGTGCCTGAGGTACCGCCGACGGATTGCGGTGCGACGAAAAGCTCGCCGACGAAACCGCATTTGCCGACTTCGCCGTCCGGATTGGCGCAGGGCTTGCCCGCTTCGGCGGCCTTGAAAACCTGCAAGCGATTGTTGCCGCGGTCGCAGGCGTAGAGCAGGCCGTCGTTGGCGAGGCGCGCGCAATGCAGCGGGCTGCGGAAGAATTTCGGTTTCATATTGCCAGCCTTGAAATCATCGTGCCAGGAGGCGCTGTAGGCTTCACCGCGGCCGTTTTCTCCGACAACAGGGTTCTGCCCGTAAGCGCCGAAATGTCCGACGTATTTGCCGGTGGCCGCATCGACGATCAGCACGCGGCGGTTCCCGTAACCGTCGGCGACGTACATCAGGTTGGTTTTCGGATCGACCACCATGTCGGCCGGCCAGTACGGCTCGGGCGTGCCGTTGACGCCGCCGTTGGTGTCGTTGCTGTTGGGGCCCTTCGCACCCGCGGTGCCGATCTGGTAGACGAAGGTACCGTCCGCCTTGAACTTGAGGATGTGCGAATTGTCGCCGAAGTTGGGCGCCCACGGATACTGGCCGTGAAAGTTACGGGCCTGGCCGTTGCCCGCGATGTAGACGAAGTCGTTGTGATCGACGTAGATGCCGTGTTCGCGCGCGGGCCAGAAGCAGCCGTCGGCCTCGCGGCATTTTGTTTTCAGAAAATCCGCATCGCCCGGGCCGCCCCAGGCCTTCAGCAGTTTGCCGGCCTGGTCGAACACCAGGATCGAAGGTGCCGGCGCGCAGCAGCCGTTGATTTGGCCGTTGGGCCGCGGATGTCCGAGCGCGCTGATCGGCTTGCCTTTGTCGTCATTGCCTGCGGCGCCCTGCATGCCGCTGTCCTGCGAACCGACCGAGCGCGGGCGGTGGTAGACCCAGATCTGGTCGTGCTTGTTGACGGCGATGCCGCCGACGTCGCCGATCACCCAATGGTGCGGCAGCGGCTGCGGCCAGGCAGGGTCGAGTACAAAGCCCGGCGCTTCGCCTTTTTTCTCGACCGCCATGCCATCGGACAAGCGCTCGACAACGCGCGCTTGTCTCAGTGCATCCGCCGCGGACTGCTGGGCGTGCGCCGCAACCACCGATGACAAGCCGATGCCGGCGAGCAACAATATCGGGGCAACAAGCCTGAGAATTTTTGCCGTCATGGTCATGCTCCCTTCCTGATGGTGGCGTTCGTTGGGGTCGGAGCGGCCAAGAATTCACGGTCGCCCCCGGGTCTTTTTTTGTGAACACCGGAGACCAGCTTTTTACCGCACATTGCCGGGCGGCGCCATAGAGAAGGAACAGGAACGCTCTTCCGGAGTGGGGACTCCGTCGGCCACTACGCGCAATGTGTGGCAGGAAGCTGTACAGCGCCGCCGCGTGCACGCCGATGGTACAGTTTATCCATGACGCGCTGTGCTTCGTTTGCCGAATGACGCTGCCGCTCGCCCTCCTCACCGAGATCGCCTATGCGCCGCCCTACTGGTTGCATGCGCTATTGTGGCTGCCGCTGACCATCGCCCTCGCGACCGGCCTGCTGCAGCCCGTCAAGGGCGCGATCGTCGGCTGGCCATGGGCGACCCGCATGCACGGCTTCGACCCCGATGCGGAAGCTGAGGGACAGCCGCCCGGCCATGACGTCCCAGGCTTCCCAACGTGACCGGAACCCGTCTGGCGACTACATTCAGGTTGGGCGTCGTAGGAATCCCGTATCCTACGGACAGTCCAATTATCTCATCAAGCGCGCAGCCTATCGCTTCGCCACCAGCGGGCAGCCGCCCTCCTGCAATGGCCGGTAGGCATCCTGGCCGCGTACGGTCGCCAGCAATTTGTAGATATCCCACGGGCCCTTGGATTCCTCCGGCGACTTCACCTGCATCAGGTACATGTCGTGGACCATGCGGCCGTCCTCGCGGATGCGGCCGTTCTTGGCGAAGAAGTCGTTGATCGGGGTCGCCTTCATGTTGGCGATCACCGTCAACGCTTCGTCGGTACCGGTCGCTTCGATCGCCTTGAGATAGTGCATCACGGCCGAATAGATGCCGGCTTGATACATCGTCGGCATCTGTCCGGCCTTCTCGAAGAAACGCTTGGAAAAGGCGCGGGTGGCGTCATCCATGTCCCAGTAGAAGCCGGTGGTGAGGATCATGCCCTGGGCCGTCTTCAGCCCCAGGCTGTGGCCGTCGGTGATGGCGAACAGCAGCGCCAGCATCTTTTGGCCACCGCGCTGCAGGCCGAACTCCGCCGCCTGCTTGATGGCGTTCTGGGTGTCGCCGCCCGCATTGGCGAGCGCGATCACCTTGGCTTTGGACGCCTGCGCCTGCAGCAGGAACGAGGAAAAATCCTGGTTGTTGAGCGGCGCGCGCACCGAGCCGATCACCTTGCCGCCGCCGGCCTTCACGACGTTGGCGGCATCACGCTCCAGGGCTTGCCCGAACGCATAGTCCGCGGTGATAAAGAACCAGGTGTTCTCGCCGCGCGTGACCATGGCTTTGCCGGCCACGTTGGAGAGCGCATAGGTGTCGTAGGTATAATGGATGCCATTGGGTGAGCAGGCCGGTCCGGTAAGGTCGGAGGTACCGCCGCCCGAGATGATCAACACGCGATTCTTGTCCCGGGTGACCTGCTGCACCGCCAGGGCAACGGAAGAGGTCGGCGCGTCCAGGATGGCGTTGACCTTGTCGATATCATACCAGCGCCGCGCGATGGCCGCGCCGACATCCGGCTTGTTCTGGTGGTCGGCGCTGATGACCTCGATCGGCTTGCCCGCGACCTTGCCGCCGAAATCCGCCACCGCCATCTGCGTCGCGATCACCGAGCCCTTGCCGCCGGTGTCGGCATAAAGGCTGTTCATGTCGTTGAGGACGCCGAGCTTCACCACATCGTCGGATATCCGCTGCGCGGCGGCCCCGCCTGCGGCAGCGACAAACCACGCCAGCGCAAGCGTCAGCCTAACAGGCCCGATGCTCCCCATATGTGCCTCCCTGATGGCAAGGCGGTCAGGTCGTTGCTCTGACCTTGGCCGGATGTTGCCTAACATTTTCCGGTTTATCCTGACCCGGCGGCGCCGGAACCAAACAGGATGGTGTACTATCGACCTGTCTTGGTGGCGTGTCGAGGGTCGTACCATGGATCCGCCGGCGGAGCGGTAGGATGATCGGATTTGCCGGGGCCCTGACCTGCCATGATCGCGCGGATGGCGATGGTTGTGAGCCTCAACCGGCCGGGCAGAGACGTCGCCAGTGCTCACCTTTTTCGCCGAGCCGTTGAATGCGAAACGTCTTGAGTTGCTGCAGATGCCATGGTGGAGCACCGTGGCGAACGCCGCCGCGACGCCTAAGGCCGTCAATGCATGCGGGAGGAACCATGAGAGTTTGGTCCGTGGGCGTCACGCTCGCTCTGGCGGCGGTGCTGACAACGAAATTCGGCGTAGTTGCGGCCGCCGCCCAGGTCGATCGTGCGCAAGCGTTTCCCAATCGCGCCATCAAGATCATCGTGCCGTTTCCGGCGGGTGGGCCGACCGACATAAATATTCGCATCATCGCCCAGCACATGAGCGAAGACTGGAAGAATCCGGTGGTGATCGAGAACCGTCCTGGCGCCAGTACGGCGATTGGGGCGCAAGCGGTCGCGCGAGCGGAGCCCGACGGTTACACACTGCTGGCCGCGATGGACTCGACCCTGGTGATGAATCCGGCCGCCGCCGCGCCGCTCAGCTACGATCCCTTCAACGACTTTGCCGCCATTACCATGACGGCCAAGAACACGTCGCTCCTGACCGTGCGGGCGAGCGACGGCCCGCACAGCGTGAAGGAACTGATCGCGCGGGGGAAGCTCGGCAGGCTCACCTACGGCGCCGGAATTGTCATCACCCGGCTCGCCGGCTACCTGCTGGGCCGGCTTGCCGGCATCGATCTGCAGTACATTCCCTACAAGGGCTCGTCCGAGGTGGTGCAGGGGCTCTTGTCCGGCAGCATCGATTTTATCATCGACGGCGCTGCGCCGAGCCTGCCGCTGATCAGGAGCGGGCAATTCCGCGCGCTCGCCAAGCTCAACAGCCGGCCGCTGTCGCAATTGCCCGATCTTCCGCCGCTCGCGGTGGCCGCAGGCCTGCCCGGACTCGACGATATGTCGAGCTGGATCGGACTTGTCGCGCCGGCCGGGACGCCGAAGCCGGTGATCGACAAAATTCACCAGGAGGTGGTCGCCATCTACGCGGATCCGGCGGTGGTCGATCGCCTCGAAAAAGTCGGCATCAACCCGGTGACCTCGACACCGGCGGAATTCGACACCTTCTTCCGCAGCGAAGCGCGGCGCTGGGCCAAGGTCTTCCGCGACAGTGGAATCAGGCTCGATTGAATGCGCCGTGGCCCGGGCGGGCCGACTGCAGACCGCCTGAATACCACGAACTTGTTCCCGGATGCAGCCGAAGTGCTGCGCCCTCGCGGCGGCCGCTCTTGGCGCAGCCCCGGCGCGGGGGGAGATGAAAGGTAGACAGGCGTGCTCTCTCGAACCGCTTCCATGCATGACCGCACGGCGATGTACAATGCGAATGCCCTGAAGATCGGCCTTTTCGGCGCCAACTGCTCCTCCGGCCGTGCGGTGACGCTGGTACCCGAACGCTGGTCGGGTAGCTGGCCGGATAATCTTCGCCTCGCCAAGACGGCTGATGAGGGTGGGCTCGACTTCTTGCTGCCGATCGCGCGCTGGAAGGGCTATGGCGGCGACAGCGACTACCAGGGGGCCACCTTCGAGACCATCACCTGGGCCTGCGGATTGCTCGCCGCGACCCGGCGCATCACCGTGTTCGGCACGGTGCATGCGCCTCTGTTCAATCCGTTGATCGCCGCCAAGGAATTCGTCACCGCCGATCATATCGGGGAGGGCCGCTTCGGGCTCAATCTCGTGGTCGGTTGGAACGAGGACGAGTTCGAGATGTTCGGCGTCAAGCAGCGCGACCACGAGACGCGCTATGAATTCGCGCAAGAATGGATCGACGCCGTCAAGCTCGCCTGGAGCCCGCAGGATGATTTCGATTTCAACGGCAATTTTATCAAACTCGGCAATATCCGCGCCAAGCCAAAACCTTACGGGGGCACGCGGCCCCTGATCATGAATGCCGGCGCATCGCCCACCGGCCGCGCCTTCGCGCTGCGCAATTGTGACGCGTTCTTCACCCAGGTGTCGCGTACGTCGATGGAGGAGACCGCTCAACGTGTCCAAGCGGTCAAGACGGAAGCAGCGGGCTATGGCCGCGACATAGACGTCTATGCGGTCGGCGTCGTCACCTGTAGGCCGACGCAGCGCGACGCGGAGGCGTATTACCGGTACGCCATCGTCGAGCGTGCCGACTGGTCGGCGGTCGATCTCATCCTCGCCAAAAGGAACATCAGTCCGCAAACCGTCGGCGAGGCCAGGTTCCTGGAAGAACGCACCAACTACGCCAATGGCATGGGCGGCATCGCGGTCGTCGGCGACCCCGACCGCGTGGCGCGCCAGCTTGCGGACCTCAGCAAAGCCGGCCTGCGCGGCGTCGGCATCTCCTTCGTCAATTATGCCGACGAGTTGCCGTATTTTCTCGACGAAGTGATCCCGCGGCTCGAACGCATGCAGCTGCGCGAGCGGTGGTCCGGGCAGGAAGCATTTGGGCGGATCGATGGATGACCCGACAGCCGGCGAACGACATGCCTGATCGCGGCAAGGCCTGCGTCAACGCGCCGGCACGCTTCGAAACACGCGGATCAAAATTGGCGGCAACCGTCATCGCTACGGCGCAATCCAACGACCTCAGGGGACGTTGCTCGGCGAATCCGCTGGTCCGAACAGCATCGTCCGCAGCCGCCCACGGCCCATCGCGAGGCTCGACATTCCTGAGTCCAAAAAACGGGAGCAAGGCGACGAACATGATGACGGATGCGCTGAGCAGGCCGGCGAGACCGCCGCCGCCGATGCCGGGAAGGCTCTCCATCACCGGGTTCCCGTGGATGAGTTCCTCGATCGTCTTCTCCAGGATATGCACGACAAGAAACAAGACCGTCAGCAGAAGCGTCTCAAAGAGGATGGGATAGATGAGCGGCCGCTTGCGCAGCCATCCGCCGGGGTCGAACATTTCGAACACCATCATCACTTTGGCGAAGATCAGGGCGTTGATGACTGCAAAGCCTTGCATGATGAAGTTGACGTGCTGCTCGCGCAGGACGATGCCTTGGTTAAGCACGAAGAGGCCGAAAAGCAGCCAAAGATAAAGGAAGAGGATCAGGAATCTGCGGAACTCTTCCGCCGCCCTCGCTTTCAGGGAACGCGCATGGTGCTCGCCCGCCAGTATGACCGTGGTCTCGACCACCGGGTCGCTCAGTTCGCTGGTCATTGAGCTCTCCCTGTCATTTGCGCTCATTCGCACCTTGCCGAGCCGCCAGTTCTTCTTCGAGGATCGGAATGCCAAGATTGCAAGCCTGCACCCCCTGGGCGACGCAAATCTTGAGAACCTCGAAAATCTCCGCGATCGAAGCGCCCGCCTTCAGCGCATTTTGGATGTGCCGCCGGGTGCCCGGCGCGTACATGTGCGTGAACGAGGCGTCGAAGGCGATGCTCAAAAGTTCGATTTCCTTTGCCGGCAGGACGCCGCTCCCGTAAATCCCCGCTCCCATGGCCATGAACGCGTCCGTCCAGGCGGGGTCGAGCGCAAGGAACGGGTCCCACGCGGCGTTCCATTGCCCGATCGCCTTCATCCTGTCGACGGCGGGCGTCGCGGTGGGCGGCGCCGGTGTCGCCGCGACGCCGGCGGCCTTGGCCTCTTCGAGCAGGATCGGCGCGCCGAGACTGCAGGAATGGATCGCCATCGCGGTCGCGCATTTGAAGACGAACAGGATTTCTTCGCGGCTGGCGCCGGCGTCGAGGGCGCGGCGAACGTGCCGGCGGGTGCCGTCCGCATTGAGGTTGGTGCAGGCGACGTTGACGGCGAGGCTCACGAGTTCGACGAATTTCGGCGCCAGGACGCCGCTCCGCCACGGGTCGCCTGCGGTTTTTTCAACCACCGCCGCCCAGGCCGGATCCCACGCTCGCAGCTGATTGATCGCCGCGTCGAAGGGGCCGGTTTCCGAAGCGCGTTGGGGAACGCTGCTCATGCGTGCAATCTCACTTGTTGTATTTACCCGAGGGGAACGGGGCGTTAGCTCGTGTCGATTGGTTTGCTATCGGGGCGCGGTCGCGCCCGTAATCACCGCCATGTACGCTGCGATCCTGCGAACGTCGTCTGCATCGAGCAGGCCCGGATAGAGGCGCGGCATCGGCGGCGGCACCGTCGCCAGAAACTCTTGCAGATGCGCCGGGTCGGCCAAATCCGTATAGGCCGTTATGTTCGGAAACAGGCGGCCCTGACCGCGGCCGCCGTGGCACGGCGCGCAAATGCGTCCGAACGTCTCCGCGTTGGCGGCAGCGCCCTGCGCCTGGGGCGGCAGCCGGTCGAGCTTCGCGATTTTCGGGTTGGCCTCCGACAAGCCGAAGATGCTGATCTTCAGCGGTCCCGCCACCCCTGCGGTATTCAGCGTGACGCCGCCGACGGCGGCGGCGACGTACTGCCGATTGTCCAACGCATAGCTGATCAAGCCGCTGTTGAGCGCGCCCCCGGCGTCGATGTGCTTGAGCACCGTGCCGTTGCGGGCATCGAACGCAAACAGATTGCCGCGAACGTCTCCCGCCAAAGACGATGCCGCCCTTGGTCGGGACCACTCCCGCCAGCACCTGCGCATCGGTTTGATATTTCCACGCACCTGCCCGGTCTCGCCATCGACCGCGGTGATCCAGCCTTTCGGATCCACGCCGAAGTCGACCGCAACGGCGCCTTCGTAATCGTAGTCCAGCACCGATTGGGAGTTTTGTCCCGCCTCTTGCGGATTCGCCGGAGGTTTGGGCCTGGGCTTGGCGTAGTATGAGCACCAATCCACCATGCCGACGTAAAGTGCGCCGGTCATCGGGCTGTACGCGGCCCCAGTGAATTGGGCGCCGCCCCCCAAACCGGGGCAGACGCGCTGAGGCATGTCCCAGGTAATCGGCCCGTTGTTGCTGACCGGCTCGGCCGGCGTATTGAACACGACCGCCCGCGTCGCCCTGTCCAGCCCCAGCACGTAGCCGTTCTTGCCTGCGGCGGCGACCATGTCCCTTCCGCTGCGCGTGCGGTAGAGCGTCGGAGCGGTGCCGTAGTCCCAGTCGTGGTCGTCGTGGGGAGTGACCTGGTAGAACCAGTTCAGCTTGCCGCTCGCGGCGTCGAGCGCGATGATGGAATTGGTGTAAAGATTGTCGCCGGGGCGAACCTCGGTGTTGTAATCAGGGGCGGGATTGGCGACCGGGGCGAGAATCTCGCCGCGCTGAGGGTCCAGCGTAAAGGTCGAACCAGAAACCACCGCCGCCCCATTTCGCGGGACCCGCTTCATCGTTGGCCGGCACCGTATAGAACCGCCAGACTTCGTTTCCGGTCTTGGCGTCGATCGCCATGATCCGGCCGCGAATGCCGAGATCGCTGATGGCGATGCCGATGAAGACCTTGCCGTCCCACGCGATCGGCGCCGACACGAAGGACTCGTTTTTCGCCGGATCGGCGTGCTTCACGTCCCACAGCACGCGGCCCGTGCCGGCGTCGAGGGCGATGACGCGCCCGTCAACCGTCCCGCGAAAGATCACGCCGTCGAGATAGCCGACGCCACGGCTGGAAACGTTCGCCGGCGTCCCAAGCGCGATGACGTGGCGCCAGCGCGGTTCACACGAGGTTGCGTCAACCGCGTACGTTGCCCGCATCGTGCTGGCGTAAAGCGTTCGCCCGACCATCAGCAACCCGCTGCTGAACCAGCTCGGCTCATTAAATTGGAGTTCGCACACCTGTTTCAGCGCTGCGACATTGTCCGGCGTGATCTGGTCGAGATCGACGTAGCGTTGGCCGGAGTAGTCCTTGTTGACCGTTATCCAGTCCTCGGCTCCATAGCTTCGGCCGCCCAGTCCGCATGCCAGGACGACCGCCGTCAGCAGCACGCATGCGTTCCGGCAAAGTTCAGACTTCACCATGTGATCTCCTTTCCGTTGCTTTTCGCGCGACGTTTGCCTTCGCGATTCGTTCAATGCCTGGCAGCAATTGGCTCCGGGCGGACGCAAGGCCATGGAGCCGGACTGCCAGGCCGGAAACGGGTTGCCGGCGGGGGCGGCGCTCACCTGCATCCCGCGCGGTGCGCATTGTCCGCCCTACATTCCCAGACGCTGAACCAGAAACTCCCGCATCTTCCGACGCGCCGAGATCGATTCCGGGCAGTCGGGAATCCTGTCCTGGAAGTTGTGGATCATGCCTTCATACAGATCGAGCTTCACCGGAACACCGGCCAGGTCGAGCGCCTGATAAAGCCGGACGAAGCCGCTGAGGAGCGTTTCCTTAAGGCCGCCCTGAATCAGGGTCGGCGGGAAACCTTTGGAGAACTCTCCGTAGACCGGAGAAGCGTAGGGGTGCTTCTGGTCCTCAGGATCGGCGAAGGCGGCCGCCGCGTATTTGGAGTGCTTGTCGTAAAGCTGGTTCGGATCGGCGCCGGCGAGCGTGGTTTCGGTATCCCCGCTCCGGGTTACGTCGAGCCACGGCGACACCAGAACGGCCGCGGCCGGCATTCCAACGCCCCGGTCGCGCATCTTCAGGACGGTGGCGGCGGCGAGTCCGCCACCGGACGAATCGCCGAAGATGGCCGTGTCCTTCAGGCGCTGGCCGCGCTGCAGGAGCGCCTCGATCGCCGCGACCACCTGATCCGAAATCTGGTTATATTTCGCGTGCGGCGCCAAAGTATAATCGACCGAGATGACCCGAAGGCCGGTTTCGTGAGCCGCGATGGCCGCCCTGCCGAGCGTTGACGTTGCGCTGTACATGACGTGAGCCCCGCCGTGCGTGTACACGAGGACCTTGCCATTATCCGTCCACCCTTTCGGTCGGATCTCCAGCACCGGAACGCCGCCCAGCGCGCCCTTTTCGACGGTGGGTTCGCAGCGTTTGATGAGGGGCGCCGATTTGGCCTCGCCGTCGGCTTCCGCCCACGCTTGCAGCCTGTTCCATGCCGCCATGTCGGCGGGGTCCGGAAACCGCGGCGTAAGCGCCGGATCTTTTAGGGTGCGAAGAAAATCCTGCGCTTGCCGAGAGATGGTTTCCGGGACGTGAACGTAGGGTTGCTCCTCCATTGGAACCCCTCAATGTTTTGCTGCCGCGGCGATACCGCCGACAGCAGAACGCTGGTGATCAACTCTCGTCGTTGCTTTCCACGTCAGTCCGGCACGGGCGGCGGAAACGCCGTCGGGTCCGGTTGCCAGATCACGAAGGCGTTGCCGGCCGGATCCGCGATCACGGCATGCCACGCCGTCCGCGGAACGGCGGTCTTGGGTTTGAGGACGCTTCCGCCAAGTCGATCCGCCGCCGCCAGCGTCGCGTCCAACGATTCGACTTCGACGAAATTCATCCACCCGCCGTGGGGGAACGCGGGACGGCGCGCGATGCCGCCGGCTTTCAGCGGCGCCGCCTCGGCGTCGATGGCGATGCGCCAGTAATCGACGCCCTCGGCGCGTTCGATGTGCCAGCCGAACAGCTCGCGATAAAACGTCGCGAGCTGTTCGGGGTCGTCGCCGTAGATTTCGAAGTTGCTGAGCCGCCCCGCCACGCCACGCCCTCAATCTCACGATGAAAAGGCGGCGCCGCGCGCGCCGCCCCCTGCAATGTTAAGCCGGCGCCTTGGCTTTCGCCGCCGCGACTGCCTCCATGGCGGCCTTGGCGGCGTCGGGCGGCACCATGCAATAGGCCATCGGGTGCGAGTCGCCGGCCACCTTGGCGACCGTCTTCTTGCCGTCGGTGTCCCAGACCAGGAAGCCCTTCTCGCCGTCCCGGCGATTCGGCGGCAACCCGAGATTCATCAGCGTCTCTTCGATGCTATTGTACCAGACGCCGACCTTCATGATCGCCCGCGCCTCGTCGGCGGTCGCGACCTTGCGGCCGAACTCCTCGCAGATGCGCACGGCGCCTTCGATCTGCTGCACCGAGGTGCGCCGCTTCTTGTCCGGCCCCCAAAGATTGTCCTCGTTGCCGACGCGCACGTGCTGGCCGAGCACGATCGCCATCGCGGAGAGCGAGATCAGTCCGCGCATGCTCGACCAGAACGTCGACACCGCGCCCTGCGGCACCTGGCGCAGGAACTCCATCCAGTGGAACGGGTTGCGCCCGAGCGTGCCGCCGCCATAGCCGCAGATCGCGAGGTTCAGCGGCCCCTTGTAAACGCCGGCCCGGATCAGCCGCTCGATGATCTCCAGTCTGATGGACCGTTCCGGGCACGAAATACGGCTGGATCTTGTTGGCGCTGAGGCGTTTCAGGTGCTCGAGGTAGAACGCCGGCCCGGCGTCCACGAACATCCCGGCCCATGCGGCCTGAACTTGCGGATTGTTGTCGAGATGCGTTCCCTTGATGTCGTCCGGCACGAACATCGACACGACGTCCCACTGCGTGGTGCCGGTGGCGACGGTGACGTATTCCGGCTTGGGATCGAGTTCCGCCAGCATGTGCCGCGTGTCGTAATTGAGCCATTTCGCCTTCGCTTCCGCCGTGTGCGGCGCAAACGAAATCGACCCGCCGACTTGCAGGATCATCTTCGGCACCGCCTGCTTCAGCCGGCCGAGCAGATAATTGTACTGGTCGAAATTGACCGAGCCCTGGCCGGTCGCGGGATCGCGCACGTGCACGTGCAGCATCGTCGCGCCGGCGTTGTAGCAGTCGACCGCCGTCTGCACCTGCTCGTCCCAGGTGAGCGGAATGTCGGCATCGCCCGGCAGCCACTCCGGCCCGTAGGGGGCGGCCGTGATGATGAGCGGCGCCATGTTCTCCGGAAGAATTGAGTCGTCGGTGTAGTACATCGTGCTCCCCGCGTCCGCGCTTGCGCTTTGGGTCAGCGCCGCGCGGAACCTAAGGGAGCGTCGCGCGGCTGTCTTGACATTTTCCGACAATGGGAACTCGATAACGGCATTCTGGACGTATCCTATAACCGGCAACTCATGGACGACATATCTAACGCTTCACGGCCGCGGGAAACGGCGCGGCCGCGGGCCCGTCCGTTCCCGATGGGGGACGAAGCCGCGCCCTTACAGCGCGTGGGGGTGCTCGCGGAGATCCCGCGTCTGCTGCGCGAACTCACCGTCGAGCCGGAGCCCTTGCTTGCGAGCCTCGGCGTCGATCAAGCCGCGCTTTCGGACATTGAGGGGCGGATTCCGTTTCCGCTCGTCTCCGAACTGATGCTCAGATGCGCCGAGGCGACGCAGCGCGAAGACTTCAGTCTCATGCTCGGGGCATCGGGCCGCCTCGGCCACCTCGGCATCATCGGCAAGCTGTTATCGGTTGCGCCGGATTTCCGCTCTGCGCTCGCCGATTTCGTCGCCAATCATCCCCGCTACGTCCGCGGCGCCGGCACGTATCTCATCGACTGGGAGGACAACGCCCTCCTGGTCGGGCATCGCGTCCATTATCCCGGTCTGCGCGGCGCGGCGCCATTCAGCGCCGGCGCGATCGCGTTCGGACGCGCGATCTTTGCCGAACTCTGCGGCGTCGAGCCGGCGTCCGCGCTCCTCTCCCTGCCGCGGCCCGCGGATCTTGCGCCCTACCGGAGGGCGTTCGGCCGGGCCAAACTCGTCTTCGAGGCGGAGCATTTCGGGCTGGTCTATTCCGGCGCCGCGCTGGCGAGACCGATTCCGACCGCCGACGGCGCGCTCCATGCCGACATTTGCAAGTTCGTGGCGGAGCGCTGGAACTTTCTGCAGCCTGATATTCTCGATCGGGTCATGCGCGTCCTGGTCCCCTCGGTGCTGGCGGGGTCGCCATCCTTGAAGACGACCGCCGAGATGCTGGTGATGCATCCCCGGACGTTGCACCGCGCGCTGCAAACGCGCGGCCTGTCGTTTCGCGACGCCGTGAACGAGGCGCGCTTCGAGATGGCGAGCCAGCTGCTGCGCGACACCCGCGTCGGCATCGGCAGCCTCGCGCAAATCCTCGGCTATTCCGAGGTCAGCGCTTTTACCCGGTTTTTCAAGAGCATGTCGGGACAGTCACCCTCCGACTGGAAGCAGCGGGAGCTGCCATGAACCGGGGTTGGTCGGTTCCTGCCAGCCGTTTGACCGCTCCTGGCGCATCGTCGCGTTCCGCGACGAACGCAATTCAGCGCATTCTGGCCACTCTCAAGGAGATGACGCATTTCGATGGCGGCAGTGTTACCATCAGCCACGCCGACCCAGTTCAGCGGTAGAAAGACTGAGTGGCTGGTTGCCTTCACGTCTCCACAGGCTGCAACTCCAGCGGCGGCTCGACCTGTGTGTCGGCGGTCATGAATTGCGCCTTGGCGAGCGAGGCAAACAGCCCGCCGATACGCACCAGTTCGTCGAACGTACCGCTTTCGACAATGCGGCCGTTCTCAAAGACCATAATGCGGGTGGCGTTGCGCACCGTTGACAGCCGATGCGCGATCACGAAGGTGGTGCGGTGCTTCATCACCTCATCGAGCGCCGCCTGAACCCTAACCTCGGTGGCGGCATCAAGCGCGCTGGTCGCTTCGTCGAGGATCAGGATCGGCGGGTCTTTCAACAGCGCGCGGGCGATCGAGAGCCGCTGGCGCTCGCCGCCCGATAGGGCGCGGCCGCGCTCGCCGACCGGCGTCTCGAACCCGTTGGGCGCTCGTTCAATGAACTCCAGCGCCTGCGCCCGCGCCGCCGCCTCGCGCATCTCCTCGAGCGTCGCATCCGGCTTGCCGACGCGCAGATTGTCCGCAATGGTGCGGTTGAGCAGCAGCGCCTCCTGGAACACCACGCCGATATTGTGGCGCAGCGCCGCCAGCTTGAGGTCGCGCAGGTCGATGCCGTCGATCATAAGGGCGCCGGACTGCGGATCGAAGGCGCGGTGCAGCAGCGCCAGCGCGGTCGTCTTGCCGGCGCCGGTGCCGCCGACCAGCGCGATGGTTTCGCCGGGCAGCGCCGCGAAGTTCAAATCCGCGACAGCCGGACGCTTGCCGTCATAGGAAAACGATACGTTCTTGAACTCGACGTGTCCGTGCACCCGTCCCGGATCGACCGCATCGGGGCGATCGCGGACATCGGAGTCCGTATCGAGCACGGTGAAGAAATCCTTCAGCCGCGGCGCGTCCATGAACACCCGGTTGACGAAGCGAACCACCTTTTCGAGCTGGCCGATCAGGGAACCGGCAAAGTTCATGAACATCACGATGTCGCCGATGGAAGCGCGCCCATTGAGCTGCAGATAGACGCCGACCAGGAAGATCGCGAGCAGCGTGAGCGTGGTCGCGGCCCGGGTCAGAACCGCCACCACCGCCCACCACGACAGCACCGGAAGCTGTGCCGCCAGCAGGTCGGCGGTCACGTTGCGCAGGTCGGACACTTCCGACTCGACACGGGCGAAGCCCTGCACCAGCGCGACGTTGCCGAGTGCATCGGACGCCCGTTCGGCGAGGTTGGAATAATGGCGCTCCACGGTGCCTTGCAGGGTTTCGGTCTTGTTGATCACCAGGGCCGTGAGCGTCGCGAAAATGATGCACACCACGATCAGCACCAGGCCCAGGACCCAATTGAGGTAGAGCGACAGCGGCAACAGGATCGCGAGCGACGCCGCGGCGCCAAATGAATTGCGAAACAGATCGAGCCACAGCATCCACAACGCATCGGTGCCCGCCAGCATCACCTTCATCAGCCGGCCCGAATGGCCCGCCGAATGGAAGCTGATAGGCAATTGCAGCACGTGTTCGAAAAAGCCGGTCAGGACGACCTGACGCCGGCGGTGCGCCAGCCGGTCGGCATACAGCGCGACCGTAACGCCGCAGACGATCGTGAACAGCCCAAAGCCGACCCACGCGGCCACCAGCCCGGCGAGCCCCGACCATGCGGCGGTCACCCCCTTGGCCTGCGCTCCGGCCAGCGCATCGATGATCCGCCCGAACAGCACCGGCTCCGCAAACGCGGCTCCGGCGAGCGCCAGGTTGGCCAGGGAAAGATAGATCCCGAGACGCCTCTCCGGACCCAGCAGGGCCAGCGCCCGCGCGTAGATGCGCCATAAGCCCATGCGTCACCGTCTCAGGACAAGGAAGCCGTGTATGCCAGCCCCTACCGCGATAGAATTGCAGCCGTCAATCTGCGAAATCCGTGATCACCGGGGCGGCTCTGCGGTCGGGCACATGCTGCAGGGCGAGCTTGGTCATGGACTTGAATAGCTCGCCGGCCGGATGCTGGGTCCCTCCGGTGCCGGCGCAGCCGAAGGTGTATTTGCCCGGCGTGGCGGGTACCAGCGCCACCGCGTCCTGCACGCTGCGGAGCGGCAGTTCCAGGGGCAACGGCCAGCACATTCGGTGTGACGACGATTTGCGAAATCGGCGCCGGGTCCTTCACCGGATCATCATTCATCTTCGCGAACAGGAATTGCGGCAGAATCAACTCCAAAGCGCGCCGCGCGGCTCGATAGGCGTTCCATAGTCCCCCGCCCGCCGATTTGTATCCCCACCCGACCACCAGTCAGGGCGAAAGTGCCGCCACATAGCTTATATGCATAAATATATATAACGTTCGCTATGTCGAAGATATAGCGCAGGAATATACTAATCATCAGCTGCGTCCGATCCGATGGTGCGAAGCGGTATCATAAAATTTCTATTACCCGGAAAGATCGGCATCGGCGCTGTAAAAAACCCCTAAAAACGGCATTGGATGTTTATTTGGCGACACGATTTCGTGATGAAATAAAGTCTTGTGCGGCGCGAGATATTTGCTATCTAGAAAACGTCGGGCGAAAATCCAAGAGCCGAAAATCCAAGAGCCCATGAGGTTGAATATGAGCACGAACCTGAAAGTAATCTTGTCGGCGCTGGGTGTGGCGGCGCTGCTGGTATCGCCCGTGATGGCGAAGACTGACCGGCATCATCACGCCGCGTCGAGCGACGTGCGTGGCGCTGTCGTGCCTGAAGGTGCGGCGCCGGGGCCCTACACGTCAGGCCCCTACACGCCCGGCGTACCATCTACGACCCGCGGTCCAAACAGCGATTTCCAGGATGGCAGCCGCGGTTAAGGTCGCGTGCATTCGCTGGGCGGTACGCCGCCCGGCGAATGATTTTTGTCGGCCGCTCGCCCGTATTGAGCCCGCTAGACCATTTTTTTCGGGTTGACGATGCGGTCGAAGTCGGCCGCGCCGATAAAGTCCAATTGCAGCGCTGCGTCCCTGAGCGTGAGATCGTTGTCGGCGGCGTAGTGGGCAAGTCTAGCCGCCTTGTCGTAGCCGATGACCGGCACGAGCGCCGTGACCAGCATCAGGGAGCGTGCGACATCGTCGCCGATCTTCTTCAAGTTGGGCGTCGTGCCCTCGATCAGGAATTTTTGGAAATTGACGCAGCCATCCGCCATGATGGCGATGGAATGCGCGATGTTGAAGATGATCAATGGTTTGTAGACGTTCATTTCCAGATGGCCGCCGGCGCCGCCGAACCCCACCGCCACGTCATTGGCCATCACCTGCGCGGCGATCATCGTCAGCGCCTCGCACTGCGTCGGATTGACCTTGCCGGGCATGATCGAGGAGCCCGGCTCGTTTTCCGGAAGCACCAATTCGGCAAATCCGGCACGCGGTCCGCAGGACATCAGGCGAATGTCGTTGCCGATCTTGTATAGAGACACCGCCAATGTGCGCAGGGTGCCGGACAACTGCACCAAGGCGTCGTGGGCGCCCTGCACGGTGAATTTGTTGGGCGCCGTCACGAAGGGCAGGCCGGTGAGCCGGGCGATTTCGGCGGCCGCCGCCTCGGCAAAACCGGGCGCCGCGTTCAAGCCCGTTCCCACGGCCGTACCGCCGAGCGCCAAGCGATACACCCCCGGCAGGGCCGCTTCGAGCCGCTCCATAGCGTCCGCCAGCATACCGGTATAACCGGACCATTCCTGGCCCAAAGTCAGCGGGGTGGCGTCCTGCAGATGGGTCCGTCCGATCTTGACGATGTCCCGCCAAGCCTCAGCCTTGGCGCCGATCGCATCACGCAAACCGGCGACCGCGGGAAGCAGGCGACGCTTCACGTTGTCGGCTGCCGCGATATGCATGGCGGAAGGGAACGTATCGTTCGACGACTGCGCCATGTTGACGTGGTCGTTGGGATGAACCGGCATCTTGCTCCCGAGCGGGGTGCCGGCAAGCTGACAGCAGCGGTTGGATATGACTTCGTTGACGTTCATGTTGAACTGGGTACCGCTGCCGGTCATCCAGACACGGAGCGGGAACATATCGTCAAACCGGCCGGCGAGGATTTCCTCGCAGGCCTGACAAATTAAGCCGTGACGGAGGTCATCGAGCCGCCCGCCGGTATGGTTTGCCGTGGCGGCGGCTTTCTTCAAGATGGCGTAAGCCGGGATCATTTCGCGCGGCATCAGATCCCGGCCGATGCTGAAATAGGCCAGCGATCGCTGGGTTTGCGCGCCCCACAGCTTATCCGCGGGGACTTCCACCGCGCCGAGGCTGTCGGTCTCTTGTCGAAAATGCGTCATGTGAACTCACGCATCCTGCCGGACAGACACTGCATCGCCCTGGCAAGGCCCATAGGATTGCGTACTACGCATCTAGCCCGGAAGTTCCCACATCTTGCAGCGCCCACAAGTCAAGATAAACCCGGTTATGTGCAGCCAGAGACAATGACTGGTTGAAGCCCGAGTTCCGCGCGGGGTGCGGCAATACGTTGCCGGCGCATAAAATGCGTGGTGCCGCGCGCGATGTCCGGGCATCAACGCCGGCAAGCAACACCTCACGGAGATCCGGACCACAGCGGTGCGAATTGCGTCGCGACAACCTGCCGATACGGCACCTCGCCCTTGAGGATGCCGATGTCGCGGGCGAAGGCGTTCATGCTGGCGACGAATTCCGGCGTGATCGTTGCGTCGTAATAGGGCAGATCGCGGCGGATCAATTCCGCGATCAATTCGGCCTCCGCGGGGGGAAACACTTTGCGCCCGACCGCCGTGGCGAGCGTCACGTCCCGCCGGAGCGCGGCCTGGGTGGCGACGATCGCCCGGACCGCCGCGGCCGCGACATCGGGCGTCTCCGCGATCAGGCGATCGGTCGCGGCGACCGCCGCCATGGTGTAGTTGAAGCACGGCTTTGGGCCGTCGCCGCGCCGCACATCGAGCACGACTGTCCCGACGCCCCGCCGCACCGCGACTTCGGTACCCATTCCGTTGGCCCAAAAGCCGTCGATCCGCCGCTCTTCCAGCGCCTTGGCGGCGGTGACACCGAAATTCACGCCGGCTGCCAGCGCGCCCGGCACCGGCGCGATCTGGACGTCGTCGCGAACGAGGTCGATGCCGGCTTCGGTCAAGAGCCGCCGCAATCCCATTTCGACCCACGGCGCGGCGCCGATGCGCCGGCCCTTGACCGCCGCGACGTCCCCGCGCTGCACGCCAAGATCCGCATGCATGACCAGGAACCAGTACATTCCCTGGGCTTGGGCGCAGATGAGCTTGACACCTTGCCACTCGGGAAACGCCGCCAGCGCCGAATGCGCCGACCCGGCAACGAAATCGACTGCCCCGTCGCGCAGCGCCGCATAGGCCCGGTTGACCGGAAACAGCAGTTCGACCGTGACATCGAGCCCTTCCTGCTTGAAGAAGCCGAGTTCCGCGGCGGCGACGGCCGGGAAATAGGAGTTGGAGATCAGATCCGGAACCGCGAGTTTCATCGCTTCACCCACACTGTCATGGCCAAGGCCGGCCACGGCTTGGTGCCATCGCCGGCACGGTTCGGTCAAACTGGCGGGGTGTCCACCACCCATTGGATAAGCTGATGCGCTCGCCCTTCCGGCTTCCGGCCCCCATTGCTACAAAGGCCCAAGCGAGGCCGCGCAACGCGAGCCCGCGGGGAGGCACTATGCAAACGCAACCGAAAACCAAACGCGGGGAATTTTGGGGCGCAGCGGGCTCGGCCGCGCTGGCACTGGCGCTCGCGCTCACGGCGGGCGCCAATCGGGCCGCCGCGCAGGCGCCGCACCAGGAAACGCTGAGCGAGACCTACCGGATCAGCCGGGCGAACGATGTGGCGTTCCAAAAGATCGCGCCGTTCCGGGTGTTCGACAATCTCTATTATGTCGGGCCCGGCTATGTGGGCGTCTGGCTTATTCCAACGACGGCCGGCATCATCATGATCAACTCCGCCCAGGAGCCCTATGTCGATTTCGTCATGGACAACATTAAGAAGGTCGGCTTCGACCTCAAGGACATCAAATATATTTTGCTGAGCCACGGCCATCTCGACCATTTCGGCGGCGCGGCGCGAATTGCGGAGGCCTCCGGCGCCCGCGTCGCGGCGCTCGACGAGGATTGGAAGATGATCGAGGATTTTGCCACCCGGCCCGGTCGCAACGGCGGCCCGGCGCCGCGCACGCCCAAGCGCGACATGGTGGTGAAGGAGGGCGATACCCTGACCCTCGGCGGCACCACGATCAAATTCTATCACCATCCGGGCCATACGCCGGGCGTGCTGTCGGGCGAGTTCACGGTTTACGACAATGGGGTGCCGCATAAGGCGTTGTGGCAGGGCGGCGGCGGTTATCGCGGCGGGCTTAGAGAGGCCGAGGAGGGCCTCGCCACCACCCGCCGGCTTGCCCAAATGCCGGGCATCGAGGTGCTGGTGATGATCCACAGCTGGGCCGGCGGCGCCAACGGCTATCCGGGCGGCGGCGTGCTGGAGCGCGCGCAGCTTTTGGCCAAGCGCAAGCCCGGCGAGCCGCATCCGTTCGTCGATCCCGCCGCCTGGACGACGTTCATCACCGCGGCGCAAGCCAGCATGGTGAAAAACGTCGAGGAGGAAAAGCGCAAGGCTGCAGCGGCGCGGTAGGGCCAAGACCGTTCACTTAACGAGGGGATGCGCACGTCCCCTCTCCCCACGGCGTCCTTCACGCCGTGGGGAGAGGTTTAGGGTGAGGGGCGGGAGCACGTGAGGGCCGATGCGCGGCACCGTCGAGGATAGTCCGCCGCTGGGGAGACGAACGGTCGCGCCGTCAGCGCGGGCATCTGCCCCTCACCCCCCGACCCTCTCCCCATCGTGAAGAACGATGGGGAGAGGGGGCGCACGCCGCTCGCGTCTGTGCGCGTCCCTGCGGCGCCGGGCACGCACGTCCCCTCTCCCCACGGCGTCCTTCACGCCGTGGGGAGAGGTTTAGGGTGAGGGGCGGGAGCACGTGAGGGCCGATGCGCGGCACCGTCGAGGATAGTCCGCCGCTGGGGAGACGAACGGTCGCGCCGTCAGCGCGGGCATCTGCCCCTCACCCCCCGACCCTCTCCCCATCGTGAAGAACGATGGGGAGAGGGAGCGCACGCCGCTCGGGCTGCGCGTCCCTGCGGCGCCGGGCACGCACGTCCCCTCTCCCCACGGCGTCCTTCACGCCGCGGGGAGAGGTTTAGGGTGAGGGGCGGAAGCACGTGAGGGCCGATGGGCGGCACCGTCGAGGATAGTCCGCCTCCGGGGAGACGAACGGTCGCGCCGTCAGCGCGGGCATCTGCCCCTCACCCCGACCCTCTCCCCATCGTGAAGAACGATGGGGAGAGGGGGCGCAAGCGGGCCGCGCGGGGCCTCTGCGACAAAACGCCGCGGTGCACGTCCGCCTTTCCGATTGTTAATTTAACATCTCATGTTTATACGAATTTAATGTTAGCCAAGCGAAACATACCGGCTGGCAGCGCTTCGCACGGAGGGGTAAATATGACCGTCATCGCCATGACCCGGCAATTGGGCTGCCTCGGAACCGAAGTGGCCAACGGCGTCGCCGACCGGCTGGGGCTGAACATCGTTCATTCGGAGATTGTAACCCATCAGGTTGCCGGGCGGCTCGGCGTCGGAGAGGAGACCGTGCGGCGCTATGTGGACGGATCGGCGTCGCTGTTGGAGCGGTGGTCGATCAACACGCGCAAGCTGTCCCGCTATACGACCGAGGAAATTCTGCGCATCGCCCAAAAGGGCAATGTGCTGATCCGCGGTTGGGGGGCCGCCACCTTGCTGCGCGACATGCCGCAGGTGATCAGCGTGCGGGTTTGCGCATCGATGGAATTTCGCACCCGTGTCTTGATGGAGCGGCTCGGCAGCAAGGATGCCGCCGCGGCACGCGCGGAGATCGAGCGCTTCGATGCCGCCCACGCCCGTACGCTGCGCACGTCGTTCAATATCGAGCAGGAGGATGCGCTTCTATACCATTTGGTACTCAACACCGACCGCCTGCCGGTCGATGCCTGCGTGGATGCGATTTGCCGGCTCGCCGACCACCCGCGCTTCCGCGATAAGGCGACCACCCGCACGGCGCTTGCCGATAAGCTCTTGGAGGCCAAGGTCCACGCGGCGCTGCTCGATGAGATCGGTACCACCATGGCGCCGACCGGCGTCAAGGTGTCGGCCGCCGCCGGCCGGGTCACGTTGGTAGCCACCTCGTCGAGCGGCGCGCTGCGCAAGCGTGCCGAGACGGTAGCGCATCGCGTCGCCGGCGTCCTCCACGTGGACAACCGCATCGTCAGCGTGCCGAGCCATGGCGGCGGGTTTTGAACCGGCGCGTCGCCGCCGGGGCCTTGGCTCCGCTGGCCATTTCACCGAACTTGCCAGCGGCGGCGGCCCGAGCGTTAAGCTCTACCTGTCGGTGCCCAAGCGCGTAGCCTGCAATTTACGCGTTTGACAGCGACAAATGCACAATATTTTTACAAACGTCTTTTGCCGAGCGTGTAATCAAACGCGGGCGACGGCTCTTGACTTTCCGACGCTGGTTGTTGAATGGTCCGGCCGCCGGCATCCGAAAGGCTCCCACGGAAGGAAACCGCGATGGGGAACGTGGATTGATGCCGCCCGGTTGACCTATGGGAAATTCGGCGGCTGTCCCCCTTTCGGCGCCATATATCGTGTGGCCCAACGGGTTAGGAGAGATAATGTTATCGTCCTTCTATAAGGTAAGTAAGCTGTCGTATAAGAAAACAGCAGGCGCCCGATTTGGATCGAGCTTCGTTCGTCCTGCTTTCGCCGGACTCGTACTCGCCGCTTTGACAAGCGGCGTTGCGCCGGCACAGATACCGGCGTGGATCGACGGGTGCCAACCCGTGGTCGGAGCCTATCTCGTCACCGTCACCGACAGTACTGGAAACTTTGCCTCGCGCCAAGTTCTTACCCTGTCAGAGGACGGGAACGCTTTTGTCGTCGATTCCAATCAGGGGGGCCTCACCGGCGCATTTAATCCGTTCACAAGCGAACAGGGTTCGTGGAACTGCGAGCGGAGCCCTCTGCGCTCGCCCGTGGCGACGGCGACGGTTCTCGATTTTTCGTTGCCGGGTTCGGTCGCCGGCGCGCAGACTATCGCCCGCGGCGATTATCAAATCGGCTTTGCTCCCTTGCCACAGACAATATCCGGTAGTATTGCATTGCGGTTCTTCCCGCTCACCGGGAATCCGCTGGCCAAGCCTCTCCCTCCTCCGGCCTCGACTTTCACCTTCACTGGATTCCTGATAAAATAGCCAGATCAATCAAATAGACAATATCCGGCGGGAGGAAGCACCTCCTGCCGTTCCCGCGGTCACTGCCCCGAGCGCCCGAACCACTTTTGTTGATCTCTCCACATGTCTCAATTTCATCGCGTCCGGTTATAGGTGATTGGGTTCTTCGCCCTAATCAGTTTGCGGCTGCGGTATCCGAGGGGGCGCAAGCTTCGTCTGCTTTCGGCATATGTGCGGTATCAAGTATATTTCTGAGCCTCGGCGTTTTTTGCCGTGGCAGTTAACCCGGCCTTGTGCTAAATGCGCGGTGCTGGCGCCGATGCGCCGGCCGTTGCGTTTCGTCGGGACAGCGTCCGGGTCTGGTGAGACCCCGGACCGCCACTGCGGTTTCCAAGGCGATGGCCGGCCGCAGGCTCCGGCGCTGCCGCGTTACATCCGCACCGCCGTGGCACGGATCATCGTGGCCCGGCCTCAGCGTTCCACAAAGGAGACATTCATGAAGCATCTCATCAGCATTTCGGCGGCATTGCTCGCCACTACCGCGTTGGTTGGGGTGGCGTCCGCGCAGCAAGCCCCGATCGACCTGGTCAAGGCGGCGGTGGCGGCCGAAGGCGGCGCCGACGCCATTAAGGCGCTCAAGAGTCTGTCGATGAAAGGTACGGCGAAGCATTGGGAGCCCGGCCAGTCGCTCAAGGCCTATGGCGAGCCGCGCTTCCTCGGCGACACCACCTTCACCATCACGGCGGACCTGGCCAAGCGCGCGGTCCGCTCCGAGATCGACCGCGCCATGGTGTATCCGCCGCCTGCGTCAACGGTGAAATATACCGAAGTGATCACGCCCACGATGGGCTTCGTTACCGCTCCGAATGGCACCAGCACGGCGGCGTCCGGCATGCGGGTCGCGGCGCAGTTGCGCGAGTTCGAGCGGTCGTCGCCGACGCTGCTGCTCAAGGCGCTGGATGACTCCAAGAACCTCAGCGCCGCCGGCACCCAGAAGCTCGGGGATGCGTCCTATCCGGCGGTGAACTACACCGACAATGGGGTAAAATTCACCATCCTGTTCGATCCCAAGACGCACCTGCCGGCCGCGATCCGCACCATCGACGACGATAATATCGCGGGCAACTCCACCTACGATCTGGTGCCGAGCGACTGGAAGGCGGTCGGCGGAGTGCAGATACCGCACACGCTGTCCTACAAGCTCAACAATGTCGAAGTCGGTCATGTGACCGTGAAGGAGGCCGCCGCCAACCCGGCGATCAACGAAGCGGCCTTCGCCGCGCCCGACGCCGTCAAGGCCGCCGCCAAGGGTCCGATGACCGGCAATGTGCCGTATCAGTGGGTGCTGCGCCGCATCGCGCTGGCGCGCTTCCTCGACGCCGACACCATTTTCTATCCGCCGGCGGCGCCGCCGAAGCTCGTCAACCTCGCCCCGAACGTGGCGCAGATCGTCACCGGGGCCAACAACCTGATCGTCAACATGAAAGACGGCCTGGCGATCTTCGATGCGCCGGTCGGCGAAATCCAGTCCAAATTCGTGATCGACGCGGCCAAGAAGAAATTCCCCGGCAAGCCGATCAAGTATCTGGTCCTTACTCACCACCACATGGACCACACCGGCGGCATGCGTACCTACGCGGCTGAGGGCGCGGAAATCATCGTGCCGGCTCCCGACAAGGCCTATTTCGAGCAGGACCTCAAGGGCACCCACACGGTGCTGACCGACGAACTGCAGCAGCACCCCAAGACCGTCAAGGTGACCGAGGTCGCCGACCAGATGACGCTCAAGGACGATACGGTCGAGATCAAGCTCTACCGGATCGACAATCCCCACGTCAACGGCATGCTGATGCCTTATGTGGTCGGACCGAACATTGTGTGGCTCACCGACCTGTTCAATCCCGGCACCCCAGCGAGCCGCAACGAGAATTCCGAAGCCGCCTACGCGGCGCTGAAGAAATATAACATCACCAACGCCACCATCGCGGGCGGCCACGGCAGCAACGGCAAGCAGGCCGCCCTCGACGCGGTGATGAAGTAAGGGCGGGTTCATCCCCGCTTGAAGCGGGCCGGCCCAGGATAAGCCGGCCAGGACACGGACTTTCGTGAACCACTTCGGCATCCGGCATGAACGCGCCGGGTGCTTGTTTTCGCTGGTTCCGCTCCGTTCACGACAACAGCTTGAGGGCGGTTGCGATCGGCAGGACTGGGGTCAGCGGGCGGTCGGCGGCGGCAACATTGTCGAGCCATGCGGCATCCCGCGCGCGTTCCGGGATGTCGTCCTACGCCACATTCTTGCTGCTCGGCCGGATCAACACGTCCGCCGAAATGCCGAGATGCTGGTGCAGCCGGCGGATTTCGGCGATCGATAGACCGCGCTTGCCATCAAGAATGTCGTCGATGCCGTTCGGCGAGCCGATGATCTCCTCCAGGTCCTGCCGCGTCAGCCCCTGCTGTTCCATGCGGAATTTGATGGCCTCGACGGGGTCGGGAGGGTCGATCCGAAAGTGCTCGCTCTCGTAGGCATCGAGGAGGGTCGCCAATACGTCCAGCCGGTCGCCGGCTTTGGTTCCCGCCTTGGCGCCCCACAGGTTCTCGAGGTTGACAAGGCCGGCTTCATAATCCTGCTCCGTCCGAATCGGCTTGATATCAGTCGCCATATGTCACGTTCCTCGCGTCGATTCGATCGTAGTCGCCGTGCGTGCCGATCCATTTGATCCACACGATGCTCTTTTCGTAATCGACGGCCACCACGAGACGATAGGCATTGCCCTTGACGTTGAACACGATCCGGTCGGCCGCAACGATGCTGGCTGTTGCATAGGAGCGTTTCACGTCAGCCGTATTGGACCACCGTGCCTTCTTGACCTCGTCGAACCATGCATCCAATGCCGCCTTAAGGCTCGCCTGATCCTTGTGCCCCTTCTGTCGATCGACAAAGTCGCGCAAGGATCGCCGAGCAATAATCCGCATCGCGCCGTTCTCCGGCATCCCGCACCAACCTGCCGGGTGCATGTGTCATTCACAACCGCCCGCCGCGGCCCCTCAGCTTGCCGCGACCTCATCGGTCCATACCTTGAACCCCGCCAGCGTATTGGGCCCGAACGTGGTGGTGATCGCCACGTCGATGGCATCGCGGCCGCGCGCCATCAGAACCCGTCCGATCCGCGGCACGTTGTTGCGCGCATCGAACGTATACCATTGCCCGCCGAGATACGCCTCGAACCAGGCGGCAAAATCCATCGGACCATAGGGCGGAGGCATTCCGATGTCGCCGAGATAACCGGTGCAATAGCGCGCCGGAATATTCAGGCAACGGCAGAACGCCACCGCGAGATGCGCATAGTCGCGGCAGACGCCCCTGCGTTCGTGGAAGGCCTGCGAAGCGGTCTTGGTGGCGCGGGCGTGCTCATAGCCGAAGGCAATGTGGTTGTGGACGAAGTCGCAGATCGCCTGCACCCGCGCCCACCCCGGCGGCGTCTGGCCGAACAGGTTCCATGCCACTTCGGACAAATTCTCGGTGTCGCAATAGCGGCTTCCGAGCAAAAATACCAGTGCCTCTTCCGGCAGGTCCTGGACCGCGTGCTGCCACGCGGATGGCACGACGACGTCGGGTTCGCCTGAATCCCTGACAATGGCCATGCTGGCGATGGTGGTCCGCCCGGGCGGAGCGACCATCCGCGAGCACCAGTTGCCGAAGCCGTCGCGGTAGGCCGACAGCGGGACGGCCGGCATGGTCTTGATCTGATCCGGGACGATCAGATCGGACGCGCGCGAATAGTGGACATGCAACACCAGCAGCATCGGCGTCGGCTGGGGACAGTCGTAGATCAGTTCGTAGCCTACCTTGATTTGCAAATGATGATCTCCGATCCGGCCGGGCCTGCGAACGATGCGTCGCGCTGTGGCGAAACCCAGGCGGGCGGCTTGCCAGTCGCCGATGGGATGCGCCATGTCGCGGAACCCATCCTGCGGCCCTTATCTATGCACAGATTTGCCGGGATGGAGTGCGATCGTGGTGCCGGAAGCATGGGCAAGCAAAATGCGGGCCTGATGCGCGAAAATCGGATTGTCGATCCGGCGAAGCCGCCTCATCGCGGCGCGCTGCGCCGAAGGCGCGCTCACCGACGGCATCTACCGTCATCGTCGCCCCGCCGGTCCCGGTTGGAAGGATCGAGAAGCAGCGATGCTTCCATCCTGGCTAATTTCCTTGTCAAACCATGAAATGCGGCGAGGTAGGCCGCCCGGCCGGCCGCGTCGTAGTAGTGCATCGCGAGCATGCCATCGGCTTCGCGAAGCAGCCGGCGGGCCTTGGGAGGATGTATCCAGTCTCGGGCGTCAGAGTTCGGTCCCTTCGCGACGAATTTCCCGCATCAGCGGCGTGCGTTCGTCGTAGGCCCCGGCGCGGTAAGGCAAGGCATGCACAAACGCGCCGGTTTCTCCGATGATGTTAGTGCTCAGGTAAGCAAGCCGCTGCAGTTCCGCGCCGCGGTCCGTCATGTCGCGTAGGAACACCGCAATGTCGTAATCGGAATCCGCACGCGCGTCGCCGCGCGCCCGTGAGCCGAACAGCACCACGCGGTCGATGCGATTCCCGTAAATTTCACCCAACGCGGCGCGAAAGCGGATCAGCACGGGGTCGGTAACGACGACACTTGCAGTCATGACAATCCTTATCCGGGAGGGGCCAGAACTGCGGGAGGGTACCGGCACGACCCCACGACCCCTCACATGAGATCACGGCCGCACAAAATACCGCCGCGCGCCTTCGGCTTTGCAACAAAAAATGAGAGCTTCTCCCTTACAAAAACATTATAAGACCGTGCATGTCCGCCCGTTTGAATTAGTTCACTCAGGCGGCAAAAAGGCGCAATTTACGCCCTTTTGCGTCTCGATAGAGTAGCTCCGCGCCCGCTCAGCCCTTCACGAACCGGCGCACGGCGGCCTTGGCGGTCCAGCCGCCGAACACGTTGCCGGAGTCGTCCACACCCACGCCTTCCGGGGCGCCGACCGCGGCGGAGGGTTCCGGAATGAAGGCCGTCACCTTGCCGTCCTTGGCATTGCCGATCCGGATGCCCTGCTTGAAGCCGGGATTATTGGTGGCGTTGGACTGCGAATCCGCCACGTAGATCACGTCGTTCTTGTCGATCGCCACATCGCTCGGGCGGCCGAACTGCTTCCATTCGGCAACGAACTTGCCGTCACCTTCGAACACCTGGATGCGGTTGTTGGCGCGGTCGGCGACATAGACGCGCCCGGCGGAATCGAGCGCGATGCCGTGCGGGGTATCGAATTCGCCCGGCGCCTTGCCGTGCTTGCCCCAGGACAGCAGGAACTTGCCGGTCTTGTCGAATTTCACGATGCGGTCGTTGGTGTTGCCGCCATGGCCGTCGGCCACATAGATATCGCCGTTGGGGGCGACCACGACGCCGCTCGGTCCGTTCAGATAGTCGCGGCCATTGCCCGGCATGCCGGGCTTGCCGAGCGTCATCAGCACCTGGCCCTGCGGGCTGAATTTCACCACCACGGAGCCCTTGCCGTTGCGGGCGCGCTCGTCGGCGACCCACACGTTGCCTTCCTTATCGACGTAGAAGCCATGCGGCTGGTTGAACATGCCGGCGCCGAACGAGCGTAACACCTTGCCGGAGGCGTCGAACTTTTGGATCGGCGGCACCATGGAGTCGCCGCAGTCGTTGGTGCCGCAACGGTCGAACACCCAAATGCTCTTGCCGTCGCTATGGTCGACCTGGACCTTGATGGCGGCGCCGAATTTGCGGCCGTCGGTGAGTTTGGCCCAGCCGTCTTCCATCTTGTACGGATTGGGCGCCGCGTTGGGGTCGGCGGCCTGGGCGTGAGCGCGCGGCTGCGCGAGGGTCAGCGCGCCGGCCGCGACGGCCGCCATCAATGCCAGTTTGATTGCCTGCGTCATGATCGTCCTCCCATGTTGACGGCACCGGCGGCGTGCCGGAGGATTACCCGGCGATGCAACATGCTGCCGTTTATTTGGTCGTCTCTGGTGCCGGCGCCGCATCTTAGACCATGTTTCGCCCAAGTCGAATCGCCCGTAGGGTGGGCAAAATCCGCTCGCAACGGCCGTGGAGACCACGGGTACAATGCGATTTTGCCCACCTTACGCCGCGCGCCGCGAATTTTCAGCGCAAGGCTCCCGCCGCGCATCGCTTTTCTTTGCCGGGGCATTGCGGTAGCTTGCGGCGATGAAGTTTCGCGCGGCGCGTGGCGCCGCCGGTCCGCGACGTTAAGGGAGACTGCCGGATGCGGTTCAGTGCCGGGATCATCGGGGTGATGCTTGCTGCGATGCAGGGGGCGGCGGCGCAGCCGTTTCCGGCGGCGGATACGCTCAATGCGCAGCAGATTCGCGGCCGCGACCTGTTCAACCAGTCCTGCATGGTCTGCCACGTCAAGCTGCAGATCACCTCGCCCGCCAAATACGGCCCCGACCTGTCGCAGAAGGCGCTCGGCGGCCAGGAGGCGGTGATGCGCGAGGTGATCAGCAACGGCACGCCGAACATGCCGGGCTTCAAATATCATTTCGCGCCCGACCAGATCGACGCCATCGTCTCGTACCTGAAGACTCTGCCGGCGCCCCCGGCCCGGCCTGCCCAACCGCGCTGAACCCGGCCCCGTCGAAACCGATCCAACAGGAATTGGAGGACCGCCCCATGTCGCTTGCTTCGTCGCTCCGTCTTTCGCCGCCGTCCGGCCGCGCCGCCTCTCGTATCGCGCTGGCGCTTCTCGCGGGCACCGCCTTTGCCACCGCGGCGGCGGCCGAATCGCAAATTCTGACCGGAACCATCACGGGACCGGCCGGCGAGAAAATGGACGGTGTGACCGTCTCCGCCAAGGCGGTGGGCTCGACCATCACCACCACGGTGTTCACCGATGAAGCCGGCGGCTATTATTTCCCAAAGCTTCCGGCGGGCAAATACCGGGTGTGGGCGCAGGCGCTCGGCTTCGAGACCGCCAAGGGCGAGACCGAACTCAAGCCCGGAGCGCAACAGGATTTCGCGCTGGCGAAAATCACCGATACCGAGAAGCTGATCCGCCAGCTGCCGGGCGACCTCATTCTCGCCGGGCTGCCGGAGGACACCGCCGATGATGCGCGCATGAAGCGGATCGTGCACAACAACTGCACCAGCTGCCACACGCCGAGCTATATCCTCCAGCATCGCTTCGACGAGGCCGGCTGGCACGCCATCATCCAGGCGATGAAAAACATCAACGTCTATGGCGTTTACCGGCCGAACGCGAAGAATCCGGTGCTGGATTTCCACCACGACGAACTGGCCCGCTATCTCGCCAAGACCCGCGGCCCCAATGGCGGCGCCTTCAAAATCACCAGCCGGCCGCGCCCGTCCGGCGAGGCGGCGCGCGCGGTGTTCAAGGAGTACGACATCCCGCTCAATCCGGACCAGCAACTGCCGTCGGCGACGCCGCCCAATGACGGCAGCGATTGGACCCGCGCCACCACGTCGCGCGCCGGCTCGATGCCGCATGACGCGGCGCCCGACCTCGACGGCAATCTGTGGTTCGCCGCCGTGGCACCGAACAAAACCCTGTCGGTCGGCCGTGTCGATGCCAAGACCGGCGCGCTGAAATCGTTCAAGATCGATGCGGTCAACGGCAATGCCGCCAATGTGCACGGCCTCATCCGCGACGCCGACGGCACGATCTGGTTCAATGCCTGGATGCCGAAGGGCGGGCTCGCCAAGGTCGATCCCAAGACCGAAAAGGTCGCGATCTACATGCCGCCCGATAACATGTCGCACATCGACGGTCCGGTGACCTTGGACTACGATTCCAAGGGCGGCATCTGGGCCGGCACCAATGACGGCGCGCTGCGGTTCGATCCGGTGACGGAAAAGTTCACCGAGTTCAAGTCGGTGCATCCGAAGGGACCGAACAATGCGCAAGGCTCGACCTACGGCATCGTCGGCGACAAGGACGGCAACGGCTACTGGACCCAGATGGCGTTCGACACCATCGTCAAGGCCAATCTCGCCACCGGGGAAACCACCGAGTTGAAGCTACCGCCGGTCAAGGACGAGATGGCGCGGGCGACCGCGGCCGACATGAAGTTCTACGACTCTTATGGACCGCGCGACATCGGCACGCCGTTCCCGTGGTCGCAGGGACCGCGCCGCATGGGCATCGACCGCGAAAACGGGGTGCTGTGGGTGGCGAATTCCTGGAGCGGCACGCTGGCACGCGTCGACGCCAAGACCATGCAGACGACGCTGATCCCGCTGCCGAACACGTTCACCAACCAGCCCTATGCGGCCATTCCGGACAAGCACCAGAACGTCTGGGCGCCGCTATGGACCACCGACCAGATCGCCAAATACGACTCGGCCGCCGCCAAGTGGACCATGTTCGACCTGCCGACCCGCGGCACCGAGGTGCGTATCGCTTCGCTCTTGGAGCGTGACGGCAAGCTTGACGTGGTATTCGCCTATGCGCGGTCGAGCAAGATCGCGGTGCTGAATGTCCGCAGCGAGGCCGACATGGCAGCCGCCAAGGCGCAGGCGCGATAAAATACGCGATAGCGATGGGCCCTTTCCTCACCTCTCCCCGCTTGCGGGGAGAGGTCGGCGCACGCGAGCGCGCCGGGTGAGGGGCCGGGCGCGCGAAATATCCGGCCGGAGTTCGGTCTGCACGGATGCCCGGCCTTCGCCTGTGGCTGCCCCTCACCCCGGCCCTCTCCCCGCAATCGGGGAGAGGGAGCAGAAGGCCACAAAGCACCCCATGACCCTCGACCTTACCGCGCTCAAGACCGGACTGACCGGGTCCGTGGACCTGCTGGTCGGGGTTGAACATTCGGCGCCCAGCATCGGCAGCGGGCTGGTGCCGGTGCTCGCCACCCCGGTGATGATCAACCTGATCGAGGCCGCGGCGCTGGCGGCGGTCGAGCACCTGTTGCCGGCGGGGCACCAAAGCCTCGGCATCCATCTCGACGTCCGGCATTTCGCCGCGACACCCATCGGAATGCGGGTGCGCGCCATCGCCGAACTGATCGCCATCGACGGCCGCACCCTGTCGTTTAGGGTTGCCGCCGAAGACGAGAAGGAGCCGATCGGCGACGGCGCGCACCAGCGCGTGGTGGTTAACGTGGCGCGCTTCGATGCGCGGGTGCAGAAGAAGCGCGGCGGGTAGCGGGCGGCCGATCCTGCGAGTAGCCGCGCGGCAACATTCTCAGTCCTTGAAAATCGCCATCTCCTTGGTCGAGCGTGGTCCCGGGAGCGACTGCACGAACGCGTAGATATCAGCGATCTGGCCGTCGGACATCACCATTTCGGCGTAGGCCGGCATTTCGTTGCTGGGCTGGCGGAGCTGGCCCTTGAACCCGTCGAACGGCATGGCGGTCTTGGCGAGGATCGGTGCCGGGCCGTTCAGCGCACCGCCCTGGCCGGCACGGCCATGGCAGAGGAAACAGCCGACGGCGAGATAGAGCCGCTTGCCTTCGGCGGCATCGCCGGGAGGCGCGTCTTGCGCCTTCGCCATACTGCTTATGGCGCCTGCGAGGACCATTGCCGCCGCGAGCGCGGCGCCCAACCGAAAACCATGTTTGTGCATCGATTCCGCCTTTTGCCTATCGCATCTTCTCCCTTGCCCCGCCTGTGAGCAGAGGGCCCGGGAGGCGTTCCGTCTCCCCACCGCGTCGGGGATGCGTGCGTCCCCTCTCCCTGCGGCGCTCTTCGCGCCGTGGGGAGAGGGTTAGGGTGAGGGGCGGGAGCTCGCGACGGCCTGCAGGCATACTTGACTGCCGAGCGGCCCGTGCGCGCCCCTGCCCCTCACCCCGCCCCTCTCCCCATCGTAAAGAACGATGGGGAGAGGGAGAAGCGCGTCCCCTGCCCTTTCGCAGGCCACTCTCACCGCGGATCCGTGACCACGTCGATCAGCGCCGGTTCGCCGCGCCGCGACCGCGGCGAGCGCCCGCTTGAGCGCCGGCGCAAGCTCGTTCGGGTCCGTGATCGGGCCTTCGCCATAGACCCCGAAGCCGCGGGCCACGGTGGCGTAATCGACGTTCGGATCGGTGATCGTGGTGCCGATATGGGTGTTGCGGATGCCGCGGCCGTGCCGGTTCGCCATCGCCTGCAGGTACATGTATTCCTGGTGGTAGGCGCGGTTGTTGTGCACGATGTAGAGCAGCGGGATGCGGTGATGGGCCGCCGTCCACAGCGTGCTCGGCACGAACATCAGGTCGCCGTCGCCGTTGAACGTGACCGTCAGACGGCCATGGCGCTTATTGGCGAGCGCGGCGCCGAGCGAAGCCGGGGCATTATAGCCGACACCGGCGCCGCCCGAGAGGCCGATCCACTGATGCGGCTTGTCGAATTTCCATAGGCGGTGCGGCCAGGCATTGCCGATGGTGTTGCCGACCAGCGACCAGTCGTCGTCCTTGATCTGCGCGTAAACCTCGGCACACAGCCGCCCGGTGGTGATCGGGCTCGCATCCCAGCCGACCGTGGCATCGGATTTGGCCTGCTCCAGCATGGCGAGCCGCGCCGCCGCATAGCGCTTGCCGCGCGCCTCGAAAGCGGATTTGCGGCCGGCGTCGATGCGCCGGCGCACGGCTTCGGTAAGCGCCGGCAGCGAGGCCTCGCCGTCGCCCGCAACCGCAAGATCGATGTCGTCGAAGCGGCCGAAATCCTGGAAATTGGCCTTCAGATACATGTCGCGCAGGCCGAGCGTGATGATCTTCGTGGTCGGCTTATAGAGCGGCTGCGAGGTGCGCACGATACGGTCGTGGAACGCATTGAGCGCGGCCCAATGATCGTTGATCTCGATCGCCAGGATCACATCGGCCTGGCCCACCACCACGTTGCGGCGGAAGCTGTGGTTAAGCGGGTGGCGGGAGGGAAAATTCATGCGGCCCAAGCGATCGAGCACCGGGCATTGCAGCAGTTCGGCGAGTTCGACGAGCCGCCCGAGACCGGCCGGCGTGCGCGCCATGCGATCGACCACAATGAGCGGCGCTTGCGCATCGACCAGCAGTTTTGCGACTTCCGCCAGCGCGCCGTCATCCGCCTGTGGCGGAATCACTTTCGACAATTTCGGAATGTGCAGCTTGTCGCCCTCCGGAATCGGATTTTCCTGCAATTCCGCGTCGAGCGATATGAGCACCGGGCCCATCGGCGGGGTGGTGGCAATCTTGTAGGCGCGCACCGCCGATTTCGGCGAAATGCTGCAGCGAGGCCGGCTGGTCGTCCCACTTGGTATAATCGCGCACGCCCGCGGCGATATCCACGGCGGAATGCACCCATTCGGCGATCGAACTGCCGCGCTTGTTGGCCTCAAGAATGTTGCCGCCCATGACATACACGGGCACCCGGTCGCACCAGGCGTTGTACATCGCCATGGCGGCGTGCTGCAGGCCGACCACGCCGTGGCAGATCATCGCGAGCGGCTTGCCCTCGATTTTGGCATAGCCGTGGCCCATCGCGACCGCGATTTCCTCATGCGGGCAGGTGAGGATCTCCGGGCGCTGGTTGCCCGCATAGTTGATGACGGCTTCGTGCAGGCCGCGGAAGCTCGAGGCGCAATTCATCGCCAGATAGTCGATGTCGAGCGTGCGCAGCACATCGACCATGAAGTCGCCGCCGCTCGAGGTCTGGGTGACCGGATCCCGGTCGGGGGGCGAAGTTTCCCGTGCAACCTGGATCGGCCCCGGCACGCCGGCTTTGACGCCCGCCGGCGGAACCGCGGCGGGCGCAATGCCTTGCGCGGCGGCCGCCACCGGCGTGACCGCGGCCGCGCCGGCGAGCGTGGCGCCTTGGAGAAATTTACGGCGGTCCGGATCGGGCAGTTGACGGCGCTTCGACATGGGGTGTCCTTCGATATGGGAAGCTGGCGGGCTTTGGATGCCGGCGGCTGGATTGATTTCGGCCGATACTCCGCTGAGGGCGAAGCGGGGTCAAGACTGCGGCGGATCACCCGGCGGTCGATGCGCAGACTCCTTGAATCCGCGGCTCTACCACGGAAACCCGCGCCGCTGATCAGCCGCACGCTGCGATTCCAGGTCGCGAGAGACCCGACGGTGGAGTGGTCACATCCTTCGGCCGCGCTGAGGCGCTGCAACAGACTTGACGGCACCCGTAAATATGTAAATATGGGGCCCATGAAGACGACACTTGAACTTCCCGATCAGCTGTTTCGAACTGCCAAGGCGACGGCGGCCGAGCGCGGTCAGACCCTCAAGGAATTCATGACCGAGGCCGTGCGCGACAAGCTATCGGCGGGCCATGGGCGCGCCGGCGCGCCGGCGTGGATGCAAGGTTTCGGCAAGCTGAAGCATTTGCGTGAGGAAACCGCGCGGGTGCAGGCCGTCATCGATCAGGAGTTCGATATCGTTGAGCCCGAGGACCGGATGTGATCATCGACACCAACGCCCTCTCGGCATTTGTGGATGGTGAACCCGAGGTCGGCGCGATCCTGAGCCTGCAACAGCGGGCCGCGATTCCGGTGATCGTGCTGGGCGAATTTCGATATGGTATCTTGGGTTCGCGCTATCGCGAGACCTATGAGGAATGGCTTAAGGCAAATCTCCGCGACTTCGATCTTCTGGCGATTACGCCGGAAACGACGTTACCCTATGCAGCACTCCGCGCAACTTTGAAACGGTTGGGCCGCCCGATCCCTGCAAACGATGCGTGGATTGCGGCCCTTGCCATGCAGCACCGGTTGCCCATTCTCAGCCGGGACGCTCATTTCGACGCCGTCCCCGACTTGCAGCGAACCGGTTGGTGAAGCCGGAACACCACCGAGGCAAATTGCAACCCCAGGCGGTATACACGGGATCGCCCAGTCGAGCGGGTTGACGACGTGCATCATAGGGGAGGCCGCGTTTGCCGGAATTCAACGGCCGCCGCCCGACGCTCAGGCCCGAACCGCTCAAAAATCCGGTTTGGCCGCCGTTGGGATGTGGTAGTCGAAGAAATAGTTGTTCTCGGCGCACACGTCTTCCGCCATCGCTTGCTGGACCCGGCGGTAGCGGCGCATCCCGCCCCATGGCGCATTGAAGGCGTCCGGATCGTTGACCGTGAAACTCACCTCCAGGGCTTGGCCGTTGTCGGCGAGCTTCCAGCGCTCGACCACATGCAGCCTGTCGGTGTGCGGGGTGCGGAAATTGTCCACGAAGGTCTTGTCGTTTTGCGCGATGGTGTCGATGACCAGCGTGTCGCCCTCATAGTGGCCGACCGATTCGCCGTACCACGATGGCTTCGGGTTTTCCGAATGCGGCACGTCGAGATAGACCCGGCGGACCTGATGGTCGCCCGAGAAGATCAGCAGCACCTCCTTCGGGGTTTGGACGAAATAGAGCGGGGTCGGGCCGCCATAGCCCATGAAGGCCGGCACGCCCGCATGCGCGCAACTCGACCGCGCCGTGAACGCGATCTTGCCGGCCAGCACCTCGTCGTTGTCCTTTTGCATCCGCGCCTTGACCCACGGCTTCAAGTTCGGATTGGTCAGATCGGCGATCCGGTAGGTCGGCTGGCGGCCCTGCCCGTTGGGCACATAAGGATGCGCCGGGTCGCTGGCGACCGGCGGCGGCAGACCCGGAACGGGGCTGAAATTGCCGCCCGCTCCCGTTCCGACCCAGCCGACCTGGTTGGTGGAGAAATCCGGCACCGCGGCTTTTTGCTGGGCCTGCGACGGCGTGGTCGCGGCCGTGCCGATCAGCGCGGCCAGAACGGTGCCGGCGCAAAGCGCGGCCCTCACGGTGGACGAGTTCATGGCTGCTCCTCCTCTCATGGTGTTTTGGCGGATCATGATTGGCCGAAATCATACAGCAATTAGGGGTTTGCGTAAGCCCACTTGAATTGGTCCGGAATGCAGAATGGAGGGCATGCCGCCGGGCGCAGGTCATCCCCCGGCTCGGCACCGACGCCACCGGTTCATCATAGCGGTGTGGCCGGGCTTGCCGGCAGGGCGACGAGCGTGGAACGCGCAGCCCATATGGCCCGGCGTCTTTCCCGCCGGGCCGGCGTCCCCTTGATCATACCGACAATCGACCACGCCAGGACGGAGAAGGCGCCGACCGCTCCAAGCGCGCCTTGCAGGAAGATCGGATCGCTCCACGCGAATGGTTTGTCCTCGCTGAGCGGCGCCAAGCCGTAATGCGCCGCTTGCAACGCGAAGCCAAAAAACCGCGCCACCTGCAGGCGGAACCGTTTGACCGTGTAGTGACCGTGAACATAGTGCAGGAACAGCTCTTTCGCGGCGACCCCCTGGCCCCAGACCACGAATGCGATCATGACGGCGACCGATGAGTAAGCGACGAGCTGCTCCCAGTTATGCACGAAGACTTGCAGGCGCACACTCGATATCCAGATCATCGGTCCCATAATGGCGACCGAAAGCCAAAACGTCATGCGGAGGCGATACCACCACGTATCGTAGGTTCCATCCGTGCTCGACACCATGCCATATACGGTCAGGACGATGCCGAGCGTTCCGGTGCGCGTCGCAATGATGTAAACATCCTTCAGCACAAACCCCGTGATCGTAATGGGAATAAGCTGCACCGCGAGCATGGTAAAGTATCCTTGCGGAAACTGTTTAGGCGGCGTTTCCCCGTGCACCACGGCCGCTTGATAGCGCGCGCCGAGGGACCAGAGTCCGACCGCGAATATCACGTACATCAATGCGGAACCGAGCCGAAACGCGTCGGTATAGATGGCCCAGTCGAGCAAGAGTCGAAGCTCGCTGTGGCGGCCGAGCCATTCCTGCAAGGCGTTCTCCTTTATGTTGCGGGGCTGTTAATGCAGATGGCTATTAATATTGGATCAAATTCGTGCGCTTGAATTGCAGAATCGTAGACTGGACAAAGGCGCCAGGCATGGACGCAAGAGTGATTTACCGAACTCTGGCGCCGTTGCCCACCGGCTCCTCTCTAACGCGGTCTAGCGCTGCCGGAAGCGAGCAGAACTTGGCCTAAGGATGCTCGAAGGCCGCGCGCAAGAGGACAAGTTGCCTTTCAAATGGATTTCCGACCGGGGTAGACGGTATCGGAGCGTGAATCGTGGCATCGAGCCGCATGATGCGCGTCTGCAGGGTTTTGGATCGGTCGATCAAGGTCAGCAGTTGCTCCGGCAATGCGTCGGAAAGAATTTCGGGATGCGCTTCGGCGCTGAGCTTCACCTTGTTGCGTTCCTTGCGCGCCTGCGCGACCGACATCTCTCCCTCATTGACGGCACGGTGCAAGAGGAGCCATGAAGCAAGCTGCATCAGCCGCGTGGTGAGACGCATGCTTTCGGCGGCGTAGAGGCCTGAAACGGACCGCGTAAGCTGCTTGGACTCGACACGGCCGTGGCCGTCAAGATAGGCCGCCGTGTCTTCCACAAGTTTCATGCCGTCGCGGAAAAGTTCGGAAAAGCTTCCCGACGCGGCGAGCCGTTCGCCGAACGAAACCGGCCTCACTCCGCCCACCAAACGATCCGACATGGTTCCACCTCGCAGGGCAAATCATGCCCTGGGAAAGCCGTTGATGTCGAGTCGCTGCACGTCTCCGATTGATATCGGCGTTAACGGCCCGGCGCGGCGGCACGTCGCATATGAGGGGAACGTCGGCAGCGCGGCGGGCACGGTATCGTGGCTTGCGACGGCGGTGGGAAGGACGGATGGCTTCCCGGCTTTCGGCCTGCTACCGGCGACCGGAGGTGTGGCAACGGAAAATCCGCCGGACCGCCGATCCGGCAATCGCGCCAATCTGGCTGCGCGAAATGTGTCGGCTCCTAGGTCTTGAAGAACCGATCGGCGGCCGATCGCGACGCCTGCTTGCTTGCCAAGGCCGCTTGCAGCCGGGCGATTTCTTCGGTGAGCAACACGATCCGATCGTTGAGCTCGGCGACCGACAGCAGCGTCAAATCCTGGCCGATCTCGTGGACGGTCTTCCTTTTGGGCCGGTCGTCTTCGTCGCTTGCCGCCATCTGGTTTTCCTTTCCAGGTGCCAGCATAGGGGTATCGAGCCGATTTGTCAGGAGGGCGCTCGCTGTCGCAATGCACGCCTCCGCACACCGTTGTCATGCAGCCGAGGCGGGACTAAACCTTCATCGCAAACACTCCGACCGGGCGAACGACGCATGAGTTCAATTCCAGTTAGCATGACGGCAATCGGCATCCGCTCTCCGGGCGGACCTGAGATGCTGGTGCCGGAACAGCGCCCGGTGCCGCAACCCGGAGCGGGCGAGATTCTCGTCAAGGTCGCGGCCGCGGGCGTCAACCGGCCCGACGTGATCCAGCGCATGGGCCATTATCCGCCGCCGCCGGGGGCATCCGATATACCGGGCCTCGAAATCGCCGGCACCGTGGTGGCATGCGGATCCGGCGCGGCGCGATGGAAGCTGGGCGACCAGGTCGCGGCGCTGGTGAGCGGTGGCGGCTATGCGGAATATTGCGTCGCGCATGAGACGCACGCGCTACCGGTTCCGGCCGGCCTGAGCATGGTGGAGGCCGCGGCGATTCCGGAAACGTTCTTTACCGTTTGGCCCAATGTGTTCGAGCGCGGCGCCTTGAAGGCCGGCGAGACGCTGCTGGTTCACGGCGGCAGTTCGGGCATCGGCACCGTGGCGATCCAGCTCGCCAAAGCCTTTGGCGCCCGCGTGATCACGACCGCCGGTAGCCCTGAGAAGTGCGCGGCCTGCCGCAGCCTCGGCGCCGACGTCGCGATCAACTACAAGACGGAGGATTTCGTTGCCGCGACCAAGGCTGCGACCGGCGGTGCCGGTGCCAATCTCATCCTCGATATGGTGGGCGGCGACTATATCGAGCGCAATTACGAAGCGGCGGCCGTCGAGGGCCGCATCGTGCAGATCGCCTTCCAGGGCTCGCCGCGCGCGACTGTCGACTTCCGCCGTATTATGCTGAAGCGACTTCATCATACCGGCTCGACGCTGCGATCGCGATCGATCGCCGACAAGGCCGCGATCGTCGAGGCGGTCGGACGCCATGTCTGGCCGTTGATCGCAGCCGGCAAGCTACGCCCGGTGATGGACAGCACGTTTGCGCTCCGCGATGCCGCCAAGGCTCATGAACGGATGGAATTGAGCCTTCATATCGGCAAGATCGTGCTCAATTTAAGCGATATTTCTCCTGCCTAATACGCATGACGCTTGCGGCGGAGGTTGCCCCAGGCAGTGAATTCTTGCACCCACACGCGTTGTTCGATACTCCCCTATAGGAGACTGGGTGTGTGTGGCCTCGGGGCGCGCGCGTAGTGCGGGGAATGATCGGGAGGGTCGCCGCTTGAGGGTTCTGCACGTCGCCGTGACGGCGGCCGTTTGGATCATCGTGCTTTTGGCGTCTCCGGTCCGCGCCGTTGACGCCGTCAATGTGCGCGTGGACATTGCGGCGATCGACCTGACCGACGTGGTGGAACTGGTGACGTCCGAAGGCGGTCGCGTGCAGGTATCGACCGCGCCCGGCAGCGACGGAATCGTGCGCCGCATCGAGGTGCCGGCCCGTGAGACGGGAACCAATTGGGCCGTCATCGCGCTCGCCAATGCGAGCGATGAGCAGATCGACCGTCTGATCGTGATCCCGCACTATCAGATGGTGGGTTCGAAAGTTCTGTGGCCGGACCTCGGCCTGTCCCGCGTTGTCAATATTACGGCCAGCGCCGGCGATCGCCCCGATCGTCAGGATAGCGCCACCGCCGACATCTTTCGCATCACGCTCGATCCAGGCGCGATCGTCACCTACATCGTCGAGCTTCGCACCAACAAACTGCCGCAAGTGTACCTGTGGGAACCTGATGCCTACAAAGATAAGGTGAACAGCTTCACGCTGTATCATGGCATCGTCATCGGCATCGCGGGATTGCTGGCGTTGTTCTTGACGATCCTGTTCGTTGTCAAAGGCAGTTTCATGTTCCCGGCGGCCGCGGCGCTCGGCTGGGCCGTGCTCGTCTATATCGGGGTCGACTTCGGATTCTGGGGCAAGGTTTTCGATATGTCGGCCGGTGCCGAGCGCGTCTGGCGGGCATCCGGAGAGGCGATCCTGGCCGCGACGCTTTTGGTGTTTCTGGTCGCCTATCTCAATCTCAATCGATGGCATGTGCGCTATGCGCACATCGCGATTGCGTGGTTCGTCTTGATGGGCGGCTTGGTCGCGGTGGCGGTCTTCGACCCATCGATTGCCTCCGGCATCGCAAGAATATCGCTGTCGTTCGTCGCCTTGGCGGGCTTCGCAGTCGTCGTGTACCTTGCTTCCCAAGGGTTCGACCGCGCCGTCCTGCTGGTGCCGACCTGGTTCCTGCTGGTGTCCTGGGTCGCAGCCGCCGGACTTGCGGTCGAGGACTGGGTGACCAACGACATCGTTGCACCGGCCCTGATGGGCGGACTGGTGCTGATCGTCATGCTGATCGGTTTTACCGTGATGCAGCATGCATTTGCGGGCGGCATCACCCAGGGCATCGTATCGGACGTCGAGCGGCGGGCGCTGGCGCTGGCCGGCGCCGGCGACCTCGTCTGGGACTGGGACGTCTCCGCCGATAAGGTTTTCACCAGTCCGGAAACCGAAGCCATGCTCGGGCTCAAGCGCGGCGCGTTGGAGGGGCCGGCAGCCCTTTGGGTCGATATGCTCCATCCGCTCGACCGCGATCATTTCCGGGCCGCTCTCGACACCATGATCGAGCTGGGGCATGGCCGGCTGGTGCAGGATTTCCGCATGCGCACCCCCGACGGCCATGTTTTGTGGTTCAGCCTGAAGGCACGGCCGGTCGTCGGGTCCGATGGCGAGGTGATCCGGCTCGTCGGTACGCTGACCGACGTGACCGACACCAAAATCGCCGCGGAGCGCCTGCTGCACGACGCCATTCATGACCAGCTGACCAGTCTGCCGAACCGCGAGCTTTTTCTCGACCGGCTCGAAGCCGTATTGGCCCTCGGAAAGAGCGCCCCGGATCTGCGTCCCACCGTGATGGTGATCGACATGGATCGCTTCAAACAGGTCAACGAGTTGGTCGGATTGGCGGTGGGTGACTCGATCCTGCTCACGCTCACGCGCCGGCTGAGCCGCCTGATCAGGCCGCAGGATACCTTGGCGCGCCTGGAGGGCGACCAGTTCGGCCTGATCCTGATATCGGAGAAAGATCCCAATCGCATCGTCGCGGTGGCGGAAGCCATCAGCAAGGCCGTCCGCACGCCGATCACCTTCAACGAACGGGAAATTTTGCTGACGGCATCGATCGGTATTGTGCTGCCAGATCCATCGCAGCGGGCCGATGAGGCCATCAAGGACGCGGAACTCGCCCTGGCCACCGCGAAACGGTCGCGGGGCGATCGTTTCGAGGTGTTCAAATCGGCGATGCGCGCGAACAAGAACGATCGCCTAACCCTTGGGTCGGAGTTGCGGCGCGCTCTCGAAAGCGAAGAGATCGAGCTCCTGTATCAGCCGATCGTTCGGCTGGAGAATCGCACCGTTGCGGGCGTTGAAGCTGTCCCGCGCTGGGATCATCTCAGAATGGGGCGTCTTCCGCCCGGCGATCTCATGGCGCTGGCGTGCGAAACCGGATTGAGCGATCAACTCGCGATTTTCGTGATCGAACGGACGGCGCGGCAGCTTGGCATCTGGCAGCGCGCGGCGCGCAGCCGCGAACCGCTGTTCGCGAAGGTCAAGCTGTCGTCGAGCGCCCTGTTCAACGATGACCTGATCGAGGATCTGCGGGCCTTGCTGGCGCGCTCGGGGCTGACGAGCGGTACGCTCAAGCTGGCGTTTGCCGAATTGGCCGTGATGGGCAATCCGGAGCGGGCAATTCAAATCCTCAATCGCTTGCACCATCTTGGTGCCGGCCTGTCGCTCGACGAATTCGGGACTGGAAACTCATTCCTGGTGTATATGCACCGTTTTCCCTTCGATGTGATCAACATCGATCCGTCATTCGTGCGACGGGATGCGAAAGGAATGCGACCCGTCATCTTACGCTCGATGATCGGACTGGCTCACGATCTCGGCATGGACGTTATTGCGGCCGGCGCGGAAACCGAGTTGGATGCCACTGAGCTGTTTCACCTCGGTTGCGAATTTGCCCAAGGACCGGCCTTCGGCGCGCCGATAAGGGCCGAGAGAGCGCACACGCTGCTGACCAACGATCGGCTCGAAAAGGTACAGTGATCGCGTCTCGCACCTTTACGCATGGCCCGCTTCGCTGGAGAGCATACCGGCGCGAATGCCCAGCTTGCGCAATGCCCGCTCGTATTTGTGGCCGATATCCGGCCCAAAAATGAGGTCCGCATCGGCGGCGCAATGTAACCAGCCGTTGTGTTGGATTTCGTTTTCGAGCTGGCCGGGCGCCCAGCACGCATATCCGAGCGCGAGCACGGCGCTGCCGGGACCATCGCCTTTCGCGATTGCCTTGAGCACATCGAGCGTTGCGGTGAGGCAAATACCATCATCGATCGGCAACGTCAGATTCTCGATGAAAAAATCGCTGGAATGCAGCACGAATCCGCGGCCGGGTTCCACCGGACCGCCCTTGAGGACCTGAATGGCATCGGCGCTTGGTGGGAGTTCGATCACGGCCTGGTCGGAAATGACGTCAAGTTGGACCAGCAGTTCCGGAAAGCGGAGATTGGCCGCCGGCTGGTTGACGACAATTCCCATTGCACCTTCCGGCGAGTGCGCGCAGATGTAGATCAAGGTGCGCGCGAAGTTCTCGTCACGCATGTGCGGCATCGCGATGAGCATCTGCCCATCAAGGTAGTCGCGATTCCGGGTCTTCCGCGCGCCCGAAGCTGCGCTTTTGCGTCCTGCCTTCATGATCGAAACGTAATCTCAACGGGGCGCGACGGCAATAACGGAGAGCACTTAGTTTCATTGATCATCGCGCCGGCGTGTTGACTTGCGGATGACTGATCGTAGTACGGTTTGTGCTACCCTATCTGATTACTGGTTCCCATCAACTCTCCCACGACACTATTCACCTCCAGTTACCGCGATCTACATTTGAACGCGATTGCGCTTCGCGCGAACTAGCGTTCGCGTAAGCCCTGGAACAACAGCCTTTTTTGGAGCTAATGCGGACATCCCGCGGCCTCCGGACGCGCCGCTCTGCGCTCGGACACGAGATGCCGGAACGAGCGCGGCCAGGACATCGGCCATGACTCCAAGGTGTTTCACCGCGGCCGGAACATGGTCTAGATTCAATGCGGTTCACTTAACCGGGGATGCGCGTCTCCCCTCTCCCCGCGGCGTTCTTCACGCCGTGGGGAGAGGGTTAGGGTGAGGGGCAGGGCCGCGCCCCGACGGCGCGACCGATCACCTCTTATAGGGCAGCGAATGCAAAGGTACCTTCGAAGTCCTGGCTGGCACCTCCCCCTCACCCTAACCCTCTCCCCACGGCGTGAAGAACGATGGGGACAGGAACGCGCGCATCCCGGTGTTAAGTGAACGGTATTGGGACTAGATTGGCTGTCCGGGCGCCCTCGGCTCGGGCGGACTCGATTGCGCAAAAAGGGCAGCGGTGGATCGTACCTATGGCATGATCCAAGGAAACTTCCATGCCTACCTACAAGGCCCCGGTCAACGACGTCCTGTTTCTCCTCAATGACGTTTTCCATTTGGAGCGCTTCGCCAACCTGGCGGGCTTCGCCGACGCCTCGCCGGATGCGGTAGCGGCGATCCTCGAACAGGCGAGCAAATTCTGCGAGGAACTACTGGTGCCGCTCAACCCGGTCGGCGACCGTCAAGGCTGCCGGCGGCTTGACGACGGGAGCGTGGTGACGCCGGACGGGTTTCGGGACGCCTACCGGCGGCTGATCGAAGGTGGCTTTATCGGGATTTCGGTGCCGGCGGAATTCGGCGGGCTCGGCCTGCCGGGCGCGCTGACCGAAGCCGTCAACGAGTTCCTGGTGTCCGCCAACATGGCGTTTGCGATGTATCCGGGGCTGACCCAGGGGGCCATCGCGGTGCTGCTGACCCACGGCACCGCCGAGCAGAAGTCGCGCTACCTTCCCAAATTGGTCAGCGGGGAATGGACCGCCACCATGAACCTCACCGAGGCGCAATGTGGCACCGACCTCGGCCTCATCCGCACCAAAGCGGTGCCGCAGAATGACGGAAGTTTCCGGATCACCGGGACAAAAATCTTCATCTCGGCCGGCGAGCACGATCTGGCTGACAATATCGTGCACCTGGTGCTGGCACGCATAGCCGGGGCGCCGCCGGGCACCCGCGGGCTGTCGCTGTTCTTGGTGCCCAAATTCATACCCGACTTCGCCGGCGCACCGGGCGTCCGCAACGCGGTGTCGTGCGGGGCCATCGAAGAAAAGATGGGCATCCACGGCAATGCCACTTGCGTGATGAATTACGAAGGCGCCACCGGCTGGCTGGTGGGCGCGGAAAACCAGGGCCTGCCTGCCATGTTCATTATGATGAACGAGGCACGGCTGGGCGTCGGCGTGCAGGGCCTCGCGTTGTCCGAGGTCGCCTATCAAAATGCCGTTCGCTACGCCAAGGAGCGCCTCCAGGGCCGCGCCGCCGGTACGGCGAAACACGCCGACAGACCGGCCGACCCGATCATCGTGCACGCGGACGTGCGGCGGATGCTGATGACCATCCGGGCCTTCAACGAGGCCGCCCGTGCGCTCATTCTCTGGACCGCGCTCAAAAGCGACGTGGCCCATCGCTCCGACAGCGCTGCCGACCGGCAGGCCGCCGGCGACCACATGGGCCTCATTACGCCGGTGATAAAAGGCGTCTTGACCGACCTCGGCTTTGCCAATGCCGTGATGGCGCAACAGGTATTCGGCGGCCACGGCTATATCCGCCGAATGGGGCATGGAGCAGTTCGTGCGCGATGCCCGCATCGCCATGATTTATGAGGGCACCAACGGCATCCAGGCGCTCGACCTGGTCGGGCGCAAGCTCGGCAAGGATGGCGGCCGCGCCGTGCGGGCTTTCTGCGCCGAGGTGCGGGATTACGTGACAGCGCATGAAGCCGATGCCGCCATCAAGCCGCTCGTCGCGGCACAGGCCAAGGCGCTCGGCGACTTGCAGCAGGCCACACTTTGGTACGCGCAAAACGGCGCCGACAAGCCCGAAGCTGCAGCCGCCGGCGCGACCGATTATATGCATCTCCTGGGCTTGGTGGCGCTCGGCTATATGTGGTGCCGCATCGCCGCCGCGGCTCACGAAAAACTGGCGGCCGACAGCTCGGGCCAAATGCGCGCAAAACTCCTCACGGCACGGTTCTTCATGGAGCGCATGCTGCCGGAGACGGCGGCGCGCCTCGACCGCATCACAAGCAGCGCCGAATCCGTGATGGAACTGCCGGCCGATATGTTTTGATGCGGGCTGGCCGGACCTCTCCGCTGTCTTCGTCAAATCACCGAGCAAGCATGCGGCCACCGACGGGAGA
>CAWDKL010000061.1:0-52423 GCA_963802745.1 uncultured Alphaproteobacteria bacterium | reverse complement strand
TTTGTCTTGTTGCCACCCCTTCGACGATTACGTATTGCTGGGCGATGCCGGACAGCCGCCCTTGAATGATAGCATCCAACAGATCGAAGTCGATCGGTTTGGTGATATAGTCGTCGGCGCCGAGATGACGCCCCTTCAGCTGGTTGTCGTGGTCCGTTAAGGCCGTTAAAAATAGGAACGGCATATTGGCGAATTGCGGAGCCAATGCGGTCAGGCGCTCCAACAGTTCGAAACCCGACATCACCGGCATGCTGATGTCGGACAGTACGAGGTCAGGCATGACCTTCAGAATCGCGGCGAAACCGTCGCGACCGTCGTGGGCGACGTGGACTTCATAACCGCGCTCACCCAATTCCTCGGCAATCAGGGCCGCGGTCTCGCGATCGTCTTCGATGCAGAGAATTTTTTTGCGCGATTCGGACATTGGCTTGGACGGTTGCTCGGAGCACGGAGGCGTGTCATCGACCATAGCTCATATAACAATTTTCGCACAGACGGCTCATAAAACATGCCATATTGTAAATGAGCTAAAGGTCAACATGATACCGATGTTGGCGCGCATTTTGTGAAGATGACAACCGCACGGACCGCCGCAATGAGGCAACCTCGTTCGATCCGCTTCCACCTTTCGGTGGTGTTTCTGTCATTCTTCCTGCTGATCATGTTCCTCGGTCTCCTCAGCATCGCACGGCTTCGCGATTTCAACGATGTGTCGGCTGAGATTGCCGACTTATGGTTGCCCAATACGCGCGTGCTGGGCGATCTCAACAACTATACGTCGGATTTTCGCGCCGCCGAGGGTAACGATCTCTTGTCGTCCGATGCCACCGAAACCGAAGCGATCGAAAGCGAAATGATCGACCTCGATCGCGCGATTTCGCAGGCACAGGGGAGTTACGAGGCGATCCCGCACGACGACGACGAGCGTAAGCTTTATTCGCAGTTTCGTGAAAGATGGAACGATTATCGCAAGGTGATCAACCAGATACTGGAAATGGTGCGCACCGGACACAAGGATGCCGCCATCGCGGACTATTCGACGACGTCGCGTGTGGCCTATAATGCTGCCAGCGATTCGCTCGGGCGCCTCACGAAATACGCGGTAGACCGTGCGCAACAGGCCTCCGGGCGTGTCGCGGAGGCCTACCGGCAGGCGAAGTGGCTCATCGGTTTGGCCATGGCGTTTGCTACCGTGCTGGTGGTGGCGGCGCTCGTCTACATTAGCCGCTCGATATCGAGCCCGCTCCTGCATCTGGCCGGTTGCATGCACCGGCTTGCCGCCAACGATACCGACATCGACATTCGCGGCACCGAACGCGAGGATGAGATCGGCGAGATGGCGCGCGCGGCAATGGTGTTTCGCACCAATGCCATCGAGCTTATGGCCAACCAGCGCGGGCTCGCCCGGCAGGCGACTATCTTGGAAGAAAAACTCGCCGCCGAGCAGCACCTGACGCAATTGCAGCGCAACTTCGTGTCGATGGCCTCGCATGAGTTCCGCACGCCGTTGACCATCATCGACGGCCACGCACAAAGGTTAAACAAGCTCAAGGACCGCATCAGCAGCGAGGAGGTCGCCGCCCGGGCCGCCAAAATGCGCGCGGCCGTGCTGCGAATGACTCATCTGATCGACAATTTACTGACTTCGACGCGCTTGGTTGAAAGCGGCGCCGGTCCGTATTTCCATCCGCAGGAGGTCGATCTGCGCGAACTCCTGCACGAGGTCTGCCAACTCCACCGGGAGATATCGCCGGGATCGACGGTCATCGAGAATTTTGGCGACCGCAGTTTGCTCATGGTGGGCGACCCGAAACTGCTGTCGCAGGTGTTCGACAATCTGCTCTCCAATGCCATCAAATATTCTCCCGGCACCGGCACCGCGACGATCACCGCGCGAGCCGAGGACGAACAGCTCGTTGTCGAGGTTGCCGACAATGGCATCGGGATTCCGGCAGGCGATATCAATCATTTGTTCGAACGGTATTACCGCGGGAGCAACGTGTCCGGCATCGTCGGCACTGGGGTCGGCCTCAACCTGGTGAAGATGGTGGTCGATCTCCATAGCGGCGAAATTTCAGTTGAGAGCGAGGAAGGGAAGGGTTCGCGCTTCACCGTGCGGTTGCCGATCAAGCCGCTGGCACAATCCGACCGTCGATCATTACCGTCGATCGAAATGATTGCCGAGCTGCGCGCCGCGGAGGATCGCGTCGATGCTGCGGCTGCAGCCGAGCGCGTCGGAGAGGCGACGAATAATTGATTGCGCTAGTGTGCGACAAGCCGCCCGCAGGGGGCGGCCTGGTTCTCAGCCACCACCCGTTCGCGCGCCAGCAGAACGGGTGGTATGCGCAAAAGTCCGTCAGAGCGGACGAATTTCCACTTTACGGAACTTCACGACACCGCCGCCATATTGGAGGGCGATGCGGCCGCTCGGGTTCTTCGCATCCGTAGCGCCGTCCACGGTTTTCACGCCATTCAGCACGACGGTGAATTGCGGCCCCTTGGCGGTGATATCGTAAGTGTTCCATTGGCCGCCGGCTTTCAAGAAGGTGGAAGGCTTGGCGACGTTGACGATCGCCCCGGTGCCGTAGCTGGGGTCGGGGCGCTTGTCGAAAATGTTCACCTCATAGCCGGTGGTGGCCGACGGCTTGGCCGCCTCGGTGCAGCGAATGAAGATGCCGCTGTTGGCGTCGGAATCGACCCAGAACTCGGCACGGACTTCGAAATCCTTGTAGTCGTTTTTGGTCACCAGGAATCCGTTGCCCTTGTCGGCCTCAACCACGCCGTCCACGAGCCGCCAATTGGCGTTACCGACCGGCGTGAAATTATCGAGGTTCTTACCATCGAACAGCGTGATCCAGCCGCCGTTGGCTTGGGCAGATGCTTGATCCGCGTGCGGCACCAGAGCGGTTCCGACGAGCAGCAGTGCGAGAGTGATGGCGGAGCGACGATTCATGATGAGTTCCTCCGTGTTGATGATAACGTGTTGCCGGGTGGGACCCGGAAGCGATCGGGTTAGGGCCGGAATGGCCCGAACAGGCTGTCGGGTCCGCAGTCTAATAGCAAACGATCGAGCAGACCGATAGGCCGCGACCGGTCACCGTTAGGTTGAAGGCCGGTCGGAGCGCCCATGTGCACGACCGCGTCCGTCGGCCGCCTCCCGATCAATGTGCCTTCGCATTCAGCGCCACGGCCGACATCGGCCTTATGTTCCGACCGGTCACCATATTGGCTGTGGTGGCAGCGAATTTCTTGAAATGTTCGGTGTTGCGATGCGCCGCGAGGGCGGCCTCGTTGTCGTAGACTTCATAGAGGAAAACGTGGTTCGGGTTGCTGGCCTGCACTGCAATGTTGAATTCCCGGCAGCCCGGCTCTTTGACGGAATTGGCGCCATTCTCTTTCACGGCATCGAGAAACTTTTGGATCTGGTCCGGGGCGATGTCGAGATCGACCGCATTGATGTAGAGGGGGCCTCCCTGCGCCGCCGCATCGCGACCAGGCAGCCAGATAAATGCTGCCGCGCCTGCGACGAGCGCCACGGCGCCTACGGACAAAACGATTGAACGCATAGTGGTGTTGGGCATCTGATTTGCTCCGTTCCGGCAGACATCCGAAGTTTTGCGCTTAGCCGACCCAAGGCTTGCCGTAACCGCTTCGGCTGTCTGCACCGCCGGCTTCGCGTTTCGGCCGAAGCATGCCCGGTTCCGCGGTTTCAAACAAGGCGGGCCGGCGGCCCTTCGAGCGCCGGCAGGTCCGACGCTAGGCAAGTCCGGCCTTGGTATCGCTAATTAATCCTGATTATCATCGTGCGGGCCGCACCAGCCCGGTAGATAGATTGATTCCTTGCTTTTCGCGAGCCGGAGGGCCTCCACCATGGCGCCGGCAAAATCGTGTTCCACCAGCGATTTATTCATGCGGCGCCGGAGGAAATCCGCCCACAGGAATTCGCTGAACGGCGTCGTGTCCTTGGCGAAGCCGCCCATCCGGCGCAATTCGCCGGCGACACTGCGAAACGGGTCGTCCTTCATCTCTGTCACAGAATGCGGCAGGTCAGCATAGTCCCTTCGCCGTCCGGATGCGTCGTAAGGGTGCACCCAGCTTCGGTTGTCCATGTGAACCCAGAATTCGTCCTTCGACAGGGCGCGCAAATCCGCAATAGCCGACGCCGCTACGTTTTTTTCCCCCTCATTGTGAAGGGCGAGTGAAAGGTGATGGTGATCGATGACGTAGAGATGATCCTTGGGGCCGCGAATGACCGGGATCATATGCTTGCCAAGGAAATCAGCTCGCTTCTTCTTGTCGATTTGCTGCCAGCGCTTCTGCTTGGCTGTCACCTCACGCATGCCGACGGTGATCTGGGTAGGCCGCAATTCGGCGATGGGGACAGAATGGAGGATAGGTTCGCGAACCGCAACCATGGTGGATCTCCCCGGGGCTTCGGGCCGCCCGTCGCGGCGCGTTCGAAGCGACGGGTGGTCCATGCCGGGCAAAATTGCTCCGAAGCGGGCCGGGCGTCAAACGTGGCGACAATGGAAATGAGCGGTCGCCGTGCATCGCGCGCGGACGGCGCGTTGCGAGCCCCGGGCGCATCGTTCGATCTATCCCCGTGCCGCAATCGCATCCGCGATCGCGACCGTGCGTTGCGCCATGTCGGCGTGCATGCGCTCGACCATGCGGCCTTCGATCTGGACGACGCCCTTGTGCTGGTTTTCCGGCAAGGCGAATGCCGCGATAATCTTGCGCGCCTGCGCGACCTCGGCCTCGCTTGGCGAGAAGGCGGCGTTGCACGGGGCGATCTGATTGGGGTGGATCAGCGTCTTGCCGTCGAAGCCCATCTCGCGGCCCTGGCGGCATTCGCGTTCGAACCCTTCTGCATCCGCGATGTCGTTGTGGACCCCGTCCAGGATATCGATGCCGTAGGTGCGGGCGGCCAGCACGCCGGTCATGAGCCACGGCACCATCGGGGCGCGGCCGGGCAGCAGCATGGCGCGGCTTTCCTTGGCGAGATCATTGGTGCCCATCACGAAGCCGGCGAGGCGATTCTCGACGTCCTCGGCGGTGGCGGCGATGGCGGCTGCGTTGATGATCGCGAGCGGGGTCTCGATCATCGCCCATAATCGGATATTGAGGTCCGCCCTGGTGTCGTGTAGCCGCCCAGCGACGCTCAAGAGATGGCCGGGTTTCGATACTTTCGGCACCAAAATGCCGTCCGGATGCGCCTTGGCGGCGGCCGCGAGATCGTCCAGCCACCACGCCGTGTCGAGGCCATTGATGCGCACGATCACTTCGCGGGCGCCGAAACCGCCGGCCGAAACCGCCGCCGTGACCTGCTCGCGGGCCGTCACCTTGGCTTCGGGGGCGACCGCATCCTCCAGATCGAGGATGACGGCGTCGCAGGGCAGCGTCTTGGCTTTCTCCATCGCGCGCGCATTGGAGCCCGGCATGTACAGCACGCTGCGGCGCGGACGAATCGTCATTTCAGTACCCCCGTCATCGGGCGCGGCGACCATGCCGGCACCGGCGAATGTGTTTGGCTCCCATGCAAACCGTACACCAGAATTTTTTAGCGCACGACGTCCACACCGGTCGACCCAAGCCCGCCGGCGCCGCGCGCCGTCGCGTCGAGTCCCGCAGCCTCGGCGGCGCGCGCTCGCACGACCGGGGCTACCACGAGCTGAGCGATGCGCATTCCGCGAGCAATTTCGAAGGATTCGGCGCCCAGATTGATCAGGATCACCATGACCTCGCCGCGATAATCCGCATCGATCGTGCCGGGCGTATTGAGCACCGTGACTCCGTAGCCAGCCGCCAGTCCGGAACGCGGGCGCACTTGCGCCTCGAAGCCGTCCGGCACCGCGATGGCGATTCCGGTCGGCACGATCGCCCGCGCGCCCGGCGCCAGCCGTACCGGGGCCGCCGCCGGAACGGCCGCCATGAGATCGAGGCCGGCTGCATGGGCGCTTTGATAGGACGGCAACGCCAGGTCGGCACCGTGCGGCAGGCGATGGATACGCAGCACGACCTCGCTCATTTCTCGTTACTCGCCAGTTTGGCGGCGATGCGCGCGATGAGCCGTTCGGCCACGTCCTGCTTGGCGGCATCGGCCCACGATTCGATACCTTCCCTGGTAATGAGTTGCACGGCGTTATGATCTCCCCCCATGATGCCGGTCGCGGGCGACACGTCATTGGCAACGATCCAATCGCAGCCCTTGCGGTCGAGCTTGGCGCGTGCATTGGCCTGAACGTGCTCCGTCTCCGCCGCGAAGCCGATGACCAGACTCGGGACGCTCCGAGGTACGCTGTGCCACGGTCGCCAGAATGTCGGGGTTCTCCACCAAGGTCAGGCTCGGCGCCCCGCGCGCGCCCTTCTTGATCTTCTGCGACGCCGGCTTCCGCCACCCGCCAGTCGGCGACCGCGGCCGCGAACACCGCCACATCGACCGGTAACGCGCCTTCCACCGCGGCCAGCATGTCGCGCGCGGTCTCGACGCGAAGGACCTTCGTGCCGGGCGGATCCGGCAGCGTCACCGGACCCGGCGATCAGGGTCACTTCGGCACCGGCGGCTGCGGCGGCACGCGCGATGGCAAAGCCCTGCTTGCCGGAAGAGCGGTTGGCGATATAGCGCACTGGGTCGATCGGCTCATGGGTCGGACCGGCCGTGACCAGTACGCGGTAGCCCGACAGCGGACCTGCGGACTTGGGCGGTGAACCAAGGCAGGCGGCGACGGCGGCAACGATCTCAAGGGGCTCCGCCATGCGGCCTTCACCGGCCTCGCCCTGTTCGGCCATTTCGCCGGCGTGGGGGCCGACGACCATGACCCCGTCGGCCACGAGCTGGGCGAGATTGCGCCGGGTTGCCGGATGGCTCCACATCCGGGGATTCATGGCGGGTGCGATCAGCCGTGGCCGGTCGGTCGCCAGCAAGTACCGCGCTGGCGAGGTCGTCGGCGTGCCCGCCCGCCATCTTGGCCATCAGATCGGCGGTGGCGGGTGCGACCACAACCAGGTCGGTCTCGCGCGCAAGCCGGATATGGCCGACATCGAATTCGCTGCGCCGCGTCGAAGAGATCCACATAAGCGCGCTCGCCCGTGATGGCGCCCGCCGACAGCGGCGTGATGAATTCCTGCGCCGCCCTGGTCATCACCACGCGCACCGCGGCGCGGCGCTCCTTGAGCCGCCGGATCAGGTCGAGCGACTTATAGGCCGCGATCCCGCCGCCGATAATGAGGAGGATACGCTTGCCATGGAGTGGATTTTTAGCGCTTGGCGTCATTTGTTCCAACGGCGGTTCAGCAGCAATGCTGCCAGGAATACATTGGCGTTGGGCCGATCGCGGACCCTGCTCCATGCGGCAACTGCGAGCCTCTGCCAGCTCAATTATTCTCAACGCTGTGACACGATCATATGTTTCCATAAAATCATAGTCTGCCGTATGGCGGTGGTACTGCAGATCGATGAATGCGTTAGCGACCAATTAGCAGTTCCAATTCGACAGGCTGTACCAGCAATTGCGCGAACGTACCGGACGATTTGGCAAACTGCTCGCAAGTGTTTCGCATATCGCTGTGGGTAAAAGCCCGTTGCGCGTGGTGCGCAAAATACTTGGCGTATTCGGGACGAGTTTCCGCACCGCGTCATCGATCAGCATATGGAACAGACGCATAATAAGCGGTTGAAATCGCGCGCCGCAAGCTCGCCTGACGTGGCTTCTTGAGTTCGCGTTTGGCAAGGTGCTCGGCCTGTTCGATAAGGTCGTGATGAAAGCTCACGTTCGCAGTTCAAGTTACCGTGCGATAGCCCACATAGGGCCAATACAGCGGCTTCCGTCTTGAGCAGGTCCCCTGCGGACCGTGTTGGCAAAAGCGTTCAATCGTGCGATCTTCTCCTTAGACGGATTGAGGTCATCCTCGACAAGGAATTTAATCCATGCGGCCGGAGCCTCGGTCCAATCCCTGCCGAATTTCAACTCGACAGCTTTCACGTCGGGCGGGAAACGGTGGCTTTTATGATCGCTTGGATCTGGCGCACCTCGTCGCGGGAGACGCCGATCTCTCTGGCTTCGTCCACCAGTTCCTGGAACGTCCGCGGTTTTGCATCGTTTGTCTTCATGCCGCAATATGGCCAATCGGCCGAATTGACCAGTCCCCTGTCGTCAATTCTGCGCTCACGCGCTAAAGGTGTTCGCCTTGTTCGATGAGTTCTTGCTGTAGGCTCACGATCGTAATTAGGATCTGGCACGGAAGTTGACATCCGGCCAATAGGTCGGATGCTCTCTAGCCAGGCCTCACGGATCGAAGCCGCAAAATAAGTTCAGGCGAAAAATTCTTCTCTTTCAAAGAAACAGTCGCTCCCACTTGGCCTGTCCCATCGCCGCTACCATCATCTCCAAAGACCGCCCATGCCAGTAGCGCGGCGATAACCCACAGCGCCATCGCGCCCGCGCGCGAGCCCCGCCGCTCCGCCGTTGCCAATGCCGCTACGGTCTCCGGCGCGAGCACGATGCCCTCGCGGGTCGCCGCGTCGATCTGGGCGGCGATATGGGAGGTTTGCCGCAACAGGTCCGGCACGCGGGCGAGGAACAGCCCGATTTCGCCGGCTCCACGAGCGGCGCCTTCGAGCCGGCCCGCCGGGCCGAGGTTGCGCGAAATCCATTCCCGCACCACCGGCTCCGCCGTGGTCCACATGTCGAGCCGGGGATCGAGGCTGCGGCCAACGCCCTCGACCACCACCATGGTCTTCTGGAGCAGCAGCAGTTCCGGCCGGGTGCGCATATCGAACAGGGCGGTCACCTCGAACAGCAAGGTCAGCAGCTTGGCCATAGAAATGTCTTCGGCGGTGCGGTTGTGGATGGGCTCGGCGATCGCGCGGATCGCCTGGGCAAAACTTTCGACCGCATGGTGGGCCGGGACATAGCCGGCTTCGAAATGAACCTCCGCCGCGCGGCGATAATTCCGGGTGATGAAACCGAACAGGATTTCGGCCAGGAACCGCCTTTCCTTTGGGCTCAGCCGGCCCATGATGCCGAAATCCACCGCCACCAGGCGCCCTTGCGCATCGATGAACAGATTGCCCGGATGCATGTCGGCATGGAAGAACCCGTCGCGCAAAGCATGGCGCAGAAAGCTTTGAATCACGCTGCGGCCGAGCTGCGCCAAGTCCAAGCCGCGCGCGGCAAGTGCATCGCGGTCGTTGAGCGGCGTACCGTCGATCCATTCCATCGTCAGCACGTTGGCGGCGGTGCGATCCCAATCCACCGTCGGTACGCGAAAATCGGCGTCGTCGCGGGTATTATCCGCCATCTCGGAGAGCGCCGCGGCCTCGAGCCGAAAATCCATTTCGAGCGCAACCGAACGGGCGAGCGTCTCGACCACTTCGACGAGCCGCAGCCGGCGCGCTTCGGCCGAAAATGCTTCGGCCTGCCGTGCCACATAGGCGAAGGCCGCGAGATCGACCTTGAAACGCCGCGCAATGCCCGGCCGCAACACTTTCACCGCGACCGCGCGGTGGCCCATGGGTGTCGCGACCTCCGCGCGATGCACCTGGGCGATCGACGCCGCCGCCACCGGCGGCCCGAACGACGCAAACACCGCGGACAGCGGCTTTTCCAGCCCCGCGGCGACGGCCTGTTCCGCCTCCTCCTGCGGAAACGGCAGCATGCGGTCCTGCAGGCTCTCCAGGTCGCGGGCGAGCGCCGGCCCCACCACGTCGGGCCGCGTCGCCAGGAACTGGCCGAGCTTCACGTAGCTTGGGCCCAGCGCCGACACGGCGGCGGCGAGCCGGTGCTTGGCGTCGGCGCCGGTCGGCCGCTCGATCACTCTGCCGAGACGCCATGCCATCCGCAGCGGCGGCGGCAGCGGCGTCGGATCGACGAGGGCGAATACGCCCTCGCGCGCGCAGATGAAACCCACCCGGGCGAGCCGGAACAGATGCGGAACGGCGGAAATCACGGATGAAGCCGGCTCACAGCCGCCAGCCGGAATGCAGCGCGACCACGCCGCCGGTCAGAGCCCGGTAACTCACGCGGCGAAACCCCGCTGCGGTGATCATATCGGCAAAGGCTTGCGGTTTGGGGAAGCGGCGGATCGATTCGACCAGGTACCGATAAGGCTCCCCATCACCCGCAACCGCACGGCCGAGTGCCGGGATCACGTTGAAGGAGTAAAAATCATACAGCGCGTCAAGGCCCCGCACATCCACGTGGGAAAATTCCAGACAGAGGAACCGTCCGCCCGGCCGCAATACGCGAAAAAACTCGGCCAGCGCCATATCGATCCGCGGCACATTGCGGATGCCGAACGCAATCGTCACCGCATCGAAGCGGCGATCTGCGAACGGCAGCGATTCCGCATTGCCGGCCGCAAAAGTCACGCCGGGATGCACCCGCTGCCGTGCCGCGCGCTGGCGCCCGACATCCAGCATGTCCGCATTGATGTCGCAAACCGTGACGTTGGTGCCGGCGCCTCCCGCCGCTGCGATCCGGAACGCGACGTCGCCGGTACCGCCGGCGACATCGAGCACCGCGAAGGGCCGTGCATTCCGCGGCGGGTTCACCGCGGTTGCGAGGGCATTTTTCCACGCCCGGTGGAGGCCGGCGGACATGAGATCGTTCATCAGGTCGTAGCGCGGCGCGACCTTGTGGAAGACTTCATCGACCATCGCTTGCTTGTCATCGAGGTCGACGGTGCGAAAACCGAAATGCGACTGCGGATTCATGTCCGAGGCGCCGCCCGCTGCCGGCATGGTGTTCATCCTTTGCATGGTCGGCACCATAGCCGGGAGCGCCGCAAGGCGCTATCCAATCCCGTCGTAGACGTTGAACAGGATGGCGGGTGCCGGAACTTCCCGAAGTCGAGACCGTGCGGCGCGGGCTGCAGCCTGTCATGGAGGGGGCCCGCTTCCTGCGCGTCGAGACGCGGCGGCCGGATCTGCGCTGGCCGCTGCCGTCCGGATTCGTCGAGCGCCTCACAGGCCAGACCGTCACGAGCCTCGGCCGCCGGGCCAAATACCTTTTGGCGGAGCTGAGTTCCGGAGAAGTGCTGCTGATGCATCTCGGCATGTCGGGATCGTTCAGAGTCACCAAAGGTGAAGCAACCGCGATGCCGGGTGATTTCCATCATCTGCGCTCTGAGGCTGGGGCTCACGACCATGTTGTGTTTCACATGTCGTCCGGCGCCACCATAACTTACAACGATCCGCGCCGGTTCGGTTTCATGCTGCTCATGCCGCGGCACGAATTGGCCGCGCATCCGCTCATGCATGCGATCGGCCCCGAGCCCCTCGGCAATGCTTTCGATGCCCCCATGCTGGCGGAGGCCTGCGCGGGGAGGAAAACCAGCCTCAAGGCGGTGTTGCTGGACCAGAGCGTCGTGGCCGGCCTCGGCAACATTTATGTCTGCGAGGCTTTGCACCGGGCGCGGCTGTCCCCGAAACGCAGCGCCTCGACTATTGCGAAGCGATCGGGCGCGGTGCATCCGCGCGCCGTCGCGCTGGTGGAGGCCATCAAAAACGTCCTCGCCGAGGCCATCCGGGCCGGCGGTTCGTCGCTGCGCGACCACCGCCGCACCGACGGCGAGCTTGGCTATTTCCAGCACCATTTCGCGGTCTACGACCGCGCCGGCGAGCCCTGCCCAAGGCCGGGATGCCCCGGCACCGTGAAGCGGATCGTGCAGAACGGCCGTTCGACGTTCTTCTGCCCGACGTGCCAGCGGTGAGCAGGGATTTTGCGCGAATCAGAACGGTCCCGGGGATCGTCCGAGTCGTTTAGCGGATCGAGGCGACGCAATCGGGATTCCTGCCGTTCTTCCTTGGAATCTGTCGGCGCGGCTGGATGCGGCCCCGGGGGGTATTGCTCCAGGCGCCGCGAAGCGCTTTCGCGATCCCGTGCTCGCGCTTATATGCGGCCACATCATCAACGAGGTCACCCATGCTGCGCGACGCCATCAACAATGCCCTGAAAGACGCCATGAAGGCCAAGGATGAGCGCCGGGTCTCGACGCTGCGCCTGGTCAATTCGACGCTCAAGAACGCCGATATCGAGGCACGCGGCCAGGGCAAGGCGCCGCTCGGCGACGACGACGTGCTGGGCGTCTTGCAGAAGATGATCAAGCAGCGCCACGAGTTGATCGAACTCTACGATAAGGGCGGGCGCCCCGAACTCGCCCAGCAGGAGCGCGAGGAGGCCGCCATCATTGCTGCCTATCTGCCGCAGCAGATGTCCGAGGCCGAGGTTACGGCCGCCATCGCGGAAGCGATCCGCGACACCGGCGCCGCCGGCATGAAGGACATGGGCAAGGTGATTGCCGCGCTCAGGGCCAAGTTCGCTGGCCGGATGGATTTCGGCAAGGCCTCCGGGCTGGTGAAGGCGACGTTGACGGGATGAGGTGCCAATTGATGTTGTCACTGCCGGAGCGCGGGAGGTGCTCCTGCGCGGCGGAGTAGCGTCCTGCAATCACTGATTGCTCACGCCTTTGCAGAGCAACCATGCAGCCGGTATTTCTTACCTTTTTGCGACAATGGCGACAAGGATTTGGAGCGTTGTGCCCGAGAAATGTGCTAGCTTGCTTCGCGGCTTTCGCATTGTTTGCGTAACCGTGACGTGCGGCTTGCGACGGCATCGCGTTCGACGAGTAACGGAATAAGATGAGCTGCATGGGAGACACGTCTGCGTGAAGACCGACCGGTTCGAAAAGACGTTCACGGCGACGCCGGACGTGCAGCAAGCGCCGCGCCGGTGGCGGGGTCGTTTGCTCGCCGCCGTTTTGCTTGTCGCTGCGGCGTTTGCCTATGTCTGGTTCTATGCACCTAACTACCTTCCTGCGTGGTTGGCCCAGTACGCGCCGACGCAGAACGCGGCCGGCGCTAGAGCCGGGCGGCCGCCATTGCGCGGCGATGCGGCGATTCCGGTGCTTGCAACGCTCGCCCAGCGCACCAATGTGCCAGTGTATTTCGACGGGGTCGGGTCGAGCCGGGCGCTCAATACGGTGACGGTGCGCCCCCAGATCGACGGCAAGCTCATGAGCGTCAATTTCAAGGAGGGCCAGGACGTTGATCACGATTTCGTGCTGGCGGAGATCGACGCCACCATCTATCAGGCGCAGTTCGATCAGGCGGTGGCCAAGAAGGCCATGGACGAGGCGCAACTCGCCAATGCCCGGCTCGATCTCGATCGCTACGGCAAGCTGATGGCGACCAATTCCGCGACCCACCAGCAATATGATACGCAAAAGGCTATGGTGGCGCAGCTGGTTGCGCAGGTACAGGCCGACCAGGGGGCGATCGACAACGCCAAGGCCATCTTGTCCTACACCAAAATCGTGGCACCGCTGGCGGGCCGCACCGGGATTCGCCTGGTCGATGCCGGCAACATCGTGCATGCGGCCGACACCACCGGCATCGTGGTGATCACCCAGGTGCGGCCGATCGCGGTGATCTTCACCCTGCCGCAGCAGCAGCTGCCGCAGGTCAACCGCGCCTTCGCGCGCGGTCCGCTGAGCGTGCAGGCGCTGGGGGAGGACAACCGCACCGTCGCGGACCGCGGCACGCTGGTGGTGATCGACAACCAGGTCGATCCCACTACCGGCACCGTGAAGCTGAAGGCGGAGTTTCCGAACGCCGACCTGCAGCTGTGGCCTGGCCAGTTCGTCAACGTCAAACTGCTGGTCGATACCCTGCGGCAGGTGGTGACGATACCGAGCGCCTCCGTCCAGCGTGGCCCCTATGGCAGTTTCGTCTATGTGACAAATGACGATAATACCGTAACCGTAAAGCCGGTCACGGTTGCCCAGCAGGACGATGCGCAAGCCGTGATCGCGGCCGGCCTCGACGGCGGCGAGCGGGTAGTGACGACCGGCTTCGCGCAGCTGACCGACGGCGCCAAAATCGTCATCGGTACGCCGGAAAATCTGGACCGGCCGGCCGGCAGCGAGCGCAGGCGGCGCGGTCCGCCGCGCGCGACCCCGACCGCTCCGGTCGCGCAAGCCGCTCCGCCGCCGCGGCCCGTGGCCGAGGCTAAGCCCGCAGGCAGGCCACCCGGTGCGACGGTGGTTGCGCAGCCGGCGGCGGTGCCGACCCCAACCGAATCGCGGACGGCTGGGGCGCCCACTCCGCCGGCCGCCGCCGATCAGCCGAAAGCGCCGGCAGAACCCAAGCGCGGCACGACCCAGCGGCACAGCGCAATCGGGACAACGAACTCCGCCGTGCCATGACCAGTGCTGGACCATGTTTGGCTCGTGTCGAAATGCCCTTGGGGTGGGCAAAATCGCCAAAAGCCTCCGCGGCAGCCATTGCCCGGTGCATGCGATTTTGCCCACCCTACGCGGCTCGCTTAACCCGGGGAGCGTTTCCCGTGCGCAACCGTCTTGAGGGCGTGCAACGGCACCATCGTCTTCGGACCTAAATGAATACGTCTCGGCGCCGTTCATCCACCGGCCGATCGCGACCGCGCTGCTCGGTGTCGCCGTGCTGCTCGGCGGCCTGCTCGGCTATTCGCTGTTGTCCGTGGCGTCGCTGCCGCAGATCGATTTTCCGACCATCCAGGTCACCACGCAATTGCCCGGCGCCAATGCAGAAACCATGGCGTCGCTGGTGACGGCGCCGCTGGAGCGGCAGTTCGGCCAGATTCCGGCGCTTGCGACGATGACGTCGTCGAGTTCCTACGGGATCAGCCAGATCACGCTGCAGTTCGACCTCAACCGCGACATCGATGCCGCCGCCCAGGATGTGCAATCGGCCATCAATGCGGCCGGCTCGACGCTGCCGCGCAACCTGCCTTATCCGCCGGTGTATGCCAAGGTGAACCCGGCCGACGCGCCGGTGCTGACGCTGGCGCTCACCTCGCCGACGATCTCGCTGCGGCGGATGAGCGATCTCGCCGACACTATGATTGCGCAGCGGCTGAGCGAAATCAGCGGCGTCGGCCATGTTTCTGTCCAGGGCGGCCTCAAGCCGGCGATCCGCATCCAGGCCGATCTCGGCCGGCTCGCCTCCTACGGCATCGCGCTGGAAGACCTGCGGTCCGCGATCGTCGCCGCCAATGTGGCCGGCCCGAAGGGATCGCTCGACGGCACGGCGCAGTCCTACACCATCGCGTCCAACGACCAGATCACCGGGGTTGAGACCTATCGTGCCTTGATCGTGGCCTACCGGGCCGGTTCGCCGGTGCTTTTGAGCGATGTCGCCAACGTCATCGACGCCCTGGAGAACAGCAAGGTCGGCGGCTGGTACCAAGGCACGCCAGCCGTCATCATCGATATCCAGCGCCAGCCCGGCGCCAACGTGATCGAAACGGTCCGCCGGCTCGGCATCGAACTGCCGAAGCTGCAGCGCTCGATGCCCAAGGGCATTGCGCTCACCGTGGTGCAGGACCGCACCGCGACGATCCGGGCTTCCGTGAACGATGTGCAGTTCACCCTGGTGCTGAGCGTCGGCCTGGTGGTGCTGGTGGTGCTGGTGTTCCTGCGCACCATCCGGGCGACCTTCATCGCCGGGGTGGCGCTGCCGCTGTCGCTGATCGCCACCTTCGGGATGATGTGGTTTTGCGGCTTCAGCCTCGACAACCTGTCGCTGATGGCGCTGACGATCGGCACCGGCTTCGTCATCGACGACGCCATCGTGATGATCGAGAACATCGTGCGCCACATGGAGGAAGGCGAGGATGCCTTCGAAGCGGCGCTGCGCGGCTCGGAGGAGATCGGCTTTACCGTCATCTCGCTGACCGTATCGCTGGTCGCGGTGTTCATCCCGCTGCTGTTCATGAGCGGCATCGTCGGGCGCATGTTCCGGGAATTCGCCCTGACGCTGACCATCGCGGTGGTCACCTCCGCGGTGGTGTCGCTGACCTTGACGCCGATGATGTGCAGCCGGCTGCTGCGCCATGGCGACGGTCGCTCCGGCGGACGCCGCCATGCCGGGGCTGTCATGCGCGCACTCGATCGCGCCGTAGAGCGGACGATCGATGGCTATCACGCCAGCCTGCAATGGGTGCTGCGGCACGAACGCGCGACGCTGCTCCTGACGCTCGCGACGCTCGCCGCCACCGTTTGGCTCTATATTGTCATACCAAAAGGCTTTTTGCCGATCCAGGACACCGGGCTGATCAAGGCCGTCACCGAGGCGGGTCCGGAAGTCTCCTATGCGGAGATGCAGCGCCTGCAGCAGCGCGTCGTCGATGCGGTACGCGGCGACGCCGATGTGACCGGCGTCATCTCGGTGGTCGGGGTCACACCGCTCAATCCGACAGCCAATGCAGGCCGGCTCGCCATCACGCTCAAAGCCCGCAATGAGCGCAAAAGCTTCGTCACCGACATCGTCGAGCGGCTGAAGCAATCGGTCGCGTCCATCCCCGGCATGGTGGTGTATTTCCAGCCGGTGCAGGACATCCAGATCAGCACCCGCGCCTCCCGTGCGCTGTTTCAATATACGCTCGCCGGAACCGATGCGGCGGAGGTCAGCAAGTGGGCCAACGCCCTCGTGGCGCGGCTGCGCACCGACCCGCTCATGCGCGACGTGGCGTCCGAGGCACAGGACGGCGGGCTGCGGGTGGATATCAAGGTCAACCGCGAGAAGGCCGGGCGGCTCGGCATCTCCATGCAGGCGATCAGCGATACGCTGAACGACGCCTTCGGCCAGCGCCAAATTACCACGATCTTCGGCCAGGCCAATCAGTATCGCGTCATTCTGGAGGCGATGCCGGAATATCAGCGCGACCCGAGCACGCTGTCGAAGCTCTATCTGCCGGCCGGTGCTACCACCACGCAGCCGACGCTGTCGAGTTCCACCTCCTCGCTGGTGCTGCTGCCGACCAATGCCACCGCCCTGGTGCCGCTGAGTGCGGTCGCGACCGTAGAGCGCACCATCGCACCGCTCGCGGTGCTGCACCAGGACCAGTTCCCGGCCGTCACCATCAGCTTCAACCTGGCGCCCGGCGCATCGCTGGGCGACGCCGTGGCGGCGATCACGGCCGCGGAAGCCGAGATCGACATGCCGGCCTCGGTAACCGGAACCTATTCGGGCGATGCCGCCGAATTTGCTTCGTCCCTTGCGGGCGAACCCTGGCTGATCCTGGCCGCCGTGGTGACGATCTACATCGTGCTCGGCATGCTGTACGAAAGCTTCGTGCACCCGTTGACGATCCTCTCCACGCTGCCGTCGGCCGGCGTCGGCGCACTGCTGGCGCTCATGCTGTTCGGCCAGGACCTGTCGATCATCGCGCTGATCGGCATCGTGCTCTTGATGGGCATCGTGAAAAAGAACGCCATCATGATGATCGATTTCGCCCTGGATGCCGAGCGCACCGGCGGCCTCACCCCGCCCGAGGCCATCGTGCAGGCCTGCCTGCTGCGCTTCCGCCCGATCATGATGACGACGCTGGCGGCGCTGTTCGGCGCGCTGCCGCTCGCGATCGAAAGCGGCAGCGGCTCGGAGCTGCGCTTCCCGCTCGGCATCACCATCATCGGCGGCCTGCTGCTGAGCCAGCTGCTCACGCTCTACACGACCCCGGTGATTTATCTGGCGCTTGACCGGCTGCACCGCCGCTTTTCCGGGGTGCCGGCGCCGCCGGAGCAGCCGCTCGGGGTTGGGATCGATTGAATCGGGCATTGCATGGCGACGCCGGGATTGCGAAGCTTGTTGAAATGATGCCGAGTGCTGACGCGGTCGGAATCGGGAGGATGCCCATGACACTCACCCCTTCGCGCCGAGGGCTCTGCGCGACCGGCCTCGCGGCACTTGGGCTGATCGCCCTGAGCACGGCTGCCCGCGCCCAGACCGACCCGGCCGCGGCCTACCCGAGCCGGACCATCAAGCTCGTCGTCGGCTTCGCGGCCGGCGGCGGCAACGATATCATCGCCCGCATCATTGCGCAGAAGCTGCAGGAGGGGCTCGGCCAGAGCGTGATCGTCGAGAATAAGGTCGGCGCCGGCGGCAGCCTCGCGGCGCTCAGCGTGATGGCGGCGCCGCCCGACGGCTACACGCTGCTGATCGGGGCGAGCGGGGCCATGAGCATCATTCCGGCGATCTCGGTGCGCCCGCCCTACACCACGCTCAAGGATTTTGCGCCGATCTCCAACCTTGCGTCGTTTCCGCTGATCCTATCGGTCTACCCGTCGCACCCGGCCAAGAGCATCCGCGAGCTGGTGGCGTGGATGAAGGCCAATCCCGACAAGGCTAACTACGCCACCTCGTCGCCGGCCTTCACGCTGGCCACCGAACTGTTCAAGCTGCGCTCCGGCGCGCCCGCCACCGCGATCCCCTACAAGAGCAGCGGCGATTCGATCGTTAGCGTCATCGCCCAGCAATCGGTGTTCACCATCGCGGACCCGCCGCCCACCACCCCGCAGGCGAAGGGCGGCCAGGTCCGCGCGCTCGCCGTCACCTCCGATAAGCGGCTCGACGACCTTCCGGACGTGCCCACCATGGCGGAAGCCGGCGTGCCGGGCGTCGAAGTCGGCCTGTGGAGCGGCGTGTTCGCTCCCGCCGCGACGCCGGCAGCGATCGTCCGCAAACTCGAGGCCGAACTGCGCAAGATCATGCAGATGGCCGACGTGAAGGAAAAATTCCGCGCCATGGCGACGCCGACGGTCGGCTCGACCTCGGCGGAATTCGTCAAGCTGATCGACACCGAAACCAAGATGTGGGCCGAGGTTGGCCGCGCCGCCAATGTGAAACTGGAATGAGCGCGCCGTCATCGCCCGGATAAACCGAGCGATCCGGTATCCCCAACGTCTGGGGGCCTCTGGGGACCGTTTCGCGTGCGTCACCGGGCTGCGAGAAAGGATCAAGTGAACGTAATATGATCTCAAGCCGATGCCGCCGGCAAATCGATGATCGCGCCAGCAAAGGCTCAATAAATCGTCGCTCTCAGGCGTTCGGGCGCACCGCGATCGTGCTCGGGGCCGCCGAGCGCACCCTTGGTTATGCCGGCCAGGATGGTGCCGGAACTCGGCAGGGTTTTGCGATCGACCTGCGTTGCGGGGTCCCACAGATTGGAGCGCACGATCGCCTTGGCGCACTGGAAATAGACGCTATCCACCGTCACCACGATGACGCTGCGCGGCAGTTTACCGGCGAATATAAAGCTTTCGCACAGGGCGGGATCGATCGAGATCACGGCATGTCCGTTGACCCTGATGGTTTCGCCGCAGCCGGGGATCAGGAACAAGAGCGAAATTCTCTGATCGCGGATGAGGTTGCGCAGACTGTCGATGCGATTGTTGCCGCGGCGATCCGGGATCAGCAGCGTCTTGGCGTCGGCTACGCGCACGAAGCCCGGAGGATCGCCGCGCGGCGTGCAGTCGAGCCCCTCCGGGCCGCAGGTTGCGACCGCGCAGAACGGTGCCGCTTCGATGAAGGCGCGGTATTCCGGGCTGATATAGGCGATCTCCTTGACCATCGCGGTTTCCGACGGCGTGCCGTAAAGCGCTTCGAGCTGCGCGATCGAGGCGATGAGGTGGGGGTCCGCCGATCCGTTTGTCATCATGGTTGGTTCTCCGTCGCAGGGACCGCAATCAGGCGGCGGCCGTCATGGCCGGTCATTCGCGCCGTCACGATGATGCCGGGCTCGACCGGCGTGTCGAATCGCACCGGTGTGAAATGCTCGCTGCGGCCGTTGTCATCGGACTCGGTGAGCACGCGGCGTACCGCGCCGATTTCCGCAGCAAGGTGGTGCCGCAGGGCAGTCTCGCCGCGCTGGCGCAGCCTCTTCGCGCGATCCTTGATGACCTCGCGGGCGACCTGCGGCATGCGGGCTGCCGGCGTCCCCGGCCGCGGCGAGTACGGAAAAACATGCAGATAGGTGAGCCCGCACTCCGCGACGAGGTCGAGGGAACGGGTAAACATATCCTCGGTTTCGGTCGGAAATCCGGCAATCAGATCGGCCCCGAAGACCATGCCGGGACGAAGCCGCCGCAAATCCGCGCACAGCGCGATGGCATCGGCGCGCCCATGGCGCCGCTTCATCCGCTTGAGGATGAGGTCGTCGCCGGCCTGGAGCGAGAGGTGCAGATGCGGCATCAGACGTTCCTCGGTGGCGAAGGCATCCAGCAGCGCCGAATCGATCTCGATGCAATCGAGCGAGGAGAGCCGCAGCCGCTGCAGGCCGTCCACATGCTTGAGGAGGTGGCGCACCAGCGCGCCGAGCTTTGGCGCGCCGGGCAGGTCGGCGCCATAGCTCGTCAGATCGACGCCGGTCAGCACCACCTCGCGGTAGCCATTGTGCGCGAGGCGCCGGACCTCGTCCACCACCGCGCCCATCGGCACCGAGCGCGAATTGCCCCGGCCGTATGGAATGATGCAGAACGTACAGCGATGGTCGCAGCCGTTCTGCACCTGCACGAAGGCGCGGGCGCGCCCCTCCAGACCCTCAATGAGGTGGGCGGCGGTTTCTTTGACCGCCATGATGTCGTTGACGGCGATCTTCTCCGCCTGTCCGATCCCGAAATCCGGGATCGCGGCGAGTGCCGCGCGCGCGGCCGTCCAGGCGCCGCCGTCCATCTTGGCGTCGTTGCCGATCACGCGATCGACTTCGTCCATGGCGGCGAATCGGTCCGGGCTCGTCTGGGCCGCACAGCCGGTGACGACAATGCGGGCCTGCGGCCGTTCACGTTTGAGCCGGCGGATCGCCTGGCGGGCCTGCCGCTCCGCTTCCGCGGTAACGGCACAGGTGTTCACCACCACGACGTCGGCCAGAACACCGGCGCCAAGGCCGGCGGCGGTGGCATTTCGGCAAATCACCTCGGATTCATAGGTGTTGAGCCGGCAGCCAAAGGTAAGAACCTCGACACTCATGGGGATGAGGCCGCGGCCTCGAACAGCGCCGGATCGAAGCGGCCCTCGAATTCATACGCAACCGGTCCGGTCATACGCACGTGGCCGTCCGCGCCCCACGCGATCCCGAGGTCGCCGCCCGGCAGCGTTACGGTTACGCGGCCTTCCGCAAGCCCGATCCGGGCGGCGGCCACGGCCGCGGCACAGGCCGCCGATCCGCAGGCGCGGGTGAGCCCGGCGCCGCGTTCCCAGGTACGCACGGCTACGTGCGTACGCGATACGATTTGGGCGAGAGAAATGTTGGCGCGGCCGGGAAACAACGGATCATGCTCCAGGGCTGGTCCGATGCTGGCCAGATCGTAGGCATGGATGTCGTCAACCCAGAATACCGCGTGGGGATTGCCCATGCTGACCGCCGACGGCGAGCGCAGCACAGGAGCGTCGGGCGGCCCGATTCGCAAATCAAGCGCGCGCGTGTCCGAATACTCCCGTGCAAGCGGTATATCCTTCCAATCAAACCGCGGAATCCCCATGTCAACCGTGGACGTGAGAGCCACGTCGCCCGGCCAGCACGTGAGCACACCGGCGCGGGTTTCAACGATCAGCGCCTGTTTGTGACTTTCCCGCAACAGGATATCGGCGACACAGCGCATACCATTGCCGCAGGCTCCAGCTTCGGAGCCGTCATTGTTGAAAATCCTGACGTAAGCGTCGTTATTGGTATCATGGGGTGGATAAATTGCCATCAGCTGGTCGTAAGGCACGGCGCTCGCTGCCGCGCGTGCCTCCGAGGAGGTAATTAAATGCTTTTTCTGGCGCATGTCAACTACCAGGATCTCGTTGCCGAGCCCGTTCATTTTTACGAAAGTGTGGCTTTTGAGTTCGCTCATGCCTCGATCTTGCCGATTTATATCCGCTTATAGGTTGTGCGCGCCGCAATGGCCAGCCGCATATGGATTTCGCGGCCGGCCACCGGACCAGCAGCCGGAATTGGCGGCGCGCAGGGGACCAGAGCGGGCAGGGGGATATCATGCGCATTTCGAGGTTGGTATGGTTGTCGGTTTTAGCGGCCACGGTGGTCGGGTTCGGGTTGTTTCGCGCGCCGGCGCAAACCCCCAATCCACCATCGTCGGCTCCGGTGATCAAAGTGCAGGCCGACAACTCGTTTGGCGAGGAAGTCACCATGGCCGAGGGCACGATCGTTTACGTCACCGGTTCTGGACTTTGGGAATCGGCGTTCGAGACGATCGGGGGCGCATTCAAGACTGTATATGCGGCCATGGATAAGCTCGGGGTGAAGGCGAGCGGGGTGCCGATGGCGATCTACACCGCGACCGACGACACGGGCTTCCAGTTCCAGGCTGCGGTGCCGGTCGCCCAGGCGCCGGCCGGTGCGACCGGCGACGATCTCATGGTCGGGCTGTCGCCAGCCGGCAAGGCGCTCAAATTTGTGCATCGCGGCTCCTATGACGAGATGGACGCAACCTATGAGGCAATCACCAACTACCTTGACGACAAGAGCCTGGAAGCCAAGGAACTGTTCGTCGAGCGTTACCTGAAGGATCCGATGACGACCCCGGAGGATGACCTCGTCATCGAAGTCTACGTGCCGCTGAAGTAATTCCGGGACGCGTAGGTGCGGAGTTTGGTGACCTGTAACGGGCAAGCACAGGCAGAGTTTTCGGCAAAATCGCCCGCGAAAGCGGGCGATTTTGTTATGCTGCGGCGCTCCGGTTCTTGGATGTTGGACCCGGGCATTGGGCCAGTCCGCCGGAGTTCGACCTTGGACCGTATCGGAGCATGCATGGGAGCGAAATGGTTCGGAGCGGCGGTCAAGCGCAAGGAGGACCCGGCGTTATTGGCGGGCCGCGGGCGCTTCATCGACGATATCCGGCTGCCCGGCACGCTGCATGCGGCCTTCGTGCGCAGCGCCTATCCGCATGCCATGATCCGCGGCATCGATACGGCGGCCGCAAAGGCGCACACGGGCGTACACTTGGTGCTGACCTTCGCGGACCTGCCGGATGAGCTGCGCCAAAATGCCTTGCCGCTGTTCGTGCCGAGCCCGGCGATCACGCAGCTCCACATGCCGTTCGCGCTCGCCGACCGTGAGGCGGTTTACGCGGGCGAGCCGCTTGCGGTCGTGGTGGCGGACAGCCGTCAGGTGGCGGAGGATGCCGCCGCCCTGGTCGAGGTCGATTACGATCCGCTCCCCGGGGTGGCGGACTGCAGCGCCGCGATAGCGCCGGGCAGCCCGCGCGCCCATGTGGATGCCACGTCAAACATTGCGGCGCGGCTGCCGATCACCATCGGGGATCCCGACGCGGCCTTCGCCGGCGCCGCCCATGTGGTGCGCGAGCGCATCACGATCCACCGCGGCGGACCGTTCTTCATGGAGTGCCGCGGGCTGGTGGCGAGCTACGACGCCGTCACGGATGGCTACACAGTCTACATTTCCTCGCAAGGATCGCATCGCATCAAGCGCGGGCTGCTAGACGTGCTCGACCTCAACGACGACCAGATGCATGTGATCACGCCGGATGTAGGCGGGGGCTTCGGCCCCAAGGGCGCGATCTATCCGGAATATCCGTGCGTCGCGGCCAGCGCAAAAATGCTCGGACGGCCGGTGAAATGGATCGAGGACCGGCGCGAGAATTTTCTTTGCACCCACCAGGAGCGCGACCAGCTTTGGGAGATGGAGCTCGCGGCCGATCGTGACGGCAGAATCCTCGGCCTGCGCGGTCGGCTCCTGCACGACACCGGCGCGTTCATTCCGTGGGGCCTGGTGCTGCCGTGGATCGCCGCCACCACGGTGCCGGGGCCTTATGTGATCCCAAACTTTCGCATCGAGCTCAACGCCGTCTACACCAACATGATCTCGACGACGCCGGTGCGCGGTGCCGGCCGCCCGCAGGGCGTGTTCGTGATGGAGCGGCTGATGGACCGCCTCGCCGAAACCGCCGGCCTCGACCGCGCCGAAGTGCGCCGGCGCAATTTCATCACGCCGGCGCAGATGCCGTACAAAGTCGGTATCGTCTCGCGCGACGGCCGTCCGGTGACCTATGACAGCGGCGATTATCCCACCACGCAAACGCGCGCCCTCGATGCCGCCGGCTATTCGGATTTCCCGGCCCGGCAGGCGATGGCGCTGCGGGAGGGCCGCTATATCGGCATCGGCATCAGCAATGCCGTGGAAAGCACCGGGCTCGGTCCCTATGAGGGCGCCACCGTACGGGTCGCCACGACGGGCAAGGTGGTGCTCTACACCGGCGCCACCCCGCAGGGGCAATCGCACAAGACGACGCTGGCCCAGATCGCGGCCGACCAGCTCGGCGTCTCTTACCGGGACGTGACGGTCGCAACGGCCGACACCAAGGAGATCGCCTTTGGGGTCGGCACCTTCGCGGCCCGCACCGCGGTCAATGCCGGCTCCTCGGCGCATCTCGCCGCCATTGCGCTGGCGAAGAAGATCAAGCTGATCGCCGCCGACATGCTGGAGGTGTCGCCCGACGATCTCGATCTGCGCGACGGCTTTGCGCAGGTGCGCGGCGTGCCGGGGCTGAAAAAGAGCTTTCGCGAGATCGCGGTGCGCTCCATCGGCATGCCGGGCTTTGCGATGCCGGGCGGGCTCGATCCTGGCCTCGAACACACCGCCTACTTCCAGCCGGATCAGTCAACTTACGCCAACGGCACCCATGTGGCGGAGGTGGAAGTCGATAGCGAGACCGGAGCCGTCGCCATCCTGCGCTATACCTTGCTGCATGACTGCGGCACGGTGATCAACCCGATGGTGGTGGAAGGCCAGGTGGTTGGCGGCCTCGCCCACGGCATCGGCAACGCGCTGTTCGAGCGGCTTCACTACGATTCCGGCGCCCAGCCGCAGTCCACCAGCTTCGCGGATTATTTGTTACCAACGGCACCCGACATGCCGCCGGTCGCCATCGTGCACAGCGAAACCGCGTCTCCGCTCAATCCGCTGGGGGTCAAGGGGGCAGGGGAGGGCGGCACCATCGCGGCGATTGCCGCCATCATCGGGGCGGTCGAGAACGCGCTGGCGCCGTTCGGGGTGAAGATCAACGAGGCCCCGATCAGCCCCGCGCGGATCGTGGCGCTGGTGAACAAGCAGCGGGGCGCTCGGTAGGCGGAGCACGCTCCGCAGCGCAACGAGGCCCCGCAGCCAACACACAGTCTTCAGCCGGAGGGAGCAAGGGAGGAGCCTGCGGTGGCCGTCCGGCTCCGGGCTTTGTCGCTGGCGGCTTGAACCGAGCGAGCCTTCGCGGTAGATGCTGCATCGCAACATCGTGGAGGCTCCCCGAGCGTTCCGCCGCTTGCGAACCGGAGGATCAATCATGCTGAAGGGAAAAAACGCGGTCGTTACCGGATCGACCTCCGGCATCGGGCTCGCGATCGCGCGAGCTTTGGCGCAGGACGGCGCCAATGTGATGATCAACGGGTTCGGCACGATCGCCGACATCGAGAAGGAGCGCATGGGAATCGAACGCGAATTCGGCGTCCAGGCGATCTATTCTCCTGCCGATATGACCAAGCCGAACGACATTTTCGCCATGATCAAGCTCGCCGAATCGACGCTCGGTTCGGTGGACATCCTGGTCAACAATGCCGGCATTCAACATGTCGCCCCGGTCGAGGAATTTCCGATCGAGAAATGGGATCAGATTATTGCCATTAATCTGTCCGCCGCGTTTCATGCGGTGCGCGCGGCGGTGCCGGGGATGAAGGCGCGCAAATGGGGCCGTATCATCTCGACGGCCTCGGCACATTCGCTGGTGGCTTCGCCGTTCAAGGTCGCTTACGTGTCCGCCAAACATGGGATCGCCGGGCTTACCAAGACGGTCGCGCTGGAGGTCGCCACCTTCGGCATCACGGTCAACTGCATCAGCCCCGGCTATGTGTGGACGCCGCTGGTGGCGAAGCAAATCCCGGACACCATGAAGGCGCGCAACATGACCGAGGAGCAGGTCAAGCGCGACGTGCTGCTGGCCGCCCAGCCGACCAAGGAGTTCGTGACTTCCGAACAGGTGGCCTCGCTGGCGCTGTATTTGTGCGGCGATGCGGCCGCGCAGATCACCGGCGCCAATCTCTCGATCGACGGCGGCTGGACCGCGGAATGACGAATGCCACGGTCCCCCGCCATGCCGGCGCTGCGACCAAGACCATAAACATCGCGTTGCAGGGCGGCGGTGCGCACGGGGCGTTCACCTGGGGTGTGCTCGATCATCTGCTCGAAGATGGCCGCCTCGTCATCGAAGGCCTGTCCGGGACGTTGGCCGGCGCGCTCAACGCCGTGATGATGGCCGACGGGCTGGCACGCGGCGGGCCGGCCGAGGCGCGCAAGCGGCTCGCGGATTTCTGGCGGGCGGTGAGCATCGACGGCAACCTGCCGTTCGCCCAGCGCCAGATCGTCGAGCGCCTGCTCACATTCTCACCGCTCGCGGATTCGCCCATGCAGGCGTGGTTCGACGCCATGTCTAAATATTTCTCGCCCTACGATCTCAATCCTTTGAACATCAATCCGCTCGCCGGCATCATTGCGCGCTTTGTGGATTTCGATGCCGTGCGCGGCGCCACCGATCTCCATCTGTTCGTCTCTGCTACCAATGTGGCCACCGGGCGGCTGCGCATCTTCCCCCGCGAAAAGATCACCGCCGACGTGGTGATGGCCTCGGCCGCGCTGCCGATGGTCTTCCACGCCGTCATGATCGACGGCGAGTCGTATTGGGACGGCGGCTATATGGGTAATCCGGTTATTTTTCCGTTCTTCGGCAACACCACGACCGAGGACGTGCTGATCGTGCAGATCAACCCGATCGAACGGCCGCAGGTGCCGACCTCAGTTCACGACATCATGAACCGGGTCAACGAGATTACGTTCAATTCATCCCTGCTGGCGGAATATCGCGCCATCGCTTTCGTGGCTCGGTTGATCGACCAGGGGCGGCTGCCGCGCGGGACCGGACCCGGAGAATACCAGCGCATCAACGCCCACCGCATCGTGCTGGGAGAGGGCGGTGCGACCTATTCCGCCGACACCAAGGTCGCCACGGATTACGATTTCTTTCGCCTGCTGCACAAGGCGGGCCGGCAGGCCGCGCAGCGCTTCCTCGCCGCGCATTTCGACGATATCGGTGTGCGCAGCACCTTCGATTTGCGCGCCGAGGCCCAGGCGGAGTGGGCGTGACCGGTGCGCCGTAAATTACATTTGCCCGCGGTTATACCAGATTTCGATGATGGCGAATTGCGCATCGGCCGCGAAGCCGGATTTCTAGGCCCAATACACCGCCGAATCACCTGTCGTGCGTCCGCGTGTAGGGCGCAAGAAGCGAAGCGCACTGCGCCGCAACGAGGCGAAAGATGGCCGGCGTTCCAGCCGGTTCTTCCGCGAACCGCTCAGCTGTTGGATCAGCCCAGTGCTGATCGCCGCGATACGCTTCGCTTCTTGCGCCCTACGGGCCTTCGCCGCGCACGTTGAAAACCGACCACGACCAATAAATCTTTGGGCCTAATAATATTATTGATCCTCGGAGTGGAACATCATGGAGGAAAAAAAGCTTGCGCCGGTCCATCCCGGCGAAGTGCTGCGGGAGGATTTTTTGCTTCCACTGGAGCTCTCGTCCTATGCGGTCGCGCGGGCTGCGGGGTTCCGCGCACCCGGATCGAGCGCATCGCGCGAGAAAGAGCGCCGATCACCGCCGACTCGGCGCTGCGTTTGGCGCGTTTTTTCGGAACCACACCGGCATTTTGGATGAACATCCAGGCGCAGTTCGACCTCGAATTCGGCGGCGGACGATCTGGCCGCGGATATTGCGCGAATCGAACCGCTCAAACACAACGCGGCATAGTGGCCGACCCCCACAAAAAAAGTCGAAATCTTTGCTCGTCACTTCGGTGTTATGACACCGTATGCCATTATAGAGGATGCTGTCGCCGAATGGGCTTCGAACGAATGCCGCAGTAGCCGCACCGACCATTCCTCAAAAGTCGATGGCCTCGCTTGCGGCCGCGCCCCTGACGGGTGCCGGCGCCGGCGGCGGCGGCACCGTCCCGGCATCGCGAAAGCGGTTGACGATCGGGTAGCGGCGGTCGCGGCCGAAATTTCTTAGCGTTACCTTGACGCCGGGCGCCGCCTGCCGGCGCTTGTATTCGGCCGGATAGAGCATGCGCTCGATGCGCAGCACGGTGTCGCGGTCGAAGCCGGCCGCGACGATGTCGGCGATCGGCTCCTCGCGCTCGACCAGGCGCTCCAGCACGGCATCGAGGAGGTCGTAGGGCGGTAGCGAATCCTGGTCGGTCTGGTTCTCGCGCAATTCGGCGGTCGGGGGGCGCACGATGACGTTGTCCGGGATGACCGGGCCCGCAGGACCCAGCGCGCCGTCGGGTCGCCACGCATTGCGCAGCCGGGCGAGACGGTAGACCTCGGTCTTGTAGAGGTCTTTGACCGGATTGAAGCCGCCATTCATGTCGCCATAGAGGGTCGCATAGCCCGCCGACATTTCCGACTTGTTGCCGGTGGTCACCACCATCAGGCCGAACTTGTTGGAGATCGCCATGAGGATGGTGCCGCGGGCGCGCGCCTGCAGGTTTTCTTCAGTGACGTCCCGCGGCAGGCCCGCCGTGAGCGGTCCCAGCGTCTTCTCCAGCCCCTCGACCGCGGGGGCGATCGGCACGATGTCGTAATGGATGCCGAGCGCCGTGGCGATGGCGGCTGCGTCGTCCAGCGATGCCTGCGAGGTGAAACGATACGGCATCATGATGCAGCGCACGCGCGCGGCGCCGAGCGCATCCACGGCCATCACGGCGCACAGCGCGGAGTTGACGCCGCCGGAAAGACCGATGACGACGCCTGGAAAGCGGTTCTTATTCACATAGTCGCGCAAGCCCAGAACGCAGGCGGCGTAATCGGCCTCGTCACCGGTCTCCAGCTTGGCGATCGGTCCGGGTTCGGCGCGCCAGCCGCCGGCGGCGCGGGTGAAGACGACGGTCGCGACCTCCTCTCCGAACGCCGGCAGCTGGACCGCATAAGTCAAATCGGCGTTGAGCACGAACGAGGCGCCGTCGAACACCAATTCGTCCTGCCCGCCGACCTGGTTCACATAGACGAGCGGCAGGCCCGACTCCTGGACGCGGGCCACCGCCACATTAAGCCGCTCGTCGATGACGCCGCGCCGGTAGGGCGAGCCGTTCGGCACGAGCAGGATCTCACCGCCGGTCTCGGCCAGGCATTCCACCGGTTCCGAGCCCCAAATATCCTCGCAGATCGGCACGCCGAGGCGCACGCCGCGAAAATTGATCGGCCCCGGCAGCGGCCCCGGCGCGAACACCCGCTTTTCGTCGAACACGCCGTAGTTCGGCAGATCGACCTTGAAGCGCAAGCTGGCGACGCGGCCGCCGTCGAGCAGCGCCACGGCGTTATAGAGCTTGCCGTCCTCCACCCAAGGCGTGCCGATGAGCAGCGCCGGTCCGCCGTCCTGGGTGTCGCGCGCGAGCGCCTCCACGGCGGTGCGGCAGGCCGCCTGCAGCGCCGGCTTGAGCACGAGATCCTCCGGCGGATAGCCGCAGATGAAGAGCTCCGGCAGCACCACCAGGTCGGCGCCGGCGGCGGCCGCCGTGGCGCGGGCGGCGCGGGCTTTGTCGGCATTGCCCGCGATGTCGCCGACGATCGGATTGATCTGGGCGATCGCGATGGCGAGCCGGTCGGCGGGGCGGGCGTTCATGGCGGTTCCTGGGAGCGCGGGCGTCGCGCCCGCGGCTTATCACATTGATAATATGCGTAGGATGGGTAGAGCCGAGGTCCGGCCTGCGGCCGTACCTTCCGGCGGAACCCATCGGCTGACTCTCCACGAATCACGGCCCATGATGGGTTTCGCGAATGCGCTCAACCCGTCCTACATGCCGGACGCCGCGGGCAAGGCCAAGCCCTTGCCGAGCCGCTCCTGCTTGAGCAATTCCGCCAGCAGGAATGCCAGTTCGATCGACTGTTCGGCATTGAGCCGCGGATCGCAGAAGGTATGGTAGCGGTCGTTCAGATCCTCGTCCGTGATGGCGCGGGCACCGCCGGTGCATTCCGTCACGTTCTGTCCGGTCATCTCCAGGTGCACGCCGCCCGCATAGGTGCCTTCGGCCTGGTGAACCGCAAAGAACGCCTTCACCTCCGACAGGATGCGGTCGAACGGCCGGGTCTTGTAGCCGGACGCCGAGGAGATGGTGTTGCCATGCATCGGGTCGCATGACCATACCACCTGCCGGCCCTCCCGCTTGACGGCGCGAATCAGCGGCGGCAGCAGGTCGCCGGCCTTGTCGGAACCCATCCGGCAGATCAGCGTGAGGCGGCCCGGCGCGTTGTCTGGATTGAGCATATCGATCAGCCGCAGCAGGTCGTCGGCCTTCGACGACGGTCCGCATTTCAACCCGAGCGGGTTCTTGATGCCGCGGCAGAATTCCACGTGGGCGTGATCGGTCTGCCGCGTGCGGTCGCCGATCCACAGGAAATGCCCGGAGGTGCAGTACCAGTCGCCGCTGGTGGAATCGACCCGCGTCATCGCCTGTTCGTAGCCGAGCAGCAGCGCCTCGTGGCTCGTATAGATGTCGGTGGTGCGCAGCTCCGGATGGTCCTCGAGGTCGAGGCCGATCGCCCGCATGAAGCCCAGCGTCTCGGAAATGCGGTCGGCAAGCTCGGTGTAGCGCCGCGACTGCGGAGAATCCTTCACGAAGCCGAGCATCCATTGATGCACGCTGCCGAGATTGGCGTAGCCGCCCTGCGCGAAGGCACGCAGCAGGTTCAGCGTCGCGGCCGACTGCCGATAGGCCTCGATCTGGCGGCGCGGATCGGGCGTGCGCGCGGCGGCGGTGAAGTCGTTGCCGTTGACGATATCGCCGCGATAGCTGGGCAATTCGACACTGCCGCGCTTTTCCACCGGCGAGGTGCGCGGCTTGGCGAACTGCCCGGCGATGCGGCCGATTTTCACGACCGGCAGCGCGGCGGCAAAGGTCAGAACCACCGCCATCTGCAGGAACACGCGGAAGAAATCCCGGATATTGTCGGCGCCGTGCTCGGCGAAGCTCTCCGCACAATCGCCGCCATGGAGCAAAAATGCCTCGCCGGCCGCGACGCGGGCGAGATGTTTGGTCAGAGTCCGCGCCTCGCCGGCAAATACCAGCGGCGGAAAGGTGGCCAGTTGCTTCTCGACCTCGGCCAGGGCCGCCCGGTCAGGATAATCCGGCACCTGCTGGATCGGCTTGTCGCGCCAGGTCTGCGGCGTCCAACGTTCGGCCATGGGTTTAAACTCCTGAAAAGAGGCGCATAGAACCGGACCACGTTTCGGGCGCCGAATCCTACCGCGACACTATGGTGGCGTGGCGCGCTTTATATACGAGCCCAGGACCGCGGCGCCACACTGCTGAGCCACGGCGCCCGGACGTCTGTTGTCCGGATCGTTATGGCGCCGTATCATCCTGCTGGCGGATAGGCGTTCCCGCCGGATTGCCGCATCGATCCAACGGTTGCGGTGGATTGGGCGCCGGCAATTTTATGGTGCTTGCTTCCTGCGATCGGACATGGCGTGTAGATTAGGAACACGGTGCCGGTCGTAAAGCGCCGGAACGATGCCGGATAGATTGATCAAATTCCAGAGTGGAGCACGGTGGTGCAGACGGCGCTTCTCAGTCTTGGCATTGCGATCATAGTGGTGCTGGTGGCAGCGCTGGTAGGGCCGCCTTTGATAGATTGGGGTTATTACCGTGCCGCTGTCGAGGCGCGGGCGAGTGGACTGGCTGGCGTCCCGGTGCGGGTCGGCGGGCCCATTACGGTGCGTCTTCTGCCGACCCTTTCGCTCAAGCTTTCCGATGTAGAAATCGGTGAGGCTGGGTCACCCCGAAATGTGAAGGCACATACCGTCGCCATGGAATTCAGCCTTGGTGCGCTGATGCGCGGCGAGGTGCAGGCCCGTGACGTCGCTGTCGACGGCCCCGAAATAATGGCCGCTCTCGACCAATCCGGGCATGTGGAGATGTTTGCGTTCAGCCCGGGTTTCGATCCCGACCGTTTCGGAATCGAACACTTCACCGTCGGCAACGGCCGATTGACCCTAATCGACGCGGCCAGCGGCGGTCGGCTCGCCATCGACAATATCGTGCTAAGCGGCAGCGCGAACTCGCTTGCCGGGCCCTTCAAGGCCGAAGGCAGTTTTGCTCAGAATGGCGAGCGATTCGGCTATCGGATATCCGCGAGCCGTCGCGGTAGCGACGGCGGCACGAAATTTCGCCTCGCGATCGACGCGAACGAGCGGGCACTGACGTTCGAATCCAACGGCGCGGTATGGGTGGAAAACGGTTCGCCGCGCTATGAGGGCGCAATGACCCTATCGCGAGTCATCGGTACGGCGGCGCCGGGTCGTCCGATCACCATCAACGTTCCATGGAAGCTCGCCGGAAAGCTCAAAGCGACTGCGCGCGACGCCCGCTTCGAACAGGTGGACTTGCAATATGGGCCGGAAGCGCGCGCCATTTGGTTGACGGGCGCCGCCGACTTGACGTTCGGCCGCGAGCCGCGCATGGCGGCGACGCTGGCGGCCCGCCAAATCAATCTCGATCGCATGCTCCCGGCTGATACGCCGAGGCGGCGGCCGATGGAGCAGATCAAAGCGCTCATCGGCGGTCTGGTAGCCGCGCAGCCGACACCATGGCCGGTTCATGTCACCCTCGGCATCGACAGCCTGACCGTTGGCGGCGGTATCCTTACTGCTGTGCATGGCGAGTTCGGTGCGACGACCGCAGGCTGGGATTTGGGTTCGGTTGCGTTCCGGGCACCGGGCGCGACCCAGGTGCGGATGTCGGGCAGGCTTGCGCAGGCAAACGGAGACGTTGAATTCACCGGCCCGGTAGCGATCGATTCCAACGCTCCGGCGCCGTTTTTCGCGTGGATCGCGGGGAACAGCGCTGCGGGTGCCCCTGCGCTCGATCCGATGCGGGGCAGTGGCACCGTTACCTTGGGCGGCACGCGTATCGCAGTCGAAGCATTCAAAGCTGAGATCGACCGTAAGGTTCTACAAGGCCGGGTTGAGTATCGGTTCGCCACATCGTCCACAAAGGCGCGCCTCGAGGCCGTGCTAGCCGGCGCGGAGGTGGACATCGGCGGCGCGCTCGCGCTCGGGACGGCGGTATTCGCGGCGGCGTCGCTCGAACGCGCCGGCGAGATTGCGCTCGGCCTCGATATCGGCCGCGCCTTTTATAGGGGGACGGAGGCGCGCGAGATCAGCGTCAAGCTGAGCTTCGATCGATCGGGTTTGAACATCGAACGGCTGTCGGCAGCCGACTTCGGCGGCGCCTCGTTGGATGCGCACGGGCGCATCGATAGCGTCGCCGACCTGTGGCGCGGCTCGATTGCGATGTCGGCAGCGGCACCGCGGCTGGATGGTGTTTTGATAGTTTTTGACCAATTTCTGCCGGAGCTTTCCGAGGCCCTGCGACGGAACAAGAACGGCCGGGCAGAACCGTTCAATCTCAACGCGTATCTGGATGTGGAACCGCAATCGGGTGCGGCTGGTCATGCGAAAACAGCCGCAACGGTAAAGGCTGACGGCAAGATAGCAGGTATAAAATTACACGTCGATGGTACCGCGATTGGTGATGTAGCGGATCCAGCGGCTGCCGAAGTCCATGTGGGGGGCCATTTCGATGCCGAAGATGGCCGCTTACTGTCGGCCGTTGTCGGGCTCGATCGGCTCGCTACTGTGTCCACCCGGCCGGCCCTCCTGAGCTTCCAAGCTGACAGCGCTGCCGGGCGCTCGTTTGTCGTCGAGGCAAAATTTGCCGGCCCCGATATCGACGTCTCCGCAAATGGGCCGGTAAATCAATCAGGGACAGCCGCCCTCGATGTCGCGTTTCGCGCGGCTGACGCCAAATTGCCGCGGCGCGCTGGATCGTCCCCGCTGCCCGTCGATCTCCATATGCGTCTGGTGCGCGATGGCGACGCCATCGACATCACTGAGATCTCCGGCAAAGCCGCCGGTTCGGCCGTGGCGGGTCGCCTGTCTTTCCGGCTTGGCGGGCCGTTGCGGATCAATGGGCAGATCAAGGCCGATCAGGTTGACGCCGGCGAAGTGATGGCGGTCCTTACCGGTGCCCCACGCGAACCCGCGCGCCGCGCGGCGGTCGCGTGGGTCGCCGAACCGTTCGCGCCGGTGAACGGGGTCGACCTTGAGGGTCGCATCGATTTTCAGGTGGCGACGGCGCAATGGGTCGCCGGGCTTGTCACACACGATTTGGGCGGTACTTTGATGCTCGACCCTGGCGGCTTTTCTCTAACGGGTGTGACTGGGACGCTGGCCGATGGGCAGCTTGCGCTTGACGCGAGCGTCAAACGCAAGCGAGGCGGGCTGGCGCTTCAGTCCCGCATGACGTTGAAAAATGCCGATCTGCCGGCTCTGCTAGCCGATGCATTGCCGGTGCCGGCATCCGGCCGTCTATCTCTATCGGCGGATGTGCAAGGAGAGGGCTTGAGTCCCGCGGCACTGGTCGGCGCGCTTGAAGGCGGCGGCGTATTGACGGTGGAACATGTCGACATCGCCGGACTAAATCCCTCGGCGATCGAGGTGGTGCTCAACGCCCTGGCGAGCGATCGGGCTCTCGCCAGCAATACGATCCGGGTTGCCCAGATTGCGAATGCGGCGCTCGACGCTGGAAGGTTGCAGATTGAAGTCGCGACCGCTCCGATCGTCTTTGGGGAAGGGCGTGCGCGGATCGTTAAATTCGCGGCGCCGGCCAAGGGCGCCGATATAAGCGGTTCGATAACGGTAGGGCTGAACGATTGGCAATTCGATTTGCGGCTACTGATGACAGTACCGGACCGCACAGATGCGTCAAACGGCCCCCCAGAGATGGCCCTGGTCGTCAAGGGTCCTCTGCGGGCAGCGCGCCGAAGCGCCGATGTCGCCGGCCTCATCGGCTGGGAAATGGCGCGCGCCGGCGATGAAGATATCAAGGCCTTGGGTACCGCTGAAACGGAACGACATCGCCCGGAGACCGGGATCGGCTTGCGGCGCGCTCCCGAATCGGTCAGCGAGGCAAGATCACCACACGCGCTCAGCGAGGCAAGATCACCACGTCCCTCGCGCCGGCCGGTGCCGCAGTCACCACCCAAGGCTATGGCGCCGGCTCTACCGGGAGGCCGCCGGTAAGCGACGCGGCGGCATTTTAACTAACGCACTGCGTTTGGTTTGGCTGGCCCTAATGCGGTTCACTCGGCACGCAGTGCCGGTTCGCCTCGCCCTGTTCCGACCCCCGGAGTTTTGCTCTCGGCCAGCGGGTTATTTCCGCGATAATAGTCCAGCACAAACAGCCGAATCGCAGACGACAGATTGCCGTGTCGGCGTTCCTTGTCGATGGTGGCGACCATGTCGGACAGGGTCAAATCGCGTTTCCCGGCGATTTCCTTCAGCCCGTTCCAGAACGCATCCTCCAAACTGACGCTCGTCTTGTGCCCCGCGATCACGATTGAGCGCTTAACGACCGGCGATTTCATCAGATTCTCCTGTTTCGATACGGTGCCCGTCGATTTCGCGGCGGAGCTTCGCTGTTTCCGTTCTGGCGCGTGCACGTTCAACCTTTGATAAGCCATGGGAAACCCTTGCCGCAGCGGCCCGATCTTCCTCGTGCCGACGAATGGCGCGCTTGCGAGCACTGCGGAGGTTCACGATCTCGGCCATGCGCGAAAGCTTCGTTTCCACACCAAGGGGTAACAATGCCCCTCTCCTCACCCCATTACTTAATGAGTCTCGACGCCGTTGCAACCGAATTACGCAAGTATTCTCCGTGGCGCGTCGTCGCTGTCGTCGACCCTAGCGTCCGATCACAGACGAATCGCGCATGAAGAATTAGATACAGTCGGAATGTGAATAATTTCCGGCGACATCGTGGCGATTGCGTGGATGATGACTGGGTCGGGCGAACCGGCACGTCAAAATCGCCATGGACCGGCGCTTTGTCATGGGTTACGCCGTCAGCGACTACTTCCTGCCGGAATGTGTCTAGCTCCGAATCGCTACCTTCGCTTGGGCGCGCAAAATCGCTGTCGCAATATAATCGATGGCAACGGCAGCGTGGCCGGACCGCCCCGGCAGATCCGGGCGCCGCGCGTTCACACATCTACACCGCCGTGCCTGGGACCCAGCTCGATGTAACGAACGTCGGCGGAGCAACCGGAAATGAGCTGTCGCTTGACGTCCTGTTCGGGTAGATCATGACGCCATGTTGTCGCGACGCCATCTGCTCATAGGTTCCGGCTGTGCCCTCGTGGCGTTAGCGCCTCCAGCGCGAAGCGAAACGACGCCAGACGGTAGTTTGGTGTTGCGAGCAACGCCGCAAGGATTTGGGGGCGCGGTGCCCGGACCAGTCATTCGGCTCCAACGGGGCGATGAGGCAAAGATACGGCTTGTCAACCTGCTCGACGAGCCGACTGCCATTCATTGGCATGGCGTGCGCGTGCCCAATCCGATGGATGGTGCTCCGCCCCTCACCCAGGCACCTGTCGGGCCTGGTGAGAGCTTCGACTATCGCTTCAGGGTTCCGGATTCGGGCACCTTTTGGTATCGATCTGCCTTTCGCCATCAGCTCGGTCGCGGGCTTTTTGGCGCGCTGATCGTCGATGAAGCGGCGCCGCCGGCCGCTGACCTGGACCAGGTCCTGGTGTTTGCAGAGATTGCGTCGGGCGGCGCCGATGAACCGCGGCCCACGCTCAATGGAGCCACCCCGGTTGAGATCGCGGTGCGCCCCAACGCGCGCTTGCGTTTGCGATTCATCAATGCTTGCGATTCGCGGGTGATGGCTGCTCATATCGACGGCCACCGGGTATTCGTGATCGCCCTTGATGGCGAACCGGCTGAACCGTTCGAAAGCCGTGGCGGCCGAGTCGTCCTGGGCCCGGGAAACCGCGCCGACGTTATCGTGGACGCGACTTTTTCGGCGGGAACTATCGCCCCGATCATGTTTGGGCAAGCAGCGGCTGCAAGCAGCGCGGCTGACGAACTATCCCTGGCCCGAATTGTTTATGATGGTCCCGAGATACGCGCGGCACCGCTGCGTGACCCTCCGGCGCTTGCCGCCAATCCGCTTCCGGAACGAATGAATTTTTCCGGCGCATTACGCGTGACACTACCGATCCAACCTGGTAATCCCGTAGCAAGCGGCCCCATGGTGCCCCGGCAGACCCCACTATTTACGGTGGAACGCGGCCGCACCGTGAATTTGGCGTTGGACAATCGCGAGGCCGCCGAGCATGTGGTGCATGTGCATGGTCATCATTTCCGCCTCCTTGACCGGCTTGATGACGGTTGGAAGCCCTATTGGCTCGACACAATCGTGGTGCCGGGGCGCCAGATCGCCCGAATTGCTTTCGTGGCGGACAACCCAGGCCGCTGGCTGATCGCGCGCCATGGTTTGCGCAGTGCGGCGGGCGGCGTCGATTGGTTCCAAGTGAAATAAGGGTCTTCGGGTCGGCTCAACCCCGGGGCGCTACAACTTTGGCAGACTGTAATTTCATTGCGTATATCAGGGATAGCGAGCCTGTGTTGCGAAGCGCTTGGAGTGCGACAGCGGCGGCCTATCGACCCGCAATCACAAAATATTTTTTGCAAAAATCAAGAGGAACCTGTTCGCAGACGCGTCGAATTGCATTAGTGGTTAACGATCAAATCTTGGCGCCCTTCGCGACATGATAGCTGCCCCCCTAAATATCGCCGTACCCACGTCCATGAATCGGTCCGCAGCCATATCGGCGGGCAGATGCATCATGCGTGCTGCTCCACGACCGATTTGATCATGTCTTGAGGTTTGTGATGGCGAACCGCACAAGCAAAGCCGAAGCCACCATTTCGGAACTTGCCGCAGCCTTTCCGCAGGCATTTGCGTTGGATCCGGCGCATGCCCGCCCGCTTAAATTAGGTGTTCGTGAGGATTTGAGGGCGCAATCCGCGATATCGCACGCGCGAATCCGAACCGCATTAGGACATTATTGCAACAGTGAGGGATATTTGCAGGCCAGCACCGAAGGCGCCGTGCGAATTGATCTTGCCGGAGCGGCGGCCGGTGAGGTAACCGCAAAAGAGGCAGCTTCTGCGCTTCGGCGTCTTGCCAAAGTCGCAAAGAAGGCAGCCGTCCAAAACAACGACAAGGAAACCACCAAGAATATGACTGAGACGACCATACAGCCGACACGTCCGGCGGCCCGCCAGACGCCGGCAAGAGAATCCGCCAATGTTACATCGGTCGGCGGCGCTAAGCCTGCTGTCGCGGCCGCGCCGAAATCGGGACCAGCGGCGTCTGGGGCTGGACGATCTCCGCCGCGCCGCGCAGGCGCGCAAGGCTGGCACGGCCGGCTGACGCTCACGAAAAGCGGCAGTCATTTGACCGAACGGGGCCCTATGAGGAGAGGAATTTTTGGCCTCTTTGGTGGGGTCAGTTTTCTTGTTCGATCGAAGGGATTTGCTCTGTCCCGACTCGCCTCGATGAAGTGACACCGCGCTTCGCCGAGAACAACCTGCGGTAAACTGCGGCAAACTGCGCGGCCAAGTCCTCGGAAATCATGCCCGGTCCGGCCGCGGTGGCAGCCTCACCGTGAATCCACACTGCCGCGGCGGCGGCCTCGAAGGCTGGCATGTGCTGGGCCATCAGGCCGGTGATGAGTCCGGCAAGGACATCGCCGGTGCCGGCCGTCGCAAGCCACGGCGGGGCATTGGCGTTGATGATGCCGCGCCCATCGGGCGCTGCGATGACGGTATCGGGACCCTTGTAAACGATGACGGCGCCGCTGACTCGCGCCGCCGCCCGTGCAGCCTCGAGTTTCGAGGCTGCGGCAGCTGCATTTTCTGCCAGGGTCGATCCAAACAAACGCTGGAACTCGCCCGCGTGCGGGGTGAGGACGGCGTTGCGATTTGCGCCGAGCGCGCCGAATAACAGTCCCGGGTCGGCCGCGAAGCTTGTCAGTGCGTCGGCATCCAGAACCACGGCGCGCTGACCCGAGAGGGCGGCAATCGCCATCTCCCGCGTCTGCGCTCCGACACCGGCGCCGGGGCCGACGGCCACCGCCTTGAAGCGCGGATCGGCCAGCATCGCGCTCAAGGCGTCCGCTCCATCCACCGGTCTCACCATGACGGCAAGACTTGCGGCCGCATTGACGGCGAGCGCATCTTGCGGCGATGCCAGGGTGACGAGCCCGGCGCCGCCCCGCAGGGCTGCCATCGCGGCAAGCCGCGCCGCGCCGGTATGCGCAAGACTTCCCGACACCACCACCGCATGGCCACGGCTGTATTTGTGGCCGTCGGTCTGCGGTATTGGGAATCGCACAATCCACAGTTGTGGATCGTTTTCAAAGGCGAGCGGTCTGACGGTATCGATCACGCGGGCCGGAATGCCGATGTCCACCACGTCGATACGGCCACACACCGCGCGCCCGGGAAATAGCAGATGGCCGGGCTTTTTACGGAAAAACGTCACCGTGCGGGCTGCGCGGACCGCGATTCCCATGACGGCGCCCGTGGTGCCGTTGATGCCGCTCGGCAGATCAACGGCGATAACCGGGCGTCCGCAACCGTTGATTTGTTCGATGGCCTCGCGGGCGGCGCCGGTTACGGGGCGATCGAGGCCCGCCCCGAACAAGGCGTTGACCACAAGGTCGCAGCCATCAAGTTCAATCGCAGCGTTTACCGTGCCGGTCCATCGGCTGGCTGCGGTAAGCGCATCGCCTTTGATCGCCTCCGGGTTGCCGACCAGGAAAACTGTAACGTGAAATCCTGCTTCGGCCAAATGCCTTGCCGCCACGAACCCATCGCCGCCGTTGTTTCCAGGGCCGGCCACGACGCCAATCTTGCCACCCGGCCGGCAACATGCCACCACTGCGCCCGCGACCGCTGTGCCGGCCTTTTCCATCAGTACTTGCCCGGAGATGCCGGATGCGATGGCGAGGCGATCGGCCTCGGCCATCTCGCGATTGGTAAGAAGTTCCAGCATCTCGCAGCCTTACCGCCATGCGCCGAATTACGCTGAGATAGAGCCTGACTGTCACCGGTAGCAAGGCAACGCGGCAGCGTCACTGATGTTCACAGCGCAGGACAGGTAATTTGGTCATCTTTCGGTCCACAATATAGGCAGGCCCGTTCCGGTTTTTAAGCTAGGTCCTGCCTATGATACCGATATTGAAGATCTGAACATTTATTAGGCAATAAATTGCTTACAATTTAAGCAATATGTTTGCGGATATCGCTGTGCAATGCTAAAAAATAGGTGGTTTTCCGACCACCCTATGATTGGCACGGACCCTGCTACGGATGGGGCGGCCAGCTTTATTGTAAAGTTACAGCAGATGCTCTCTGCTTTGCGGGGCTGGAAGGACGGCCCGGGGACGAATGACAATGAAAAAAATCGAAGCGATCATCAAGCCTTTCAAGCTCGATGAGGTGAAGGAGGCTCTCCAGGAGGTCGGACTTCAGGGGATTACAGTCACGGAGGCAAAGGGGTTCGGACGGCAGAAAGGACACACGGAACTGTATCGCGGTGCGGAATACGTCGTCGATTTTCTACCAAAGGTAAAAATTGAGATCGTGCTGAGCGACGAGATGGTCGATAAGGCGGTGGACACGATCAGGCGCGCGGCTCAGACGGGTCGCATTGGCGATGGAAAGATTTTCGTCTCCAAGATAGAGGAAGCCATTCGCATCCGCACCGGGGAATCCGGCTTGGATGCGATATAGAGCAACCGTCAGGGAGCAGCGTCGCCGACGCGCGCGGACGCCCAAGAAAGGGGAACTTAGTCTATGACCACCGCCAAGGATGTCCTGAAGCTTATTCAGGACAATGACGTTAAATACGCAGATTTCCGCTTCACCGACCCGCGCGGCAAGTGGCAACATGTCACCTTCGATATCGGTATGATCGAGGAGGAGACCTTCACCGAAGGACAAATGTTCGACGGCTCTTCGATCGCGGGCTGGAAGGCGATCAACGAGTTCGGACATGTGCCTTATGCCCGACCCAACGTCGGCCTGTATCGACCCCTTCTTTGCCGAAACGACGCTGGTTCTGGTTTGTGACGTGCTGGAGCCGACCACCGGCGAGCCCTATACGCGCGACCCGCGCGGCATCGCCAAAAAGGCGGCCGCGATGGTCAAGACCCTTGGGGTCGGCGACACCGTCAATTTCGGCCCCGAGGCCGAGTTCTTTGTGTTCGACGACGTGCGGTACAAAGCCGACCCCTACAATACAGGTTTCCGACTCGACCAGATCGAGCTACCGATCAATTCCGACACGGAATATGAAGGCGGCAATCTCGGCCACCGCATCCGCACCAAGGCCGGCTACTTTCCGGTGCCGCCGCAGGATTCGGTGCAGGACATGCGGTCCGAAATGCTTGCCGCCATGGCCAAGATGGGCTGCAAGGTCGAAAAGCACCACCACGAAGTGGCTTCCGCCCAGCACGAACTGGGCCTTAAATTCGGTCCGCTGGTGCAGATGGCGGACCAGTTGCAGATTTACAAATACTGCATCCATCAGGTCGCCCATATCTACGGGAAGACCGCATGCTTCATGCCGAAGCCGGTTTACGGCGACAACGGCTCCGGCATGCATTGCCATCAGTCGATCTGGAAGGACGGCAAGCCGGTATTCGCCGGGGACAAATATGCCGGGCTGTCGGACGCCTGCCTGCATTACATCGGCGGCATCATCAAGCATGCCAAGTCGATCAACGCGTTCACCAACCCGACCACCAACTCCTACAAGCGGTTGGTGCCGGGCTTCGAGGCGCCGGTGCTGCTCGCCTATTCGGCGCGCAACCGTTCCGCTTCGTGCCGGATTCCATGGACCAATTCCCCCAAAGCCAAGCGCGTCGAAGTGCGCTTCCCGGATCCGCTGGCGAACCCCTATCTGGGCTTTGCCGCCATGCTGATGGCCGGCCTTGACGGCATCAAGAACCGGATCGACCCCGGCGCCGCGATGGACAAGGACCTCTATGACCTGCCGCCGGCGGAGTTGAAACAGATCCCGACCGTCTGCGGCTCGCTGCGCGAGGCGCTCTCATCCCTTGAGGCCGACCATGGCTATCTGACGGCCGGCGGCGTGTTCGACACCGACTTTATCGAGAGCTACATCGACCTCAAGATGACGGAGGTGATACGTTTTGAACACACGCCACATCCTGTCGAGTTCGAGATGTATTATTCGGGTTGATGCGGCCACGAAAAAAACCGGATTCGCCGCGATAGCTTTGCGTGCGAGCGTTAAGTTCCTCCCGGGATCGTCTCGCCGATCCTACCTTTGGGCGCCCTTTGGGCGCCCTTTTTTTTGCTGCGGTGGCACGGAAAGTTCCGGCTTTCCAATGTACCCGTTTTGATGCACCATTGCCTGCGCGCGAGGGACGGGACCTTCCGCGCCATTAACCCCGGAGCGCCGGAAAGGCGCTTTGCTTCAGGAAATCCAAGGAGTTCCGGACATGAAACAGATTATCGTTGCCGCGCTCGCCGGTGTTGCACTGTCGGTCTGCGCCGCCGCCTTGGCCCAAACCGCCGAGCCCGCCAAAGTCGCCGATACATCCAAGGGCAAGGTGCTGGTCGATGCCAAAGGCATGACTCTCTACACGCTCGATCGCGATACCGCGCCCAACAAGTTGAACGTGCTATCAGCAATGCGCCACCAACTGGCCGCCGTTGATGGTCTCCGGTGACGCCAAGGATGCCGGCAACTGGACGGTTGTGACCCGCGACGGAGGCGGCAAACAGTGGGCCTATAAGGGCAAGCCGCTGTATTTCTGGAAGGACGACAAGAAGCCCGGCGACGTCGAAGGCGACAATCGCGGTAATGTTTGGCACGTTGCCCATCCCTGACGGCGGCTGTGTTTCGGTCGATTAGGTTTCGCCCGGTCAACTGATCGCGTGTGGCGGGCGGGCAAAGCGAAAAGCATGGCCACCCGCCGGCACGGTGTGGCAAGGGCTTTGCCACGCAACCTCGCGATAACGCATAGCTCGGGCGCGACGTTGGGCCACGACGCTTGAGGCGTTCGAGACACGCTTTTGGCTTCACCGAGCCGGACTGGGGTGATAACTTTAACGAAGGGGGCGTCGTGCAGGAGGATCTCCAGCAGTGGATGATACGCCAAATTTCCCCAGCATACGTAACCGGTCGCGCGGCGGCACACTACCAGTAGGCGCAATGCTCGTTGCCGCGGCCGTTTTGCTTCAAGCCGGCAATTGGGTGATCGCACAGCCCGCGGACAATGCGCAGATCATTGGGCGCGTCGAGGGGGGCAGCGACGTTTTGTCGCTCGGCACGTCCGCGACCGGTACGGTGGCCGAGATGCTGGTCGGTGCGGGAGACCATGTTCACGCCGGCCAGCAGCTGATTCGCATCGAATGCGGCAATATCGAGCGCGAACTGGAGGCGCGGAAGGGAGATCTTGCGGCCGCCGAGGCTGTGTTCGCCCGCGTTGTGCATGGGCCGCGTCCCGAGGAAGTGACCATCGGCGTCGCCAACGTCAATCTGGCGGATGCGCGGTTGCATGAAGCGGAAAGAGCCTACCAGCGAACCCAACAGTTGCATGAGGGCTTTACGGTGACGCGGGTGCAGATCGATCAGGCCCAGCGCGATGCCCGGATCGCCGCTGCGATGCTCGATGAAGTCCGTGCCAAGCTTGCGCTGCTCAAAGCCGGTTCCCGCGAGGAAGATATTACGGAAGCGCGCGCACGCCGTGACGCCGCCATGGAGCGTGTCGAGGAAGCGGAAAAGCGCCTCGGCTATTGCGCGATACGGGCGCCGATCGACGGCGTCGTTCTCGACACCCACGTCAGCCTCGGCCAGCTGGTCAGTACCACCGTGCCGGTCACCCTGCTCACCTTGGTGGATGATAGCCGGCGTCGCGTGCGCGCCTTCGTGGATGAGCGCGATGTCGCGAAAGTATGTAGCCACCAGCGCGCCCGCATCGCGGCGGACGGCGTGATGGGACTTGCGGCCGACGCGGCGGTCGAATTGACAGGCAGCTCGGTCGTGGATAATCCTTTCACCGGTAATGGGTCGCGGCAATTTCGCCAAGTCATGCTTGCGGTGGCGGATAATCAGCCGCTCATGCCAATCGGTCTGCGGGTGACGGTCGCACTGTCGCCCTGCACCCCGCAGCGGGGAGGGGCGAAGTAGACTGGAGCGTTGGGGCGTTCGGTTTCCGGACATTCCCGGTTGCGTAGGGACCGGCACGAGTTCCGAAGATGCCATCGCGGACGCAAGCGAGGCACTGCGCGAGGTCAAGGATTTTAAGCGCCGCCAAAGCTGCGATCTTCCGAAGCCAAGCGGAATAGCCAAGATTTGGCGGCGGGGGAAATTGGTCCAGGCGAAGCCGCCATGCTCATTCCGGCCGCGCTCGACGCGCCCACTGTTGGAGCGCGGCCCAGCTTTTGACTTGCTCACCAAGGTCCCCGGCACAAAATCTGTTCGTACTACCGGCGGCGTTCCCGGACGAAGAGGCTTCACCGCCACCTTGATGTGTTCCTCAAACGTTGCGAGGCTCAATCCCGCGGCTGAATCCGCACCAGCCATCCCTCATGATCGACATACCACACCGACACCGGATCGGTGGAATTGTCGATCCAGGTCTCGCGGTCGATGCCGTAAGGTTCGGGCAACACATATTCGGTGAACCGCACGGTCTTGGGGTCGAAGCGCAGATAGCGGCCCGAATGCATTTCGCCGGCCCACACCTCGCCGTTCTTGTCGGTCTGTGTCGAATACATCGAAGCATAGGGCGTCGGCAGCGGATATTCGTGGATGCGCTTTTCCTTCATATCGAACTTGATAAGCTGGCCGCCGCGCCCGGCCGCCCAATAATTGTTGTCGCGGTCGAATTCTCCGCGCGCCGGGCCGGAGCGGGGTGACGTATCCGGCTCGAACACCTCGGCGGTTTGGGTGTCGACGATGACGACGCCGTCGCGCGGCCAGGCCCCGCCGCCGAAGTAGCGGCCGTCGCGAGCTCATGGCGCTGCCATAGGTGCCGGCAAATTTCTTCAAGACGTAGCTCGTCACCGCGTCGCCGGTGAGCGGCGCGACCTTGCTGACCATGCGCTCGCGCGCTTTCCAGATGAAGCCTTCCGGATCGATCGCGTAATTGCCGCCCATCGGAGTATTGAGCGGCTCGCGAACCTTCCATGGAATCCGCTTGAAGGCCATCGGTCTTGGGATCGAGCCGCCAGATGTTGTGCGCCCAGTTCTCCGAACCCCAGATGATGTCGTTCTTGTCGGCATAGATCCAATGCGTGCCAGGCAACACTTGCCGGGTGCGACCGGCGGCACGTGGAATTCCGTCACTGCACCCGTCGCTGGATCGAGCCGGCCGACATAGGAGCTGCGGTGGGTCGAGTACCACAGATTGCCCTTGGAATCGCCGGTCACGTCATGGGTCGCGATCTCGATTCGAGGCAGTTCGTATTCAGTGACCACCACGCGGGTCTGGCGGCCTTGCGGGCGGGGCAGCATGACGAAAGGCGGGTCCTTGGACTCCGGTCCACGCACCGTGGCCAGCCATTTGACCAGCCTGGCCTCCTCGTCGGCGCCCCAGCGGCCGCGTTCGTTGATATTGATGAGCGGCGAGCCGGCGCCGTGAATCATGCGATAGACGATCTTGCCCCAGCCGGCCTCGTCATAATGATTGCGGAATATCTGCTGATAGGAATGGCAAAAGTTGCAATTGTTCGTGAGCAGCTTTTTCTCCGCCCCGGTGCCGGACAGGCTCAGCAGCCATTCCGATCCGGTCATCTGGGCGGCGATCTGCGGCACCGGCGGCAGCGTGTCCTGATCGGTCACGTAATCGAGCGTAATGTCGGGAAGCGCGGTCGCCCCCTTGATGTTGACGCTCTCTTTCACGAACGGCTGGAATTCGCGCGGCCGCGCAATGCGCAGCGTATAGCTCCCGGCGTCGAGGGCGGGGAACTCGTAGCGGCCTTCCGCATCGCTGTAGACCGTGGTGCGCACCGCGTTCTTTTTGGCGATCAGTTGCACCATGATGCCTTCGAGCAGTTCGCCTTTCTGGGATTTCACCACACCGGCCGGTCCGCCGGTGAGCCGCGCCGTGTCGGCTTGGGCCGCCGGCGGTGCAGTCGCGAACCCTAACCCGATTCCAAGAATTGCGAGCAGCCGTCCGGCGCCAAACGCTGTGGAAGTCGCCATGGTGTTCTCCTCCATTGCAGCGCCGCTACACTCGCACATCACGAGGAAACAAGGAAGATGCCGCCCGCTCGCTCGCTCGCCGGCGATCGTGCGTTACGATCGCCGCAATGATGGTACCTCGGGCGCCCGTTCACTCCACCTTGATCACCAGCTTGAGCGCGAAGGCAAGGAGGGTGGTGGCGAGCAAGATGCCCGACATGGTCAAGAGCCCCGCCTCGAACGAGCCGGTGAAATCCTTGAGCCATCCCATCAGCGACGGTCCGGCGAAGCCTCCGATAGTGCCGACCGAATTGATGAAAGCGAGCCCGGCGGCGGCGCCTATGCCGCTCAAGAACCGGGTCGGGATCGGCCAGAAGATCGAGCGCGCCGAGGTGATGCCGATCAGCGCAACGGTCAGTGCGGTCAGCGCAATGACGATATTGCCGGACATCACCGAGGCGGCAAGCCCGGCCATTCCGATCGCGCAGGCGATGGCGAGATTGCCGATCTTCTTGCCGGTGCGATCGACATGCCATGACCACCACAGCATGCCGATCGAGGCGAAGATATAGGGCACGGCCGAGAGGAAGGCGGAGGCGAGGTTCGTCAACCCGAAGCCCTTGATGATCTGCGGCAGGAAAATCCCGACCCCGTAGGAACCGAGGGTGAAACCGAACTGGATCACCGCCAGCATGATCACTCGGATGTCGGACAGTGCGGCCAGCAGGCTCACTTTTGGCCGCTCCCGAATTTCCGCAGCAAGCATGGCTTCCAGGATCCGCCGCTCCTTGGCGTCGAGCCACGGCGCAGCCTCGGGCGTGTCGGCGAGCACGCGGAGCACCACAAAGCCGAGGACGACGGCAGGCAGACCCTCGACCACGAACAGCCACTGCCAGCCCCGCAGGCCAAGCACGCCGTCCAATTCCAGTAACAATCCAGACACCGGTCCGCCGATGACCGACGACAGCGGAATCGCGACCAGAAACCAGGCCAGCATCTTGGTGCGATACTGGGTCGGAAACCAGGCCGCGAAATAATAGGTGACGCCCGGAAAGAACCCGGCTTCCGCAACGCCCAGCGCGAAGCGGGCAATATAGTATGATTTCACATCGAACACCCAGGCGGTGGCAACCGACACCAGACCCCAGGTGATCATGATGCGGGCGATCCAGCGCCGCGCCCCGAACCGGTAGAGCGCGAGATTGGAAGGAATCTCGAACACCGTGTAGCCAAGAAACAGGATGCCGCCGCCGAAGCCATATTGGGTCGCGGTGAAACCGAGGTCCTTGTTCATCGTCAGCGCCGCGACGGCTATATTGGTGCGGTCGAGATAGTTGGCCACATAGGCCAATGTCAGCAGCGGGACCACCCGCCAGGCGATCTTCTTCAGTACCGCTTCCTGCTGGGCGTCCATAGGTCCTCCGTAGGGTCATCATTGTTCTGATTGATTCGATCTGACCCTGGAACGGGGGGCGGCACAAGGGCAGGGACGTAAGGTAATACGTTCGTGAAGTTCGCATCATAGGCGGAGTCATTCCAGGGCCGGCTGTGCCACTTTTGCGATTTCCCGGCGGCGCCATTGCGAACCCGTCGCGGAGCAGTTCCCGTCGCGTCCATTGAGGCCGCGGACCCAGCGGCCGGATTTCGAGTGCGAAACCCAATCGGACCAAGCAGGCGCGCCGGTCGGTCAGTCGCGGCATCACGAATTCATGATGCAGTGCCAGTATGGTGTCGTGACCGATCGTCCCGGAGGCTCGTGAATCACCCGATGCGGCTTGTCGGGCCGGTGCCCGCATGGCTGGCTAAAGCGCGTTGCAGATTTGCGATCTGCACCATAAGACCGCGTCGCGTATCATGCCGCGGCGCGGGGCGATTCAGGTCCTCGTACCCAACATTATGCGGCCCGTAATTCCAGGTGGCTGTGCACGGTTGTCGGACTCGGCCCGTTACCCGAATTCTATTCCCGGCGTTACGACCCAGCGGTCGGTTGCACCGGCGGCAGCGCCAGCGCCGAGTCGACCAGCGCCGTAGCGCGCTTGTAGTCATAGAAGCGGTTGACGTTCTGCTTCACCAGAAACGACGCGCCGCCGTAGAACTTCTCATACTGGGCGTGGCGGTTGCCGAATTCGGTGCCGAGGAAATCCCACGCCATCCGCATCAGCGCAATTTTCTCCCGTGCCGGCGTGGTTGCCGACTGCATATATTTTGCGATGTCGGCCGCGGTTTCCGGATTGTCGAAGTCGCGCGCCGAGGAGGGCAGGGTGATCATGGCGGCGCCGGCGAGTTCCCGGATCGTCTCCAGCATGCGGCCGTTGAGTTCGGACTGCAGCGCCATGATGGCGTAGAGCCCCGTCCGCGACGGCCACAATACGCCGTCGGGGTCAATTGTGGCCGTGGTCTCGTGAGCCAGCAGCATCTGCTCCACGACGGTGACGATGGATGCGAGTTCGCCCATCTCGACCTGCACGGCCTGATGGCCCTCATTGCCGGTCATCTCGTTCATGCGTTTGGCGAGGCCCAGCATGAACCGCAGCTTCACCGCATAGCGGCACTGCGCCTGATAGTTCCCGTAAAGATGCGCCGGTGTCTTCCACCACTGGTCGGCGCAAATCTGCAGGTTGCGATAGATATAGACGCTCTCCCAGGGCACGAAGACATTGTCGAACACGCAGAAACAATCGCTCTCGTCGAAGCGCGTGGTCAGAGGGTAGTCGAGCGAGCTCATGCGGTCGTTGGCAAAAGTGCGGCGCGAATAGAGTTTTAGTCCCGGCGTATCGATCGGAATCACCAAGCCGTTAGCATAGGCCTCGTCGCCGGGACGAAGCGGGTGGATACACGAGAGGTGAAGGTAATCCGCAAACACCGCTCCGGTCGCGAGCTGCTGGGCGCCGGAAACCACAATGCCGCCGTCGCGTTCCTTGACCACACCGGCGTGAAGCGTCGGATCCACCTGCTGGTGGGCGGGCTTGCTGCGGTCGATCTGGGGCGGAACGATCGCGTAGGTGACGTAGAGATGGTTGTCGCGCAGGTGCTGGTAGATTTTCGCCAGATTATCGGCGAACTGCTGACCGCCCGCGGCAAACAGGCCCGGCTTGGACGCATAGCCGGCAATGAAGCCGGCCACATGATCGGGCGTGCGGCCCATCAGGCCGTAAGTGCATTCGGCCCATGCCTCCGCAGCCAGCCGCTTGGCCCGCAGATCCGCATGGCTCCGTGGGATTTGCCAGGCCCGCCACACCGGTGCGCCGGTCGTGGGTGACGCATAGGTCATGAGATCGCGATTTTCCGGCGCCGCCGCGACGTCGAACAAACGCGCCATGCTGCGTGCCGCCCCGCGAAACGCCGGGTGTGCGGCAATATCCTTGACCCGTTCGCCGTCCGCATAAACCCGGCGGCCATCGCCAAGCGCGCGCAAGTATTCCTCGCCGCTGCGCAGCTTGGCGTGCCGGACCGCTGGCTCAATCGGGGTCCCTTGCGTCATCGCGGTCTCTCCTGCTTGTTCCGGCGCTACGGGCGAAAGGGTTAGACCGCTACGAGATCAAGCCATATGCCGGCAAGGGGAAGATTGCGCTCCGTTGCTTCTATTCGTTCGCGGTGACAACGAAGGCAGCGGCAAGCCGCAAAAAGGTGTCAGGGGTTACCGGAACAACAATCCCTGGTTGTGGAAATTTGGCCGAATTGGGCTGAACCTGAGGCGTCACTGCGGCGACTAACGGTTTGTTAACGTTTGTCCTTCGGCGGTGACCATGGGTTGGTTCCAAATAGTCTCGGATCGGAAGCTTGATGCAAGCCGCCCGACAAAGCGTTACGCCGCCGCGGTTGCCACCGTGGCGGTAGGGGTTACCTTGGGAGGCGGCGCGGCCATGACGCACGCCAAGGCCGCAGGCTTTTTTGAATCCCTATTCGGAGGCTTGTTCGCACCGCAAAGACCTGCCGCCTATCCCTCTACCGATCTCGGCTCCGACGTCAGCGGACAGGCCGAAGAGCCAGCGGACACTGCCTTCTGCGTGCGGCTTTGCGATGGGCGCTACTACCCAATTGTATCGGATGACAGCAATTCCACGCCGGTGCGGATGTGCAGCGCCATGTGCCCGGCGGCCACAACCCGTGTATTTCATGGCAGCGAGATCGCATCTGCGAGCGATTCGAGCGGCAATCACTATGCCAAGCTTGGCCAAGCATTTGCGTATCGGAAATCCATCGTGCCGGGCTGCACCTGCAACGGTCGGGACTCGTACGGTCTCGTGGCCATCGACATCTTGAAGGATCCAACCTTGCGGGCCGGCGACATCGTCGCCACCGAGAGTGGCCTCAAGACCTTCCGCGGCGCGAAGGGTGAAATCCACCGGACCGCCGATTTCACCGCGACGCCTGCCTCCAAGCTGCCGGGAGATCTGCGGCGGTACCGGCCGACGCACGTCGCCGCGAAATCCGCCGGGCCCTTGGGGCGGGCCGAAGCGCGGGCATCGACCACGTCGTTATCGACAACGCCAGCGGTGTCGGTGATGGCGACGGGTGGCGATCGGCGAGCCGCGGCCGTGCCGGTCGCTCGGTGATCGCGGCGCGCGAAAGCGCGTCTAAACAAAACGGCCGCAACCGATTTTCCACCGGTTTGCGGCCGCCTTTTAATTATACGGGGTTAGGTTAGCAGCCGACCGGTGTTATCAGATACCCCGGTTCCAGAAGTCGTAGTAGCGCTCGATATTGCCGGCGAGATTGGCCTGATAGCCAGGCAGGTTCTCGTATTTCGGCAGTTTGATGTCGCGGATGGCCTCGGCGTAGCTCTTGCCCTGATCCACGGCCTGCTTCACGGCGGCGGAGAGGTCGAGCACGTAATCGAGGTTGACCTTGAGGTCGTCCTTGGTTCCGATCTGACGGCCATTGGCGCCCGGATGGCCGCTGATCATGCGGTCCCAATCCATGGTCAGGAGCTTTTTCATCGCGGCTTCCTGCTCGGGGACGTAGGTGTCCGCCATCACCCGGAACTGGGTGCCCGAAAGCGGGACAAAGTCGACCACAAAGATGATCTTCTCCTTCGGCAGCCGCATGATGAGCGAGTTGTCGCCATGGTTCTTGCCGAGATAGAGCAGTTCGAGCGTCGTGCCGCCGAGCTCGATCTTGCCGCCGCCATCATCCACGACCAAGTCCGGAATCACGACCGCGGGGTTCTTGCGCTCTTCCAGCACCGACTTGGTGTTCTTGTGAGCGACGAATGTCGCGCCGATGTCCTTGAACGGCTTGCCGCCGGCGATATGATCGTAGTGGCTGTGGCTGTACACCACGTACCTGATCGGCGCCTGGGTGATCTTGCGGATTTCCGCGATGTAGGCGGCAGCGGCCGGCCGGCGTTCGCCGATCGGGTCGGTTGCGATCACGCCGTCGGGCGTAACCACGAACATCGCCTGGTGGCCCTGGTAGCGGAAAATATAGACGTTATCGGTGCCCGGGACCTTGGTGGTGGCATACGGCAGTGGGGCCGGAGCCGGGGCTTGCGCGAGCGCCGGCAAAGCTGCGGCCGTCAAAGCGCCCGCGAGCAGGGCGGTGGCGAGACGTGTCATGACTATCTCCCTTGTGGATTGGTTAAACAGCATCTGCGGCGAGGCCGCCCCGGGGGCACGCACTCACCACGGATAGGCTCGGCGATTGCCGGTCGGCCTGATGGGGGACGCTGAACCGGCGTACGTCACGCCTGCAGGCGGTCTAGCACGCCGTTGTTGCGCGCGTCATCACGCAATGCGGGGTCAGTGCCGCTTCGGGGTACCGCCGGTGCGATGTGAAAAAGCTGCCGTTCCACCGGGATGAACTGTTGCATCTTGGTGCCCGGAAGTAAGTGAGAACGCAGCAAACTGCCGCGATTTTGAGGCTATAGGGCAATAGTATAAAAAAGGAATCGGTGTCGTCACCAGCCATCGATCCGTCCGGCTCGCCAATGAGGGAACTCATGTCAATTTCTCCCATCAAAACCGCACCCGTCGTACTGTTCCTCGTACTGTCAAGGGGGGCGGCGCTGGCCGACGGTCCGCCGAACCTCAATATCGGCCCCAGTTGCGAAGCGGCTGCCCGCGGCGCCATCGTGGCCGGGCGGAATAAGGATGCATGCCTTGGCGACGAGCGTGCGGCACAGGACACGCTCTCGAAGAATTGGGCGACATACGAAGCCGCCAGTAAGACCCAATGCATTGGGAATGTGAAAACCGGCGGCCCCCCAAGCTACGTGGAATTGCTGTCGTGCCTCGAAATCATGCGTGACGCTAAGGCCATTCGCCGCAGCAATCCGCTGGCGGAGTCGCTCAAGGATGCCGCGACCCGTCCGGCCACCGTCCGGCCGTGAAAACGTGTTCGGGTGTTTTCGACACCACTGCCGGTTGATCTTTTATACCGCGTTTTCGGCACCGGCTGCCTGTCAACCAGCCGGTGCGGAATTTCCCGCACGTCAAACGCTCGTAACGGAAATTGCTAATTTTTATATATTTTTGT
>CAWDKL010000060.1:0-114438 GCA_963802745.1 uncultured Alphaproteobacteria bacterium | reverse complement strand
GCCTGCCTCGACATCTGTCCGACCGCGGCGTTTCCGGCCCCGTACCGTCTCGACGCCCGGCGCTGCATTTCCTATCTCACCATCGAGCACAAGGGCCCGATCCCGCGCGGCCTGCGGCCACTGATGGGTAACCGAATCTATGGCTGCGACGATTGTCTCGCCGTCTGTCCCTGGAATAAATTCGCGCAGGTCGGCCGTGACGCCAAGCTGGCGGCCCGTGGCGAACTCGACGCGCCGCCGCTTGCCGCATTGGCGCGGCTCGATGACGCGGGCTTTCGCAAAATGTTCGCCAAGACGGCCATCAAGCGGACCGGCCGCGACCGCTTCGTGCGCAATGTGCTGATCGCCATCGGCAACAGCGGTGATTCGGCGCTTGCCGACGTTGCGGAGCGCTGTCTCGGCGATGCTGCGCCGATTGTCCGCGGCGCCGCGGTGTGGGCGCTGGGACGGCTTCTTGGGAAATCCGGCCTCATCGTTCTGGCCCGGCGATATCGTGCCACTGAAACCGACCCCGCGGTGCGGGACGAGTGGAATGCGGAGGAACTGAACGCGTGACGACGCTTCTTTGCCTTGGCTTCGGTTATTCGGCGCAACATTACGTGAAACGATATGGCACGCGTTTCGACCGCATCGTCGGCACCACCCGGACGCCGGAAAACGCGGCGGCGCTGCGATTGCGGTTCGACGCGGTCGAGATCGTGACGTTCGATGGGATCGCGGCCGCTTCGGCGCTAGCCGACGCCATTGCGGACGCGACCGTCCTGCTGATCTCCATCGCGCCCCACGGCGGCATCGATCCGGCGCTGGCACAGCTTCGTGATGCCATCATGACGGCAAAGCATCTGCGCGCGATCGTCTATCTTTCCACCATTGCGGTTTACGGCGATCACGGCGGCCGCTGGATCGACGAGACGACGCCGCTCACCCCCGTACTCACGCGCGCCGGCGACCGTATCGAAGCGGAGCGGGCCTGGCAGGCGGTTGGCGAAGCCCTTGGTGTTCCCGTTGCCGTCATCCGCATCGCAGGCATCTATGGCCCCGGCACCAATCCGCTGGAAACCGTTGCGGAAGGCCGGGCGCGACGAATCGCCAAACCGGGCCAGGTCTTCAACCGCATCCATGTGGGCGATCTCGCCCAGATTATCGACAAGGCGATCGACGCCGCCTTGGGGCGCGGCAGCGGCGGCGTGTTCAACGCGGCCGACGATGAGCCCGCCGCGCCCGGCGATCCGATTGTGTTCGCCGCCGCCTTGCTCGGCGTGCCGCCACCTCCCGAAATCGCTTTCGAGGAGGCCATGAAGACGATGTCGCCTTTCGCGATCAGCTTCTATAGCGCCAACAAGCGCGTCCGCAACGACCGCATCAAATCCGCGCTCGGCGTGGTGCTGCGCTATCCAACCTACCGCGACGGCCTGCGTGCGCTCGCGGCCGAGCGCATGGCGCGTAGCTTGTAGGTGGCGTGCGGGCTTTGCCGCCCGCCGCCTCATCTGCCACTCAAGAGCGGGCGATACCCCCGCCCCGCGCTCCCAGGTGCACGACGCGAAGCGCTACAGCGCGTAGGCGAGGCGCTCCAGGCCCATGACGAAGGCCATCGACCTCACTTCGCTCCGCTGGTCGTCGTTCAGGCGTCGGACCAGGGGCTGAGCGACGGTCGCGAGATGCTGCACCTCGGCACTGTTGGGGTCTACATATTCGGTCCGCGCACCGCGCGCCGTGCTGCCCGTATTCGCAGCGGTCTTGACGTAGACGATCTTGCGCAGCGCCGCCTCCACGGGCGGCCACAGCCTCTCCTGCTCCGGCGTGAGTTTGAGCCGCTGCTTCATGCTGGCGATTTGTCCGTCGTTGAGGACATAACCGGCGCGGTTGGCGACGCGGCGGGCGGCGATCGTGGAGGACTCGGTTTTCGCCGGCTCCGGTTTGGCCGACTTTGCCGGCGTGGTGGCAGCCGGCCGCGCCGGCTCGACATTGGGCGGCGCGGACAGATTTGCGTTCACCGTGCCCCAGCTCTGCACCGGCTTGTCGCTTGGCGCAAGAATCGCCGGTTCGGGAGTGTAGCTGGCGGGCTCGTACGATGCGTGCACCACCCGCGGACCTTGCTCCGCGGCCTGGAATGGCGGCTCAAAAATATCGCCGGGTGAAGGCGTGGCCGACCGGGATATTCCGGTGTTCAATCCAACGATCAGGCCCGCCGTAACGGCAATGCCGATAAGCACAAACAGCGGCACCACGAACTTACGCGCGCTGACGACTGGTTCCATGCTGCAAATCTCCCCAAACCCCATGTAGGTCATATGATTTCGTACGCAAAACAGGTTCAAATTATGGCTAACCCCCGGTAAATCCGTCGGCAGGCCGCATGCCGGTCGCTGTCTCTCTATCGGCGGCGGGCCTTCTGCATGCGAGGCATCGAGATGCGACCCCATCGTCACCGGCGGGTTGCCGGAGAAGAGGGCCAACAAGTTTGGTGCTGCGCTAGCTGTACACTCGCGGTGGCAAGGCGATCCGTCGCCGCTACGCAAATCATTGCCGCTGCGGCCGGTTAGTTGCTACGATGCGGTAGCGGTGATGGAGGCGGACGCATGAAAGGGTTGGTTGGCGCGATGGCGGCTTTGCTCGTGGCCACATCGGGGGCATGGGCGGGGTCCGATTGGCGGGCGGAGCGGCGCTATTCGCCGGTGGTCGAGCAATTCACCTATAGCTGGGTGGCGATGCCACTGCTGCCGCGGCGGCTGCAGAACCACTGCGGCTACTACAACGGGCATTACATCTGTGCCGATCACTGCGGACTGGACTACCAAGTGTACTCCTGCACGCGGCAGTTGACCGGCTGTTGCCATATCGGGCGCGGCTACTGCGACGGCGACGGTTATCTGCGCTGCAGCCCGTCGCTGTTCTGACGCGCGGCCCGCCACAGATCAGCGGGGCCGGCGAAATTTCGGCCTCGCGCAGGCCCGGATCACGCCAGCCGGTCGCCGAACAGAAATTGCAGCGCGCGGTCGAGGCGGATGTGCGGCAGCGCCGGATCGGCGTCACCGTAGGTCATGAGCAGCGGCGGCCGAAACCGCACGAACCGGAAATCGGCTTCGTCGGCGCCGACTGCGGTAAGGCCGCGAAACGGCACGGCGTCCGCCGCAAACAGCGTCGCTGCATCTTCCGGCAGTTCGCCGGGAAACACCGCCAGTTCGGTTTGGCCGTCGAACGCCGGGCGGCCGGAGACGCGGGACGGCTCCGGCGGCGCGGCCGGTTCGCCCGCCTCCGGGACGCCGACGATGCAATGCAGCGTCTGCCCGCCGCGCCGGATTTCGGCTTCGCGGGTCGCCCGCACGGCGGCGAGTGCGATCACGTCGACCGCGGCGCCGGCCATGTCGGCGCGGACGATGGCGCGCTCCACCATGCGACGCAAAATCGCCTCCAGCCGATCGTGGCTCGCGTGATGGAGATGATCGGCTTTGGTGGCGGCAAACAGGATGCGGTCGGCGCGCGGGCGCAGCAGCGCACTCAAAAACGTCCGCCGGCCGATCGCGAAACATTCCAGCAGCGACTGGAACGCGGTTTCGAGGTCGCGCACCGCCTCGGGGCCGGCATTGAAGGCGCCGAGCGCATCGATCAGCACGATCTGGCGGTCGAGTCGCGCAAAATGATCGCGAAAGAACGGCCGCACCGCGACGTCCTTGTAGGACTCGAATCGCCGCCGCATCATCGCCCACAGCGAGCCCTCGGGCGGCGTACCGTCCGGCAGCACGTCGAGCGGCGCGAAGGTGAGCGCCGGGGAGCCGGCGAGTTCGCCCGGCAGCAGGAAGCGCCCGGGCGGTAAGAGGCTCAGCGCATAGCGTTCGTCGCGGCTCGCGCGCAGATACGCGGTGAACAGCCGCGCCGCCGCGATCACGGCGCTCTCGTCAGCCGCCGCCATGGGATCGAGCGTTGCGAGATGGGCGCGCCACGGCGCGGCAAGCCGCTGGCGCGGTTCGTGGGCGGACAGCGCCAGAGTCTCGGCCGACCAGGTCTCAAAACTCTTGGTGAGCAGCGGCAGGTCGAGCAGCCATTCGCCCGGATAATCCACCATATCGAGCGTCAATTCCCGCATCGCGCCGGAGCGCGACTGGTACTCAAGAACGAGGCGCAGCTCGCTGATCTGGCGGGTCGAATCGGGCCATGCCCGTTCCGTCACCAAGTCGCGCACATGGGCTTCGTAGTCGAACCGCGGCACCGCGTCGTCCGGCTGCGGCGAAAGCCGCGCCCGCGCCAGCCGCCCTTCCGACAGCGCCTCGAACACCGGGAACCGCCCGTTGCGCACCAGCCCGTGAACGAGCGCGGTGATGAACACGGTCTTGCCCGCCCGCGACAGGCCGGTGATGCCGAGTCGGACGGTCGGCGTGATCAGGTTCTCGCCATACTCCACCACGGAACGCGCGGTGAGGCGAGCTTGTTCGAGGAGATCCGCGAAGGTGGGTGCCATGGCTCTGAATAGGGGAGCGCGGCACCGGGTTCAACGGGCGGAGAGCAGGCGGGAAAATGAGTGGCGTGCCGGACTGTTGGGCAAATGGAGAACATCCCTCGTCACCAGAGCCTGCGTTCCTGGCCGGCCCTTGACCGGACCCGCCGTAGCCGTCATGACCGCGATCGAACGCGCATTTGGAGACCATGCATGAACAAGTTCACGGTGCTGGAAGGCGTTGCGGCGCCGCTGCGGACGATCAATGTCGATACCGATGCCATCATCCCCAAGCAGTACCTCAAGACCATCAAGCGGACCGGTCTCGGCGTCGGACTGTTCTCCGAAAAGCGCTATCGCGACGACGGCAGCGAGAACCCCGATTTCGTGCTCAACAAGCCGGCCTACCGCAACGCCAAGATTTCTCGTCGCCGGCGATAATTTCGGCTGCGGCTCGTCGCGCGAACATGCCCCCTGGGCGCTCCAGGACTTCGGCATCACCTGCGTGATCTCGACCTCGTTCGGCGATATCTTCTACAACAACTGCTTCAAGAACGGCGTGCTGCCCATCAAAGTGAGCCCGGAGGATCTGGAAAAGCTGTTCGACGATGCCGAGCGCGGTGCCAATGCGCGGCTGGCGATCGACCTGGAAAAACAGGAAATCCGCGGACCCGACGGCGGGGTCATCACCTTCGACGTTGATCCGCACCGCAAGCACTGCCTGCTCAACGGCCTCGACGATATCGGGCTGACGCTGGTGATGGACGACAAGATCAAGCGCTACGAGGAAAGCGCCAAGGCGGCGCGCCCGTGGGCGTGAGGGTTGCGCGACCGGCTGCACCATATTCCCGGTAGCAAGCGCTCGCGCCGCTCCGGGGAGGCGCTGAGATTAAGACAGCGCGGGCCGGGCGCCTGCGCTCCAGGCAGTTGGTGGCGCAGACCTGATCGGGCTGGATGGTCCGCTATGGCAATTCCAGCGTTGATTGCATCACCACGACGGCATAGGGGTTCCAGGTCGAGACGAGCCAATAGATCGTTGCTTGCTTGTTGCCGCCCGTGGGCGTCGCGTCCTCGGTGAAGCGGTTCATCACAAATGGTGCGTAGAAGAAACCGGGCCACGGGGTTCCGGCCGGACAATTCGGGTTCCCGGCGGGAAGCGGACAATCCCAGTAGTTGCGCAAACCCGTGCAGCCGCCAAGCTGCTGGATGAGCGTGCAATAGGCGCCGGGATCGTGCGTGGGGCTCAATAATACGATGGGCGCCGACCACGGTCCCCACGGCGCCGGCGCGGTGCGCGCTTCGATGCCGGCACCGCAATTGTAGAGCAGAAGCCAGGCGCGGAGCGGCCGGTTCCACGTCACCGAATGCTCTCCCACGCAGCGGTCGCCGATATTGGTCGGTTGATAGATTTCGGCGTGGAGCGGCGGCGCCCACGCGCCGCTGGCGGCACGCCCGCTTTCCCATTCGGCTCGGCTGACCCAGATCGGATTTTCGCCGACGCGGCCGGCAAAAAAGCGCCACGTCCACGGGTCGTCGAACGTCTCGGCGGGTGCCAGCGCAAGATACGGAATGCTGGCACGGTATCGCGCCGCGCCGAATACCGGAATCCATGGGCCTCGGGCCGGGGGTATAATTCTGATGAAGTTGTCGTCGTTGACGAATACCTCGGTCGTGGCGCTCACATAGACAAAGCCGCTCGGCATCTGTGGCACCGGATGTATCGGCGAAATAGGCCTCTGGAAGGCCCCCGGATTTGCGGGGGTCGCTTGCGCCAGCACGCTTCGCCCGATGCTATTGTTCGCAGGTACCTCGGCGCACAGGGATTCGGGCGGAGGAAGCGTCAAGGGTGTCGCCGGATCCGGCGCCAAAACCCCGGGAAACACGCAGTGGTCGGTCCAGAAAAACGCATTGAGGGTGTCGTTCAAAAACACACCGCCGGACGGCACGTTGAACGATCCCTGCTGAATCGCGGGTGTGACCGTCGGGTGAGCAAAGATCTGCGGTGCCGACGTTGCAAGCTGAAGCCCAAGACAGGTCGTGGGATCCGGCGTGGCGGTACGCGTGGTCCAGCCGAGCGCATCGTCCGGCGGCACCGACGAGACGCCGTGCGTCACCGGCAAAGCATCGCCGAACAGAAAATAGAGCGGGCCGTTGCCGCTATCGACCGGAAAACCGAGATCGACGGCGTCCAGGCCGAACTGCGAAAGGGTCCGTGCCGCGGTCGGCTGATTGGTGGACCAATCCGTGTCGCCGGTGAGCTGGCAGATTTTTGTGCTTGATCCGACGAGCGAGGGCGCCGCGGCGTCGGCATCGCTCGGATGCCCCGCCGCCATAGCGAAAACCGCCAGAACAAGCCCGATTCCGGGCCGCACCGTGTTTTTCGGATGATGGCGGCCGTTGTGAGCGTGGTTCAGGGTCATCGCGGTCTCCTGGACACGTTGCTGCGCTTGATATTGGTTTCCTTGCTGTTCGGAAAAGTTCAGTTCGGAGCGAAGCTGGTGGTTCGGTGAGGTTTGCGCCAAAGATCGGATACGGCGCGGATTTCTCAGGAAAAGCCATGCCAACAGCGCTACGATGGCAACCACCGGCATGACGATCAGGACAAACGCTCGACCTTGCTGGCCGAGCGCCGAAAACCAAGAACGCCAGCGCGGCAAGCATAGCGGTCGCGACAATGACCGCGACCCCGATCACCCGCGCTCAAACCGCGAGCATGCTTTCGACCGCGCGCCGGGCGCCGATTGCCACCGCCGGATCAATCGTAACCTCGTGCGTCAGCGTCTCCAGCGCCCGGCGGATCTTCGGCAGCGTGATCCGCTTCATATGTGGACAGAGGTTGCAAGGCCGCACGAACTCGGTGTCCGGATGCGCGACCGCGACGTTGTCGCTCATGGAACACTCGGTCACCAAGACGACCCGCATCGGTTTTTTGCTGTCTACATAGTCGATCATAGCGGCGGTCGATCCGGCAAAATCCGCTTCGGCCACCACTTCAGGTGGGCATTCCGGATGCGCAAGCACGACCACGCCGGGGTGTTGTTCGCGCAGCAAGCGTATCTCCGCGGCGGTGAAGCGCTCATGCACTTCGCAATGCCCGGCCCATGCGATGATTTCGACGCCGGTTTGCGCCGCGACGTTTTGCGCCAGATATTCGTCCGGAAGCATGATCACCCGATCCACCCCGAGCAATTCGATGATTTTCTTCGCATTGCCGGACGTGCAGCAGATGTCGGACTCCGCCTTCACCGCCGCCGACGTATTGACGTAGGTCACGACCGGGACCCCCGGATAGCGCTGCCGCAACAGACGTACATCCGCCGGCGTGATCGAGGCGGCAAGCGAGCAACCTGCGGCGGTGTCCGGAATCAGCACCGTCGTGGCCGGATTGAGCAGCTTCGCCGTCTCAGCCATAAAGTGCACACCGGCGAGAACAATAACATCGGCGTCAATCCGCGTCGCCTCGCGCGCCAGCGCCAAGCTGTCGCCGACCAGGTCCGCGACGCAGTGGAAAATCTCCGGCGTCTGGTAATTATGCGCGAGAATCACCGCGTTACGCGCGCGTTTGAGCGCAAGAATAGCGTCGATGTCTTCCGCAAAGAACGGCCATTCGATCGGCGGGATGACCGCCTTGACGCGTTCGTAAAGCAGGTCTGTCTTGGCGGTCCGGGCAAGCACAACGCACCTATGTTCATTGCTTCGTGAGGTGTCACATAAGCTTCGGCAGGCTGGTTACCAGGGCCGCTTCTTGCCATCGTCTCGCAGCGGCCGCGAGCAGGCTGACCCGCCGCACCGCGATAAAGGCCACCGCCGGGAAGGGCGCACGCCCCGAGCGTTACGGGAAGGCGCTTGCTGTTCTACCGCCGGGGAGGGTAGCTTCGGCTTGCACGGAACCCAGCGATCGCCGGACGGTAATTTTTTCAGGTTTAAAACAAGAGGAGGAGGCCCGATGCACAGCGTGGAATCACGTCGACATCGCGTTTCATCAGGGCCCAACCCCTATTCAGTCGAATCGGAACGAGGGCGATCACCAAGCGTCGGCCGGCGGCGGTAGCGCTGCCCTGAGGGAGCGGGTCATCATGAGTTGGCATCGGTTCGCTTTATTAGCCCATCTGTGCGGGGCAGCGGTGCTGCTGACACCGCCACCGGTCCACGCCATGGAGACCGCGGCAAGCATCGGTTATGAATTCGTACCGCGGCCCGCGGGCCTATCTGACGTGTTCACAGCCTCGGACGGTGCGGCGTCGCGTTTTTTGGCGATCAAGGCGATCGACGGCGTCACCAACGCGGGCTCGCTATGGGAGCCGATCAGGAAGGCTCCGGCGGACACCACGCTGGTGGTCATGGTGCACGGCAGCGGCGGCAGCTATCGCGGCGCTCCCCAGAGCGGGCTCGGCCGACGGCTGGCCGCCAAAGGCTATGCGGCGCTTGCGATCGACACCCGCCAGCACGACGACGCCATCAACACCGACAATTTCTTCGACGTGCGCCGCGACATCGAGGCGGCGGTGGCGACCGCCCGCGCGCTCGGCTACCGGCGCCTGGTGTTGCAGGGGCACAGCCTCGGCAACATCCAGGTGCAATTCTATGCCGCCACCACCTGGGACGCCGACATCAAGGCGGTGATGCTGCTGGGTGCCTTCGCCAACCTGCCGTGGAAAACGCGCACCATTCTGGTCGCCAACGAGGACAGCTATAAGCGGCTGACCGACGCCGCGATGGCATCGTTACGCTCCCGCACGCTGGACAAGACACTGCCGGTGCGGATGCGCTACTTTACCGGCCAGGAAGTGCCGGTGACCGGCCAGCATTTCCTCACCTATCGGGCAGACAAAGCGAGCGTGGCCGACGGCACCTTTTGGATTCATCGCATCCCGTTGCCGATTCTGCTGGTGCGTGACGAGGCCGATGGCCTGATCGCGCCGTTCGAACCGCAGGCGCTGCTGGGCGCCGCCCATGCGGAAGGCTCACTGGTGCCGCGCATCGATTTCGTGCTGCTCAAGGACGCGCAGTCGCCAAGCCTGCGCGGCCACAGCTTCGAGGGCAACGAACAGCCGCTCGCCGACGCGGTGCTGCGATGGCTGGCCGATCGCGGGCTGTAACGCCGGCGGGTGGTGCGGTTCGGTTTTGACGCCGGAAAACGCGCGGGAAGACAGCCCCATGCTCAGCCGATCGATAAGGATCTTCCTGACGCTCATCGGCCTAGCCGCTGCGGCGCAGGCCGACCCCGTGACCGATTTCTATCGCGGCCGGACTGTCAACCTGATCGTCGGCTATGGCCCCGGCGGCGGCTACGATCTGTGCGCGCGCCTGATCGCAAAGCATATCGGCCGGTTCCTCCCCGGAAACCCAACGGTCGTGGTCCAGAACATGCCGGGGGCGGGAAGCCTGCGTGCCGCCAATTATCTTTACACGATCGCGCCGAAAGACGGTGCCACCATCGGTACGTTCGCCCGCGACATGCCGCTCATGGCCGTGCTCGGCAATGTCTCGGGTGTGCGCTTCGACCCGCGCAAATTCGTCTGGCTCGGCTCCTCGTCGAACTTCGCTCATGATGCGCACATCCTGATGGTGCGCGCCGACGCGCCGGCAGCGACGATTGCGGCAGCGCGCCGCAGCGGCGGCCCGCCGCTGGTGCTGGGCGGCACCGCGGAGGGAACGTCCGGCAGCGACGTGCCGCTGCTGCTGCGCCAGGCGCTGGGCTTGAATATCAAGCTTGTGGCCGGCTACCCGGACAACGGCGCCATCTTCCTGGCGGTGGACCGCGGTGAGGTCGATGGCCGCACGGTCGATCTCACCACCATGCGGGCGCTGCGCCCAGGCTGGCTCAGCCCCGGCGGCGGCATGCGCGGACTGGTGCAATTTGCCCGCACCACCCGCCATCCCGATCTCGCCGACGTTCCGACCGCGCGGGAACTGGCCGTGAACCCGGCCGCGCTGGCCTTGATCGCGCTCGCGGAACTGCCCTACACCATGGCGCGCCCGTTCGTGGCGCCGCCGGGCGTTCCGGCCGATCGCGCCAAAGCGCTGCAAGCGGCGTTTCTCGCCGTCCACGGCGATCCGGAGTTCTTGGCCGACGCCGCACGGCTCAAGATCGCGGTGGATGCTGTCGGCCCGGAACCGGTGCTGCAGGCGATCGACCGGATCGCCGATGCACCCGCCGATCTGCTCGGCGCGCTGCGCGGGCTGCTGGCCGGTGCCCAAGCGCGCGACCATTCGCCATGATGGCGGTTTTGCCGGCGCCGCTTGTTGAGAGGGAACTCCCATGCACGATACGCCGGACCACGCTCATTGGCACGAACCAAAGGGGGGCGAAAACGCCGGACTCGGCAAGTTCCTGCGCGCCGCCATGCCCTACGACCGCTTCATGGAAGCCGAAGGGGTGCCGGTCTATCGCGGCATCGGTGTGCGGCGGGTGCAGGACCTGCCGCTGGTGCCCTGGCGGCGTCTCGGCGGGCGCGGCAGCTTTATCCAGCTCTACGGGACCGAGGGCTTGTGGGGCCTGTATGTGGTGGAAGTGCCGGGCGCGGGTGCGCTGAACATCGAGCGGCATCTCTACGAGAAGGTCGCCCTGGTCGTCGAAGGGCGCGGCACCACCGAGGTGTGGCAGGAGGGGCAGACCAAGCCGCATGTGTTCGAATGGCAGGCTGGCTCGCTGTTCACCATTCCGCTTAATGCGTACCACCGGATCGTCAACGCTGCCAGTTCCCCGGCCCTGCTGCTGTGCGGAACCACGGCGCCGAACGTCATGAACCTGTTCGACAATCCGAACTTCGTTTTCCAGTGCCCGTATATTTTCGGTGAGCGGTTTTCCGGCGCCGACGATTATTTCAAGCCGCGCGAGGATATCGAGCCGGACCCCATTCGCGGCCTGGCAATGCGGCGCACCAATCTCATCCCGGATATCGTCAATTGCGAGCTGCCGCTCGACAACCGCCGTTCGCCCGGCTACCGGCGGGTCGAACCCGCGATGGGCGGCAACCGCTTTTATCTATGGATCGGGCAGCACGAATCGGGGCGCTACGCCAAGGCGCATAAGCACGCCTCCGCCGCGGTGCTGATCTGCGTCAAGGGCAAGGGCTACACCTATACGTGGCCGGAAACGCTGGGCACCACGCCGTGGCGGGACGGCAGGGCGGACAAGATCCTGCGGCAGGATTACGAACCGGTCGGACTGGTATCGGCCGCGCCCATGAGCGGCGACTGGTTCCACCAGCATTTCGGCACGGGTCGGGAGGCCTTGCGCATCACCGCCTGGCACGGCCCGAACAATCAGCGCGCGCGCAAGCCCGGCCGGCCCGGCGAGCAGCTTTTAGATTACGGCGCCATCGACCTGAAGAAGGGCGGCGCCGCCATTCCGTATTGCGAAGAGGACCCGTTCATTCGCCGCGAATTCGAGGCGACGCTCGCGGGTGAAGGCGTGCCCTGTCGGATGGAAGAGCGGTTCTATCAGCCCTCGTCCGATGCGTCCGACGAACCGGGACAGGTGATGTGAGGGTATGGAGCCGCGCGGTGGCGGCCTGTTCGTCCGACGCGGTTTCACAGCTCAGGCATCCGACAGGCTCAATCGAGCAGGCTTGCCACCGCGACCGCTATGCCAGGCGGATCGAGCCCGATCTCACCCTCGGTACGAATCATCACCGCGATGTCTCCGCCCGGCTGGCGGCGATGATGCAGCACGCGGCGGCGGACGCAATCGACGATCAGGTAGTGCATCAGGCCGGCAACGCGGAAATAATCGGCAAGCTTGACGGTCTTGTCGATGGCACCTGACGACGGCGACAGCACCTCGACGACGATCACCGGGTTCGGTGCGATCATCGATTCCGGCGCGCCTGGCTGGCCGCAATTGACCAACACGTCCGGAATGTAACTGGTGTCGCCGTCGATCACAACCGCCAGCCCGTCGATCATGGCCTGACACGCCACGCCGCCACGCCGGATCGCGTCGCGCAGCGCGAGAAAGATTCGTTGCTTGGCTTCCACATGCTGCCAGCGTTCGGGCGCCATCGCGATGATTTCACCGCGCACGAGTTCGTGGCGGCCGTTCGGCTGCGATTGCGCCCAGGCGAGGAATTCCGGCACGGTCAGACGTTTGCGCGCAGGTGCATTCATGAGGCAAGCATAACACAACTGCGCGCCGTTGCACCCAATAGGGTGTACCGTGCTTCGTCACAGACCTCGCTGGTTTACGGACCGGTATGCCGCATCAGCGCCGGCATGGAACTGCGCGGCCCGACGCCCTCGCGCATGATGGCCCGGCGCAACGGGCCGATCCGATCCACGGCGTAAAGGCCCAGTCCGCGCAGGCCCTGCACCGGCAGGAAGTCCGACAGCAGCGACCGGTTGAGGAGATCGGCCGCCGTGGTGCGGGTCATGACGTCCGCCCGCCGCCGCCGGTCATAGGCTGCCATCAGCCGCACCGATGTCGCTCGCCGTCGCGAAACACATCGCCGGCGATTTCCGCGATGGTGACGGCATCGCGCAGGCCAAGGTTCAGACCCTGGGCGCCGATCGGCGGAATGAGATGCGCGGCCTCGCCGACCAGCGCAATGCGGTTGCCCGCGAAGGCGGTTGCGGTTGCGATCGCGAGCGGAAAGGCGCCGCGTCCGGGCTCCACATGGGTCTTGCCAAGGATCGAATGGGAGCGCCGCTCGACCTCCAAGTCGAGTTCCGCTCCGGTCAATGCCGCAAGGCGTTCGGCCTCCTGATTGGCGACCACGCAGACGAGGCTTGAGCGCAGACCGGGCAGCGGCACCACCGTAAAGGGGCCTTGTGCGGTGTGGAATTCCGTCGAGATGTCCTGGTGCGGCCGCGTGTGGGTGAAAACGAAGGTCAAGGCGGTCTGCGGATAACTTTTTCGCTTGAGCGCAATGCCGGCAGCCGTCCGGCAGATCGAAGTCGCGGCCGTCGGCCGCGACCGCAAGCCGGCAGCACAGCGTACCGCCGCCGGCAAGATCGATGGTGACGCCATCGTCATCGGTGCGCACCGCGTGCGCCTGCGCGTCGAGGTGTACGAGCGCGGGCGTTTCGGCCACGCGCCGCCACAACGCCGCGATCAGATGGGCGTTCTCGATATTCCAGGCAAACGCCTGCAGCCCGAGTTCGGCGGCTTCGAACCGCACCTCCGGAGCGCGCCAGAGCCGGCCGGTATCGTTGACGATGCGCATGACGCGCAGCGGCGCGGCATCGTCGCGGCAGGCCGGCCACACCCCGAGGGCATCGAGCGCGGCAACCGAGGGTGCCATCAGGGCCGTGGTGCGATTATCGATCCGATCCGGCCGCCGGGCGACCAGCACGGTTGGAACGCCGCCTTGGGCCAATGCCAGCGCCGCGATGAGCCCGGCCGGGCCGCCGCCGACGACCGCCGCATGGGTGGATCGGGTTTGCGGCGCCGGTACGAACGGGCCGGATTCGGTTTGGACGGCCATGTCGTCAATCCCTTAAGGGGTCGTCCCCATCACGGGCCGGTCATGACGGCGGTTTCGATCCGTGCTGCGCGATGGGTAGCACGCGCGGCCTGCGGCGCGTAAGAGCAAACGGAAAGCATGTCAGAAGCGATGGGCACTGGACCCCATTGCGCGCTTGCGTAACCTTATCCGGCGAAAGGAATCCAACGTGTCCCATACGGCTCGCGAGAAGACCAAACTTCTCAATCGGGTGCGGCGAATCCGCGGGCAGATCGAGGCGGTCGAACGCGCCCTCGAGCAGGAAAGCGGCTGCTCGGATATCCTGCAGCTCATTGCCGCCACCCGAGGCGCCATGAATGGACTTATGCTGGAGGTACTTGAGGATCATATACGCATGCACGTTGTCGATCCCGGCAGCGGCCCCGATTCCCAGCAGGGACAAGCCACCGAGGAATTGATCGACGTGGTGCGAACGTATCTGAAATAGCCGGACCCGCTGCCATGCATCGCCGCGTTCAGCCTGATGCGAGGGCTGATCGCGACGTCCGTGGCAGGTTCAGCCTTGGCGCGATACCGTTCACTTAACCCTAGGATGCGCCCACCGCCTCTCCCCATCGTTCTTCATGATGGGGAGAGAGTTGGGGTGAGGGGCAGGTGCCAGCACAGACGGCGCGCGGCCGGATCGTCTTTGGCAGCTCAACGAACGCACCCCGGAAGGCCCTCACGTGCCCCTGCCCCTCACCCTAACCCTCTCCCCACGGCGTGAAGAACGCCGCGGGGAGAGGGGATGCGCGCCACTTCGGATTAAGTGAATGGTATTGGGCCTAGGCGCCAGGCCCGAATGGCGGCTGCGCGGTGCTGATCGACGCAGTATGCGCCGACACGTCTCACTTCGCCGTCAGCCGGACGAGATTTTGCTTGTTGAGAAACGCCCGGATCTCGGCATAGACCTTCGTCATCTCGGCGTCGGTAAATCCGCCGTGCTTGCCGCCCGGCACGGTGACCAGCTGATTGCGGATGCCCGCCTGCTCCAAAGCCTGGTGGAGGCGGACATTTTGGGTGTAGGGCACGACCGGGTCGGCATCGCCCTGGATCGAAATGATGGGCGGCAATCCGGCGCGCACATAGGTCAGCGGCGACACCCGCTTGGCGATGGCCAAGCGGTTGCCCATGCCGCCGAGCCACGCCACGGCGAAGTTGCGTTCATTGGGGCCGCCCAAAAGTTCCTCGACATCCGTGATGCCGTACCAATTGATGACCGCCGCGACTTTTAGGTCCTCGGTGCCGGGGCAGAGGCTATCGAGCGCTGCGCTCGCCGGCACCATTCCGGTCGTCAGCGCCAAATGCCCGCCGGCGGAATTCCCCATCACCACCAACCGGCCGGTATCGACATTATATTCCTTGGCGTTCCGGTAAACCCAGCGGAGCGCGCAAAGCCCGTCCTGCACCGCGGCGGGAGCTAACGAAACCTTGGCCAGCCGGTACTCGACATTGACGACGTTCCAGCCCATGTCGAGAAACGGCAGGAAGGTCAGCGAGGACGCCTCTTTGCTGCCCTGCACCCATCCACCGCCATGAAAATAGACGAGCGTCGGATTGGGCGTCGTGGCGTCGCGCGATTGATACACGTCGAGCTTGGCGTCCCAATTGTTCGCGGTGAGATAGGTGATATTGGGTACCACCCGATAGCTGTCGAAAATATGCAGCGCCTTCGCAAACGAATCCGCCGCTTGCGCGTGCGCGAGCGCCGGTTGTAGCGCCAATGCCGCCGCCAAGGCCGTGACGAACCGGAATGGTCTCATGGTGATTTCCTCCCGTTCAGGTTTTGAAAGGGTATTTTAGCAAGACGGGGCCAGATGTGCCAGCGTATCTGGATTGCCGACCCGTATCCTAACTGGCCGCGCGGCCGCTGGCGGATGATGATCGCGCCGGCACAAAATTACTTGCTTGGCTGCCCGCCCGCCTGCTTGAAATGCCGCAAATCCGGCGGCGGCTGGTCCTTCTTGGCGGGCATCAGCAGGCCGTCGCCACCGATGATGTAGTCCTCGTCGGCGATGGTCACGTGATTGTTGCCCTCGGCGCAGTCCCATGGAATCCACGCCGGCTCCACGCCGGGATCGCGGATATATTCCTTGTGCACCGTCCATGGCCGGGTCAGTGCATGGTCGAACACGGTGATCTCATTGTGCATGAGATTGCGGTTCGACGTGTCGAGATAGATGATTTCCTTGACGATGGTCTGATTGTCCTCGTGCAGCGGAATGCCGCTCTGGTCGAAGGTGCGCGCCCCGCGGAAATGGCGGGTCTCGACCTCCAGCCGGTCGAAATTGCCGTCGCCGTCCGTATCGATCCAGTGGCCGATCGAATAGCCGATCCGGCTCGGCTCGGGATTTTTCGGCCAGGCGCGGCCGTCGGTATAGATACGGCGGTGCATGTAGCCGTCCGCCCCGGCGATGTGGGTGACGCCGTCGGCGATGATGAATTCCAGCGGCTGATAGGCGGTCATCCGCATCGGCATGCCGGAGGAGATGCACAGATAATCCTTGGAAAAACCGCCGCCGCCGGCCGCGAGATCCGCCAGGCTCGCCTCCAGAATTTTTTGATATTCCGGGGTGAGCGGCGCCTGCTGCGCCAGGCCGGGCGCCTTGGTTGGGTCGAATGACGGGCCGATGCCCGGCACCGGGCGGCGGTTCCACTCGCCGCGGAGGTCGGGATATCTGGAGTTGTCGAACCCGAACGCGCCCGTTGCCAGCGTCAGCATGGCGGTGAGCGCCGCAGCTGCGGTCGAATGTGCAAGCATTGAACGTCCTCCCTCGCGACAAAATGATCGTGCGATCTTTGGTTTGTCCGGTATTCGTCATGACACCGGCCGCTGTCAGTCGCACGGGCGCCGGTTTCTCAAGTGCGCCCGGCAACGAGCTCATCTTGGCGCGCCGCGCCCTGAAGGTCCACTGCCCCCTTCAAGGGGCGAGTTGCGCGCGTTCCCTCTCCTCGCGGCGTTCTTCACGCCGTGGGCTTTGTGCTGGCATCTGCCCCTCACCCCAACCCTCTCCCCATCGTAAAGAACGATGGGGAGAGGGAGATGCGCGCCCTTTCCGCGCGGCGACGCGGATGCGAACCCGCTCCCGAGGCATCACAGCGCTTGAGGTATTGGTTTTGCGGCGCCGCCATACTTCCGGCGTAGCGGCTTCGTACGGTCACCCGGTAGGGTTCGTGCCACTACATCGCAAAGGATGACGCGGATCTGGACAAATCGCCATGAAGACAATCTGTCAGCGATCAAGAACTACCACCACCAACGAAGGGCCGCACGCATGCCGGCGGCTCTGCGGTGCGCAGTTGCCGCAAGGTGGCGTCTGCTGGGCGGGATGGTGGTGCGTGTTCGGGCTTGTTTTGGTTGGCGCAATCGGTACCGCGGCGGGCGCGGCCGAGCAGAGCTGCGAGCGCTATGCCACGTTCGATGACCTTCCGGATAGTTTCAAGTGGCTCAGCGTCGGCCAGCTTCCCGGGGCGGAGTTTTGGGTGCGATCGGATGCAAACTGCACCTGCGACAACGGGCCGGATGTGGACCGCCAGCTGGGCAAAGCCGCGCCGGAGGGCGTCAATTGGTCGTGCCGCAAGGCAACCGCCGGCGACCGGGCGATGTATGAGAACCTGCTGAAGCCGCTCGGCACCCTCTCCCCGCAGGCCGCATCGGCCCCGTCGGCCATACCGGCCATACCGCCCCCACCGGAGCTAAGTAAGGGTTCCTCGGCCAGGAGTGCGCGGACGTTTCCAAGACGGTACGGCAGGCATTACCACGGTCGTTACTGAGATTTGCAGACGGTTTGGCACTAACACCGCAAGCTGGTATCATAGACCATAATCGGAAGGCGCGTGGGGTGGGCAAAAATCGCCTCGCGCGACGCGGCGTCAGGCGCCGACACTTCCGGCGATTTTTGCCCACGGTCGTGTCCCTCAGGTTGCGTCCCCCGATGTCGTCCGCGTGGGCAAAATCGCCGCCCCCTTAATCACGTTCGCTCCGCCGCGGCAGGGCGATTTTGCCCACCTTACGAGCGTTCGCATCACCGAAACATGCGCTAAAAATCCGGCTTATCGGCGGTCGGTATTTCGGCGCGTTTTCCGGAAAAATGTTCGGTCGGGTTTTCGGCGCAAACCATCTCCGGCCAGGTGCCGAGCGGCCGGCGATAACTGATGGATGCCGACCACGGCTTGGTAAAGACGCCGTCATCGTCCACGGTGAAATCGAGCTGCAACCCCGGGCCTTTATCGTTCGGATCGCGGGTCAAACCGGGATCCCGCCCAAACCGGCTGAGTTCCCTCTGGCCGCGCTCTTCCACCGCCTTCGCGGTTTCGTAATCGAGCAGCCGATAGCGCTCGACCACGTGCAGCGCCGGACTGTGCGGCGTGCCGTACATGTCCACCATGGCGAACGGCCCGGTCTTCACCCCCACGGTGTCGATCACCAGCGTGTCGCCCTCGTAATGGCCGACCGAATCGCCGTACCAGGACGGCGTCACCTGCGCCGGGTGCGGCTGGTTGAGGCGCACGTGCCGGACTTCATGATCGTTGGAATAGAGGATCGTGATTTTGTCGGCCTCCTGCAGCATCTGCATGCCGATGTTGAACAGCACGAACGGCACGCCACCCGGCCAGCACTGGTTGCTGGGCGTCGGATACGGCACCCCGGTCAGCGAAATGTCGCCGTGCCACTTCACCTCTTCGGCCGCATGCGGCTTCAGGATCGGGTTCGTATAGTCGCCGACCAGTTCATAGGCGTCGCTGCGGCCGTTGCGGCGCGAGCGGTTCGTCACCGGTCCGGGGCCGGCCGGCGGCGGTTCGAAGTCGGGCCAGGTCATGTGCGCCCAAATGCCGGAGAAATCCGGGACGGATGCGGTATTTTGGGCGCCGTTTCCGGCGACCGCCTCCGCTGCAGGTGCGGTCTGGCCCCATGCCGGCATCACCACCGCAGCCGCCGCCAACGTGAGCCATAAGCCCAAAACCGGCCGCCGCAGCGCCCGCGAAACGCGTCGCCGATCCGCAACTGAACACATCCGCGTCTCCATCTACGGGCTTGCACATCCGACCTTCCGGGTTGAGGCGACGCTCAAGACGACGGTGGAATTTGCCCGCGGTCCCGGCGAACCCGAAGGCGCGTCGCTTTGGCAAAATTTACACGAGAACCGATGAGTGTGCACCACACTTCGGGAAAAAGAAGGGGCCGCCTATTCGTCATCGCCGGGCTTGTCCGGCTTGTCCAGGCTTGTCCCGGTGATCTCGTTCGGCAGGCCACGGTTCGCCGATTTTCGAGATGGCCGGGACAAGCCCGCCCATGACCCGTAGGAGAAACGCGCCCATTGCGACGAGCCGATTTGCTTCGCGCCCGCTTCGGCCGCATAATCCGCGCAAGGCGGGCCACAACCGAGGGCTCGCGCATTTGCTTAAGCCTACCGGCCCCCGAGGAGAACCCTGATGCGGCACGGCTCAATTTTCGCGCTGGCCCTGCTGGCGCTGACCACCGCCGCGACCGTCGGCGCCCACGCGCAGGCGGCGTGGCCGACCCGGCAGCCGATCAAGCTGATCCTGCCGTTTCCGCCCGGCAGCGCGCTCGATGCGGTGGCGCGGCCGGTGTTCGACGCGGTGGCGCACCAGATCGGGCAATCCATGGTGTTCGAGAGCCGGGCCGGGGCGGGCGGGACGCTCGGCATGGCGGCGGTCGCCAAGGCCGAGGGCGACGGCTACACGCTGCTGGTCAATTCCTCGGTGCATACGATCACGCCGTCCACCTATTCAAAGCTGCCCTACGACACCCTTCGGGATTTTGCCGCCGTCAGTCCGCTGAGCCAATTTCCCAACGTGCTGGTAGTGCCGCCGCCGCGCTTTAAGACGATCCAGGAACTGGTCGCCTCCGCCAAGGCGAAACCGGGGTCGATCACCTATGGGTCCGGCGGCGTCGGTGCCGCCACCCACCTCAATGCGGAGCGCTTCCGGCTGAGCGCCGGATTTGAAGCCGTGCATGTGCCGTTCAAGGGCGCTCCCGACGCGTTGCGGGAAATTCTCGGCAACCGCATCGATTTCTATTTTGCGCCGCTCTCGTCGGTGGTGGGGCTGATCGGCAGCGGCGAAATCCGCGGGCTCGCGGTATCGAGCCTCAAGCGCAGCGCCAGCCTGCCGGCCATTCCGACGACGCTCGAATCCGGCTATCCGAACTCGGACTATACCTTCTGGGTGGGCTTGTTCGCGCCGAGTGCCACGCCTCGGCCCATCATTGATCGCCTCCATGGCGAAATCGCCAAGGCGCTGCATGAGCCGGCGATCGCGGATGCGCTGACAAAGCTTGGCGCCGAGCCGATGGAGCTGTCGCCCACGCAATTCGACGCCTTCGTGCGCACCGAGATCGGCATCAATGCCGCGCTGGTAAAAGCGGCCGGCATTCAGCCGAATTGAGCGCTCGTCGTTCCGCGTTGCGGCACGCACGTTCTTAGACAAATGCCATGCTGCCCGGAGTTCCTCACCAATGAATTGCCCGGAATGCGGCGCAATGGTCGCATCAAGTTCGCGGTTTTGTCCGGGCTGCTATCGAGACGTTGGCTATCCAAACGTTCGCCTTGCAAGCCAACCGGAGGAGAAAGCAGCCTTATCGGCGAGGGTGCGATCTGCTGAAGCTGCACTTGCAGGCCAGTCTTGCTCCGACGCTCTCGATCGATTTGGGGCAGCAGTAGCTGCGTCCAAAGCCGTAATCGCTCGCTCCATCGGCATCCTTCACAGCTTGGTAAAATCCGATAATCAGCTTTATGTAAATTTCCATAAGCAGGTTCAATCCGGGGCACGGCTGCCGGAAAGCAATCAGTGGGACAAGGGCAGAGTGGCCGCGGAATCAACGATATTGCCGCATATATACGAAAATATCAGCTTCGGATCATTGACACTGGATGGCCGTGGTATTCTTTCATACGGTGAACTTTTTGTAACGCTAAAGGAACAGATGATAGCTCATAGAGCGACGGTATTCGAGGAGAACCCTTTTATTTTTTGCAACCGGCACAAGGTAATCGCGGGAACCGACCCACCCAAAGGATATCGTGCCATCTGGGCGGAGCGAGATCAACTCGCCAAGGCAAAGCTGTACGCGAAGCTGTCAAGAGATACCGAAGCCGCCGACTTCCCAACCATTCTTTCGGATTTAAGTGCCGGTGAGGGTGACGGCGACTTCATTGAGGTGCATATCTATGGTCCGATTCATCGACGGGCGATCGAGCGAGTCATCGGTTACCGGCCCAAGCGAGGGCCTGATTTGGCGCTATGGAAGAGCGTGGGTCGCGAATTGGCCCGGTTAGGCGCGACGCTGGAGGCGATCTGATGGATGCTTATGTCTCAGGCCAGGCAGGGCGAGCCGTGTGTCTCGACGGCGAACGCGCCTTCTTGATTGACGTCAACGCGCTGGACGCAGAGATTGGCTTACCGATCGGCCTTGCCGGCAGTTCGCTAAGCGGAGCGACCGACGTAGTTACTTTAAGGTCAGTTACGCGCGGCCAAGTCGCAGATCGGCTTAAGCACGAGTGGAATTGCGATCGCGCTCTTCGGCTTACGCTGATCCTTCTTGACCCGGACGAAGATATCGAAACAAAGCGATATGTGCTTCCCGGTCTCAACAAGTTGCTCACGAATCCTCAAGTGGGACAGTTTGTAGAGACCAGGCTGGCCAGTCGTCCGCTACCGCTGACCGTTGATCTAGAGGCGACGCTAGAGCTGGCGACACCAGCTAAATACGTTCGTTCCCTTCTCGGTACGGTCGAGGATAGGGAAGAGGACAAGGAACTTGTCCCTCTTCAATGGGACCCGTGGGCCGAAGAGACAGGCTTTTCGACTCCATTTGCTCGCTTGACGCTACGCACTGGGAACTCACCCATCAATCCAGTTCCTGGCCAAATTAATCTTAGCCTCGATCTAGATTGTCCCTTGGTTGAGATCGAGAGGCAGAAAAAATGGACGCTTTCCATAGGTCTGAAGCGTTGCTTCCTAACCTTCGATTGCGGGCGTGGGCACACTAACAGCTTCTCGACGCGCATCGGAAGCGGTGGTGGAGTTCAGTTTGACGGAGCTCGTTTCTCTGCGTTTGGTACGAGCGTTTATAAACCAAGTTGGGAAATCAATGCAATTGGTCCTGGAGTGATAGGAAAGGTCCAGTCGGTTCCTGCAACGTTTATTCAGATTGATCATTTGACACCCGGAAGTACGATCAAGGCCAGGATTTCCGTGAACGTGAAGGAAATATTAACAAACTTCGTGTTGCCGAATGAACCCGCATCATATCTCAAACACAGAGTCAAAATAGGTCTGCATAAATTAGGCATTGTCGGGGATGAGTATGGTGACGCGAACGTCGCTACGAGCGAGGTCAAGCTGATGGCCAAATCCGACGCGATGGAGCCGGCTCCAAGTAGGGTGACGAGTTAGATTTCAGACCGAAGGACCCATCGTGGGAGGTGCAGTTGAGCAGGATTATCAACCGGCGGATCGGCGCTGTCGCGGTCATAGGCGCGGCCGTTGCATGGATCGCGGCGGGTTTTCCCGCCGCCTCCGCACAAGCACCCGCGTCAACCGTCCTCGGCATCGAGGTGCTGTCGTCGCAGCCGGAGCTGGTCAGCGGCGGCGATGCGCTGGTGCTGATTACCGGCACGGAGACAGCGCCCGTGGTGACGTCTGGGTCGGCCGACCTGTCAGACGCGTTCCGCCCTGCCGCGAAGGGCGGCTGGGTCGGCCTCGTTACCGGCCTGCAGGACGGCGCCAACCCGCTCGTCGCCAAGGCTGGCGGCAGGCAAGCGAGCCTCACCCTCGTCAATCATCCGCTCAACGGCACGCTGTTCGCCGGACCGCAGCAGACCCCGTTCGTGTGCGAAAACGAGGCCCATGGGCTGGCGCCCGCCACCGACGCCTCCTGCGCGGCGCCTTCGGTGGTAAAATATTTTTACCGCGACAAGGGCGGCGCGTGGAAACCGTTCGACCCCCAGGCGGCGCGGCCGACCGACATCGGCACCACCAAAACCACTGAGGGCAAGGAAGTTCCGCTGATTGTCCGCCAGGAGAAAGGCGTCATCAACCGCTCCGCCTATCTGATCAATATTTTGCATGATCCGGCGGCGGGCGCGCTGCCGACCGCGATCGCCCTTTCGGCAGCCTCGGGCTGGAACGGCAAGCTGATCTACAGTTTCGGCGGCGGCGTCCAGGCCAATTACCACATGGGCCGCAACCTCGGCATGATGACCGGCACCGACGGCAAATTCTTCATGGAGGATCTTGGTGCCGCTTTTCTCGACGCGTTCGTCACCCGCGGCTATGCGGTGGCGGCGGGTTCGCTCAACGTCATGGGCACCAATAATGACGACGTGAAATCCGCCGAGACGATGGCTAAGATCAAGGAGCATTTCATCAAGGAATTCGGCTCGCCGCTGTTCACCATCGGACATGGCGGGTCCGGCGGCTCGATGCAGCAGCACCTGATCGGCAACAACTATCCGGGCCTGCTCGATGCCATCATGCCGGCGCGCAGCTATCCGGACGTGATGAGCTTTTTGCAGCCGCATTATGATTGCGAATTGCTGGAGCACGCCTTCAACACGTCGGGCGGCACATGGACCCTCGCGCAGAAGGGCGCTGTCGCCGGCAAATATTTTGGCTATTGCGTCAGCAACGGCACCCGCTATCCCAATGCCCGGCCGGAAAATTGCGATGCGACCGTCACGAAGCGCGTAGCGCTCGATCCGGAGCTGAAAGCCAAGGGTGTCCGCTGCACCTATCAGGACAATTTGGCGAACGTCTTTGGGATCGATCCCCAAACCGGATTCGCCCGCAGCCCGTTCGATAATGTCGGCGTGCAATATGGCCTGCGCGCCCTCAACGACGGCACCATCAGCTTCGAGCAGTTCATCGATGTGAATGCGCGGGTCGGCGGCTTCGACATCAACGGGAAGGTGGTGCCGCGGCGCATGGTCGGCGATCCGGTAGCGCTGCGCCGGGCCTACGAAACCGGACGGGTCAATGCGGCCGGCGGCGGGCTCGCCGCGATCCCGATCGTTGACATCCGCTCCTATGTGGACGGCGCGCCGCCGCCGCCTTTCGATGCCCTGAAAGACGTCGATGTGCATGATGGCTACCACAGTGCCGTGATGCGTGCCCGGCTCATCAAGGCCAACGGCACCGCCGCCAATCACGTCGTAATCACGGTGGCAAGTCTTGGCCGCCTCCAGAACGACACCCGCACGGCGGACGCGCCGCTCGCCCGCGTATCGGGCGAAGCGCTGGCGCTGCTCGACACCTGGCTGACCGCCATCGCCAACGATAAATCGGACCGGCCGAAATCCGCCAAGGTCGCCGCCAACAAGCCGGCCGAACTGACCGATGCCTGCTACCCGGCGGTGGCGGGCGCGCGCGTCGGGGTCATCGAGAAGCTCACCGACGCGGAACGCTGCAAGCAGCTGTTCCCGTTCGCCGGGGATGCGCGTCTCGCCGCCGGCGCGCCGCCGACCGACGACGTGTTCAAATGCGCGCTAAAGCCGGTCGATCCGGCAGACTACAAGGTGCTACCGACCGCGGAACAGCTCGCCCGGCTGCGGCAGGTGTTCCCGGACGGCGTTTGCGACTATACAAAGCCGGGCATCGAACAGGTCGCCCTCGCCGGAACGTGGTTGTCGTTCCGGGGCAACGGCGAATTCGCGGCCATCCCGCCGCGCCAATGAGCGGGTGGTGATTTTGTAGGGAGCCTCATTGCGGACAGGGTGGATGGGGCTTCCCGTTGCGGCGCGGTTGGCGTAGGATCGCGGCCGCGCCCCCGCATTTTACGACGATGCAAAACGAACCGTGAAGCTTGAGCGGCCGCGCGCGGTCGTGCAAGCGACCGCTTAGTCAAGGAGAATCGGGATGGTTTTGATGATGCCCGTGATGCGCGATGGCAAGACGGCAGTCGTGCTGGCAGCCGTGGCCATGGCCGCCGTCGCGGTGTTCGGCGCCGCGATGCTGAGCCCATCTGCGCGGGGCCAGGACAAGGTCCCCGGACTGACCGGGATCGACCGGTCCGACGAGGTGATCCAGGCGCGTCAGCTGCTCATGGACGGTATCGAGACTGAAATGGCCGGTGTCGAACTCGGGCTGGAAGCCAAGCAGATTCAGCTCGAAGACTTGAAGTTGCACGCGGATCGGATCAGTACGCTGCTGGCCGCATTCCCGCACCTGTTCCCGCCGCAGACCAAGCCTGCCGTAGGGGCCGACGGCTCGCCGAGCCCGACGACGGCGACGCTGGCGATCTGGCAGGATTTCGACACCTTCTACCGCATGGCTCAAGCTGCCGCGATGACGGCCTACGATACCAGCCAAGCTGCCGATTTGGAAGCCTTTCGCGGGCAGGCCAAGAAGCTGCGGGTCGCTTGCGACAGCTGCCACGCGCAATACATGCACGTGGAGCCGCCCCAACAATAATTCGGCAACCGGGTATCGGCAGCGGGACGAGCGATTCCGTAAAGGATAGTGAGCGATTCTGCTGTCCGGCCTGGTTGACAGCCAGCGAGACTGCCTACAAAATTGCCTTTCTATCCCGCAAGGTTTAAGTTTGCGGGATTGTGATCTAAGCTAGCCGCATAGCTGCCATCTTAGACGTGTTTGCTAGCCGGGATTTCGACGGAACGACATGTGTCGCGATTCGCTTCCGTTTCGGCGGCACGGAGGAAGCCCTTGTACGAGCCAACCAAGACGCCGCTTCTCGACCAAATCCGCACCCCGGAAGATCTGCGCCAATTCGAGCCTGACCGGCTCAAGCAGATCGCCGACGAATTGCGTCATGACCTCATCAACGCGGTCGCCCAGACTGGCGGCCATCTCGGTGCCGGGCTCGGCGTCGTCGAACTGACGGTGGCGCTGCATTACATTTTCGATACGCCCCGCGACCGGCTGATCTGGGACGTCGGGCACCAAAGCTATCCGCACAAAATTCTGACCGGACGTCGCGACCGCATCCGCACATTACGCCAGGGCGGCGGATTGTCGGGCTTCACCAAGCGGGCGGAGAGTGAATACGATCCGTTCGGGGCCGCGCATTCGTTGACCTCGATTTCCGCGGGCCTCGGTATGGCGGTGGCCAACGCGCTAAGCGGGCGCGATCGAAACGTCATTTGTGTCATCGGCGACGGTGCCATGTCGGCCGGTATGGCCTACGAGGCCATGAACAATGCCGGCGCCATGGACTCCCGGCTGATCGTCATTCTCAACGACAACGATATGTCGATTGCACCGCCGGTCGGCGCCATGTCGGCCTATCTGTCGCGGCTGTTGTCCGGACGCACCTACCTGTCGCTGCGCGAAATCGGCAAACAGCTGGCCGATCACCTGCCGAAATTCTTCCAGCAGCGCGCCGTGCGGGCGGAGGAATATGCCCGCGGCCTGATCACCGGCGGCACCTTGTTCGAGGAACTCGGGTTCTATTACGTCGGCCCGATCGACGGCCACAATCTTGAGCACCTGCTCCCGGTGCTGCACAATGTGCGCGAGGCCAAGTCGGGACCGGTGCTGGTGCACGTGGTGACGCAGAAGGGCAAGGGGTATCCGCCGGCCGAAACCTCCGCGGATAAGTACCACGGCGTGGTCGCCTTCGATGTGGCGACCGGCGCGCAGGCCAAATCCAAATCCTCGGCCCCCGCCTACACCAAGGTGTTTGCCGAGAGCCTCATCAAGGAGGCCACCAAGGACGACAAGATCGTCGCCATTACGGCCGCAATGCCGTCGGGCACCGGGCTCGATCTGTTCGGCAAGGCGTTTCCGGACCGCACCTTCGATGTCGGCATCGCGGAACAGCATGCCACCACCTTCGCGGCCGGGCTCGCGACCGAAGGGTTCAAGCCGTTCGCGGTGATCTATTCGACATTCCTGCAACGCGGCTACGACCAGGTGGTGCACGATGTCGCGATCCAGCGCCTGCCGGTGCGGTTCGCGATGGACCGGGCCGGGCTGGTCGGCGCCGACGGTCCGACCCATGCGGGCTCGTTCGACATCGCCTATCTGGGCTGCCTGCCGGGCTTCGTGCTGATGGCGGCCGCCGACGAGGCGGATCTCGTCCACATGGTGGCGACGCAGGTGGCGATCGACGACCGGCCCTCGGCGCTGCGCTATCCGCGCGGCGAAGGCCGCGGCGTGCCCATGCCGGCCGAAGGCCAGCCGCTGGAGATCGGCCGCGGCCGCATCCTGCGCGAGGGGGAGAAGGTCGCGCTGCTATGCTATGGGGCGCGCCTTACCGAATGCCTCAAGGCGGCCGACGAACTGGCCGGGTACGGCCTCTCTACAACGGTGGCCGATGCCCGTTTTGCCAAGCCGCTGGATACGGCGCTGGTGCTGCGGCTGGCGCGCGAACACGAGGTCTTGATCACCATCGAGGAAGGGTCGATCGGCGGCTTCGGTTCCTTTGTGCTGCAAGCGCTGGCCGACGCCGGCGCGCTCGATCGCGGCATCAAATTCCGCGCCATGGTGCTGCCCGACATTTTCATCGACCAGGATTCACCCAACGCCATGTATGCCAAGGCCGGCCTCGACGCCCGCGGCATTGTCACCAAGGTGTTCGAGGCGCTCGGCAAGGATGCCGACGCCGAGCGGGTTAAGCTCGCCTAATTTTCCCGGGTCGCGCCCCCATCATCGCGCGGACGACCGCCACTGCGCCGCACCGAGAGGACTGTGGAGACCGGTAAGCCCGCATGAGCGAAGCGACATGCGGGTCGGGGCATTCCCCGGATGTCGCGACCCAAGCGGTCGCTCATCCGGCTACAGCGCTGCCTCCAGTTCTGCCGCATCGGAAATTTGTTTCCATAGATGAACGTGAAGTGCCGGGGCTCTCGGTGTTCGCACTTTCAGAGTCGCTTTCGGCGGCGGTATATCGTCACTTGGCCCGGCCCTGAAATCCGCGTGTGAGCATCGCAATCCGCAGCAGCGTGCCGCCGCCGGCCACGTAAAGCGTGCGCTTATCGGGTCCGCCGAACCCGAGATTCTGGCAGCGCCGCGTGATGCACCAGAGCGGGATGACGCCGAGGTGCTGTCCGGTGGGGCTCAAAACTTCGATCCCGGATTCCGTCAGCGCATAAAACCGGCCGTCGTCATCGGTGACCAGGCCGTCGGCATTCGATCTCGGCGGGCTGCCTGGGGGGAGCGTCTGGTCGCGCCCAACATAGGTAGCGAATACGCGCCGATTGGTGAGCCGCCCGTCCGGCTGCACGTCGAAGGCATAAATGTTGATGCCCCCGGTATCGTTCACATAGAGTGTCTTCTCGTCGTGGCTGAGCTGCAAGCCGTTGGGGGTCGTGATTCCCTCCGCCGCGCGGATCGCAGCACCACCAGGCGGTACGTAGTATACAGCGGCCGGAATAACGGTCCGGTCGGGGGGAATATCCGTGAAATACAGCCCTCCATTGCGGTCTGCGACGATGTCGTTCGGGCGGCCGAACGGTTTCCCCTGGTAGTTATCCGCTAGGATTGCTTCCTTGCCTGGGGGCCACACGACGCGAGGGCCGGTGAACCCTGGATCAGTCTGCAGCGATACCAGCCGGCCGTTCTTCGCGTCAAAGACCATTCCGAGCGGGCCGTGCAGATTGCCCACGAAAGTGACGGGCTGGTCGTGCTCGTCCAGCCGCACGATGCGGTTGGCCCGCGGCTCCGAAAAGATGACGCCGACGTTCGGCAGCCAGAAGGCGTCGTCGGAGCTGGTCAAGCCCTTGATCACCACCTCCGGCATGGTTCCGCCTTTGATAACGCCGGGGATGTCGGGAACTGGCTGAAACTGAGTGGTATTAGGCGGCGTCTGAGAGAAGGCCGGGGACATGCCCAGCCCTGTCGCCAGCGCGAAAGTCAACGTCATGAGCGCTTGGCGCATCATAGCAAAGGCTCCTTCACTGATCGAGACAACGGCTATCGCGACGCTACAGTGCGCATCCTCTTCATCCTGTAGCGGGAGTTTACGGATCTCGAGGCCAATCGTAAACGTTCAACTTTGGGACCAAGAATCAGAACTGAGGCGACGCCCAGATATGAGCTGATCGCTTCTCCAACCTCATCCTGGCGCCCGGCGACGGGTCGTTTCCGCCGCTTCCCTCGCAAAAGGTCCGCAGGTTGTTCTACTGGATTGTTCAACGGTTATGGCGCGATTTCATCGCGAACCACCCGGGTGCGTCTCATAGACGACGCGCCCGCCGATGTCTCATTCCTTCACAAGAAGCACACAGCCGAACAGATCCGGCTGTGTTCCAGGACGTAAAGCCGCGCTTTGTTTCGGGTCGGATCGACGGGTCAAGGATAGTGATAGCGCTTAGGGATTGTACAGACCGGAAGCGTCGGTCATGCCCACGACGCCTCCGAGCACCCCCGTATAAACGCTTTTGCCGTCGGGACTGAACGCGATACCTGAGAAGCTGTTGTTGTACAGCTCGCCCGTGCCCGCCAAGCGCTTCCATACGGTTTCGCCGGTGTAGAAGCTCAGCGCTGCGAAGTACCAGGCGTCCGTAGTCCCCGGCCCAGCATTCTTGCTGTAGGTGTATATGAGCCCGGACCACAGCGAAGCCTGCGAAACCACGGTCGGAACCGCCAGCTGGTTGTTGGTCCAAACGGTCGAACAGGACTGCTGGGCGCTGTTGAAATCAATCCGGGTGATGCCCGGTGTCGTCGCGGCCCCATTTTCGGTTGACTGGGGTCCAACATAGCCATAATTGTTCTCGACGATGATCGAGGAGTTGGTGGCGATCAGCGAATTTTCGGTAGCGCTGGCACCGGGCTGGAACACCGGGACGGAGCAGACCAGGCGCGAGCCTAAAACATTCTTCGCGCGCTTATACACCAGAACGTGCATTTGAGGGTCGGCGTTGTCGGTGATCGTCACATACTGCGTGCCGAACAGCGTCGGTGTGGTGCCCGAGCCTTGCTGCACCTGTCCGGGCTTCTGCATCGTACCGCGGTCATAGGGCTCGCGCCACGTAACTTGAGGAGCGCCGCTCCGGCTGGCGTCGAAGCGGTACATCGCGTAATTCGAAACGATAAAAACGCCGCCCTGAGCCGTGGGATCGGTGGCGAAGGACTTGGAAATGGGCTCGATCGTCGTCACCTGAACCTTGCAGGTTGTGAAATCCAGGGTGCCTACGGTGCCTCCGCTGGAAGTAAACCACAGCAGGCCGGTATTGTCGGGGAACACCGATTGAATCACCTGCGCGTTCGCCCCCGTATACGGCACATAAGATGAGAGGTCGCAGGTCTTGGTGATATTGAAACTGTTTCCGTTTACGATTTTGGCTTGCCAGACCTGATTGGTGCCGGTCGGGAAGACGACGTTTTGGTTCTGGTCGAGATAAAAATAACCGCCGCCGCCGAACGCCGAGCCGGTGTTTTGCAAAACCGGAAGATCATATTTGGTTATGGTCGCCAAGGTGACGGGGGCGAGAAGATACAGGAAGGGCGTCGTCGTCGGCGCGCCGTTGAACGCAGGTACGCAAATCCCGATCAGTTGCCCGCTGTTGGTAAGCGTCAAGGTGGAGATACAATCAAGGTAGTTTGAGGTCACCTTGGGAAAGAAACCCAAGGGTGCCTTCTGCACCAAGGGAACGGTGTCGCTCTGATAGGCATCCAGATGGATGCTGTTACGGCCGTTGGGTGCCATAAACGGGCTCTGAGGCACCGGTGTTGTGTATATCGGGGCCGGTAAAGCGGGCTGGCCGACATACGGCGGGACGAATTGTGCTCCGGTTTGACCCGGAATCGGAGTTCGGTTGCTGGGCGGATGCCGATGCCGCGATCAGCAGAAAACCTAGTGCGGTCAGACCGCTACAACTTGAAGCCACGCGACCTCGCCACGCAAGTTCGACCAATGTTTTCATTGCTGTTTCCCTGTCAGTGTCCTATCGGATAAAGATTGCTGCCAGAGTGGGCTCTGAGCACTTTACCTCAGCATGGTTTAGCACCGTGCACAAGGCGCGGTCGTGACAGTTCAACGGCCCCATCGACTGCCGGAGCCGCATGAACTTCGTCACCGCATCCGTGGTGCGCGCTATTTGTCCGGCCCCGCCCCGAACGCCGCCAATATCCTCCCCGCCGGCACGACCAGCAGGCCGTCGCCGGCGGCCATCCCGGTCACCGGCCTGCCTCGATCGATCAGCGCGGCGTTCGGGCCGCCCTCGGCCTGCCAGAGGGTTCGGCCGGTTCGGCGATCGATGGCGTAGAGCGTGCCGGACCGCGACAGCACATAGACCGCGCCGTTGACGACGAGCGGCCCCAGCGCGAACGAGCCATCGCCGGCGCTCCACAGGGTCTTGCCGGCGGCGATGTCGAAAGCGGCCAACTTGCCGCCGTCCAGGTAGTAACCCGCCCCGCCCTGAAGCGCCGGTACGGATATGCTGGCGGTGGAACCGAAGGTTCCGATGATGCGCCCGTTGTTCGGGTTGAAGATCGCGGCCTGCCGGGATGCGGCATCGGCGGAATCGATCACGAACAGGCGGCCGCGATAATAGACCGGTGTCGTGCCGCTGCCGCCTTTGCAACTGGTGGCTGTGCGTCCGAAGCGGCCGACCTGCTCGCCGGTCAACGGATTGAATTTATAGATGCGGCAGGGGTAGGATAAATAGATGCCGTCGCCGGAGAGTGCCGGAGAGCTGCCGGCGCCGTTCTCGACCGGCCGCTGCCATAGCAACGTGCCGGTCGCTTCATCGACCGCGTAGAGGGCGCCGCCGTTGCCGGTGCCCACCGCGTAAACGACGCCGTTCGCCGCCGTCGGCGGCGTGTCGGAGAACGTCTGACCCGGCAGCTGCAGCGTCCACGCCGGTGCCCCGGTGTCGGCATCGTAGGCACTGAGTGCCCCGTCGAAGGTGACGAGAAAAACCCGCCCCTGATCATAGGCGATGCCCGCCTCGCCGTAGGTCGCGGCGACCGGCAGCTGCCAGACCGCCGCGCCGGTCTGCTGATCGAGCGCATAAAGCCGCCCGGCATGCCGGTGCGATTCGGTCGGAAAATAGGAAACGTAGATGAAAACTTTACCGCGGGCGATGAGCGGATAGGACAATGGCCCGTCTGCTTTTTGACTCCAGCGCAGTGTCAAAGGCGGCTGGAACGGCACGTCCAACGTGATCGCACCGGTATGAGCAGGATTGATCTGGTAGGCGACGGAAAATTGATCGTCGCGAACGTCCGGTGCCGGCGCGGTTTGCGCCCGCGACGGCGGCGCTGCCGGCGCCATAGCGGCGGCCAGAAGTCCGGCGAACCAGACCGCCTCCGCGATCCGGCGCGGACCGCGCCAGTACCGCCGCATTGGCACCCCTCCGATGATCCTGCCGCCCGCAACGAAGCCGCAGCTCGATGCGATTAAAGGATTTATGCTTAAGGAATCCCTTGCACACCGCTTCGACAGCATGGTGACGGTGGTCACGCCCTGCATCAGCCGAACAACACCATAGGCAGATCACGATGTCCAAATCATTCGCAGGACCCACGCGGCCGGTGTCGTGCCCCTCTGATCCGGCCCGAAGGCGGCCCAACCTGATCGCGGCGCTGCGCGTCGGGAGCGGTCCCGCACCTACAAGATAAACCGGCTCAGATCCGCATTCTTGGCCAGATCAGCAACCCGGCTCCTCACGTAATCGCCGTCGATCGTGACAGAGTCGCCGGTCCGGTCGGGGGCGCCGAATGAAATGTCGTCGAGCACGCGCTCCATGACGGTCTGCAGCCGCCGCGCCCCGATGTTTTCCACCATCGAATTGACCGAGACCGTGACATCCGCCAGCGCATCGATGGCGTCATCGGAGAAGTGCAGCGTCACGCCCTCCGTCTCCATCAACGCCACATATTGCTTGATGAGCGAGGCCTCCGGCTCGGTCAGGATGCGTTTCAGGTCGTCGCGGGTGAGCGGCTTGAGCTCGACCCGGATCGGCAGGCGGCCCTGCAGCTCCGGCAGCAGATCCGACGGCTTGGCGAGGTGAAACGCGCCCGAGGCGATGAAAAGGATGTGGTCGGTTTTGACACTGCCGTGCTTGGTCGAGACGGTCGTGCCCTCGATCAGGGGCAACAGGTCGCGCTGCACGCCCTCGCGCGACACATCACCGCCGATGCGGCCGTCCCGCGCGCAAATCTTGTCGATTTCGTCGAGGAAAACGATGCCGTTGTTTTCCACGATTGTAATGGCTTCCTGCACCAGCCGATCCTGATCGAGCAGCTTATCGGATTCCTCGTTGATCAAAAGCTCGATGGAATCCTTGACGGCGACGCGCCTGGTCTTGGTGCGGCCGCCCATTTTGCCCAAAATATCGCCGATCGAGATGGCGCCCATATGGGCGCCCGGCATTCCGGGTATCTCGAACAGCGGCATGCCGCCGCCGCCACCGCCCTGCACCTCGATCTCGATCTCCTTGTCGTCAAGTTCGCCGGCCCGCAGTTTTTTGCGGAAACTATCCTTGGTGGACGCGCTCGCCGTGGCGCCGACCAGGGCATCGACCACCCGCTCCTCGGCGGCCAGATGCGCGCGTGCCTGCACGTCCTTGCGCTTTCGCTCGCGGGTTTGACCGATGCCGATCTCGAGCAGGTCGCGCACGATCTGCTCGACATCGCGGCCCACATAGCCGACCTCGGTAAATTTGGTCGCCTCGACCTTGATGAAGGGCGCGCCGGCAAGCTTGGCGAGGCGGCGGGAAATTTCGGTCTTGCCGACCCCGGTCGGGCCGATCATCAGGATATTTTTGGGCATCACCTCTTCGCGCAGCTTTTCGTCGAGCTGCAGCCGGCGCCACCGGTTGCGCAGCGCGATGGCCACGGCGCGCTTGGCGTCGCCTTGTCCGATGATGAAGCGATCGAGTTCGGAAACGATCTCGCGGGGGGAGAAATCCGTCATGGACGACCTACGGCCAAAGATTTGCACGCAATCGGCATCGCTCTGCTCAGTTGCTTTTCAAGGTTTCGACGGTGACGTTGCGGTTGGTGTAGACGCAAATATCGGCCGCGATCGCCATTGCCTTGCGGACGATCGCCTCGGCGTCGATATCGGTATCGATCAGCGCGCGGGCGGCGGCCAGCGCATAGTTGCCGCCGGACCCGATGCCCATCACGCTGTTCTCGGGCTCCAGCACGTCGCCGGTTCCGGTCAGCACCAGCGATACCTGGGGATCGGCGACGATCATCATTGCCTCCAGCCGGCGCAGATAGCGGTCGGTCCGCCAGTCCTTGGCAAGTTCCACGGCGGCGCGCATGAGCTGGCCCGGATACTGCTCCAGCTTGCCCTCCAGCCGCTCGAACAGCGTGAAAGCGTCGGCGGTCGCGCCGGCGAAGCCGCCGATCACGTCGCCCTTGGCGAGCCGGCGTACCTTTTTGGCGTTGGCCTTCACGATGGTCTGGCCGATCGACACCTGGCCGTCGCCCCCGATGGCGACCGTGCCGCCCTTGCGCACGGTGAGGATCGTGGTGCCGTGCCAAACGTCGGACTGTTGGGATTGCATGCACATGACTCGCACTGACGGAAAGCTGATTTAGGCACTCCGCGGTGCGAACGCAAATCGCATTGCGACATCCGGGGAAGCCTCGGCGGCCTTGTCAGTTAGGTCGGCATCCCAACCCCCGATGCCATCACGGGTACGCACTACGACAGACGATGACGACCGGAGCCAGGAAGGGATGAGCGACCTTTTGGTCGCGACATCCTGGACTGATTTTCAGGTATATCGCTACGCTGATGCGACTACGGGGCGGCCGCTCATCCGGGCCGCTTGCTGGTCTCAACTCCGTCAAGCGCCCTCTTGCGGTTTCGCATTATCCGGCACACAGTTATCGTCGAAAATGATCGACGCGACCTGCATCCGACGCTGCCGCCTATCTGACGGATCTGGATTGGATTGCCTGAAGGAGGATGGACATGGCTAAGACCCCCAAGCCGAGACACACGCCCCCGCGGTCAGGTGAGCGTGAAATTCGCGGTTCTCACAAGGCGTCGGAACGTGCCAAGAAGCTTGCTCCGGAAGGGGTGATTGATGCGAAGCGCTCATCTCGTCGCGTAGACCATGCCGACACCATCGTCACTAAATCCGGCAGGACGATCTTTGTATCGCCGGCGAAGTCGGCGACGACTGTCGAGGACTGGTCGAAGGCACTTAAAAAGTGATAATTCATGCCTCCGCAAGGCCTCTATCATATTAATTTTTTTATAAACTGTCCGTTTTCTCTTGAGTATCAAAAAGTTTTCCGAGCTATTGTGTTCTCGATTTATTCCTGCGGGTTTCGGCCACGCTGTGCTTTGGAAATCAGCGATTCGTCGGAAAACAGACTGGCCAAGATCGCGAATATTGTCGAACAATCACAGTTTGGCATTCATGATATTTCTTACATGAAACTTGATCCGAATACGAAGCTTGCCCGTTTCAATATGCCGTTCGAATTGGGATTATTCTTCGGCGCGAAAAGATTCGGTTCGCGCCTGCAAAAGCAAAAGATTGCCCTTGTTCTCGATCATGGCGGATATCGGTATCGTGCCGCGTTGTCCGACATCTCGGGCCAGGACATCGCGGTTCACAAAGGAAACGCGACAATCGCGATCCGCCAGGTCCGCGACTGGCTCGACACCTGCCGGCAGTCGCGAAATTCCTTGCCTGGTGGCGATCATATCGCTAAACAGTATACCATATTTTCACGACAACTGCCGGTTAGGTCGAACGGCCTCAAGTTGAATGTGAGCGAGCTTACGTATGCGGATATCTGTCGCGCTATCGAGGCTTGGCTTAAGGACAATGCTTGAGCAAGTAGGATTGGCAAAATCGCGCTGAAACTACCAGGCGGCATCCACAGCGCGAACCGCAGGTTTCCCGGACGACCGGCGTCGAACGTGCGCGGACGCCGAGTCCGCTCTATTCCAGCCCCCCGTTTACCGCCCGTCCACCGTGGCTAACGGCACCGCTCCTTGCTACAAGGATGGCGGCTTCATTCCGGAGAACACGCGACATGCGCAAGGCGGCGGTCAAACGCACCACCTCGGAAACCGACGTCGCGGTTGCGATCGATCTCGATGGGCGGGGAACCGCGTCGGTCGCCACCGGCATCGGATTTCTCGACCACATGCTGGATTTGCTGGCCCGCCACTCCCGGATCGATATCGACGTGAAAGCCGCCGGCGATCTTCACGTTGACTACCATCATACGACCGAAGATGTCGGGATCGCGCTCGGACAAGCCGTGAAGCAGGCGCTCGGCGACATGAAAGGCATGACCCGGTATTCTGATGTTCACTTACCGATGGACGAGACGCTCACGCGCGTGGCCATCGATATATCCGGACGGCCGTTTCTGGTATTTCGCGTGACGTTCGGGCACGATAAGATCGGCACATTCGATACCGAACTGGTCCGGGAGTGGTTCCAGGCGTTCGCCATGAATGCCGGCATCGCATTGCATGTCGAAACGCTTTACGGTGCCAACGATCATCATATATGCGAGTCGTGCTTCAAAGGGCTCGCGCGTGCGCTGCGCACAGCGGTCGCGATCGATCCCCGCGCCAAGGACGAAATTCCGTCAACCAAGGGTTTGCTCGGCGGGTGATGGTATCGCTGCCGACGCACAATATCGGAAAAAGTGCAGACTGGCGGCATTGCACGTTTCGCGCCGCCTCAACACGGGATCATCCATGCCGGCTTATGCAGTTTTAGAACCTCCGCGGCGTAATCGCAGCGACAGCGAACTGGCCGACCGGTTCGTGTTCCTGCGCGAGCGCTTTGGCTGGGGCGCTTTTCTGCTCGGCCCGCTGTGGATGATCTGGCGGCGGCTCTGGCGCGTGCTGATCATTTATCTCGTGTTGACGGGGCTGTTGGCGTTTGGGCTGTCGCGGATGGGCGTCTCTTCCGCGGCGTGGTTCGCGATCGCGCTGCTTGTCGATCTGCTGATCGGCCTCGAGGCCACCAATTTGCGGCGCTGGACTTTGATCCGGCGGGGCTGGCACGACCGCGGCACGGTCATCGCGGACGATCTGGCGATGGCGGAATGGCGGTTTTTCAGCACCCGGCAGTCTACGCCGGCGCCGGACCCTGACGCCGTCCTCGGGGGTGACGTGGAGGAGCCGCAGCCCGGGGGCGTCCGGTGAGCGTCGCCATCATCGATTACGGATCCGGCAACCTGCACTCGGCCGCCAAGGCGTTCGAGCGTGCGGCGCGCGACAGCGGCTCATCCCAAATCATTAACGTTACCAACGATCCGCAGGCGCTGCGCACGGCCGAGCGGGTGGTACTGCCGGGGGTTGGCGCCTTCGCGGATTGCCGGCGCGGCCTCGATCAGGTGCCCGGCATGGTCGAGGCTCTCGACGAGGCGGTGCGCAAACAAGGCAAACCGTTCCTCGGAATCTGCGTCGGCATGCAGCTGATGGCGCAGCGCGGGCGCGAATACACCGTCACCGAGGGGTTGGGCTGGGTCGCCGGAGAGGTGTGCCGAATCAGCCCCCACGATCGCCGCGCTGAAAATTCCCCACATGGGCTGGAACACTCTTGAGGCGCACCGGCCGCATCCGCTGCTCGCGGGGATTCCGCTGGGGCCGGAGGGGCTGCACGCTTACTTTGTGCACAGCTACCATCTACAAGTCGGGGATACCGGCGACCTGGTGGCGGAATCCGACTACGGCGGCCCGGTTACGGCGCTAGTCGGGCGCGACAATTATGCCGGTACCCAATTCCATCCCGAGAAGAGTCAGAAACTTGGGCTTGCGTTGATCGCTAATTTCCTCAAGTGGAAGCCCTGATTTGCCGAGTGGCCGATCCGCGTGTGTGGTGAAGAGTCAAAACCTTGATCCTGTTTCCCGCCATCGATCTTAAAGACGGGGTGTGCGTACGCCTTGAGCAGGGCGATATGAAGCGCGCGACCGTGTTCAACCGTGACGCCGCCGCGCAGGCGCTGAGCTTCGAAGCTGAAGGGTTTGAATACCTGCATGTGGTCGATTTAAACGGCGCCTTTGCGGGCCATCCGGTCAATGCCGGCGCCATTGAGCGGATTCTTGAAAGCGTGCCGCTTCCGGTCCAGCTCGGCGGCGGCATCCGCGACCTCGCAACCATTGCGGCCTGGCTCGATAAAGGGGTTGACCGCGTCGTCATCGGCACCGCCGCAGTGCGCGACCCGGTGCTGGTGAAAGAGGCCGCGCGCAAATGGCCGAAGCGCATCGCGGTCGGGCTCGACGCCCGCGACGGCTATGTGGCCGTGCAGGGCTGGGCGGAGACCTCCGCCCTATCGGCGCTCGATATCGCGCGCCGTTTCGAGGATGCCGGCGTCGCCGCCATCATCTATACGGATATATCCCGCGACGGCATCCTCAAGGGACTGAATTTCGACGCCACCATCGCGCTTGCCGACGCGATCGACATTCCGGTCATCGCCTCCGGGGGCCTGGCGTCGATCGGCGATATTCACCGGCTGCTGGAACCGCGCGCCAAAAAACTGGCAGGAGCCATCGCGGGCCGCGCGCTCTATAGCGGACAACTCAATGCCGCCGATGCGTTGCGCCTCATCCGCAACGCGCGCGCGCAACAGAGGTGACGTTTGCTGAAGATTCGCGTCATCCCTTGCCTCGACGTCAAGGACGGCCGGGTGGTCAAGGGCATCAATTTCGTCAATCTGCGGGACGCCGGCGACCCGGTCGAAGCCGCGATCGCCTATGACGCGGCGGGCGCCGACGAACTGTGCTTCCTCGACATCACGGCAAGCCACGAAGATCGCGGGATCATTCTCGACGTGGTACGGCGCACCGCGGAGGCCTGTTTCATGCCGCTCACCGTCGGGGGCGGCGTGCGCACGGTGGCGGACATTCGCGCGCTGCTGCAATCGGGCGCCGACAAGGTTTCTATCAACACGGCGGCGGTCAGCCGGCGCGCCTTCGTCAAGGAAGCCGCGGAAAAATTCGGCGACCAGTGCATCGTGGTGGCGATCGACGCCAAGAAGGTGTCGCTGCCGGGCGAGACCGATCGCTGGGAGATTTTCACCCATGGCGGCCGCAAGCCCACCGGGCTTGACGCCATCGCCTATGCGCAGGAGGTGGTGGCGCTCGGGGCCGGGGAAATCCTGCTGACTTCGATGGATCGCGACGGCACCCGTCAGGGCTTCGACATTGCGCTGACGCGGGCGATCGCGGACGCCGTGACGGTGCCGGTGATCGCCTCCGGCGGGGTCGGAAATCTCGATCACCTGGTCGCCGGCGTGCGCGACGGACACGCGGCCGCGGTGCTGGCCGCCTCCATCTTTCATTTCGGCGAATACACCATCCTCGATGCCAAGACGTACATGGCGGCGGCCGGTTTGCCGATGCGGGCGCGGTCATGATGCCCGCGTGAGCGCTCCGGTTCGACGGTCTTGTCGTTCCTATCATGTGCCCGCGTGGTTCCGGACTCGGTCGAAGGCCAAGAGCAGGAACCGCGGCAGCTTTGGTCTGACCTGGGCCAAGCTGAGGTCAACAGGCCCTGTGGGCGATCGCCGGCCGTCGAGGGAAGAAAGACCATAGCTGGTGCGCGATCAGAGCCACCCGCCCCTGCGCAACAGCGCTGGCGCCGCAGCTTCGAAATGCGCTATAGCGTGCCGGCGGTTCGCGCGCGGGCACCTTTGATCTCCGGCTTCACCCGGGCGGCGGCCGGACACGTTGGTAAGCGCTCGTAGCTCAGCTGGATAGAGCATCAGACTTCGAATCTGAGGGTCGGGAGTTCGAATCTCTCCGAGCGCGCCAATGAAATCAAGCAGTTCGCCAAGTCTCAGAGACAGCCGGACCGGTCCGGGTAACGCTGGGCAACAGCCGACCCGTGAAGGATCATTCGCTCCTCCCCGGCGGGTTCGGGACGAATGGCTGCGCTTTTGCTTGGGGGGAAATGTCCGCCCGCCGCGATCGGGGCACGCGCGGGGCCTTGTGACGGCCGCGGTGTAATAAATATTATGCTGTCTTTCAATGACTTGTGATGGGCCGACAGTGGATGCGGCTGGTTTGTGTCCGGCGCGACATGCTGGCACAGGCACCGTCTTGGAGCACGCTGGTGTTTGCTTTATGAAAGATGTATACTTATATAAATCACGGTTTTCAGCTTCGCGCGCCGACGAGGTGTCGCAGGAAAAATGGGGGCTACCAGTGGCCCTGAGAAGTCTCGGTTTTGCCAGCAACGTATCGTGGGTCGTCTGGACGATGACCTGCGCGGCCGCCGTGGCACTTTTGATAGCGTTCACGGATGGCGCTGCGGCGCAATCCAGGATCGTCAAGCTCGCCACCGCCACGGTCAATGACGCGCAGCACGAGTGGATGAAGCGCTTCGCGGTTTTGGTCGAGCAGAACAGCGGTGGCCGCCTCAGGGCGGAGCTTTACCCGGCGAGTCAGCTGGGCCCCGTCCCGAGCATGGTCGAGAGCACGCAGCTTGGCTCCGTCCAGATCTGGGTCGGTCCGCCGGAGTTCCTGGTCGGCGTGGATCCGCGTTTCGAGCTCCTGAGCGCGCCGACACTGTTCCGCGACGAGGCGCATGCCTTGAAGGTCATCGCGGATCCGAAGTTCTCCGCGGCGTTTCTGGCCCTCGGCGCCAACAAGGGTTTGATCGGGGCGAGCCTGTTCTTCACCGGTCCGTCTGCCTTCGCGATGCGGGCACCGTTTCGCACCCTCGCGGCGTTCAAGGGCAAAAAGGTGCGGGTGCTGGCATCGCCGTTCCAGATGGAACAGATCACGCGGCTCGGCGCGACCGGAATCCCGCTCGCGCTCCCGGATATGCTGACGGCGTTGCAACAGGGAGCGGTTGACGGCGGTTTCGGCTCGCCGGGGGTGTTCAGCGCGATGCGGTATTACGACATGGCGAGGTACATAACCGAGACCGGTCAGTCGCAAATTTTCGGCATTGCGATGATCAGCAAACGCTGGTTCGACGGTTTGCCGTCCGACCTGCAGGGGATTGTGATGGCGGCCAGTAGGCAGGCCGGTGCCGAGGTGATCCCGTGGTCGCTCGATTTCATCGCCGCCCAACGCAAAGTATGGGTTGACAACGGCGGTATTTTTATCGAACTACCGGCCGCCGACAAGGCCGAACTTATGGCGAAGCTCAGTTCGGTCGGCGACGATATCGTCAAGACCAAGCCGGAGCTCAAACCGCTGTGGGAACTCCTGGTCGCGACGGCGAAGCGAAACTAACCAAAATTGGCCGGCCGGTCGTTGAGGTGTTGCGGTTCGATTCCGAGCGCACCATGCGCACTGCCTCGGCTGCGTCGGGTCGGGACCGGCAAACGCTTGGATCTGCTGACAACCCGAAAAATGCTGCATGGCAAGGGCCCCCGCTTCTGCGCGTCCGCGACGCCCCGACGGCAACGTGATTTTGTCACATCAAGTCGGGCAAGCTCGTCACGCGATTCGACCTGCCGGCGAAGTTGTATACGTTTGCGGATCGATCATTCGCAAGGAGCAACACGATGGCCCGGCTGGTGGTAATTTACGGCATGCCGAAGGATGTCGCCGCATTCGATCAATACTATTTCACGAACCACGTCCCGATCGCCAAGCAGATTCCCGGCCTGCGACGATACGAGGTCTCAAGCGGCACGGTCGCGACACTTGCGGGTCCGTCGACGACCCATCTGGTGGCCATCCTGCACTTCGACGACCTCCCTGCCATGCAGCGCGCCTTGGCGAGCCCCGAAGGGCAGGCCGCCGCGGCCGATGTCGCCACCTTCGCAACCGGCGGCGCCACCATGCTGCTGTTCAACAGCCGGGACGTATAACATGAAGCATGCATGGCTCGTGCTCACGGCGATTCTTGGATTGATGATCCATGACACCGCCGGAGCCCAAGAGCGCGCGATCGTCGTCGCTTCCACGACCTCGACGGAGGAGTCCGGTCTGTTTGGTTTCCTGCTGCCGCGGTTTTCGGCGAAAACCGGCATTTCGGTTAAGGTGGTGGCGGTCGGCACCGGACAGGCACTCGGCATCGGCAAACGCGGCGATGCCGACGTGGTGTTCGTCCACGACAGGCCGGCGGAAGAAAAATTCCTGGCGGAGGGTTTTGGCGTCAAGCGCTTCGACGTGATGTACAACGATTTCGTCGTCATCGGACCGATCGACGATCCGGCCCATATCGCCGCAGGCATGGACGTCATTGTGGCATTCCGCAAGATCGCCGCCGCCAAGGTGCCTTTCATCTCGCGTGGCGACGGGTCGGGGACGAACGCGGCCGAGCTTCGCTATTGGATGGACGCCGGCATCGCCATCAATGCCGTGCAGGACCGATGGTATCGCGAAATCGGCCAGGGCATGGGGCCGGCGCTCAATGTCGCGGCCGCCACGGATGCCTATGTGCTGGCGGACCGCGGTACCTGGATTTCCTTCCGCAACCGTGGCACGCTCGCCATCATGGTGGAGGGGGATCGCAGGCTGTTCAACCAATATGGCGTCATGCTGGTCAATCCCGCAAAGCATCCGAACGTCAGGGCAAAGGACGGCCAGGCCTTCATCGATTGGCTGATTTCGGCGGATGGGCAAACGACGATTGCACAATACAAAATCGGCGGCCAGCAGCTGTTCTTCCCCAACGCCGCGCCGCCAAGGCCGTGACGCGGTCGCCCGGTAAAATGCCCGTGGTCCTTAATGGACTTTGCTTGGCTCCGCCTGCCGGCCTGATGGCCGACAAGCCGGCGACAGCGGCGGGGACATCTATTAGGCAGCGCTCGGTGCGGCGTCGAGAATAGCCGAAGGGCGCCATCGAACCTGCCGCCCGCGGTCCAGCGTCACGCGGGCTTGATGCCCGCGGACCGGACCACCTTGCCCCACTTTTCGGTTTCATCGACCAGGAGTTTTCCGAAATCCGCCGGCGTGCCGCCGAGCACGGCGGCGCCCAGGCCGGCGATGCGCGCCTTCATGGCGGCGTAGGCCAGCGCCGCATTGATCTCTGCGTTGAGCGCGTGGACGATGGCGGATGGCGTGTCCTTGGGCACGCCGACACCGCTCCAAGTGCTGGCCGCAAAACCCGGAACGAATTCGCCGACGGTCGGCGTGTCCGGCAGCAGGTCGGAGCGCGCCGCGTTGGTCACCGCCAGCGCACGAAGCGTGCCGGACTTGATGTGCTCGATCACCAAGAGCACGGTCCCGGACATCACCTGGATTTGCCCACTCAGCAAATCGCTCAGCGCCGGGGGGCCGCCGCGGTAGGGCACATGGGTCATGGTGACGCCGGTCATCAGCTTGAGCAGTTCGCCGGAAACATGCTGCGGCGTGCCGTTGCCGGGCGATCCCATGTTGATCTGGCCCGGATGCGCCTTGGCGTAGGCGATGAATTCGGCAAGCGTCTTGGCGGGAAATGAGGGATGCACCACCATCACCATGGGCACCCGGATGAGGCCCACGACCGGTGCGATATCGCGGATGAGATTGTAGCTGAGCCTTTCATAGAGCGTCGCGTTGATCGCACTTGACGTCTCGATCACCAGCAAGGTGTAGCCGTCGGGCGGGGAGCGGACGACCACTTCGTTGGCGAGACTGCCGCCGGCGCCGGTCCGATTTTCGACCAAGAATGGCTGTCCGAGCCGTTCCGTGAGCCACTGACCGATCAGGCGCGCCATCACGTCCGGCGCACTGCCGGGCGGAAAGCCGACGATGATCCGCACCGGCCGCACCGGATAGGTTTGCGCCCGCGCGACCCGCGACACCGCCAGCGACCGCGGCGGCACCCGCTGCGATATGCAGAAATCGGCGGCGTGGAAATTTCATGACATCCTCTCCGGCCACGCCTGAGGCTACATCACAAGCACCTGCATTCGAAAGGGGCGGTGGGTCCGAAGCCCCGGAGCCCCCGGGGGGGTGCGTTGCCAAATGCGTAGACGCGAGGAAATTACCTTGCCGGGGCAATTCATTTTGGCCGCGCCGCGGCATATCATGGGCGCAAATACACACGAGGGAGGTCACCATGCATCCGCGACATCGTCTTTCCCTGCGCAGACTGCTGCTCACCGGCGCCGGCGTGCTGGCGGCGGCGCCGGCGATTGCCGCCGACGTCACGGCCGAGCGGCTTGCCAATCCCGAGCCGCAAAACTGGCTCATGAACCACCGCACCTACGATGCGCAGCGCTATTCGCCGCTCGACCGGATCAACAAGGACACCGTCAAGAACCTCAAGCTTGCCTATGCGGTCGCGATCGGCGGCACCTCGATCAACGAAAATCTGCAGGCGACGCCGCTGGCGGAGGACGGCTACCTCTACGTCGTCAACCTGTGGGGCATCGTCTACAAGATCGATGCGCGCGCGGGCGATGTCGGCCGCATCGTCTGGCGCATGGACCCCAAACAGCAAAAGCTGCCGCTGTCCAATCGCGGCGCCGCGCTGTGGGGCAATTTCGTCATCTCCACCGCCAACTATCCGGCGCGCGTGATCGCGACCGACAAGCAGACCGGCAAGATGGTCTGGGAGAGCAATCTCTCCGATCAGCCCGACGTGCAGCTCACCGCTGCACCGCTCGTCGTCAAGGACAAGATCATCATGGGCGCCGCCGGCGGCGATCGCGGGGTGCGCGACTGGATCGCCGGGCTCGATGCGGCGACCGGCAAGCTGTTGTGGCGGCAATACGTCATCCCGGCGCCCGGCGAGCCCGGAGCTGAGACCTGGAAGGACAAGAACAACGCCTGGCAGACCGGCGGCGGCGCCATGTGGGTCACCGGCGCCTACGACGTCGCATCGAACCAGGTGTTTTGGGGCACCGGCAATCCGGTGCCGATGTTCGACCCGACCTATCGCCCCGGCGACAACCTCTATACCAACAGCCTGATCTCGTGGAATCCCGACGCCGGCAAGATGAACTGGTATTTTCAGTATACGCCCGGCGATCAATGGGACTATGACGAGGCCGGCACACACATTTTGGTCGACGGTCTGATCAACGGCGAGCCGCGCAAGATCATCAGCCACTCGGCGCGCAACGGGTATTTCTACACGATGGAGCGCAGCAACGGGCAAACCATTTTGGCAAAACCCTATCTCGACAATGTCAACTGGACGAAAGGCATCGACCAGAAGACCGGAAAACCGATCGATTACGATCCCGCCAGGGACATTCAAATCTATGCGGGTGTCGCCGCGCCGACCGCGGGGGCGCTGACCAAGAAAATGTGCCCGGGCCCCTCGGGCGGCAACAATTACTGGCCATCCGCCTACAGCCAGAGGACCAAGCTCATCTACGTGCCGGCGCTCACCGCCTGCACCGAACTCACGCGCGACCCGTCGCTGAGCGTCAAGAAGGACGACCGCATGCCGGGCGGCGTCAGCAAGGCGATCGAGCGTTACGAAACCGACGTTTCCGCCATCGACCCGCTCACCGGCGAGATCAAGGCCAAGGCGCACATCCCCTACCCGAACTACAGCGGCGCCTTGGCGACGGCGGGCGGCGTGGTGTTCTCCGGCTTCACCGACGGCACGCTGATCGCGTTCGACGACACCACGATGCAGCCCTTATGGAAATTCAACGTCGGCGTCGGCTTCAACGCGCCGCCGATGACGTTCGAGGTCGGCGGCAAACAATATGTCGCGATCCTCGCCGGCCTGAGCCGGATCGCGCTGGGCAAGCACGTCTTCACGCCGGAGCTGAAGGAGCAGGGCAACAGCCCGATGCTGTTCGTGTTCGGGCTGTGAGGGTGGTTCGTCGCCAAGCGCAGCGCCGCATCCGGCTCTCTTGAACTCGGCGGGAATTTCGTAGGGTGCGCAAAGGCGCGTGCGCCGGCCTGTGGGAGTGTCCGAGGGCCGGTCGCGCCGTGCGCACCGGCACCGCTGATGGTGCGCACGGCGCTAGCTGCCGGTGCGTACCGGTTGGGCCTGAGCAGGCGCCTTTGCGCACCCTACGGCCACTTGATCGGAGCGCCCGAAAGGCTTCCAACCGCGTCGTAGCCCGCATGAGCGGAGCGACATGCGGGAGAGGCCGTCCCGGATATCGCGACCAAGAGGTCGCTCATCCGGGCTACGCTTGGTGGCTGTCGAGAAACGATTTGCCTTCCAGAACAAGTCCGACAAATGACCGGTCACGGACCATTGGGCACGAAGGATTCATTCGGATATGTGAGACCCCCAATCAAGTAGTTCCTCCAGCTTGCGCTCAGTTACCTGGTCGTTCTCGTCTAGAAACACTTTTGGTATACCACCTCCATAAAATCGAATATTATTCTCGCCAAAGATGTCTCTGGCCGCTTTTATCACCTCGTTATTCAAAAACTGTTTGCTTTTTAGTGCGGCGGGGCCGAACCACTTCTGATTGGATTTATCTAGGTTTACTACCGTGCAATGAACTTCCCCTTGTCGGCGGCGAGCGGAAAAAAACGCGCGGTACGTCACATCATCGACGGGCAACGAATATCCCATTAGGATGATATGCTTAGCTCCCATCGTCGTCGCGCGCAGCTCGCGCTGGATTTCTTCCAAAAATGAAGGCAGCCGAGGCTTAAACGAACTTTGCATGACCACCTGGGTATGATACGCAAAGGTGTGTGTTTCGCAGTGAAGACATGCGCGAGTGTCTACCGCTCCAATTTCGCGTCTTTCTTGCTCCTTATCAGGAATTGACGGCGGGCATGGCGATGGATCGAACGAACGAAGAGGTGGTGGGGGAAACAGGCCACCAGCATACAAATCCCAGGAATGTCCGTGATATGCCGAAAGCTTTCCGCAATTCGGGCATTCGCGCCAGCATAAACAGCCATGCGGAAAAAGAAACTTGGTTAATCTGACACGGTATCCGCTTGGATATTTTTCCTCATTTAGGCGCTGGGCTGCCGCTTCATTCAATGGATACCAGGGAAAGCTGCCCCGCCTTCCCTCTACTCCACGCATCGGTATCAGGTGTCCAAAGTCATGAAAAAGATGGAGTGGCGTAGCCGGCGACCCGATATGCGGGACTGAAACGCTGTGGTTCAGTTGACGATTAGCGATAAATTGTATCCAAAGGGCGATGGGATCGTAGTTAAAGCTCACAAAACCAACATCGGCCCTATAGAACTCAGGGTCATCAAGATGTCCATCGCGCGCGATGTCGCAGCCATGCCCCCGGGCGCGGCGTCCGATCTGAAGTGCAAAATCGCGATACCAGCCGAGCTCACGCTTTTTGTTCGATAAGCAGACTTGATACGATATATGAAAAAAGGCGATCAGGATGAGCTTAAGAGCATTGCGAGCACCAATTAACCTCCGCGCTTCAAAAAACTCCGTGTCTGAAGGTAAGCTCGTCTCATTATCTTTTTTTGTTGGAGCGGGGATTCCGGAATCGATATGCATATCGAGAACATTGAAGAGGTCATTGAGCTTGAACCCACAACCATCGGAAGCTGGACAAATGCCAACCACGGATTTAAGAGTCGGCCAATCATAGATGAGACGAAGCCCGATAATTCTGCGTTTTAGCTCGTCGTCGTCGCTGGGGCTATTCCGCCAGTGTGGACGCATTGCATCCAACTCTTCATCGGGAACATGGTCTATTCTGACCAAGCTTTCCTCTGAGTCGCCAAGGATTAAGATTAAATCATAGAGGGCATTATGCCAAGATTCGGCGGCGACACCATTAAGCGCTTCGGCGACGCGCTGCCGTAGCTCTTTGCTGGGATGACCGGCCCCTACAAGCTTTCGCACGAAGTTGGCCTGATGCTGGGTGGTGGGTATTCCAAGCTCAGCTGTGGCACCCGCACCCCAGAAGATCAGATTGCTCGGTTGGCTGGTCGGTTGGCTCTGGTCAGTTCGCATCGCAAGCTAAGCCGGCACCTGAATTTGTGTTATCCTGTATGTCATCTTTGACGAGGGTTTTTCCTCTTCCGTTCTCTTTTCCTTAACGTTTGCATATTCGATTGTTATCTCTAGGCAAATATCTTTGACCGCTAACTGGACGAGGTAAGGTTGAATCTTCTTATCCAATTAATGATCTCCACTGCAAAATCATCATCCTCCTTAAAACACCTAGCGTCAGGACAATTCATTCGATCCGCTGATCTTTGCCGATCAAACGCCCCGCAAGCAGCGGCTATAAACACCGTATAATTTACTTTTCTATGTGTTACCCGATATTCATTTGCAGGACACACCTTAACCTTTGTTTCAATCCCCAGAGACACTTTGATCTTCCCTTGTGTTACAAACGAACATGGAGCTCCCTCCGAAAAACTGTAAGCCCACGGTTCGATCCGAAGCATATCGCGGGTGCAGATAGAAGGGAACGGGGTTGCGGCAGCGTGTAGCCCGGATGGAGGGCCGGCCTTCCGGCCCGCGTTGCCGCCAACTGCTTCCATCTCCCCTCTCCGAACAACGATGGGAGAGGGCGGCGCGCATCCCAGCTTAAGTGAACGGCATTGGATCTTAAGCCCGCCCGCCCTCCAGATAAGCCGCGCGCACCTCCGGCCGCTGCAGCAACTCTTGGCCGGTGCCCGCCATGGTGATGGCGCCGTTGACGATCACATAGCCGCGGTGGGCGAGCTTGAGGGCGTGATAGGCGTTCTGTTCCACGAGAAACACCGACAGCCCGTCGCGTTCGTTCAGCGTGCGGATGATCGCAAAAATCTGCTTCGCGATCAGCGGGGCGAGGCCGAGCGAGGGTTCGTCCAGCAGCAACAGTCGCGGCCGGCTCATCAGGGCGCGGGCGATCGCCAGCATCTGCTGCTCGCCGCCCGACAGTGTGCCGCCGCGCTGGCCGAGCCGCTCGGCGAGCCGCGGAAACAGCGCCAGCACGCGGTCGATATCCGATGTAACGGACGCTGTGCCGCCGCCCGCGAGTGCGCCCATCTGCAGGTTTTCCAGCACCGTCATGCGTGGAAAGATGCGCCGGCCCTCGGGCGATTGCGCGATGTGGAGCCGGGCGATCTCGTGGGTCGGCAGTTGCGTGATGTCGCGGCCCGCAAACATGATGGCGCCGTCGCGGGCGCGCGGCTTGCCGAAGATGGTCATCATCAGGGTCGATTTGCCGGCACCGTTGGCGCCGATCAGCGTAACGATCTCGCCCTCATTCACATCGATATCGACGCCCTTGAGCGCGACGATATTGCCGTAATAGGCCGTGATGCCGCGCACGCTCAGAAGCGCGGTCACAATCCGGCCTCCGCTTCGACCTTGCCGACCTCTTCATCCTCGACGCCCAGATAGGCCGCGATCACCTTCGGGTCGTCGCGGATCGCCGCCGGCGAACCGTCGGCGATCTTCACGCCGTAATCCAATACGACCACATGGTCGGAAATTTTCATCACAACGCTCATGTCATGCTCGATCAGCAGCACCGATACGTCGTGGTTGCTGCGGATGGTCAGAATCAGTTCGTTGAGTTCCGCGCTTTCGCGCGGATTGAGCCCGGCGGCCGGCTCATCAAGGCAGAGCAGCACCGGATCGGTGCACATGGCGCGGGCAATCTCCAGCCGCCGCTGCGCCCCGTAGGGCAAGGCGCCGGCCGGATCGTCGGCGCGCCCGATCAGGCCGATCAAATCGAGCCAGTAGCGCGCCTTGTCGATCGCTGCACGCGCTGCGCGAGAATAACTGCCGATGCCGAATATGCCGAGCGCCGTATATCCCGACGCCGCCATCAAGGGATTGTGCTGGGCGACCAGAAGGTTTTCTAGTACGGTCATGCCGGAGAACAGCCGGATGTTCTGGAACGTGCGGGCCACCCGCGCGCGCTGCGCGACCAGATAATCCGGCATGCGCTCCAGCAAATACAGCGCACCATCGGGGTGGCGCACGCCGCGGCTGCCGCCGCGGGTGAGGGCGTCGAGTTCGTCCCACATGGAGGTGGCGCCGTGCAGCAAAGCGATGCGGCCCTCGCTCGGCTTGTAGAAGCCGGTGATGCAGTTGAACACGGTGGTCTTGCCGGCGCCGTTGGGGCCGATCAGGGCGGTAATATTCCCACGGTTCGCCGTGAAGCTGAGATCGTTCACGGCGATGAGGCCCCCGAACCGCATGGTGACGTGATCGAGGCGCAGAAGGGCATTCATCCGTGCCCCTCCCGGACCAGAGTCCCGGCGATCGCCTTGCGCTCCTTGAGATGCACCGAGGCGTGCCGCGTGGACATCAGGCCGCGTGGCCGCAAAATCATGATCAGCACCATGGCGAAGCCGAACAGCAGCATGCGGTACTGGGTCGGATCGAAATCATTGCCGAACACCTGCTTGAGGGCATCGAGTTCGCGCAAAGCCTCGGTGCCGCCGATCATGGCGACGGCCGCGATCGCAACGCCGACCTGGCTCCCCATGCCGCCGAGCACCACGATGGCGAGGATCGTCGCCGATTCCATGAAGGTGAAGGACTCCGGCGAGATGAACCCCTGCCGTGCGGCGAAGAACGCGCCCGCGAAGCCGCCGAAGCCGGCCCCGATCGCGAACGCGGTGAGTTTGGTGCTGGTGGTGTTGATGCCGAGCGAACGGCACGCGATTTCGTCCTCGCGCAGCGCCTCCCAGGCGCGCCCGACGGGAAGCCGGCGCAATCGCACCGTGACGAAAGCGGTCAGCAGCACCAGGGCGAGAATGATGTAATAAAGATACACCAGCCGGTAGATCGGTGAAAACGGCAGTCCGAATACGGCGGAAAAGCCTTCCTCGGTGGCATTGAACGGGATGCCGAAGAACGTCGGCCGCGGAATTCCGGTAATGCCCGCATAGCCGTTGGTCACCGGCACCCAGTTGATCAGTACCAGGCGGATGATCTCCCCGAACGCGAGCGTCACGATGGCGAGATAATCGCCGCGCAGGCGCAGCACCGGAAACCCCAGCATCATGCCCCAGAACGCCGCCAGGATGCCGGCGAGCGGCAGCAGCAGGTAGAACGAAAGGCCGAAATTCTGCGCCAGCAGCGCGTAGGAATAGGCCCCGACCGCATAGAACGCCACGTAACCGAGGTCGAGCAGGCCGGCGAGCCCGACCACGATGTTGAGGCCGAGCCCGAGCATCACATAGATCAGAATCTGCACGCCGAAATTATCGAGCCACTTCACCGCCCCGCCGGTGCCGGCGAGCGCGACCGCGATCGCCGGATAGGCGAGCACGAAGCCGAGTGCGCAAGGCAGCAGGTATCGCGCAAGCGCGCTGTTGCGCTCGCGCCGCGGGCGGGCCGCCGACTGGGCGGTGCGACGCTCGCGCCAAGGGGCAATTACCAGCGTGTGAAACAGCCGGGCGGCCGCCACGGCCGCCACGAAACCGAACAGCAGCGGCCAGCGGGTCTCCAGCACCAGGACATTGCGGATGTCCTGAACGGTGCGAAACCCGATCAGCGGCAAAAACAGGGCGAACGCCACCAGCGCCCAGAACCCGGCGTCCTTGAGCGCGGCGGCGAGACCAGCGTTAGCCGAGGAATTCCGCACGCCTTAGGCCATAAATGCCAAAAGTTCGGCGAGCGTCTCTCCGACAAGTGACGTCGCCAAAAAGGCCCGACGGCCGCAATCGGATCTCTCCCCGGAAGACGGCAAGTCCTGTTGCGACTGACTGTCACTCATGTGCGGTCTCCAGCGGCCCCGGCGTCGATGCGGTGTCGCGCGCGCATCCCCAGGCGCCGCCGCGATCCCATGACGTCCCTGCAACGAGATGCCATTCTACCGCACATCGCGCCGCGACAACAGACGCGCTTGCATGCGAACACGCCGGCGGCCCCTGGAAAATCAGAGCGAGGCGTCCACAAGCCTCGCCGTGACCGCCGGTTCGGCACGGCTCTGATGCTTGGCGCGCCACTTCGGACCGGGACCCCGCATATAGTGCAATTCCGGCCGGTAGTCGTCGAGCATGGATTGTTTCAGCGAGCGCCAGAGCGACAGGATGGCGAAGCTCATGCGCGAACAAGATCGGTTGAAGCTGGACATGGTACGCGTCCCCAACGCGGGCATCATGACGTGAGTGAGCCGCGCAGCGGCTCCGGTTCACCAAACCACGATAAAGTCGAACGCGTTAAAAAACGCAGTATCGCGCGCGCCCTTTCCGGCGCGGATGACGGTCCGTACATGGTGCTGGCCCCTTCCCCAAGTTCCCAACGGGGAAGATGAAGATCGCCGAATCTGGCCGCCTTATGGCCAATTGTCGCCATTTTGCAACGCGCTTGCCCTTTACGGAGGGCACCGCTACATCATGGCGAAACATCCCGAAATTTTAACCATGAGGGCAGGCCGCGATGGCCCGACAATTCATCTATCACATGCAGGGGCTGACCAAGACCTATCCGCCTAACCGGAAGGTCCTTGAGAACATCAATCTGTCGTTCTACCCGGACGCCAAGATCGGCGTGCTCGGCGTCAACGGCTCCGGCAAATCGACGCTGCTGCGCATCATGGCGGGCCTCGACAAGGAGTTTACCGGCGACGGCTGGGTCGCGCAGGGCGCGCGCGTCGGCTACCTGCCCCAGGAGCCCCACCTCGACGAGACCTTGACGGTGCGCGAGAACGTCATGCTCGGCGTTGCCGCCAGCAAGGCGATCCTCGACCGCTACAACGACATCGCCATGAACTACTCCGACGAGACCGCGGACGAGATGACCCGGCTCCAGGACGAGATCGAGGCGAAGGGGCTGTGGGACCTCGACTCCAAGGTCGATCAGGCGATGGAAGCGCTGGTGTGTCCCCCCGACGACAGTCCGGTGGAAAAACTCTCCGGCGGCGAGCGGCGCCGCGTCGCGCTGTGCCGTTTGCTCCTGGAGCAGCCGGAGCTGCTGCTGCTCGACGAACCGACCAACCATCTCGACGCCGAGACGGTGAACTGGCTCGAAGGCCACCTGCGGAACTATCCCGGCGCCATCCTGATCGTGACCCACGACCGCTACTTTCTCGACAACGTCACCAGCTGGATTCTCGAACTCGACCGCGGTCGCGGCATCCCCTACCAGGGCAACTATTCCTCTTGGCTGGTGCAGAAGCAGAAGCGCCTTGAACAAGAGGGCCGTGAGGAGGAATCCCGCCAGAAGACACTCGCCCGCGAGCAGGAATGGATCGCCGCGAGCCCGCGCGCCCGCCAGGCCAAGTCCAAGGCGCGCTACCAGCGCTATGACGAATTGCTCGCCAAGGCCGCCGACAAGGCGCCGACCACCGCGCAGATCGTCATTCCCGTCGCCGAGCGGCTCGGCCAGAACGTGGTGGAATTCGACCATCTGTCGAAAGCGTTCGGCGACAATCTGTTGATCGACGACCTCACCTTCAAGCTGCCGCCCGGCGGCATCGTCGGCGTCATCGGGCCGAACGGCGCCGGCAAGACCACGCTGTTCCGCATGATCACGGGGCAGGAAAAGCCCGATGGGGGCACCATCAAGGTCGGCGAGTTGGTCAAGCTCGGCTATGTGGACCAGTCGCGCGACAGCCTCGATGGCAAGAAAAACGTCTGGGAGGAAATTTCCGGCGGCGTCGATGTGCTGCAGCTCGGCAAGCGCGAGGTGAATTCGCGCGCCTATTGCGGCGCCTTCAACTTCAAGGGCGCCGACCAGCAGAAGAAGGTCGGCACGCTCTCGGGCGGCGAGCGCAACCGCGTGCATCTGGCAAAGATGCTCAAATCCGGCGCCAATCTGCTCCTGCTCGACGAACCGACCAATGATCTCGACATCGATACGCTGCGGGCGCTGGAGGAGGCGCTGGAGGATTTCGCCGGCTGCGCCGTCATCATCAGCCACGATCGCTGGTTCCTCGACCGCATCGCCACCCACATGCTGGCCTTCGAGGGCGACAGCCACGTGGAATGGTTCGAGGGGAATTTCCAGGATTATGAGGCGGATAAGATGCGGCGGCTGGGCACGGATACGATCATTCCGCACCGGCTGAAGTATAAGAAATTCTCGCGATAGGTTTTGACTGTCCCCTTCCCCCTTGCGGGGGAGGGAGTACACTTCTCAACGCGGCCCGGTCGAAGCGGTAATTGATCCTCGGTGCCTAAGCCTAAAGCGGCGCCCATAAATAGGCGCCTATAGATACATGCTTCACCCTTCGAGCCTCATCCTAAAGGACCGCGCTCCTGCGCCCTCGTCGAAGGAAGGCGCGTCTCGAAGGATGGACGCACAGCGCAGACTCGCTGCCATCCTTCGAGACGCATCGCTCCGCGATGCTCCTCAGGATGAGAGGCGGAGAAACGTTACACTAGACATATTCCGGTCAGGTCTGGGCATCGTAGGGTGGGCAAAGGCGCCTGGCACGGCCTCAAAAGGAGTCACGGCCCTCTGGCGCCGTGCGGCGCCGAAGGTGCGCACGGCGCGCGAAGAGCGCGCCTTTGCGCGCCCTTACGTTCCCGCGATTCGACGCGACCGGAATATGGTCTAATTTCTGGGCGTCGCCTAAGTCCCCTGCCGTGGCGCCGGTGGGCACGGCAGGATAGCGCCTTTGCCAGCCCTCCGCAGTTTCGATTTTTGCCTGAAATTCCCTGACAGCAGGGAAACGAACAGGGAAACCTTCATTTTTTCCGGCCGGCGTCGCGGGTCTGCGCCGGAAATATAAAGAGCGACATGGGTTTACGCAGGGTTTCCCTGCTCGGCCGGAACAGGGAATTCAGCATGCGGAGCAGGGAATATCACGAAATTCCTCCTGGATCGATGCCGCGCCACGGGCACCAGAGCTGAACCGGAGGTGCAAAGGAGCGGCGCATTCCAGCCGCCGCCGCGCATCCCGACCTTGATGTAGAACATTGATATCACGATAGTCCTATCATGTCAAGGCAAAGCTCGCGTCGCCGATTGATTTCCAGCCGAAGCGTCGCGTGACGTCCGGTCGCCGGTTGCGGCGGATTTAAGCAAATCGCCAGGCGCAAGGTCTGAGCGGCGCATCGGTCGCGGCATTGCATTGCCGCATGCAGGATCAAACCGGGCCGCCGCCGCTTAAGGTTCCGCCGCCGGCAGCGGCGCTTTCCTGCCGGCGCGGGTGCCGGCGAGCCACGCCTTCCAGGCCGGCGTGTGGTCCGGCCATTTCTCCATCTCGATGCACCAGGCGGGTGGCTCGGGGTCGAGGAAAAATTCCTTACGCTGCGCTGGCGTCAGGCATCGCGGCGCTTCGGTCTTGGCCTGCGCCACCAATTCCTGAGCGCTGAGGCAGTTAGGTCGCATTGAAGCAATTGATACCACTTAAAATTTTGCTAGCGAGGTGCGATCTATCTCACGTTTACACCGTAACCCTGGTAAGATGCCCTGAGGCTGTCAAAGAACGACTATCGGGATCGGCAAGTCGTCTCGCGCGCGGGAGTCACGTCATGAACACCGGGGTATTGACCTCAGTCGCACTTGCGTTGACAATAGCTCATGCAGCTTCTGCGCAAGCGTGCGACCCTAACGAGGAATGCAACAGATGTCTTGCATCGGCCTTTGGGCATTGTATTACACGCGGGAATGACCCGATTTGCGAAGCAAGAAAAAAGGCCTGCCAAGTAGCTCCGCCGCTCGTGAATACGCCCGGTTCGCCTTTCGGGCCTGGAGGGCCTTTGCAGCAAGGGGGAGCTTCTAGGCTTGTCAGTTCCTCAGATACAGCAGTGCATTTCCAATTTATTGGCCTGTCCAGGCCAGATCATCGCAAGGATCGGATATCAGACAATTCGGCCTATTGTTGACCAATATATTGGCTTTCTGCAAAATCAGGCCGGGAACAACATCTATCGGCTTGATGACGCTATTATTAATCAAATACAGAAATTTTATTCCATTAATCTGCACGGCGTAAGATACGCGACCGGAATAAATACAATTCATGGCGCTAACATTACAATTGGAAATACTATTTATTTTGTCAGAGATATTGACTTTGATAGTCCGAACGACGGTTGGACGCTCTATCATGAGCTAGAACACGTCGTACAATATGCTAATCGTGGCGGAGTAGAGCCTTTTCTCGCGGAGTATACCTTAAAGGCAGGAGGAAGCATCCTCAGGGGCGGCAATTCGATAGACATGCACGATAACATTGACCTGGAGAGTGCGGCGAATGCCAAAGCGAACCAAGTTGCCAGTGGAGCGGGACCGGCGCAAACAAGCGTCAACCCACCTGCGATTTTGCCGTATCCTCAGATGGGAAACGTGTGTCGTACCCCTGCGACGGTGTGTCTGCTCCCGGGATCTGGGCCTGTCGGTATCGGTTGCTATTGCGGAACGCCCTACGGACCTTCCAATGGCGTTGTGACGCAAAACTAACTAACTAACTAATTGACTTGCGCGGTTGCGCTTGGCGAAATCGGTGCGCATCCGGTCGGCCGAGCGACCTGAGGTCAATTTGTATTTACTTCACGTGAGATTCTGGTGCAGATTATGTGTTTTAAAGGGCAACATTGTGCCCGCCAACCTCTAGCAGCCGACGCCTTAAATGAAGGCATTCAGTCGGTCGGCGCTGGCTCGATCAGCGACCAGTCCGGCTTCGGAATTGCCTGCCTGGGCTTACAAATTGCATCTTCAATCTTTACGCCATAGCGCCGAGTCGCAGCCGTTAGATCGGGGTAGCTCAATAGGGCGCAGGCGATCTCCAAAAGATTTCCCCTTGGCCACGCCGCATCCCATAGCCGCAACGTGCGGTCGTTGGACCGCGAGAGAATACGCCGCTCGTCGGTTTTCAGGACGGCGCCATTGACGGAGCCACCATGCTTCATGGCAGGGCCGATCTGCTGGCCCGTCGCCGTGTCCCACAGTCGCACTGGTGGAGTCGGCAGACCATGCTAGTATGCGCAGCTCATCCGTCTGCCAGGATGGCGCCATTGACGAGTCATGTTTCATGGTGGGGCCGACCTGCTGGCCTGTTGCTACGTCCCACAGCCGCAAGGTTAAAGTCGTTTGACCAAGAGAGGATGTGCTGCTCGTCCTTGGTCAGGATGGCGCCGTTGACGAAGCCGTCATGCTTCATGGGGGGGCCGATCGGCTGACCCGTTGCCATATCCCACAGCCGCAAGGTGGAGTCGAAGGACCAGGAGAGGATGCGCCGCTTTTCTTTCGTCAGGATAGCGCCGTTGACGAAGCCTTCATGCTTCATGGGGGGGCCGATCGGCTGACCCGTTGCCGCATCCCACATCCGTAAGGTGGAGTCGTTCGACCAGGAGACGATGTGTTGCTCGTCCTTGGACAGGATAGCGCCATTGACGAAGCCGCCATGCTTCATGGCGGGGCCAATCTGCTGGCCCGTTGCCGCATCCCACAGTCGCACGGTTGAGTTCGAAGGACCAGGAGAGGATGTGTTGCTCGTCCTTGGTCAGCATGGCGCCGTTGACGGAGCCGTCATGTTTCATGGCGGGGCCAATCTGCTGGCCCGTTGCCGCGTCCCATATCCGCAAGGTGGAGTCGTCGGACCAGGAGAGGATGCGCCGCTCGTCCTTGGTCAGCATCGAACCTCTCACGACATCCTCATGCTTCATGGTGGGGCCGATCTGCTTGCCGGTGGCCGCGTCCCACATGCGCAAGGTGGAGTCGTCGGACCAGGAGAGGATGCGCCGCTCGTCCTTAGATAGAATGGCGCCTCTGACGATGCCGTCATGCTTCATGGCGGGGCTGATCTGCTTGCCGGTCGCCGCGTGCCACATGCCCAAATTCGAGACGGACGTCCAGAAAGGACGCGCTGCGCGTCGTTCGTCAGGATGGCGCCGTTGATGAAGTCGTCATTGTTCATCGCGGGGCCGACTTGTGTCCCGTTGCCGCGTCCCACATCCGCAAGGTGGAGTCGTTCGACCAGGAGAGGATGCGCTGCGCGTCCTTGGTCAGTAGAGCGCCGTTGACGAAGCCGTCATGGGTCATGGCAGGGCTGATCTGCTGGCCCGTCGCCGGGTCCCACAATCGCAAGGTGGAGTCGGCAGACCAAGAGAGGATTCGTCGCTCGTCCGTCGTCAGGATGACGCCGTTGACGGAGTCATGTTTCATGGTGGGGCCAACCTTCAGGCCTGTTGCCAAATCCCACAGTCGCAAGGTGGAGTCGTTTGACCACAAGAGGATGCGCTGCCGCTCATCCTTGGTTAGGATGGCGCCGTTGACGAAGCCGTCATGCTTCATGGCGGGGCCAATCTGCTGGCCCGTCGCCACGTCCCATAGCCGCAAGGTGGAGTCGAACGACCAGGAAAGGATGTGTTGCTCGTCCTTGGTCAGGATGGCGCCGTTGACGGAGCCGTCATGCTTCATGGCCGGGCCAATCTGCTGTCCGGTTGCCGCAATCCACAGCCGTCAAGTTAAAATCCTTCGACCATGAGAAGATGTGTTGCTCATCTTTGGCCAGGATTGCGCCGTTGACGGAACCGTCATGCTTCATGGCTGTGCCAATCTGCTGGCCCTTCGCCACGTCCCATAGCCGCAACGTCGTGCTGTTCGATCAGGAGATGATGTGTTTCTCGTCTTTGGTCCGAATGGCGCCGTTGACGGTGCCGACATGCTTCATGGCGGCTCCAATCTGTGGCTCGTTGCCGCATCCAAATCCGCAACCTGAAGTCGTCGGACCACAAGAGGATTCGTTGCAGCTCATTGGTAGGTGGGATGGCTCCATTGAAAAATGCACGATGCTTCATGGCCGGGCCTATCTGATGACCCGTTGCTACGTCCCATAGCCGTAAAGTGGAGTCGAACGACCAGGAGAGGATGCGTTGCTCAGCCTTTTTCAAGGATGGCGCCGTTGACGTAGTCCTCATGCATTCATGGCGGGGCCAAGCTGCTTGCCCGTTGACACGTCCCATAGCCGCAAGGTGAAGTCATCGGACCACGAAGAGGATGCGCCGCTCGTCCGCGGTCAGCCGAACTCCATTCACGGGGCCGTCATGACCCCATTGCCTATGATAAATCTTATCGGTGCTCATACGCTCTCGACAAATTCCTCAATGTTGTTTCGAGACCGGATGTTGATCGCGATTGTCTCGGGGCCAAGCCGCAACAGCGAATTCAACGGCTTTGTTTGGCCGCCCGTCTTCGAGAGCCACTCCCGAAAGATCTGTCATGCCCGGCTCTCGTTGGCAAGCGCCGCATTCTTGGCCTTAAGGGCCTCATCAGCGGCAACAATAGCTTTGTTCGTAGCAATGTTCGCCCTGTTGTTGGCGAAAATCATCGCTCCCGTGGTCACAACCAACGCCAACACAGCCGCGATGGCGGCGCCTCGCCAAACCCTCGCCCAGAGCGTCGAAGCGCTCACAAATCTGACTTCCGCCGCGGACAACCATGCCCGCCGCCGCTCGGCAACGCCGCTGAAAAGCTCCAGCTCCGCTCCCGTCGCTAAAAAGCGCCGCGCCTTGCCGCCGCCGAACCACTCGGCAGCTTTGAGCATCAAACGCGTCAGCCGTCGCATATCGCCGGCCGCGGCGCTCAGGCCGTTCTGCCACCACGGCCATTGCGTGATCAGCTGCTCGTGGCAAATCTCGAAACTGCTAATCTCGGAACTGTCGGTGCCTGCAAGCAGGAGCCTGCCGCACTCGTCCGTCGTCAGTTTCTCCGCAAGCGCGGTCCGTTCGGCATCGAATTCTTCGCGCCGCGCCAAGCGCCGCGTCGCCCCGCCGGTGTCGCCGAGCGACACCAGACGTACCAGCACCGCCTCCAGCACCGCGCGTTCGCGATCGTTCAGCTTTTCCGTGCGCACGTTTTCCGCCGCGTTGGCCAGCGCGCCCGCCACGCCGCCGATCCGGCTGTAGGCCTCAACCAGATTATCCCGGCCGGCGTGATTCTCCCGCCAGGTTTCGTAGAGCGCGACCTGCACGAGGGCGAGATCGCCGGGGCGGTCGCTCACGTCACGGCGGATCGCTGCCAGCAGCGCCTCGCGCTCGGCCTCATCCGTGTGGCCGGCGAGGATCAGCGGCCGATGCACGATGGCGGCCAAGCCGGAATATGACTTCCGGGTTTCCGGCACGGTACCATTGCGCTCGGAAGCCACGGTCAACGCCTTGAGGCGGACATGCGCCGACCGCCGTAGGCCGGCCTCCGGACCCGCATCCGGCGTGGGAGCCTCCGGTTTAATCCGCTTGTAGAATGCCGCATAGGGTGAACACAGATTAAAATAATCGGACCGGATGGTCAGTACGACCCGCACCGCGTTCGCGGCCGACGGGCCGGTGATAGCCATCAGCCAGTCGATGAAGGGCTTACGTTTGTCAGCCGGCGTCTGGGTCAGCAGTTCCTCGAACTGATCCACGATGAGCACGGTTTGCGTCGTGGCCACCGGCAGATCGCATTGCAGCGCGTAGACCCATTCGTCCCGGTTGGCGGGATCGATGCGGCGCCGCAGCGCCGCGCGGCTCTCGCCATCGAGGCCAAGCCGTTCGGCGGCGGCGGTGATCCCTTGCTGCAAATTCTCCACCGGGTCGGCGCCCGGCCGCATCACCACGACCTGCCACACGCGCGCGTCGGGTTCTTCGCGGGAGCGGTTTTCCAGCGCCCCGCCGCGAATGCGCGGGATCAGCCCGGCCTGCGCCAGGGAGGATTTTCCGGACCCGCTGTCGGCCACGATCGCCACCAGCCGATGTGCTTTCACGGTCTCGACCAGCGCCTCGACCTCGGCTTCGCGGGCGAAAAACCGGTCGCTGTCGGCCTCCGTCATGGCGCGAAGCCCGACGAAGGGAGACCCGGTCAGCCGGACCGGCCGGCGCCGGCCCGCGGCGTCTTCCCGGTCCGCCGCGGTGCCGAGCACGGCCTGCAAGAGCTTGCCGAGTTCGGCATCATCGCCGGTGTGGAGATGCACGCCCTGGTACTGGCGCGCGAACGGCGGCAGCTTCGACACATCCGGCGTCATGAGCACCGGGACGAAGGGGTAATCCCCGCCCTCCGCCGCCCGGCTCAGGGCGAGGCGCACCTCGCGGTCAACCCAGTTGACGACACCTTTGGTGCCGACCACCACGGCGAAGCCGGTCGAACGGGTGACGATCGCGCCTTCGAGCTGCTCCTGCCAGCCGCGGCCCGGAACGAGATCGTCCTTATCGAACCAAATCTCGAGGCCGGCCGCTTGCGCATCCGGCGAAGCTAATAGCCGCCGCTTGAGGTCGCGGGCCGTCTCGGTGTCGGCCCCCGAATGGATGTCAGAAACAGGACCGGGCAGCGTGGCATGGTATCTCTCCAGCGGGAGATCAATTTCTTCTGCGGCGCGCATTGCAATCCCCTCGATCCACCGGAAATGCCCGCCCGTCGAACGAGTGTGGAGTACCTCACATAAGTTCAAAATTATTTTGTCCGCAAGCTCGACCATGTTTTCTGCAAGCAGCCTCTATCGCTGAAGTGATCAAGACATTGGAATCGACAAGCGCCATTTTTCCCGCTCGGCCGCGCGTCCCCGTTAACCACCTATTTACCGACCACCGTTCGTTTCCGATTCGTCTCGGTTCGCCGAATGTTCCCGCGTTCCTAGAGGTCGGGATGAAAAAGCACCTCAAATTGATAGAGGTGCGAGAATGGCCCCCAAGGCTGGTGGCCGTGGCGATCCTTTTGTTCTCCGCGATCCCGAATCATGCCGTCGTGGCCCAGTGCGGCGGTCGTGCAGTGGCTCGCGGCGCTACGGGCCGGATGGGCAGGCAAGCCCTTTGGACGTTTCCCGCGCGACGTTCGACGCGGCGGCAAGCAGGTGGGATTGCCCGCCGTCCACCGCGATATCGCACGTCCCATCTCGGCAACCGCCGCCGCACATTCAAAACCGCAACGATCGCGCGCATAGAAAAAGCGGCCGGCTTCAGGGGCCGGCCGCTTCCAGCATGCGTCTCACTCAGCTCTGGCGCGCCGCGAGCGTGCGGCCGAGCCCGTTGAACTGCGCCTTCTGCTCGTCGTTCAGTGTCTCGTAGAACGCGGCGAGCGCGGCGTGGACGTCCCGGACGGACTGCAGCATGACGGCGAGGCGCTCCGACATCGCGGCGAGCCGGGCCGGCGGCGTCAATGCCGGTTCCGCCGGGCAGGAGGCAAGCTGCCCGGCCGCCCGCTCCGCCGCGGCTTTGAGCGCATCCAGCTTGGCAAGCTGGTCTCCCGTCGGGCGTACCGCCCGTTCGATCTGAGCCGCCGGCCATTGGGTGGCGGATTTCGCGGCGGCGCAATTTTGCGACAGCGATCCGCCGCCCGCCGGCGGCTGGTTCGCCGCCGGTTGGCCGGCCACGAGCCGCGCCTTCTGCTCGTCCGTCAACAGGCCATAGAACCGATCCATCGGCTCGCGCACGATTTCGATCGCGTGCTGCATGGCCTCGATGCGCGCTTCCATCGCCTCAAGCCGGCCGGGTGCGGTAAACGTCGGCGCAGCCGGGCACGCCGTCTTGATCATCTCTGCGGCCTTGATGGAGGCCGTGGCGAGTTCATCGAGCGCGGTCTGCTGTTCGCCGGTCGGCATCACCAGTTGCTGGATGCGCTCGATCGGCCAGCCCGCGACCTCCTTGCTGTCGTCGCCACACAATTGCACCATTTGCTGCGGTGCCGGCCCGCTGCCCGACGTCTGGCCGGTATCGCCGCGACGAACCACCCTTATGTCGTTGCCGTTGCCGACCACGCCACGAATCGCCGGCCCGCCGACGGGGCCGTAGGCCGGCGGATAGCCGGCCAGATCGTCATAGCCATAGGGCGAAAACAGGCCGGCGTAGATGTCGTCGTAGCCGTAATCCCAGAATGGGTCGTAGTAGCCGAGCCCCCAGAAGGCATCGAAATAGAGGTCATTATACGCATAGGGCCAGAATACCGCTCCAGCCCAACCCCAGTAGCCCGGGAAACGCCGCCAGTAGTTCCCATATCCGTAACCGTAGCGGTTCCACTTGAAACCATAGACGTTGCCGCCGGGCCAATGGTTTGCGTAATTGCCATTTCCCAATCCACGGGCTGCAGCGTTGCCACCGGGATAATGCGCGAACGCGCCACGCCCGTAACCCGCATGGGCAAGCGCGCCACCAGCGACCCCGGCGCCGACGGCCCCCAGTCCGGCGGCATGCCGGCCGTTCACGCCCGCGACGCCACCGACCCCGCCGAGGTGGTGTACCCCAGCCCCAGTGCTGCCATAGGAGATCCCGGAGCCACCGAGGCGGCTGAAACTGCCGGCGCCCGGACTGCCGAGTCGGCTGCCGGACAAGCCGCCATACCCGCTGCCGGCGCCGAAGCGGCCGGCGGTGCTAAAGCCACCGCCCGAACCGCCGTACACGCCAAAGTGGCTGCCGCCAAACCCACCACCCCCGAAGCCGCCACCCCCGAAGCCGCCGAAATGGCCGCCGCCAAAACCGCCACCACCCCCGAAGCCGCCGCCACCGTGACCGCCGCCGCCACCCCCGCCACCGCCATGACCAGCCATCGCGTCGGTCGCCCCCGCAAAGGCCACAGCGGATGCCAGGAGAATTGCCGTCATACGAAGTTTATGATTGATCATGGCCACCTCCGGGCGCGAGGAGACGACACCGCGGCGCCCACCTGGGCATCTGGCGCATTTCCTATTTTTGCTTGTTCGCGACGACAAGCCATCTCGCCCTCTCCGGCGGAATCATCGCCGCGATTCTCCGGAAAAGCAATGGCGGATCGGCAACATATGCGCTGTGACAAATATCAAGGTCACGAAAAGCCCGGCACGCGCCTGCCGCGCGCCCCGAGCCTACTCCTGTCGAGGCCAGCCTATGTTTGTTGCCGTTGCCATTGGAAACTGGAACCCTAAACCGGATTCCGGTGAGGTCCGAACACGTAGAGTGTGCAAAATCGCCTTGTGGGACGGAGGCAGCCGGCACGGCCATCAAATGGCGATTTTGCGCACGCGGCGGGCCTTTGGTTAGCGCCCGCGATCGCGACACCGCGCGATAATGATGTGAGGGACCGACGGCGTGCGCAAAATCGCCGGCGTAGCCGTGCCGGTTGCTCCGCCGTGCCCGGGCGATTTTGCACACCCTACGACCCTGCGATTTGATGCGACCGGAATATCGGGCAAACCGTCCTTGACGCGATCGCAGACCGGAAAAATCCGTGGAGCGTCGATTTGCTGCTGTGGAGCGGTTGGCTCCGCTGGTATCGATACGCCCCGCCCGACAGCTGCCCCCTAGGCTAATTACTGTCGCACATAGTTCGGATTGAGCGGCGGCGCGTCGGAATTCCAGCAGCATTTATCGCGCACGAAACTCACGAGATCGTCGATATCCTGTTCGTTCAGCGTGAACCGATAGGCCGCCATGCCCTCGCCGCCGTTGCGGATGCGATTCTTCACGTTCTCGTCGTTCACCGGCAGCCCCGACAACAGCGTCCCGCGCGCATAGAGGCCGGTGAGTTGGGGAGCGTTCTTGGTGAACTCGTTATGGCAGAACCAGCACTTGTAATAAAAGATTTCCCGCCCGCGCTCCGGCCCGCTCTGCGCCGCCTTGCGGAATTCATAGGTCCGCACCGAACGCTGGTAGCTGTCCTTGGCGATCGGCGCTGCGGCCGGCGCAGGCGCCTGGGCAACGGCCGATAGGGAGAACAGGCAGGCCACCGCAATCGCGCCAGTTGCTAAAGCTCCAGCCCTGTTGAAACGCATGGCTCCCCTCCAGTCCGCTCGGGTCCGGACGACAAGTCCGGTAAGCGATCCGCATAGCACATCTCGTGTGAACGCGCATCAGGTGCGCCGACGGTTTCCACTCCCAACGCATGAATTCGTCGAAGCAACGAACCACAAAGCGTTGACCGCGGCCGCGACAATATATACCGTCCGCCGTGGCCTGAAAGCCAACACGCTTGAAATGCATGGCGAACCCTGATGTCCGATCAATCTCGCATTCATCCCGTCGGGACCGAATCGCCCGATCGCGCGGTGCCAGACCCGGTGCCGGCATCGCGCCATCTGCTTACGGCTTGGTTCGGGCTCGTGGCAGTGGGCGGCGTCGCTTTCGGGCTGTTTGCCCATGAGCGGCCGTTCGGCCGGGGTGCGCTCGGCCATCCTTTGGTCGTGTTCTTCGCGGTGATTTTGGCCGGCTTACTGACCCTGCGGTTTTTGAGCACACGGCCGCTGGCCGAGGTCATTTCGCCTTGGTACGTCGGCGCCGGGATTGGCATCGGGGTCGTGTGCTTTTACCTCGGCAACTGGTTCGGCATCAATCTGGCCGGTTTGCCGTAACGGCGGCCGCACACGACCCCCCCCGAGCGCCATCGTCCCCGCTGTCGGAATGTGCTTGTATTCGGCGGCGACTTGCGCCATATAGCGCGGTGAGCGGATGATCGGCTTGCCCGATCCCTACGGCCGCGTGCACGAATCCTGGTTCCGGTTTGCCCGATTTGCGGTTCCACCGGCCCGAGGTTTCGGCCTTTATCTGTTCATCGAACGGCAGCCCAGAACACGCGGGGTGTCATGATGACCCCGCGATAAGCGTCGCTGAGTTTCATCAGCGGGCGCCGCTGTCGCCAATGTTGGAAAGTCTTGGATTGACCTCTTTTGAAAGTTTCGGCCTCGCCGCGCCCATCGCGCGTGCGCTTGCCGAGGAAAACTACACCGTTCCCACCCCCATACAGGCACAAACCGTGCCACTCGCTCTCACCGGCCGCGACATTGTCGGTATCGCGCAGACCGGCACCGGCAAGACCGCCGCCTTCGCGCTCCCCATCCTCCACCAACTATCCACCAACCGGACACTGCCCGAGCGCAAATGCTGCCGCGTACTGGTGCTCAGCCCGACCCGGGAACTCTCCAGCCAAATTCTCGACAGCTTCCGCGCCTATGGGCGTCATCTGGGCATCACCGCGACGCTCGCCATCGGCGGCGTGACCATGGGCAAGCAGGTGCGCGCCCTGATGAACGGGGTCGATATTTTGGTGGCCACCCCAGGCCGGCTGCTCGACCTCGTCAACAGCAACGCCCTGCGGCTCAACAAGGTCGAGTTTTTGGTGCTCGATGAAGCCGACCGCATGCTCGACATGGGCTTCATCCACGACATCCGCAAGATCGTCGCAAAACTCCCGGCGAAGCGCCAGACGCTGTTCTTCTCCGCCACCATGCCGCAAGCCATCGCGGACCTGGCGGGAGCGATGCTGCAAAACCCGGCCAAGGTCGCCGTGACGCCGGTGGCCTCCACTGTCGATCGTGTCACCCAGCGCATCATTCATGTGGACCGCCAAGGCAAACCCGCGGTGCTGGCCGACCTGCTGCGCGACGAGCCGATCGACCGCGCCCTGGTCTTCACCCGCACCAAGCATGGCGCCGACAAGCTCGTGCGCGGCCTCGTCAAGATCGGCATCGAAGCCGAGGCGATCCACGGCAACAAGTCCCAAAGCCAGCGCGAGCGTGTGCTCGCGGCATTCCGGCAGGGCCAAGTGCGCATCTTGATCGCCACCGATATCGCCGCGCGCGGCATCGATGTCGACGGCATTTCGCATGTGTTCAATTACGACCTGCCGAACGAGCCGGAGTCCTACGTCCACCGGATCGGCCGCACCGCCCGGGCCGGCGCGTCGGGCAGCGCGATCTCGCTGTGCGACGCCGACGAAACCGCGTACCTGCGCGCGATCGAAAAGCTGATCCGCATGACCCTGCCGGCGACCGACCGGCGCACCGGACCGGTACGGCCCGCATTGCCGGCGGCGCCGGCCGGCGACCACCGTGCACCCCACGGCCATGAGCGCCATCGCGGGGGCGGGCGGCGCAACGGCCAGCCGCAGCGCGGCCAGCCGAGTGCCAATCGCGCCGCTCCGCATCGCGAAAAGTCAAACCCGGTGCGTGCCGCCGCCGCGCCGGCCCTTCACCCGCATGGCAACCAACCGGCCGGCGATCTCGGCCGGGTGGCGTTTCTCAATCGCGATATCGCGCAGCGCCGCGATTCCCGGCAACGCCACATCACCGATCGACCGGAGTGAGCAATCTATGGCGAAGGAAGAACTGATCGAGTTCGAGGGTCTGGTCACCGAAATCCTACCAGATACCCGGTATCGGGTGAAACTCGATACCGGTCACGAAATCATCGCCTATACGGCCGGCAAGATGAAAAAGAATCGCATCAAGACGCTGGCGGGCGATCGCGTCATTGTCGAGATGTCGCCCTACGACCTCGAAAAGGGACGCATCATCTTCCGCCACAAGGACGACCGCCCCTCCACGGCACCCCGCCCGCCGATGCGCCAGCAGTTTCGCCGGCGGTAGGAAAATCCTCTTCTCGGCGCCGCGTCGGGTGTTCCGGCGCGGCTTTATTTTTGGCCGGCCGGTGCGTTGCCGCGTTGTTCGGCAAGCGTCGCGCGGTAACGCGCCAGCGATCGCTCGAAACTCGCCGTCATTGCCGTCTCGATCTCGGGGCGATTCTCCAGCCGGCTCATCAGCATCGCGGCGGCCTCGATGGTCGAGAGCCCGTCGCGGCGCGGTTCGCGGCGCAGCTTGCCGTAGCGCGACGGCCGTCGCGGGTCGAGGATCACCCGCCGGCACTTAAGCATCCAGGCATTGCGCCACCACAGCGCCTTCGCTTGGCTCCACGTGCCGTCGAGCAAGATGATGCCTTCGATCTGGCGCAGCAGCGCCTCCTGATGGGGTTCCGGCTCGCCCTTGCGGTTCAGGATCAAAAGCTCGCGGCCGGGCGCCAGCGCCGCAACCTTGGCGGAACCGAGATAAAGGACCGCCCAGCGCTGCGGGTCGGCCGGGCGGCCAAGAATTTTGGTCAGGCTCGGCCATGACAGCCCGATTTTCAGCACGGCACGGCGGAAATGCAGCGCGGTCAGCCGCGCCGTGCCGAGCGTCCGATCCTGCTCCTGGGGATGCTGCAGAATGAGGATGTCGATGCGGTGGTCGAGCGGAACCACCTCGTCGCACACGCACAACGCCGCCGGTTTGCCGCAGCGTGCGCAGTCGGCGGGGGCCGCATCCGTGGAGGAGAAAGACATGGAGGCCATATTCACGTCGGCGAATGTTCCTTAACAACAAGGGTGATGCCGGCACGCACAGCCCGCGACCCTACCGGCCGGGGCTCTGCCATGGCGACAAGAGCACGTTGATACAAGAGCGTTCATGCGTGCCGTTCCGCGACCCGGCATGCCATAGCTCGTACCGTTTCGTCCCGGCTTTTGACGGCGGCGGATCACCGGCCATTCTGTGCCCGCAGATCGATCCGCGCGTCAATGCGATTCGGCGCGAGCAGCACCGTCGCCTTGCATCGCGCACGGTTGACGTACCGGCGGCGTTTAACCGCGATCCGCGGTTCGTTTGGGTCGGCCGGTGGAGCGGGCCGCGCGGATCGAAAACCGTAATCCGTCGTCCATCGCAGCGTAATGTCAGGCGATTTAAGCTTCGGACGATCCAAGGCTGCGGTGCCGATTGCTGCCATGATCGCGGTGGCATACGCGGACGATGTTGGCCGGGAGCGATGGATCGTGACCTGCCGGGTGCATGTGGCATGAACTCCGGATTCATTTTCGCGAAAGGGACCAAGATGCGCCTGATTGCCATGATGTTCGCCGTGCTCGGGGCCTGCGCTCCGGCAGCTGCGCAGAGCTGGATGGAATATGCCTATCCGGCCTACGGTTTCGCGGTGTCGTTTCCGGCCGAACCAAAGGCCGAAACCACGACATACCAAGCGCCCGATGGGCGCGCGGTGGAAGCCCATGTTTATTCCGTGGCGCAGGACAACAGCGTGTTCCGCATGACGGTCGCGGACCTGTCGGACCCCGCGCTGACGGAATCCGCCGTGATCGACCATGCCGTCAAGACACTGGCCCAGGGTGGTGAGATCAAAGTCGATATCCCGGCCCGCGTCAGCCGCATCTACGGCCGGCAGCTCAGCATCTTCGGCGCCGATGGCAGCCACACCTTGGCGGCGGTGTTCTATCACAAGGGCCAGCTCTATCAGATCGAAGCGCGCGTACTGCCCCCGACCGAGGATTTCGCCGCGATCCGCTTCCAGCAATCACTGGTGTTCACCGGCGGCGAGACCAACAGAACCGCGGACGCCGCGGGCGGCGGCGGTTCGGGTGGCAACCGCCGGCAGCGCTGTCGCGACGCCCGCAACGGCGCTCAGGGCCAAAGCCAGGACCAAAGCCAGGACCAGGGCGCCGTGGTGGCACAGGATGCGCCGCGGCCCGACGGGCCACGCTTTGATGAACGCTGCCGTCGCGGACCGCGATAACACGCACCATATCCGCCGGCGCACCGGCCCGTTTTGCTATGCGCGTGCCCTCAGGCCCAGGGGGAGAAGAACTTTTCTTTGACTGCGCGACGACCGGCGCCTGCGGGGCGCCGCCGGGCGTGAGAGCGCGCATCGCTGCACGCTGCCCTGGAGATGGAACCCGCAATATTTGCCGCGTTTTGCACGGGACCCGGCCGCTGACGACAGCCGCGACCGGGCGAGCGCGAGCGCCCTTGGCACGGCCCTCCGTACGACGTAATAAGAATTGCTGAATTGCTGCCAAATCGCGCGTTTTCCAGCCTGGAGGAACCCCATGGTTGCGAACCTCTTCTTCCGCATCGGCATCGCGCTCGCTGCGCCGATTCTCGCCTCCGGGGCCGCGCTGGCGAAGATCACCATCGCGATCGGCGGGGCCGGCTGCCTGTGCTATTTGCCGACCGTGCTGGCCGAACAACTGGGCGAGTACCGCAAGGCCGGCGTCGAGATCGAGCTGGTCAATTTCAAGGGCGGTTCGCAGGCCTTGACGGCGGTGATCGGAGGCAGCGCCGACGTGGTCTCCGGCTATTACGACCACTGCGTCAATCTCGCCGCCCGGAACCAGCAATTGCAGGCCTTCGTGGTCTATGACCGTTTTCCGGGGCTGGTGCTGGGCGTTTCGCCGAAGCACGCCAACGCGATCAATGCCGTCAAGGATCTCGCCGGCAAGAAAGTCGGCGTGAGTGCGCCCGGCTCATCGACGGACTTCTTTTTGAAATTCCTGCTGGCCCGCTCCGGGGTCGCGGCGGACGCCGTGGCCGTCATCGGCATCGGCCTTGATGCCACGGCGGTCGCCGCCATGGAGCAGGGCACGGTCGATGCCGCGGTCATGCTCGACCCCACCCCGACGCTGCTGCGCAGCAAGTACCCGGCGCTCAAGATATTAAGCGACACCCGCACCGCGGAAGACACGCTGGCGGTGTTCGCCGGGGAATATCCCGGCGGCGCGCTCTATGCGCGCGGCGACTGGATCGCCCGGCATGAGAAGGAAACCCAGGCGCTCACCGATGCAATCCTGGCGGCTCTGCGGTGGATTCACGCGCACAGCCCCGAGGAGATCATGGCAAAAATGCCGGCGGAACTGGTCGGGCCCGACAAGGCGCTCTATCTGGCGGCGCTGAAGAACGCCATTCCGATGTATTCGACCACCGGCCTGATGGATCCCAAGGGCGCCGAAGCGGTGCTGCGCGTGTTCAGCCAGTCCTCGCCCGATGTGGCGAAGGCCAGGATCGACTTGGCGAAGACCTATACGAACCGGTTCGTCGAGCAGGCGGCGCGCAAGCTCGGGTCGCGGTAGTCCCGCAGCGGAGGGCGCCTGCCGGTCAGGCCCGGCTTTGCGCCGCCGGCTGCCATACCATGAGCCGCCGCTCGACCGTGGTTACCGCGGCGTCGATCGCCAGCACAAAAGCGGCCAGGATGAACATCCCGGCGAATACTCCCGCCACGTCGAAGATGCCCTCGGCCTGCTGGATCAGGTAGCCGAGGCCCGCGGCGGAACCGAGATATTCCCCGACCACCGCGCCCACCACCGCAAAGCCGACGGCGGTATGCAGCGAGGAGAACATCCACGATAACGCCGAGGGCCAATAGACATGGCGCATCAGCGCCCTGTCGTTCATGCCGAGCATCCGGGCATTGGCGAGCACCGCCGGGCTGGTCTCCTTGACCCCTTGATAGACGTTGAAGAACACGATGAAGAATACCAGCGTAACGCCGAGCGCGACTTTCGACCAGATGCCGAGGCCGAACCACAGCGTAAAGATCGGCGCCAGCACGACGCGGGGCAGGGCATTGACCATCTTCACATAGGGGTCGAAAACGGCCGCCACGATCGGCTTGCGGGCGAACCAGAAGCCCACCAGCACGCCGCCGGTAGACCCGATTGTGAAGGCCAGCATGGATTCCGACAGCGTTACCCACAAATGACGCCAGATGGTGCCGCCGGCAAACAGGCGCACGACGCGCTCGGCCACATCGCCGGGTGTCGAGAAGAAAAACGGCGGCAGCACCGCAACGCCGAAATAGTTTTCGGTGCTGAGCACATGCCACAGCATGACGACAACCACCGCGATGAGGATTTGGAGCAGAACGAGTTTACGACGCGACATCGCCGCCCCTTGAGCCACCCGTCCGGGCATAGGCCTTCAAAACCTCGCCTTTGAGTACCGCCCAGATCTCCTGATGCAGATCTTGAAACACCGTTTCGCGCTTCACGTCGGCGCTGTCGCGCGGGCGCGGCAGCGCAACCTCCCAGTCGCCGATGATACGGGCCGCCGGTCCGGCCGACATGATGACGACGCGGTCCGACAGTGCGATGGCCTCTTCAAGGTCATGGGTGACGAACAGCACCGCCTTGCGATCATTGCTCCAAAGGTCGAGCAGCAGATCGCCCATGAGAAGCCGTGTCTGCGCGTCGAGCGGGCCGAACGGCTCGTCCATCAGCAGGATGCGCGGGTCGCGGATCAGCACCTGGGCAAGGCCGACGCGCTTGCGCTGCCCGCCCGACAGCGCATGCGGATAGCGCGCGCCCAATCCCGCAAGTCCGACCCGGGCGAGCCACCCTTCGGCGCGCGCGCGCGCATCGGTGGCGGGCGTGCCGGCGATCTCAAGGCCGATCGCGATGTTCTCCGCCGCGGTTTTCCACGGGAACAGCGCATCGGCCTGGAACAGGTAGCCGGCGGCGCGGTTGAGCGAGCTCAGCGGCGTGCCAAAAATCTCGACGCGGCCCGACGACGGCGCCAGCAGGCCCGCCGCGACATTGAGAAGCGTCGATTTTCCGCAGCCGGTCGGCCCCACGATGGCGACAAATTCGCCGTTGCGAACCTGGAGCGAAGCGTTTTGCACCGCCGTATAAGGCGCGGCTCCGGCGAGATCGAATGCGATGGTGACGTCGGCGAGCGACACCGCAGCCGGTGACGCGGAGGCGCTGTCGGCGGAATGCGCGACCCGCGCGCCGGCGGACAGGCTCACGGCCCCTGGGATGACGTCGGCATACTCGCGGATGGGCTCGCTGGTCGTCATGAAAGTCGTGGTTCCGAAGCCGAAGGGCGCGCTCGGCGAGGCGAGACCATGTGCCTTGCTGTCAAGCCGCCCGTAAATAGCATAATGGTCCTGGCGCATGAGGACGAACCGATCTGCCCCTTGCTCCAATCCAACGCGACCTTGGTTGACCGGTATGAAAGGTGCGCTGCCGTGCGTTTTCCAACCTTTGGTCGTCGAAGGAGAACCGGCGCTGGCTGGCGACCCATTGCATTGACTTGACCCCAAGGCTTGCCATGAACCTGATCTCCGTCCAATCCCACGTGGCCTATGGGCATGTCGGCAATTCGGCCGCCGTGTTCGCGTTGCAGCGGCTCGGTTGCGAGGTGTGGCCGGTGCATACGGTGCAGTTCTCCAACCACACGGGCTACGGCGCTTGGAAGGGGCAAATCTTCGACGCCACGCAAGTCGCCGCCGTCGTGGAGGGCATCGCGGATCGCGGCGTCCTTGGCGGGTGCGACGGCGTGCTGTCGGGCTATGTCGGCACGGCCGCCATCGGGCAGGCGGTGCTCGATGCGGTCGCCACGGTGCGGGCGGCCAACCCCAATGCCCGGTATTGTTGCGACCCGGTGATCGGCAATCGCGCGCGCGGCGTGTTCGTGCGACCCGGCGTCGTGCAATTCATGCGGGAGTGCGCCGTGCCGGCCGCCGAGGTGGTGACCCCAAATCATTTCGAACTGGACCGGCTGGCGGAGCGCGACACCGCAAGCCTTGCGGAAATCCTTTCGGCCGTCGACGACATCCACGGCCGCGGTCCCCGCGCCGTATTGGTGACCTCGGTGCAGGCGAACGAGACGCCGGACGGACAGATCGACGTCATCGCCTCGGATCCGGACGGGCGCTATCTCGTCCGCACCCCGCGGCTGGCGACGCCGGCCAACGGCGCCGGCGACCTCATCGCGGCGCTGTTCTTTTTCCACTATCTGCGCGGCGGTTTGGCTGCGGACGCGCTCGCCCGCTCCACCGCGTCGGTGTTCGGGCTGCTGCGGCGAACCCGTGACGCCGGCGCATCCGAAATCGCCCTGATCGCGGCGCAGGACGAACTGGTCGCGCCGGGGCAAGTTTTTGCACCGATCGTGCTCGATCTTTGATAAACTCGCTCTGCCGTGGTGTGCCGGTGATCGTCTGCAGCTCCGGAAATAGGCAGCGGCCGCTTTCTGGGAATGGCGGACACGAGCGAAGTTCAATCGGTCTGAATATTGAGACCGGATTTCGATCGGGTCAAATCACCCTCTGCGTCATGCCCGCGCCTGTCGCGGGCATCCACGTTTTGCTTGTGACGGCGCGGCGAGGAAGACGTAGATGACCGGGACAAGTTCGTAGGGTGGGCAAAGGCGCCCGGCACGACCGGGAGAGGAGTCACGGCACTTTCGCGCCGTGCCCACCTTCAGAGCTGACGGTGGGCACGGCGCGAAGGGCCGTGAGTCTCCAAGGCTGTGCCGGGCGCCTTTGCCCACCCTACGATGCCCCGAGCTGACCGGAATCCGGTCTAAATATTCAATGATGGTAGCTTCGATAGGGATGTGACAGATGCCGATAAGCGAGAATGCCCGGCTTGCCGCGAATATTCACCGGAAGTTGCGAGCGCTTGGCGCCGTATTCACGGACCCGGCCGCCACCGAGCATGAGAAGGCCAATGCTAAGCGGCTCCAGGGGCAACTCGAAGCGCAGCTCGAACAAGAGACCGCACCTGAGGGAGCATGGGCGGGCATCATGTATCGCTTGGGCCAAGGCGTTAAGGAAATAGCCGCTCCGCCCCCGGCAAAGGCTGCAAAGGGGGATTGGACGGATCATGCCTTCCGGCTTGGTCAACTGTTCCGCAAAGGGTTGAAAAAGTAGCCCTTGTCGCTGTGTGCCCGAGGGTAGGACTACTACCTCGCCCCTGCACGTTTAGGCAGTTTCTCGGTTCGGTCGAGCGCCGTTTCTGCGCCCGGGCCTAACCTCGCGTCACGTTCAGGTCAGTCGGGACGTAAAACCCGGACGCAAAACAACGGTGCGTAGTACCAACTCGCCGCAACCGTACCCACACCAAATAGCGAGGAGCCCGTCGGCGCCAGTACCCATCCGACGTCAATCCGCATCCTCGCTTTAATCCTCGACGACAGGATACTGCGGCGGTGCCTCACCGGCCGACTTGATAACCCGCGGATATTTCACGCCCCTCTCCTTGGGGTTCTGCGCCTTCAGCGTCACCGTGAACCGCCATTCGTCGCCGTAATCAAATAGGAACGTCATCTTTTGGCCGATCTGTGAAAAGACGTCGGCGATGCAAGTCCGCTCGACACTGCCGGCGTCGGTCTCGTTCCCGAAGTCCTCCATATCGGCAAAAAGCTCGTACTTCACCGGCGAACGCACGAGCTTGCCTCTGAGCGCGCTATAGAAGCCGTAGGCATGGTCCATGTCGAAATCGTAGGCCTCGATGATCGTGCGGGCGAGATCGGCGAGCGTGTCGCGGCTCACGATTTCGATATCTCGATAAAGCGTTCGACTCATGGAGACCCGAAACACGTAGGTCGTGGCGGGGGCGGCCATGGGCAACTCCAGGTGACGATGGTGCGATCAGAAGACCTGGACGCACGCCGGCGCGTCAAGTGATGCACAGCTGCATCCACAATTTTCGTTTTGCTTGCGGCCCGCCGCGGCCAGGTCGGTTGGCAGCGCTGCCGCCCCCTTGTCCCGGCCGCCGCAACCCGGCACTCTGTGTGCCGCCGGTGCGCGCCGTCGTCCGACGTGCCGAGGCGCCGCGCCACCGCCCAGAGGGGAAATGCCAATGCCAAAATGCCCATCAAAGATCCTTGCCGCCGCGTTCATCGGTTCGCTCTTGGCCGCGACCGCGCTGACCCCGGCCGGCGCCGCCGACGTGACCCAAGAGCGCGCTGCTCAATCCGCAGCGCGAGCCGCAGAACTGGATTGTCCATCACGGCAATTATCAAGGCCACCGGTTCTCGGCGCTCAAGGAAATCGACACCAATAGCGTGAAAAATATGCGGCTTGCCTTCACGGTGGGCCTGAGCGGAATCCAGAGCGGCGGGCGCTATGCGTTCGGCAACCTGGAAGCGACGCCGCTCGTCGAGGACGGCATCATGTATGTGCCGGACGGCTGGGGCTCGGTCTACGCCATCGACATGACGGCCGGCAAAAAGGGCTTCATCAAGTGGAAGATGGACCCCGGCACCGACCGTGCCTGGGCGGGCGATGTCGCCTGCTGCGGCGTCAACAACCGCGGCGTCGCGCTGTGGAAGGACAAGGTGATTTCCATTGCGCTCGACGGGCGCATGTTCGCGACGAACAAGCAGACCGGCGAAGTCGTCTGGGAGCGCAAGATCGCCGAGCCGGCGCTGGGAGAAACCCTCACCGTCGCGCCGCTGATCATCCGCGACCTCGCCATCGTCGGTATCGCCGGCGGCGAATTCGGCATCCGCGGCTATGTCGAGGCGACCGACCTCAACACCGGCAAGGCGGCGTGGCGGACCTACACGATTCCCGGCACCGGCGAGCCCGGCAACGAGACCTGGAAGGACGGCAAGGACCGCTGGAAGCATGGCGGCGGCTCGATCTGGGAGACCGCGACCTACGATCCGGAATCCGACACGTTCTATCAAGGCATCGGCAATGCCGGACCGGATTACGATATCGCGTATCGGCCGGGGGATAATAAATGGGCCGCCAGCGTGCTCGCCATCAGCCCGACCGACGGCAAGATCAAGTGGGGCTTCCAATACACGCCGCAGGACCCCTACGACTACGATGAAATCTCCGAGCACCCGATCATCAACGCCAAGGTCAATGGCGAGGATCGCAAGCTGGTCGTGCACGCGGCCCGCAACGGCTTTTTCTATGCGCTCGATCGCACCAACGGCTCGTTCGTGGCCGGCAAGCAATATGTCGATCAGCTGACCTGGACCACCGGGCTCGATCCGAAAACCGGCAAGCCGCTCAACTACGATCCGAACTCCGACATCCAGCTCTATTCGCCCGGCAGCCACGGCATGCGCGGCGAGCCGGCGGGCCGCACCTGCCCGACCAACTCAGGCGGCAAGAACTGGGAGCCGACCGCCTACAATCCGCAACTCGGCCTCTTGTACATTCCCGCGATCGAAGGCTGCAATTTCATCGAGACGGTGGAGCAGAAGGATTTTGCCGACCAGGGCGGCACCATGAAGCCGCGCGACCGCTTCACCGGCGGCAGCACCAAGCAGGTGGAGCGCCGCTACGGCAGCCTCAAGGCGGTCGATCCGACCACCGGCGAGATCAAGGCAAAGCTGCGGCTCACCTATCCGAACTACTCCGGCGCGCTGGCGACCGCCGGCAATCTCGTGTTCCTCGGCCATTACGACGGCGCCTTCACGGCCTATGATGCAAAGACGCTCGCGGAGGTGTGGAGCTTCAACATCGGCACCGGCATCAACGCCCCGCCGATCACCTTCGCGATCAACGGCAAGCAATATATCGCGGTGCTGGCGGGCTCCGCGATGCGCGAGCAGGTGCTCGGCACCGCGCCGGAACTGCGCAACAACGCCACGGCGTCGATGCTGTACGTGTTCACGCTGTAGGCGGGTGTAGCCCAGTCGTAGCCCGGGAAAGGCGCGAGGCGTTTGGTGCGCGACACCTGCGCTGCGCGCCGAAACCCGGGTGTGGATTGAACCCCGTAGGGCGGGTTAGCCGAAGGCGTAACCCGCCGATTTGCCACTCAGCGGATTGCCAGGGAGAAAGAGCCGAGTGACGACCTTTACGTTCCGCATTGTCGTCGAACCGGACGAGGACCGCTGGCGCGCGTACAGTCCGACCCTGGAAGCGCAGGGCGCTTCCACATGGGGAAATACCCGCGAAGAAGCGCTTCAACATATCCGTGAAGTGCTTGAAATGATTGCCGCAGAACTCGTAGAGGAGGGCAAGCCCATTCCGAGCGATGTGCGCGCATCGGAAGAACCGCTCGTCGCCGTCACCCTGTGAACACCATCGATTGGCGACAGCTGCGCTCAATCACGGCCAGGCAAATCATCAATGCTTTGGTCCGTGACGGCTTTGAGCTGCACAACCAACGGGGCTCCCACCAGCGTTACCATCACGTGGACGGCCGACGCGTGACCGTCACCTTTCACCATCCGGGCGATACATTCGCCTTGGGAACGCTCCGCTCCATGGTTGAACGGCAGGCGCGCTGGGGCACGGACGATCTCGCGCGCCTCAAGCTGCTATAAGCTTCGCCTTGATGCCCGAGCCGGCGCTCTGCACCACCGCCGGAACTGCGCGATAACGCCACGGCGTTCAACTCGTACATGACGTTAGCTCTCTAAAAAGGCTTTGAGCGGTCGCAGATATGCTACGATCAAAGCACGGACGAATCGCCAATGGTCTCCGCGGAGGTTGAAGCGTGTTACGAGTTTCACGCGTGTTGGCATGGCTTGGCAATGCGCCCAGCAGGCCGGCTCCGGGAATGCGCCGGCGCACACTAAATGCGGTAGACTACGACGCGCGCATTTCGCCGATGCGGCCGCCCTGCGGTTGCAACCTTTGTGTATGGTATTGACAGCCGAGGCCCAATCGATGGCTCCACGATCCACATGGCGAAATGTCGTCCGGGCCATTCAGGCCGAAGCCACGCCAAAGTTGCCGTCGTTGGGCTTGGAGATTGAGGAGAACGCACCGCGCGACTTGATCGAATTTGCTCAAGGGCGCCAGTTCGCCACCATCCTCGCCGATCCGCCATGGCAATTCGCCAACAAGACCGGAAAGATAGCGCCGGAGCACCGGCGGTTGTCGCGCTATGGAACCATGAAGCTCGACGACATCATGATGCTACCGGTTGCTCAGTTAGCTGAGAAGACCTGTCATCTTTATCTATGGTGTCCGAACGCGATGCTGCCCGAAGGGCTTGCGGTTCTCAAATCCTGGGGCTTTACCTACAAGTCCAATATCGTCTGGCATAAAGTCCGAAAGGACGGCGGCTCGGATGGTCGAGGCGTCGGTTTCTATTTCCGAAACGTGACCGAACTGATCCTGTTCGGCGTGCGCGGCAAGAATGCCCGCACGCTCGCCCCGGGACGCCGGCAAGTGAACCTTCTGGCAACCCGCAAGCGGGAGCATTCGCGCAAGCCGGATGAGCTCTATGCATTAATTGAATCCTGCTCGCGCGGTCCCTATCTAGAGTTATTTGCGCGAGGCGTCCAGCATGGATGGAACTCTTGGGGAAATCAGGCTGACCAAAATTATCGCCCTGATTGGCCCACATACAAGAATCACAGCGCAAGTCTCGGACCAGCTGAACAGCAACCAGGGTGACAAACGGATAGCTTAGATGGCCGTAGTTGGCGAAGAGTGGCACCCGGGAAGTTTCACCAAAAATTTTAGCTGGGGTATCGACCACGGGCTCCGAGAGTTATATGATATCATCCGAACAGGGTTCGACGGGCGTCTTAGTGATGTTCCTCGCGACGTGTTCCGGTCGCGCGTTGAGCGCTCCGGCCGTCCCGATTTAATTCCAATCAACTTCTTTCTATTGAACGGCCCCATCGAAGGTCAAGATCACCTTCTTGTTGACGAGTTGGTCTTTCAGGCCCTGGAGTTCGAGCATTCTGAGCGTTTCGACCATTTATCCTTGTTTGCCTTTATCTACAGCATGGTGGGGACCTGGAAAGGCGCCAAGTTGTACCAGCAAACACCAGCTCTTTGGGCTCATCGTTATGTTGCCGATCGCGTCGCAGGAGATTTTAACTGGGATACCTCGCGCGTTTCGGCTGACGATATCGAAGCGTTCATGAAAAAAGATTTAAGGTATGTAGGAAAAACAACTCGTAAGCTGAGTACGAATTTGAACTTTCTTTTTCAAGCTGGAGGGCTGGGCCGGTTGGCGTCCGATCGGGTTGATCGCTGGTGGGTTGATGCGATGTATTTGGCATTAGACCGAATAACGGAAACGCGTCGCATGGCCGGGAGGGCGACCAAGGAGAGCAGGTATGACTCATATCTCGCCGCTTCTGGATTTCACGCCGTTAGCGGTCCACGAAGCGTCGAAAAGGACTTGGCTCAAAGGCACATCATTAGTCTGTTTCTTGCCTGCGGCGGTCGAGCCCGCTTCGACAGGGAGAGCGTGATCGAGCTTACGAGAACCACGCTTCCTGAAATCGAGCGATGGATTGCCAATAACCCATCGCCAATTGCGGCGGTTCATCTCTCCAACCCACGCATCATCAAGACGATCCCGCGACCATGCGCGATGCTGGCAAAATCTCTTGGATTTGAACCCGTCGAGATCGAAGACCTCGTTGAACTTGATATCGAGGATCTCGTACGGGGGAAATTAGAAAATGCGCTCGCGAAATTGCACCAAAGAGGTATTGCACCGACAATTTCTGCGGAAGATCTGATGAAGTTGATGAGGGACGAATGACCACCTTTGTTGACACAAATGTCATCATCTATTTGCTGGACTCAGGAAGCCCGTTCCACGATTGGGCGAAGGCTGCCGCCATCAAACGTCGGACAGAGGGACCCCTCATAATTTCTGATATCGTCTACAGCGAATTATCGGTGGACTTGCAGAGCGTTGATGCGACGGACGAGGTAATCAACTTGTTAGCGCTAGAGCGCATTGGTTTTACGAGGCAGGCTCTTTTTCGAGCTGGAAGAGCTTTTACCGAATATCGCGAGCGGGGTGGCCCGAAAACGAATGTACTTTCTGATTTCTTAATTGGCGCACAGGCTGAAACGGCTGCGGCGCCTCTTTTGACGAATAACCGTAAGGATTTTATCTCTTATTTCCCGAGTGTGGAACTGATAACGCCGACAACGGCTTTCTAAGGCTAAAAGCCGAGGAAAGTGCTGAATCTCCAACACCCCGAGGCCAATCACGATCGCTGCAGGCTCAGCACGTCTTGGAAGTGTGGTCGCCTTCCGGTCGCAGGCCTGATGTCTACATCGCGCGTGATCGACCGGCGTCGAGAGCGGGTGCTACAACCATCGTATATGGTATGGATTAACCGCTAACCCCGAGCGCCAATTCGAGCCTGGATTCGTTGTTTCGAATGAACCGCCCCGCCGCCTCCCACAACCAAGACGCACAGCCTTGATCGCGCAGGTACCGCGGCCCCCTATTCCGACGGCTCCGGCGGCGTGACACGGAATCATAGATGCCTTTACACGCCCTTTTCAGGGCGCATGAGGGGTTGTGTTCATGCCGCCGAAACCTACCGCACCGCCACTTCTCGCGGATAATAGCGCGTGGCGAACGGCTTTGGCGAAAACTCGGGATGGTAGCGGCACGGCCCCTCAAGGCTGCCGCGCAGCGCTTCGCAGCCCGCCGCGATCGATTGTGCCGTCGGCTTGGTGCCGTTCTCGATCCACCGCATCAGGGCGTCGAGTGCGGCGGCGAGTTCGGGCGGGCTCTGTCCGGTGTGGGCGCGCTCGTCCGTATAAGCCTGCACCAGGCGGTCGCTGCTGCCGGCCGCCTTGACGGTGTCGCGATAGACGGACTGCCCTTCCACCACGACCTGCGGGTCGTTGATCGAATGGATCGAAACGACGGGCACCGGCAGCACGCCGGTGAGGTCACCGTCGGCCTTCACGGCTGCCACGGCGGCCGGATCGGCGGCAAAGCGCACCACCTCGCGGTTCAGCGCCGCATCGTCGGACGATCCCTTGTAGCGGACATTGACGTTCGAGAACGGATTGCGTCCGCCCGTGGTGTTGTTCACGATGTCGCGGAACAGCAGCGTCGCGGCCTGCATGTGCCGCACCAGCAGCGCTTCCGGGTAGCCCATCACGCCGATGATGTTGGCAAGATTCTGCTTCTGCTGCGCGGTGCGGGCGGCTGCCGGATGGCCGACACCGGTGCATTCGTCCACCACGGTGTCGAGATCTTTCAGCGTCATCTTGGAGTCGGGGGCGACGCCGTTCCATAGCGGATATTGCGCCTCGTCCGGACGCGGGAGATTTTTGCAATAGTATTGATAGACGGCGCGCAGGTCGCTGCGGTGCTGGTAATTGAGCGTCGCGCCCGTCACGGCGCCGCTGTTGAGGAAGGCGCCGTCATAATTGGCACTGCCGTCCGGATTTTTTGCAGAAGTCTCCATCAGCTTGGCGCCGACGAGGCCGCCATAGGAGGCGCCATGCAGGACGGTGCGCTCGCGGCTTGCCGAAGCGGGCGATGAAGGCCTTGCGGGCATCGTCGGAATCCGCCGCCGCCATGGCGACGCCGTAGCCGGCGCGGCGATAGCTCGACGCCACCCAGCCGAAGCCGCGCTGCACCGCATAGGCGTATTTGTTGAGGTCGGACTTGCTGCCGTTCGGGGTCGGCGGCAACAGCGACGGCCCGCCATGGGCGAACACGATGAGATTGCCGTTCCAGGTCTTGGGCATCGCCGCCGTGACATAGGCGCCGGTATCGAGCTTGGCGGAATAGCAGGTTGCAATGCTGGCGATCGATTCCGGGCAGGCGGTGGTGTCGGAAAGCGCCGCCTTCTGGGCTTCTTGCGCCGCGGCCCCCGCGGCCATCGACACTGCGAAATACCATAACCCCGGCCGTTCCTGCGTACCGCATGCGTTTCTCCCTGCTGCGTTTGTTTTCATGCATCCCAATAGGACTGCGCATTGGGCGCCGAGCCTATTGGAGGCCGGCGAAATTACAAGGTGGCGCGATGGAAAATACGCACGCGCGCCTGCAGGCCGACTATGGCCGGCACCCGTTGCCGCTCGTCGCTTGCCGCCTTCGAGCGCCCGTCACTGCGGAACATTTCACCGTGACTGCGACGAGCCCGGCTGCTCTTCCAACTCCCAATCATCTGGCTCCAAATCCCCGTCCCAGTCATCGTCCAATTCCCCGTCCAGCCCCCCGATCACTGCTCATATAGTCGAAATTGCCGGCACCGACGGCTTTGGTCAGTTGCGCCATCCGTTGGCGGGACATGCGCCGGGGTGTCGTTAGGCCCGGACATGTAGAACGGCTTGCCCTCGCGCCCGAACGTAAACGTTGCATCGGACGCATCGGCATCGACATCGCCGAACAGCCGTTCCAGCGTGGCAAAGTCGCGGTGCGGGGCAAACCCGAGGGAGGCTGCCCAGGCGGTGGCTTCGCGCAACAGCTTGCGGGCATAGGCAGGATCGACGGATGCCATCGCGGATGTGCGCTCCATGTGGCGGAGCATCATTTTGAATTCTTCCGCGCCAACGGGCCGTAAGAACGTGTCCTTGATGCCGAGACACCATGCGTTGACCAGAAACGACGCCATGGTCAAGGTGGCGCCGGGCGCCCCCCGTACCAGGACCACGGTTCCGATGCCTTGACTGAAAATTGTATCGGCAACCAGACAATACCGGATCGGCGTAATGGCCGCGCGCGCCACCCGTTCGGCCAAGGAGCCCTCCAGGACCTCTACTTTCCGTTTTTGCGCCACGATGGTTTTGCGGCGATTGGCCTTGGCGGCCCGTTTTTGCGCCATGTTCGACATGGTGTCGTCTCCGAATCAGTTGCGATGTTAAAGCCAAGCTCAGCAGCAAGCGAACGACCGGGCAACGGATAAACGCAACCGACGCGGTGCTCCCTGTGGAGGACTTTCGGCATCCCTGCTACAATGAGCTTATGGCAAAGCTTCTCTGGCGCTCGCTGGTCGTCCTGCACCGCTATCTCGGGATAGTGGTCGGTGTCATGATGCTGGTCTGGTTCGCGTCCGGCATCGTCATGATGTATGTGGAATTTCCACGCCAGACCGAGCCGGAGCGGCTGCGCGCGCTGGCGCCGATCCCATGGGACACGTGCTGCCGCGTGACCGCGGGGCTTATCCCCGACGACGCGCAGATTTACCGCGTCCAGGTCGAGGCGATCCTCGGCACGCCGGTGATGCGGCTGCGCCGGCCGCCGCGGCCGGACCGCGTGGTCGATCTTAGCGAGGGGGTCGGCGTGCTGCGCTTCACGCCCGAGGATGCGCGCGCCATCGCCGGCGACGCCATGGCGCGGATCGAGCCGAAGCCCGGGATCGTGGCGGCGGAGCTCATCGACACCGATCAATGGACCATAAGCGGCTACAACGCCAATCGGCCGCTGCACCGGCTGATGTTCGACGATCCGGACCGCACCACCCTCTACGTTTCCAGCACCAACGGCGAGATCGTGCTGCGGACCACGGCGACGCAGCGGTTTTGGAACTGGTTCGGCACCATCCCGCACTGGCTGTATTTTTCGGCTTTGCGCAGCGATGGACCGCTGTGGAGCACGACGGTGATCTGGGCGTCGCTGCTCGGCTCGTTCCTGACCCTGCTCGGCCTTTATCTCGGCATTGCGCAGTTTCGCCGCGGCAAGGATGGCAAACTCTCCCCTTACCGGGGCTGGTTTTACTGGCACCATCTCGCCGGACTGGTGTTTGGAATTTTCACCCTGACTTTCGTGGTGAGCGGGCTGATTTCCATGAACCCATGGGGCTTCCTCGAAGGCCGCGGCGGCGGTGGGGGCGAGATTCGCCGGCTCGAGGGCCCCACCCCCAACTGGGGTGAGGTGCGTGCGTCGCTCGCCATGCTCAAGGAGCGCGGGGTCGATGCCGTGAGTTTGTCGACGGCACCGTTTGCCGGCAAGCTGTTCTGGCTTGCCACCGCCGCCGACGGGACCGTGACGCGGCTCGACGCAACCGGCGTCCCGGCGCCGTTGGCGGCCGGCGAGCTGGCTCAGGCCGCCGAGCGCATGCTCGGGGCGGACGGAATTTCCGAGCAAGGGCTGCTGGCGAGTGCGGATTCCTATTACTATGCTCATGATGAGCAAACATTGCCGGTCTACCGCATCATCGCCAATGATGGGGAGCAGACGCGCTATTATCTCAATCCGGCGACCGGCGCTCTGTTGAACCGTCTCGATGCGACCGGGCGCTGGCACCGCTGGCTGTTCGATGCGCTGCATCAGTTCGATTTTGCCGCCTGGATTCGCGCCCGCCCGGCCTGGGACATCGTGATGATCACGCTGCTGCTGGGCGGCGTTGCGGCAAGCGGCACCGGAATCTATTTGGCGGTGCGGCGCATCCGCAATGATCTCGTCGTGGTGTTCCGATGGCTCAACGGCTTGCGCCGCTTGCGGCGTAAACCAAGCCTGAGCGACGGCCCGTCGCCCGCGTGAACAGGGCATAAGCAATGCGGTTCCCGAACTCATTCCTCGACGAGATCAGGGCGCGGCTGCCGGTTTCGGAAGTCGTGCGGCGCCGCGTGCAGCTGAAGAAGCAGGGGCGCGAATGGCGCGGCCTGTCGCCGTTCAACAAGGAACGCACCCCGTCATTCTACGTCAACGACCAAAAAGGCTTCTACCACGACTTTTCCTCCGGCAAGCACGGCGACATTTTCACCTTCCTGATGGACACGGAAGGGCTTTCGTTTCCGGAAGCGGTGGAGCGGCTCGCCAATCTGGCCGGAATCCCGATGCCGGTCGCCTCCCCGGAAGCCGAGGCGCGCGAAGCGCAGCACCGCACGCTTTACGAAGTCATGGAGCTAGCGACCGGCTTCTTCGAAAAGATGCTTGCCGCCCCGGTAGGGGCGAAGGCGCGCGGCTACTTGGCCGATCGCGCCGTCTTGCCGGAGACACAACGCGAATTCCGGATCGGATATGCGCCAGGCGAGCGGTTTGCCCTGAAGGAATTTTTGGGCTCCCACGGCGTGCCGGTCCCCGCCATGGTCGAGGCCGGCCTCTTGATCGCGGGCGACGAAATTCCCGTGCCCTATGATCGATTCCGCGACCGGGTGATGATCCCGATCCACGATCAGCGCGGCCGCGTCATCGCGTTCGGCGGCCGCACGCTCAACAACGAGGTGCAGCCAAAATACCTCAACTCGCCGGACACCAGTCTGTTCCACAAGGGCGCCTGCGTATTCAATTTCCATCGCGCCCGCCAACCGGCGCACGACGATAACTCCGTCGTCGTGGTGGAAGGCTATATGGATGCGATTTCGATCTACCAGGCCGGGATGAAAAGCGTCGTCGCGTCCATGGGCACGGCGTTCACCGAGGAGCAGATCGGCCTGCTGTGGCGGCTGTCGGCCGAACCGGTCGTGTGTTTCGACGCCGACGCCGCCGGCATCAAGGCGGCCTACCGGTCGCTCGACCGCATCTTGCCGGAACTGAAGGTCGGGCGCACGTTCCGGTTCGCCGTCATGGCCGGAGGCAAGGACCCGGACGATCTCATCCGCGCGGGCGGCCTCGATGCATTCAAGACCGTCCTGAGCGGCTCGCTTCCCCTGTGGGACGTGCTGTGGGAACGCGAAACCGCCAATACTGCGGTAACGACGCCCGATGCGCAGGCGGCGCTCGAGTACAAGCTGAAGGCCATTGTCGGCTCCATCAAGGACCCCACCGTCCGTACCGCCTATGAGCGGACCTGCCGGATGCAGCTCGCCAATCTGTTTTGGCGGACGGCGCGGGAACAACGGGATCCGCTGTCGAAAAAGCCGTTCGAAAAGACGACTTTGCGCATCGAAACCGAGGGGCGCCGGCATGGTCTGCAGAAGGTGGTGCTTGGCCTTTTGGTCCACTTCCCGGACCTGCTGGACGAAAAAGGCGACGGCATTTCCGCGATCGATTTTTCGTCCGAATTGGAAGGATTTCGCCAGGCCCTCTGTGATCTTCTGATCATGAATGCCGAACTTTCCGTGCAAAAAATTTATACCCAGCTGCCCCAGGCATTTTACAAGATTTTGCAGGATCTTCACGGCGAGCGGACTGCCAACCGCCCATGCGGGCATCGGCTATTGCACCGGTTCCCCGTGCTCAAGGCCGATCCGCCGCCCGATTTCGTATCGCGATGTGTCGATCACCTGGTGCTGGTGCTGCGGATGGGCCAGATGGCGGACGAAATCGACCACTTGAAGACCGCTTGTGAATCCGACGACGCCAGCATGCGTCTGTTGGAACTGGTCCGCGACTATCAGGCGCAATGCGCGCTGGTGAACAATGCGGACAGCGCGCTCGCGGAAGAAGCGAAGGAGTTGCGCCGGGCCGCGCTCGGCCCCGTCGAGTGGGGCACCGGCATGGCGGCCTGATCCAACGGATCTGCGTTGCGTTTCTTTTGTGCCGTCTTGCATCGCCGCTTGTGAACGCTAAATAAGGGGGTCACGTCAGGGGGGCGTCCGTCGCGCTTGGCGATGCGCCAGTGGAACGTGCCGAAAGCTTGGCGGTGCGATGGCGTCCGAAATTGAAGCGCAGGATTTGCGGTATCATGAGCCGTAAATCAGGAAAGGGTGATGCGGCTGGATGACTCCGCGGGACGCGGAATTGCCGGCCTTTTTGGGTCTGGATAGGCGAAGCAGTTGAGACCGGGGCGCCGACTAAGTTGCCTAATGGCTTCGCCACACGCTAATGTGGATTAGGTCCGTTTTCCCGGCCAACACGATTGCCGGTATCTCTGACTTAAAGGCACGACCGGCTGGAGAGCAATGCATGGCGACCAAGGTGAAAGTAGCGGTCAAGGAAGCGAAGGACGAGGCTGCCCCGGAAAAGGACGCCCCGGACACGCCCGACGCGCCGCTGCCGCTGCTCGACCTAACGGACGCCGCGGTCCGCAAGATGATCAAGGCCGCCAAGAAACGCGGCTACGTGACCCACGATCAGGTCAATGCCGTGCTCCCGTCGGAGGAAGTTACTTCCGATCAGATCGAAGATGTCTTTGCGACGCTCAATGAGATGGGCATCAACGTCGTGGAGACCGACGAGGCCGACGCCGGCGAGGCCGCAGACGAGGCGAAGGAGGAGGCCGAGGAGGAGGAGAGCGACAGCGAACTCGTCGAGGTCACGCGTGCAACGCCGGCGGAAACCAAGAAGTCCGAGCCCGGCGAGCGCACCGACGATCCGGTGCGGATGTATTTGCGCGAGATGGGTTCGGTCGAGCTGTTGTCGCGCGAAGGCGAGATCGCCATCGCCAAGCGGATCGAGGCCGGCCGCGAGGCCATGATCGCCGGACTGTGCGAGAGCCCCCTTACCTTCCAGGCCATCATCATTTGGCGCGACGAACTCACCGAAGGCAAGGTGTTCCTGCGCGACATCATCGATCTGGAAGCAACCTACGCCGGCCCCGATGCCAAAAACGCCGTCGTTACGCCCTCGATCGACAGTCCGATTCTCTCGGATGGCGGCGTCATGCCGCCGCAGACGGTTGCGCCCGCAACGGCGCCCGCAAGCGCAACCCCGTTCCGCAGCAAACCGGACCTCATCCCGGGCACCGATGAACCGGCGATCGAGCCTCCGGTGGAAATCGAAATCGAGGAAGACGATCTCGAAGGCTCGCTGCCGCTGGCGGCGATCGAGGCCGAACTCAAGCCCAAGGTTTTGGAGACCTTCGACAACGTCGCCGACAGCTATAAGCGCCTGCGCCGGTTGCAGGACCAGGACATCGAGAACAAGCTCAAAAACCAGTCGCTGTCGCCGCACCAGGAGCGCAAATACAAGAAGCTCAAGGACGAGATCGTCGCCGAGGTCAAATCGCTGCGCCTCAATCAGGCCCGAATCGATTCGCTGGTGGAGCAGCTTTACGACATCAACAAGCGGCTGGTCGGCTACGAAGGACGCATGATGCGGCTCGCCGAGAGCCATGGCGTCACGCGCGAAGACTTCCTCAAGAATTACATCGGCTCGGAACTCGACCCGCGCTGGCTCAACCGCGTCTCCAAGCTGTCCACGAAGGGCTGGCGCAATCTGGTGGCCCGCGACAAGGACCATGTGAAGGACCTGCGCGCCCACATCCACCAGCTTGCCGGCGAGACCGGCCTGGAGATTTTGGAATTCCGCAAGATCGTTCAAATGGTGCAGAAAGGCGAGCGGGAGGCGCGCCAAGCCAAGAAGGAGATGGTCGAGGCCAATCTGCGCCTGGTCATCTCGATCGCCAAGAAATACACCAATCGCGGCCTGCAGTTCCTCGACCTGATCCAGGAAGGCAATATCGGTCTGATGAAGGCGGTCGATAAGTTCGAATACCGCCGCGGCTACAAGTTCTCGACCTATGCGACCTGGTGGATCCGCCAGGCCATTACCCGCTCGATCGCCGATCAGGCCCGCACCATCCGCATCCCGGTGCATATGATCGAGACCATCAACAAGATCGTGCGCACCAGCCGACAGATGCTGCACGAGATCGGCCGCGAGCCGACCCCGGAGGAACTCGCCGAGAAGCTCGGCATGCCGCTCGAAAAAGTCCGCAAGGTGCTCAAGATCGCCAAGGAGCCGATCTCGCTTGAAACCCCGATCGGCGACGAGGAGGATTCCCATCTCGGCGACTTCATCGAGGACAAGAACGCGATCCTGCCCATCGATGCGGCCATCCAGTCGAATCTGCGCGAAACCACGACGCGGGTGCTGGCTTCGCTCACCCCGCGCGAGGAGCGCGTGCTGCGCATGCGGTTCGGCATCGGCATGAACACCGACCACACGCTGGAAGAGGTCGGGCAGCAATTCTCGGTAACCCGCGAGCGCATCCGCCAGATCGAGGCCAAGGCGCTGCGCAAGCTGAAACACCCGAGCCGCAGCCGCAAGCTGCGGAGTTTCTTGGATAATTAGGCCGGGGCGTCATGGCCGGGCTTGTCCAGGCTTGTCCCGGCCATCCCCGACGTCTTCCTTGCACAGCTGTCGCAAGCAAGACGTGGATGCCCGCGCCGGGAATGCGCGTCGCCCAAGGAAGCGGGAATTTCGTAGGGTGTGCAAAGACGCCTGCGCCGGCCTGTGAAGTGTCGGAAGTCCGGTCGCGCCGTGCGTACCGGCAGCGCCGATGGTGCACGGTGCGAGCCGCCGGTGCGTACCGATTTGGCCCGAGCAGGCGCCTTTGCGCACCCTACGGCAACCTGCGGTTTAATCCACCAAGGTGCGCAAAGCGGATGGCATTTCCACCGAAGAAGCGCAAAAAAATTCCACCAATTCGGCAAAGATCGACGGCCTTACCGCGAATTTGAATCGCGTCAAATCAAACGTGTAGTCCGATCAATAAGCGCACAATTGGCCCCCTGGCGCCTCCTGCGGGAAGCCATAATGCCGTCAGCACCCTGAACGCGGGGAAGGATCACCTTGAAATTGATAACGTGGTACCTCTGCTGTCCGATGACCCGGAGAGGCTGCTCGGACCAAAATCGGCCTCGATACCGAGCACCATATTGCCCCGCTGTTTCTGCACGCCGACGAAGCCGCCGGAAACATAGCCGCTCTGGCTGACCGCGCCGGGGCCGATTGCCGGCCCTTTAACACCATTACCGGCGGTTACCATGCCGCGAAGATTGCCTGTACCGGTGGTCCCGGTTTTCACCGTACCGAGATTGCCGGAGCCGTAACCGGCGACGCCACCGACATAGAAGCCGGACCAGTCCGACGGCGCCGGTGCATGGACAGGCGGCTTCCCAGGAATATCTGCGGCCGCCGCCATTGCGGTACCGGCGAGCAAAATCGCCATGGCGGTTGTAACCATTCGACGCATCGTTCCTCTCCTGGTTTTTTGGCTCCTGCAAAGGCGGGAGGATCGAAGTGAATACGCCACTCTCGACCCTATCGGCCCAATGCGGCGCCATATCGAGCCCTTGAAGTGAGGCGCGGGCTGCTTGCCGGGTAATACCCCGATGCTACAAGCTGGGTATCGTCCGACAAGCAACCCGCGCCGTCTCGGCTCAGAACATGAAGTGGTAGCTCACGCGCGCCTTGATGGTATCGGCGGTTTGGCTGCCGCCGCTGAGCCCGACCGTGCCCCCGTTGAACGAAATGGTGTTCTTCGGGAAGTCATAGTGTTGGTACAGCACGCCCAGAACCCACTCCGGCGCCATCTTCCAATCAAGGCCCACACCCGCGGTCCATCCCAGCAGCGTTCCGGTGTTGCTCGAGCTGAAGCTCGTAACCGGGCCGGTGCCGATCTGCTGGGTCATCGTCACCGTGTTGCTCGTTGACGCGAAGGCGACACCGCCGGTCCCGTAGACCATCCAATTCGGCATGGCGATGAAACCGACCTTGCCGCGTACTGAGCTGAGCTCATCGATCTTGGTGGTGAACGATACGCTCCGGGTCACGTTTGCCGTTGTGGTGCCGGCCAGGACCAAGGAATAGCCGGACGGGGTATTGATAGTGCCAGTCGCGGTCTGGCCCGGGTTGGAGGTGACGGTGATCGGGCCGGTGGTGCCGGTGACCGGCAGACCCTTACCGCCGCCCCCACCGCCACCGCCCCCACCGCCACCGCCACCGCCACCGCCGCCACCGCCGCCGCCACCGCCACCGCCACCGCCGTTGTTTCCGTTCTGATTCGTGGTCGATGAATTGTTCGGCCCTGTCTGAGTGGTCGAAGAGGTATTTTGACCTCCGCCCTCTTGACCTCCGCCTCCGTTGCCGCCGTTCCAGCTACCGCCGCCGCCTCCGCCTCCGCCTCCGCCTCCGCCTCCTCCGCCGCCTCCGCTCCAGTTACCGCCGCCCCCGCCGCCGCCAGCGGTGCCGGTAACAGGCACACCAGGGCCGGTGGAAACGATACCACCAACTGGAGTTGTCACGGTCGGGTTCCCCAAAACAGCCGTGGCGACGGTTTCACCGTAATGGATGCCGCTGGCGTTCGCCGTGGCGGAGAGGCCGGTCGTGTCGATATCGGCCTCAAGGCCGAGCACCCAACTGCCGCGCTGCTTCTGCGCACCGAAGAACCCGCCGAACGTATACCCGCTCTGATTCAGCCCCCCGATCTGGGTGCCCGGACCGGAAAAGCTGTTGGCGGTGAAGGTTCCGGTGGTCAGGAGCCCTACAAGGTTGCCAGTTCCGAAGTTCCCGGCATTCAGTGTCCCGACACTGGGGTCGCCCCAGCCGCCGCCGCCCGAGAGACCGACATAGAAGCTGGTCCACGTGTCATACGCTACCGGCGCCGCGTAGACGGGCGCCTTGTAGGCAAGGTCTGCGGCCGCCGCCAATGCGGTACTGGCAAGCAGCATCACGGTTGCAGTGGTAATAATCCGTCGCATATGTTGAACCCCCTTTTTGCACCATCTCCCCAAAGACGGCATCTGCTACAAGTAAAGAAATGCTCATACTTTGCCAAGGCCGAGATCAGTTCTTGTTGTTTTTATACTGGCGGACGTAGCATAAACGCCACACTCCGCCGGACGATCCAATGATTTTGACCGGATGCGGCGGCCTCGCCGACGCCGAGACACGACGCTGCCCGATTTCTCGATTGCAACGAAGGTAGCCCGTAAATATTCGGCTGTATGTCCCGGCCTCCACGTCTTTATCAAAGAACCACCGCAAGGAAGACGTGGATCATGCGGCCGTTGCGCGGCGCGGCTACGGTGCCGCGCCGCCGTGTCCTCAAGACAACGGCACGCTGGCCACGTGGTCGCGGAACGCCTGTCGCGCCGCAATCGCGGCATACCAGCGCTCGAAATGCGGGAATGCCGGACGTTCCGGCACCAGTTCGCGATAGCGGTAGCTCATGATGGCGATCGGGATATCCCCCATGGAGAACGCCGCGCCGGCCGCAAACGGTGTTTTGGCAAACTGCTCGTCAAGAATCTTGACCGCCGCCGTGCTCTTGACCTTGCCGTCGGTGATCGCCTTGTGGTCGCGCTGCTCGGCCGGCGTGCGAATAAGGCCCCAAAACACCGGCGTCAGGGCCGGGCCGAACACCGACAGCTGCCAGTCCATCCATTTGCTGGCGAGCGCCCGGGTGCGCAGATCCGCCGGCTCCAGCGAACCGGCGCCATGTTTGGCGGCCAGATAGCGGATGATCGAATTGGATTCCCACAGCACGAAGCCGTCATCCTCCTCGAGCGTGGGAACCAGGCCGTTGGGGTTCATGGCCAGATAGGCGGGCTCCCGGTTCTGACCGAAGGCGCCGCCGATATCGATTCGCTGGTGCGGGAGCCCCAACTCGCCGATCGCGAACATGGCCTTCTGGACATTCGACGAAGTGTTTCTTCCCCAGATTTTAAGCATGGCGTTGGGTTTTTCCGTGTTTAAGCGACAATCGGGATATTCGGCTCGCCGGCCGCCTGGTATGTGTACCATACAGCCGCATTCCGGGGCGCCCGCACACATCGGCTGTTGCCGATGTGTGCGATGTTTTTGTGCCGATCTCGGGTAAACCGAGATCGGTGTGGCGAACCCGGAATTAATGACAAGTGACCGGGGCTATGGGTCGGGGGCTCCCGGCTTGCAGCCGAGCCTCCGGAATGACCCCAAGGGAGGCCGCTCTTGGACGGACCGCTACGCGATGGCGCGTGCTTCCTCCGGCAGCATGATGGGAATGCCGTCGCGGATCGGATAGGCGAGCTTGGCCGACCGCGAGATAAGCTCCTGCTTCTCGGCATCATATTCGAGCGGTCCCTTGGTCACCGGGCACACAAGAATCTCCAGAAGCTTGGGGTTCGACGGCGCTCGCGGTGCGATCGGCGGGTGGCGCATTCATGGGTTATGTCCCGTAGTGGTCATGACGTCCCGGTTATCTCGGCTTCCAAACCGATATTCAAGCCGCAATGGCAAAACCTATCGTCGCCCGGCAGCAAGCGGCGTAGGGTGGGCAAAATCGCCCTGCCCGCGCGGGGTCCAGCGATGTCGCTTCAAACGATTTTGCCACCCCACAACCGCCCTGCGTTACTTGGCGTTATTGCAACGTAGGGTCACCTTCCGTCCGGCTCTTGGCGAGCGCGATTTCCGTGACGGCCACCAAAATCTCGGCACGCGTCTTGAGATCGGGGGCTTCCAGCATCGCCTGTTTCTCGGCCGGATCGAACGGCGACATCATGGCAAGCGCATTGACCAGGGCCTCATTGGGAGCGCTTTCGACGCCTTCCCAATCGGCCTTGAGATCGTTGGCCTTGAGAAAATCCGTCAAGGCGTCGAGCACGGCCTGGCGGTCAACCTTATCCTCGCCCTTGCGGGCGACGAAATCGTCGGCAAATGCGGTAAAGTTGACGCGGCATTGCCGATAGGCGGTCGCAACCCTGAGTTCCTCCAGGACGCGAAAGCGCGCGACGCCGGTCAGCTGCAGCAGGTAGCGGCCGTCACCCGTCTCGGCGAACTGGGTGATGCGGCCGACACAGCCGATCTTGTAAAGATTGGGCCGCTCCTCGCTGCCGGAATGCGCCACGTCGGGCTGAATCATGCCGATCAGCCGGTGGCCGTCACGCAGCGAATCGTCCACCATTTCCAGGTAGCGCGGCTCGAATATATTGAGCGGTATTTGGCCGCGCGGGAGCAGCAGTGCCCCTGGCAGCGGGAACACCGGTATCGTCTGCGGCAAATCGGAAGGGCCGCGATAGACCGCGTTCACTGGCATCTCCCTACTCTCAGGCGCTGGCGGCTATCAAGGATGCGGCTGGAGCCTGCGCTCCGCATGCCGCGATTCCCTATGGCTCAACGTGCAGCCGCGGTCACGCGAACAGGATCGACGACAGCCGCCGCCGGCCCGCCACGGTGTTTTCGTCGGTCGGCCCCCAGGCCTCGAAAAACTGCACCAGCTGCTTGCGGGCGCCGTCATCGTTCCATTTGCGATCGCGGCGTGCAATCTCGATCAGGTGATCGAGCGCTTCGCGCCGGCGATTATTGGCATTCAGCGCCACCGCAAGGTCGAACCGCGCCTGGTGATCGAGCGGGTCGGCGGCGACTTTCGCTTCCAATTCGGCGACCGGCCCGAGCTGGGCCGCCTGTTCGGCGACCTCAATCGCCGCACGGGCCGCCGCGACGGCGCTGTCGCCGCGCTTGGCCTCGGGCACTTGCGCGAGAATCGCTTTGGCCTGCGCGATATTGCCGCTTTCCACATTGGCCCGCGCCAGCCCGGCAAGCGCATGGACGTTGGCGGGGTCGTCCGCCAGAATCTCGGAATAGAGTTCCGCGGCGCCGATGGGGTCGCCCGCCACCAATGCGGCATCGGCTTCCTTGAGCAGTTCCTGCTCCGCGCCGCCGAGCTGCTGCTTGGTCAGCCGTTCCAGGAACGCCGTCACTTGCCCCTCCGGCAGCGCGCCCATGAAGCCATCGACCGGCTGGCCGTTGACGAAGGCGAACACCGCCGGAATCGATTGAATCCCCAACTGGCCCGCTACGCCCGGATGATCGTCGATGTTCATTTTGACGAGCTTGACCTTGCCCTTGGCGGCGCGCACCACGCGCTCGAGCACCGGCGTCAACTGCTTGCAGGGTCCGCACCAAGGCGCCCAAAAGTCCACCAACACCGGCTGGCGGCGTGATTCCTCGATCACGTCCTTCACGAAGGTCTGTGTTGTGGTGTCCTTGACCAGTCCATCGGCCACCGCCGCCACCCCGACATTCATCAAGTCCCACTCCTTCCGTGTCTCACAGGGCGAACCGTCCCCCGCGGTTAAATGGTGAGCACGATCGCCTTTGCAATCGCAACCGCGGCGGAAGTTTAGCCGAGTGGCGGCAGATTTGTCCCCGGCATCGCTCCAGAATCGCTCCCCGACACCGCCGCGATGCGCGGCGCGTGGCCGCAGGCGTCGAGGAATTTCAAGAGTCCGTCCCGCGCGATCGACGTCGTCATGGTGTTGACCAGCGGATGGTAGTTCAGAATCGTGTGCTCCAGCATGGCGGCGTCGAGGACGACCGTGACCCTGGCGCTATGATCATTGATGGCGGCGAATGGCGTCACAGAACCGGGCTCGACCCCCAGCAAGTCCCGCAACGCATCCGCCGAGCCGAAGGAGAATCGGCCTGTCGCCCCGAGCCGGCGATGCAGGCTCTTCAATTCGATTTCGGCATCCTCAAGCGCGACGACCAGAAAATAGGCGCCGCGCTTGTCCTTGAGGAACAGGTTCTTGGTGTGCCCGCCCGGGATCGTCCCGCGCAGGCCCTGCGACTGTTCGACCGTGAACAGCGGCGGGTGCGATACCGTGGCGTGGGCGATCCCTAGGCGGTCGAGGAGGGCGAACAGATCGGCGGGAGTTGCAGGCATGAGTCACCCATTTCGCGGCATGCATTTCGCACTTTCTACCCGCGCTTTCGACCCCATTGCATTCCCGGTTCCGATTTGGCATAGAGGGGGACCGGCGCGCGTCGCCGGCCCGGATGCGGGTGTAGCTCAGGGGTAGAGCACAACCTTGCCAAGGTTGGGGTCGAGGGTTCGAATCCCTTCGCCCGCTCCAAAATCTTGCAGCGATTTAAAACGGAATAAAGGGTATCCTTCGGGACGCCTTTTGCTTGCCCGGCCGCTGTCTGCGTGCTGGGTAAGCGAGAGGTAATCACGGAGGCCGATTTTCGTCGGCGATCCGCCATGGGCTGGCATGGCCCCCTAGCTCGACCTCTCTTGGAAGCAAGCTTCGGCCCCAGCTGCCGTGGGAGGAATCGACTCTGGTGTTTCCCTCTGCATGGGCGGGAGAGGCGCTATCACCAGTGGATGGCGCTTACCCGAAAGCCCGTCCAGGAAGGGTAGCCGATCCAGTTAAGCCGCCTGCGGGAGGGAGGGCTGTCGCCGTAAAACGTGATTGCGGGGGCGGCGCGTGTCATCCGCTTCTTGAGCTTCTGTTGCCGGAGGATGCCCGCTGAGCCGCAACGAGGCCTTCGGCGGCCCAAATGAGCGCGTGGCCAGGACTATTCGCCCCGCCGCCGAACGTCTGGCTGATCGCATACGCGCCTTCGACGAGCAGGAGAAGTCCGTCCGCCAATTGCTGCGGCCTAGGAACGCACAACGCACGCGCAATTCGCTCGAATCGTTCTCTCAGAGCCTGCTTGGTGGCCCGCGCCACCCGCCGTCCGGGATGATCGGGATCGGGGAACTCGGCGCTGAAATTGATGAACGGGCAACCGCGGTAGCCATCTTGCGTGGTCCGGTCGATGACGTATGTCATGATGGCCCGCAGTTGTGCCGGAGGATCGTCGCGATACGCGTCAAAGGTTTCGTCCCATTGGCGCAGGAACGTTCTGTTGCGCTCTTCGAGATAGGCGACGACAAGCTCGTCCTTAGACGCAAAATTTCGATAAAGGCTGATCTTCGCGACCCCGGCATCCTTGACGATTTGTTCCACGCCGACGGCGTGTATACCCTTGCGATAAAACAAATCCGAAGCGACCTCGAAGACCCTGTCGCGTGCCGATTTCCCGCCTGTTTTGCTCACGGCGGCGTTCGCTGAACTCTGGCCCATCGTATCCTCGCTCCCAGATGAAGCTTGACATGTAACAGACCGGTTCGTAGCAATCCAGTGGGAACGAACCGGTCTGTTACATGGAGTGGCGCCGATGAAGCATTTCGTGGTGGAGGCAACCTATTCCGCGCCCATCGATCAGGTGAGGGAGGCCTATCCGCGGCACCGTGGGTGGCTTCAAAGAGGTTACGACGCGGGCTTGTTTCTGTGCTCCGGACCCAAAATCCCGGCGATTGGCGGCTATCTGATCGCCCGGGCCGAATTTGTCGAGGTCCTCAAGGCGATGTTCCAGGAAGAGCCCTTGAACAAGGAGGGTCTGGCGTCCTTCACGTTTACGGAATTCGATCCGGTTAAGCGTCAAGGTTGGACCGAGGACTGGTTTAACGCAAGCCCCCGCGACGGCGCGCAGTTCAAACGCCACGTAAGCAAGTGTCGGCGCGAAGCGGGCGAACGCGCTCGCGCCGCTGCTTCCAGCCGAACAGGCGGGAAGCGACTTCAGCCCGCAGGCTCCAAGCGCGCGCCAACATCCGCGATATGACGGTCGGTGCGCATCGCGAACTCCGCTTGGGAACGACGCGCCACTTGAGCCCTATCCGAATGTCCGACGCTGGTTCGAGAAGACCGATAGTCGCCCGGCGGCGGTCCGTGCCCGCCAAGTAAAAAAATCGATGCGGAGACCCTGAATGCCCTCTTTCCGCAGAACGTCGCGGGCAAACCTCATTCCAGGGGAAAGTCACGATGAAATATTTTCTGCTCGAAGGCCAACATCTGGCCCCCTTCGACGAATTCCGTCACCTCGAGCCGGCCCATCACGCCTTTCTGCAGAAAGGTTATGACGACGGCTTCTTTTTATTCTCAGGCCCGCAGGTACCACCCCACGGCGGTTTTCTACTTGCCCGCGGGGAGTCGCGCGAAGCGCTGGACCAACTCCTGGCGGAGGAACCCTTCGTCAAGGCCGGAAAGATGCGGTTCAGCCGCGTCACCGAATTCCATCCGGCGCAGTTTCATCCATTACTGAGGACTGGTTCAAGCCCGGCTGACGCGGACGATAGCTCGCCCTTGCTTGCGGCGTCCGGACCTACGAATCTCTGACGCGATCCAAGGAAACGTCATGCCCGAATTGACCGACATCCTTCTATACGTCGGCGGTCCGGCGGCTGAGGCGGGCGAAGCGGGATCATGTTCAAAGTCGCGGACACGGAAGAACTTATGGCCGCCTCTGGCCTAACCTTTTTAGCGCTCGATCCAGACGGCCACCGGTTGCGTCTCTATGCGCCGAAAGCCAGCTAACTAATGCGAACCTTCGACGATATTCTTGCTATCGCGGCCGGCGCGCAGCTTCGGTGAGCGCCAGCACGCGGAAGTCGGTGAGATTACGCCGCTCAAGATGAGCCGCGCGTTCGTCCAGCGCCTTTGCCGGCGCATCGACACGAAAACACGGGTCGCGTCGCAGCCATGACAATCGCCTTTCGGCGAATGCGCGTCGGCTCCCGCTCAAAAATCCGGCTTCGCGGCGATCGGGATCAGATATCCGGATGCGTGCTCGATATTCTCGGCGCAGACCTGTTCCCGAAACTCTTCCTGCACGCGGCGGAACGGCTGCACCGCCGACCAAGGCGCGTTGAAGGCCTCCGGGTCCTCGACGCGGAACCTCACCTCCAGCGCCTTCCCGCCGTCGGTCAGGCGCCAGCGCTCGATGACGTGCAGCTGTTCCGAATGCGGCGTGCGGTAATTATCCACGAAGGTCTTGCTGTTTTGGGCGATGGTATCGACGACCAGCGTGTCGCCCTCGTAATGGCCGACCGACTCGCCATACCAGGATGGCTTCGGATTGGCCGAATGCGGCACGTCGAGATAGACATGCCGGACCTGCTGGTCGCCCGCGAAGATCATCACCACCTCCTTGGGCGTCTGGATGAAGTGGATCGGCTCGAACCGGCTATAGGTCATGAACACCGGGACGCCCGCCGGCATGCAGCTCGCGCGTGGCGTGAAGGCGACCTTGCCGGCCAGCACTTCATCGTTGTCCTTGCGCATCCGCTCCTTCACCCACGGCTTGAGGTTCGGATTGCTGAGATCGGCAATCCGGTAGGTCGGTTGCCGCCCGACGCCGTTCGGCACGTAAGGATGCGCCGGATCGGCCGCGACCGGCGGCAGCGCGCCCGGCACCGGCAGGAAATCCTGGCCGATGGGAATCCATCCGGCCTGGTTGGCGGCGAAATCGGGCGGCGATGTCTTTGGCGGCGTGGCCTGTTGCGCCACGGCGGCCGTGGCGGCGAGGCCGACCAGGACACCGGTCGCGAGAACGCGGGTTTTCAAAGCGCACTTCGAAACGGACATGGACATCATTTACCTCTCCCTTGCGAATTGTTTCTATCGGCCCGAAACGCCCCGCTCCGGTATTATATTCCGCCAGTCCGGGCGCACCTCGCTATCTTTTGCGTTCGCTCGAACTGTCGCAAATTCGCGCGCGAACATCAAATCCGACAGCCGCATCTCATCCCACTTCCGGGTGCCGGTTGCTCCCGTCGGCAGCGTTGGGGGATTGTTGGCCCAAGCTCTGTGTGTGTATGAAGCGGGCGATCAGCCGTGGCTCCAACGGCGGAGATGGTGCGCGGTAAGGCACCTGAATTCGGCGCGCAGCGGAAAGTTTGCATGACACTGTCCCATATGAAGGTGCGCGACGGCACGCGGCTCGCCTACGCGGTGCGTGGCCGGGCAACAGCCGCGCCGCCGGTCGTCCTCATCCATTCGCTGGCGATGGATCACACGTTCTGGAACGCGGTAGCGCCGGCGCTGACGGATGCGACCGCGGTTCTGGTGTATGATTGCCGCGGCCACGGGCAATCCGACAAGCCGGAGGGCGCCTACCGGGTCGAACAGTTCGCCGACGATCTTGCGGACCTTCTCGACCATGTCGGCTGGCGCGCCGCCATCGTCGCCGGCGCCTCGATGGGAGGATGCGTGACCCTTGCCTTCGCGGCGGCCTACCCGGCCCGCGCCGCCGGCCTCGGGCTGTTCGACACCACCGCTTGGTATAATGCGCCCGATGCATGGGAGCAGCGTGCCGTGACGGCCGAGACCAAGGGCCTCGCCGCGATGCTGGAATTCCAGAGCACGCGCTGGTTCACCGACGCATTCCGGGTCAACCGCAAGGACGTGCTCGACGCCGCCATTGCGGTGTTCCTCGCCAATCCTGCGCGCTGCTACGCCCAGACCTGCCGCATGCTCGGCGCGTGCAATATGACCGCCGCGCTGCCGCGGCTCACCATGCCGGTCCGCATCGTGGTCGGCGAGGAAGACTATGCGACCCCGGTGGCGATGTCGGAAACACTTCATCGCGGTATCAAAGGCTCGACCCTGACGGTGATTCCCAACGCGCGGCACCTCACCCCGCTCGAATGTCCCGACCGCATCGTCGCGGAATTGCGCGCACTCATCGCCATGGTGCCGGCGGCATGATCATCACCGGCGAAATCATCCTTCCGGCGCCGCGCGATGCCGTATTCCAGGTGCTGCAGAACGCGCCGTTCTTCGCCTCCTGCGTCGAGGGTGTGCGCGATCTCAAGGAGATCGATGCCAGCCATTACGATGCCGTGCTGGACACCAAGGTCGCGTATCTGAAATTCAGCTTCAAGGTGAGCGTCGAGGTGACCAAACTGTCGCCGCCCGACCGCATCGAGGCCAAGATCGAGGGCACGCCGCTCGGCATCGTCGGACGCTTCACCGCCGTCTCCACCACCGACCTGATCGATGAAGGCAGCCAGACGCTGGTGAAATATTCGGTCAACGCCAACATCACCGGCAAGCTCGGCAGCATGGGCCAGCCGGTGCTCAAATCCAAGGCCAAGGACATGGAACAGAAATTCGCCGAAAACATGCGCGCGGCTTTCGCCGCCGCAGCGCCCGGAACGCTGCCCGGGAGCGTGCCTGCAGCGGCCGCTCCGGTCGCTGTGCCGGATGCTTCCGGAGCCATGCCCATGATGCCGTTCGAACTGGCCGAACCCGCGACGGTTGCGGAGGCGCTCGCCCTGCTCGATCCCGACGACAGCGCGGTGCGCGCGCTCGGCGGCGGCACCGCGCTGATGCTGATGATGAAGGCTGGCGTGTTTCGTCCCACGCGTTTGGTGAGCCTGCGGCGGATCAAGACGCTGTCGCGGATCGCGGTCACGCCGGACGGTGGCTTGATGATCGGGGCGCTAACGCCGCTCTCCGCGGTCGAGCACTCGGCCGAGGTGGCGAAGCGCGCCGGCGTCGTCGTGCGCACCATGCGGCGGCTCTCCAACGTGCGGGTGCGCAACGTGGCGACCATCGGGGGCAATCTCGCCCATGGCGATCCGCACATGGACCTGCCGCCGGTGCTGATGGCGCTCGACGCCAATATCGTCGTCGCCGGACGCGCGGGCGAGCGGACCTTGAAGGTGGAAAACCTGTTCGCCGGCTATTACGAAACCGTGCTCAAGCGCGACGAAATCATCATCGAACTGCGCATACCGGCGCAGGGAACGCGGCGCGCCGCCTATCTCAAATGCACCACCGGCTCGGCCGACGACTGGCCGGCGCTCGGCGTCGCGGTCTCGCTGGAAGCCGATGGGCATTCGATCCGGTCGCCGCGCGTCGTGGTCAGCGCCGCGACCGAAAAGGCGATCCGCCTCAAGGGCGCCGAGGAGGTGCTGACCGGCGCAGCCATCGACGACGCCGTGCTGGCGCGTGCCGGCGATGCTGCTGCCGACGAGGCCGAGACGGTATCGGACGTGCGCGGCTCCGCCCCCTACAAGCGCGAACTCCTGCGGGTGTATGTACGCCGCGCGGTGCGCGCGGCATTTGAGAGCCAACCAATGGGCACGTAAAGCTGAACGGAACGGCGTCAGCACCCAGCTCACGATGTCCGGCAAGAACGTGTCATTGCGATGCCGACGATTTCGACATTCTTTGGAATTACCGTGCGCATGTTCTTTTCCGAGCATCCGCCCCCGCATTTCCACGTGGCCTATCAGCACCACCGCGCTATCGTGGGTATCGGCTCCGGTGCTATCATTGGCGGCGCGCTTCCGCCTGCCGTACATCGCCTGTTGCGACAATGGTCCGAGCGGCATCGCGAGGAATTGATGGACAATTGGCAGCGGGCACGGGCGCGCGAGGCGCTGCTGCGAATTCCGGGAGCTGACGTAGAATGAGCGCGGAACAACGGTTCGACATCATCGATGTAGTCCAGGTCGTCCCGCAGGGCGGCTACAGGCTGGCCATAACATTCTCCGACGGTACCAAAGGAGAGCAGGACTTCGGCGCGCTTGTGGCCGCCGGCGGTGACATGGTCGAGCCGCTCCGCGATCAAACTTTCTTCGGCCGTGTGTTTCTGGATGACGGCATCCTGACGTGGCCGAACGGCTTCGACCTCAACTCGATCGCCCTGCATATGGAGATGAAGGACCGCGGGCTTCTCCGGCACGGCGCGGCCGCGTAGGAGTGATACGCTGCCGCTCGGCCAGACCTACCTACGCGACGTGTGAGGACCCGATGCCTACCCTCGGTCAGCAAAACGAAGAGCCGGCGATGCTGCCCGTTGCGGCATTCCGTGGCTGGACATTGTCGCGCCGCCCAAGGGGGCGGGCTCCCAGGATGAGGGAAACTGCAGTTTCACGGTCGTTGCCGCCCGCCATGCGGGCTGGCGTTTCACTCCAAGGGAATCTGCTGTGATGACCCCCGCACCGAGCGCAAGCACCTCAACGATCTCCGGCGGCCAGGTCGGCCGTTCGCTGCCGCGCCTCGAAGGCCGCGACAAGGTCACCGGCCGCGCCGAATACACGCATAATCTCCGCCTGCCCGGCATGCTGTACGGCAAGGTTTTTCGCTCGACGGTGGCGCATGGCCGCATCAAAGCGATCGATACCACCGCCGCGAAGGCGGTGCCGGGCGTCTACCGGGTGGTCACGGCGGAAGACGTGCTCAAGGTCATCCCGCATCCCTATTACGGGCCGGCGTTTCATGACCAGCCGATCCTCGCCATCGGCAAGGTGCATTACGTGGGCGAACCGGTGGCGGTGGTGCTGGCGGACGATCCGCATGTCGCCGAGAATGCCGCCGCGCTGATCGTCGCCGACTACGAGGAACTGCCGGCCGTCTATGACGAGGTCGAAGCCGCAGAGAACAAAATCCTGGTGCACGAGGAACTCAAGCCGGCCGGGACGTTTGCGGACTTCAAGCACCTCAAGGGGGTGCGCGGCACCAACATCGCGCTCGACTACCAGCTGCGCAAAGGCGACGTGGACAAAGCGTTTGCCGAAGCCGAGCAAGCCGGCGGGCAGGTGTTCGAGCACGAATTTCGCACCCAGAAGGTGCTGCACCTGCCGTTCGAGCCGTTCGTCTCCATCGCGGATTACAAGCCGAATCGGCTCACGCTCTACACCGCCTCGCAGGGCCCCTCCTTCGTGCGCATCGAGATCGCGCGCCTGCTCGGCTGGCCGGAAAACCGCGTGCGCGTCAAGGTGCCGTTCCTCGGCGGCGGCTACGGCGGCAAGCTCTACATCAAGCTCGAGGCGCTGGTGACGGCGCTGTCGATGATCGCCAAGCGGCCCGTAAAAGTCGCGCTGCCGTTCGAGGAGATGTTTTATACCATCACCCGGCACCCGATGACGTTCCGCATCAAGAGCGCCGTGAACCGCGACGGCCGCATCACGGCGCGGCGCTGCGATGTGTATTGGAACGGCGGCGCTTATGCGGATATCGGCCCGCGGGTGGCGCAGAAATCCGGCTTCACGGCGTCGGGCCCTTACGACATCGAGAACGTGTCGATCAACTCCTACGCGCTCTATACCAACCAGCCGCCCTCGGGCGCGCTGCGCGGCTTCGGGGTGCCGCAGCTGGTGTGGGCCTATGAGTGCCACACCGACATGATGGCGAAGGCGCTCAACCTCGATCCGCTGGAGTTCCGCCGCCGTAACATCATGCGCGAGGGCGGCCGCCACACCACCGGCACGCCGCTCAAGGATGCGCCGGTCGGCGAGGTTCTGGAGCATGTCGCGGCGCGGATGGGGTGGGAAAAACCGTTCGACCGCGGCAGCGGGACGGTGCGGCGCGGGCGCGGCATGGCAATAGCTATCAAGGCGGTGATCTCGCCGACCACCTCGGTCGCGATCGTCAACGTCAATGCCGACGGCTCGACCACGCTCTATTGCGGCACCGTCGACATGGGCCAGGGCTCCGACACCGCGATGGCGCAGATGGTGGGCGAAATCCTCAACATTCCGGCCGAGCAGGTCAACGTGGTGCCGCGCGACACCGATGTCACGCCCTACGACATGGGCACGCTCGGCTCGCGCTCGCTGTTCCACATGGGCCATGCGGTCAAAGCTCGCCGCCGAGGAGGCGCGCGCCAAGATCCAGGCGCTGGCGCGCGATCTCGGCCTGCCGGAAGGCACCAACTATTCGGTCGCCGACCTGTTCGTGAAGAAATACGGCATGCAGGCCGGCAACATCGTCGGCACCGGCACCTACAAGCCGGACTATATTTCGCCCACGCCCGGCACGGGCTTGACCGAGAACGTGACGCCGTTCTGGATGGTGTCCGGGGTCGGCTGTGAGGTCGAGGTCGATACCGAGACCGGCCATGTGCGCATCACCCGCCTGCTCAACGTCTGCGAGATCGGCAAGCCGATCAACCCGGACATCTGCCGGTCGCAGATTTCCGGCGCCGCCACCATGCAGCTCGGCTTCACCATGTTCGAGAAAATGCAGTTCGACGGCGGCCAGGTCACCAACGCCTCGCTCGCCGACTATAAGATCCCCGGCATCCACGACCTGCCGGTGACCTTCGAGAACGAAACCATCGAGGCTTACCAGCACAACGGCCCGTTCGGCGGCAAGGGCGTCGGCGAAGTCGCGACCTTCTGCGTGTCGCCCGCCATCGGCAACGCCATCGATGACGCGGTAGGCGTGCGGCTGATGGAACTGCCGCTCAACCCGGAAGCCGTGCTGCGGGCGCTGCGGGCGAAGCAGGGGCGGGCGCTGGCGGAGGGGTGAGCAGCCGACGTAATTCAACAGCAATTTGACAAATTGCGGGAGCTTTTTATGCGTTTGGCACTATGAACAGCCGGGATGTCATCGCGGTCCTGGAGAGGGCTGGATGGTTCGAGGTTGCTCGGAAGGGAAGCCACGTCCAATTCAAGCATGCAAACAGGCCCGGTCGTGTGACCGTGCCCCATCCCAAGCGGGATATCCCGATCGGAACGTTACGAAACATCGAGAAGCAATCCAATCTCAAATTGAGGCAAGGCCATGCGTAACTATATCGGCCTACTCCGCAAGGAAGGGGACAGCGACTATGGCGTGTCGTTTCCTGACTTTCCCGGAATAGCAACGGCCGGAACCAGCCTTGACGATGCCCGCGCCATGGCGGAGGAAGCCCTGGCGCTGCATATTGAAGGATTGCTGGAAGATCATGAAACGATCCCCGAACCATCGGACCTCGATGCCATCATGCGCGACCCGGATAATCAGGACGGGCTTGCCATTCTGGTTCGGTTTAAAGCTGCGGATCCCGAATTAATCAGTAGGCCGGGAAAAATGAAGCGCACGGCGCCGTAGACGATGTTGCTCTTTTCGACATCCAAGAACTGCCCTGACCTTCGAGAACGAGACCGTGGGCGGCTATCAGGCGAACGGCCTGTTCGGCGGCAAGGGCGTCGGCGAGGTCGCGACCTTCTGCGTGTCGCCGGCCATCGGCAACGCGATCGACGACGCGGTAGGGGTGCGGCTGATGGAGCTGCCGCTCAACCCGGAAGCCGTGCTGCGCGCGCTACGCGCGAAGCAGGGGCGGGCGCTGGCGGAGGGGTGGGGCGCGGTAAGCGAAGCGCACCGCGCCGCCGGCGGCGTATGGATAGATTTGTAGCCCGGATTGAAGCGTAGCGAAAATCCGGGTCGGCCGTAGGGCATGATTGCCGGGTCCCGGATGGCGGACGCCGCCCGCGGGCATCGCCAAAGCACACGATCTCGTCATCGTCACCCGCAACGAGCAGCACTTTGTGCCGATCGGAGTCGGCGTGTTGTCACCGGATGAAGCCGGCGGTTTTCATGCCGTGTGGGTCACCGGCAATTGGCGGATCATCTTCCGTTTTGTTGACGGCGACGCCTACGATCTCGATCATTTGGACTATCACTAAGAGAAAAACCATGACGATGAAAATCCCGCCTCACCCAGGCCGCATCGTTCGCGAGGACTGCCTGCCCGCGCTGGATTTGACGATCGGCGCAGCGGCCGAAGCTTTGGGCGTCAGCCGCCAGACCCTCGACAAGATCGTGAACGCCCGAGGTAACGTGACGCCCGACATGGCGATCCGCTTTGAAAAGGTATTCGGATCGAGCGCCGAAACGTGGTTGCGCCTGCAACTCGCCTATGATCTTGCACTGGCCCGCGCCCGGGAGCCGGAAATCGTCGCCACCGTTCATCCCCTGCACCGAAGCACGATGCCCTGAAACAGCGAAACCTCGCTAACCCCACCGGATCGTGCCGAAATCCCCCGTCGTGGGCATCACATCCGGTTCTTCGGTGGCCTTTCGCAAGATCGCGGATCCGATCGAGTCGAAAGTAACTTCGATCGGAAGGCCGCTCGAATTGACGGCCAGTATTCCGACCGCGGCGACCGGAGCGGCCATGACGTAACGCTCGGCGATGTCCGCCTGTCGCGTGACCTCCGCCCGGATGAACTGCGGCATCCAATCGGCCGGGAGGCCCTTGACGGCGGTGTATTCGTCGTCGGGGATCGATTGGGCGTGCCACTTCAAGTGTTCGATCATCTTCTGTGGCGAGTATGACGGCGGTTTCCCGGCCGCGGCCATGATCAGCGGCCCCAGCGGGCACATATAGGTCGAAATCGCCACAAGATCGGCGAAGTCACGGGCTTTCCTCCGGCTCGCCGCGGCAAGAACTTTGTTAATCGCCAAATCCACGCGATGCAGCCGCAGGCCCCATTCCTCGTCCCTGACCAGGGGAAAGAATTGAAGCTTGGTTTCACCCATCCATTGGATAATGGTAGCGGATGCTCCATCGGAAACCGTGGCTTCAAAAAAGCCATAGGCCCTGACGTCCGTTGTGACGCGCAAGCCCGTTGCCTCGAGGTCAACGATATCCTTTTTTGCAGCGGCCGAGACTTCCTCGTCCAGGTCGTGGAAAATGTCGATGTCGTCCGAACGGCGGGGCCAATCCAAATTGAGGACGGCGCCACCCGCGAGATAGCTTGTTTCGGACCGATTGCGGGAGAGCCGCCGCATGATCCGCTTTTGCAGATCAGTCAGCGCCATGAGGCGGTTCCCGCCAACGCAAGGATTTTACGCCCGAGGACGAAGGCCGAGGCGTCGCCGCGTTCCATCATGGCCCGCGCAATAACCCCGCCACGGGCACGCAGATCCGGAAGTCGCTCAAGATCGATGTTGTCGAGAATGCGCGTGCCATAAAGGGAAAGCGCATAATCGCATAATGCTTGCAGTTCTTTATCGTGAGGTTGGCACGGAATTGTTGAACACGTCGCGGCGGCGCCGGCCTCGTCGCGTTTTGCGGCTTGGTCCAGCGAGATTTCGAGGGTCGATTTGCCATACGGGTTTTCATTGCTCATCCCGGCATTTCCCTCATTCGCGCTCACGCCGGCAGTCAGGCCGCGCGTCGCCGCGCGAGCACGAGCCGAACATCGCGAGGTTTGACACGCTTTCGGCCTTCAGCGCCGGCGTGACCTCGCCGATCCTGGCAATCATTTCATCGCGGATCATAGCGGAACCCTTCGAGAATTCCATCATCACGAACAAGGCGAGTTTAGACGACGCCCAGAAATAATCGAATCGTTTCTCCGACCTCATCCAGAAACGGTTTGCTAAATTCTGGGCATCGACGAACGCCGCGCGTTAGAAACCAGCGGCCGTCGCGCCGCGTGCGCGCTGATCCGCCGCGCCGGTGAGGCCCGAAGGTGCCACGGAGATCGAATGCGCCGAGCCGAACAGCCCGTCGAAGCGGACTTTGTGGCCCATCGTCATCAGGACGAGCACCTGGGGTAACGGGAAGCCCTTCTCCACCACGACTTCGTCGGGCGACCATTGGTGATGCAGCCGCGGTGCGGCGACCGCGTCCCCGATCCCCATGCCGCCATCGATCGTGTTCAAAATCACCTGAAGCACCGTGGTGATGATTCGGCTGCCCCCGGGTGACCCGGTCACCAGCACCGGCCGGCCGTCGCGGAATACAATGGTCGGGGTCATCGAAGACAGCGGCCGCTTGTACGCTGCCGGTGCATTGGCGGCGCCGCCGATAAGGCCGAAGGCATTGGGGGCGCCGGGCGCGGCGGCGAAATCGTCGAGTTCATTGTTGAGGACGATGCCGGTGCCTTCGGCGACCAGGCCGAGGCCGAAATTAAAATTGAGCGTGTAGGTATTGGCAACCGCGTTGCCGGCCTCGTCCACCACGGAAAAATGCGTCGTGTTGCCGCTGCCGGGCACGGCGATATCGGGCCGCATCTCGCGCGAAGGGATCGCCCGCCGCGGATCGATCCTGGCCCGCAATTCGGCGGCATGCTGCTTCGAGATCAGACGGCGCACCGGCACATCGACCGCGTCGCTATCGCCAAGATATTGGGCGCGGTCCGCATAGGCGAGCTTCATCGCCTCGAGCCGAAGATGCAGCGCCTCCGGCGAACCGTCGCCTACCAAAGCGGACGCGTAGCCTTCCAGAATGTTGAGCATCTCGACGAGGGCGATGCCGCCGGACGAGGGCGGCGGCATCGAGACGATGTCGTAGCCCCGGTAGGTTCCGCGGATGGAATTGCGGATCACCGGGGCATAGGCTTCGAGGTCTTGCCGAGTCATCAGGCCGCCGGCCGTGCGTACCGACGCGGCGATCTTGTCGGCGATCGGTCCGCTGTAGAAGGCGCGCGGGCCGTCGCGGCCGATCGTCTCGAGGACATCGGCGAGTTCCGGCTGGACCAGGGTCTCGCCTAGACGCGGCGCACTGCCGTCGGGTTTGAGGAAAATCCGTGCCGTGCTTGGCCATTGCGCGAGCCGCGATTGCCCGCGTTGCAAGGAATTGTAAAGATCATACTCGATGGCGATCCCTTCGCGGGCAAGCCGCACCGCCGGGGCGATCAGTTGCTCAAGCGAAAACTTTCCCGAGCCGAAGCGCTCAAGCGCGAGCGCGAGCCCCGCGACGGTACCCGGCACCCCCACGCCGAGGCCGGAATCGCGCGACTTGGCGGGATCGGCCTGCCCATCGGGACCTAGGAATACATCCTTCGTCGTGGCGGCGGGAGCGGTTTCACGGTAGTCGATCGCAACATCGGTGCCAGAGCCCGCAAGGTGCGCGACCATGAAACCGCCGCCCCCGATATTGCCGGCTTTCGGTGCGGTGACCGCAAGCGCGAAACCCACCGCTACGGCGGCATCCACCGCATTGCCGCCCCGCCTGAGCACCTCGATCCCGATTTGGGTTGCATGCCGCTCCTGGCTCGCCACCATGCCGTGCCGGCCGGTTGCCACCTGGGCGGCCGGCGTGCCGGTGCTCGGTTCGACAAAGCGCTGCTGCGCCGACGCCGGCCAAGCGAGCGCAAGCGCCGACATGACGGCGGCGGCGAAGACGAATGTACGGCGGCGCAACGGCAAAATTTCCGGTTCCCGGTTCAGCATGCAATGCCTTTCATGATGCCCAGAAATGAACGAAGCGTTTTCCGACCTCATCCTGAGGAGCATCGCGTAGCGATGCGTCTCGAAGGATGGCAGCGTCAGTGCCGTGCATCCATCCTTCGAGACGCACGCCTGCGGCGCCCTCCTCAGGATGAGGTGGGGGATTTCTGAGCGTCGGGCTATCCGCGCTTCTGGCCGTGATAATGGGAATTCGGGCGCATGTCGGTCGCCGCCGCGACACGATTCGACATGTTGAAGAAGCCGGCCACCGCCGCGATATCCCAGACGTCGCGGTCCGCAAAGCCGGCGTCGCGAAGCGCCTGGCGGTCCGCTTCCTCGATGCCCCACGGCTCGGCTGTCAGCTTGACGGCAAAGTCCAGCATGGCACGGTGCCGCCGGTCGAGCCGGGCGGCGCGATAGTTCATGACCATCAGTTCGCCCAACACAGGATCGTCCGCAAGCGTGCGCACCGCGGCGCCATGTGCCGTCAGGCAATAATAGCACCGGTTGTGCGACGATACCGCGACCGCGATCATCTCGCGCTCGAGCTTGCTCAGCCCGGATGGCGCCAGCATGAGGTCGTTGTACATGGCAACGAACGCCTCGAGCTTTGCCATGTCGAACGCATAGGCCTTAAGCACGTTCGGAACGAATCCGAGCTTCTCGGTGCACTTATCGAAATAGCTCCGCATCGCCGGCGTCAGTTCGGCTGCACCCAGCCGCAATGCCGTGATGTCGGTATCGTCGCCGGCTCCCGCCCGAGCGGGAGTTTTCACGGCTGCGCCTGGGGCTATCGCCTGCGGCTTCGGCGCCGGCTTAGGCTTTGCGGGTCGCGCCAACGGTTGCGTTCCTTCATGTCGAGGTCCGGCCCAAGCTAACAGCTTTGCGGGAAGGCGCGAAGGGCGCTTGAAACGCCATGCCGCATCGTCGGACCGCCTTTAGTCCTTTTGCCGCCCTGATTTGCGGCGCAACCTCCGCGGCAACAGAGGGAGACCGCCCATGAGCAGCGATCGATCGCAGGTTGGCGCGCGGCCATTCGACCGCGGTGCCGCAACCGACGCTTCGCCGGACGGCACGGATATTGTCGTCGGCGGCGCCGACGCGGCCGCCGCCGGCCGGATCCTGGCGGATGCCGACCGGTTGTTCCACGACCATGTCGGCACCGCGCCCGCCGATTTCGTCGCGCAGCTCTTTGCCCAAGCAGCGCCCGAAGACCTGTCGCACTACGATGCTGCCGATCTCGCGGGAATCGCGACCGGAACCTGGCGGTTCCTCGGTGAGCGCAAGCCAGGCACCGCCACCATTCGCATTGACGACGCACCGGCGGGATCCGGACGGCGGCGCGACGACCTTTCGATCATCGAAATTCTGAACGACGATATGCCGTTTCTGGTCGCCTCCGTCATGGCGGAACTGGACGAACAGGGCCTTGCGCCGCAACTCGTCACCTACCCGCGGTTCTTGGCCGTGCGCGACGCGGAAGGCCGGCTGGTGTCATTGCGCGCTGCGAACCCTCTTGCCGCTAGCGCCGGGCGCGAAAGCCTGATCCAGGTCCATGTCGAGCGGATCGACGACCCCGGGATCAAGACCACGCTTGTCGCCGAGCTGAAGGCGGTGCTGGCCGACGTGCGGAGCGCCGTCGAAGGCTGGGGACCGATGCTGGAGCGGCTCGGCACGCTCATCGAGGCGCTGAAGTCGGCTCCGCCGACCGTGGCGTCCGACGATGTGGCGGAAGCCATCGCCTTGCTGGAATGGCTTGGGGAGGATAATTTTACTTTTTTGGGCCTGCGCGACTACAGCTTGAGCCAGGACGCTGCCGCTCTGGTGGCGACATCCGGGCCCGCACTCGGCATTTTTGGCGGGAGCGATAGCAACCGCACGGGACCCGGCAGCGGGAGGCTCGTCCTCACGCCCCGCGGGCTGGCGGCCCTGCGCGAACCGCATGTGCTGATGATCACCAAAACCATGACCCGCTCGCGGGTGCACCGGCGTACCGCGATGGATCAGGTCGTGGTCAAACACTACGGTCCCGACGGCAAGCTGACCGGCGCAACGCAAATCGTCGGCCTGTTCACCGCGACGGCCTATGTGCGGCCAACCGGCACAATCCCGTATCTGCGCCGCAAGGTCGCCGCCGTCATGGCGCGCAGCGGGTTCGACGCCATGGGGCATTCCGGGCGGGCGCTCGCAAATATTTTGGAAACCTACCCGCGCGACGACATGTTCCAGATCGATGAGGAGACGCTGTTCCAATTCGCCTTGACGATTCTGCAGCTCAATGAAAGGCCGCGCGTGCGGGTGCTGCCGCGGCGGGACACTTTTGAACGCTTCGTATCGGTTCTCGTCTATGTCCCGCGGGAACGTTACGACAGCACGGCACGTGCCGCCATCGGGGACCTTCTCGCTACCGCCTTCGATGGCGCGATTGCGTCGTTCGTGCCGTTTTTTCCGGAAGGGCCGGTGGTTCGCATCCACTTCGTCGTCGCGCGCCGGCGCGACCGCCAGCCCCGTGAATTGCTCCAGCCCGCTCGCGCCGGGCTCGAAGCCGGGGTCGTCCAGCTTTTGAAGACTTGGCCGGATCGGCTGCTCGACGCCCTTATGGCGACATATGATTCCGCAACGGCGCAGGCGCTATTCGGTAGGTTCGGCGGCGCGTTTTCCGCGGCCTATCGGGAAGCCTTCAGTCCCGAAATCGCGGTCGGCGATATCGCGGCCATCGAGGCGCTGTCGCCGGATACCCCCCTTGGTGTCGATTTCGCGCCCGGCGACGGCGAGGACGGCAAGGCCGCCAGCCTCAAGGTGTGGAGCCACGGACGGCCCATCCCCTTATCGGAACGTGTTCCGGTGCTGGAACATATGGGCTTCACGGTGGTGGATGAAAGCACCTATCACGTCGGGGTGGGCGACGGCGAACACCGGCACGTGTGGCTGCACGATATGCAACTCGACCGGATGGACGGCAGTGCGACGAACATCGCGTCCGCCAAACCGCGGCTCGATTCCTGTCTCGCCGCCGTCCTGCGCGGAGCGGCGGAAAGTGATGGCTACAACGCATTGGTTCTCGCCGCCGGCCTGGCCTGGCGCGACGTCGCCCTGGTGCGGGCGCTGTCGCGCTATCTGCGCCAGATCGGCGTACCCTATTCGCAGGACTATATGTGGACGACCCATGTCAAGCATGCGGATGTCGCGGCCCGCATCGTGGCGCTGTTCGCGGCCCGCTTCGATCCGTCGGCGCCGATATCGCCGCAGCGCGCCGACCAAGAAGCCGCGATCGCGGCCGAAATCGAAGCGCTGCTGGTAAAGGTCGGTAGCCTCGATGAAGACCGCATCGTCCGCCACTTCGTCAACGCGGTCCAATCCGCCGTCCGCACCAATTTTTATCAGGTGCCGAAACCGGTTTCAGGGCAAACCGGAAACCGTGCTGATGCCGAAGGTCCCCCCGTCGCGATCAAATTCGACAGCCGCAAATTGACCGGTCTGCCGCTGCCGCGCCCGCGCTGCGAAATCTTTATCTGCTCGCCGCGGCTGGAGGCGGTGCACCTGCGCTTCGGCGCGGTCGCGCGCGGCGGTATCCGGTGGTCGGACCGGCCGCAGGATTTCCGCACCGAAGTGCTAGGTCTCGTCAAGGCGCAGCAGGTCAAGAACGCCGTCATCGTGCCGGTCGGCGCCAAGGGCGGCTTCGTGCCGAAGCGGCTTCCCACCGGCAATCGCGACGCGATCCAAGCCGAAGGCACCGCCACCTATCGCATCTTCATGTCGACCATGCTCGACATCACCGACAATCTCGACGGCAGCACCGTGGTGCCGCCCGTGAACGTGGTTCGCCATGACGGCGACGATCCGTATCTGGTGGTCGCCGCCGACAAGGGCACCGCAACATTTTCGGATCTTGCCAATGCCATCGCCAGCGAACACGGGTTCTGGCTCGACGATGCCTTCGCGTCCGGTGGATCGGCGGGCTACGACCACAAAAAGATCGGCATCACGGCGCGCGGCGCCTGGGAATCCGTGAAACGGCATTTCCGCGAGATGGATGTCGATATTTCCAAAGTCCCGTTCACGGTCGCGGGCGTCGGGGATATGTCGGGCGACGTGTTCGGCAACGGCATGCTGCGCGCGTTGACCATCCGGCTCGTGGCCGCGTTCGATCATCGCGACGTGTTCATCGATCCGAATCCGGACCCCATCCGCAGCTTCGCCGAACGCCAGCGGCTGTTCGACCTGCCGCGATCGAGCTGGCAGGATTTCGACCGTACCGTCATTTCCGCCGGCGGCGGCGTGTTTTCGCGCGCCGTCAAGGAGATCGACCTCTCCGTCGAGGCGCGCACGGCGCTCGGCATAACGGCGGAAAAAACGACCCCGCAGGAGGTGATCAGTGCGATCCTCAAGGCGCCGGTCGATCTGTTGTGGTTCGGCGGCATCGGCACCTATGTGCGCTCCGATACCGAAAGCCAGGAGGCGGTAGGCGATCGGGCCAACGACGCCATTCGGATCGCGGCGTCCGACCTGCGCTGCAAGGTGATCGGCGAGGGTGCCAATCTCGGCATGACGCAACGGGGCCGGGTCGCGGCGGCGCTGCGCGGCATCCGTCTCAACACCGATGCGATCGATAACTCCGCGGGCGTCAACACCTCCGACGTGGAAGTCAATCTCAAGATCGCGCTGAGCCTGCCGATGCGCGACGGAAGGCTCACACGCCCTGACCGCAACGCGCTGCTGGCCGGCCTGACGGACGAGGTCGCGGCGCTGGTGCTGCGCAACAATTATCAGCAGACCCTTGCGCTATCGGTCGTCCAGCGCCGCGGTCTCGATGACCTCGGGTTCCAGCAACGGCTGATGCGCTGGCTGGAGCAGCGGCAGCTGCTTGATCGTGCCGTCGAATATTTGCCGAACGACATGGAGGTCGCCGAGCGGCGGCGGCGCGGCGAGCCGCTGACCCGGCCCGAGCTTGCGGTCCTGCTTGCCTACGCGAAACTCGCGCTGCACGAAGACCTGCTGCATTCCACGGTCCCCGACGACCCTTATCTCGCCCGCGAGCTGGTCCGCTATTTTCCGCCGGCGGTCGCCGCCCGCTTCCCGGATGCCATCGAAACGCATCGTCTGCGCCGCGACATCATCGCGACCCAGCTGGCCAATTCCATGATCAATCGCGGCGGTCCGGCGTTGGTCATCCGGCTTGCGGATCAGACCGGCATGGCCGTTGACCGTATTGCTGCGGCCTTCGCGGTGGTGCGCGACAGCTTCGGCCTCGCCGCGCTCAATGCCGCGATCGAGGAACTGGACAACCGAATATCCGGTACGGTGCAACTCGGTCTGTTCGCGCAAGTGCAGAATCTGCTGATCGATCGCATGGTTTGGTTTTTGCGCAATGTAGAGCTGGGCCGGGGACTGGCCGAGGTCGTGGATCATTTTCGCGACGGCATTGCCGCGGTCCGCGAAGGGCTCGACCGCTTCGTGCCGGAGGCGGCGCAACGCGATTGGACCGCGGCCGTCGCTAAGCTGACGGCGGAGGGCGTACCTGATCCGGTGGCGCAAACGCTTGCTCGCCTGCCGGCACTTGGGCGGGTAGCGGATATCGTGCTGATCGCCGACCGCGGCGGCTGCCCGATCGATCGCACCGCGGCGATCTATTTCGCCGCCGAGGACCACTTTCGGCTCGACCGTATCGCCGCCGCGGCGGGCGAGATCAAGCTGACCGATTATTTCGACCGGCTGGCATTCGATCGCGCGCTCGACGCCATCGGCGATGCGCTGCGGAGGATCGTCGGAGCCATAACGGCGCAGGCCGATTGCGCTGCCACCACGGATGACGGCGCTGGCGCCGGTGCCGCGGTTGCAGCCTTTGTACAGGCCAAGGGGGCCGATGTGGAGCGCGTCCGCCAGGCGGTGCATGAGATCGTGGCGTCGGGGTTGACCTTGTCCAAACTCACGGTGGCGGC
>CAWDKL010000059.1:0-69969 GCA_963802745.1 uncultured Alphaproteobacteria bacterium | reverse complement strand
CTTTTGTCACTTCTCATGGCGACATAGAAAGGCGCGGCTCTTTTCGATTTGTTTCTGTGATACCGCTGTTCGTAGCCGTCGTCTCATATGTCTTATACCTTATTCGACGACGCTCGATTAACCGCATTACCGAGTATCTTTATAAACTTGAAGAGGTCTTTTCTGCCAAAGGCCTTGGGTGGGAACGATTTTATGCGTGGGACATCCACGCGCGCCCGTGGTTCATTCATACACCTGCCGTAGTAAAGACGGTTATGCTGGTCCAGATCGTTTATGCCACAATATTTATGGTATCAGATCGATACTACCGCGCTTCCTCGGACTGGTGGCGGACACGAACCACTTTTTTTACTCTGTGCACGCGGCCGACCACCTTGCATAGCCGCGCCTTCGGTCTGCGCGGAACAAACCCCAAGCGTACCCAGTAGCGATACCCCTCTCGCAACGAATACACTGCGAGATCAGTTTTGTTCCACGAGCTAACCGACAGATCCGGTCCTCGGGTCGAGCAGCCGCGGTGACAGGGGAGCGCGAAACGGCGCAATCGACCATCCAGCGACCGGCGTCGCCCGACAGCCGGATTGTGTAAAACTACGGAACTAGAGAGAATTCTTATATGTGATATGGGTCACACTCTTGGCCGCCGGATCCTGCTAATGTCTTAGCCGTCGCCTGACGACTGCCTTCGCTCCCACAAAAGAGTGCGCGTTCTAAGGAGAAAAAATATGAGGTCGAAAAATAGGTTAGCTTTCGCTGCCATGGTTGTCCTGGTCTCCGGCGGGGTTCTCTTACTACCAAGTCCACCGCGCGCGGCCGATACGCAAGCCGCCTGGGAGGGCTTTATAATGAATACTGCGAACACCGCCGCATGCGCCGGTTTAACCGGCGCCAATGTTGGAGACATATACGTATCCATTTATCGGCCTAAAATAAACTCTACCGATACCGCTACGTTTCTGAGCTTTATACATCTCCGAGCGGCACTCGCCCTGCAAAACATGAGCGAAGCAACAGTCCCTCAAATGAATGGGACCGGAAACTATTCGGGTGATGCAATCGACAACAAAGCAAAGTCGTTCACCTACGCTTCAACATATAATTTCGCGGTGACGCCACATCTCGTAACCCTGGCGACTGGAATTGTTAAGATCACCGGAACGTTCAACAATTTCCTCGGCAACGTCGGGTGTAATGTGACCATCGAAGGTATGTACATGCCGCGAACCTTCTGACGTTGGTTTAGAGCGCAAGGTGCAGGCACGGACGCAGATCCGGTTGCTGGAAAACGCCTGTCGCACCCGCCGCGCGATAGGCGCTGTGGCCTATTGCCGATAGCCGAGATCACGCTCGGCGGGTACCTCGGTATAAATTACTGCCTCTAGCGGCGTCTTTTTTATCAACCAAATTAGCTTCTTCGATGGTGAAGCCCTTGCGGCACAAGGCTTGCCGTTTTACAAATGGGCAGAGAAGGGGTGGCGACAACCAACGTTATTTGCGCACAAATCAGGGCCGGCGTTCGGCGCGACATACCAGGTGCAACGGCATAATGTACATTGACCATATCCTAAGGTAGGAGCAACATTCTCGCACTGCCATACCAGTTCCTCCACCGCGCGAAAGCGCTGGTACGTTCGGCTAATTGGCGAAGCTTGGCTTTTCATCATAAAATCGCTTTTCATAATAAATCCCTTCCCCGCATAGGCAGATGACTTGGCGAGGCGCGGCCAGCGGAAGATGCCCTTCTGGCCCACAGCCTTTATGACATTAGGTGGCCAGTTTATCGGAGTGCTGCGGACAGCACCACCATTGGTTAGTTGCGTCTATATATCTATCAACCAGCGGTTTAATTCCATTGCTAAACGCCTGCGAAACAAGGTTTTCTTGCAATGTGCAGAATTCTTGGTCGTTGATTTTTGCACAATTAGGAACGTTGACGCTCCAATTGACGTTCGAACAATGATGACCGCCGGCGCCCTGTCGCCTATCGTTCGCCACGCCGCGCCCGCCGTGCCAGATAATCGAAATTGACCACGAACTGCTCGGCATGGGAGATTTCGGCCTTTAGCTTTTCGATCTCGGCGCGCGGCAGTTCGGGGCTCGGGTTGCCGGCCGCTTCGGCGAGCATCTGCACCATGGCGGCGTTTTCCAGCATGATGACGTTGATCACCGCCTCCTCGATCGTGGCGCCCACCACAGCAACGCCGTGGTTTTTCAGCAGTGCGGCCCGGTGAGACCCCAGCGCGGCGGCGACGCGGGCCCCCATGGCAGGGGTGCGGATCAGCGCGACGGTGTCGTCGTAGACGCCGAGCGCCTCCCAGAACAGCGCGCTCGGCTGGCTATAGCAGCGCAGCGGCCGCCCGGTCGCGGACAGCGCCACTGCGTAGGGTGGGTGGGTGTGGATGACGCAATTCACATCCGGCCGCACCTTAAAAATTTCCGAGTGGATGAAGACCTCGCTGTGGCGCCGCGCCGTGCCGGCCATCACCTTGCCGTCGAGATCGATGGTGAGAATGTTCTCCATCGTGAGTTCGTCGAGCCCGACGCTGTGCGGCTTCATGAAAAACAGCGCCGGATCGTCGGGCAGCCGCATCGAGATATGACCGCGGGTAAAATCGTCTTGACCTTCCGCGACCAGCACCTTGCCGGCCAGGATCAGCTTGCGCTTGATCTCGTCATGCGTCATCGCGGGAGCGTCCTTCGTCATCAATCGTTGCGTGTTAGCAAAGCCCTGTCGTCCGGGGGCGGCCAGCGAGCGTCATGGGGGCCGGCCGACGCTCGTTTAGGCGCCGGTGCAACAGGCAGGCACTTGACGGCCCCGGGATCCGTCGCGGAGGCGGAGTCCCCTCTAATCATTGAAATGCCTTGAGAATTCAGACTTTTTTGCGGCATCATCGACAGCGCCCACACCGCAAAACTTTATTACGATTCGCGATCGACCGCGCCGCAAAAGAAAAAGCCCGCCAAAGGGGTCGGCGGGCAGGCGTCGCATGCGCAACGAAGCTCCCCACGGCTGAAATGTCGAGGAAACCGTGGGGAGTTCCGCAGCTTCTCTGTCGGCCGCGTTTTAAAGTCCAGATCGTTATAATGATTATGAACGGCAAGATTACGGCAGCGACATCGGCTGCCCAAAGTTTGACCGCAGACTTGGGCGGTCGGCACCTCGAAGGGAACGGGGGAGATCGCGGCGGCCCTCAAATGGCATCCACCATCGAACGAACTTAATCATCTGCTTTTGATCGCGGCCTTCCGGATGGTAGGAAGCTTATCATGCCGCACCCACTGAAGCGCATGGCCTCGGGTTTGCGGCGGAATGAGAAAAGAAGGTAAACACTTGGCTCGTCAACGATAGTGGTAGCCAGCTGCATGTCCGCTGACGGACAATGCCTGTGATACCTTTCTCGTCTTCGTTCAATCGAGCGGCTACATCGGTCGCATTGCCAACAAAAATAACCGAATCGAGGCTGGGCGCGGGTGCGTCGTAGTGAACCGAGTGAGCATCGAGAATTCCGGGGGACGCGAGATAGTGTTAGGTCGCTCACATGATCGACCTAACGCCGTACCGCAGCGGTGGAAAGCGGTCGGCTCGGCGCAAGATCAGCGCGGCCCGCGATTGTTTGCAGCGGTTAAGCCGCGGACCGTCGGGTGGGGGGCTTGGCGGCGGTGGAGCGGATCACGGGACGGGCCCTTCTGACCATCGGTCGGTCACGGCCTCCATGACTCTCGACGCGGAGCCGCTGCCGTTGGGGCGATCAGCCCAAAAAAAAGCCCGCCTAGGGGGGCGGGCAGGCCTTCCATGCGCAAAATAGCTCCCCATGCTTGGGAAAGTTGGTCGGAGCCGTGGGGGGCCGCGACTTCTCTATCGGCCGCGTATATGTATGATTGTTATAATGATTATTAATGGCAACATTATGGCGGCGACTCGCGTTTGAAGGTAGTAGCGTCCGCGTGATCGATCGTCATGGCGATCCTTGGTTCGTCCTAGCGGATATGTCAAGGTGCTTCAAATAGCTAATGCGCCGCAGTTGTAAAGCGACTAAATGACGGCGAAACGGATGTATATGTCTGACCGATGGCATGAGCAAAACAGCACGATCATCAACGAGTCCGGTCTACCCTTTACATACAGGCCATCCCCGGTCGAAGTAGCGACCGGGCTTCGAGAGCCGAGCAGCTACCTCTATTGCCGCCAGAAGCTTGGTTCCCTGCGCCATCCGCCGTCCAACCCTCGGGCGGTATTTCCACGGAGACAGAGTCCGCTAAGACCATTGAAAATACAAGAGAATTTGTCATTTTTATTGCTTCCTACAGCGGCGCCACACTGCAACAATGTGTTGCAAATCGTGATGGAACGATCAAAGTTCCGCGTCATAAGGACACGAGGCCATGGCCCACTGTAGAAGGCCGCCGGGCGGAGACACACAAGCCTCCCCGCAGCCGGAGCCACTACAAGGTGCTTAGCGTCCATCTTGACGGGATGCTTACCGTGCTGGCGCGCAGGCCGATAAAGGCCATCTTATTACTGCAAACAATGCAGGCTCAAGCGAGCGCTATGAGCGCCGTGGACAAAAAAATCCAACAGATCAAATCCGATATAGAGGACCTTCGGTGCACCATGATCAGTGCTGAACGTGATGAGGCACCTCTTTGGGGGACGTTGCTTTCGGTAAATTATGGTACTCGCAACCCCATTGAAGTTGACGACATCTGTCACTGATCAGGGTAACAAGGTAGTTCCATCGCCCCCAGCAGCCCAGTGGCCGGACCCCGCGAAGAAAAGCCCGCCAGGCAGGGCGGGCAGGAGTTCGCATCATGCGCAACGAGCTCCCCAAGGCTGACGATGGAGAAGGAACCGTGGGAAGGCCGCAGCTTCTCTGTCGGCCGCGTTACAAAGTCATGATCGTTATAATGATTATGAACGGCAAGATTGCGGCAGGCCACGGCTGACCTTCGAACATGCTTTCTAAGTTCGCAACGTCCGTGTGATGGACCGTAACGGCGATCCGTGGTTCGTGCTGGCCGACGTGACATGTTGGATAGCGGCTTGCCAGCCTTCATGCCGGGGAACATGGCGGATCGAGGCCATGTGTTCGACGACGGCCACCGCAGCGTCCGACAGTGGAACCCGATGCGTCCTGCCGGCTTTCATCCGATAGGCCGGGATTGTCCACGTCATGGCGGGGAGGTCGAACTCTGCCACGGGGCCAGCAATGTCTCGGAGTGCGGGTCGCCGCGAAGATGGCGAATTCGAGGGCGCGCGCCGCGATGGAATCGCGCTGCCGAAGCTCCACCATGGCAGGGCAGCATGGTGTTTCGGTTGCTTGGCGGCCGGGAGGCGTGGCAGCTTCTTGCACAGCTGTTCGCTCAATGCCGCCTTATTGCGGAAAGCTATATCATCCGGGTCCGCGGCGTAGGAAGTACAGCCTCGATCCTGCCACGCAGCCGGCGGGCGGTCTCGTGTTTCTCGATCCAGATAGGTCGGAGAATGTCCACGACGTGGCCGGCAGTGTGCGGCAGCTTACCGATAACTGGTAAGGGCATAGGTGGTGAAGGTCGATCGCCACTTCTGCCGATGCACGGCATTGCGCCAACCGGTCGCATGTCCGTCGAGATATTCGTCAACACACCGGGCGAAGGTCTTGACCCAAACCGCCGCAGCCTTCCTGGCGAGCTTCACAGCTTCCTTCGCGGCAACGGAATCAACCTTCTTGCGGAGCGACTGGCGTACTCCATCACGCTGTGCACGGGCCTCCGCGAAAGACACGTCGCGGGCCGATCCAAGGGCATGCCATCGCGCCTTGCCGTCAAGGTGTACCTGTAAATCCAGCTGCGGGCGGATTCACTCTGGACTTGCAGATACAGGCCCTCCCCGGTTGAAATAGGGTGCCGTCAGAAGCTTGGTTCGCTGCGCCATCTGTCCGTCCAACCCTCGGGCAGGCGAACTGGTAAAGACAGCTACGGGATAGAGCGCAGATGATTTAGCGTCGGATTTCAACACGTTAGTGGATAGCGGGGAACGCTGGCGCGCGGTATTTCCGCGGAGACGGAGGGATTCGAACCCTCGATACGCCTTTAGGGCGTATAACGGTTTAGCAAACCGCCGCCTTCAGCCACTCGGCCACATCTCCGTGCCGAACCATATGCCCCAGCCGCGCCCGGCTGGCAAGCCGTTGCGACGACGAAACGCGGCCCCCCCGCGGTTCGGTCGGATTGCTGCGGTATTACAAGATCGGCACGGTGGCGTAGACAGTCTCGGTTTCTAGCGATTCGGACCACAGCCCACCATCATGCCCTTCGACAGCGCGTTCATCATCGCCCTCGCCCTCAAAATGCTGGCGACGGCGGCGGTCGTCGTCACCGCATCGCTCATCGCCGAGCGCGCCGGCGCCCTGATCGGCGCCATGGTGGCGACACTGCCGATCGCTTCGGGTCCGGCTTACATTCTCCTGGCACTCGATCACAGTGCGCAGTTCATCGCCGATAGCACGGTGACGAGCCTTGCGGTGCATGCCGCGACCGGCGCGTTCGGCACGGCTTATGTGTTCGCCGCGCAGCGCGGCGCGTTCGCGGCCGCCATCGCGGCGGCGGTCGGCATCTGGCTCGTCTGCGCCCTGATGATCCGCGCGGCCGATTGGTCGCTCGCCGCGGCCATAGTGTTGTGTTCCGCGACCTACGCCATCTGCGTGCCGCTGGTATGGCGCCATCTCCATGTCCGGATGCCGCGGGTGTCGCGGCGCTGGTTCGACGTCCCCCTGCGGGCCGCGATGGTGGCGGCGCTGGTCGGTGCCGTCGTGACGGCCGGCGCCAATGTGGGACCGGCCCTGACCGGAATTCTCGCGGTATTCCCGATCGTGATGCTGAGCCTGATGCTGATCCTGCATCCGCGCATCGGCGGGCCGGCCACCGCGGCCATCATCGCCAATGCCATGCTGGGCCTGGTCGGATTTGCGCTGAGCATCCTGGCGCTTCACCTCGCGGTGGTGCCGCTTGGCGCGCCGTTCGCTTTGGCGCTGGCGCTGCTGGTTTCGGTGACGTTCAATATTGGGGTGATTCTGCTGCGGCGGGCCGGTCCGATCCGGGCGACCTTTTCACGCAGGTAACGTGTCTCCGTCGCGCTCCGGTTGCCCGGAGCGGGGTCATGAGCATTTTATACCACTTGCTCGCGCGCTACCGGCCCGGCTTCGTCAACACCTGGAGCGTCCGTACCAAAGCCCGTGTGTTCTGCTCCAAAACCGTGCGGTCGATGTTCTCGGTCGTGTCGCAGGCGCGATGGTAGCACGGATCATGCGGCTGACCGACCGTCCCACCGAACAAGTTGGCCTCGGCTTCGGTCTTCCGGCTGCTGGCGCCGGTGTAGAGGCCGACGGTCGGGATACCCTTTTGGGAGAACGAAGTCTCATCGGAGCCGAACCGGCCACCGGTGCGTTCCTCGATCGAGAGGTCGGCATTGCGGAAACCGGCAAGCAATTCGCGCCGCGCGACGTTGACCGGGCTGTCGGTGCCGGGTGCGGCGGTGCCCTGGACGAAGCGGACGAAATTGGGCGAGCCCACCATGTCCAGATTGATATAGAGCGCGATGCGGTGGCGCTCCGCCTCCGAGAGCGCCTCGACGTGGTGCCGCGAGCCGATCAGCCCGCGTTCCTCGGCGCCCCAGAAGGCGAAACGGACGGGCGCCCGCGCCGCCACCAAGTCTCGCGCCAGGGTCAGCGCCGCTTCGAGCACCGCCGCCGACCCGCTGCCATTGTCGTTGATCCCCGGCCCTTCCGGTACGCTATCGAGGTGGGCGCCGACCATGATCACCGTGTCGGCACTGCTGCCGGGAATATCGGCAAGCACATTGTGGGTTGTGCGTGTTCCCGTGACGGCATCGACCGCGAGGCGCACCGTGGCGCCGCCATCGGCCACCGCCGCCCGATTGAGCGCCAACCCACGCTCGTAAGGCACGCCCACCACCGGAACGGCGGCACGCCGGGTCATCTGGCCCGAAAAGGCGTCGCGGCGTCCGTCCGTGCCCTCGTTCATGACGACGACACCAACCGCCCCGGCTGCGACCGCGTGCTCGACCTTGACCTGGAACGTGCAAGTGCCGCGCCGCACCAGCGCAACGGCGCCGCGGGCAAAGCCGTCGAAATCGGCAGCTTCGCAGCCGCTGGTGGAGGCACCGGGGGCGCCGTCGCCGAGCCCGAGTTTCACCGCGCGCAGCGGTGCCGTCACCACCCCCGAGCCGGAATTGCTCAAGGTGCGGACCGCGCCGGCCGGCTCGTCGGTCCCGCCGGGATTGGTCACAGCCAGCGCAGGCGGGCTACGCTCCTCAAAGAACGGAAATTCGAATGCCTCGAAGCGGACCTGATAGCCGGCCGCTCTCAGCTTCTCGGCCACATAATCGGCGGAACGGTCATAGCCCGGCGTACCGGCGGCGCGGTTGCCGCCGTTCGCCGTTGCGATCTCCTGCAGCGCGAGCAAATGGCGGAACGCGCCGCCGCCTTCGACGCCGCTTCGCTCCCATTTACGGGCGCCGAGCCGGATTCCGCGCTGGCGAGGTGGTTGGGTAGCGCCGCGACGCATACCAGCGCCGCGACGGGCAGGCCAATTCGAACCATGATGGACGGCTTCATGAATGGATCCGCTTCGTGATGCGCGCGATAGGGCAAACGCGCCGCCGATAAGTTTCCGCAGCAAAAGTAATGCACTCCTCCTCGCCACGCCATGAGCGCGCTGCAATTCAAGGGTGCGCGTTTTGCCGCGCATCGGCTTGATCGGAAGGAACCGGAAGGTTACGGCATTGCCATCCACCGCCCCGCACTCCTCACAGGATCACGCCCGTGCGCACTATCGATGCCTTCAACCACTTTTTTCCGCAGCGATTTTTCGCGGGCGTTTTGGAGACCCCGGCGGCGCAAAAGGATATGGGCAAGCGTATCCGCGGCATTCCGGCATTGTGGGACCTCGATGAGCGGCTACGCATCGTCGATTCTTTCCCCGACTATAGCCAGATTCTCTCGCTCGCCATGCCGGCGATCGACCGCCTGTGGGACGCAGAACACGCGCCGGAATGGGCGCGGATCGGCAATGACGAACTCGCCGAACTGGTCGCGCGGCATCCGAAGCGTTTTCCGGGCTATGCCGCCTCATTGCCGATGAATGCTCCGGAGGCGGCCGCCCGGGAAGCCGAGCGGGTACTGCACAGCGGCGCCAATGCGATCCAGCTCCACACCAACGTGAACGGGGCGCCGATCGACCAGGACGCCTTCCTGCCGATCTACGAGATTATCGAAAAATCCGGGCGGCCGATCCTGCTGCACCCGATCCGCACCCGCGAGATGGCGGATTACCGCACGGAAACCGTCTCGAAATACGAGATCAACAGCGTCATCGGCTGGCCGTTCGAGACCGGGGCGGCACTGGCGCGGCTGGTCTTTTCCGGGATCATGGACAAATTTCCCGACCTAAAGGTCATCACCCATCACCTCGGCGGCATCATCCCGTATTTCGAGGGCCGGGTCGGGCACAGCTGGGACCAGCTCGGCGCACGCACGTCGGATGAGGATTATGCGTCGCTGCTGAAACGGCTGAAAAAACGGCCGCTCGACTATTTTAAAGGATTTTATGGCGACACCGCGCTGGCGGGCGCGCGCGCGCCGACGGTGTGCGGCATTTCGTTCTTCACCCCCGACCGGGTGCTGTTTGCCTCCGACTGCCCGTTCGATCCGGAAAAGGGCAAGGGCTATATTCGCGACACCATCGCGGTGATCGAGAGCCTCGATCTCAGCCGGGACGATCGCGAAAAAATCTGCCACCGCAATGCGGAGGCGATGTTCGGCCTTGCGGCATCGTGAACGGAAAGGCTCAGGTCATGCGACGTGCCATCAGGACAATCGCGATCGGCCTGTTGCTGCTGGGGCTCGGTGCCGCGGAGACGCGGGCCGACTATCCGGATCACGCGATCCGGCTGCTGGTGCCGATTCCGCCCGGCGGGGCGCCGGATCTGGTCGCGCGCCTGGTGGCGCAGATATTGACCGAGGCGTTCGGCCAGCCGGTCGTGGTGGAAAACCGCCCCGGCGCCAACGGCAACCTGGCCGCCGAGGTGGTGGCGAGGGCGGCGCCGGACGGCTACACACTGCTCTCCGGTGCCGACAGCGGCATCGTCATCAACCCGCATGTCTATGCCAAAATGAATTTCGACACGCTGCGGGACTTGCTCCCCGTCGCCAGCATCGCGACCAACCAGTTCATCCTCGCGGTCAATCCCAAGGTGGCGGCCCGCACGCTAGCGGAATTCATCGCCCTGGCCCGCGGTGCCAATCCGCCATTGGCTTACGCGTCCGGCGGCGTCGGCAGCCAGCAGCATTTTGCCATGGAGGTGCTCAAGCAGCGCGCCGGTATTAATCTGCTGCACGTACCCTACCGCGGCGGGGCGCCGTCCGCGACCGCGACGATTGCGGGGGAAACCCAGGCGCTGTTCGCCGGCGCTTCCAGCGCAGGGCAGTTCGAAGCCGGCAATCTGCGTCCGCTTGCCGCGAGCGGCAAAGTGCGGTCGCGGCGCTTTCCGGACTTGCCGACGATCGGCGAGACCTATCCGGGCTTCGAGGTGGATATCTGGCTCGGCCTGTTCGCGCCCACCGGCACGCCCGAGCCGGTCGTTCGGCGGCTGCGGGAGGCGGTGCACGCCGGCTTGTCACACCCCGATGTGGCGGAAAAGCTCAACGTCTCCGGCAGCCTCGAACCGCTGATCCTCGGTCCGGCCGCCTTCGACGCCTTGATCCGGCGGGATCATGCGAAATACGCGGCCTTAGTGAAGCAGTTCGGGATTCGGCTGGATTGAACTCCCTGTGGGTTCGGCCACGGCCGGCTGCGCCGTCCGGTGCCCTTCCCAACTCGGCTCACAGCAGAGCGATATCCTTCGGGGCGATTCCCGGAAACACCTGCGCAAGCAGCTTCTGGTCGAGCCCATAGGCGCGCGCGAACAGGCCGCCAAATAGAGCACGATAGTCGGTGAGCACCGGATAATCGCGGTTCTGGAACATCGTGGCGCGCTCGACCTTGACCTGATCGCCGGCGATTCGGCCACCTTTGACGGCCCCGCCGAGCACCCAGTAGACGCTGCCGTGACCGTGATCGGTGCCCCCGTTGCCATTTTCCTGAAACGTGCGGCCGAACTCCGAAATCACCACGACGACGGCATTGTTCCAAGCATCCGGACCAAGTTCCTGGGCGAAGCCCGCCAGGCCCCGGCCGAGTTCGCCGAGCCGGTTTGCCATGGCGCCGGTAGCACCGCCCTGGCCTACATGCGTATCCCAGCCGCCGACATCGACGAACCCGAGATTGTACTGTTCGCGCATCAGCCGGCCAATTCGGCGCGCGGACAGTTCGAAGCCCTTGGCCGAGATCGCGCCACGGTCGGCCGCCGCCATTTCCTCGGACGCGGTTTTATACACGTCGTCGCGAACCTTGAAGCCCTCGGCCACCGCGCCGGCCAGCGGATCCTTTGCATACATGCTCGCGATCAATTTGGCCTGGCGATCATCGACCCCCGGTTTGGCGACCGAACCGATTCCGACATTGGGTATTTTAGCGGCACCGCGGAATACCAGCGGCAGCTGTTCGGTGAAGGCGATCGGCTTGGTGCGGGTCAGCACGGTGGCAAGCCGTGCCATGAAACCGGAATTGTAATTTCGGCTGCCTTGCGTCGGTTGGCCGAGTTCGATCGTATCCTGGGTCTCGAAGTGGCTGCGCGTCAGATCATCGGTGCCGGCGAAGGGGACGAAAGCGAGCTGTTTCTTCTCCCAGAGCGGTTGCATGGCGTCGCGCAATGCCGGATGCAGGCCCCAATCGGAATTCAGCGGCACTGCGGCATTGGCGCCGGACCCCGGTCGCGGCACTGCGATCGAGCGCCGCGCCTCGTAATAAAACGTGCTGGACACCGGGATCACCACATTGGCGGCATCGTACCCGCCGCGCAGAAATACGATGAGAGTTCGCATATCCGCCCTGGGCGCCGCCCACAGGCGACCCGACGTGACCAAGGGAACCGCGGATGCGACGGCTTTGAGAATGTCGCGGCGATGCATTGTCACCTCCTCGGGGTCAGCAGTGCATGCATTCGTCAAATAGACGATGCGTTCGGCTTATCTAAGGCGCGCACGCGCGTATTGCATTGTGCGGCTGATGCGACACCTGATCGCTCGAATTTAGGCTTGACCAGGGTTGCCAATCCATAGCGACGATAGGCGCAAAGGCCGATGAACCGCGGGCCGAACAACAGGCCCGCCAAAAGCGGGACTGCCACATGCCGTGCTCAACGGCAGCAACGCGCTTTGGCCTTCGCCCGCAAAACCCTTGCGTCTCCAGGCCGTCTGCCCTCAGATAGCGTCGGGGTGCGGCGAACCGCGGATGCGCGAGCGCGGGGCGATGGTGGTGGCGCGCATCGTTCGTCGCGCGCGCCCAGCGTCGGCCTCGTTTTGGAAAGTGGCATGGAAGGCTTACTGTTTCACCGGGAGGATCGCTTCGATCCCTTCACGGTCGTGTTGTTCAAGGCACTGCAGGTGCTGGCGTTCCTGTTCTTCATCGCGCTGCTGATGATGAAACCGTCTTCGGACCCGGGCAAGGTCATGAAGCGGGCCGAATTCATCATCACGATGACCTGGCCGGACCAGCATCCCGACGACGTCGATCTCTATGTGCAGGACCCGGCCGGCAAGCTCGTATGGTACAATCAGCGGGATTCCGGCTTGATGGCGCTCGAACGGGACGATCGCGGGGACACCAATGATTTCACCGTGATCGAATCAAAAAAGATTCCGCTGCCGATCCGGGAGGAACTGGTCAGCATCCGCGGTGTCATCGCGGGCGAATACACCGTCAATGTGCATCTCTACCACCATCTCGCCACGACGCCGGTGCCGGTTTCCGTCAAAGTCGAAAAGCTCAATCCGGTGGTCGAGATCGTGGACTATCGAACCCTGATGCTCGACCATACCGACGAGGAAAAGACCGCGTTTCGATTTACCGTTGCGGAAGATGGCACCGTCATCCAGACCAGCGAGGCCGAGAAGTCGCTCATCGATACGATCGCGTGGAAGAAGACATTTCGCAACCTGCGGAGGTAGCAGAACAAGACCCGTCCGTGCGGCCGTTTGCGATGCCTTTGCTCACCCCCCGCCCATTCTAGACCGGATTCCGGTGAGGTCCGAACATGTAGGGTGTGCAAAATCGCCTCGCGAGACGCAGGCAGCCGGCACGGCGTAGAATGGCGATTTTGCGCACGCGGCAGGCCTTTGGTTAGCGTCGCGATCACGACACCGCGCGATCATGACGTGACCGGCCGACTGCGTGCGCAAAATCGCCGGCGAAGCCGTGCCGGTTGCTCCGCCGTGCCCGGGCGATTTTGCACACCCTACGACCCTGCAATTCGATGCGACCGGAATTTGGTATAAGAAGCGCCGGTGACAGTAATTGCCACCGACGCAATCCTATCTAGCCGTCAGGCGGAAACGCAGTGAAAAGTGAGCGGCGGCGTCCGAACGTCGGACGAGGCAGCGTCACATGACTTTATGGACCCCCGACTTTATCAACTCCGCCGCCGATGCGGTCATCTTCTGGGCGATGGCGGCGAGTTCCTGCCCTTGCTTGGATAACGTCTCCATGTGGGTCCGCATGTACGCGTTCGTCAGCTCGAAGTACTCCGCCGGTGTTTTTGCGGTTGCCAGCTTCTTCGCATGCTCGATCGCCGCCGTCATGTTGAGGTGGGCAAATTCGAACACTTTGGTGCTGTAGTCTTGGATACCTTTGAATGTTGTGGTGTACATATTTTTCATTTGCTCGGTTGCGTCGCTGGCAGCGGCGCTCATCTTCTCAAATGTTTCCTTCGCCTCGGCGGCGCCCTTTTCGGTGACATCACGAAGAACACGCGGCACGTCGGTTGCGAGTGGAGATTGATTTGGTGCATTGGTGGCCATGGTGCTGATCCTTCGGGCGGATTGAGCACTCCGACGAGCAGCCCTGCGTGATCGTCGGGGGCGGGGGTCCGGTCTTTCGCTGTCGTGCGATGCAGTCATCCGCACAGCGCGCTCACGATACCTAATGATGCGCCCTGTGTTGTGCAATGCAGCATCGGGTGGAGACAGCAAATAATCCGGTCACGATCGGCCTGTCTCGCCGGTGCCCTCGATGGGAGTACCTCGGAGCGGAACTTCCGGACCGGTTCCGTTCACGTGCATCAGGGGAGTCATGCCCGCGCTTGTCGGGCTTGTCCCGGCCATCCACGTCTTCCTTAATCCTTGCAAAGCTGCCGCAAGCAAGACGTGGATGCCGCGACAAGCGCAGGCATGACGCCGAGAGTGTGATTCGACCTGATCGAAATCCGGTCTAAATTGTTTTGCGGCAATCGATGCACGCACAACGCGGTGGGATGACAGCCGTGGTGCTGCGAGAACTGCAATCGACATCCGTTGCAATTTGAAGCCACGGCAATATTGGCATGATCGTGGAAGCTTGACCGCTGGTGCATTCGCCCGCAGGATTCAGTGCACGAAATGGCGCCGTCTTGCGTCAACGACTGGATCGCCGGTGTCACTCCGTGACGATCCCACGGTCCGCAACTTGAAGGATGGAAACATGTCGAGCCTTGTCTGTCGCATCGCCGCGTTGGCCATCGGGATAGTAATTGCGCAAGGCGCCGGCGCGGCCGCGCAGCCGAGCTCCGGTGCGGTCGGAGGTTGGGGTTTTGATCTCGCCGGTGCGGATTTTGCAAAACATCCGGGTGATGATTTCTTCCGCTACGGCAATGGGGCCTGGTACGATCGCGCACGCATCCCGCCCGACCGCAGTTCGACCGGCGTCAACACCGAACTGAACATCACCGCCGAGGCGCGCATTCGCGACATTCTCGAACGGGGTGCGGAGGGCGCCGGGCCATCGGCACGAGCGGATGCCGCCAAGATCGGTGCCTTTTATACGGCGTTCATGGATGAAGCGGGCGCGGAGGCGCGTGACGCCGAGCCGATCGCGCCACTGTTGCGGATGATCCGCGCGGCGGCCACGCGCGAGCAACTGGCCGGGACGATGGGAGGGGGGCGCCAATCCTTCTTCAGCTCGATCTTCGGTCTCGGGATCGGCCCCGACGACAAGGCACCGGACCGCTATTCGGTTTCGGTCCGGCAGGGCGGCCTCGGCCTCAACCGTGACTACTATCTCACCCCGCGGCTCGCCGAGAAGAAGGCGGCTTATCATGCCTATATGGCGCAAATGCTGGCGATGATCGGCTGGGAAGCACCCGAGCAATCCGCGGCGGCGATCCTCGATTTCGAAACCGCTATCGCGCAGGTGAGCTGGTCCAATGCGGAACGCCGCGACCCGGAAAAGACCTACAATCCGATGACCGTGGCGGCACTGGCCGAGGCCGCGCCATTTCCTTGGGCCACGCTGCTGGCGGGCGCTGGGCTCGACGGCCTCGACAAGATCGTCGTGGCGGAAAACACCGCAATTCCGAAGATCGCGGCGGTGTATGCGGGGGCGTCCTTGGAAACGCTCAAGGCCTGGCAAGCCTTCCACCTCGCGGACGCCGCCGCGCCCTACCTGTCGAAACGGTTCGTCGCCGCCAGCTTCGGCTTCCACAGCCGCACCATGACCGGCATCGCGGAGCAGCCGGAGCGCTGGAAGCGGGCGGTCCAAACCATCAATGGCGCCATGGGACAGGCGATCGGGCGGGTTTATGTGGAGCGCTACTTCCCCCCCGCCGCCAAGGCGCAGATCGACGATCTGGTGGCACATCTGCGCGGTGCCCTGAAGGAGCGCATCACGCGGCTCGATTGGATGAGCCCGGACACCAAGCGCAAGGCCTTGGACAAGCTCGCGCGGCTCGACGTCAAGATCGCCTATCCGGACAAGTGGCGCGATTATTCGGCGCTTGAGGTGAGTCCGGACGACCTGTTCGCCGATATGCGGGCCGTGCGGGCATTCGGCTGGCAGCGCCAAGTCAAGCGGTTGAACGGACCGGTTGACCGCACCGAATGGTACATGAATCCGCAAACGGTGAATGCCAGCTACAATGAAAGTTTCAACGAGATGACGTTTCCGGCCGGGATCCTGCAGCCGCCGTTTTTCGATCCCGCAGCCGATCCTGCAGTCAACTACGGCGGCATCGGCGCGGTGATCGGCCATGAAATGATCCATGGCTTCGACGACGAGGGGCGCAAGTACGACGGCGCCGGGGTGCTGTCGACGTGGTGGACCGCTGCGGACGCGGAGCAATTCACCGCGCGCGCCGCGGTGCTCGGCCGCCAATTCGACAGCTACGAGCCGTTTCCCGGTGTGCACCTGAAGGGCGACCTGACCATGGGCGAGAACATCGCCGATCTCGGCGGCGCACTGGTCGCACTTGACGCCTACCATAACGCGCTCGGCGGCAAGCCGGCGCCGGTGATCGACGGGCTGACCGGCGATCAGCGTTTCTTCTTAAGCTACGCCCAGAGCTGGCGCCATAAGGCCACGGACGATTCGGTGCGCCAGCAAATCGTGTCGAACCCCCACGCGCCGGTGCAGTACCGCGTCAACGGCGTGGTGCGGAACATGGACGCCTGGTACGACGCGTTCCGCGTGAAGGAGGGTGACGCGCTTTATCTGGCGCCGGAACAGCGGGTGCGGATTTGGTGAGAACGCGCAACGGCCGAAAGGTCACGAAGGTTTCCAGTTCCAGGCACTGTTTCAAGCCGCTGTGATGTGCCGATGATTTGCCGACTATACATCATACATCTATAACTTTCGCTGCCTGGAGAAACTTCGAGCTGCCGGTCTCGGGTCCATCGTCAGGACTTTTGATCGGAAAGAACGGCGCGGGCAAAACCGCGGTTGGGCTGGGCTTGGAGATTCTCCAAAGAATTGCGCGAGGCACCAACCGGGTTGACGATCTCGTCAGGCCGAAGGATATGACTCAACCGGCAATGGCACATTCATTGCCCCCGGTTCCGCTTCGCGGCCCTGATGCGGGCGCTTGGAGACGACATATCGTAAACACAGGGCACTGACCCGACGGTCGGCCGCGACAATGAAGACTGTGTTATCGTATTGGGGCGGTAGGAGAGCAGAATGCAAAAGGTGAAGAACGCACGGAACAGGGCATTACAGAAGCCGGATGTCGAATCCCCTTTGAACCTGCGGGGCGCGCAGGGGGATGCCGGGTCGCCGATCGCCATGCCAAGGGCGCGGACCAGGAAGAAGACGATCGAGGAGAGCAGAACGTCGGTGCTGGAGGAGTATCTATTTCGCTCCGACGGCCGGCGCGACCGCGTTCTCACGTTGGATGCAAATAGTTCGACATTTACCAGCGATTTGACTTTGGTTTTCAAAAAAAATGTCGCCAGAGCCCGGCGTGAACACAAGAAAAAATTGATGTCAGCCGGCCGTGTCGACTAAAATATTCTCGCGGCCCAAGTTATGGATCGTGGCCGGCCCAAACGGGTCAGGGAAAAGCACGATTTATGCAAATGCGAGTATCAAGGATTTTGGCGGGTCGGTTTGGATCATCAATCCGGATCTCCTTTCCGCGCGGATCCAAGCAATCGAAGCGATGGATTTGCGCACCGCCAATCTTCAAGCGGTAAAGCGTATCTATGCGGGGATCGAGGCATCCATCGCGGCCCACCAAACCGTGGGCGTCGAAACGGTGCTTTCCACCGACAAGTATCGGAACTTGGTTGTCGTCGCCAAGGCGATCGGTTTCGAAATCCGATTGATCTACGTGCTGCTGAGGTCCGCCGACATGAATGTCGCACGCGTAAAAATGCGTGTCGCGGATGGCGGGCATGATGTGCCCGAAGACAAAATTGTGGAACGCCGCACACGATCGCTGCAACAGCTGCCTTGGTTTCTCGCGAAAGCCGATGGGGCATGGCTGTTCGATAATTCCGGGGCCGAGCCGCGGCTGATCGGGACAAAAATCGATGGCGTGATCGACATTCATCCCGCGGCAATGCCGGAAGTCAAGGCCGCGGCCGGGTTGATCGCTGACGATGCGGTGCTTTGATGCGCACGACATCGCCGCTTATCCCGGGCGTCACCGACGGACATTCCGGCTACCGTTCTGTTGCGTTTTCGATGCGGCTCATCCACGACAATGACTGGACAACACGAGGGAGCTAGCGATGCTGCGTTGCGGATTGGTCGGAGCGTTAACAATAGTACTATGCCTGTCGGCGGCTCATGCCGGCAACCCCGGTGTGAAGGTCGCGTTCAGTAACTGCACCGAATTTGTCGGTGAGGGCTACGTGCCACTGGCGCAAGCGCAAAACTTGGTGCCGGCCGGCTACGTGATCACCGCGACATCTCCCGCCCAGGCACCGATCGTCGTCCGAATGACAAACTGCGCGGGCGTCCAGGTGAACCGCTCGCCTGCCGTCCCGACGATCATCTCACAAATCGGGATCAACGTCGTCTCGCCCGACGGTACCGGCACGATCAATAACTACCTGCTGATCTATGTGACGAATAATCCGGCACTGGTGGAAGCATTGGGATTCTTCGGGGTGCCGGCGCACTACGATCCAAACATCACTTATGAATACACACGCAACAATGTCGGCAATGGCGGTGCGCTGTATGGCGCGGTGCCGGATGGGGGCATTCCGGCGTACTTTCTATATGGGCCGGAAACCGAACCGGCGCCCAATAGTCAACAGCTATTCATCGCCAATTGGTGGTTTGGCACTCCCGTGAAAGTGCGGCAGCAAACCACGTTTCCGGCCATTTCCTTTGGCACCTCGAATGTGACGCTGTACACCAGCGCGGTCTCGCCGCTGGGGCAACTGATCGGCGGAAATGCCTATGGGGACTTCTCGGTGCTGGCTTTGCGTGGCGAGTATGCAAATGCCGAAATGGTCATCAGCAAATAGCCCGGATGAGCCAAGCGACAGCCGGGTGCATCGGCTGGCAGGTTCAATGCCCGGCAGGGCTCCAGCTTGCCCGGTGCTCTCCTAACACCATGATGTTACCTCACTCGATCCGGGGAATCCCTGCCTCCTTGATCAGGTGCGCCCACACCGGCGTTTCGCGCGCGATCACGGCGGCAAACTCCGCTGCCGTATTGTGCAGCGCGAGAATGCCGATCGCGTTCAGCTTCTGCTCCACGTCCGCCATCGTCATGATTTTCACGGTCTCCCGATTGAGCCTGTCGATCACGGCCGCGGGGGTTCCGGCGGGCGCGAACATGCCGAACCAGCCCGGCACGTCGAAACCCGGGTAGCCCGACTCTTCCATGGTCGGAACCTCGGGCAAGAACGGCGCGCGGTGGGGGGATGTCACCGCCAGCGCCCGCACCTGTCCGTCGCGGATGATCGACAGCGCGGCGGTCGGGGGTATGAAGCTCATGGTGATGCGGCCACCCAACAGGTCGGATAGCACCAACGACGAACCGCGGAACGGCACCTGCTGAACATCGATGTGGGCCATGGCGTTGAACAGTTCGCCTCCGAGATGCAACGAAGTGCCGGCGCCCGAATGACCGTAGGTCATGCGGCCGGGCGCCGCGCGGGCGAGCGCCACCAGTTCTGCGACCGTCCTCGCCGGCACGGTATTGTTGACCACGAGGACATTGGGATATCCGTAGACCTGCGTGACCGGCGCCAAATCCTTGATCGGATCATAGGCCAGCTTCTTGTACAGGCTACCGTTGACCACGACATTGGCCGCGGCCAATACGCCGATCGTGTAACCGTCGGGAGCCGCCTTGGCGAGACGGTCTGCCGCGATATTGCCCCCTGCCCCGGTGACGTTTTCGACCACGACCGGCTTGCCGAGCGCTTCGCCGAGCCGCTCGGCTAAAATCCGGGCGACTGTATCGACCCCTGGGGCGAACCCGAACAGCATCCGGATGGTACGGTCCGGATAGCTCGATTGCGCGTCCACCGGCCCGGACGCCACTAGCAACGCCACGGCGGCGGCAAGACAAAGCGATCTCATCATGCACTCCCGCTGCGAGAATTTGCGCGAGACTAACGCGTTTCCCTCCCGCTGGTAAGGTCTGGTGACGATGCCCACCGAAGGCGGCGCCGGCCCGCTGGGCACTCCCTCACCCCTGCCCTGGCGACCTGTCGCAGCGGTTGCGCCTTGTGCCGTTCGCGCCTAGCATGAAGCCGTAAACAAAACAGGGAGGGCTCCAGGATGGAACGATTCATCGCTGAGCTGGTCAATAACTACGAGAGCGGCAAAGTGGACCGCCGCGAGTTCTGCAAGACCGTCGCGCTCGCCGCAACCGTCTATGCGGCGGGCGATGCCGCCCAGGCGCAAGCGCCGCGCGGTTTAAAGATGATCGGCATCAATCACCTCTCCTACGCCTGCCCGGACTACGCCAAGGCGCGCGACTGGTATTCATCCGTGCTCGGCATGGAGGTCACGCCCGGCAAGGACAGCGGAAAGCGCGCGAACCTGATGTTCGGCCCGCAGGCCGACAAGGGCGGCCAGTTCATCGTTGCGCGGACCGCAAGGCCATCGGCCAATCCACGCCCGCCCGCGCAAGCCGTCATCGATCACGTGTGCTACACGATACCGAATTGGAACGACGACCGCGTCAATGCGGCCCTCAAGGCCACGGGGCGTTCCTTCACGTCGCGCAGCGGCAATGTGAACGTGCTGGATCCGTTCAATTATCCGGTGCAACTCGCCAATAACGAAGAAGAAAATCCGTGGAAATAAGGGGAGGAGATTATGGAAGGTTACGTCGCTACCAAGCTTGACGAGTTCGATCGCGGCAAGATCAGCCGCCGCCGGCTGATCGAAGCGCTTACTTTGGCCGCAACCTCGGCCGGCGCCGCCACCACCGCGAAGGCGGAGGGAGCGCCGCTCAAGGTTGCACTGGTCAACCACGTGTCCTACTCCTGCGCCAATTTCCGCCAGGCCGCGGATTGGTACTCCAAGGTCTTCAACTTGGAACAGGTCGGGCTGAAGGATACCGAAGTAACGCTGCCCTTCGGCAAGATGGGCGAGCAGCCCTATGGCGTCACGGCCAAGGACGTGCCGCCGACCTTCATCATCGCCCGCGCGCTCGATCGTCCGCAAAATCCGCGCAATGCCGGCCGGCCGAAGCCGGAAGCCGTCATCGAGCATATCGGCTACACGGTCGCGGACTTCGACCGCGAGCGCGTCAAGAAGGACCTCATCGCCATGGGGGTCAAGAATGTACGCGACGGCGGGCTCTACAGCCTGCATATGGACGATGCCATGGGCTACGACGTCCAGATCAGCGGCTTCGCCAACAACGCCTTCACCGACGGCTGAGGCCCCGCAGAATCGCACACACTGCACAAAATGCAGTCCTTCAAGCAGCGTGGTCGCGCGCCGCTTGAAGTCAGGCGGCCAGGGTAATCTTGATCGTGTTTCAACGATCGGCGTCCGCGACGGCAAGAATGGTAATGTGAGGGCACCGTAATCGTGGGAACAGGCGCGTCTTCTCGCCGTGCCCACGTCACCTCGACCGCTCGGCGGTGGGCACGCTTCCGCGTTGCCCACCCCCCGCGCCGTGGCTCACGCCGCCTTCTTGCGGTTCATCTCCAGCCGAGCATCCACCAGGGCCACGCCGGCATCGATCACCGGATTACGCATGCCCTTCTGCAGGGCGATGAGCTGCACCAGCTTGTCGGCGCGCTCGATGTTGGGGACGCCGTTCTGCAGCGCGCGGGCCGCCGAGGCCGGCCGCGTCAGGCTCTCCGCCGCCGCGGCATATTTTTCGAACGGCACCAGGTCGCCCGGGGAGGCACCGAGCTTCACGCACAGGTCAAACACGAAATTATAGACCGAGCGCGACTCCTCGATATTGGAATGCACCGCTTCCTGCGCGGTGCGCATGCCGTCGCGGGTGATGCAGCGGTAGTTACCGGCAAGCAGCATCGACCACTTGGCGAGCGGCACGAAAATCGAATCATAGACCCGCAGCTTCACCGGCAGTTCGATCTTGCCTTCCGGCACATCGAAGCGCACCGCGTCGATGTCCTTTTCGAGGTTGCGCAGGATTTGCGTGTAGCGATCGTCGTCGAATTTCGCCACCTTGAAATTGGTCGGCAGCGTCACCTGCAGCACGTTGACCTTTTCTTCCGGCGGGCGGATCGCCTGCGGGTCGGGGCTGCACAGCGTCAGCAGGCCGGGATCGAAATTGTCCCATACGGTCGGATCGGTGTAGGCGGGTTTCAGCGCATCGTAATTGAGGCCCGGGATGCGCTTCACATAGGGCAGCGGCGGCATGTTCATGATCGACATGCACGGCACCCGCGATGTCGCCACCGCGTCGAGCAATTCCCGCACGCCCGGCGAGCGGTATTGCGGCTCCTGCATGGCGAGGCCGACGAGGTCGTAGTCCTTGGGATTGACGTTGGTTGGGCCGCCCGCCGAGACCTTGCCGGGCAGTTTTCGGGAATCGATCTCGACCTGATCCTTGCGGTTCTTTACCGGCATGCGGACCCGAAAACCTTCCGCATTGATGAGGTCGGCCTCGGCGGGCAGGCAGATGAGATGCACACTGTGGCCGCCGAACAGCAGCTTGGACGCAAGGAGCGATCCATAGGACGCGCCCATGATCAGGATCTTGTAGGTGGCCATGTCGGCAACTCCGCAGTTGATAGAGACGGGAGAAGGAACGCATCATCCGGAAAAACGGCAGCCCGAACCGTCGCCGGACCGGGGATAGCAAAACATCCCATCGGGCGGCGTCGTCAAGACTAGCTGCCGCACTTTAGAGCAGATCCCGATCCCGTTGAACCGGCTTTTCGACCAATTCCGGCGCGGCGGCGCCGTCGGCGAAAGTTGCCCCACATTGCGCGTACAAAGAGGTGGCCGGTTGGCGGCTGGCCGCGCCTGGAACAGCCCGGAAATCCCGGTTAGAGTTGCGGCCGGTCATGACCAAAGACGATCTCGTGGGGAGTGATGAAATGCGGATTTGCAATCTAACCGCCGCCGTCATGCTGGCGTCGGCGCTGGCTGTGCCGGGCGCCGCGCTGGCGTTCGACGAGTCCAAATATCCGGATTTGCAGGGACAGTGGAGCCGGCCGCCGGGCACCGGCATCCAGGCCGATCCGTCCAAGCCGCCGGGCCGCGGGCAGCAGCCGCCGCTGACCCCCGAATATCAGGCGATTTGGGAGGCCAGCATGGCGGACCAGGCCAAAGGCGGCCAGGGCAACGATCCGCTCTACCGCTGCTATCCGATCGGCATGGCGCGGGTCATGAACGCGGTGTTCCCGATGGAAATCGTCGTCAGCCCGAACACGACCTACATGCTGTTCGACGCGTTCACGCCGCGGCGCATCTTCACCGACGGCCGCGATTGGCCGAAGGACGTGGAGCCGAGTTTTCTGGGGCTTTCCATCGGCAAATGGGTTGACACGAACGGCGACGGGCGCTTCGACGTGCTGGAGGTCGAAACCCGCTTCGTCCGCGGGCCGCATTCCCATGATGCGAGCGGCATTCCGTTTCACAGCGATAATCAGGCCTCGTTCAAGGAGCGCATTTTCCTGGATCCGAATAATGCGGATATCCTCCATGACGAGGTCACGACCTACGACCATGCGCTGACGCGGCCGTGGACGATCATGCGGACGTACCGGCGCAACCCCACCCCCCATCCGATCTGGTTCCAGAATGAGTGCGTGGACGACAACCAGCATGTGCAGATCGGGAAGGAGGACTATCTTCTCAGCCCCGAGGGTCTGCTGATGCCGGTACGCAAGGGGCAGGCAAAGCCGGATCTGCGCTATTTCGAATAATCGCGGTTTTGATGCCGCAGCGGGGTGTCATCATCCAGCGCTTTGAGGCATGATCGACGGCGGGACTTCGCGGAAAACGAACACGCGGCGTCCCGCAAGCGCAAAGCTCTTGAAACGATAACGTGGGAGGTGCCTATGAAAACGTTCCTGGCAACGGCCGCGACGCTGGCGGTTGCGGCATGCGGAGCGATGTCCGCCGTCCAGGCTGCCGATATGACCTTCGAGCGGGCGCTGAAAGCTGACAGCGAGCCGCAGAACTGGCTGCTGCACCACAAGAACTACCAGGGCCACCGGTTCTCGGCGCTCAAGGAGATCAATACCAACACGGTCGGCAATCTGCGGCTCGCCTTCACGGTCGGCCTCGGCGGCCTGCAGGAGGGCGGCCGTTATGCCCAGGGCAATCTGGAGGCCACGCCGCTGGTGGATGGCGGCATGATGTATCTGCCGGACGGCTGGGGTTCGGTCTACGCAATCGATGTCACGAGCGGCAAGCGCGGCGAGATCAAGTGGAAGTTCGATCCCGGCGTCGATCGCGCCTGGGCTGGCGACGTCGCCTGCTGCGGCGTCAACAATCGCGGCGTCGCGCTGTGGAAGGACAAGATCATCTCGATCGCGCTGGACGGGCGCATCTTTGCCATCAACCGTGCCACCGGCGAGGAAATCTGGGAGCGCAAGGTTGCCGAACCGGCGATAGGCGAGACCGTTACGCTCGCCCCGCTGGTGGTGCGTGACTTGGCCATCATCGGCTCGGCAGGGGGCGAATTCGGCATTCGCGGCTGGATCGATGCGACCGACCTCAACACCGGCAAGCAGGCCTGGCGCACCTTTACGATTCCCGGCGCCGGCGAACCCGGCAACGAGACCTGGAAGGACGGCAAGGAGCATTGGAAGCACGGCGGCGCCTCGATCTGGGTCACCGCCACCTATGATCCCGGAAACCGAAACCATCTACCAAGGCGTCGGCAATGCCGGCCCCGACTATGACGTGGAATATCGCCCGGGCGACAATAAATGGGCCGCGAGCGTTTTGGCGCTCAATCCCAACAACGGCCAGATCAAGTGGGGCTTCCAGTACACGCCGAACGATCCTTACGACTTCGACGAAATCTCCGAGCACCAGATCATCAACGCCAAAATCAATGGCGAAGATCGCAAGCTGGTGGTGCACGGCGCCCGCAACGGCTTCTACTACGCGCTCGACCGCGTCAACGGCGCCTTCGTGGCCGGCAAGCAGTTTGTCGATAAGCTGACCTGGACCAAGGGGCTCGATCCGAAGACCGGAAAGCCGGTCGACTATGATCCGGCCGGCGGCACGCAGACCTACGTCCCGGGCAGCCACCCGACCCGCGCCAATCCGGTGGGAACCCGCTGCCCGTTGACGCCCGGCGGCAAGAACTGGGAACCGGCCGCCTATAATCCGGAACTCAACCTGATCTACATCCCGGCGAGCGAGGGCTGCAATCAGCTCGATGGCCTGGTGCAGCCGGACTTCGTCGATCAGGGCGGCACCGTGAAGCCACGCGACCGCTTCACCGGCGGCTCCGGCAAGCCGCTGGAACAGACCACCGGCAGCATCAAGGCGCTCGATCCGGTGACCGGCGAGACCAAGGCGGTAGCGCGGCTTGACCTGCCCAACTGGTCGGGCGTGCTGGCGACCGGTGGCAACCTCATCTTCACCGGATTGTGGGAAGGTGCGCTCGTTGCCTATGACGGCCGCAGCTTACAGGAACTGTGGCGCTTCGACACCGGCTGCGGCGTGATGGCACCGCCGATCAGCTACGCGGTCAACGGCAAGCAATATGTCGCAGTCGCGGTCGGCCCGAAATGGCAGGCGCAAAACCGGCCGGCGGCGCTGAAATACGCCAATGCGTGCTCGATGGTGTATGTCTTCACGCTGTAGCCGAAGGGATATTACCTGGGGAGCGCGATTGCGCTCCCTTCCCCGCCCCATATCTGGTGGGTCAGCACCTGCCGAGCGATCGCGATCACCGGCCGAATTCCAACGCGATGGTCGGCAGTTCAATCAAGGAGGGCGTTGAATATCCCTAAAGGCCGGTAACGTTGTTTGCATTTCGGCTGGTGTGTCGCACGTTTCAAGGATATCCAAGGCTTGCGTGCCTTTGTCATCCGGATCGAAACCAAATAGCTGCACCACAAGTCACACATGAAAGCCGGCCGCATCCGCTGTTTTTTCCGTGTCGCTGCGGCGGTCTTACCGGTTCTCTCGGCGCTGTTCCCGATTGCGGCCCACTCTCAGAGCTGGCCATCACGGGCGGTGCGGATCCTCGTTCCCTATGCGGCGGGTGGCAATTCCGACGGCATAGCCCGCATAACGGCGCAGCGATTGACCGTAGCTCTGGGCCAGACCTTCCTCGTGGAAAATCGCCTCGGCGCCAATGGCGCGCTGGCCGGAGAGGCGGTCGTGCGCGCGCCCGCGGACGGCTACACGCTGCTCTGGGCCGTCAGCCCGCAGATGACCATCGAGCCGGCCCTACAAAAGTTGAACTACGATCCTATGAAGGATTTCGCCCCGATCAGCGTTGTTGGCATCAACGGCTTCGTGCTTGTCGTCAACAAGGAGGTTCCGGCAAAGACCATCGGCCAGTTCGTCGCCTACGTGAGGGCCCAGCCAAAAATCCTCTCCTACGCGGAGGGCACAGCCGGCAGCATCACCCATCTCGGCATGGCGCTGTTCCTCCATCGTGCCGGGCTGACGATGCAAAACGTCAGCTATCGCGGCAATGCACCGGCGTTGAACGACGTCATCGCCGGGCACTTGCCGGCTATGTTATCGAACATTTCGGATGCGATGCCCCGTGCGCAATCAGGTGCGATCCGGCTTCTGGGCGTGTCGACACGGATGCGCGCAGCGCAGCTTCCAAACGTGCCGACGATCGCGGAATCCGGCTTTCCGGGTTTCGCCGTGTCGACATGGAACGGGCTTGCAGCCCGTTCCGGCACGCCGCCGGAGATCATAGCGAAGATCGCCACGGAGATTCGCCGTGCGGTGAAAGACCCGCAGTTCGTCGCGCGGCTCGACGGCTACGGCGCAGAGCCGCTCGGCAATACTCCGGAGGCGTTCAGTGCCCTCATCAAGGCGGATGCCGCATTATGGGCGGATGCGATAAAGTCCGCCGGCATCGCATTTCAGTAGAGGAAGAGCCGGCATCCCATGCGGCAGCGGCATCCGATCATCATTGCGGGGGCGGACCGGCGGGCGTGATAGCTGCACCGGCGCCGGCACAGCGAGCGGACGCTCCTTGATGGTGACTCGGCCGCTATGACGAGGAGCGCCGGGCACGCGAAACAGCTCGCATTCCGGACCGACCGTCGCGTTGACGGCCGTGTGGCACGGTGCCCAAGCGTTTATGGCGCTCTGCGCATTTTCCCGGCAGATCAGCGATGCACGAGCACCGGGATCTTGGAATGCGTGAGGACCTTGACGGTCTCGCTGCCGAGGACGATCGCAGAGAGGCCGCGGCGGCCGTGGGAGGCCATGACGATCAGGTCGCAGCCTTTCGCTCCCGCGGTATCGATGATCGCCTGGTAGGGGTGCTCGTGCTCGACATGGACCGTTTCGCACGGAACCCCCGCCGCTTGCGCGGCCCGGCCGGCGGCACCCAGGATTTTCTCGGTACGGTCTTGCACGCGCGCTTTGTATTGGGCCGGCGTGTCCTCGATCATCTGCGTGTCGGTGGTGAACGTATGAAACGGCGTCGAGACGGTCAGCACGGTGATTTTGGCGCCGATCCGCTTGGCCAGCGCAATGCCATGCTCGACGGCCTTCCCGGACAATTGCGATCCATCTGTCGGTATCAAGACGTTGGCGTACATGCATCCTCCCTGTCTTCGCGACCGCTTCGCGCCAAAGCAGCCGAGATTTACCTCGCCCGGTCACCGGCCGCATCGTTCGATGCGCGGCAGCTTCCGGTTCATCAGCCCTCAACTCTGGGCCTAACAATACTTAGCCACCGCCGGAATTGTCGCAAGCCCAGGCTAACCGCGGATGATGCGCCGAAACCTTGGGTAGCAATGACAATTGCTTGACTAATTGAGTTCGAACCACGGCGCATTGAGCTGGGTCAATTGTGATAGGGCGCCGCGCACCCCGGGAGCCGGCCGGCCGCAGATCCCGCTTGGAGGCGAGCGGTCGTCAGCGTCGTCAACGTTTTTGATTGCAACTGACCCTCGGAAGCACGGATAATCCGCGCTCACACGCCAGCCACGCCGAAGCGTATAACGATCGCGGCCCCAGGGAGAGCAAACCATGACGTTGCAGCCACCGGACAGCGGACAGGCCGACCACGCCTACCATCTGTCGCGCCGTTTCTTCGTCACCGCATCGGCCGCCGCCGGCCTTGCCTTGACGCGAGGTTCCGCGCGGCGCCGCCATCGTGCGCACCGATTTTTCCAGCCTGGCGCCCTATGGCAATGGCACGCTGCAGCCTGGCATCCGCTCGCGCATGGTGCCGAATGTCAACGGCCTCACGGTCCATATCCTGGAGGCAGGCTTCGAGGATCCGGCTCGGCCGGTGGTGCTGCTGCTCCACGGCTTTCCGGAACTCGCCTATAGCTGGCGCAAGGTGATGGGGCCGCTGGCGGCGGCCGGCTATCATGTCATCGCGCCCGACCAGCGCGGCTATGGCCGCACGCTCGGCTGGGATGATGCCTATGACGCCGATCCGGATCAGTTCCGCATTCTCAACATGGTGCGCGATGCGGTCGGGCTCGTTTATGCGCTCGGCTACCGGTCGATTGCGGCCGTCGTCGGCCACGATGCCGGCGCGCCGGTCGCGGCCTGGAGCGCGCTGATCCGGCCCGATGTGTTCCGCTCGGTCGCGATCCTGAGTTCGCCGTTCGCCGGCGCCCCGTCGCTGCCGTTCAACACCGCCAACGGCGCTGCGCCGCCGCGGCCGGCCCCGACCGACGACGAACTCGACGCCGAACTTGCGAAATTGCCCCGCCCACGCAAATATTATCAAAACTACCAGCGCACCCCCGGTGCTGCCGACGACATGCTGCATGCCCCGCAGGGACTCCACGCCTTCTTCCGCGCCTATTACCACTACAAGAGCGCCGATTGGAAAGGCAATAAGGACTGGAAGGACGGCAACCGCCCGTTTCCGCTGAAGGCGCGAACCGCCGAGGAACTGGCGAAGATCCCGACCTATTACGTTATGGACCTCGACAAGGGGATGGCGGCGACGGCGGCGGCCGAGATGCCGTCCGCGGCCGAAATTGCCGCCAACAAATGGCTCACCGAGGCCGAGGTCGAGGTCTATGCCACCGAATATGGCCGTACCGGCTTCACCGGTGCGCTGCAGGGCTACCGGGTGCGCCGCGGCAGCGACCCCAAGAGCATCGCCGAAATGCTCACCTTCTCGGGCCGCACCATCGACGTGCCGTCGATGTATATCGCGGGGAAGAGCGACTGGGGCGTCTACCAAACCCCCGGAGCGGTGGAAGCCATGCGCAACAAGGCGCTCACCCACATGCTGGGGTTCCACCTGATCGACGGCGCCGGCCACTGGGTGCAGCAGGAGCAGCCCGAACAGGTGTCGGCGCTGCTGATCGGGTTTTTGAAGGAGCAGGCGAGCGCCAAGCCGAAATAGCCTCAGTCGAGCGACCGATCACGGACAGGCGGCGGCAGGAGCAGCCGCCGATCGCCACCCGGCGCTCTACTCGGCCTTTCCGGCATCCGCGATCTGCGAGCGCTCGATCCGGTACAGCATGAATTTTTTACCGCCATAGACCGGAATCAATCGCGTCGGATCGGGGTTTTCGAAGGCCGGATCGGTGAACAGGACGTAGAGATAATCGTAGTCCGAAGTCCACCGCCCCCAATAATCCTGCCCTTTGGCCTCCGAATAGACCGCCGGCTGCACCAGATTTTTGACCATCGGGGGGGTGCCGTCCGCGGTATCGACACGGTCGCGATAGTCCGGGCGCACATGCAGCACCTGTTTGCCGAACACCGTAAAGGCTGTCGTTACCAATGCGGAGCGCTCGATGATGGCGAGGCACGCGGCATGCACAAGACCGAGATTGTGCACATCGTCGCCCCCGTCCGGATCCGCATAGGCGACCAGCACCTTGGCGCCGCGATCGATGAGCGCGACCGATTCGCGGAACGTCGCCATGCGATCCGACAGTTCGCCCCACATATTTTGCACTTCAAATACCCGCACCGCCAGCAACAGTACCAGAACCGCCACCAAGCCGCGCCGCGCGTAGGCATGGGGAATGTCGAACCGGCTCAGTTCAACACGGGCACAGGCGACGGCCATGAAGGTGAGCGGCAGCGGCAAGCGCTGGTCGGCCATGTAGGTGTCGAAAATGATCCGCGGCATCGCGATATACGCGATGGCGCCGAGCGCGAGCAGCACATATCCGAACGGGTGGAAGCTCATTGCCCGATGGCGCATCGCGACGACGGCGGCTCCCAAAACAATACCGAAAAGGCCGCAGGCGACCGCGTCCGAATAGACATCGACCACGTAGAGCAGGCCGTCGAGCTTGCCGGACCATTCCCAGCTGAAACCGCCACGCAGCCCCCAAGTCGGGCTCATCATCAACAGCGGCAGCACCGGCAGGAACGGCAGGCCACTGGCAACGAAATCAAACAGCCGAGACGCGACCACTGGCGGTATGGGCCCTGCCGGCCGCCGATCTGAACGGCCCGGCCAACACGTCCACAAGCGATGCAGTTCGAACGCCAGCAGACCAAGCCCATAGGTTCCGAGCGCAAACAGATGACAGACGAATAAGGCCACTACGAACAGCATCGACACGCTCAGCCGTAGCAACAGGTTGCGTTCGCGCAATGCGATCCACGCCACCAAGGCCCATAAGGCAAGACCAATGCCGAACACATAGTTCATGGTGCCGACAAGAAACACATAATTATATATAAGTGGAAATGCAATCAGAGGCAGTGGCGACCAGCTGCCGTGGAGCCGGCGGTTGAGCGCAACAGTCCCAGATAGAATGAGCACGAAACTCGCGATCGTATACGCCTGTCCAGCCGCATAGATGCTCAAGACCCGCGTCAGGCTGGGAATCACCAGATCCATCATGAGGTTTGGGATGACCTGCCAATCGACTTGATAGAAACGGGCCAAATCCGGATCCCCGGCAATTGCCGCGATCACGTGCATGCGGGAGAGGTGATTGACATAATCCGACAGCGGCGGCAGCGGATGCGACAGGATCGGAATCGCCGCGATGCCGGCGAAGAGTACGAACAGCGCCGCGATCTGGAGGCGCGTAAACTCGCTGGTTTGACCGTGGCAGGCCGAACGCGATCGTAGCGCCCGCACTACCAAGGATACCGGTGCTGCCGCAAACGTAAACGGCGGCTGACCGACGCCAACGGAATCGGTGTAATTGACCATGTGTGATTGCGCCCAAACGGAAAGAATGCGCGCCCTTTATGGGTCGCACGACCGGAACGATTTTTGAGGAATGTTTCCCCCCACCCCGGGCCGTCAGATGCCTGATCGAAGCTGAACACGGGATGAATGACGCCGACCTTGTCATCGGGTCCGCTAGACCGGATTCCGTTCGGATCAGAACACCTGGAGTCATGGCCGGGCTGTCCCGGCCATCCACGTCGCCCTTTGCAAGGCCGTAGCCGGCCCACGAGACCGTCATGCGCGCGAGGTTCTCCGGTCCGATGGCAACGGCAGCGTGGCGGTCGCGGTGCTATCCGTCGATCCGACGACAGCTGAGGCCGCGGGCATTTCTTTCGAATTCGCTCCAGCAACTCTCAATGGTGATGGTGGTCAAAACCATCGATTATCGGTATTGAACCGGGGAGGCATCGCCTGGCGGGTTGCGGCGGCAGCGGTGGCCGCCCGTGACCGACCCGACGCGGGGGTGACACGCGAGAATTGGTTCTCGCACAGGAGCCAAGATTGAAGCACAGCGGTGGACCGAGACAACCCGGCGGCGGGCGGCAAACGGCGGGGCCGCGCCAAACCGGTGCACCGCGGGCGGGCGCGCGCGTTCGCGCCGGTGCGCGCCCTGCGGCGCAACGCGCACCAGCAAAGCCGGGCACGACGACCGCACCGGCGGGGAAGTCGCGCCCGTCGCCGGCCGGCGGGGCTTCACGTAAGCCGCGCCCCTCGGTTTCGCGCCAGGAAAGCCGCGAAAAGCTGACTGCGTCTGCTGGTACTAAAATCCGAGGGCGGTCCCCCGCGGCTGCGGCCCCGCCGACTGCGGCCGCGGTCGCGCCTCCGGTCATCGTGACGGCAGCGGTCGCGCCGGCATCCACCAAGGTGCAGACCGTCGCGGTGACGGCGGACGAAAACGGCATGCGGGTCGATCGCTTTCTCGAAGCGAAATTTCCCGGGCTGTCATTCTCCCATATCCAGCGGCTGATCCGCAAAGGCGAGTTGCGCGTCAACGGCAAGCGGGTCGACGCTAAGGACCGGCTGGAGGAAGGCGCCGCGGTGCGGATTCCGCCGCTCAAGCTCGACGCTCCAAAGACCACCGATCTCTCCGAAGCCGAGGAGAAAACCCGCGAATTCCTGCGGTCGATCGTGCTGTACGAGGACGACGACGTGTTGGTCCTGAACAAGCCCATGGGGCTCTCGGTGCAAGGCGGCTCCGGCACCGTGCGCCACGTCAACGGCATGCTCGATGTGCTGCGCGACCGCGCCGGCCAGCGGCCGCGCCTGGTGCACCGGCTCGACAAGGACACATCCGGGTGCCTGTTGGTGGCCAAGACCCGGTTCGCGGCGTCCGCGCTTGCCCAAGTGTTCCGCTCCCGCGAGGCGCGAAAGATCTACTGGGCGCTGGTTGCGGGCGTGCCGAAGCCGCACCAGGGCCGCATCTCGACGTTTCTCGCCAAGGAGGAGCGCGAGGACAACTCGGTGATGCGCATCGCCCGCCACGGCGAGGAGGGCGCAAGCCACGCGGTGACCTATTACGCCGTGGTGGAAACCTCGGCACAGCAACTCGCCTGGGTATCGCTCAAGCCGGTGACCGGGCGCACCCATCAGTTGCGCGCTCATATGGAGCATATCGGGCATCCGATCGTCGGGGACCCAAAATATTTCAACAAGGAGAACTGGAAACTGCCCGGCGGCATCCAGAACCGCCTGCACTTGTTGGCGCGGCGTATCGCGGTGCCGCATCCGCGCGGCGGCGTCATCGATGTGACGGCACCGCTGCCGCCCCACATGGTGCAGACCTGGAACCTGCTCGGCCTCGATGCCAAACGCTACGATCCGATCGTCAACGCCCCGGAGGAATGATGGCGCTCAACCCCGACATTCTGTCTAGTAGTGAATACCAGCGCTGGGAAAAGCGGTTCTCCGCGCCGGACTATATTTTCGGCACCGCGCCGAACGCGTTTCTCAAATCCCAGGAAGCATTGCTGCCGAAATCCGGCACTGCGCTTGCGGTCGCGGATGGCGAGGGCCGCAACGGGGTGTGGCTCGCCGAGCGCGGCCTCGACGTGTTGTCGATCGACTGGTCGCCGACCGCGATCGGCAAGGCGCAGGCGCTCGCCAAGCAGCGTGGTGTGGCGTTGCGCACCGCCCAGGTCGATCTCGTCGCCTTTGAATGGCCGGTCGCCGCCTATGACGTGATCGCGGGGATATTCTTCCAGTTTCTCACTCCCGCCGAGCGATCGCAGGTGTTCGCCGGGATGCGCCAAGCGCTCAAGCCGGGCGGCCTGCTGCTGATCGAGGGCTACCGGCCGGAACAGCTGAAGTACAAAACCGGGGGGCCGTCGCAGGTCGAGAATCTCTACACCGAGGCGATGCTGCGGGCAGAGTTTGGCGGCCTGTCCGAATGCAAAATCACCACCTACGATAGCATGACCAGCGAGGGCACCAGCCACGTCGGCATGGCGGCGCTGATCGATCTGGTGGGGCGCAAATAGGCGCCTGCGGGTGCACACGTGCCGTCGAAGCTTGCGCACAACCTGCGGCCGGCCTATTTGGTTGCATGGTTCAATCGGCCGATTCGCCATGGCCCAGGGAGAGAGGTGCACCATGACATCGAAATTTGCCGCGCTTTGCGCCGCCGCGATCTGCGCCGGCTTTGCGTTCTCGGCAGCGCCGGCGAGCGCCCAAAATCGCCTGCAGACCTGCAATGCCGAATGGAACGCCATGAAGGCGAACAACACGGTCGGCGACAAGAAATACGCCGACTTCCGCAAGGAATGCCTGGCCCGGACGGCCGCGGAACCTACTGCCGCCGCACCCGGCGGGGAAGTGCCTGCGGCCGCCGAGCCGGCCCCTGCCGCCAAACCGGCGGCACCGTCACGGCGTACCGCGGCACCGGCGCGCGCTCCCGCTCCAGAGCCGGCTGCCCCGTCCGCAGCCGCCGGAGAGCCGGTATTCCCGGCCGCCGTATCGTCGAAATACTCCACCGAGAGCGCCGGCCGGGCGCGGATGCACACCTGCCTCGATCAATACAACGAGAACAAAGCCGGCAATGGCAACGGCAATGGCGGGCTCAAGTGGATCGAGAAGGGCGGCGGCTATTACAGCGAGTGCAACAAGCGCCTGAAGGGCAACGCCTGAGGTCATTGAATTTGAACAGTTGAGGCAGTTGAGGCATCAGTGGCTGCCTCATTGGAAAGTGGCCGCAGGGCGCAATAACCGGTCCAGAGGCACGGCCACCGCCGGTACGGTCCATAGCACCTCACTGTAGACGGCTCGGGGCCGGCATGTTCGCCCATCTCCCCGAGCCGGCCTATAAGCTAGCCGTCGAAGTCGCCACGAGCCCGGGCGGCCGCAACGGAGGCAGAAGATGCTGGTCGGCGTACCCAAGGAGATCAAGGACAGCGAATACCGTGTGGGGCTGGTGCCTTCGGCGGTGCGCGAGCTGACCTTCGGCAAACGCCACCGGGTGCTGGTGGAGAAAGGCGCGGGCCTCGGCGCCGGCCTCACCGACGATGCCTATGTAACGGCCGGCGCCGAGATCGCAGCTGACGCGGAGGCGGTGTTCGCGGAGGCGGAGCTCATCGTCAAGGTGAAAGAGCCGCTCGCCGCAGAGCGCAAGAAGCTGCGGCCCGGGCAAGTGCTGTTCACCTACCTGCATCTTGCCCCCGATCGTGACCAGACGATGGACCTGCTGGCCTCGGGCTGCATCGCCATCGCGTATGAAACCGTGACCAGCCCGCAGGGCGGCCTGCCGCTGCTCATGCCGATGTCGGAGGTAGCGGGCCGGATGGCACCGCAGGCCGGTGCCCATTGCCTGGAAAAGGAAATCGGCGGCCGCGGCATCTTGCTTGGGCGGCGTGCCGGGCGTGCGGGCGGCCAGCGTGCTGGTGCTCGGCGGCGGCACCGCCGGGGCGAACGCGGCGCGGATCGCCGCCGGCATGGGGGCCGAGGTGACGGTGCTTGACCGCAATCCGGACGTTTTGCGGCGCATCGACGCCAGTCTGCCGGGCGTACACACGGTCTATTCCACCCGCGACATCGTCGCCAGCCTGTGCCGCCGCGCCGACCTCGTCATCGCCACCGTGCTGATCCCCGGCGCCAAGGCGCCGAAACTGATCACCGCCGAAACGGTTCGCGCCATGAAGCCAGGTTCGGTTATCGTCGATGTGTCGATCGACCAGGGCGGTTGCGCCGAGACCTCGCGACCGACGACCCACTCGCACCCGACCTTCATCGTCAACGACGTGGTGCATTATTGCGTCGCCAACATGCCGGGCGCGGTCGCCCGCACCTCGACCTTTGCGCTCAACAACATGACGCTGCCCTTCGTGCTCGCGCTCGCCGACAAGGGCTACCGTGTCGCACTCGTCCAGGACTCGCACTTGCGCGCCGGACTGAACGTGCATGAGGGGCATATCACCTGCAAGGCGGTCGCCGATGCGCTGAAGCTGCCGTATATGCCGGCAGAACAGGCGCTACGGATGTGAGAATCGGCCGCTTGACCGGCCATTCTTCATTCAGTCCGATGAACGATTTTCAACCGTTGGGCTGCTGGGAAAATCGAAAATGCGCTCCGGATCGGCGCCCTACGGCCTTATATGACATCAGCAGCAGGCAATGCCAGATGATCTGGCGAGAGGGGTATCTCATGACAGCGCTCGACTGGTCTCAATGTCCTGCCGTGGAGAGCGTGCCCGGGAAGGTGAGCGGAGCTTGGGTCTTCAAAGGCACCCGGATGCCCGTCGCTACCGTGTTTGAGAACCTGGAAGCGGGACTGACAGTGGACGAAGTGGTGGAAGAATTCGCTTTGACGCGCCAGCAAGTCAACGCGGTCCTGCATTTCGCCGCACAGAGCCTGAGGACAACGCCACCGGCTTCGACGAGTTTACCCACTCCCGCCGATGCTCATTCTCTTTGACCACGGCACGCCACGAAGCATCGCTCGGTTTCTTCACGGCCATGTCGTGGTCGAGGCTGTGGCCAACGGTTGGGACTTCGCGCTCAACAACATGACCCTGCCCTTCGTGCTCGCGCTCGCCGACAAGGGCTACCGCGTCGCGCTCGCCCAGGACCTGCACCTGCGCGCCGGGTTGAATGTCCACGAGGGGCATGTCACCTGCAAGGCGGTCGCCGATGCGCTGAAGCTCCCCTATATGCCGGCCGAACAGGCGCTGCGGATGTGAGAACGCGTCGCCGCATAGGGCGGCGCATGACGGGTATCGAGCCTGGATGATTGCGCCTTAAGATAATGCTACGTCTACCGTTCCAACCCTGTTCAAATATTTCATCATGGGGCAGAAGGGGGCATCCATGGGCACTCGGCACCGATTTCCGGCATTTGGCCTGCTCATCGCAGTTCTCGTCCAGGCGCTTCCTGCTGCAGCGCGAGACGACGCCGTATTGCTCGACGGGAAAAGCTTGACGATCCCGCAAGTCATCCAGGTTGCGGCACAGCACACTCCGGTAGCAATCGCACCGTCCGCAATGGCGCATGTGAGTCGGTCATTCCAGCTGCTGCTCGCGGCCGCGGAACAAGGTATCCCGATCTACGGTGTGAATTTCGGTGTCGGACAAAACAAGGACAAGCCGATCTTCAGCGGACCGCTGGACGGGGAGCAAAGCAAGGCTTCGCTGCGATTTAATGCCAACAACCTGCGCGCGACGAGCGCAGGCGCGGGACCAGACGCGCCCGAAATCGCGGTGCGGGCAGCGATGCTGATCCGCTTGAATACGATGTTGGTGGGACAAACGGGTGCTCAGCCCCGCGTTGCCGAGCTTTACCGGGATTTCTTGAATTATGGAATTCACCCCGTGCTTCCGACCCGCGCGTCGGTAGGCGAAGCCGACATCACCATCCTCGCGCATATCGGCCTTGCGATGATGGGGGAAGGTGAGGTCATCTACACTGGACGCAGGATGCGCGCGGCGCAGGCTCTTGAAGAAGCACAGATCAAGCCGCTGCAACCGTTCGGCAAGGATTCTCTGGCGATCATGAGTTCGAATGCGTACGCTGCGGCGGTCACTGTGCTGGCGCTGCACGACGCGGAAGCGCTGCTGTCGCTGTCGGTCAGGGTATTCGCGCTCAGCCTTGAGGCGCTGAACGGAAATGTTTCGCCGTTTCTCGAGTCCGTTCACGCCATTCGCCCTTATGCGACGCAAGGCGAGGTCGCAGCCGCCATACGTCACGAGCTCACAGGCAGCTTTCTCTGGTCGCGCGACGGCAAGCGCGCATTGCAGGACCCGTTGAGTTACCGAACTGCGAGTCACGTGCTCGCCGTAGCGGTTGACGCGCTGACAACGCTCAGGGAAGGCCTGCTCGTGCAGATCAATTCTTCCGACGATAACCCTGCGGTAATTCCCGACATCCGGCCGGAACCTGGCGCGCCGGCGCAGGTCAGGGCCTACTATGTCGATCGTGGCGAACTGTACGGCGCGGTGATCCCGACGGCAAACTTCGAGCCACTACCCTGGGTCGTACCCCTAGAGGCATCCTGCATCGCGCTGAGCCACGTATCGCGGGCCGCGGCCGCTCGCATTACGCGGCTGGGAGCACCGGAATTCACCAAACTGAGCCGCTTCCTTGCACCCGACAACAACACCCTTGCATATTCGGCGATCCAAAAGGCGTACGCGGCACTGGATGCCGAAATCCAAGGGCTGAGCGGTCCGGTTTCGACGAACACGGTGCCGCTCGCCGGAGACATCGAGGACACGGCAACCAACTCGGTGGACGCGGCAAGCCGCTTTCGACGCATCGTAGCGAACCTCTACGGGATCGTCGCCATCGAGCTGATGCATGCGGCGCAGGCAATCGATCTGCGCCTCCGGGAGGATCGCTCGCTGACGCTCGGATTCGGCTCCGGCGCGTTGTTCAACGACTTCCGGGGTGAGGTTTCGTTCCTCGACAGGGACCGCGCTCTCACGTCGGATATTGCCGTCTCGACACGCTTTCTGCGGCTTCTCGGGCACGCCGTCAGCCCCTGAACCAACGCTGCCGCTCACCGTCGCCTAACGGCCTGCCGGACTCAACCTGCCTCATGGATCGGCTTCAAGCGTCTTTATTCCGCAAGGACAACGGCCAGCACGTGGGCAAGACGTTGATGCACGGTTTCCCAGACATACGATTTGGCTACATTGTCATATTGATGTCGGTAGATATTGCCGGCGTCTCGGATCGATCGCCAAGGCAACTGAGAATGCCGGTCGCGCATGTCGTCGGGCAACCGCGGGCTCGCTTCCGAGATGATTTCCAGCGCCCGTGTCACGGCATAGAAATGCAGGCGTGACGCGGCGAATTGCTTGTAGGTAAACCCCGCGACAAATTCCTGCACGAAACCGATATTGTCGCGGATATCGTACAAGGCGGACTTGACGGTGTCAGAAGGCATAGATGGCTTCACGCTCCGCCGATGGCCGTACATGCGGCTTGAGAGCGAGGCGGTTCGAAACATCGACCCGCACCGGAAACAGGTCTTCGATGGCGTGAACGATGCCGACATACGCAAATACGTCCATGGGGACGTCCGGCGCGATCTCGACCATGATGTCGATGTCGCTGTCGGGGCGGGCGTCGCCGCGCGCACGCGAACCGAACAGGGCGGCATGACTGACCCCGAGCCCCTTCAAGGTAGCCTCGTGCCCGCGCAACGTGGCGAGAATGTCCTGCTTTTCCATAACGCTTTCGATCACGTGGGGTGTGTTTCGGGCAGCGCAAAACGCGCCACATGTCCGCGCATCATTTTAGACGTGCTCGTCGTTCGGTCAACGCGAAGTGCCCGTAGGGTGGTCAAAATCGCCCGCCGGTGGGAAGCGGGTCTGCCCGCACCGGCCGCGATTTTGCCCACGCGGACCGGAGCGGCACGACCGCGTGGGCAAAATCGCCGGAAGCGTCGGCGCCAGACTTCGCGCAGGGCAAGGCGATTTTGCCCACCCTACGTTGCTCTACGATTGAGGAAGCCCGTTGCAGGTCCATAAGCTTGCAGTGGCGTAGGGCGGAGTAAGCGCAGCGCCCTGCGGCTCCCCTGCCAAGCGACACTATCGATCACCCGGCTGCGTTTTTGGGCTCATGCGAAAAATGCCGGAAAGCGCGGCGCAGTGCGCTGCGCTTTTCGCGCCCTACGCATTGCTTCGAGCGCCGTTTGGCGATCGCATTCGCCGTCGACAACGGTCGCGTGACCATCCTACGGGTGTTTTGCAGCGGACGAAGGTTCCGGCTCTCGCCGGAACCCGCTTCAGAAACCGCGTCCCTCGGACGCGCGGCCGAATTGCCGGCGCTGGAGCGCAAGCGGCGCAATGCGCTTCGCCTATTGCGCCCTATGGTCCTACGGCCCTGTGGACAATTCCGCGTCCAGTGCGACAGTCACTCGGCAGCAGATACCAGAGATCTCAACATAGAACCAAACAAAGCGGAAAAACCAACTCGTTTCAGTTTTTCATCATTAAGCATGTAGAGATGTACGAGACTAGACAAGTTATCTCGCCATTGGCGGACATTTGGCGCATCGGAGCGGAGTATTTTGATGAATGAACCATGCGATGCATTATAAATTTTTAGCTTTTCTTCGGTAGAGCCCATTAAAAATAGTATATTGACGACTTCGGAAGCATGTTTCTGTCCTCAGAAGTCGTTTCGTATCCCTCCTTTTTTACTTGTCCCATGATATGCACCGTCACGAAAAATGCGAAGACTACTATTGCATCGGTGTGAGCTGGCAGTGGATCACCAGCAAGAAATGGCTTCCACTTTAGGCCGATGGCTTCCTTAGCATCTTCAGTAATTTGTAAGGCGTCACCAAGCACTGCGCCGCGGATTGCTTCAGCAAGAGTTGGTTGTTTTTCTCCGAAGCGTTCGGCCTTGTGAGTTTAGCCACCTTTCGTTGTCGTCATTAGCCGCGGCAGACCTCAACAACAGAGATTGCGTCATCGGGCGCTTTTGCAAATCGATATTGGCAAGCCGCTCCGCGTGGGTGCGCTTTGGTTCCGGTGGTCGCTCCGGCGGCTTCTTATGGGCGTCCTGGAATGCCTTTAGGAGACCGGCAAGGTACTCCGCATCCTCCTGCGTTTGTGGCGCGTTTGCCATCGCTTCATTGAGAACGATGCAAACCTGGGCGGCTGAAGAACAGTGCCATATCGCGTTAGCAAAAGCGCTCAGAACCGGGTTCTTGAAGGCGAGGGATGGCTCTGGATACATAGCAGCCAACGCCAGAGCCGTCTTAGTTGCCTTATAAATATCGGTTTCACTGTACAATTTGGCGCCACGGAGCCCGCCCAGAAAAATCCCCTTTTTGTGGGATTAACCAAAACGCCTGACCGAGCGATGGAGACGATACAAATTTCAGTGCTGTCCAGTTCAATGGTTGCTCCACAACCAACGGTCTCGCTGGAATAGGACAGCTTGGGCATAAGAACAATCCCTCTCGTCGGCCGCGCGGCAGGGCACGAAGATCGTGCCCTGCCTTAGCTGTCCCCCCCGCGCCCCATCAATCCAGCGGCTCAACCTTCACGATCGCGTTGCCGTGGTTGTTGCCGGCCCACAGCACCGGATGCGGCCCGCCGTCAACCACGAAGACGCGGCGGATGTTGGTGGTGTGCGGCAGCAGATATTCGACGATCTCGTCGGTCTTCGGGTTAAGCCGCGCGACCTGGTCGGTCAGCATCGAGCCGGTCCACACTTCCGCGGCGCCTTTGCTCGGCACCACGTCGTAGGGCGCGCTCCAGTCGGTCGGCAGCTTCCACTCGCGGATTTTTTCCGAGGCCGGATCGAACATGGCGATGCGGTTCGCCGCATATTCCGCGAACCACAGCCGGTTCTGTCGTCGAAGCGGCCGCGGCGCGGGCGCGAGCGGGCGAATGCGGTGGACCAGATTTGCGCCACGTTGGTCTTGGCGTCGAGCCGGCCGATCCGGGTGTCGCCGAACGACATCAGGTACAGGTTGTTGTCCTTGTCGCTCGGCAGGCCGTAGCCGCGGATGGTCTCGCCCTTGGCGGACGTGGACACGCCGCGGTCTTCCCACTTGCCGGTCGCGGTATCGAGCCGGAACACGCGGCCGTTCTCGGTGTCTTCCATCCACACCTTGCCGTCAACGTCCATGTGGGTCGGCGTCACCATATTGGTCTGGCTGGTAATGCCCTGCCACTCGCGCGGCAGCGGATAATGGGTGACCTGCTTGGTCTTGCGGTCGATTTTTGCAGCGCCGGCCTGATACGAGAGGCCGATCCAGATATTGCCCTGGGGATCGAACTCCATGCCCAGCGGCCCCTTGGGCTGGTCGTTGCGCAAGGTTTGCAGCGGATAATCCGTCACCTTGCCGGTTTTCGGGTCAAGCTCGCCGACATACTGATTGCCGAAATCCGAATACCAGGCGTGTCCATCCGCATCGACGATCACGTCGTGGGGCAGCGCTTCCTTGCGGGCGAGATCATATTCCGTGATGATCACGTTGGTGGCGCGGCCCTTCGGGCGCGGCAGGCGCTTGAATTCCAGGCCTTCGTTATCCGGGTTGTGGATGCTGGCCTTGACCAGAAAATCGGCGGCGGCGTCGATCATGTTGGCCGCGACGCGCGGGCGCTCGCTGCGGGGGCCGCCTTGAAGCAGCAGCTGCGGGCGGGTCGGCACGCTCTCGGGCGCGTAACGTCCCATGCGGGCGAACACGGCCTTCCACTCCTCGGGGGAATGCATGGCGCTGAACACCCGCTGCAGGGTGTGGCAGCCGACGCAATCGGGCAGGAACGATTTCACTTGATCGCTGCCGGGCGCGCTCATGATCCATTCGCCGTTGGAGAGCTGACCCAGAATGTTGTGCGTCTTGGCCAGCTTGATGTCGGCGCTCGCCGGGCTGCCGGCCGCGACATCGATTTCCTTCGGGCCGGCAAGGTTGTAGCCGGCGGCGCGAATGGAGATGGCGTAGTGACCGGGCGCCAGCGCTCGGCCGGGAAGCTGAATTCGCCCTTGGCATTGCTGACCACGGTGGTGGTGATGGTCGAACCGGCTTGCTTGGCGCTGACCAGCACCCCTTCCATCAGGCCTTCTTCGGATGAAGTGACCTTGCCGCTCAGCGCGGTCTGGGCGTTTGCCCCAAGGGGCGCCATAACCGTTGCCACGCCGGCCAGCAGGCCCGCGAGACTGACCGTCGCCAGTAGCTTTTTGGACATCGTCATTCCTCTCCTTGAAACGAAATTTTTCGGCGGTCCGACTACACTGCACACAGCGGCATGGATTGCCCACAGTTGCCGCCATCAAGCGGTCGCGACGGCGGATAACACCGTGGATCGCATGGGCGCACGGCACGCCGGACCAATTCCCGAAGCGCGCCAATATTATCGTAGTTGGGAGCGCTGGGAAAGCTTCTCGCGTGGCCTGAGGGTACTCGGAACCGTGGGAGATGGGCGCGCGCCGGTCGCTGGGTGTGCCTTGAAGCCCGCCGGCGCACCTCGTCGCCAGGACGCGACCACCAGGACCGTAGGTTGGGTTGAGCCGCTTTGGCGAAAACCCGTCGGCGCCTTCACGGACTTTGATGAGGCCTTGATGGGTTTCGCCAAGGGCTCAGCCCGTCCTACACCCGGCACACCGCCTTGAACCGCGCCACCGCCGTCGCCAGCACTTCGTCGCCGGGGCGCGACCACCAGTCGTCGGAAAAGATCTCGACCTCCTGCATCCCTCGATAGCCGGCGGCCTCGACCATCGCGCGGATCGCGCGAAAATCGATGACGCCGTCGCCCATCATGCCGCGGTCGTTGAGCATATCGCGGGTCGGCACCAGCCAGTCGCAAATGTGATGGGCGATGATGCGGCTGCCGGCGCGGGCGATTTGCGCCGCAAGCTCCGGGTCCCACCACACGTGATAGGTGTCAACCGCGATGCCGAGGCTGGCGTCGCCGATCGCATCGGCGATATCGAGCATCTCTTTCAGCGTGGTGATGCAGCCCCGCTCCGCCGCGTACATCGGATGTAGCGGCTCCAGGGCGAGACGCACCCCGCTGGCACGGGCATGCGGTACGATCGCCGCGAGCCCTTCGGCGAACATGGCTCGGGCCGCCGGCAGATCGCGCGACCCGGGGGCGAGCCCGCCGCCGATCACCACGATGGCCTCGGCGCCGATCGCCGCCGCCTCGTCGATCATCCGAAGATTATCGTCGATCGCGGCCTGCACGGTATCGCGGCCCGCCGCACCAAACAGGCCACCGCGGCAGAAGCCCGTCACCCGCAGTCCGTGGTCGCGGAAAATCCGCGCCGCTTCCGCGATGCCGGTTTCTTGCACCATGTCGCGCCAGGGTGCGACGCCGGCGAAGCCATGCCGCGCCGCCGCTTCCGCGGCCTGCGGCAGGTTCCATTGGCGGCGCACGGTGGCGAGATTGAGGGAGAGCGGGAGCGGCATCGGCGTCGGTGTCACGAAACGCCTTGCGCAGCCGAGGAGGCGCCGGCTTTCGATGTCGTTGGGCCTCGCAAACTACGCAGCCGCCAAAAGTCAGGGCACGTCGGGGCATCGGACGCTCTATCCCTCCCCGTCTTCGGGGAGGGTGGCGCGCTCTTGCGCGCCGGGTGGGGTCCCTCGCCGATATGCAGCGCCGGGCGGGATAAAGTACCCCACCCGACCGCGCTTCGCGCGGCCACCCTCCCCGAAGACGGGGAGGGAAAGACGCCGCGGAGATCGTCCACCTTTAATTCGATGTGTTTCGCGGGGACCGACATCACCGCCATCATTGCTCCGATCCCGCCAAAAAATCGAAGTCGCAGCCCTTGTCGGCCTGGGTGACGCGCTCGGCGTAAAGCCGCGCATAGCCGCGCGCCGGCACCGCCGGCGGTTTCCACGCGGCGCGCCGCCGCGCGAGTTCGGCCTCATCGACCTCCAGCTCCAGCCGCCGCTTGGCGGAATCGAGCGTGATCATGTCGCCGTCGCGCACCAGCGCCAGCGGGCCGCCGGCCGAGGCTTCCGGCGCGATGTGCAGCACCACGGTGCCGAATGCGGTGCCGCTCATGCGGGCGTCGGATATCCGCACCATGTCGGTGACGCCCTGGGCGCCGAGCTTTTTCGGGATCGGCAGCGCGCCGGCTTCCGGCATGCCGGGCGCGCCGATCGGCCCGGCATTGCGCAGCACCATCACGGTGTCCGGCGTCACCGGCAGATTTGGATCGTCGATGCGCTCCGACAGATCCTTCAGCGAATCGAACACCAGCGCCGGCCCGCGGTGCGTGCACAGCCGCGGCGTCGCGGCGGCAAGCTTGATGGCGGCGCCGGAGGGCGCGAGATTGCCGGAAAGAATCGCGATCGCCTCGCTCGGGCACAGCGGGCGGTCGAGCGGACGCACGATCTCGCCGTCCACCCAGGCCGGCCAGCGCGCCACGATGTCGCCCAGCGTCTCGCCGTTCACGGTCGGGGCGGACAGATCGAGGTGATCCTTGAGCCGCCGCCACAGCGCCGGCAGCCCGCCGCCGGAATGGAAATCCTCCATGAAGAAATTTCCGGCCGGTTTGAGGTTGAGCAGCACCGGCGTGGTGCGGCCGACGGCGTCGAGTTCCGCGAGGTCGTAGGGCAGCCCGGCACGGCCGGCGATTGCTGCGAGATGCACGATCGCGTTGGTCGAGCCTGAGGTCGCCTGCAGCACCACCGACGCGTTGCGCAGCGCCGCGCGGCTAATGATTTTGCTCGGCAGCGGCCCGCCTGCCACCGCCATTTCGGCAGCGCGCTTGCCGGTCGCTTCCGCAATGCGGGTGCGGTCGGAGGAGACGGCCGGCGCGGTCGCGGCGCCCGGCAGCGTGAAGCCGAGCGTTTCGGCCAGGCACGCCATCGTGGAGGCGGTGCCCATCACCATGCAGGTGCCCGATGTCGGCATCAACTGGTCATGGGCGCGGTCGAGATCGTCGCCGGTGAGCGTGCCGGCCCGGAACGCGGCCCATAGCCGCCGGCAATCCGTGCAGGCGCCGAGCCGCGCGCCCTCATGCCGGCCGGCCAGCATGGAACCGACCGGCAGCACGATCGCCGGCATGTCGGCGCTGATGGCGCCCATCAGTTCGGCCGGAATCGTCTTGTCGCAGCCGCCGATCAGCACCACGGCATCGAGCGGCAGCGCCCGCACCATTTCCTCGACGTCCATCGCCATCAGGTTGCGCAGCAGCATCGAGGTCGGAAACGAGAACGCCTCGTGCAGCGACACCGTCGGGAACACGAACGGCAGCGCGCCTGCGAGCCGCACGCCCCGCGCCACCGCTTCGGCAAGGCGGCCGGCGGTGGCGTGGCAGGGGTTGAAATCCGATGCAGTCGAAAGAATGCCGACGATGGGGTAATCCAGCGCCTCGTCGGTGAAGCCGGCCCCTTTCAGGAAGCCGCGGCGCAGGAACAGCGCGAACTCCTCGTCGCCATATTGCGCCAGGCGCGACCGCAACCCTTTTTTCATCGTGGAACTCCAACCAACCCCTGCTATCGATCCGTCGATCCGTGCCGCAAGCCGCCGAGGCCGAGCACGAGCGGCGGCACATTGCGCGATCGAATTCGCTGACTCAACTGCGAAGATCGTCGCCTCCGCGCGACCTGGGCTGCGTGACCCACCTCAGGCAGGAAGCTGGGTGGGACTGGACACGACTGGCATTGCGCTATTTTTCACATGAACTTAACGAGCAAATCTGCGAACCTTAAGCTTCTCGGGCGACAAGGAGGATGGCCATGCGGTTGCAAAGCACAATGCGGATGGGCGCATTTACCGCGATGCTGGCGGCGACGCTATCGGGCGCCGCTGCCCACGACGAGACCAAATATCCGGATTGGTCCGGGCAGTGGCTCCGTCCACCGGGCGTCGGGTTCCAGTGGGATCCCACCAAGCCGATGGGGCTTGGCCAGCAGGCGCCGCTGACACCGGAATACCAGGCGGTGCTGGAAGCGAGTCTTGCCGAACAGGCGGCGGGCGGACAGGGCGGCGACAACCTGGTGACCTGCCGCACCAACGGCATGCCGCGGATGATGTCGGTCGCCTGGCCGATCGAATTCGTGATCCTGCAGAATATCACCTATGTGAATTTCCACCCGTTCCTGCCGCGCCGCATCTACACCGACGGGCGCAAATGGCCGGAGGAGATCGAGCCGTCGTTTGCGGGCTACTCTATCGGCAAGTGGCTCGACACCGACGGCGACGGCCGCTTCGACACGCTCGAAGTCGAAACGCGCGATTTCAAGGGCCCGCGCACCTTCGAGCCGAGCGGCCTGCCGCTCCACGACGACAACCAGTCGGTGATCCGGGAGCGCATCTATCTGGACAAGGCCGATCCGGACATACTTCACAACGACATCACCACCATCGATCACGCGCTGACGCGGCCGTGGACCGTGAACAAGCGCTACAAGCGCGACCGTCACGTGATCTGGTTCGAGGACAATTGCACCGAGAACAACCGCCACGTGATCATCGGCACGGAAGACTATTTCGTCGGCGCCGACGGCAACTTGATGCCGACGCGAAAGGACCAGCCACCGCCGGATTTGAAATATTTCAACGTCCGTAAATAGGGCGACAACATTGCTCCACAGGCGATGTACCTTCTGTTGCAGCCGGAGCGCAGGCCGCATGCTGGAGTAATGCGCGGCACGTTTGCGGTCAGTCCGATACGAGTTCCACCTCGATCGTCCGTGCTGCCCGCACCAACAGGTTGTCAAAGGTCAAAAGCTTGCAGCCGATTCTGCGAACCAGGGCGAGGTGAAGTGCGTCAGGTGTGCGCAGCGACAACTCGAAGCGTCGCAGTAGAGCGGTCGCGGCTGCAAGATCGGCCGTCGCGATCGCGATACGCCGTGTATATTCGGCGCACCAACGGTCGAACGTTTCGAAGGCTGTCCCCGCTTCATCGGCGTCCAGATCACCTGTTCGAACCTGCCGCGCAATAACAGCGGAAAATTCCGCAACCGACAGGTCGCTGACGAACAGGTCATCGTTAAGGTTCAACAACGCTTGTTCCGCCCTCCGATTGTGCGCGTCGGCGACAAACAATGGGATTATCACGTTCACATCGAGGTAGGTGCTCACCCCTCCCACTCGTCGCGCATCTGGCGTACCAACGCGACACCATCCGACGTCTGCGCCCGACGACCGACGCGTCGTGCCGCGAGCGATTCGATTGTATCGCGTGTCATCCGCCTGGGCAGGGACATGACGGCCTTCAACTCAACGACCGGATGACCGTCGCGCGTGATCACCACACCCTCGCCACGCAGGGTGCGATCAATCAGTTCGGACAGCCGGTGTTTCGCTTCGGTGATGCTGTGCTCACTCATATGAGGTAGAATCGCTCCTTCGCACTCGGGTTAGCGACGACTAGGATTCGGCCTGCGCAGGTTCGATGCTCAAGGCAGGCGAAGCCTTGCGCTCGCTGAGGGTCACGTTCCTACCAGGTCTGCACCAGTTCGCGCATGCAGCAACGCGGTATTGTTTGGATTCGACGCCATGTATACAACGTGTATAATGCAAAATGCATGCGCAAGGAATGGGCTGAGGACCTGGTCTGGTCACGACTTCCCGTTTCACACATGGCAAGCCTGCCTATCTGCGCACGCGAAATCACCAGGGGCACATCGCCGTTCAACCATGCGTAACGGTAACGAGATTTTGGTCGAAGCGGAGCTGAGTCTGCAACGCTTCGACCAGTTACCCGATGTCCTTCTCGACGTCACGGCATCAGACTTGTGGCTCCACCTCGAAGGCCCTTCACTGTTTCACCTGCCCGGCCGGCAGGAGCGACCCTTGTTCGTCAGCGTGCTCCTTCACGGCAACGAGGACACCGGCTGGCGCGCAATGCAAGACGTGCTGCGCCGGCATCGCGGCGCCGTGCTGCCGCGGGCGCTCCTGCTTTTGGTCGGGAATATCGAGGCCGCCCGCGCGAAGGTGCGCACGCTGCCGACCCAGGCCGACTACAATCGCTGCTGGCCCGGCACCGAGGAGCCGCTTACGCCGGAGGCCGAAGTGATGCGCCAGGTGGTCGAAATCGCTCGCGAACACGCCCCGTTCGCCAGTATCGATATTCACAACAACACCGGCAACAACCCGCACTATGCTTGCGTCAACCGGCTCGACGATCCGTTTCTTCATCTGGCGCGGCTGTTCGGCCGTACCGTCGTGTATTTCAAGAAGCCGGTCGGCGTCCAATCGGCAGCACTGGCGGAGATCTGCCCCGCCGTGACGGTCGAATGCGGACGGATCGGTGCCGCAGCCGGCGTGGCGCATGCCGCCGATTTCGTCGAATCCGCGCTGGCGCTGACGCATTTCCCCGATCACCCGCTGTCCGAAGCGGATATCGATCTCCTGCAGACCTTCGCGATCGTGAAGGTCCCCGCCGACGCTACGCTGTCCTACGACGGATCGGATGCGGATTTCCGTCTGCGCGGCGACCTCGATCACTTGAATTTCTCGGAACTCGATGCCGGCACCTCGTTCGGCTGGCGCGGCGGTGCCGGCGATCGCGAATTCGAGATCGTTCCGGGACACGACTTCGCTGTTGCCAACTCCTATTTCGACTATTCGGGGCCCGAGCTGCGCCTGGCAAGACGCGCGGTTCCCTCGATGCTCACTGTCGATGAGCGGGCGGTTCGCTTGGACTGCCTCGGCTATCTGATGCACCGCATCGGCCGCGACGGGCGGCGGATCGGCGATTGACCACGCACGGCACGCAGGCAGGAGATGGACAGAGGGCATCGCATGTTGGACAGGGCTTTCCCGGAGACATCCATGACCGTGCGTGATCCAGATCGGCCGTCCGGGAATCCGTACGCACCACCCGATGCCGCGGATTTGGCGCGATTCGCGGCGCTTCAGCAACGGCTGGCCAAATCATTCACCGCGATCTTCGAGAATCCGGCCGCACCGAAGACGGTGGTGGTGATTCCGAGCCTCAGCCTCGATCAAGAGGTGATGGCGAAGGTTTCCGGCGCGCATCACTACGAGGAGCGGATGCTGTGCCTGCTCCTGCTGCTGCGCATGCCGCGCACGCAGGTCGTGTACGTCACCAGCCGGCCGATCGCGGAACCGATCATCGATTATTACCTGCATCTGCTGCCCGGAATTCCCGGCCAGCATGCGCGCCGGCGGCTGACGCTGGTGTCGTGCGACGACGCCTCGCCGGTGCCGCTGACACAGAAGATTTTGGCGCGGCCGCGTGTGCTTGCACGGCTGCAACGGGCCATCCCGGATCCGGCGTCGGCGCACATGACCTGCTTCACAGTCACGGAATTGGAGCGGCAGCTAGCGCTGCGGCTTGACCTGCCCATCTATGGTTGCGATCCATCGCTCATGCACTGGGGATCGAAGAGCGGCTCGCGCAAGATTTTCCGCGAGGCCGGGATCGACCTGCCGCTCGGCTTCGAGGATCTCGCCGACGCCCATGACGTGGCGCACGCCGTCGCGGAGCTGAAGGCGATCAAACCCGATCTGCGCAAGGCCGTGGTCAAGATCAACGAAGGCTTCTCCGGCGAAGGCAATGCGGTCTTCGACCTGACCGCTGCACCCTCCGGGACTGCTCTCCTGCCCTGGGTCCGGGAAAATCTGCCGCACATGGCCTTCGAGGCGCGCGGCATGACCTGGGAACTGTATGAGGAGAAGCTCATCGCTATGGGCGGCATCGCCGAGGAATTCGTCGCCGGCGATGTCAAACAATCGCCGTCGGCACAGCTGCGCATCGATCCGCTGGGACGGGTCGAGCCGATTTCGACGCATGACCAAGTGCTGGGTGGCAGAAGCGGCCAGATCTTTCTCGGTTGCCGGTTTCCGGCCCACAAGCAATATCGCCTCGATATCCAGGCGCGCGGTTTGGCAGCGGCTCGGATATTGGCCCGAAAAGGCGTGATGGGCCAATTCGGCATCGATTTCATTTCGGTCAAGGAGGGCGATGCATGGCGGCACTTGGCCATCGAGATCAACCTGCGCAAGGGCGGCACCACACATCCGTTTCTGATGCTGCAATTTCTGACCGACGGCCGCTATGATTGCGATAGTGGGTCCTTTGTGACCTTCGCCGGGCGTCCACGTTTCTATTACGCTTCGGATAATCTCGAATCGGACCGTTATTGCGGCCTGACTCCGGACGATCTCATCGATATCGCAGTGATGAATAATCTTCACTTTCACGCCGCGACCGGCGAGGGCGTCGCGTTCCACCTCATCGGGGCGCTATCGGAATTCGGCAAGCTGGGCGTGGTGTGTATCGGCGAGACACCGGAGCGTGCCGATGCGTTGTATCGCCGGATCGTGGACGTCCTGGATGCGGAGACCGGCCGGGCCGTGTGATTTTCACCATGGCGGCGGCCATGCGCGATTATTGCGCCGTGCCTACCTTCGGCGCCGCCGGTGGCAAAGGCGCAAAGGTTCGGTGATGGTCTAACGGCCGCGATTGGCTTCCGGCTCGAGATCGATGGCGAGCGCCTTCATGACGCGGTTGTGCATGATGTAGGTGCCGACCAGGACCGACAGCTCGACGATCTCGCGGTCGCTGAAATGCTGCCGCACGTCGGCAAAAACCTCATCCGGCACCGAGGTCGAGAGCGTCATCGCATCCGCATAGGCGAGCGCAGCGCGCTCGCGCGCATCGAACAGGCTCGTCGCGCGCCAGTCCGCCAGCGCCTCGCATTCGGGCAGCGTCAAGCCTTCGGCCAGCGCCAGGCCCGGCACGTGCTGCGCCAGCACGTAGGCCACGCCGTTGAGATGGGCGACGCGGATGATGACGATTTCGCGCAATCGACCTGAGAGCAGGGTCTTCCAGCGCACCGCCCCGTTGTGGTCGAACCAGGTCTGCGCCAGGTCCGGGCTATGCAACAGCAGCCTGTACACATTGAGGAGCCCGCCGCGGCGCCCCGCCTTGATGCGGCCGATCTGTTCGGCCAGTTCGGGATGGTCGGCTTCTTCGATGTAAGGAATGCGCGCCATCAACTCACCGCAACTGGTTGGAGTGCCGGACCCGATCTTGAAGTGGGCTCCGCATAGCAATTCATTCTGCTGCGTGGCAAGGTCGCCCACGATCCGGCTGCTTCCTGAAGGCAAAGGCGCGATGCCGCAAACGCTGTTCGATAAAATCTGGGATGCCCACCTGGTGGCGCGGCGGGCCGATGGGCGCGACCTCATCTATATCGACCGCCATGTGCTGCATGACCTGCATGCGCCGCATGCGTTCGGCAAGCTGGCCAAGGCCGGTCGCGGCGTGCGGCGGCCGGACCTGACATTCTCGGCACTCGATCATATGGTGTCCACCAAGGCCGGTCGCACCGACGACACCAATCCGGACGGCGCCGCTTTCCTGCGCGCCACCCGCGACGGCAGCCGGCGGCATGGCATCCGCGTGTTCGACCTCGGCGATCCCGACCACGGCATCTCCCATGTGGTGGCGCCGGAGCTCGGCATGGTGCTGCCGGGCGCGACCCACGCGGTGCCGGACAGCCATGCCTGCACGGTCGGGGGCCTCGGCGCGCTGGCGTTCGGCTGCGGCACCACGGAGCTGGAGCACGTGCTCGCCACCCAGGTGATCGCGCTGAAGAAGCCAAAACGCATGCGGGTGCGGGTCGAGGGGCGGCTTGGGGTCCATGTCGGCGCCAAGGACGTGGCGCTGCGCATCATCGCGGAGATCGGCGTCGCCGGCGGTCGCGGCTTTGCGATCGAGTTCGCGGGCGAAGCCGTCCGCGGCCTCCCCATCGAGGGCCGGTTGACGCTGTGCAACCTCACCATCGAGATGGGCGCGCGCAGCGGCTTGGTGGCGCCGGACGAGGCGACCTTCGCCTGGCTCGCCGGCCGGCCGTTCGCCCCGGCCGGCGCGGAGCTCGACGCCGCGCTGGCGCAGTGGCGCAGGCTTGCGAGCGATGACGACGCCAGCTTCGACCGCGAGGTCGTGCTCGATGCCGGCGACCTGGAACCGCAGATCACTTGGGGCACCGACCCGAGCCACGTGGCCGGCATCAACGGCCGGGTGCCGGACCCGGACCACGATCCGGAGCGCGCCGAGGGCCTGCGCCGGGCGATCGACTATATGGGCCTTGCCCCCGGCATGGCGCTCGCCGGGCTGCCGGTTGACCGCGTGTTCATCGGCTCCTGCACCAACAACCGGCTGCCCGACCTGGAAGCCGCCGCGGCGATCGTGCGCGGCCGCAAGGTCGCGCCGGGCGTCACCGCCATGGTGGTGCCGGGCTCGGGCGCGGTGAAGCGCGCCGCGGAAGCGGCCGGGCTCGACAACGTGTTCCGCGATGCCGGCTTTGTCTGGGGCGAATCCGGCTGCTCCATGTGTGTCGGCAGCAACGGCGACCGCGGTTTGCCCGGCGAGCGCTGCATCTCCACCACCAACCGCAATTTCGAGAATCGCCAGGGTTTCGGCGTGCGCACGCATTTGGCGAGCCCCGAAACCGCCGCCGCGGCCGCCATCGCGGGCCGCATCGTCGATGTGCGCACCTTCGCAGGCGGAGCGGCGTGAGATGGAATGCTTCACCCGCCTCACCGCCATCGCCGCACCGCTGATCGAGGACGACGTCAACACCGACCAGATCGCGCCGTTGCAGATGCAGCGCGGCCTCGAACCGGACTATGCGGCCGTGCTGTTCGGCCGCCGCCGCTTTCGCCCCGACGGTGGCGAGGTGGCGGATTTTGTGCTCAACCGGCCGCAATTTCGCAACCCCGGCATTTTGGTGAGCGGGCGCAATTTCGGTTGCGGCTCCTCGCGCGAGGCCGCCGTGTGGGCGATGCGCGCCGTCGGCATCCGCTGCGTCATCGCCCGCAGCCTCGCCGACATTTTTCGCGAGAATATTCTTCAGAACGGCATGCTGCCGGTCGAACTGCGCCCCGAAGACGCCGACGCCTTCACGGCGCGCGTCGTCGCAGTGGACGGCCGCGCGCCGTTTTGCGTCGATCTCGAAACCCAAACCATCGGCGGCCCCGGTGGCCCCGACATCGGTTTCGATATCGCCCCGTCGGACCGCATGCGCCTCATCGAAGGCCTCGACGACATCGGCCTGACGCTCAAATGCGCGGCCGAGATCGCCGCCTGGGAAGCCCGCACCGCTGCCGCGCAGCCCTGGCTGCAACGCGCCCGCGACCGCCGCTTCGTAACAGGGGAAAAAGCTTGGAGCGCGGGCGTCTCGCCCGCCGGATAACCCCGACCGATCAGATGTGATTGAATGAAGAGCGGGCGGGACGCCCGCGCTCCGGTGCTACACTCACGACTTTTATCCCTGTTACACCGCCTTGGAGAAACCCCATGAATTTGCGCCGCCGCCTGCGCGAACTGATCGCGAAGCCTGGCCTCACCCTGATGCCCGGCGTGTATGATGCCCTCTCGGCGCGCATCGTCGAGGCCGCCGGGTTCGAATGCGCGCTCGCAGGCGGCTATGCGGCGATCGGCAGCATGCTGGCGCAGGCCGATTCCGGCCAGTCCAATGTGCGCGATTACGCCGAACATTACGCCCGCATCTGCGACGCCGTGAACATCCCGGTCTATGTGGATGCCGACACCGGCTTCGGCGGTGTCCACAACATCCGCCAGATGGTGCGGATGTTCGAGCGCGCAGGCGCCGCCGGCCTGTTCATCAGCGACCAAACCTTCCCGAATCGCTGCAACTATCTGCCCGGCAAGCAGGTCGTCCCCGTGGCCGAGATGGTGACCCGCATCAAGGCCGCCCTCGACGCCCGGCGCGACGGCGATCTGGTGATTTGCGCCCGCACCGACGTGCTGAGCGTCGAAGGCCTCGACGCCGCGATTGACCGCTGCCGGTTGTTCCTCGAGGCCGGCGCCGACTACGCCAAGGCGCAGGGCGTGCACACCGCCGCCGAGGTCGCCCGCGTGGTGCGCGAGGTTGATTGCCCGTATCTCGCGACATTCTCCCAGGCAGCCGGCACCCGCCACATCGGCCTCGCCGAACTGGAGGCCGCCGGCGCCGCCGCGGTGTCGTTCCCGTCGCTCACTTTGTTCGCCGCCGCCAAGGCGGTGCGCGACGCCGTCACGTTGCTCAAGCGCGAAAACACGCTCGCCGCCACCGAGCCGCTGCTGATGCCGCTGCCGGAGTATTACGCGCTGGTCGGGCTGGAGGCGCAGAACGCGCGCGAAGCGGGGTATGAGCGGGACGCGGCGCTGGTAGTGCAGAAGCGGGCGGCGGAGTAAGGGGGCTAAGGTCCTCGCCTGGACGTCGCGTGGCCTTTCGGAGCGCTTTTGCGACGCCCGTGGGTACAGGGCCGTGTCCTGGTCGAAACGGTTACCTCAAGCGATGAACCGGCGGGGATGCACAGGTGGAGACTGCCTCTGGGGTTGTATATCGCTACCCCTAACACCATCTTAGCTTTGGAGCCGCGTCTCGATGACCCCATCGGCGTGGCGCCCAAGGTGAAATCGATGGATTTTAAGCATTCGCCGCTCGCGCGGGCGATGAAACGCGTCGCGGACATCGACCGGATCAGCATTCCCCGCGAACAGCTTGAGGACATGATGCTGGCTGGACTGCTGCTGACGGTCCCCTGCGCGGATGTTCGGGAGGTTACGATTTTCGGCGCCGCGGGTCTGCGCTCGGGCGCCACGTGGATCGTCGCCGGCTTCCTTCCGGCAAGCTCCGATCACGCGCGCACCCTCGAATCGGTTCGCCGCGTCGAAAAGGAGCTGCAATCCAAATACGACATGACCATCGGCTCGTAGCACCGCGGCGCCGCGATGATGGATGGAGTGCGACGGGGATTTGGGGGAGCAAATCCGCGGCCTGTCCGATAGCGGTGGCCGGCCAGCTTGACGGCGCCGGTGCCGCACGCCGCTTTCAGATAAGCCCCAATACCGTTCACCGGGCCCCCTGGGTTTGCGGCGCTACGCGCCTCCAACCCAGGCTACGCGGCGGTTATGCTCTGCCGCCGCTCAATTCGGCGCCAAATATTTTTTCCATTTTGCGAAGAAGCTCGCCTGGCTGTGCACGTCGGCCACCACCTCCTCGGGCGACTGCAGGGACAGGCCCATGCCGGTCTTCTCCGACAGGGCGACGATGGCCGGGTCGTTGACCGCCTTGTCGATGGCTTCGACCAAAATTTTCTTCACCGCGGGCGGCAGGTTGGGCGGCGCCGCTACCATGCGCTCGACCAAAAGCTCGGCGAGTTGCGGCTCGCCGAGTGCCTTGGCGTCGGGGATGTCGGGGCGGGTGCCGTCATTGGTGAAGGTCGCGATCATGCGCAGCGACTTGCTGGCCTCGAACCGCGCCAGGATCGGCAGGTTGGTGATGACGCCGTCGCCGTCGCCGCGCACGGCGGCGGCCACATATTCGGACGAGCCCTTGTAGCCGGTGATCAGCTGCAGGCGGATGCCGAGCAGGTCGGTCGCGATCAGCGTCACCCCATAGGCGGTGCCTTCGGGACCGTTGGTGGTGAATTTGACCGGGCGGGTCTTCGACAGCGCCTGCAGGTCGGCCACCGTCTTGATCGGCGAGTTCCACGGCACCGCCAGCGCGTAGGGATCCTTACCCAGGCCGGCGAGCCAGGTGAAGCGGTTGAGGTCGTAGCCGCCGCCGCGCTCCTGCAGGATGAACAGACCGGGGATGTTCATGATGCCGATGGTGTAGCCGTCCGGCCGGGCGCGGTAGAGCTGATTTACGCCCTTGGCGCCGCCGCCCGCCGGCACGTTGAGCGGCAGCACGTTGACCTTGTTCGGTAGGTACTTCTCCATCACCGGCGCAATCGCCCGCACATAGGCATCGAAGCCGCCGCCGACCTGATTCGGAATGATGAAGGTGATGTCGCGCTCCGGAAACCCCGCCGCTGCGGCCGGGAGAATCCAAACCGCCAGCGCGGTGGCCAGGACGCCCACCATTCCGCGCGCGATGCCGCGGGCACTCATGAACCCGCGCACCAAGATCCGCTCCCGCAAACAGGTAGCCATGTTGCCCTCGCCGTTGCTCTCGGAACCTTATGACAGACTGCCATTTCTATCACCATCGCGACGGCAAGCGCGAGGGGAGTGTATCGGTCCCAATTCGCCGTTGCCCGCTGCAAAGCTGATGGCCGCCGCGCGTTCGAGGTGGGACCGGCCCACCAGCACCGCCGCAGTCACGCACCCGTACAGGCGTTGACGATCATTCCCGATATTGATTTCTTGATTTCGATACACGCCGGCCTCATATTTGACGGAGCGATCGGCCCACGGCCAGGAAGCAGGTCCGGAGATAATGTTATGAACATGCGCAGCTCAGGGATTTTCGGCGCGATGGTGTTCGCCGCGTCCGCCATGGCGGCGCACGCGGGTCCATGCGCGCCCGACATCGACCGCTTGCAGATACAAATCGATGCGCGCCTGGAGGCGGCGGCCGCCAAAGGCCCGACCGCAAGCCAAAGCGTCGCCGCGCAGATGCACCGGCAGCCGACGCCGAGTTCGATCGCAGCCGCCGAAAGCCGGGTCGGCGATATTACGCCGGCTGCCGTGGAGGCTATCAAGGTTGGCATGCTGCGGGCGCGCGAAGCGGACGGCAAGGGCGACAAAGCGGCTTGCGAGAAATCGCTCGCCGACGTGCGGCACGCGCTGGAGCCGTGAACAGGGTTTGATTTCGGTCGCGCCGGGAGGCATGGAGCAGATACTTTGCGACCGGGTAGTTTGTAGCACACCGGCATTGGAGCAGCATCCTGCGTTCAATGCCGGCAGACGTGTCTGGCTCCGGACTATGCAGGCGCTTACGGACGATAACCGGCCCGGCGCATACAAGCCTTGTAAGCCATGGTGCGATTGCGGCCGTTCGAATTATAGCCGCTTCCAAGACGCGGCCACTGCGCTTGCGCCTGATGCGAGCAGTGCCGTATCGCCGCATCGCGTGACGATGCCGAACTCGGCAGTGTCGATGCGGTGATGGCAATACCGACGGCCACGGCGGTCGCCAGCCAAATTGCAACTTTCATTGGTCTCTCCTCCTCCAATCGAGCGCTTCGGTGTCCGCTACGCGTTCTCCACGCCGGGCGGTGCCCAGTTCCTATCCCAAAGGCACCGCTGCTTCAAAGGCTTTTCGACCTCAAATGATCGGGTTGATCGGCGCCTCGCGATCAAGCACCTCCGCCACGTCCCGGTGACCCCGGTGATGTGTCACGATAGCGGTTTCGGTGTTTCAGTACGCTGAGACGATCATGCTTGGAAAGCATGAGATTCGGCACGAACGTCCGCAGGATCCGCAATGCGACCCGCTACAGCCGCGGTTCCCAAACGCGGCGGCCGCCTTGGGCTTCAGGTCCCCTCTCCTCCGCGAATAAAACGCTGCCCGGATTAAAAACAACCGCGAGAGCGCCCGCGATTGCCATGCCTACTCCACCGAAGGTGTCCCGGCCGTCACGTGGGATCGACAACACCCATGCCGATCATGCGCAGGGCCGTCATGCTGGGGATAAAGAAATATCCGCCGCCGCGTGTTTCCACGAATTGCGGAATGCCCTCCATAATAAAGGGCGGCCGCCCCGTGCTAGGGTCGGAGGGAATCACGAACTTGGCTTTCGGGCCGTTCGTACCATCGGCGTGATTGCCGACCAGCGGACAGGTATCGTTGCCGACGTTGGCGTCGAGGCCGTAGTTGATCCATTGCTGCTGCACGAATTCGAACTGCCGGAACAGGCTTGCACAGAGCACGAGCATCACGACACCGCGATCCGTCGTGTCGGGCAAATCCGCAGAACCGTCGCCATAAGGCAGGCCACGGCGGATGACGCGGCGGCGATTGTTTAGTACCGAACCCTCCTTGCCGCTCGGCGCCAGACTGTCGCGCGTGTTGACCCGCCGCATGTGCGAAGCGATGGGACACTTGGTCCCCTGCGGATCGTCATGGAAGGTGAAATCGGAGATAGCGCGTTCACGATCCGTTGGTTTGCCGCGATAGGTCTCATTGAACTTGCGCCATTCATCGGCCGTCGGCGCAAGGGAAAGCGGAACGCCGTCCGACCAGCGACCTGCAATCTTTGCCTTGAGGGTCTCCAACCGGTCCTGCGGATTATCTATGCCGAATACGGCCCCGAACCGCTTGGCCGTCTCGTCCATGTAGTTATGAAATTCAACGACGTTCTGGTGGAGCTTACGGTAGGCCATGAACGTGCCGTTGCGGCTGAAGTCCAGCGGCATCGCCGCGCCGGCGATTTCCTGCGCTTCGTCCGGGTAGCCAAGCAAGAATTCACCGGCCTTCAAGGGGCGCCAATGTCCAGCGCCGTCGAATGCTCCATTCCCGTTGACTGGTTTTCCGTCGGGCTGGCCTTCAAAAACCGGATCACCGATAAAATCCCTAAACCCAAAATGCTCCGTCGGCAAAACCTCAACAGTGCCATTACTCCGCGGAACCGTCAGCACGGACAGATCCTGATAGCGCAACACCGGCTGTCGCTTCGGCAAATTATGGCCATCAAGAATTGTCACGCCGCCGGGCGAACAAAGCCTGTTGATTTCCTCGGTCTTTTGGTCAAGCTCCGGCACAGCGGTTCCGTCCGGGTTCATCTGCGCGTTCAAGGTGACGAGCATGTGAATTGTATGTTCATCGCTGACGGAACCGGGCTTCGTTTTCGTCCACACCTCGTCCCATTTGCTGGTCCAGTCCTCGTGGAAGTCGTCGCCAAGCATTGGTGCCCGCTTGCGCATTCCGTCGATAAATTCGTCCGGCATCCGACCGAGCGTCCGCGTCGGTATTCCAAGCGCGAGCAATCCCATGAAGGAGAATGCAATATTTACTGTCACCTTCGGCTGCGGAACGCCGTTGCCCGCGGCGCTCAACGCAGTGGTCACGGTCGGCAATAGAGCATTAACGAAGTTCTGCCCCGCTTCGGCGTCGGCGATATTCAACGTCAGGAAGCGGCCTTTAAGAAAGCCTTGAACCGCGTAGGCGCTGAGAATGTTTCCCTGAATATCCGCAAGATCGAGTACGGCGGCCATTGTTATCCCCCTATTGTTAGACCAGATTCCCGGTAAGAGCAAAGCGATGTAAGATGCACCTCGGCGCGTTTCCTGCGTCGTGCGTTCGTGGATCTTGCGCTGGTGGCATGCTTCGATATTGCCCACCCAACCAACGATTCCACTATTCGGAACACGGTCGGAGCACTGTTGCGGTCCTCTCTACATAAGGATGACGCCCGGCTCTTGCGTCGGCTCTTCGAGATCGGCGGGTCTGTGTTGGGCGATAAAGCGCGCGAAATTGTCGTAGAGTTCCTGTGCGGCCGCCGAGTCGCTCTTCCCGTCTTTACCAGGCACCGCGGCCGCGGCCGTGATTTGATTATCGATTGCAAAACGTGTGAACGCATGTTGCAAATAGAGGGCCTTGAGCACCGCGGGCAGCTTGGCGTCGTCGGAAGGCGGGAACGGTTTTGCCCCGGCCGCCATGACCGACCGGTAGGCCAAATACACGATCGCCGCCAGCACTGCGGCCGCCACCCACGCGGGCGGCGACAGGGTGAAAAAACCGGCGGCAATGACCGCCAACGCGGCAGCCAGACCCAGTAGCGTAACCTTATCCGGCCACATCGGAAGCAGGTTCAACAGCTGCGTCCCCGTGACTGGATAATAATCATTGAAGGACATGGTCGTTTCAAGCTGGCAGTCGGCAATATATTTGGCAAAACTCGCCGCATCCTGCACCCTGGTTGTGAAACCCACGCAATATTGAAAGACGTCCTGAAGCTCCTTGCCAATGGTGTTCCATAATTCGATGAGATAGGAATCGCGCTGGTTGGCGTCTCCGCTCTCGGCATCGATATCCGCCACAAACAGCAAAAACGGACAGCTCAAGTGATCCTGCGGCTGCGCAACGGTGAGGACCGTGCCGCGTAACGCATTGAACACCGTATCGGACGACACGCGACCATTATAGGCCACGTCGTCGATGACGACGAGGCGCACAAAATGGTTGCGCTTGTTCCGTGCGAATGGACTCTGCCCGTTCAAGCAGGCGTCGGATTGGGCGGCAGTCGGCAGCAAGCTAAGGCGCTTGCGCAACGCATGCACCGCTGAAGACGCCACCCCGTCGTCGTCTTGGGTGGACACGAGATCGGTTCTGACCGGCACCAGTGCCGTCAAGAAATAATGTCCACCGTCAAATGTCGGCATCGGTCGTTCCTCGGTCACATTGCGCTATTTATAAACGTGAAGCAGCGGCCGGGCGCTGAGCATACGCCCAGCGATTTTTATCGGCATTCTCCGTGTCGTTGCTCGCCACTGGAGCGAAGCCCTGATAGCCGAGGTCGTTCTGCACAGAGACCAGCGCGGATATGTAGCGGGCTTTGAACGCTTCGGGAGACAACCCAGCATGGTCCCGGGTAAGATCGAGAATAGCCTTCCGAACGCGTATCGCCGCCTTGACGTCGCGCTGGGCTGCCCCGGGCACCGAATTGTAATAATAATTGGTGTCGATCTGGTTTACCCTTATATAGTTCTTGAACGGCGTAATCGGTATCGAATGCGGATACTTTGTGCTGGAATACCAAAGCAGATCCAGACCGCCCGGAATGCCGTCTGAAAAAGCATCGATATACTGATCCCATGTACCGTTGAAGTTGCTGCAGAATAGCATGTAGTCGTTTTGCAGCGACTGCTTGCCCTGGCCGAGATCCGGCCACTGATCGCGTTTGATGATCACCCAGCGCGCGAAATGGATGATCGAAAGTCCCAGCAGTCCGGTGAGCGTGTTGGGCCGCGCCCGCGAAATCATGAAGAGCAGCCGGTTTATCCACGTCAACCTGGGCTGCATCGGCGTAATGACATTCATGCCGTAGGCCTTGCCGGCAACGTTCGACATCGCAACCTCCCCGCCACATCACGTAGCGCTGCATACATGCTTACGTCCGGCAGCAACTTGTCCGGCCGCTTCGGATCAATCAGCGCGGATCGTCACCCCGCCCCCCTGGCAATCGCAAATTCGAAGCCGGTGACATCCCGAGTTTAGGATTGGCATTTTTTGGTAATGACCGCAAGATGGAGGTCGCCGGACGATCGGTGAGCGAGCGCTCTGTGCCCTCGGGCGGTTCGGAACGCGGTGCAGAGAACGCGGCCGAAGGATGCGCTCGATCTCGGCCCGTTCGTCGCGATTATGGGCTTAAAGAATTTATAAAAAACCGGTCACGACTTTTTCGCATTCCAGGCCTTTTCATCGAATTATAGCTGCAAACGAAGCACACGGAAAAGCCGCAAGATCGGCGCCAGTACATCGGCTTGATTGAGTGTCACCGCAAGATCGGCAGCGACAAGGTCCTTGCCCTGTCGGCCGACCACCTGGACGAGGCGAGAACGAACTGCGAGTGCCCCGCCAACAGGGGCCTCGACTGCCCCTCGAAATGCGATAGAATCGCAGTTGGACTACGACCAAAACAACAGCCACCAGGAGGACAACACATGACACTGAAGAACTTCACTCGACTTCTTGCCGCCGGCGTCGCGTTCGGCGTCATGGCGACGGCCGCCCAGGCGGCCGACGGCCGCGGCGTCGTTCAAGGCGTTGTCAATAATGCGGCCGGCCAGCCGGTTGCCGGCGCCATGGTGAAACTCATCAATGCTGACCGCCATTTGACTTTCATGGTGGTGAGCCAGGACCAGGGCCGCTTCCAGGCCGGCGACCTGCCGGCGGGCGAATATACCGTCCAAGGGATCGGCGGCGGCTTCGAGAGCGCCAAGTCGGCCCCCGTCAAGGTCGAGGGTGGCAAGAGTGCGAACGTCAATCTCGCGCTCGCCACCCGGCAAGGTCCTATGCTGCCGCCGGCGTGGCCGAATCGCCTACCGGAAGAACAGATCAAGGGCGTCTCGCTCAACCTGCCTGCCGGCGACGGCCAAGGGCTGGTCGACGCCCGCTGCACCACCTGCCACAATCTCCAGCGCATCGTCGTCAAGCGCACCACGCTGCCCGAATGGGAACACACCGTCGAGCGCATGCGCGGCATGATGGCAATCCAGAATATACCCGACATCTCCGACAAGGACGCGGGGACCATTGCGCATTATCTTGCCGCGAGCTTCAAGCCGGATCAGCCCTATGACGACAATAGCCGCCTGCCGCGCGAACTGCTGACCGGCAAGGCGACGAAATATCGTGCCGTCGCCTACGATCTCGTCAACCATTATGCCGAACCGCACGACGTGGCGTCCGACCCACAGGGCAATGCCTGGGTGGCGGAGCGCGCCGGCAAGCTCGGCCGCTTCGACCCCAAAACCTACGAGTTCGTCGAAATCAGCCCACCGCCCGGTCCGGCGGCCGCCAACCGTCAGCGCCTCGGCAATCCACAGATCGACAAGAACGGCATTCTGTGGGTATCCGACGGCCCCAATGGGCGCTGGCTGAGCTACGACACCAAGTACGATAAATTCGCCAGCTTCCAGTGGCCCAAGGGCCATGGCAATGCCGGCGGCAACAGCATGGCGGTGCATCCCGACGGCACCATCTATGCGACCGGACTGGGCAAGGAAGTCCGCGCGCTGAACCCGGAAAAGGCCGAGTTCAAATTTTATCCGTCGCCGAGTGCCGGGGCTAAGCAGGAGCCCGGCGCCTACGGCCTCGCGGTCGCGGGCGACGGCGCGGTGTGGTGGGCCGAGGACAACATCGACAAAATGGCCCGCATCGACCCTAAAACCGGCAATGTGGAGGAGTATCCGATCCCCTACAAGGACGGTCACGCCTTCCCGCGCCGGATGAACAGCGACGCCAACGGCGACCTTTGGGTGGGACTGTGGCAGGCTGGCAAACTCATGAAGATCGACCACAAGACCAAGGAGATGAAGATCTTCACGCCCCCGACCCCGAACGCAGGCGGCTATTCGGTGGTGGTTGACAAGAAGAACAATCTGATCTGGATGAGTGAGCAGAAGGTCGACAAGATCGCCCGCTTCGACCCCAAGACCGAGGAATGGGTGGAGTACCCGCTCCCGGTTGCGCAATCCGATCCGCGCCGCATCGACATCGATCCGGTCAATCCGAACCGAATCTATTTCAGCGGAGATACCGCAGGACGCCTAGGATTTGTCGAAGTGCTGCCGTAAGGCGATAGCCGTTGAACCGCCCGGGCCGGTGCAACCGCATCGGCCCGGACGGATTAAACCCCCGAATATATATATCGACGCAGTCGAATTATCTGTTTCGATCAACCCGAGCGCCTGCCCCCGCCAACGGCGCCAGATAAACGTAGAATGCCTCGCATCTCGTACCGCGTCGTTTATCGGTACGTCAGATTTTCCAACCCGCAGCTATCGAGACCAAGCAGGAGATCATTTCACCACCGGCTCATCCCGCCGCACCGAGCGCTGCCAGTTCGCCCGGCAGCGCATAGGCCCATTGGGTGATGCTCCCGGCGCCGAGACAAACCACATAATCGCCGGGGCGGGCGATGTCCTTCACCACGCTGGCCAACTGCTGCGGCCGCTCCAGCCCCATGACATGGCGGTGCCCGTGCGCGCGCATGCCGGCGATGAGGCTGTCACGATCGGCGCCGGCGATCGGGGCCTCGCCGGCCGGATACACGTCGGCGACGATGACGCTGTCGGCATCGTTGAAGCAGGTACAGAATGCCTCGAACAGCGACTGCAACCGGGTATAACGGTGCGGTTGCACCACCGCGATCACTTGGCCCGCCACCGACTCGCGTGCGGCCCGCAGCACGGCCGCGATCTCCACCGGATGGTGGCCGTAGTCGTCGATGACGGTGATGCCGTTCCACGCACCCGTGCGGGTGAAGCGGCGCCGTACCCCGCCGAAGCCTCCGAGCGCCTTGCGAATCAGGTCGTCCGCGATGCCCAGATGATGCGCCACCGCAATCGCCGCGGTGGCGTTGAGCGCATTGTGGCGCCCCGGCATCGGCAGTGTCAGGTTATCGATCGTGTGCACGTCGCTGCCGGCGCGGTCGCGGAAGGTGACCGAGAATTGCGAGACGCCGTCGGCATGGCTGAGGCCGACAAGGCGCACGTCGGCCTGCGGGTTTTCCCCATAGGTGACGATGCGGCGGTCCTCGATGCGGCCGACCATCGTGTGCACCACCGGATGGTCCGTGCACATCACCGCGAAGCCATAGAACGGCACGTTTTCCACGAAGGTCTGAAACGCCGCCTGGACGGCATCGAAGGTCTTGAAATGATCGAGGTGCTCGGGGTTGACATTGGTGACGATCGCGATATCGGCCGGCAGTTTTAGGAAGGTGCCGTCGGATTCATCGGCCTCCACCACCATCCAGTCGCCGGCACCGAGGCGCGCATTGGTGCCGTAGGCGTTGATGATGCCGCCATTGATGACGGTCGGATCGAGCGCGCCGGCGTCCAGCAGGGTCGCCACCAGCGACGTCGTTGTGGTCTTGCCGTGGGTGCCGGCGATGGCGACGCAGCTTTTCAGCCGCATCAGCTCGGCGAGCATTTCGGCCCGCCGCACCACCGGCAAGCGCTTGGCCCGCGCCGCCACCAGCTCGGGATTGTCCCGCTTGATCGCCGAGGAGACCACCAGCACGGCGGCACCCTCCACATTGGCGGCGCCATGGCCGATCGTGATCGCGATGCCCTTGTCGCGCAGCCGCTTGACATTGGCGCTCTCGGCCACGTCCGACCCGGTCACCGTGTAGCCGAGATTAACCAGCACCTCGGCAATGCCGCTCATGCCGATGCCGCCGATGCCGACAAAATGGATCGGTCCGATGTCGCGCGGCAGTTTCATGGATGCTCCCTTGAGCTTTCAGGTGATGAATCCCCTGGGGTCGGCATAGCGCGGCCGTTGCCGGCAGGGAAGCCCTTGGGATCTCGGGCGTTCGGTGGCAAGGTCGGGAACGGTCTCTTGATTGGTGTTATTGCCATGAGGCAAGCCGACGCGATGACCGATGATCACGGCCGATGCCTTTGCAATCCGGCCACGAAGTGCAAAATGGATCTATCGGCTTACGCGCACGGACCAACATCGATGGCAACTGCAGAACGATCGAACGCTTTAGGTACGATGTCGGCGCCGCGGTTTCGCTCATTTCAAATGACCCGGCCGGACCACGAACGCTGGGAACTCGTCAAAGGCATTCCGGTCATGATGGTACCCCCGACGATCATCCATAACCGGATCGCCGGAAATCTGGAACGGCTGCTGAACGACGCACTGGCAAAGCACAATCCGGCACGCTTTGCGGTTCAAGGCGCCGGTGTGGAACTCGGCGCCCCCGAGTCCGGCTTCAATGGAGATAATTACCGCCCGGAGCCGGACGTCGTCGTAATCGACGCCGATTGTAAACCCGGGCAGCGTTTCGCCGAGCGCGCCTATGTGCTGGCCGAGATCGTCTCCGATACCGATCATGACCCGGTCCCCGGCACGAGGGAACCCTGGATCGACGTCAAACGCCGTCTCTACCTCTCCCATTCCCCATGCGAGGCGGTGGTCCTGATCGAGCCCAATCGTGTTGACGTGCGGATCGATCTGCGCGGAGCCACCGGCTGGGTATCGGCGCGGTTCACCAGCCTCGACGACACGCTGCGAATTCCAAGCTGCGGAGTGGCGTGCCGGATCGCCGCACTCTACGCATGGACGCCGCTGGGTGCGCCCCCTTCGGCTTCGTAAGGAAACCGCCGCCGGGTGACCCGCTTGCCGCAGGTCGAGAACACTACCGAATGGGCCACTTGTGCCCCCCTTCGCTTCTCATTTGGCGCATCGCCCCGCTTAAGGGAACGATGCGCCATTTTGGCGTCCACCAGGTCCGGAAGCCTGCGTCCTAAAGCCCGAACACGTACAGCACGGTGGCGCTGCGCTGGGTGTTGAGTTCCGGCGTGGCGAGCAGCTTTGTGCGCGACGTAGCGCTGGGGCCCGAGGCGATCGCGACATATTGCTTGCCGCCGGTCTCGAACGTCATCGGCGGCGCGCTGAAGCCGGAGCCCATGTTGATCTTCCAAAGCTGTTCGAGCGAGGTGTCGTCGAACGCTGCCACGGTGCCGTCGAGCAGTGCGATGAACACCAGCCCGCCCGCTGTGGTGAGCGCGCCCGAATAGTTCGGGTACGGCAGGTGCGCCTTCTTCTTGATCTCCTGGGTCACCGGATCGACTGCCGTTAGATCGCTCTCGTAGCGGCCATCGACCTTGTAGCCGCCGCCGGTGCGCACGAACCAGCCTTCGTTGCGCTTGGCTGCGATCGTTCTATCGTTGGTGACCAGTTCGCAGGCGGTGGTGGCGGGGATATAGAGAAGCTGTGTCTTCCGGCTGTATGCCGACGGGAAATAGTTGTTGCCGCCGACCCGCGTCGGACAAACTCGTTTGATCGGGTTGGTCGAGGTCGGGTCGGCAATGCCCGAATAGGTCTGCACGTCCTTGTTGGGATCGTAGTCGATCGGCTTGCCGGTCTTCTGGTCGATGCCCTTGGTCCAATTCACGTCCACGTACGGCTTGGCGCCGACCATGGCGCCGTTATTGCGCTCCATCGTGTAGACGAAGCCGTTGCGCGCCGAATGGGTGACGAGTTTGCGCGGCTGGCCGTCGACGATGCGGTCCACCAAAATGTGGCTGCCGACCTCGTCGAAATCCCACATGTCGCCGGGCGTAAACTGGAAATACCAGTTCATCTTGCCGTTGTCGGGGTCGTACGAGATCACGCTGTTGGTATAGAGATTGTCGCCCGGACGGGCGCGCGCATCCATCATCGGGACCGGATTGCCGGTGCCCCACAGCGTCTGGTTGGTGGCGGGATCGTAGGAGCCGGTCACCCACACCGCACCGCCGCCGGTCTGCCAGGCGTTGGTCTTGTCCTTCCAGGTCTCGCTGCCGGGTTCGCCGGGCGCCGGAATCGTGTATTTGCGCCACAGCAGCTTGCCGGTCGCGGCATCGAGTGCCGCCACCCAGTCGCGCGCCCCGCCGTCGCCGCCCGACGCGCCGATGACGATCTTGTCCTTGATGGCGAGCGGCGCGCCGGTGATGGTGACGCGCTCGGCGTCCGACACGTTGGTCTCCCATGCCACCTGCCCCGTGGTCTTGTCGGTCGCGATGATGCGGGCCGGGAAACTCGCCGGTGAGATCACGTAATTGCCCCACAACGCGGCGCCGCGGTTGGCCACGCCCTGCCGCTGCTTCGGGATCCATCCGCCACACGATGCGGCCGACATCGCCCGCGGTGGCGTCGATCTTGTAGAGCACGCCCCAGGAATCCGTGATGTAGAGGAAGCCGTCTTCCGCAAGCGGCGTCGCCTCGACGAATTCGCGGCCATTGGTGCCGGCGAGCGGCACCGCATAGGCGAATTTCAGGTTCTTGACGTTATCGCGATTGATGCGGGTGAGCGGCGAGAATCTTTGTGCATCATAGCTGCGGTGGTTCATCAGCCAGTTGTGCGGCTCCTTGTCGGGATTGAGGAGCCGCTCGGGCGTCACGTCGGCGGCGTATGCCGGGGCGGCCAGCGTGGTGGCGGCGAGGAGCGCGGTGCGGATCAGGGTGGTGGGTTGGGTCATGGGGTTCCTCCACGGTTTCGTTCGCACGAACGTAGTGCGGAACGGCCATGCGGATCAATGCCGGTGCGTGGGGATCGGATCACCGGCAAACTCAAGTCATGCGATCGATTCGTCTCTTCCGCCATCAGGTCCGCATTGGGCGCAGCTTGACCTGATCGATAGCACCGAGCGCGCTATGGGAACCAAGCCTGGGATCGGCAATGTGTCAACATGTCCACGAGCGTTGACGGCACCCAGGAATTTGCTTACCCGAAACGTGGGCAAATCCAGTGACACCGAGATGTGGTAGCTTGCTATGTCAACTCTCGAAGACATCGAAAAAGCCGTGGTCGCATTGCCTGCCGATCAGTTCGCGGAATTTCGCGCTTGGTTTGAGGAATTGGAGGCTGCGCGGTTCGACCAGCGGATCGAGCGCGACGCCAAAGCGGGACGGCTCGATCGCCTTGCCGAGCAGGCGCTCGCCGATTTTCGCGCAGGTCGCGCGCGCGAGATGTGAGACACCTTGCCGGCCCGTCATTCTGGGAAGCCTATGCGAAGCTTCCCGATCATATCCGAACGCTGGCCGACAAGAACTACGCATTGCTCAAGGCAAATACGCGGCACCCTTCATTGCAATTAAAGAAAGTCAATGGGTTCTGGTCGGTTCGCGTCGGCACCCGTTATCGTGCGTTGGCGCTAGAAGTCGATGGCGGCCTGTTGTGTTTTTGGATCGGATCGCACGCGGACTATGAGGCGCTGATCTGATCGCGATACGACAGAATGTAGGGCGCAATCGCTTTATTGCGCCTGCGTGGTGCGCAGATCGACGCCATGAGGGATTTCAGGAGCACAAACGTTTGAGAGATAAATCCCACGCGGGAGCTGGCGCACCTGACGATTGCGTCATCCCCCGGTACAAGCCCAGCCTCATAATCCTGTGGCCGCCGCGCGGCGGGGCATGCTCGTTAGTCGGTAGAAAGGAAAACTTCGGCCATTGATGCGATTGCGCGCCGCCAGTCTCCTAGTACTACTGAGTCAGAAAGCCGCAGGGTAGTACATTTGCGAATCGTTTAGAGGACTCTTCCCAGCGAGAATGGGGAGGCTGGGATGGTTTTCCACGAAGCCAAAGAGGCTGCAGAGCGGTTCGCGCACTACGTCGGCGAGCTTGTCGGGGTGATCGGGCACGCGGATCGGGCGGGTCCGTTGCGGGATTACTGCACCGGCTTGTTGCTGCCCGGCGAGCGCAAGAGCGTCGAGCCGATGGCGGCGCTGACGGCGCCGGCGCGCACGGCGGCGCAGCATCAGTCGTTGCTGCACTTCGTCGGTCAGGCGCCGTGGTCGGATGCGGCGGTGTTGACCAAGGTGCGCGAACTGGTGCTGCCGCATTTGGAACGTCACGGCCCGATCGCGGCGTGGATCATCGACGATACGGGCATTCCCAAGAAGGGGAGCCATAGCGTCGGTGTGCAGCACCAATATTGCGGCCAGCTGGGCAAGCAGGCGAATTGCCAAGTGGCGGTGTCGCTGTCGCTTGCCAACCATCACGGGAGCCTGCCGGTCGCGTTTCAGCTGTACTTGCCGAAGGTCTCATGGGCGGATGATGCGGCGCGCCGCCGCAAGGCGGGGGTGCCGGAGGATGTCGTGTTCAAGACCAAGCCGGAAATCGCGCTGGAGATGATCCGCGCCGCCAGCGAGCAGGGCCTCCCCGGCACCCTGGCGATATTCGATGCCGGCTATGGCCACGACAGCAAGCTGCGGGCGGGGGTGACGGAATTGGGGAAGGCCTATGTGGCCGGCATCCAGCCGCAAACCTTGGTGTGGAAACCGGGCGAGCGGCGCGGGCTTGCGCCGAAAAAAGGACGCCGCGACGCTCCCGATACGATTTCGGTCAAAGACCTCGCCCTCGGTTTGCGGGCGAAATCCTGGCGCACCATCACATGGCGGGAAGGCACCAATGACTGGCTGTCATCGCGCTTTGCGCGGGTGCGGGTTCACGTCGCTTCCAGCCATGAACGGCCCAATAAGCCGCGCAAAGAATGGCTGTTGATCGAGTGGCCCGAAGGCGAGGAGGCCCCGACCAAATACTGGCTCTCGACCTTGCCGCATAATATTCCGTTCGACGATCTGGTCGATGCCGCCAAATTGCGTTGGCGCATCGAGCGCGACTATCAAGAGCTCAAGCAGGAGGTCGGGCTGGCGCACTACGAAGGCCGCGGCTGGCGCGGCTTTCACCATCACGCGACGCTGTGCATTGCAGCCTACGGTTTCCTCATCTCCGAACGGGAGACGATTCCCCCCTCAGGACCTCGTTGCGCCGGGCGACGCACGCAACCTGCCATTCCCGACCGTCGCCGACCCGGCGCATCCACCCTTGCGTCCCGAACGCCACATGCCAAACTCGATCGCCACCATGCGCCGCCGGCTCATCGTCGCCATCGTCAAACGCTTGCCCCGCTGCCCCTGCTGCGGTGCCGCGGCTCCACGGCGGGCGCGAACGCATTTTATGACGCAGTAGTAC